>NZ_AQXB01000039.1 GCF_000375365.1 Corynebacterium mastitidis DSM 44356 | reverse complement strand
AAGAGACTGCGCGAACTGTTGTCCATCATCCACGGTGAGGGGGTTCGGCAGCCGCTTATTTTCTATCGTTTGCGTTCTACCCGAGATTGTATTGCTGCGGCGCTACGAGAGTCGGGTGTTGAGTTTGTGGAGGTGTCAGGTGCGAGTCATCCGAGTAGGGAGGAGTTGAGTAGTGCGAAGGCTGTTGTGATTCAGTATGCGGCTGGTTCGGAGGGTATTGAGTTTCCCTGTTCGAATACGTCGGTTTTTTATGAGAATCAGTATTCGTATGCGAGTTTGGTGCAGGCGCAGGGGCGTAATGTTCGTCGTGGGTATGATCATCGTGTGGATCATTATTACTTCGTTGCTGATGTGGGTTTTGATAAGGCTGTGTTTGATCTTTTGCGGCAGAGGAAGGGGAATATCGAGGGGATTCTTGAAAGCATTTCGAAGCAGACTCTCGGCACGGTAAACTAGTTTCATATCTGTAACAGCGGTACAAACATAATTCTTAAGGGGAAATGATGCAGACTCTTTATAACTATGCCTCCCACCCTACTACTGCCGTCTTTGGCGTTGGCGTTGACGGAAAACCCGTCATTCTTCCCTTTGCCAAGTTCCCTCACGCCTTGCTTGCAGGAACTACTGGATCGGGTAAATCTGTTTTTGCCAATAATATACTTATCTCCCAGATGAGCCATACTCATCCTGACGAGTTAAAGTTCAGCATTGTCGATCCAAAAATTGTTGAGTTTGCCCGCTATGCTCGTCTTCCTCATATGTTTACCGATCCCGTAACTAATATGGGTGACGCATACGGTCTCATGACGTTCTTTACGCATCTCATGGATCGCAGGTATGACATCATGAAGAAAGCAGATAATAATCAGAACATTGATGATTATAATCAGTGGATTGATGGTAATGCAGGGGAAGCAAAGAAACTTGGGGTTTCTAAATTCTGCTACCATAAGATTGTCATTGATGAGTACTCTGATATGATCATGCAGGTTCCCGAGGTGGAAGCTCCTATTATCCGCCTTGCCCAGAAGGCTCGTGCAGCAGG
>NZ_AQXB01000038.1 GCF_000375365.1 Corynebacterium mastitidis DSM 44356 | reverse complement strand
GGGTGAAAGGCTAATCAAACTCCGTGATAGCTGGTTCTCCCCGAAATGCATTTAGGTGCAGCGTCACATTAGCTTGCCGGAGGTAGAGCTACTGGTTGGTTGAGCGGGACTATCATCTTAGCAATGTCAGCCAAACTCCGAATGCCGGTTGAAGTGTTGTGTGGCAGTGAGACTGTGGGGGATAAGCTCCATTGGTCGAGAGGGAAACAGCCCAGATCGTCGGCTAAGGCCCCTAAGGGTGTGCTAAGTGGAAAAGGATGTGGGATCGCGAAGACAGCCAGGAGGTTGGCTTAGAAGCAGCCATCCTTGAAAGAGTGCGTAATAGCTCACTGGTCGAGTGGTTCTGCGCCGACAATGTAGTGGGGCTTAAGTACACCGCCGAAGCCGCGGCAAACAATTTTTTGTTTGGGTAGGGGAGCGTCGTGCATGTGTGGAAGCAGTGGGGTGACCTTACTGTGGAGTGTGTGCGAGTGAGAATGCAGGCATGAGTAACGTTTGGCAAGTGAGAATCTTGTCCGCCGTATAACTAAGGGTTCCTGGGTCAAGTTCGTCTTCCCAGGGTGAGTCGGGGCCTAAGGCGAGGCCGACAGGCGTAGTCGATGGATAACCGGTTGATATTCCGGTACCCGTGTGTGTGCGAAAAGTGGTGAATCGGTGATACTAACCACCCACCGGCCCGCAAACGGTCTCTTTGAGGTTGTTGTGGTGTTGGTGCGTGGGGCCTGAGCTGGTAGTAGCCAAGTGATGGGGTGACGCAGGGAGGTAGCTGGGCCACTTATTGGATTGTGGTGTAAGCGTGTGGCACGCAGCATAGGTAAATCCGTGTTGTTTTTGTGTGAGGCGTGATGCGTAGCCCTTGTTGGGTGATGCTGGTGATCCTGTACTGTCGAGAAAAGCCTCTAGCGAGTGCATGTGCGGCCCGTACCCTAAACCGACACTGGTGGTTTGGTAGAGTATACTAAGGCGTTCGGGTGAACTGTGGTTAAGGAATTCGGCAAATTGTCCCCGTAACTTCGGGAGAAGGGGACCCCCATGTGGTGCATCATCCTTGTCGGT
>NZ_AQXB01000037.1 GCF_000375365.1 Corynebacterium mastitidis DSM 44356 | reverse complement strand
AGCGAGGGTAAAGTTACGCACGGCATTTTTGCGTGAGGGTAAAGTTACGCAGCCTGACCAGGGCAAATAGAAAATGATAGCTGGGTCACACAAAACCGTGAGGGTAAAGTTACGCAGAGTTATCCACAGGGTTTGACCTGCGGAAACGCTCCATCCCGACCTTATGTGTTAAAAGACAAAAATAGAGGTGGCGCCACCAGGCACCACCTCACCGTCGTTTTTGCGCGACGACCGCTAGGGTTCCAAGGCCGGATTCCTCGGCGTCGGCTGCACCGGAGTAGGCCCCTGATAGATGACCACACCCTCCTTGGTGACCTCGGCCCCCATCTGCGGCCACAGCTCCTCGATTGCTTCCAAGCATTTCTTCATCTCATTGCGCAAGTCACGATGCTCCACCCAGGTGGTCAGGGTCTTCGGAGAGAAATGATTCTCCATCACATCCCAGTCAAACGTATAAGATGCCAACTTCTTCGTCTGATGCGACAACCAATACTTCTTCAATGCCAGCCAGGTGTAAATATCCATCGCCCTCGGGCGCCCCAAACGATTCAGCACATTCAAGTCCACCGGAATGGGATGTGCGACAAGCTCAGAGAAAAACTCCTCCGTCAACTCCAAAAACGAGTCATGCAACGCACCGTGATCCGGGTTGTGGGTCAACCACAGTTCATGCCGATGGCTAATATCCATCGTCGGCTTCGCCTCACGCTGCGTGGACAGCGCTGTTTTCGCCACGTTTTCCACCTTGATCGAACACGCCGCCAAACGATCCACCTGCATGCGGATGTTCTCTATGACCTTCCCACCGCCGCGCGTGGTCAACCCGATTGCCCGCAGGAACTCGTTCAGAGAGTTTCCAAACGGAATCCGCCTGGCCTCCTCCTGGCTTAGCTCCCCGCGCTGAGCCATCCCTGCGCGAGCCACGGCTTGGGTGACCACATAGGCCATGATCAACCGTGGGTACTTGCCATACGGCAGCCCGTCACTGGCCACCACGGTGACCTTCACCGGCCCCTGCTGGATCTGGTGCACCAGCTCAGTGCTACTTTTGTACGGAAACAGTGCTTGAACGAACACCCGGGTAGTGTACCCAACCTCAGCGTCAGAAGCAGGGTCAGTTACGATCTTGCTGGCGGG
>NZ_AQXB01000036.1 GCF_000375365.1 Corynebacterium mastitidis DSM 44356 | reverse complement strand
CCCCATGTGAGGGGTTGGGGCAGACGGCAGGATGGGGGCAGCGGTCAAGGCTGCATGCTCGTGCTAGGCTTCTGAGGTGCTGTTTTCCCGAAAGGTCAGCGTCATCCGTCGGGTTGCAGGCCGGGGTTCCGCCTGCATCGAGGATGCAGCCCAGGCCCGTGAAGGCTCACGTCTGGGCCTCATTTGAATTATCACTGTACAAAGATAGGTATTGGGGTTATGGATTTATTTTCCGCTTATGCGAGAATCAGAATGTGGTTTCAGCCGTACTATAGGCCACAGAAGAGGGGGATTCGTTTTACTTTTAGTTCACATCCTGTCAAGAAGAACAAGGTGCGCACTAATCGGGTGAAAAAGGTTCGTTCTCGTCAGGCTTTATTTCCGCAGCGGTCGGTGAGTGATGTGGGTAATCGCGTGTCTGGGGCGAGGGATATTCCGGCTGTCAGGGTGATGAATTATCCTCATCCTCTTGATAAGGTGATGGGTTTTAAGAATCTTCCTGCCCCTGGGGAGGTGTGGTCATATCATGATCGGACGCGGCATCAAGTGGTGGCGCATTTTGTTCCGGGTTCGGGTTCTGTTTATCGGGGTCGTAGTGGTGCGGCAAGGAAGAAGTTAAAGCCGCTTGTCTACCCTAAGATTGATAAACCGTATGATCGGACTCATTTGATTCCGGTGGGGTATCATGGTTCTGAGTCGGATCAGCGTTTGCTTATCGGGTGGGATAGTAGGAATAACCAGGGGCCTTTGAATGATTTTGAGCGGCGTCAGAGGGGGCGGAAAGAGGCGATCATCTGGATGACGACGGTGAAGAAGACGGGGCAGGGTGCGAGGTGGGAGTATCGGATCTATCGTGCTTCCGACCGGGAACTTCTTGATAAGTATGAGTGGGACTACACGGCCAATTTCGCTTGGACCTAAATCGTTTTGATGATACCGAACTATTAGGTCGAGCTTAAAGAGTCACCTCGCGGGGTGACGTGATTGGAGTTTGACAATAAATCAATTCTACGCTTTAGCTCATTAAGAATATCTTCGGAAGATATGGAGCTAAGCAGTTCCCTTTGGTGCATTTTTTTAATCTCCTCCCTTGCCACTGCCGCAGATTCACGACCCTCTTCATGAGTTATCACTCCAGAGGCCACCAGTCCCAGTATTGGATCAATTTTGCAATATCGGCAAAATTTTACCATGCTCCAAGGATCCGGCACACCCCCTTTAAGCCACCTATAGATGGTGGGATTACTTACCCCGATACTCTTTGCAATTGCCGGAATCGACTTTCCTTCTGTTGCGCGAC
>NZ_AQXB01000035.1 GCF_000375365.1 Corynebacterium mastitidis DSM 44356 | reverse complement strand
CCCGCCATTCCTCCCACAACGCCTTACTCAACAACCGAGAAAGAGTCTGCTCTACAACCCGCACGAGCGAAAAACGATCCCCTTTCCCCTCCCCAGACGTAACCAACTTCTTACCCACCAACCTGGACATACAAAACCCTTTCCACCGGCGCCTCTTACGCACGGCGCAGGTAGAATAGCCCATCCCCCACCCACCATGACGGGAATTAAGCACACCCCCCGGACCCCCATGTGGCGGCACCCCAATAACGACCAAGCACAGGCCACACCCCAGCACCCTAGGAGAGGGCAAGCTGCTGGGGGCTAGGAGCATCCGTTAGCGCAGGGCCAGCAGGGCCTTCACGTCTACCACTCCACCGCCAAACTCCGGGCGACCAGGAATACCCCCAATAGACGGCTTACCGTCACCGCGACGCGGAACACAAGTCACAGAAGGCGACTGGAAACGCTCAAACACCGCCGGCCTGAAAACACATGGGCCTCGGGCCAGCAGTAAGGAACGCACAGCACTTAGCTCCCCCCCCCCCCCAGCACTGCACACCACCAGGCACAGGCCCGCCGAGCACCCACCAAACGCGATCACCCAGTGTGGCCTGTGCGCTTTATGGTTAGGTCTGGTTACCCGCTTTTCTTGCTAGCGCATAGCATATGCACGCCACAGCTCCCAGCATAGCAATATACTTTCCTTGTGAAAGTATATTGCTATGCCAATTTCCCGTAACTATTTGAGCAATGCTCATCAAAACACCAACTATAGTTACACATACAATAATGAGAGGGGGAATTTTCTTCATTTCGCCTCAGATTTACTGGGACCAGCAAACTCCACCGGAGAATATTTTTACACCATGACCCCAGGAATTGCAGAGTCCGATTACTCCAGCATTGATGGCCAATACCCCAGCTATGGTTCCTGCAAGGGCGGGGCCCGCACCTGTTTCAGCCGTAATGATAGCCGCTATCCCCGCCACACCTGCCCCAGCACCCAAAGCATTCTGCACCGCAGAGGCGGTACAACTATTCAGGAGAACCGCCGGAGGGAACTTTTGAACACCGTTGCGCCCCTCACAAGCAGATCGCAGTGACGTGAGGTGCGGGGAAATCTCATCCGACTTCTTGTTCAGCTCCAAGAGGGCAGCATCGGAAGCCCGAACGTCCCACCCTTGGGTTAGCAGGCCTGCGGAGAAATCTTCAAGAGTTTTATCATCTATCGAAGGATCTTCCTGAGCTTTAGCGAAATCAAACGAGGAGTCATCCTGGTCGAGATACTTTTCAATACCGCGAAGCGATACTTCTTGAACTTCACTCAATCCGCTTTCTTGAGCTTCCACATTCTCATACGAGAAG
>NZ_AQXB01000034.1 GCF_000375365.1 Corynebacterium mastitidis DSM 44356 | reverse complement strand
ACGCTGTCTGATGAGACGGTGGCGGGTGTTGGCGATGTTGTTAATATCCAGCCGAAGCAGATTGATCGGTTGAAGGTGGGTGAGTCCGGTGAGTTCACCGGTGAGCTGATCCTGCCTGAGGGCGGTCAGGACCATAAGGACGTCGCCAAGGCCGAGGGTGTGCCGCCGAGCCCGGAGAATCCGGACGAGCCGGGTGATGTTCCGCCGGTGCCGTCGGATGAGGACCCGGCTCATGCCAAGACCCCGAAGCCGAAGTCCGCGAAGATCGAGCTGAAGAAGTACATCGGTGCGAAGGCGGAGAACGCTGATTCGTTGTCGGTGGAAGAGGCTGAGGCGTTGAATGATTCTCAGACTGAGGCTGCGGCGCACGCTGCGAAGAAGCCTGGGGATGATTTGACGGTGGCGTTCGTGGTGGAGAACACCGGCGAGCTGGCGCTGAAGAATGTTCAGCTTTCTGATGAGGCCATCACTCAGGCGTTTACGAACGCCGTCGATGGCACCGAGGCTGGCATTGACGCGGATACGCCGCAGGTAACCAACATCCGAGTCGCTGACTTTGCCGGTAACGCTGAGAAGCAGAAGCTGCTGGCGGCGAGCGAGAAGGTCGTCTTTGTGGGCGATCTGAAAGCTCCGGCCGCGGGCAAGTTGCACGCAGACAAGGCAAAGTCCACGGGTACCCCGGTGGATGACGAGGGCAATGAGACCCCGTATGTGCCGGTGGACGATGAGGGCAATCCGATCAAGGATGAGTCCGGTCAGCCAAAGGTGAATGAGCCGGGTACGTCGGTGGAGTCTCACGAGGATCAGGCGCACGCCACGAGCCCGGAGGAGACCGAGGTCAAGTCGGAGCCGTCTACGACTCCGTCGGAGAAGCCCTCGGAGGATCCGGTGACTACGAGTGTTGAGCCGTCGGATGAGCCTTCTGAGGCTCCGAAGCCGTCGAAGTCTAAGCCTGTTCCTGAGCCGTCTTCGTCGGTGCCTTCGGAGTCGGAGGAGCCGAGTGAGACCGTGACCGAGGAGCGCCCTGAGCCGGGTGAACCGCGCATCGAGTTGAAGAAGTACATCAATGGTGATGACGCTGAGACCAAGGACGCTGCGGTTACGTTGAAGCCCGGTGATCCCGCGCCGGTGACGTTTGTGGTGACCAATACTGGTGACGTTGACGTCTTTAACGTCCGCGTGGACGATGAGACGATCGCGGGCACCGCTGGTGAGGTGACCGACATCAAGGCTGAGGGTTCCGATTCGGATGTGTTCGCTGGTCCGCTGAAGCCCGGCGAGAAGACGACCTTTACGGGCACGCTTGTGCTCGAGGAGGGCGGCTCGTATCACGCCGACCGTGCGCATGCCGAGGGAGTTCCGCCGAGTCCGGAGAATCCGGACGAGCCTGGTGATGTTCCGCCGGTGCCGTCGGATCCGGACGAGGGCCATGCCAAGACTCCGGGTGAGCCGAAGTTGGAGTTGAAGAAGTTCATCAACGATAACGATGCTCAGTCTGCTGATGAGGCTGAGGTGTTGAAGCCGGGTGAGAAGGC
>NZ_AQXB01000033.1 GCF_000375365.1 Corynebacterium mastitidis DSM 44356 | reverse complement strand
GATATTCTCGGTCCCGGTATGCTCCCCTGTGATAGATACGGCGCCAATGACGCGGATAATGCCCATCATTAAAGGGGGGATGGTTTTATCTTGTTCATTGTCGATGATCTCGGGGGTGATAGACTGGTAGGTGCTGCTGCATTTTTCTATCACTACCGGGTGGTTGTATATGACCATCATTCCTCCCCTTCTGCTTGTATCGCGTCGATGTGGTTTGTTATTTCTTTTTCCCAGCGTTGTAGTAGTGATTGTGCTTCTTCTATTTCTTCTGTATGGCGGTTTCCTTCGTTTATTTCTTCGTTGAGTATTTTTGTGGCGTGTTCGGTGTCTGCGGCGTATTCCTCAATGAGGGTGAGGATGGTGCCGTGCTCGGGGGCTAGGTGGCGGAGTTCTTTGGCGATGCTGACGAGCGTGGCGGTGCTGCTGTGGATCAGGCGCTGGGCGTGCGGGAGGTTTTCGTTGGTGTCGTCTCCTTTGATGGCCGTGCTGATGAGGTCGTAGGCGTCGTCTGTGGCGTTGATGGCCTTGGCTATGACCTCGGAGAGGCGGTGTAGCAGGGCCATGGTCGTCAGCTCGTCGATGTTGCCGGAGCGGAGTGCCTGGATGAAGGCGTTTTTGCTGTTCATGGTGTGCTCCTAGGGTGTGCGGTCGGGAGTTTGCAGCACGGTGGTGACCGGGGGGATGATCTCGGTGGTGGTTTCCTCCACGAGGGTGATTGGCTGCGGCGAGGCGGGCGGCGCGGGCGCCGGTGGTGCGATCTCGCCGGCGGGTTCTTCGGCTACCTGTTGGGGCTCTGCGGCCACCACATCGTCGATGGGTTGGGCGTCTACCGGCTCTGCGGGTTGCGCGGGGGCGGCGGTGATACCGCGTTGCGGGACAGGCCGTGGGGTAGGCGTGGGGCGAGGTGTGTTGCGCTTGGGCACGGGGCGTGCTGAGGACGTCGGCGTGGGCTTGGCAAGGGAGGTCCGAGCCACGCCGGTCGGCCGCGCAGCGATCTCACTGGGCGAGTAGGACGAGGGGGCCGCAAGGGTTTCTTGCTGCCGGGCAGCGGTGGATTCGTAGTCCCCTGCACCGCCGCCGAGGGCTTTGAAGATCACAATGACAGCGATGATCGACCCGGTGATCCCAAGGACGTAGGTCAGGACTTTCCTGCCGTCTATCCGGGTGTAGTCCTCGTAGTCCTCTGCTGTTTCCTCGTCGTCTCCCTCCGCGTCGTATCCCTCCACCTCGGTGTCGTCGCGGTCGTCGTCTATCCCATCGAGGTCAGCGGATTCCATGCCGACGCCATTGGGGGAGGAGTCGAGATTCACCGTGGCTGCGTGATCCTCACCGGAAGTTAGGGTGGGTGAATCGTCGTAGTGTTGTTCTTGATCTCCGATTCCGCTCATGCGTGTAGCCCTTTTTTTACTTCCGCTTTTCTACCGAGCGCATCATCAAAAAGCACAGGATCAACAGCAGAACTCCCCCTCCGATGACCATGTGCTCGCCGTAGTCCTTCAGGAAGGCTCCAACTCCGCGACTCACGCCTCCT
>NZ_AQXB01000032.1 GCF_000375365.1 Corynebacterium mastitidis DSM 44356 | reverse complement strand
TCTGCGGCAGCTTCCTAGCAGAGTTACTGCCAGCGTCATCGCGGGATATATCCGTGATGCTGTTAGCTGGCTAGTGGACTCCTTGTAGCTCCACTAGAAGCCTCCATCTGTTTAAGCAGCGGGTGGAGGCTTCCAACCTTTCTCCACTCCCCCACTGGGGATGCCTCCTAGCGTAAAAGGCTTCATACACGATGTCAAAGTTTCTTCGACGCCACCGGGAGGCTACCGGTGCTCAGGATCCCGGATCATCCAGCATCTGGAAGCCCTGGGAAGTAGTCGTTGGGTCCCTCGCGGTCGCCAGGACGGGCTATATGCGCTCTGCGCGGTGTGAAGGGCGCTGGGGTCCCCGTAGACCCGGGAAGCGCCCCAGGGGAAGGTGGCCTTAGCGGGCCTCCTGCTTAGACCTCGCGAGGAGGGGTTGGAGCTGTTGGTTGTTCTAGGTGTCTTTGGAGTTGCTTGTGCTGCTGTTAGCAAAAATCGCAGCAAGGGCGACCACATCGAGTGCCGTGATGATTCCTGCTACCCAGGGGCGGTCGAGGTAGAGCGCGTATGCGGCAAAGGCCAGCACGGCGATCACCACGATGACTCCGCAAATCTGGCCGATCCTTACGTCTTTAGAAGGCTGTGTGAACGGGCTTGTGCGCTCGATGTACTCAGCATCAACTGCCTTGTTCAGTGACTTCACGTATGCCTGGTAAAGCTCCGGGGTGTTACGGCGCATGGAGGCTGCTTTGCCCTCATCTGGCATAGAAAGGGGTGGGTGGTAGTGGATTTCTTGGAGAATTGCCTTTACCTGGGCGACCAGAACTCGTTCATCGGGGAGCTGGCTAGGTTCGCCCCGCGTATCAGTGCCTCGTTGAAGTTCCCGCCCTTCTTCGGCGGAGGCATCATTGCCCTGATCTGCTGTGCCGTCCACTGGCCTTTCAGGTCGACCAGGGACAAAATCCCCACGCGAATCCCGCGCCATCGGGGAATCCGTGGAGCCTTGATTATGGCCATGTTCCATGCCTCCTCCTGTTGCCTGTGAGGGGTGAGCCGTGGGTGGTATCACGTCCCTTAATTTCCTCTTTCGCTCTTGGCTGAGTCTACCGGAGGTAGCAAGTATCGCCGCTGCGAAGTGGTGGGGATCGCTGGGGCCGGATTCGATGGGTCGGGAGGTGCTATCTGCACCGTGGCTTCTCTGGAGGACGCCTAGCGGGCCGTGTGTGGCGTTGAGGGGTTGTGGGTGTGGGTTGGGTTGTTTTTCTGGTTTCAGGCCGTTGGTGGGGCTGTCAGGGGTGGTTTTGAGGCTACGAAGCGGTGTGTGGGGTGTGTTGGTGGGCCAACGGTGACGGGGTCTGGGGTCCTGGTGGGTTTTCCTCGGGGAGGGGGCTTCGGCGGTGACCCTTGGGGTTTGAGGGCAAGCCAATCCCCAGCGGGGATTGGTGCGGCAGCCCAACGAGCCGAAGGCGAGGCGGGAGTATTATCCACGTCCGGAAGGAAGACGTCAATGTGATTCCTGCCACTGAAACGGCCGCCCCTTATATTGTTCTACTTGTATACCTGTAATAGGGAGCCTGTGGATAACCATGTTTTCGCAGGTCAAGCCCTGTGGATAACGAAAGAAGCGGTGGTACTTCAGCGCAAAAGCGGTGGTACTTCAGCGCAAAAGCGGTGGTACTTCAGCGCA
>NZ_AQXB01000031.1 GCF_000375365.1 Corynebacterium mastitidis DSM 44356 | reverse complement strand
CGGCGTTTTTCCGTACCTCTTCTTTGCCTGCGGGCGGGTGTTCTTCCCCGATTTCTAGGCCGTGGATCTGCTGGGTAGACCCGGCGTGATTCTCACGGCGCGTACCGTCCTCACGCTGGGCGTTTACGCTGCCTGATAGGGAGAGGACCGTGGAGTTGGGCTCGGATACCACCGTGGAGACAACCGGGCCCATGTTGTTGAAGTCGCCGGTTCCGGTGCGCACCTGGGTAGCCCACTCTAGGGTCGTATCCTCGGTAAATCCTGTCGTATCGACGTTGACGGAGAAGTATTGTTTGGAGATCTCTTCCCGGGGAATGATTTCCCTGTTTACTGCCGCTATTTCTTTACAGTCGCCTGCCGTGCATTGAAATAGCTGCGCAATGACGTGGTACGGCTGGCCCGGGGAGAGTGACGTGAGATCTACTTCGTTAAAGACTTTCTGCTTTGTTTCGGGTCGCAGCGTTGTGTTCTTGTCTTCCGTGGAAGCCTGGGAGTCGATTTCGGTTTTGAGCACGTTGAAAGCGTGCATGGTCGGCGGTGCCACGTAGGCGTCGTCGTCATCGACGACATCAGTGCGCACGTACACCATAGAGGCGTCCTTCGGCACGGTGAAGTGGAGTTCTTGGGTCAGGCCTTCTTCCGGGATGCTCTGGCTGGTCTCTGCTCCGGGAATGGGGGTCAGGCCGTCTTCGATGCCGTCGAGGCGGTCCTCGTCGGGGTTCTCGGTGGTGGTAAAGGCCTTCATGCGGCCGTGGGTGCTGCGCCCTGCTGGGTTGGTGATCTGGGCGCTGCGGGTCAGGGTGATCTCGCCTCCTGGGGAGAGCGGGTTGATGCCTTGGCCGTTAATGAGGCGCCCGCGCGTGCCGGCGTAGGCGAGGTCATCGCTTGTCACGGTGACGATGGGGGCGACTGCTTGTGTGGTGGCGGTGCCGGTGGTGGTAACTCCCCCATCGGCGCTGTAGAGCGCGCGGAGGGAGTCGGGGGCAGCGCCCACGGGCATGGTGAACGTGGCCGATGCGTCCACGGAAGGGGTCTCCGGCGGGTTCTGCTCGGCACTTGATGTCGGCGCCGTCGTCGCGTCGGTGTCATCCGGCGTCGTCGTGGTCTCTGCCGTGGTTTCAGGTGCGGTTGTGGTCTTTGCGTGGGGCTCACGCTGGGGAGAAAACACGTCGCCGGCGCGGACTCCATGGAACGCGAGGCCGTCCGGGGTGATCTCTACGGAGTCGAAGGGCAAGGCCACCACGGCGGAGTTGTCCTGCGCGCGCATAAGCGTGGGCTTGTCGATGGGCTCGCCTGCGTAATCCGTCAGGGTGCGCGGCTGGTGGATCTGTGCGCTGATCTCCGGGTCATAGGCGATGAGCTGGTCGATCAGGTCCGTGTCCTGGGTGTAGACCAGCGCCCAGTCCAGGGATTGCGGCTTCTGGGCGCCGTGGAGTGGGAACACCGGGTCTGAGGAGATGACCCGTTGTGCCCAGGTCTGGGTGATTGCTTTGTGATCAAGTTGTGCCTGCGCGACCGTCGTGGACGCGAGGGTAATTCCTAGTGCTGCCATTGCGGGCAGTGCTGCGTATTTCTTCATACCTATACCTCCATCGCAAGTATGAATGCTACATTACATTCTTTTCACCTGTATTACCAGCCATTCTAAAGACCTGGAGAGTGGGCACCGCAGGTCAAGATGGCCCCATGTGAGG
>NZ_AQXB01000030.1 GCF_000375365.1 Corynebacterium mastitidis DSM 44356 | reverse complement strand
GTGGAGGCGACCCCCGCTCTAGGGGCGTGCTTGCCCGCCTCGTGGAGGTGGTTCTGCCTGCGGCTTGGGCCTGCCGCCGAGTAGCAGGGGGAGTGTCCCCAGACCTGGCGTGCTCGCGCCCGTACCCCGTCAACCGCGCTGACGTCGAAGCCCGTATCCAAGACGCTCACGACAACAACCGTGACCTCAACCTCTCAGGGGAAGACCTCAGCGGCCTCGACCTGCGGCACGCTGACCTGCGAGGCGCCAACTTGCGAGGTACTGACCTGTGGCGCACTGACCTGAAAGGCTCCGATCTGCGGAGCGCTAATCTCTGGCGCGCTGACCTGCGGGGGGCTGACCTACGGGACACCTACTGGGATGGTCTGGTCATCGACCATCTACCTTCTGGCTGCGTCTACCTCATCCCGACCCCTGATGGCTGGTACATGCAGATCGGATGCTGGTGGGGCACCCCAGACGAGCTGCGCAGCCTCATCGCCCAGGATGAAGGCTGGCCCAAAGCCGAAGATGAGGAGGCCACCCGCCGCCGCCCCTACCTCGAAGCAGCACTGGCCCTCTGCGAAGTCCACATGACCGACCACACAGACGTGATCGACGACCTCCGCAAGCGCTGGGGGAGCAACAAGGACGTGGCAGCATAACCTCACCTGCCCATCCCACGTACGCATGGTGTACCACAGACCCACGACCAGGTGAGCTGGTTCTTACCCCTGCTACCAGCCTGCCCCGGGATGGGTGCGCGCCGGGCAGTTCGCACAACACCGAAACATTTAAGCGCTTAGGCGTTTTGCATGTCAGAAGTTTGAATACTTAGCCCTGCCTGTGTTGCTGGACCCCTCGACCATGATCTCCCGGCGCGCCCTCCCAGTTGTCTTTAGCTACCGCACTGCTGCGCACCCCGGCGCACTCCGCGCACCGCTGCACCACGACCACCCGCGATCTCCAAGGGACTACACACGACCCCCCGGGCAAGCCTCCACGACCTCGTGAGACTCTAACCGCACGCGGTAAGGAAGCGCCAAGGCAGAGGTGGGCCTCACCACCCGGCGCGCTCGAATCTCCTCATAGCACCTCGTGCGGATGACCGTACAGATTCACTCACCCCGGGAGCGTTGCCAGGCAATTGAAAGACCTGTTGAGAACTTTAACTTCTAGGTTCTTTAGCATCTAGCATCTTGTACTGGCACGTCACCCCTCGTAGCTATAATGACCCGCAGAGCCGGGCCTTACCCACCACCAGCACCTTTTGACCCCTCACCTCATATACCCGGCGTGCACCCGGTTCTTTCCATAAGGGTGTTCCTACACACCGTCCACATCCCAGGGGATAGAGACCTCGTAAAGCCCTCCCAGGCTCAGACTCAGCACACCACCTCCCGCGAGCGCGAGCACACACCGACTCCCAACCAGAAGACCCCAACCCCACTGCACCTCGCACCGAGAACCACCTTGCCTCGTGTAGCGGCAGCCTGAGCGCGCCGGGTATCGGCTGACTACCCGGCTCTACATGTGGTTGCGGCTGGCCTGGGGTGGTGATGGGTACACCGAGGTCAAGTCTTCGCATCCGGTGGCGGGGCGCTGCTGTACACCTGGTGCCGCGTGGATAGAAGCAGGGGAGGGTAGGCCCTCGGACGGGCTGGACGAGTCACGTGGCTACCATCGCCCCGGCGCGCCGGAGTATCCTAGGCTTTCCCGCGCACCCAGCCACAGCACGCGCTACCGCGCCCTCATCTACCCCGTATCCTACACGGATAGGGAATGAAATCGGTCACCTGATTTTCTTACTAGCAGCATAGATTATGCATGCTACAGCACCTATTATGGCAATGTATTTTCCCCAAGAAAGAATGCTGCTATTCCAGTTTCCTGTCACTATTTGAGTGGCGCTTATAAAAACTCCCACTATAGTGGCACATACAATAATGTAGGGGAGAAATTTTTTCATTTCTCCCCCATTACTGCGACCAGCATACTGCCCCAGAGTATATTTTTACACCATGACCCCAGGAATTGCAGAGACCAATAATCCCAGAGTTGATGGCCAATATTCCAGCTATTGTTCCAGCTAAGGCCGGGCCA
>NZ_AQXB01000029.1 GCF_000375365.1 Corynebacterium mastitidis DSM 44356 | reverse complement strand
AGCCTGGAGCGCTTCATGGGTGTCGTTGATGCTGTCGGTGAGATCGTCGTCGATGTCGTAGACGAGGTTGATCTCGGTGGTGCTGTAGTCGGTCTCGGGGTTGAGGGTTTCCAGGTAGTCCCGGACTTGGTCTTTCGCGCGGGTTAGGCTGCGAGTGGAGGTGGCGTTGTCCTTGTCGATGATGAGTTCCCACCCTCCGGTCCATCTACGAGCCGTAACAGTGAGAGAGTCCTTCTTATTTATTTCCATCACACACATTTCTTTCAAACGTAGACTTCAGCGTCTCAAAACGATGAATATAAATTATCTTTTATGGTGGCGGCGGGGTGGCCCACCGCCACCTTTCTTTTATCTGGTACTTATGTAGGTGCTAACGTAGTCGATGGTCGGTTGGTTTATTGGATGGTTTTTTCGGTTTTCTTATCGATTGCTTTTAGGGCATTTCGGGTTACTGCTGGGGACACCTCCTTGGTGGTAGTGATGATGACGGGGCGGTCGATGCCGTCATATCCCCAAACCTCGTGGTCTCCTTTGCCTTGTCTTAGGCGGGTAAACCCGGCAGATTCGAGGTGTTTGACGAGCTGTTTATACTTCATTGGCCTTGTCATGAAGTTAGTTTAGAGGAACTGTACGAAACTGTCAAGTCACCTGTCCGGTAGGGGTTTTGGTGGTGTCCTCTGGTCCTACTTCTGATGGCGGGGATCTGTATGCGGCGGTGCCGGGGAGGCCGCTAGGGGTACTGGACCCTGGCCTGTGGAGGAGCGCTGCTCGGTGATGGTGCTGGGTCTTTGTGGCTGGGTCCGAGGCCCGTCGAGGGCGGGCTCACCACCCACGCGGTGATTGCCGTGGCTACAGCGACCAGGACGATGGCTGCGCGGGTGATCCATACTCTGATTTGCACGAGTCCCCCTTCACCCTTCCGCGCTGGTCTCATGGAGGACGCGCTGGAGTTCGCGCGCGTCGTGGCGCAGGATGCTCACCCGGTGGACTTCTCCTCGCCTAAGCCACGTCCTTGCGCATTGTGCGGCCTGCTCGTAGTCCGACCCTCGGTACACCGATTGGATGAGGCCGCCGCCTTTGCCCTTGAAGACCACGTAGGTGCTGTACATGTACACGTTGCTCACGCTGCTTATGCCCATGTTTGCCCCCAGCCAATGACCCAGTGCGGCCCCCACTGGCATACGTGCGCGCTGGGGTAGTGTGGCGCGTCGCTGAGCGATGCGGCTTTCCACTGCCCGTTCGCCAGCTTGACCAGCATCATCATCTCCGGGCTTGAGCGGATCAAGGTGCCTGTCGGGGCCAGGAGGTAATCTTCGTCAAAGACAAGGTCGTGAGGGTACAGATGAAAAAACCACTGGCAGTGCTCTTTTGCGCGGGCGGCTCGCTCTACTCCCATGAGCGGGGTCAAGGCCTTGACCACGGCTATGGCACCGTGCCCGATGAGATTTTCTATCCAGGTGACGTAGCGCTCACTGAGCGGTTTACGCTGGGGTTTCATTGATTTCTCTTTGCGTGTGCTGGGGGTGTGTTTTCAACAGGGCTTGGTTGATCAGCGCGCGGCGGCGCTGTTGAGCCTGCTGGCGTTCCTGCGGGGTGAGCAGTTCATCGGGGCGCGGGGTGCTTGGTGCGCGAAATACGCCAGGCCGCGCACTCCCGGGCTTTTTCGGCGGCGCCCCATGCGGTGGGGCGTCATCACGCAAGCGGGCCTTGACCAGCCCCGGCAGGTGGACAACCTCGCTGGGAAGTCGGCGTGCGCCAAGCGTTTTACGCAGGCCCGGCAGTGTCCAGCCACCGCGGACTCGCTGCCGGATCATCTCGGCAATCGCCGGGATCTCCCGAGGGGGAAGATCCTGCATGGCATCGGGAAGGCCGGCGTAAATCAGCTCCCAATCTCGGGTCGCCACCGTGGGGCCTTCCTCCGTCGACGACGCAGACAGGTCAGGCAGGCTCGAGGTCGTGTTGGCCTCATCGTGGTGAGGTCTGCTGGCGTGGTCTGTTTGCTCGGGGGAAGCCGGTGAGACTGCGGCGGGTGGAGGTGGCGCGTCCATCTCCACGGTGTCGTGGGCAGAGGGTTTCTGTGGGGTGGGGGAATCTTCCTCCCCAGGCGCGGTAGCGCCGCCCCCATCCGGGTTGGCGGGTGGTCCCTCGTCGTGGGGGAGGGAGGGGGAGGGG
>NZ_AQXB01000028.1 GCF_000375365.1 Corynebacterium mastitidis DSM 44356 | reverse complement strand
CCAGTAGGCCCATTGGTGTGTTCCTACCGGATTAATGTTGAGCTTGTGCTCTACCCCTGCTTTATTAAGTGCGCGTGAATAGCGCAAGGTACAAAGCATACTCACCGCCTCAATAGCGCTGCCCTCGGTCATAATTCCTGCTGAGGTCAGTGCAGCATCGACAGCGTTCATATCGCTGAATTTCGGAGCGAACATGGTGTCATCGAACCAGGGAATACCAGTCCCGGAGGAGAGGTAAACCGTGGTGTTTTTCAGTGCTTCGGCGTGCAGTGTGGGGTCGTGGGCGCGGGAGTTTTCTGCCCACCATGGCCCCCACATCGCGGTGGGGGTTTGCCCGCCACGGCGCAAGGTGGCGGCCACGGCGGCGCGCCCGATTACACTGGTGGTTTCTGCGCACCCGGATAGGGAGGCCATCGCGGTGTAGAAACCGGCGTTGCGCGTGGCAAGGTTGGCAGCGGAGGTGGCCGACATGGACATGCCGATGATGGCGCGTTTCTCAGAGGCGTGGAGTGCGGGCTCAACGTGGGCCGGCAGTTCGTGGATCAGGAAAGTTTCCCATGCTCCGGCGCCGCGTCCTTGTGGGTTTCCGGGGGTTTGCCAGTCGGTGTAGTAGGAGAAAGCTCCGGCCATGGGGATGACGACGTTGACGTTTTTGTCCCGGTAGAAGTCGATGAGGTTGGTCTGGGTGATCCAGTTGAGGTCGTCTTCTCCCCCGCCGGCGCCGTTGAGGAGGTAGATCGTTGGTGCACCCGGGGTGGGGGCTTTGATCAGCGCGACTGGCACGCTGTAGCCCAGGGCCTTACTGGTGACGTCGGTGACGTCGGTGAGGGTATCGGGGTACTGCGCCAGGGTATGGATCCATGGGGCGGCTGTGGTGGCAGGTTCTGCGGTGGCAATCATCGGCGTGGCGATCACTGTTGAGAGCGCTAGGCACAAAGAGAGGATTCGGTGGCGTTTCATGCGGGGTCCTTTTAGTGGAAGCGGAGGCGGCGGAGTATTTCGTTATAGGGATGACTCATGGGTTTTGCGTCTGCGATGATTACTTTCCATTCGTCCTGGCTTTTTCTTTCGATGAGTGATACTCGGACTGTCGGGTGAATATCGACGTAGTATTGAATGGTGTCGAATAGTTTTTGTGTTATCACTCGTCGAGGTGGTGATCTCTTTATGATCTCTTTAGCGTTGTCGCCTGAGTCGGTGTATTTGAAGAGGGAGGGTCGGTTTTTTTCTTTCGCAACCGAGAGCGATAAAATAAGGTCACTCATGGGGTGTAATTATAGCACGCTATGTGTTCATAATGAATGTCATGTTTTCATCCTCGTGATACTGCTGCCGAGTGTGAGGCGCTGCCCTTGGTGGGATACGCACGAGGTGCAGGTATAGCGTGCGGGGTGCTCGGTGCAGTAGCGCGCGGCTAGGGCTTAGCTCATCGCCTACAGGTAGCCTGATTCTTGCTGGGCATAGCCTGGCCCCTCACTGCGGTGCTTTACACGCCTGCCGCAGCGTTGAGGCCCACACCGTGGTGCGGGTCTGCTGTCAGCGGTTGAGGGGAGGTGATTGCTATGCGTCGGATCGAATCCTACCGCGCATGGACGAGGGCCCGCCAGCTACTAGTTACGCTGTGCTGGCAGGCCCTCGTGGGGATGGTGGCTAATGGACTCGCGGGTGCGGCTCGCGAGGCCTGGGAGTTAGTCACGCCCTAATCGCCTGAGGAGGTCTCACTAGCTTTTGCCGGTTAGGTGAGGCCTTCTCGCTTTATGGACGGCATAGAAGGCTGTCCATCCCCCATGATGCACGAGCAGGGTAAGCCCGGTCAACAAAGAAACGCGCAGCGGTGCGCGGCTAGGGCTTAGCTCATCGCCTACAGGTAGCCTGATTCCTGCTGGGCATAGCCTGCCCCTCACTGCGGTGCTGAGCGCCACCGCAGCGCTGAAGCCCACCGTAGTGCGGGCCATCTCTACAGCGGTGAGAGGAGGTGCTATCGGATGCGTAGGTTTCTCCGCCGCATACGAGCGAAGGCCCGCCAGCTACTTGTTTTACTGTGCTGGCAGGCCTTCGTTGGGCTGGTAACTAACGGACTCACGAATGCGGTTCGTGAGCTTTGAATCCTAGTTACTAGCTAGCGCCTGAAAGGGTCTCATGTGCGTGGCGGCCGTGAGGCCCTTTCTTAGTGATTGGACAGGCGGGG
>NZ_AQXB01000027.1 GCF_000375365.1 Corynebacterium mastitidis DSM 44356 | reverse complement strand
GTGAGTCTAGTTATGCGCAGAAGTGAGTCTAGTTATGCGCAGAAGTGAGTCTAGTTATGCGCAGCCGGTTTTTGCGTGAGTCTAGTTATGCGCAGTCTGACCGGCGGAAATGTCGAAACACCCCATTTTGTTATCTGCATCACTAAAAAAGTGAGTCTAGTTATGCGCAACCTGGCCCGTGAGTCTAGTTATGCGCAGTCTGAACAGCGGAAATGCGAAAATCGCCGGGCGTGATAGCCTGTGGATAACTTCATATGCACAGTCGTGCAACTTTTTGAGGTTGGATGATCGGACACCGCGCGGTGTCGTTTTTCGACCGCGTGAGTGGAGTTCGGCGCATGGTGTCAGGCGGTGGTAGCTCTGCGCACCCCTGAGCCAGAACGGGAACAGATGCTCTCGATGAGCTTCTGTGGGCATAGCTCAAGACCCCACCACGGCAGTGCGTGATGGGGTCTTGAGCAAATAGCACGGATGTGGTGTGGAGGCTTAGGGCGATGTCCTCGGTGTGATTGACGGGGTACCCGGCGGGAGGGTCATCCCCTCTGGCGAGTAGGACAGATCAGCCCCGGGCCATATCTGATTCACCTCATCGATGGCTTCGCAGAACCTCTTTTTGAAGTCCAACTTTCCGCGTGAGGTTGTTGGCGTGTTCGGCCCGAACTGTGCCTGCACCTGATCCCAGTCAAGGGTGAGAGGTTGCTTTAGCCAATACTTCCGGGTGGTCGCCCAGATAAACAGATCCATCGCCCTAGGCTTCGACAAGGACTTCAACATCCCCAGATCAATCGGGATAGGGTGCTTAAGGATTTCCCGATAAAAATCAGTCGTAAGCTCAAGATACGAGCCCTGCAAACTGAGCTGGTCTGCGTCTTTGGTGAACCACAGATCCGCGTGGTTGATCATGTTGACGTTGGTGAAGGAGTCCCGCTGCTTGTTCTTCTCAACAGTGACCTTGCGCACCGTAATCGAGCTGGACACCAGGCGCCCAAGCTGCTCACGAAGATTCCGAATGCTGCCTGTAGAACCACCGGAGGCTCGTGACGTGAGCCCCATGCGCTCCATGAACTCATTCATCGACTTACCCAACGGGATACGCCTGGCTTCCTCCTCGGGGAGGTCCTTGCGCCGCACTGCCTCGGTGATGATGTAGGCCATGATCAGCCGTGGATACTTGCCATACGGAATCCCATCAGGCGAATACACCGTGATCCTGGTGTTGCCCTGATGAACAACGAGCTCCTTGCTTTGTCCATCGGTCGGCTTCTTATACGGGAAAAGAGTCTGAACCAGCACACGGGTAGTGTACCCAACCTCGACCTCCGAGGTCAGGGCACCAGAATCGGCCGACTTGCATACGGTGCGAGAACGAGTAGTATTCATATCACATTCCTTATATTTCTCTGCCCCCGCGATGCTCCAACATCGTGGGGGTTTTTATTTTCCGACTCACCTTATCAAGCAGCCCCGCCGAAAGCCGCGCACCACCCGGCGTAGCAGCACCATACTCGGCCAAAACCCGCGTCGTAGACACCGCCCGAGCAAACACCTTCCGATCCACCCTCAGGATCTCTGCGACCATCACCTGCTGATCTACAGACAGCCCCACCCCCGAGCAGAAGAACCCCTCCATCACACTACGAGGCACCAACACCGACTCTGCTAGGTCCTCCGCCTGGAAACCGCGCTCATAAGCCAGCGACCACACCGAGGACCCCACCGTCTGGTGATACAGCATCACGAAGTATTCAAACACCATCTGAATGTCCGCCTCCGTGGCGGGATAGCCAAAGTGCTGCGGATAGTGCTCCTGAAGCGCCCACAGCCACACACGCACCCGCTCCATCGTCATCGGCTCCGCAGTCGCCGCCACCTTCTCGCACAGCGCGGGATCCCCCACATCTCGGGACAACGCTGTACTCAGGCTACGCAAGCTCAGATGCTCACCCGACTCCAACTGATCGTAGACACAAACAAGCAGGTTAACTCGATTTCTCTGCATACATCCCTCCTGGTAGGTTCCTGCCGATTTTTACACACATCTAGATATAGTGCAAGATTTTCTGCATAGATATTAAAGTTGCATGAGTTTAACTGCTTTTCTTGGTGCCGTACACTCCAGACCGGGATCATGAGGGCTAGGCCCCTCCAGGTTAAAAACAAGAAGGCGTATATCTATGGTGAGTGATAAATGGGCGGAGTTTGTC
>NZ_AQXB01000026.1 GCF_000375365.1 Corynebacterium mastitidis DSM 44356 | reverse complement strand
TAGACTCACTTCTGCGCATAACTAGACTCACGATTTTCGTTATCCACAGGGTTTGACCTGCGGGAATATAGTTATCCACAGGTCCCTATATACTAGTACTCTAGTAGAACTAATATAGGGGGCAGCCGTTCTGGTGGCAAGAATCACATTGACACCCTTCTTCCGGACGTGGATAATTCTCCCGCCTCGCCTTCGGCTCGTTGGGCTGCCGCACCAATCCCCGCTGGGGATTGGCTTGCCCCCAAACCTCATGGGGCACCACCGAAGACCTCAAAGGGGCAAACCTCGGCATCCAGACCTGGATCCACTCACCACCCCCACACCGTCGTAACTAACGCGTGCCCTCATAGCCTCAAAAACACCCCCAGCAAGCCTGTAGAAGCCCCAAAACCCCCAACACCACCTTGGGCACTTCCAATGCCCCACAGTGCTTCTAAAGCCTCAATCAGCGCTACTCGAACCCCTCATCGCAATCTGCCACCCCTCACGGTCGGCCAGAAGCTTCAAAACCACCCCTCACAGCCCTCCTGACGGCCTAAAACCGCAAAAAGGACCAAGGGGACGCCAAGGAGATTCCCAACGCCACACAGCAGCTTATAGCGCGTTCCCACAAGCACAGCGCGCGCACTTAGCCTCTACGGAAGCAGGTGAAAGCTCTAGAGACGAGTCACCAGACCCCGTTTGGTCGTGATGGACTGCCCATGACGCACCTCCCGGCGTACCGATTCCGCCTCCCATCGTCCGACCGCCTTCGCAGCGGCGATATTTGCTACCCCCTGTAGACTCCAAAGCGAAAAAGGAAATGATTAGGGGACGTGCTGTTATCCACGGCCCACCCTGCACGGTCTATAGGAGGGGGTATAAACAATGAGCACACCCACAATGAACCAAACACCGAAGCGCCGGATCATCGCCACACTCCCCTCCGGCGAGAAGATCTACGAAGCCAGGATTTACGACCCCACGAAGACCATCGAGAAAGCCTGGGCCCAAGTCGGACAACACCTCATGCAGGCAATGGATTACTATCACCCGACGATGCGTATAGCGGGCGAACCTTTCACACAGGAGCCTTCCACAGGTGCCGCCTACGCTATGCAGCTTTTTCAGCACCAAGGCCCATTACCTCCTGCTGCTGAACTCATCCAATACGAACAAGCTCTCCCCGGCGTTGCCAACCGGATTGTTGTCATGGCGGAGCAGACTGTAAAAGCGGCAAACTCGGCTACTCTCTCCGAATCTGAGGTCAACAACGCCACCGCTCAAGCCATCCACGAAGACGCTAAGTCCGTGAAACGTGGCCAGTACCTGTATGCAGGAATCGCGGCAGGATGCCTTATAGCCGCCTTCTTTCTAGCATTTAGTGGCCGCACAGAACCCGCTGTTTTCTTCGGCATCTTTGGTCTCATCAACGCGGCGGGCGTCTTGATAGTCCCGTCCCGTCACACAAAGTGGTTCTCACGAGGTCCAAAAGAGTAAAAGACTCCTAGAACAGCGGTGACTGTGAAGCACTCCTCACCGCACCCCACGACCCGGCAGGCGCGCCGCCACCCTAGGGGAAAATCCACAGACATCCCCGATTGAAGGGCTGTCTTCAGAAGAGGTGGAGAGTGATGTATGATCTGGTAGAGCTTCTTAACAAGAAGAGGTCGGAAAGGAAAACCTCCGCGATGTTCCAGCATCGCGGAGGCCAACAATAAAATGAAAGACAACCATGAAGCATACACGTTCTCACACCGTAGGCAAGTCGGCCGATTCTGGTGCCCTGACCTCGGAGGTAGAGGTTGGTTACACTACCCGTGTGCTTGTTCAAGCTTTGTTCCCGTACCGAAAGCCGCAGGACGACAAGATCGTCGCCCGAGCTGGCAACACTCAGATCACGATTTATTCGCCCGATGGTCTTCCCTATGGGAAGTACCCTAGGCTAATCATGGCGTATCTGATCACCCAGGCAGTGCTGCGCAAGGGGCTTCCTGAGGATGAGGCTCGTCGGATTCCTCTGGGGAGTTCGATGAATGAGTTCATGGAGTTGATGGGGCTCAGCATGCGAGGTAACGGTGGACCTCGGGGGACCATTGGGATTCTCCGCGAGCAGTTGAATCGTCTCGCGACCAGCAGTATCACTGTCCGAAAGATCTATGACAAGGGCACAGATCGTGACTCTCTGAGCAATGTCAGCATTGTTGATGAGATGGACGTGTGGTTTAGCCATGACCCTGATCAGGCAACCGTCGAGGGGT
>NZ_AQXB01000025.1 GCF_000375365.1 Corynebacterium mastitidis DSM 44356 | reverse complement strand
AAGAAAAAGCAGGCAAGGTTACTATCCGCGATAATGTTCACCAGTCGCTTCAATTCCTCCTCGACTATGACGAGAAAAACACCCTGCACGAAAACCTCTCCGTGGTGATTGAAATGGGGGGGATGAATGAGAGTGCTTTTAAGGTCAAGGAACGAGGTGAAGATATTGCGTACTCCACGGTGGAGTCGATAGAAGAAGCCATCTTCATCGGAGAAGAAACAGACGTCACGATTAAGGAGGAAGATGCTGTGCTTGTTGACCGCGATGACCACAAGACTGATTCGACCGCAACGCTAATTAGCACCACGACGATCACGCCGGATTCCTGGCCGGAGTCCACCACCAGCACCCCAGACCAGGGGGGTACCGAGGAGGTGTCCCCTGTGCGCGGGCAGGCCACGCCGGTCAATCTCCGCCAGCGTCACCGCAGCGCTGCTGCGCCGCTGCTCGATCAGCCGCATAGCACGCCTGCGCCTGACGGTGAGGTATCCCCGGAGATCATGGAGGCCGTGGAGCACTTGGTGCTGGATACCTCCGCCATGCCGACCACCGTGGAAGATGTAGTGGACCTGCATGAGGGGGTAGACCTCAGGCAGCAGATGAGCCCTCGGGACGCTCTCATGGCACGAATTATGAAGCAGGCTTCGCGCACCCAAGCCGAGTCCGCGCTGGGGAGTGTAGATCTCACCGTGCTCAGCAAGGACAACGCTGCTGTGATCGCGCGCGCGGTAGCACGCCATGAACACAAGATCCGCCCGAGTATCACCACCTGGCGTACCGCTTGGCAGCGCTACCAGCAGGAGGAAGCAGACGCGAAGGAGCACAGCGCCGCGCTCAACGAGCAGCGCAACCACGCGTTCCAGCAGTGGGCACTCGACGAGATCGCCCGCCTGCAACGCGAGTTTGACCAGGTGCATCCTGAACTCAGTGCACACGAGATCAGCAGGCAGGAAGAAGCCCACGATGAGATCGTGGCCCAGGCGCAGCAGGAATGCGATACCCGCGCCCAGGACGCACGAGAAGCCATCCGCAAGGTCCTAGAAGCCCGCGATGGCCTTCCCGATGTTGCACAAGCGATTCGGGCCCTACACCAGGCCGCCGACGCCCGCCAGCTCTACCTCGATGGTCTGCGCCTGCTGGCCTCTGGGGATGAGCAGACCCCTGAACTGGCCGATGACCAGGCTGCCGCCCTGTCGTCCCCCGAACACGACGAGCCGCGCCGAGAAGCCCCCCATGCCCGCGCGTTTAACGAGGACTGGGATGAACCGCTCGTGGAAGACGACGCCACCCCGGGCCGGCATTCCCGCGCCGAGGACCACATCACCGAGGACACCTCTGTACAGGCAGCAGATAAGGACCCCGAAAAGGATGAGCCTCACCTTGATTTCTCGGAAGTCGAAGGCTTCCCCGGTGATCAGGGCACTGTGCAGGATCTCGACGGCTCCGGGGAGACCGACGACGAACCGGAGAAGAACAAGAGGCGCTGGGCGGTCGGCATCGCGACTGCTGGTGTGATCGTCGCTGTCGGGGTGGGAATCGGCGGTTTTGTCTGGCCTGGCTACCTCAAGGACTCCCATGATCCTTCCTCGGCGGCCATGGAGGCCAACGAGCAGGTGGTCACGGACAAGAGCGATAACTCCGGGCTGTGGCGCGTCGGTGACACCCTCGATGTGGTCTCAGGCGGCAACATCATCTCGGTGCGCATCGTCGCCTTCAACAACAGCGACGAAGGCGGCGCCCTGGCCGCCAACGACCTCGGGGAACAGTTCAGCGTCACCCAAAACCAGCTCGACAAGTTCGCCGCCACCCACCCCGAGCAGTTCGACGGGCGCAAGGCCAACGAGACCCCTGAGCCTGAGCAGCGCCCCGCCGATGCACCGCCTGCGGGCGAACCAGCACCAGAAGACCCCGCAGACAACAACGCCGATGCTGACGCCGTAGCAACCCAGTAACCCCCACCTGCTGGTGCTTATGGAAGGAAGGTGACACCGTGCCTGTGACATTCGCAGAATTCATTGATAACCGCGATTTGGCCCCGGACGAATTCCCTCACGCAGCCCAGGGCCCTGCCTGGTTATCACGGGCACGAAAAAGCCTCATCCTCGCCGTGGCAGGAACAGCCTTTCTCGCAGCCCTGCACTGGGGATACATCCACGCCGGGCGCTACGTGGCCATCGAAGGCGCCCGCGCAGACCTCACCAGCACCCGAGAAATCCTTCTCACCGCACTCTGGAAAATCCGCCAAGCACTCGGACTTGTGGAAGCCTACCGGCCTGCGGCAACTGCGCTTCTATGGATCTACTGTGCGGCCATGTGCGCTATCTATACAGGACTCTTAATCGCACGCCAGCGCTGCTTTGAACGCGACGTTGTAGCTAATGACCGTGAAGCGCTCGCCATGAAAAAAGCGATACTAAAACGCAGAAAAGTCACACAGAAAATCGCAGCGCTAGAGGAAAAATCAAAGGCCACCACCTCACGGGGGACCGATCTTGAATCCAAGCTAGATGCACTCTTCTCGCCTAGGGGCAAAGAGCATGAATCTGAGATAAAAGGATTGAAAGCATTTGCCAACCTAAAGGTTAATATCAAC
>NZ_AQXB01000024.1 GCF_000375365.1 Corynebacterium mastitidis DSM 44356 | reverse complement strand
AGTGGTGCGAAGAATGTGCCGACAGCGAGTGCTGTTCCGAGTGCGGCGCCAGTAGCGGGGCTTGGTCGCGGTGGAGTGTGTGAGGGAGGCACGTTTAAGGTGACCTCGGCGCCGGCGTATGTGAAGCAGAATGATAATGGGACGCTGACGATTGATACGTCTCAGGCGAAGGCGGGGGAGTCGTTTACGCTCAAGGGGGTCTACACCGAGCCTACTTCTAGTCGGTCGAGTCAGGTGGCTGAGCCGTCGGCGGTGCGGGAGAATCATTCAGCGCGGGGATCGTCAGGGTCGTCGGGGTCTTCTGGTGCTTCTGCGCCGTCGGCGTCCCCGAGCGCGCAGGCTGGCCCGGATTCTGAGGCTGTGGCAGGGCAGGGGTGTTCTGGGCGGAGTGTGCCGGTGGCACTCGATGTGAGTGTGGGGGAGGCTCCTGCGGGGCAGACTGCGGCTCCTGCGGGTGCGTCTCAGGCGGCTGGTGCTCCGGGGACTGCGGCGGGGGTGCGCAACGAGGTGAGTTATCCGCCGGTGCGGGTGTCCCAGGGTGGTAGCGCGACGGTTAAGCCTGAGGGGGAGATTGCGCCGTATAACGCGACGCGGGCGGCGAATACGTATCCGTGGGTTTCGGTGGCTACGGATGGGACGGTGACGGCGTCTCCTGGCCGTGATGTCACTCCGGGGACGTACAAGGTGCCAGTCGCGTTGACGGATACGGCTGGCAATGTGGTCAGCATGGCTGAGGTTGCTGTGGAGGTCACAGGCGAGTCGTCGAAGGGGGATCGACCGGCGGCAGATGGGGACGCGGGTGCTTCTGGTGAGGTGACTGCGGCGCAGCCGAGTATGACGGTGACGGAGAATCAGCGGGTTATTGACCCGAATGAGCAGGAGGGTCCTGCTGGTTCTGAGGCTGCGGAGTCGTCGGCTGTTGCGGCTCCCCGCCCAGGTGGCAATGGGGGTGCTGCATCTCAGGGCAGTGGTGCTTCAGGTGGGACGAAGAGCACTCCGGCTGGGGGGAAGGCGTCTACGGTGCGGTCGAATCAGTCGTTGCCGGTGACGGGTTCGCCTATCCGGCTGTTGGCTGGGGGTGGGATGCTCGTGGGGCTTGCAGCGGTGGTGTTGGTGCTGTGGGCTGGCCGTAAGCGTCACGAGACGTAACAAGCTACTCGCAGCTCCCCTGTGTCTGCGGTGGCCTGCCTTAAGCGGTGGGTCACCGCTTTAGTTCTTCTTCGTCGAGGTTGTGTAGGGGGGCGACGAGGGTTCCGATGAGATCCTGGTTGTTTTCTGCGTCGTGGTCTTCTGGGTATAGTGCGCCGACGATAACACCGATGGGGTTTTTGTCAAGGTCGTAGACTTCAGCGCCGGAGTTTCCGTGGGCTGAGTGCATGTCGGGACTCACGAGAATATCGCCGTGGTCTTTGCCTTGGATTTCGCCGCAGTGCTCCGTCTCGGTGTTCTGCGAGTAGAAGCACAGTGTTTGCCCTAGTTGGAGCTCATAGGTTGCGGTCACGTTGTCAGGCTCGGCGGTCACGTTGTCGGTAAAAGTGATGGTGGCGAGGTCTCGGCCTTCTTCTTTGGTGGCTGTTCCTATTTTTTCACCACTGCGGTCGTAGACGTCTGTTCCGTTTTCGAGGCAGTGTCCGGCGGTGAATCCTTGTGTACCGTCATTGGTGATCGGGCCGAGTGTACACAGTGCGCCCTCCCGCGTTCCCTTCTCACCTGCGAAGATGATGCTTTCCCCGGATCTGACGTAGTTCATGGGGGGTCCAGAATAAAAGAAAGGGGGAACAGTGACCATGAGGGCAGCGCCAAAAAAGACAGTCATGATGAGACCTACGAACAGGGTACCCGGATTCCCATGTATCCATGATAAGATTTTCTTCATGATTTAATACCTCTTCCTACTTGACTTCTGGTGAAACATTGCTAAAATTATTGTAGCATGATCTTCACCAATAAAGAAAGATGAGAGCTGTGGCGAAATCCGGTACATCGTATGGGCGCACCCGAGCTATTCAGCGCGCAATGGAGAAGAAGAGAGCAGCCGCGCAGGCTTCTCGTTTTGCCCCGAAAGCGCCGCCGCAGGTCACGCCCCTGACTACCTATCCATTGAAGGATTATGCTGGTCATGTTCCTGCTGGTCATTCTTGGGATGAAGGAGACCTTCTTCATGTGGCGCACGTCTTAGCGGGCTACTTGAAGCAGAAGAATTTTCAGATACTGGATATGCCGACTGGTTTTGGTAAAACATCTATCGCTGTAGCTGCGGCCGCACAGCACCAGAAGAACGTGGGGCGGGCGGTTCCTGTTTTTGTTGTTGCTAGTCGGGCTATTATCGAGGCTGAGATTTGGCAAGGGACTATCATGTCCTATAACCAGAGCCACCCAGATAATCCTCTTAGTGTTTATGCGATTGAAACAACGGATCGTATGGCTATTCTTGATTCAGACGATAGTTTTCGGGATCAGACTCGTGCGGATATGGCGGGTGGTATTTTTCTTGTTGATGAGGTGCATAGGTTTAAGAATCCTACCGCGAAGCGGACGAAGGGCCTGCGGTCTTTGTCGAAGAACGCTAAGGTGTTAGGAGTGTCTGGTACCCCCATTACGAATAATCCTGCTTTGGATGTGTGCTCATATGCTGTGCTTGCAGGGGAGTTTAGGAGTAAGAATAGCTTTCTTGAAAAGACGGGCCTTAAGCCTCTCACGACTCGGTATTTCAATCATTTCAACATTTACAATAGTCGT
>NZ_AQXB01000023.1 GCF_000375365.1 Corynebacterium mastitidis DSM 44356 | reverse complement strand
AAAAAGAACTCGAAAACTCCTGGCGCACACTCGCACCAGCTCTACGCGGCTAGCGGTACACGACCATCTGACCGAAGGGGGTAAGGGTATGCCAGGAGCAAAAACTATGCATTTATCAGAATATTAATGAAGTGTCAAGTGGAGTGGAGGAACTTGGAACGAAAGTATCCAATTTTTGCATTCCCGTTGCGGACCGTATGTTCCCGTGTCACGATGATGATGCTTCTGAGACTTGAAGCACTTTCAGCCACGCGAACCCGTTAGGAGGTATGGGTAATGAAGAAGCGACTTATTGCCCTAGGCCTTGCAATATCGACCGCTATCACCAGCACGTTTGCTACTTCGGCTTCCGCTTTGCCGGAGGTCAGTGCTGGTCTCACCCAAGCAATTAATGACCTGGACAGCTACACGCCAGTAGAAGGCCAGCAGCGCGACGACATGTTGACTCAGGCCGAGGACCAGTTCTACGACCTTGCGCAGCTTGAATCGGGCGAGACCATCGACATCGACAATGCCGATGTGAAGACCTTGCCCAATGGGACCGGCTACGTCTCAGCGCCCATCCTCGGCGCAGCACGCGGAAGCGTGATCTTTGCCTCTTTCAGTGGCGACGATCTCACCGATGTCATCCAGGCCAGTCTGCATGAAAAGACCGCCACCTCGGGAACTGTGTCCCTGTACCACAATGGTGAACTCACCAAGGAAGAATTCGTTGAAGTAGAAGAATCCACTGCTCCTACTGTCGCATTGCGTGGCATGGACTGGGGCGGTCTCAACCGCTGCCTGTCCAACGCAGGTATCGCCGCATGGGCAATCGCCGCATTAAGCGTCGTCTGCGGCGCGGCATGCGCAGTCACCGCTGGCACGGGATGCGTACTATGCATCGCCGCTGCTTCTGGAGCTACCGGCGGCACAGTAGGATACTGTGTGGGCCAGAACTGGAAGTAACCATGACCACTGCGCAAAAATACTGCCTCGCCTGCATCTTCGGCGCAGTAGTCTCCATTTTGCTCGGTACCACCTACGGTAACGTCACCTCCTGGGGTGCAATCGCAGGGTGGGGCATAGGACTACTTTTGCTGATCACCGCAACATTCTTTGCGGCCAAGGCTACAAAGGCCACCCGCTACACAGAAAGGGCTTGAACCATGGATATCACCACCGCACTCCTGAACACTGCACTGGGATCCTCCCTGGTCAATGGAGAACTCGCAACCACCATCGGCGCACTCGCTGGACTACTGAGCGCCTAATCCCAGAGATTCTAAGACGGCAAAAAGAGGGCCCCTTCGCGAGGGTGAAGGAGCCCTCTTTTTATCTGTTCGGCCAGCGCACCACCAAGCCTATCACAGATCAATCTCCACAAGGAAGATCACTGTTCTTGGGTGGACACCTCCGCGCGTACCCGAGCCATCTCCTGAGCCGTCTCATCGGTCATCGGCACCACCGACGACACCGCCCCGGCATACACCTCGCCAGCATCCTCCACAGCACCAGAGACACCCTCCACGGCCTGCTGCACCCGGGAATTAACCCCACCATAATCCCCACCAGTCACCGTCACCGCGTCCTCCAACACCCCCAGAGCATTGTGGAGACCGCTAAGCGCCCCAGAGTAATCCTGAAGCCCGCGCACCACCGGCTGGCCACCAGACTGCTCGACGACCTGGTTGATACCACTTTGCGCCGCAAAAACCCGCCCCTTGGCCTCAGAAGCCGCCTGACGAATCACCGCCACCGCCTCGGTAATATCCATCCCCTCCACCTGCGAAAGAGCCCCCTGAACCTGCTGTATCGCCGCAGAGACCTCACGCTGCTGGACTACCAACGCCCGATAGACCTCCACGACCGACTCATCGACACCAGAGACACACGCAGGCGCCGACTGCTGTGCACACGCAATCTCCTTGCTCTGCTTCTCCACGGCCTTCTTTGTCGCCTCATTAGGCATCCGTACCGATGAAACGGCCCGTGCGTAGTCACCAGCCTCAAGAATCTGCAAGTCCTTCAACTCTTGGCCGTGGGACTCAAAGAACCCCTGAAGTCCCTCGACATCCTCCTGGTCCAGACGATCCAGCTCCTCCAACAACCCCCGAGCCTGCACCTTAATACGCCCCATCGTCTCCACAGAAGCATGCATCGCAGGACGAAGCGGCGCAACTAGCGCATAATTCGGATCCGTCGGATCAAGCCCAAGCTGCCAACTAGCCAGATCCCCCTCCGTCTCCGAGGCCATGTCCCCAACCCCCATCACCGCCAGACGCGCTTGGGTGAAAACCCGCGATGGCGACACCGCACCCATGTCCCCAATCAACGACACATCCCACCACACCTTGCGCATCGTCTCATGGCGCAGCGTCTGCTTCGCCATGTAGTCAGTCACCGGCTCCAAGATCTCCTCATCATCAAGCTGCTCACCAATAATCGACGCGCAAGCCGGATGAGACGCAATCGACTGATGCGTAGCCTCGGAATACACCGGCGCCGCCTCAACTACCGCACCCAAACTTTGCGTAATCGCCCCCAACCCCTCGGCACTCCGCGCCGTCCAACCACTAATCTCCTCACCGAGCTTGTCTGGCTCAGCATGCACAACAGCATCCTTCCCCCCACCGATCACCTTCTGCGCATCACCCACCGCCTGAAGCATCGGCGCCAACGCGCCCCGATAATTCGTCTTCTCCTCAGAACCATCCGGGCGCAAAACATGCTCCGGCGCTGAATCATCAATCCGCCGCAACTCCTGCTGAATCAACGAAACACGGTCAAGAATATCGGAAATAGCAGAAGAATAAATCCCCTTCGTCTCCTCTACATCCTTACCCATAGAATCAATACTCGCCTGCACAAGAAGTCCATTAGTATCAGAAACACTATCAATCTG
>NZ_AQXB01000022.1 GCF_000375365.1 Corynebacterium mastitidis DSM 44356 | reverse complement strand
CCCCCGATGCACAGCCCGCCGCTGGCGGGGTAGCACCCGGCCTGCCGAGCCCTGATGCCGCACTAGAGGCGTTCGTCTCGCACATCTCTGGCGTGCTGCCCCAGAACCTCCTGCGCACCAACTCCGCAGGACAAGGCGACCACCTCACCGTGGCAGAAACCGGCCCCATCGAGACCCCCCAGGTCGGCATCGGGCACCTGGTGGACCGTGCCGCCCAGCCTGTGGAACAGCCCGACCCGATCCAGGCGATTGGCCAGCAGTTTATCCAGGCCATGGACGGGCGCAATGACCCCAACACCATCGGCCAGTTCATGGGCGCAGTCGGCCTGCCGAATCAGGAGACCTTGCAGACCATCGGCCAGGACGTCTCCACCTTGATCACGAAGGTCACCACCGGCGAGATCGTGGCTGACTTCCAGGATGCCCTCGCCGGCATGGAGGCCTCCCAGGCCTACGCTGACTGGAGCGCAGGGGTCAACCAGCTCGCCGGAGTCGATCAATCCCTACGCGGCGATGATCGGGCTGCTGCCGGGGTATCCGCACTCATCGACGAGTTCACGCGCAACCCCGCAGGCGCGGTCATGGGCGTATTCAACGCCGCTGGCGGACCCGCCCGCCTGGTCACCGACCCGCTGGGCTTCATCCGCGACGCCGGGGTCTACGTCCTGGGCCCGGACACCATGCAGGTACTGCGCAACAACATCAACGATGTCCCCGGCGCCATCTACGAATCCCTGCTGCGTGCAGCCCCCGCCCTGCTCATCCCGCTGGCCGCCCCCGTGGTGGGCCTGCTCACCGGCGCCCCCCTAGGCGCACTCGCACTGTCTGGCCCCGGTGCCCTGCTTGGCGCTCTCAACCCGCTCAACTTGCTGGGCATGATCCCCGGCGCCTTGGCCGGGATCCCCCTCGGCGCACTGGCTACCGGCATCCCCGGCTTCCTAGGATCCCTGCTGCTGACGCTGCCTGCCACGGTGATCGCCCCGCTGCTGGGTGCTGCCGGTGGCTCCGTCATCGCGCTCGCCTTGTGGGCCACTGCCGTGTTCGGCACCTACGGAGTGCTCTACGCACTCGGAGCACTCGGCATCTTCGGCATCGCAGCAATCGCCGGCCTTGCCGCCGGCGGCATCGGCTGGGCCCTCAGCCTGTTCAACCCGTTTGCCTTCCTATTCGCCGCCGCTTTCGGCTGGGGCGTGTTCTTCGAGGTCCTGTTCATTGGCGGGCTGGGCCTGGTGATCACCACCGCCTGGATCCCGATTCTCATCTACGCCCTCGGGTTCCTGCCGGTCCTGCTCACCGGCATGCTCACCGGCTTTGGCTTAGGCGCCCTCGCCGGTCTGCTCATCCCGGCCATCGGTATCCCACTTTTGACCGCACTGTCCGCCCTACCGGGTGCGATCATCGGTGGCCTGCTGGGTTCCCTGGCTGGGTGGGCTGGAATGACCCTGCTCAACACACTGCTTGGCGCGGGACTAGGTGCTCTTGCAGGCCTGGTCCTCGGCGGACTTATTGGTGCTGGCCTGTTCTCCCTTGGCTCGATCCCTGTGGCCCTGGCCCTGGCAGGCTTCCTGATCGGTCAGGACCTCATGCCCCGACTCGGGGCGCTGTTTAACGGCCCGGACTCCATCGGCGCAAAGCTGCGCGCCGCCTTTGATCGAGGCTGGCGCGAATCCAACTTCGGCAAGATGCTCGGCTCCCTGGCCCACGCCTTCGGCGCCACCGAATCTGGCATGGCCTTTAACGACCTGGCCAACCGCCTCAACTCGCTGTACATGGTCGTCGCCTTCCTGGAAAACCGCCGCGTGCGAGAAATGCTGCTACGCGGCGGCATCCTCGGCGCGATCCCCGGCGGGCTCATCGGAGGCCTGCTCGGCGGACTCATCGGAGCACCACTGGGCTTCTTCAACCCGCTGAACCTGCTCAACGGGCTCATGGGCGCCCTGGCCGGGTCCATTCCAGGCGGCCTGCTCGGCGCCCTGGCCGGCGGCCTGCTCGCCCCGCTGCTGGGCAGCCTGGCCGGTCTGGCGTCGATCCCGCTGACCTTCCTGCCGAATCTGGCACTGCTGGCCCTTGGCCTGGGAGCCCTCCTGCTGCCCCTGGCGCTAGCTGCCGGTGCGGCCACCATCATCCCCCCACTGGTCATGGCCGTGGCCACCACCTTCCTCGTGGGCCTGCTTTTGGCCCTGCCGTGGAGCGTGCCGCTCTTCCTCGTCGCCGCAGCCATGAGCGTGTTCGCCCTCATCCTGGGCAACCCGTTGTTGTGGATCCCCACACTCGGCATCGCCCCGCTGATCTCGTTTATCGTGGGCTCCATCGCCCTTGGCATCGCGATCGGCAACACGATTGCCGTGTTCGCACTACTGGGCCTGGTGGCACTGACGATTGGCGTGGCCACCTTCTTCATCCTGCTGCCGTTCTTCGCCTTCCCCGCACTCACCCTGGCCTTGGCAGGCCTGGCATCCCTGCCCGCACTCCTGCCGATGGCCCTGGGGTTGTCCCTGCTGGAGGCCATCGCCATTGGTACTGCGGCTACCGCACTGTCCTCGCTTCTGACCGTGCCCGCCGGCGCCCTGATGGGCGCCCTGCTCGGTGCCGGCATCGGCGGCACGCTGGGCACCCTGACCGCAGCGATCACCCGCGCCCTGCTCTACGGGGCTGCTGGCATGGCCGCAGGATCGGGCATCGGTGCCGGCATCGGCGGTCTGCTCGGCGCCCTGACCGCCCTGGTGACCCACCTCCGCCTGGCGGCCGGGATGGACCAGGACGTCGCCTGGTGGGATGTACGCCTGCTCAACCGTGGCGGATTCGGTGATTCCTTGTCCTGGATCCCGGGACTGACCGGAGAAGCACGCCAGGTGTCCCCGCGCGCGATCCCGGCGGTTGCGCACATCCCCACGCCCGTGTAAAATCACGCAGGAAGCTACCAACTTCAACTCATCTCAACCCCCAGCCCCTCACACTCGCTGGGGGTTGCACTTTGTCCACCACCCCCACCCGGTTCGCGGTGGGTAGCGCGCGCTGCGCGTTTCTTTGTTGACCTGGATTGCCCTGCTCGTGCATCATGGGGGTGGACAAGCC
>NZ_AQXB01000021.1 GCF_000375365.1 Corynebacterium mastitidis DSM 44356 | reverse complement strand
GTGTAGTTAATGTATTCCAAGATGTTGAGGAATTGGACTTGTCGCAATTGGGGTGAAGCAATGTTGTTAAAGTTGTAGTAGACTTGGGCAGCTTTAGTGGGAGTAATTGTGGTAGTTCGGCCGAGTATTCCCTGATTAGCACTAATGGATTGTCGGAGGATGGATTCTAGTGTGTCAATGCGATCAGATCGCAGTTCTTTGTTTTGCGCCATGGCCATATTGGAAAGGGTGGTGAACTCGTTGATCATTGTGCCCATGGTGGGGTAGGTGGCGGGGTTGCTGATCTCTACGATTCTGGTCCGCTTGGGGTGTTGGGCTGCGTCTTCTCGCCAGAGGTGGGCGTGCATGTAGAAGCGCTGCACGACATCGAGGATGATTCCTCGTTCTCCTTGGGTGAGTTCGAGGTTATTAAGGACGTCGAATATGTTGACGATTTTGTTTGTCAGTCGGTTGTAGATTTCAACGACGTCGTTGATTTTTCCGAAGCCTTGGAGTGGGTTGATCGTAAGTTGGGAGACGTCGTAGGAGGAGAAGACGTCTTCGGTGTTGTTGATGGGTCGGTAGTAGAGGCCTCGTTCGAGGTAGTTGAAGTCGTTGAGCACGAGGTGGTGAACACGGTGCCCGCGTAGGACTACCTGGTTGGCGGCGTATTGGGCCATGATGGAGGCCACAGCAGGGTGGCTGGTGCTGTCTTGGCGCATGTAACGCGTCATGGCGATGCTGCGGGGGATGGCGATGACGGCTTGGCGTTCTAGGGAGCCTTCCATGTCGAAGAAGGCGCTCGTAGCCGACAGGGCGCGGGCGTCGATGCCGACGGGGAGTCCTTTCTCATCGTTCAGGCCGGCGTTGACAGAGAAGTTCAGGCCGGCGTAGTTGGCGGCGGTAGAGGTCATGGAGTGCTTATCGACGCGCAGCGGGCCGTAGAGGTCCACGGCGCGTTGGAACTGGTCTCCTCCGATGGAGTCCCACATCAAGCCTTCGTGGCGCTGGTCGAGCAGCTTGTTGAGCTGTTCGAGTTGCTGTTCTAGGGCCTCGCGCGTGGGCCCGACGATGGTGAGCGTGATGCGGAAGACGACGATGGGGTCAGAGGAGTCGATGATGGATTCGTACTCGTCGTAGTCTTCCCTGTCGCAGGCGCGCATATGGCGCATGGAGCTGTTGTCTTTGTCCTGGACTTCTCCGTTTTTTTCTACATCGTCAAGAGCGTTTTTATTTTGTACCGTATTGGTCATGATGAGTTTTTTCTTTTCGTCGCCCGTAATGACGGTGTCGGTAACCGAGAAGAACATTTCCACACCTGTATTGGGAGAGGTGGGGATGATGTCAATGACGTCTGCGTAATCCATGTGCCGGTTGGATCCGGGACGGTGGTAGAGCTGAACGGTGGTGGATACCTTTCCGTTGTGGTGGAGATACGATGGTTCGGCGTAATACGGGGTCGCTTCGGTGAGGGGCTTGTGCCCTATTTTGTCCGCAGCGAAACGCAAGCGATCTGCTATCGCAGAGAGTTTGCCTCGCTTTGTCTCTTTTTTGGCGCGAGCGGTTTCTTTGCGTACCTGCTTTTCTTCAATATCCTGGCTTGACTGTCGTGAATCAATGCGGCGTGTCTGGGTCATTATTACTTCACCTCTTTTGCTTGCCTTATGGCTTCTGCATCGGATAGCATGGCGGCGCCACTAAGTCGCCTAATGATTTTTCCATTGTCGGTAAGTGGGACCGCAGAAGCATACGTGCCGTTAGCGCACGCGGTCACAAAGGAATTGCGTGTTTTCTTTAATCCTTCGATGCTAGAATCTCGGATGATGAGTGTTTGGAATATCTGAGATTGTCGTTGGCCGATATTTTCGTCAATGTCATTAAAAAGAATCTCGGACATGTAGGATCGCCATGCGCTTAATTCCGATTCGTTATCCTTCTCGCGGTCGTAGATCTCTTGCAGGGCGTTGAGCTTTGATTCCACGTCAGCGCGCATGACGGAGGTGATAAGCGTGTCCTGGCTCGTTGCAGAGCGCCCTCTTAGGTAGTAGAGGCGTACTTGTGCTGTGCCTTCCGCTACGGCGGGGAGCATGGTGCGAGACTGCTGACCCTCCACGTCGTACATCACTCCGAAGTCACCGTTATCGAAAAAGATAACCCCGCTTTTTATCTTCTTTATTCCGAATGTGGTGAATCGTCCTTTAAGTGATGCCCTGCGCGAGCGCTCCATGAGGTGGAAAAACAGCATTTCCCACACAGATGAAATCATTGACCTACTCCGGGAAGGAAGAATGTAAATCAAGAGCAAGGCAAGAACACATACAGCACTAATAATGATCGGTGCGATAACATACCCGATCATATCCGCAGACTTTTTAAAGAGTGCATAGTAAAGCAGTATGATAACCATGACCATACCCATAGCGACAAAAAGGCGCAGGTACGGTATTCGGGGGTCGGGAATGAATTTGACTTTCTCTAACGTCTTCACATACTTGGATCGGTCATGCGCCGGTGTGAGGATATTGGTCATGAATCGGTAGGAGTCATTGTCCATTACTCTTCTCCATCACGGTTTCGGCGCTGCCGTTCTTGACGGTCTGCAATCATGTTGTTGACTTCTTCAATCATTTCTTTGGAGAAGGTTACAAACTTTTCGAAGGCCCAAAAGATGGATCCTTCATCGTGGGCGAAGAAAGACCGTGCAGACTTCTTGGCTTTGCCCGAGAGTGGGGTCCGCTCGTTCGGGTTACGGTGCGTCATGGTTTAGGCCTCCTTGGTGGTCTCGTGGGGCTGCGGGGTGTGGTCCTGCTTGCCGGAGGGAAAGAGAGCACGCTTAGTCCTCTCCCCCGCCTCGCGGCGGCTGTTGAGTGATGCCTGGAGCCAGCGTGCTACCCGGAGGATGAGCTTGATCCAGGCCCACATCACCACGGCGGTAGCGCCACCGGCCATCCCTGCGGCTATGAGGGCGGCCTCTACGGGGTCGCCGTTCATGTGGGTCCAGCCTGGTATCTGGTTTCCGAAGTACGGCGCGATTATGCCCATCGCCATACCAAGAAATGAGAAAGTGCCGAATACGATAGCAGCAATAAATACAATCCAGGCAAAAACCTGGAAAGCAGTACGAAGAATCTTGTTCTTACTCATCGCGTATGCCTTTCTAGTTCCACCAGCGGGATTGT
>NZ_AQXB01000020.1 GCF_000375365.1 Corynebacterium mastitidis DSM 44356 | reverse complement strand
ATAAAGAAACCCTCTCTTATCCTGGTAAGCCCCTACCGAAGAGGGGCTGATCGTCTCCCAACTACCAGGCTATCAAAACCCCTCACCATCCCCCTAGCCCGTCAAGACACTGTAGGTACCAATACGCTCAGCCAAAAAAGGAAAAACAAAAAACCACAAAACCGCAACCACAGATATAATTATCCCCAAAGAAAGAACAACCCGCACACGAAAAGAACCAGGCAAATGGCGAAAAACCCATCCGTACATCTCTACCCTACTTCCTCTCAACATCCTCTAGCGCTGCATGAATAATAAGACGCTGATCATTACTCCAATGAGGATGGCATGTTGTCAAAGTCAATATATGTGCCTGAGCATTATCCACGTCATAACGTTGAGGAGAACCTGGTACCGCATGGACTACATTGTAATCCTCCGGCGCAACAATATCCATACCGAGAAGGCCTTGATACTGCTTACCGCGCAACGCTTCTTCCTCTTTATGAGGCAAACACGAAGCATTCTCCTTCTCCCGTTCTTCTTCATCACTGCGGAAGGAAAGAACACGGTACGTATAGATAGCCTCATGCGTCTCAACCACAATAGGATCACAAACGGAAAACCTGTCAAGATCCCCAAACGGGGCATTCCACCCATCACGGTGCGCTGCAACCGCCACATTCCCAGGCTCACCAGGATTATCCGAATCGGAATACCACCCAGGGCCTTGATTCAACGTAGACGGCTCAATCCCCTTCAGCATGGGGTACTCACCGCCCACATGCGCGGGAAACCGAAGAATAGCAAGGGGATCACCCTCGCTGGCCTCCTCACTAAGACGGAACCACGACCGCTGCTCCCCAGCCGTCTGCTCGCTACCCCCCCAGGCCTGCTGAAGCTGGTCAACGTGGCTACGCTGCACCGAAGCAGACTCCACCCCCGTCCCCCACAAAACATACACCAAAAACAAAAAGACGATAACAAATACCGTCCCTAGAAACTCTCCCAAGAAAAAAGAAAATCGAGACCACGAAAAAGAACGGTCAGGAAAATCAGAATAGTCAACCTTGCCCGATGCATCATTCACACGCATTCATGTACCTCATCCCCACATGAAAAGAAAGTATATCCTTTTCTATAAGGTGAATGAACTATTCTTCGCCACCCGTGGAAGAATCGCCATTCTTCTGAGCATCATGGTAATCCTTTTTAATATCGGCAGCAATGCGTCCCGTTTGCCCCACCTTATAACCATGTTCCTGTGCCCATTTACGAATGGCGGCAGCCTCAGAATTTGCCTGAGAGCCACTTCTAGATCGCTGCTTCTTCCTCCGGGCCACCCGAGACTTACTCGTCCACTTGTCCATGGACTTCATAAAAAGATCAAACGATTCTTCAGAAAGATCTATCTCATATTCCGTACCATCGACCGTGTAATGAACGGTAACAAGCTCTTCCCTCGGGAAAGTCTTGCCACTATAATCATCGTGGTACTTATACTGCATCGTCATGCCCATAGTTTCTCCTTAATGCTCTTCAGGTAAGTGGGATGTGCTCAGGATAGAAAAAGATACATCGTGTAAAATTCTACCCTACTTCACTTCAGAATGTAAGGTAATGTTCTTGAAGTTCGTGTGGAGCTTTCGCGGGAGTCTTTTCTGCACGCGGTCTATGTGCTCCTCAAGGAGAGGCATGAGGGCTTCTAGCACGGGGAGGATCGGTATGAGCGCCTGGTACTCCGCTGCTGGAACCTTCTTGCCATCGCCTGCCAGGAGGCGCCGGATCTGCTCCATGGTCAACGACCACGTAGCAGCCTGCACCTCCCACCCCTGCCGAGTAGGAAGCAAGTACAGCTCCCCAACAGGAGCGCTTGACACCATCAGCCCCTGCCAACTCGCCCCTCGAAAATCCGCCCCCCGAACGTTCGTAGCGTGAAAGAACACTCCATGCAAAGACGATCTGCAAAAAACCGACTCACCAAAATCGGCACACGACACATCCACACCATAAAAACTGGAACCAGAAAAATCAGTCTGCCGTGCGATTGTGCCGGAAAAATCTGCTTGCCGAAAATCTATCTGACTCAGATCCAGATGAGATAAATCCATGCCGGAAAAATCTGGATGCCCACCGTGAGCCCGTGCCTGCGAAATGACCCGCAGAACCTCCGACCGTGTTATTGCCTCACTACTCATTTCCCGCTCCCTCCTGCTTGCTCTTAACGGCGTGGCAGGAGAAATCCGCCGGCGCCGAGCCACCTCGCACCAAGAGAGGCTGCCGCTCACCCAAACGATGAGCCCTCACCTTGTCGAAGGAGGGAGTCTCCTTCAGCAGTCTCTTGGCGATCTCCCCGCGCTGGGGGCCGAACATCTGCTCAAGAACTTTGCCGACCGTAGCTGCATCCCCCACCGCTGAGTGCAGCTTCTCCCCGCCGACGCCAAAGCGCTGAGCCAAAGCTGCGAGCCTGTACGGACCCTGCTCTACTGCTTCACACGCCAGCCCAAGGGAGTCAACAATATCGGTGATCAACAGCTTCGGCTTCATACCACGAGCCGCATAGGCACGCTTGGCCTCCGCATTGAGAAACCCCACATCAAACTTCGCATTGTGCGCAATCAACACGCGGTTATCAAGCACATCAACAAGCTGATCGTGGATCTCGGCAAAGGTCGGAGCCTTGACCAAATCCTCCACCCGGAGACCATGAATATCACTGCCACCAACCCGTTTACGCTCAGGGTTGACCAGCGTCTCCCACCGCGAGACCTCCCGGAACTGACGATCAAGGATGCACACCCCAATCTCCACAATCCGGCACGACGACGGAGTAAACCCCGTGGTCTCTACGTCAACCACCGCAAACACAGGTTGGCTGCGGTACTCCTCCTTAGCGGCCTGGATCGCATCAACGATCTCACGCCACCACGAGCTGATCCCCATGATCCCTCCTGGGACTATGCGCTGACTATGAATTATTCAGAAGGTCCTTAAAAAACGCCTCCCGTACTTCCTCGCCCTCATCAAGGAAAGAAGCTATGAGTTCATTGACAATAGTACTGATATTGGTGCCATTCTTTACGGCTTCAATCTTGATACCGCTATGAACCTCCTTTTCAAGGTGGATAGTGTAACCCTTCGTATCCTTATCTCCTCGGCCCTTATTGGGGAAAGCATCTTTAATGCTCTGCTGATTGTTCTTTCCCTTGCGC
>NZ_AQXB01000019.1 GCF_000375365.1 Corynebacterium mastitidis DSM 44356 | reverse complement strand
ATCCCACAATCTCGCGGCGGCTTCTCTCTTTACGAGCAAGCATCTTGCGCTTCCACCTCCCTTCTTACGTAGGCGGTGGCCTTCAACGGCACCCCGGTCCTCGCGCGGCGTGGAACTTCAGTGCCGCTTGAAGGGATGAACACGGCCAGGACACCGACGCGCCCATGACCGAGTGCCATTGTAACGGACATTGAATTCGGCCCCCTTGACGAAGCAGGACAACCCCAGCGATACTGGGTAACGACAGCCCGCCTACGACTGTCGAAAACGGCGAGAGGCCTCACCGCCGCCTAAAGCAAGTGAGACCTCCCGTGAGGCTAGTTGAGTAGCCACGAGAGCACATCGCGGACAATGCCCGCGATTTCAGTGGCCATCAACGTCACCAGCACCTGGAGCGCAATCTCACGAATCGCGTTCCAGGTGCTTCCCTTATCAGGAAGCGACATTCACCTCACCTCCCTCCCACGGTAGAAAACGAGCCATGCGGCACGCCCCACCTAGCGGTGGAGGTATCGCACCGCATGAAGGAACCGGGAAAACCCCGGTGAGATAGAGCCTATCCCGTGCCCGCGCTGAACAGGTCCCCCACTGTCACAGATCCATGTTCGGAAGCTCCTTGACGAAGCGCGGCAGCGCCAGCGATACTGGGCAACGACAGCCCCCAACTGTCGAAACGATGAGAGGCCTCACCGCCGGTGAAAGCACGTGAGACCTCTTGTGAGACTAGCTGAGCAGGTTGGTAATCGCCTCGACGATCAATCTTGCGATTACGTTTCCTGCCAGCCGCCCCAGGAACCGCTGCATGGAGCTGATACTCCAGCGGCGGTTTCTTCTATCCCCGCGTGCGCGGTGATAGTGGGCCATTAATCTCACCTCCTCCCCACAGCCGAAGGTGAACCCTCATGCGAGCACGCACCTCCGCCAGGCGGCGGAGACGAACGCGCCGCCAGGAGGAACCGGGAAAACCCCGGCCAGATAGAGCCTATCCCGTGCCCGCGCTGAACAGGTCCCCCACTGTCACAGATCCATGTTCGGAAGCTCCTTGACGAACCCCTGGCCGCCGAGACACGCGGGCCAGGACCTAAGAAAGTTCAACAGGCCCACCGCAAGCAGCCGTATACGGAGGCTTAGCTGCCACAGCCAGAGCACCCCCGCTTCGGCTAACGCCGCCCCCTCAAACTACGACAGCTACCCGCCCACCAGAACCTCAGATCCGCAACAGGCAAAAAGAAACCCCGCCGTATCAGGCCACAAAGCCTCTCCGACGGGGACAGACTACGATACCTAGCCCACAACCTCCGGTTGAAGATCCCGAATCTTAGTCAAGGTCTCCTTCACCTCAACCTCGTCTTCGACGTCGATATGTTGAATCTCAATCCAATCGAGAACATCATCGAAAGATAGATACTTGGCTACCTTCTCATACGTCACAAAACCTGCGGACAGCAAAGCAACGACAGGCTTCAGATGTAGAACTCGCGCGACATCAACAACAGTATGGGGGTCAGGAACAACGCCGTTCATCCAACCAGCAATCACCTCTTCCGACGTATCAAGCTGGCAAGCCACCACACTCGTTGTCCTGTTTTCAACCGCGTACTTTAAACATTTTGCCCACGACATGAGGTACCACCTTCTTCATCTGTAATCTACAGGCTAGATCACAATATGAGCATATATCACTATCTACATTTCATGAAACCATCCATTCAAAAAGTACCCCTGACCCCAGGGGGGTACTCGGTGCATTTTCCCAGTTGAACTGGGGTGAAGAGGTGCTGCCACAGCGCCTGCACCGTGGGTACCTCCTCTGGTCAACGGTCAAGTAGCGCTAGTGGCCCCTGTGGGGTGCACACACCTTGCGGCGACTTTGGACCCATGCTTCTAGTTTCAGGCCGTCAGCAGGCCCGCTAAAGGCGCATACGGGGCTCTGGAAGCTCATGGAGGTGTACACGTTGGCGTGACGGTAGTGCGGGCGTTGCCGATGTGAGGCGCTAGGAGGCTGTGTGTGGCGTTGAGGGGCTGTGGGTGTTGTGCTACAGCGCTGGTTTTGGCGAGTCCGTGGAGCACCTACCCTTACGTTCTCACCACCGACGATGGGTCTGGGCGCACCCACCACGTTCTTTTCACCCATGCTCACGACCGCACCTATGGGGCGAGGTTGGTGCGGTTTATCCAGCAGATCGCCGCAGCCGTGCCAGCTCCGACATCATCGACGTATCAGTATCAGGAGGTCGTCGTTGATGTTGCCCGCAGCTGTGGACGCCGTGTCTCTGCCCAGGCTGGTACGCCCCTCTGGGAGGCTGTAACCCCGCCGCCACCAACACCAGCATGCGGAGTGATCCTCAGCGCGCCTAGCACCGAGATCAACAAGCACTATCTCCCGCAGCAGCTTCTCACGCTTGTCTGCTCGTACATCAACGCACACCAGGTCACCGAAGCACTGATCACTCCGCACACACGACGCCCCGGTATCCCTGCGGCCACCAGCAACTACTTCTTCGGGTTCTCCCCTGAGCAGCTGCGCATTCGCCTCCGCCAGCGCCGTCTCCTACCAAGCACGGGCCGCGTGGTCACCCCTGCGCCGGTGCTTTGCAGCGCCCAGGCGGAAGAGCCGTTCATGGAGGCCGTGCACCAGCGCATCGCCAGCCGTACCACGGGGAGGGCCGTCTAATGGGCTTCGTAGAGATGGGCATCGTCGTCGAGCAGGTGACCGTGCTCAAGCCCGGGCCGAAGTTCACCCTTGCGATGCTCGCAGACCGCGCGGACCCCAAAGGGCGCACAGACGGCCGGGTCGAGTGCTGGCCGAGTATCCGTGAGCTGGTGCGCCGGACCGCGCAGTCGAAGTCCACGGTGCTCCGCCAGCTGAACTACCTCCAAGAAATCGGTCTCATCGAGGTCGAGAAAAGGTGGCACACCGACGCCAGCGGCCAGGCCCGCCAGGCAACCAACCGGTACATCATCAACCTCCCGGGCATCCATCGCGGGGAGTTCCGTGCAGACGAGGTTATCTACAGCCACGATACGGAGCCAGAACCCACGGCGGCTCCTTTGGGTGTCACAATGACACTCAAACCTAAAACCCCAGGTCACGCTAAGGGTTCCAATTTGACACCCAAAGGCGAGTATGGGTGTCAAAACCCGCAGAGTATGGGTGTCACTGGTGACACCCCTAGAAAGACCAACATAAATACCAACCCCTCCCCCTCCCTCCCCCACGACGAGGGACCACCCGCCAACCCGGATGGGGGCGGCGCTACCGCGCCTGGGGAGGAAGATTCCCCC
>NZ_AQXB01000018.1 GCF_000375365.1 Corynebacterium mastitidis DSM 44356 | reverse complement strand
GCCTGGGCTGGTGTTTGGCGCGCGCTTGGGCTGTGGGGGTTGGGCGTTGAAAGCGCTGGGCGTTCAGGTGTTTGGGTGTTGCTGTTGACGGTGCGCGCGAGGTGCGGGGGTGTGCCCACTGTGCTTGGTGACCGGCGTGCCGGGTCTCGGTTGCGGTGGAGGGGTCGGGGCTGTCGGTGGCGGTCTAGGGCGCGCCGGGTTGTGGGTGCGGAGGGCCGGGCTGGGCCGGGCTGGGGTGGTAGCGGGTACGTGCTTGGGTGCGTGTGGTGACTGGTGTGGGGTCAGCGGGCTTCAGGGGGCGGTGCGGACGGTGCCTGTGTGATGACTGTCGGTGAGCGGTGGCGGGGTGGCCGTGGGGCTGGGCCTGGGGCCGTGAGTTCGGGAGTGGGTGCGAGCGCGCCGGGTTGGCGGTACAGGCGAGGGTGGGCGTTGGTGGTAGCCGGGACGTGTTGGGCTGGCACCCGGCGCGCGTCGGGGCTATGGGGGTGTGGTGGTTGGGTGTTGTTGTTGGCGTTCAGAGGGGTGAGTGGTGGGAGGGCGCCGGGTGGTGGTGCGTGTGGGGGTGGTGTGCGGTGCCCTGTGTGCGCTGTGGCTCCGGGTTGAGGGGGTCGAGTGTGGCGGTGCGCTGTGGGTGCGTGGGGTGGAGATCGCTGGTGTGTGGAGGGGAAGCGAGAGCGCGCCGGGGGCGTGGCCGTGGGGGCTGGGCGGTTGAGTGTTCAAGGCGCATAGTGTTTGGGGGTTTAAGCACTTGGATGGTGGGGTGGGTGCTGGTGGGGTGTGCGAGGCCCTGTGCGTGTGGGGGTGCTACGAGGGCGTGAGGGCTTGCCCGGGGGATCGTGTGTAGTCCCTTGGAGGTCGCGGGTGGTCGTGGTGCGGCGGTGCGGTAGTACGCGACGGCGAGCCACACCGGGTGTCTGGCGCGCGCCGGGGTCAGCGGACTGGTGGGGCAAGGGCTAGAGCGCGCCGGGTTGGTGGTGGTGCGGACTCTTGTGGCAGGTGGTGGGCTGGGGCCTCGCAGTGCGCGGCGGAGTGCGCCGGGCTGTGTGGCACCTGGGCTGTTGGGTGGCAGGAAGGCTAAATGGTTAAGCGTTCAGGTGTTTGGGTGGTGCGCCTGGGGTGCCAATCGCGGGCGGGGTTGAGGGGGCAAGCGGTGGGCTTCGGTGGATGCTCCCCGCGTTGCGCAGGCCTGCCTGGCGGGTTAGAACCCTACTAGTGTGGCCATCCGCCTGCGGTACCCGTGGCAAGCCGTGGCCATGACCCATCGGGCCTCGTCGCTGTCAAGGTCGGTGGTGTTAAAGCGGGTGTGGGCAAGGGTCTCACCGTCGTGGGTGAGTGATAGAAGCGATGATGGTTACCGTGCCATCCCGGGAAGGCCGGGAGAAGTCTATGAGTACGCCGTAGACCCGCGCAGGATCGTGGCGTACTGCTTCCTTGATGGTCGCCGCAGCCGCAGGCGGGAAGATGATGTTCTCTGGCACGAGGACTCCCGGGGTTGGTGGTGTGGCTGGTGATAGTCCCACCGTACAGGGTAAACACCTAAACAGTCAAGCACTTGGACGTTTAAACGCTAAACAGTTTCACGTCTTAAACACTCAACGGTCTGATGTTCATTCCCCGGGGGCCCGGGCGCGCCACCGCCCCCGCCTCGGGTGGGGATGAGGCCGCCGCCGGGTGTGGGGACCAGGCGTGAGGAGGCCACGGCCAGTGCCAGCGATCTGCCACCCGCCTGGGTGCCCCGCCCTCGGGGAGGTGTACAGGCAGGCCTCGTTGGCCTCGCCCCGGTGCACGCGGAGGCCGGTGTATGGGGGCGCGGAGTGCTGGGTGCGGGATCTCCTGCGGCACGCAGACGGGGCCGTGGCGGCGGGGCGCGGCGGGTCGTGCACCTGGCGCAGGGGGTGTTCCACGGCGGTGCGGTAGCCAAAGTGGACTGCGCGAGCGCGCCGGGCAGGGCCTGCGGGGTGGGCCTGATGGTCTCAGGGAACCTGCTGTGTGGTGCGCGCCGGGCCTGGGGGTGGTGTGGGACTGTGACGAAAGCGGCCCCGGGTTCGGTGGCCTTGATTACCGCGTTCTCCTGGGGTATTAGGTGAGTCTCACAGGGTCGAATATGCTTTCCCATGCCGGAGTGATTCCGGCCTCCCAGCGGTGCTTCGTTGTGCTTCCGCCGCTCGGGGTGGAGCTGCACCGCTGGACTGCTGTGGGGTTCTATCACGAAGGGAGGTGAGGCAAAGATGGTGCTCCCGAAAAAGGGAAAACACCTCACGCGGGTTCACAAGATTACGCGCGAGGTGCTCATCCGCTCAGTAGCCAACACAATCTCGGATGCTGTTCGAGATTTCTGGATCTGGCTGACTGACTAGCCTCACGGGGAGTCTCATCTACTTGGCGGTCGGTGGGACTCCCCGCCTTATATACGGTGACAGTTGGGGGTCTGTCACCACCTAGTATCCCCGTAGGAAAACCGCTGCGTCAAATAGTAATTCGGGGACGTGATACACGCCGCCACGAGCCGTAAGGGGGTATCGAGACAGGCGGTGCCAGCGGCACGCAGGGTACCCAGCATCGCGGTAGTCAAAGATAACCGTGAGGGCGCACCGGGAGATCATGATCGAGGGGTCCAGTAGCACAGGCAGGGCTAAGTATTTAAACCGCTGACATGCACAACACCTAAGCGCTCAAACCGTTTCGGTGCTGTGCGAACCGCCCGGCGCGCCCCCATCCCAGGACAGGCCGGTAGTAGGGGTAAGAACCAGTCCACCTGGCCGTGGGGCTGTGGTACATCATGTGCACGCGCGCCGGGCGGGTGAGGTCATGCCGTCTCCTCGCCGCTCCCCCAGCGCTTGCGGAGGTTGTCGATCACGTCTGCGTGGTCGGCCATGTGGACTTTGCAGAGGGCGAGGGCTGCTTCGAGGTAGGGGCGGCGGCGGGCAATCTCCTCGCCTTCGGCTTCGGGCCAGTCTTCATCCTGGGCGATGAGGTCGCGTAGCTCGTCTGGGGTGCCGTTCCAGAAGTGCCCGACGTGCATGTACCAGCCATCAGGGGTGGGTATGAGGTAGACGCGGCCAGACGGCAGGTGGTCGATGACTAGACCATCCCAGTAGGCGTCCCGTAGGTCAGCGCCTTGCAGGTCAGTCCACTGCAAGTTAGCTCCCCGTAGGTCAGCGCCCTTCAGGTCAGCGTCTTGCAGATCGAGGTCGCTGAGGTCTCGCTCCGAGAGATCAAGACGTTGGCCATTGTCGTGGGCTTCTTGGATGAGGGCTTCGACGATGGCGCGGTTGACGGGGTTCATGCTTTCC
>NZ_AQXB01000017.1 GCF_000375365.1 Corynebacterium mastitidis DSM 44356 | reverse complement strand
TTTCTTTTTGGTCCAGCATCCTTGTCGGATACCTTCAGGGGAAGCGTTGATTGGCCCATAACCTGTCAATCACCTCGCGGATTTGTACATAGCATTCACATGTCTAGAGGAAAGCACGGTAGTATGGACACGCCCCGGAGCCGGCCAAAGCATCAGGGGCGTGTCCATAACCGATTTGCATACGAAGATTCAGAAAGAACGTCGCACGACCTCCATATCGTAGCATGTGGATGTGATGTGTACGGCGGAAAGCGAACGCACGAGACGCACCGCATAGCGGGGCGCTGGAAAGGTACACCCATGGCGCGCATGACATGGTGGGACTACGTACGAGCCCACGGCGGCGACCTCACCGACAGGCAACTATCCAAGAAAGTCGGGATCACCTCCCCGACGCTGACCCGGTGGCGCAACGGTGCGCGCACCGACGGGGATACCGCAGCGAAGGTGGCCAGGATTCTTGGGGCAAACCCGATCTCTGCTCTGGTTGCCGCAGGCACCTTAAAAAACGAGGAAATCGACGGGTTCAAAGACACCTTGATCACTGCCCAGGAGATCCCGACAGATCAGCTCGTTGCTGAGCTCACGCGGCGTATTGCCACCCTCCAGGAAGAAAACGAGAAATTCCAAGAAGCCAAAGACCGGATCAAACGAATTGAGAAAGCACTAGGCCAATGATCACCACCGCCATACCCGCCCTTATCGGCATCGCAGGGATCACCATTGCGGTCATCTTGTTGACTCGCCCGCGCGTGCCCAACAGCCGCTACCTCGCGGGGTTTTGCCTCACCGTGGGCATCGCCTTGATCCTGCGCACCGAATCCCTCGGGGACGGCCTGCTGGATAACGCCATCGCCCAGGCAACCTCGTGGCACAACGTGCCAGACCTTGTAGGGCACCTCTGCTCCCTGCTGGCCATGATGTCGCTGGCCTGCTACTTCGCTCTGGCCGCTGGGATGGACGAGATCAAGTACATCGCCGCGATGACCACCGGCGCCTTCGGGTTCTTGCTCATCTGCTTTTGGTACCGCCTCGGCGGGGCAGAAACCAGCATGATCAACATGATGCTGGCACCAGGCATGCAGCCCTACAACGTGATCTTCTCCTCGGCCATCTTGATCACCCAGTTCATCAGCCTCGGCGTGCTACTGACCCTGATTAAAGCCCGCTCCGTGCGCACCCAATGGATCCTGCTGGGTGTAGGCGCCCTCGGCGGAGTCGCGATGGCCCTGCACCGCCTTATGACCATCGCCTTCCCCACGCTCACCGAGACCTACTACCTCCCGCTGGCCTGGTCGTTCGCTCTCCTCTGCGCCGGCGGCTACATCGCAGCCGCCGCCATGCTGATTACCCCCAGACCCGCCCGTGAAACCGCATGACCCCCACACAACAACAAGCGCCGCCCCCGCAGGGAAGCGGCGCTTTCTTCTAAGCAGACCAGGGATTACTGAGACTTCAATGGCTTCAGCTTCACCGAAACCGTCACCTCGTAGGTCATCTCCAGACGACGAAGCTCCGAAGCAATCTGATCGACAGCGGCATCTTCGTACATCTTCGAATGCACGTCCTTGACCACCGCGTCGCCTTCCTCGCGCTCCACCGGCGGCTCCGTGTAGGAAAACTTCGCCATATCCATCCCTCCATGTCGTCGCTGATCCTTGAATTACTCCTTCAGGCGGCCCGCAACCGTCACGCTGCGCCCTCCATGAAGGAAGTCTACATTAAGAACATCAATGTTGTTCAGGATCTCCTGGATGGCCGCCAAGACCTCACGAGCGTGAAACTGCTCCATCGTCGGCTCCTCCGGCTCCTTACCAGCCGAATCCTCGCTCAGCACAAAGCTGTAGCTCACCGGAACCGGATCATTCTTCTCCACCAGCAGCGACGTGAAAGAAATAAGCCCCTGCTGCTGCACCACATGCCACAACGGCCGAGACAAAATAGCCGACTCGGACGCATGATAACCCTGAGCCAAACGCTCCGGCGTCACCTTGTACTTAGCGGTCGCACGCTTCTTCTTTTCCTCAGCCATTATTACCACGCTCCCGAAACAATATTAGCAATAGAAGTACCCGGCGACAAAGGATCACCAATCACCAAACGCGACGCCGGGAAAGTCGTATAATTACCATACAACTGCCAACCCTCAAGAACATCCGCATCCACAACACTACGCCCCACCAAAACAGAAAACGGAACCTGAGGCTCAATCGCCGCACGAACAATACTCAAAGAAAAACCCTGAACCTTCGCCTCCGGCTCCTTAACAGGATCAAACTCAGGAAACACCACAGAAACAGCCTTCGCGTCGATGCTACACGTCAAAATCAACTGCTCCCCCTTCTCCGTCACCTTCGTGATAATAACCCCATTCTTCCCCATAGCGTCCTGAATGAGCTGATCAAACTTCCGATGAATCATCAACAACACCTCTCCTCATACTCACAAACAAAACAACACGTAGAACTCTACGCCACAAACGGACCAGGCGTATAAGCGTAAAAATCCTTCACCACCATGCCCTCAGGAACCAAATCAGCAACATCAGGAACAACCAACTGACTCAACCCCCGAAGATCCCTAGAGCCGGTACCACACACCAACACATCCACACTAGGCGCAAACCCCTCAAAATTCGCCCTCACCCCAAGCGCCACCGGGCGGCCCTCACGCACAGAAGCACCATACAACCCGCAGAAATCATCCCACGAGACAACAAACCCCTCCCCCTCATCCATCAACGACACACCAAGCCGCTGAGCCACACGACCCGCGAACTTTGCCGTTGCCGCAACATCATCCACCACACGCCCAGCGCCATCAAACAACGACAAATGCACCACATTCGCCCTGGCCCGCTCATCCCCCTCATGCACATCCAAAAGCGGATCAACCACCACACCCCCCACCTCACGAGGAGCCAAACGCGAAGGATCACGATGATGAACAATCGACATATACCAATACTTACGACTCAACACGAACACAGCACGAAGGGCCAAAATGATAAACATCAACAAACTAAAAAGACCACCACCCATCGAAATGATAAACATCAACATATTATCATTATCAGATGCCCACTGATGCAAGCCGCCGCTAACAAGACCAAAAATGATGGCAAAAGACACGGTAAACGGAAACGTCCGATCGGTCGCATGAATCAACTTCATCGTCGCCTTCCGCCGCGCATCAACACTAGCCCGAACAACCTTCCCAAGGCTCCCATCACCAGCAGGCGCGCCGACAAGATAAACATTATCCCGCAAACAATGATGGTCATTACGCACATCAGAAGAAGAAATATCAACAGAATAAGAAGTGGGATACTTACCCGCAACAGGCGTAGTAAAATTCATGACACTATCCCCTGTGCTTATGTCCATATTTTCCGTATCCAATGAAAAATCCTTATCACTCATAACTCTCAAAATCACCTCTGATAGAACTCAGACGCCGTCTAGTAACATATCTCCTCCTGGAGGGCCAAGTGGATCGAAGACGATCCCCTCCAGCCGTGAAGGATGCTTTCACCCTACAGTAAAGCATCTAAACTGTAAAACTCTCAAACGTCTGAACGCTTAAAAGGAGGCGCCAGCCCGGGATCCACCTGGCACACCCCGCCGCCGTACCGCCGGCGCCCCGCCGCCGGCGCCCACGCAGATCCCCACGGCCACGACTCCCC
>NZ_AQXB01000016.1 GCF_000375365.1 Corynebacterium mastitidis DSM 44356 | reverse complement strand
TCGGATAGTACATCAAGATCGCCTTCATGAAGCGAAGAAGGTAGGACAGGCACGTTCCTAACCAGTAAACAGACTCCCATACGAAACTCATAAATCAAGAATACAAGAACCGAAAGGAAGGTGCAAGCCAAACTGTTAGGAAAAGAACAAAGAAAACACGAAGCAAAGGAAGATGAAGATAAGAACGCTGCACACCACCACCACGCCGAGTGCAACCAGCCACCGGGTAACACTCCGGTAGTTATCAGCAAAGCCGCTGGATAAAATAATCACAGTGACAATCGCGCATAAGGCGAACCATCCGACAAAAAGGGCAAAGCGAACACCTGGAGAAAACTCAGAGAAGTCAGGGCGCACACCCAACTTGAGCCAGATCGTCAAAAAGAGTGCCAGCACCATACTCGTGATGCCCAGATATACCCCCACCACAGAGACCGTGTACTGCCGCTTCCGAAACGAACTGCCTAGGGAGGTATCCGACGTGCTACCACCGGCGCGATCCCGATGACGCGCGTCCACCTGAGACTTCCGCAGCCAATTTGTCCCACCTGGCGTGGCATCGAGCGGATCAAGCGACTGCCACGAGCCGGAATCTGCAAGCCCCTGGTTCGTCAAGGACTTCTCCACCTGATCACGAAAACCACTTTCCCGATAAGAAAGCTCATCAAGAGAAATGACTCTTTTACGCTTGTTCTGGTGTTCAAACATGAACCCTAACCCCTTTATGAAATAAAAAGATGCGGGTCCAGAAAACTGAACCCACATACCATAATCACTTAGTTACGAATGACCGCAATGATGGAATCATAAATTTCATCAGGCACGCTCTGACGCCCCAGGGCCACAATGCGCGCGCACAGCCGGAAAGAACGCCCCTGCTCCTCTTTGACCTCAAGATCACGCAGAGCGGTCTCGTTCACGTCCTGACTGAGTGCGTCAATGTCCTCCTGGAGCATGTTCTTCTCATACTGCGTTGTCGCCTCACTTTGACGCTGCTGAAGAGCCCGCAACTTCCCAGCCTGACCATGAGAACCCCCGAGCTGTTGCAGCGACCGCAGCAACCCGCCCATACCCATCGACGCCTCACCCGGTGCCTGCATCGCTTTGGCTTGCGCGGAGTACCCAACAGTCTTTCCCCCCGCACGCTTCCACTCATCAACGATGGCAAGCATATGCTGCGTTGAAGAATCATAAGCCTTCTTTGACACATGATCGGCAATCAACGCTTCTACCTGATCGACGTTATCAATCTTCGGCAGACGAGCCCCATCCATGATCGCATCAGAGATCCGCAGAACCGTTTCAAAGTTCTTCCCAAACTGCCGTTCGGCGTATTCTTCTGCCTTGTTCGCCACCAGCACAATCCTTTCTAGAACAGAGATGAAAACCTAACCACATAATACAGTCTACGCAATGAAAGTCAATCTAGAAATAGGAATTTCTAGGCAATCGGCATCTCAGACCCAGCCAGCAGCGGATCCTCACCTCGCCACACGATGAGAGATTCCAGCACGTCCCGCACGACTGTCGTTGCCGCGCCGCTTAACTTCGGCGCGTAGGCAGTGACCCGCGCACACCAACGCGGACCATCACAGCCCACGATGTAGACATCCTGATCCCTCGACCGCGCAGAAACCGTATCCCCCCACCGACTTGTCCCCACCGCAAAGGACACGCCAGCAGCGTGAAAATGATCCGTCATCGCCTTTATCTGCTTTTCACCCCATAAACCATGCGAGGACGGAGCCGCAAACACAATCAACACAAAGGAAAAAGAATCGTAGTGTCCCCTACGGGGAGGCACATCAACGACAATAGAAGTAGAAAGTCTTCGATCAATCTCACTTCCAATCGGCAACGACAACGACACCCGAGAAAGCCAAATGCGCTGAGTCTTTACATCCTTGTGCTTGCTTTTCTCCAAAAGGTCATCAAGGCGCTGGTCGCCTATCTCGGAGGCGTCCCACGGACCAAAATCAACGCCGCGCTTCTTGCCGACTTCTTCAGGGAGGCCCGGGGCGGGCTTTAGCTTTTCCTGATTCGATGGGCTCCGAGTTTCAGGGGTGTGGGTAGTCATTTATCTTTCTCCATTTCTGCTTATCAAACTAGGAACGGGTTGTTGTCTCATGCTTGCCACAGAGGCGCAAGGATAGAAAACATGCTATGAACTGCGGTGATACCTCGTAGGGGGAGGACTAGCGGGGGCATGCGATAGGAAATATGGCCTTGTGACGTCGCATGAGTTCAATACTGCCAAGTATTCTCGTCACAAGCACATCGTGATACTGTAAGAAAACATTAAACAGGTAACTCTTGCACATCATGGAATACTCCCATTCGGGACCACCGCCCAAACCATTTTTTACTTGCCGCCCATGCTCATGTATCTTTACTCTCTCCGAGAGGACTTTATTCTTCTTTATATCTTTTATGAGTGCAGGTGTTGCGGCCAATGAAGCGTGGAAACGTATTTGCCCTTTCGTTTTATCAATCATGGATCTGCTTGAAAGGCTACGGAGGCGGTGGGAACAGTTTTCTAAGAAAGCGAGCATTTGATTCCCACTGAGCGCGTATGCCTGGTCGATAATGTCCCGTATCATGAAAGTAATATCATCAAGGGGGATCGCTACAGCGGTTTTTTGCAAATGGCTGTCCCATAAATTCTCTATGGAATACATTTCTTTCACCAGGGACGTGTGAAAATCCTTCACTGTTGGTTTTGGGTGAATAGTTTTCATAAAAACTCCCTCACTTCTAGGTGTATCCTGGCGAACATCATGGAAGTAGACTAACATTCATGCCAAACACTGACATTACTCGCCTGGAAGGGGCTGGGAGATGAAAACACTTGGACGCATCCTTGCTGCGGCAGCGGCAGTAGGGATCGCGGCAACGACGCTGCACGCAGGCGCGGCACCGAACGACGATGGACCTGCCCAGGCACAACGCCTCGGCGCCCTGGCGGGCAAGACCATCGGAGAAATCCAGCAGAACCAGAATCGGAGCACCCAGAGCTCGGGCTCGTCTGGATCTTCTCAGGGGCAGGGATCGACCAGCTTGAGTTCTTCTGGTTCTTCCGGCTCGTCCGGGTCCTCGGGTTCCTCGGGGCCGCAGTGCCCCGCTCACCTGGTCTACACCTTCGCGCCGACGCTGAACTCTGCCTCCTTCCTGCCGGAAGGGCTGCCCTCAATCGACACCGTAGGGATGAAGAAGTACCTCGAAGCCAGGGGGGACACCCGGGTTACGTCCGTGCCCTACAACACCGCCTACCCCACGCTGCTGTGGTCCTACAACGAGTCGGAGGCCTCCGGCATCAAGCGCTTCAACCAGATGGCCAGCCGAGACCTCACCGACTGCCCCAACGCCACGGTCTCGCTGAGCGGATGGTCAGAAGGCGCTGCCGTGGCCGCGAAAGTCGTGGAAGAAATCGCTGCGGGGACCTCCCCGGTACCAGCAGCATCCTTCTCCTCTGCCTCCCTGGTGGCCAACCCCCACCGCATGGAAGGCTCCGGCGCCATCGAGCGCGGCGGCGCGGATCCCGGTGGCGGACTACTCCCGGAGATCACCTACGGCGAACTGGCTAGCCGTGTCCTAGAGCTGTGCTACCCGGGAGACTCCGTGTGCGATACCACCAACGTCGCCCCCGTCTCGAACCTGCTGAACACCAAGGCCGGCGCAAACACTGCCTTGCTGCGCGGGCGCATTGACACCCGCCAACTAGCCGAAGACTGGGAAAAGTACGCC
>NZ_AQXB01000015.1 GCF_000375365.1 Corynebacterium mastitidis DSM 44356 | reverse complement strand
CCCCCGCCGCAATTCCCATAATAGAAAGAGTCAATGCGCCTATTATAATAAAATATAATTGCCCGACAGCAAAATCCCATAGCATCCATTGCTTGAATTGTATATCATTCACACGAATGGCATAGAGCATTTTTACCGTCGGGATCCACCATAGTACACATACAGCTAGGAACGTGGTGCTGCACAAAAGTATCAGTACAGTGCTGAAAATATCCATATAGATCGTACCTTTCTCGATTGATTAATCGTAGCGCCTCTCTAGCTGTGAAGGGTCCCTGCCCCACACCCACCACCGGCCTCAAAGCAATGAACCTCGGGCCAGCAGTAAGGAACGCACGGTGCGCACCCTGAGCGGGCGTTATCGTCTGGGGTCAAGGTAGCTTCCCGAGATGATGCCGTCGGCAGGGATATGGATGCGCAGCTCAGTACCGCAGGGATTACCTTCTCTGAAAGAAGCCGGAGAAAACAATTCTTCACTCATCTTCGCAATGGGATTTCTTTTTTCCTCGCGTGGTTCCTTCCGCTGGCGTGTGCATGTTTTTTCCTCTAACCAGGCTTCTTCATCGTTAGCATCGTCGAAGATTTTAATATCTTCGGCTGACGTTTCCTTAAGTTCGATAGAACCATCTTCCGCTCGGGTGAAGTATTTGTACACATTCCCTTCTTCAATACTTCCATATCCGCTACCGAGGAAAGAGCGCGCTTCGCCTTCGATTTTAGTTGAGTTCGCAACCGATATAACGGGGACCGGGTCTGAGGTTTCCCACCGATCCTCCAGAGCTTCAGAAGACGATTTCCAAGAAAAAGCAGTTATACCAATGACGGAAATAATACACAGAAAAGCAACAAAGAGAGAACTATAGCTCTCTTCACTGATAGCAACCATTATAGCAATAATCCCAGCTACGCAGAATGCGATTGTCATCACTAATAGTATCATTCTATTTCCTCTCTGTTTTCTTAAGGGAACGGTGCGTCTGGTTTTCTCGTCCGAAGGGTCGTGCAGCGTGCCATGCTTGTACTTCAGCGGCATCCCAGAGGCGTAGGCCCTGAAAGTACTTCACTGGTGCTGGGCATTGGCCGCGAGCGGCGTAGGCGGTCCAGGTGCGGGGGGAGATCTTGGCGTGTGCGGCGCATTGGGTGGCCGTCCAGTAGACCTTGCCGGTTTCTTGGTCAGTGACGGCGAGCATGGTCCCCCTCGATGCGGCCTCGGAGGTCATACCCGGCCAGGAAGCAGGTGGGGACAAGGACAGGTACAGCCCACCAGGCGTTCGTCCCGCTGTGGGCGATGCCTGCGAGGCATAGTGCGGTGGCGAGGTAGATCAAAACGCGCTGTGTGCGCATCATGGTTTTCTCCTTAAGCGATAGAGTATCGGGAGTGCCCCGCGCCCGGGGTGCCTGGCTAGTTGGGTTAGCCAGGAGCCGGGGCGGGGTGGCCTAGTCTTTGCGGTGCTTGCCGTGTGGGGGCTGGTTTTGAATGTCTTTGTAGATCACTCAGACTGCCGTGGCTAGTGTGGCAAGAGCGGTTATTAGGCCGCTTATCGCGGTGACTAGGGCTGAGATGTTTTCCATCTCATCACCTCCCTTATTGAGTTCTCCCTGCCCGGCTGGGCCGGGAGGTTGTGGGGCTGTCACCCTCACAACAAGAACAATACAGTAATTTTACTGTATTGGCAAATTTTCTACCCTCTGCACTACTTGTCTGCAAGGTATTCCAGAGTGTCTTTCCATCTTTTCTCCTGGTAGTGCCCTATTTTTCGCGTTTCCTCGTCTGTGGGTGGAACTGGTCCGCCACCAGGGCAATAAGGTGTCGGTCTCCCTCTAAAAACCTCGTCGATGCAAAACAGGCATAGCTCTTTCGGCGTGATCAACCTCGATTCAGGATCATTACTAGGTGTATGGTGCGCTTTTGCTACCGGATCTTCGCTACGCACGCGCTCTAAAAGTTGTACAGGCGTAAGGGGGCCATAGAAGTCCAGGACGGCCTTGATGTAGGTGTGTTGGTAGTCCAGAAGTCCTGTCTTGGAACCCGCCGGTGCTTCAGCCTTTTCTTCTCGGGTCTTATTGGGGAGCAGGTCGGCTATCACAGGCCCATGGTCGCGGGCATAGATTCGGCTATGGAAAAGGGGGTAACGCGGGCCCGCCCAGGCTAGTGTCCATGCGTGGGCGTAATAGGTCAGCGTATGCAGTTCTTCTACCGTGCGCGGGCGAGTGCGCGCTGGATGTACGCGGCTACTTCCGTTGCAGTCGCCATTGTGGACTCCTTTGGGGGTGCGGGTGGGGTTGTCTCTTCTCCGGGTTCACGGCGGATGGTGGATTTCCCTTCGTGACCGTCTGCCTGTTTTATCTTAGCAGGTCACAGCATATTTTTCACGCTTTTCACATCGCATTCCTTCTCGTATGACAGGCAGAGAACGAGGGTTTCTCTCGGGGTTCTGGTGGGTATTTTTACCAAGAACTTGACAACTCGTGGTGGGTGGAATAGGTTTCATTGTAATCGGTATGTAAGTTTTTGACGATCAGAAAGGTGCACAGTATGGCACGCAAGGAGATTACCCAGTTTTTCGATGACCTCTCCGGTACTCCGCTGACGGAGGATGAGGTTCAGGCGATTCCTTTCAGCCTGGGCAAGGATAACTACATCATTGATCTTTCCCCGGAGAATGCTGAGAAGTTCCGTGAGGCGCTGAAGCCGTACACTGAGGTAGCGCGGAAGAACGTTGCTCCGGCTCCTGCGCGGCGGTCTCGCCAGTGGGGTCAGGGTTCTTCCCGGAATAACCGGGCGAAGGAGATTCGTCAGTGGGCCATGGATCAGGGTAAGGATATTGCCGCTCGCGGTAAGATCCCTGCTGAGGTGATTGAGGCCTACGAGCAGGCGCACAGCTAAGCTCTTCCCCCTTTTAGTGCCCGCGCTACGCGCGGGTTTTTTCATGCCCCCTGCCCCACCTGTGGGCTGCGTGCTAGTTATCGCTCGAGCAGGGGTTGTGCGTGTAGCTCGCCTACATGGCTAAGGATGCTGACGGTCTTGATGCCGTCGCGCTGGGCCCACTGGTGTGCGCGGCGGTGTGCTTCCTTACGGCTTGGGCCCCGGTACACCGATTCGATAAGGGGGTCGCCTGTGTCTTGATGGACCACGTAGGTGGTAAAGACCATGCCTATTCCCATCCTGTCCCCCATCCGTAGACGCGATATGGGCCCCATTGGCTTACGTGCGCACTGGGAAATTCTTCATCATCGTTGGTGATGAGGTATGTCCAGTTGCCGTTGTCGAGCTTTCCCATCAGCAGGGCATCGCGTCTTCCGATGATTGTCCCCACAGGTGCAAGGAGGTAGTCTTCGCCAAAAACCAGCTCTTCCGGGTAGAGATCTAGGTATTCTTCGCAACGTGTTTTCATCCGGGTCGCGCGTGTATGTCCGAGCTTTGGCTCTAGTGCCGTGATTATTCGCTTCATGCTGGCCCCCACACTCCAGCAGACATACTCCGCAAGGGATTGATCTTGGGTATTCACCCGATCACCTCAGCGGTGTGTGCATGGGGAAGTGATTCGATGAGATCGAATATATCATCCCATAGTTTTTCATCATTTCCTTTTCGTGCCATACTGAGCGATATTATCATAATTCTAGCACAAATAGAAAGGGTACTATCGACGCTTTCCTCGGCGGGGAATTGCATCTTTCCTGATGAGGTGTCGGTAAGTATATCGCTTGCGGTTTGATATATACCAGCAGCGTCCCTGTTGCAGTAATTCTTGATAAGTTCTTCGTTGTTCAATGTTTCTTATTTTCTATACATGGTTCATACCAACGTGGCACCCTTTTAGGGGAATAAAGAGGGCGGGAACGCTTGTACTTAGTATCGCCCGCCCTACAGGATAGATTCTCTCACTTTTTATACGGCAGGGAAGTTATCCTTGAATGCTTTGAAGTACTTTTCGTTGGCCTCCTTAACGCAGGCAGGAAGGCCTTGGGCCACGGCATCACTGATGGTTTCGTACTGCCCGAGTTTCCCGTTCATCATCTCGTCGTACACCTCGGCGTTATCGGTGTAGTCGCGAATGGTCGGAGTTCCCCCACCCCAGGGAAACCATTCATGGCTGATCTCCGCATCTTCCACGAGGGATTCAAGATCACGGCGTACCTTGATGACGAGAGCGTCAACGTCACTGTTCCCGTACTCGTCTTCGAGTCCTTCGATGTACCGCCGCACGGAGTCCTCGGCATTAATGCAGACTTCTCCGGGGTCGATGATGTTGACGAGATCGCCTACCGATATTTCTGCGTCCCTGTGGGCGCTTTCCAGAAGGTCTTGCACATTTTCGATCAGGTCATGCAGCTTCATGCTTTACTCCTTTTCTAGGTTATGGGCAGCGGTGGTGGTTTCCTGTGCGAGGTGCTGTTCAAGCCACTGGGTGGCCTCCTGGATTCCGCCCTTAAACGGGTAGGACAGGTGTGTTCCCCAGCCGAGGACGAATCCCGGCATTTCGGACAAAATGGCAGGAACGGAGCCGGGGG
>NZ_AQXB01000014.1 GCF_000375365.1 Corynebacterium mastitidis DSM 44356 | reverse complement strand
GTCGGTATCTACCTAGCGATCAGCGCAGACCGCAGAGCCTGGTACAAAGAAAAACACCAGGAAAAGCAGGTAAAACCGACAAAGAATGAGAAGAAATAGAGACCCCGGTTCTGGAAGCTCGTACCATCCAGAACCGGGGCTCGCCCCCACACTACCCGAAAGGCTCCATCATGCTTGACCGAGAAGATGCCCTATTCGCCACCCTCGGCATCATCCTGATCGCCGTCACTACTGGCTGGAAAATCGCCCTCCCTGTCGCGGCTTTCCTCACCGTCTCCGCATACCTGCGCCACCGCCACATCAAGGCCTGCTGATGCGCGCCGGTTACATCGACTGGGACACCGGGCGTGAGCTTTGGCCCGCTGAGCAGTGCTCGGGTCACTGTGGCGTAGCGCGCTCCACCTGGACAACGTATGTGGCGCGTGAGCAGGCCCCTACGCCGGTTGCGCGGCTGCATGGCACCCCCCTGTGGGATGCTTCGGAGGTGCGGGTGTGGCACGCGGGGCGCCCGTCTCAGCGGCGCGGTTAGGTGCCGGTGGGGCCGAACCCGCCGTTGCCGCGCTCAGTACTGGGGAGGGCGTCCACCAATTTGATCTCTACTACCTCGCGCCCGTGATTTACCAGTAGCACCTCGATGTGTGCGGTGGTCAGTGTGTGGGTGGACTCGTGCGCGGGGTCCGTCGGTGGCCGGTGTGGTGTGCCCGGTGCGTTGGTGGTGTGGGGGAGGGAGTTCGGGCGCGCCGGGGCGCGGGTGGTGTCTGGCGGTACCGGGTTGGTTGGTGTGTGGGCGCCTGGGGTCTGTTCGGGGGTCGTGTGTGGTCCCTTTGGAGGTCGCGGGGGTGTAGGGGCTAGGGTGCGCCGGGTTGCGGGTACAGGCGGGTGCGTGGGTGCTCCGGTGGTGCCCGGCGCGTGGAGAGGGCAACCGGATGGCGGGGCTCACCTGGGTTGGTGAGGCAAAGGCAAAGCGCGCCGGGTGGTTGTTGTGTGGGGATGAGGGGAGATCGTCGAGTGGGCTGTGCCGGTGGTGGTGGTCTGTGGCAGGGGCTGGAGCGTGACCTGTGTTTTTTGGTCGTTGTTGGGGTGCTCCCCTGGGCTGGATAGGTTTTCGATGCTCCTCACTTACGACAACCCCCGCAGTTCACGATAGGTTTCATCTTTGGCGATGTCATCGTTCGACAAAACCGACTGGTAGTTTTGAAACGCCTTATCCCACGCAGAATCTTGACAGTGAGTAATCTCCGAGAGTTCCACCGCCGACTTATCGCGAGTGACAAGCCAGACCCGACTCAACACATCCCTAAATACAGTGTTGCTATCTTCATCATAGAGGACAGATTCCCCTGTAGCATCCTGAGCATATCTTGTAATCCGACTCCTGCTAAAACCCCGGAACTCACGATAGACACTATTTAGCATAGGGCCGTACTCCCAGGTCAAAAATGACTCCGGGAAGAGATCATGACCAGTTCTTTTCCGATACTCGCTGGCCATGAAATAGAGAATCTTTTGAAGTTTCATGGGAGTGATGGTTATCCCCTCAGCGAAGGACCGGGCGAGAATGTTGTTGGACGCAGTGACGGCATCGTATTCCACCACTTGCACCTTCTTCTTTAGGTTGGCTTATTTTTATTCTTGTTCGAGGAGTGTGTGGAGTGCTTGTTCTTCTTGGGCGAGGTTTTTCTGTGCCTTGTAGAGCAGGAAGCAGCTTGTGATGAGAGCGAGTATCGTTACGAGGACTGGTGCTATGTGGGGTGTGTGGATGATAAGCCCTATGGCTATGCCGTGTATGGCGAAGCCTAAGGCTGTTGCATTTATCTGGGATAAACGGTTTTTCGAGTGGGTCCATGCCCCGAGGAGGGCGCCGGGGATGGCTCCTAGGGGCGCGTGGGCTAGTCGTGCTGAGGTTCTTGAGAGACGCCACCGTTCAAAGCAGGTGATGACAAGAAGCACACTATTGAAAAATATGAGCACGGCGCCTAGGAAATCTATATTAACCATTGGTTACTTCCGTCCTTTTCAGTGAGGAGTTCTTCTTGCTTTTCTCGTAGGAATTCGTTGATTTCTTTTCGTGCGTGTTGTAGGGCGCTCCACCTGCCCAGGTTCTCGCTTCTTTCGCCCAGGGAAGCGCCTTCGCGGTTCATTGCTGTTTTTGCTTCTTTGGCCATGGTGTCGAGGATGGTTGTGATGGTGGCGTTGATGTCGCCATAGGTGTCGTGGAGCGGGAGGCGGGCCTCGTGGTTCATGGTGTTCTTCCTTTCTGGTGGTCTGCGGTCTAGTGTAGTGGAAAGCGTTTAAACTGTCAAGTGTTTAGATGTTTGAGTGTTTATGCTGGTGGTGGGGTCAGGGTAGGTGGGTGTGGTCGCAGGTGCCTGGGTGGGGTTGGTGTGGGTGTCAAGGCTCGGACGGGTTTGTATGCCGGCGGCGGTGTGTGGTGCTGCGTGGGGTAGAGATCGCTGTGTGTGCAGGGTGTGCGGGTGTTGTTTTTGTTTCAACAACTCTGTAACAACTTTCGTGGTGGTGGTACTCGTAGTCCCTGTTCGGGGTGGAAAATAGTTGTTGTAGAAGTTGTTGAAAGGTGCTTCGAGCACTATCACGCGTGGGCATGGAGGGGAAGCGAGTTCGGGCTGTGGTGTGCGCGGTGGTGGGTCTGGGGGCGCAGGCTGAGTTGGAGGTGGGGGTTAGGGGGCTAGGTCGTGCCGGGTGTTGTGGCTGGTGGGTTGTGTGCTGGGGCTAGGGCGCGTGTCGTGGGATCGACGGTGTGTGGGCGGTGTCTGTGCTCGCGGACGGACTGTGGTAGTGCGTGTGGCAGGTGCGTGGCAGTTCGTGGTCGTGGCTGTCGTGTGTGTGCTGCGGTTGCGGGCGGTGCTCGGGTGTGTGGAGGGATCGTCGGCGGGTTGGTGGGACTTATCCGGGTTGGGTGATCCTGGGTCGAGGGGCAGTTGTGGTCGGGGGTCTGTGTGCGCCGGGTGCTGCGCGGGTGCGGCGGTGCGGACGGTGGCTGCGTGGCAGGGTGTGCGCCTGGGGTGGCCAGTATGTGCTTGGGTGGGTGCGGTGCGCGGGGCGCGGGCGATGCGGAGTGTCCGTCGCGGGCGGTGGTGTCCGATCTGGTGGTGTGGCCGTGAGTTCGGGAGTGGGTGCAAGGGCGCGCCGGGTGCCTGGTGCAGGTGGGGTGAGCGTGGGGTGTGGCTGTGGTGGGGTGCCCCCACGGGGCTGTGGGTGTGTGGTGGCCTCTTTGTATGTGGGCGCGGGCGGGCGGTTGAGTATTCAAGGTGCGTAGTGTTTAGGCGTTTAAGTGGTGTGGTGCGTGCTCTTGGTGGGGTGTTCGCCTGCGGCGGGGCGCGCCTGTTGCGCAAGCCGTGGAGGCGCGAGCGCGCCGGGCCCTAGTGCAAGCCGAGGTGAGCGCCGACGGGTCTTGGTGGTGGCCAGTACGTGCTTGGGTGCCCGGCGCGCGTCTGGGCTGCTGGGGGCGCTTCGGGTTGGGTTGGTGCTCGGGTGTGCTGCTGGGGTTGGGTTGGTGGCCGGGATTTTCGGGGTGCGGGCTTAGGGTGCGCGGTGGTGGTGTGGCTGTGGGTGTGGGTGTGGGCAGTTTGGGCTTGGTGTTCGGGGTGTGGGTGTCTGGCAGGGTGCGTGGTGTCTGGAACCTACACATCTAAGTGTTTAAGTATTTGAGTGTTTGAAAGTTTTGTTGTAGGGTGGGTATATGAGTAATAGAGATAGGATTATGGTGCGTGCCAGCGAAATTGCTTTGATGATGGAGGCTTTGTCTCGTTGCGAAGCACTGGGGAGTTCGATGTCGGAAGCGCTTGATGATCTTCATCTTCTTATCTGGGATATGGACGATGATGACGATGATGCTGCCGCTGATCACCCGGGTTTTCTTGTTACAGAGGAGGATTACGAGGGTGCCCCGGAGGGTACTATCGTGGTGGCTGATGAGGAACTTCCTTTTTGGCGGAGCGATGAGGGTTGGTGCTGTGGCGGTGGGGAAGTTATTTCTCGTGATATGCGGGGAGTTTCGCGTCGTGTGGTGCGGTGGGGGTGGGCGCTGTGAGTAGTTCTATGCGGGCGGTAGTAGGGGTTAGCCTCGACTGAGTCCGTGCATGGGTGTCAGGGTGCGCCGGGTGACGAGGGAAGTGCTGGGTGTAGGGGGTACGGCGTGGGGAGCGGGTATCTAGCCAGGCACACCGTGGCCGTGGCCGGAGTCGGGGGGTACGTGGGTTAGCAGGGGATACACGCCCAGGTGGATCAGGAAGAAAAGCTGTGTGTCGGGACATGGCGGTATTAGTGCTGCCAGCGATTTACCGCCCGCCGAGTGTTTCCTTACGGGCCAGAGCGCAGAAAGGTGAGGTTGTGGTTGGCCCTTGTTCCCCGGCGTGTTTGGGTTTGGGGTCATGGGTTGAGCGAGCGCGCCGGGCGGGGGCGGTATTGGCAGTGCCAGCGATCTATTACCTGGTGGGTGCACCGCCTTGATAGGTCAAAGGGGCAGAGTGCTTGGTTGGCTTTGTTTCCGGCACGCTCGGAGCTAGGGCGTGGGGCTAGGGAGTCTCATGTGGCAAGCGGGGCTGTGGCGGGCCTTATCTCCTGGATTGTGGTCTGTCACTGTTGCGGTGAGCATGGTTAGATCATCTATAGGGGTGGGTTATTTCCGTTGTGCAGGGTGGTTGGTAATTTGCATTTAATAAATATATAGGTTCTATCTGTTCAATTTTAACTGTAAGTTATCTCTTGACCGGCTTGAGTCCTTGCGTTATCGTACGGAGTTGTAGCCAGAAGGTGTGTCTATTCACTCGAAAGTGAGGGTTTGGAAAATGATTCTAGGCAAGAAATTCCGCAAGGGTGCGGTTTGTGCATCTCTACTTCTCGTCGCGGCGAATGTTTCATTCCCATATGCTAGTGCTGAGGAGCCCTCTTCGTTTACGGCGGGAGGGGAAGGCTTCTCGTATGAGGAGATGGAAGCGCAAGAAAGTGGATTGGACGAGCGTCAAGAAGCATCATTCCGCAGCATTGAAAAGTATCTTGACAAAGATTCTTCTTCCTTTGACTTCTCCAAGGCTCAGGAAGATCCCTCGATAGATGAAGAAACGCTTGAAGACTTCTCCGTAGGGTTAATAAGTCAGGGGTGGAACGTTCAAGCCTCTGAGTCTACTCTGTCCGATCTGAACGATAAGTCGGAAGAATTGTATCCACATACCGTTGCGCTGCGAGCCGCTTGTGAGGGGAGAAATGGTTTCCAAAAGTTCCCTCCAGCGATCCTCCTTAGTAGTTGTGCTGCCTCTGCGGTGCAAAATGCTTATGCTGCTGGAGCGGGTGTGGCTGGTATAGCGGCTGTATTGACAGCCGAGACGGGGGTTGGCCCGGCCTTAGCTGGAACAATAGCTGGAATATTGGCCATCAACTCTGGGATTATTGGTCTCTGCAATTCCTGGGGTCATGGTGTAAAAATAT
>NZ_AQXB01000013.1 GCF_000375365.1 Corynebacterium mastitidis DSM 44356 | reverse complement strand
CTCGGATCATAGTAGGATATACATTTCTGATGTGATAGCGGTTGAGGACAAGTACCCCGAGCGTCATCTAAAGATCGAAAAATCATCCAAGAAGAAAAAGGGTGGAAAGAAGGTCGAATCCTCCTTTGATCTCGCACTGTTTGGTGATTTGTCCTCGGAGGTGGATCGAAAGCGTGTGGGAGCTTTGCGGTGGGCCACGTCCACCGAGGGGGTAATTGACAATATCCTCACCACGGAGAACATGCGCGTCTCGCGCATGAAGACCGACGTCTCTAATACTGTTGCCCTGTTTACCTACAAACTCTCGACGACCATAGATCTTTCGAGTGTTGATAAATATAACGAACTTATCGACAACGTCCTTGGCCTTAGTGGTAGTGACGTCTCAGTCCGAGAGGGGAAGATTCTCGTTTCGGTTCCGCTCCCGGATAAGCACCGCGCGCCTATTGATATTGCCCAAATGTACCGCGAAGCGTTCTTTATTAAATCTTAGATTGGAGGGCCATCATGCAGTCGAAAAACATTCAAGGTGTCGATCTTGATTCCGTATCCAAGGACGAGGAAAAGGTGCGGACTAAAAAAAGAGATACGTCCCGCGCTAATGACCTAAGTGAACGAGAAGGAGGGAAACGCGACGTAGAAAACTCCCACCAGGATAAGGACAACCGGCTGCATACGATCATGACGCAGGCAGCGGACTGGTTCGAGGAGATCAGCGTCAAAGACCTGCTGGTGCGCTACCTCATCCCTGCGGGCATCGTGTGCCTGCTGGCGGGGCTGATCGGCTACCAGCTTGGTGCGGGATCACGCCCTGCGGCCCCCACGACGCGCCCGCGCGCCGTGGACTCAGTAGAAGGCGCCTACTCGCTGGTGGAGAAGACCGACACGATGAAGGACGCTCAGATCACAGCCCTGCGCAAGCAGATCGTGGCGCTCAAAGACGGCGAGCACCCAGTCAGCGCTGACGAGTTTTCCGCGATAACGAGGCTCAACAGCGATGCCGTGGGCGTCCTCGATGGCTTCTTCGACTCCGTGGTGGGGATCAACCCCCGCGCCACCAACAGCGAGATCACCGCGCACCAGCAGAACCTCGCACAGATGATGACGAAATCCGCATCCACCTCTGTGCTCTACAACTTCCTCTCGGGCGCCTCACCCGCGCGCGAGCTCGGCCGCCAGGTCCACAAATCCGCGCCGATCTCTGTGTCCTGGGTTGCCACCACCGCCGGGGTGATCCGCACCTACCTCGTCCAGGTCCCCCTGATCACCGATGAGGGCATCTACCACGCCGAGTACATCGTAACCATGGACGGACCTTTGATCGCGGATCTCACCTACGTCGGCACCGCCACAGGGGGTACCACCTCAGCAGAAGAGGCCACGGCTCAGCACGTCGAAGCCGCTGAGAAACAAGCCACCGCAAGGAAGAACCCCACCCCGAATCCGCCTGAGCCTCCAGTTGATCCGCCTGCCGATGAAGCACCTGATGAACTGACGTTTACAGGCCCGTAACACAAAAAGTTGCGCGATAGCCAACGAGATAAGGAAGCCGCTATCGCACAACCAGTTTGACACATACCTCGATGGAGTTGAGGCACCTCCAAGAATAGAAGAACCAAGCAGAAAAAGCAACATGAAGAGCTTCAACTTCCTCACCGCCACCGCCCTTACCGTCATTACCACGTTGAGCATCGCCGCCCTGCCCGTGCTGGCAGACGATAAGAAAGACGACGACATAACCCCGCGATTTTGCACCCCAGACGAGGTAGACTTCCTCTACCAAAAAGGAATGTACGGGCCGCAAAAAAGCCACGACGATGACGTCCCACCCACATCAGGAACCTCCCCAGGACAATCCGACTGGCTTACCCCTGGAACCCAAGCCTACGACGTGGCCCAAGAAGTCTACGACTTCTTCACCGGAGAGATCGGAACCTCTGGCGCATTCGCCGCCGGCGTGCTCGCCAACATCAACCACGAATCCGGCGGCACATTCGACCCACAGATCTCGGAAGGCTTCGGCAGATTCCCCACCCCAGAATCCACCACCCCAGATAAAGGCGGACCCGGGGGCGGCCTCTACCAGTTCACCCCTTATGAGAAATACGTCCAAAGCCCGCACTTCCTCCTTGGAGGCTGGCGCGCAACCCCAGAATCCCAATACGTCTGGGACAGCGAATTCAAGACCGGCGCCGCGTTCGCTTCCCTCGCGGTGACACCAGCAAACTACGGGCAGCCACAGCCATTCGACCGAGGATTTACCGCCGTGACCTACCCCTGGTCAAACACCGGCGAAGACATCGAAGTGCGCAATAAAATACTTCTCGATAAAGACGCCTGGGTCACAACCGATGACCCAAAAAAAGCCGCTGCCGCATTCCAAATGGGCTACGAACGACCCGCAGCATACCACACACAAAGAGAAGAATGGGCGATACAAGCAAACAAGGTATTCAACAAAGATAACTACCCCGGAGATGAAAAAAAACTAGCCCAAGCGCTCCCTGCCGCGAATGGACTCACCACCGCCGGTAATATTGGGGGAAGCGCTCTTACTCGAGTCGTCCAAGCGCTCCAAGATCGAAGTAGGGCAAAGAAGAAAGAATCCAAGCTATTCCAATCCCCCTGCATTGTGCAAAACAAGGGCGACTTCATCAAAAACAGGTCCGAGGCCCAGAAGTTTGCAAATAAAAACGGAAAATGCGTGTCAACCGCATCGGGAAGGAAAGGCAAGAAGGGTGAACCTGGGAGCGATAGCGTTAATTCAGATGTGACGATCCTTAACGAGGATAAGCTACAGAAAAACGCAAAAGACTTAGCTCACGCTGTGGCGGAAAAATTTAAAGGAAGGATTGATACTATCGGCGGATGGAGGCCTTTTGACCGTTTTCCAGATCACCCTTCCGGAAGAGCAATTGATGTGATGATACCTAATTACTCTTCAGTGGAAGGAAAGGTATTGGGTGACGAGGTATATGATTTTATTTGGCAACATGGAGAAGAATATAATGTAGAATACACAATATGGCAACAAAAATATGATAACAAAGGTGATGGCGGCAGCGTGATGGAGGATCGCGGCAGCGATACCGAGAACCACCTCGACCACGTACACGTCACCACCGACGGCTCCGGTTACAGCGGCCGTGGCCAGCAAAACCGCAAAGGCAAAGGAGGATCCGCTTCTCCTGAGTATGGATGTCGGCGTGGTGGTACAGCTAGTGCAGGATCAGTACAGCCTAACGAGCACGGTGCGGTAATTCCCACGATCGGTCAGTACACCTCTCCCTTCACCACAGGGCCACGTCAAGACGTTGCACAAGGTGATGCAGCACATAAAGGAATCGATATTGCCAATGAGCCTGGTACCTCCATCTATGCGTTTATGGACGGCAAGGTGATCAGTGCTGGTCCTGCTTCAGGGTTTGGAAACTGGGTGCGGATTGAACACAGTGACGGTACTGTAACGGTTTATGGTCATATGCGCTCTTTTACTGTAAGCGAAGGTGATGAGGTAAAAGCCGGCGATCAGATCGCAGAGATGGGCTCGGAGGGCTTCTCGACGGGCTCGCATCTCCACTTCGAGATCCACCCCCAGGGCTACGGCAACGCCCAAGACCCCGTCCCGATCATGCAGGACCTTGGCCTAGACTTCCCGAGCGAGGTAGGACAGCCGGTCACAGCAGGAAAATAGTACAAACCCCAGGATCTGAACTCAATGGGCTCAGGGCCCTGGGTCTGATTCGAAGAAAGATTCTCGGCTGCGGATGATAAGCGGAGCGATAAGATCAACAGCTTGCGGGAATGATAAGGTCCCAGCCCTTCAGCAGACATAGACGGTGCGCTAGGGAATCGGTCACCATGCAGTCTCAACCGTGGTTCCTGTGCGTAGGGAAGCTCTTCCGACCGTAAGCCAGTTCGGAGACGTTGGCCCCACTCTATGCACATCAGATTTCTTAGTGAACACCTGATATAGTATGACTCATGGCAAACATGGGTAGTACTGGTGGAACTGGATCTACAAGGGATGATGGGGGTGGAGCGCGCAAGGAAAAACGCATGTTCATGCTTGTCGTAGTGTTTTCCATCCTCCTGACAATTGTTTTACTTGCAATATACTGGATAGTTAATTTGCTATTCGATGGTGAAAATGGGGAAACGGTAAGTGGGCACAGTGCTACCGCGCAAGTGGAAACCACTACCAAAAAAGAGCTCCACTCTCCGCAGGAAGAAAGAATCGAACAAGAAAAGCCAGAAGGAATACCGCCCGAGCGCGCTCGAAGCACTAATAACCAGGGGGTAAACCTCCCATACGATACATACTACTCCTACGACCGAAATTTCATGGCGGGCAACGAAGAAGTACCCCAAGACGTTACAGATTCAATAGCCAGCGCTGTTGTAAGTGATTACGGTGCATTTGCTGACGCTAACTATAACGAGCAAGGAGAACTGGACCGATGGCTCGTCTCAAACTATGCCTACGGCAACCCGCAACTGGCAGCCGTTTACACAATGGCAAATAAAGCCGGATGGATCGTAGACATGCAACACTTTCAGATACGCCATACCACTACCGGCGGGGAGGATGTATGGAAAGTGTCGTATGAACTCATTAATGAAGAAGGAATAACCATGTACTTGGTACAGGGGTATTACGACTCGGTCGTGGATTCAATAAAACCAATCGAAATGACCTTCACTCAAGAAGGAATGGCAGCAGCACCATCCATGCACTGAAAAGGAAAAGAACGTGAACATACTTCAGCCCATCCAAGAGCGCTGGTCACGCCTAGACCAACGCCAACGGCTCCTCATCCTCGGCGGCAGCATCACCGCCGTCATCTTGATCGCACTCCTCCTACGCGCCGTGCTGAGCAGCCCAGAAGAAACCACCGACCCGTTTGCCGCACCGATCACCGCCCCCAGTCCCGCCGCCACGCTCAACGGCCAAGACCGAACTCAATCCCACGAGCGTGCACCCCACACTCCGGTAGTGCCCCAGAAGGCAGCCGCAGAAGAAGAGGAAACACCCACCCCGGAGACCGCTCCGACAGAAGAAGAATCAGTAGACGTCAGCGACCAATCCGAAGAAGCGAAAGTATCCCGCATATCGTACATTCTCCAAGATCTCGTTCTTGGCGACGGAATACGACAAGATTACGATAACGCCCAAAAACTCAACGAACGCCTCATTCGCGAAGGCGATGTTACAGCAGGGCCCATACTCGAAGAAGCACTAGGGACAATAGCCCTCATGCAATCAGGAGTATATGCGAGCGTTTCCTCTGACCCACAAATCACGAACACTGGACCGGGAACATACGAATTAGCCTATTCCGTTGTTGCCGCCTATGTTCCCGACGGAATAACCGACAGGGTAAACAGCAGGAAAGTAATCAAGGAAGAACTCGACGCCATGATGAATGACGGAATGTACACCTACGTCACCTTCACTATTGACATGAATAACCACGTAGTCGATTCTG
>NZ_AQXB01000012.1 GCF_000375365.1 Corynebacterium mastitidis DSM 44356 | reverse complement strand
CCCGCCTGTACCAACAACCCGCCGCGCGCCCCGAGCACCTACCTCATAGCTCACGACCACAACTACCAGGCGCCACCACAGACCCCAGGCCGCCCGCAGCCACCCAGCCCGGCTCTCCGCACCCCATGTCTCCACCCCCGTGCTGGCCACCGCTTACGCAACCCCAACCCCACACACCACGGCGACCAACCCGGCGCGCTCGCACCTCCACACACGCCGCTCACAGCCACAGGTCCAGCCCCCACACCAGCAACAACACCCAAACCCCCAAGCGCCTAAACACCCAGCACCTTCACCACCCAACCACCACCCCGCGCGCCCACACACAACCCACCCGGCGCGCACTGGCCACCACCACAGTCCGGCCCTGCGCACCCGCAACCCCGCGCACAACCCACCCGACGCGCGCCGGGCACCGATACCACAGGCCACACACGCCGCCCACGAACCACAGCCACCGCGCACCGGGCCCCGCACACAACCGTCCACCCCGCCTGCGCCCGGCACGCTCTAGCCCCCTCGACGTGCGCGATAAGCACACCCCGCCGCACCACCTACACCCCCAGGCGATCATGGCCCTCACACCGCCCAGCCCACCGATCCCGGCGCGCCCTGGCACACAACCGCCCCACCCCGGGCCTCGCCAAGCACTACCAGCACCCCACACAGCCACACGACCCAGCCCCACCCGCGCCCACACACCCACAACCACCAAGCACACCCCCACCTACCGAGCACCCACCACAACACCCAAGTACCTGAACACCCAGCACTTTCACCGTCCAACCACCAAGCCACCACGACACGCACCACACCACTAGATGAACTCACGCACCCCGGCGCGCCGGCCACCAAGCACAGTAGGCACACCCACGCAGCGCACCCACACCCCACACCTCGCACACACTGCACACCAGGGCCCTACACGACCACGAGCTGGCGCACACCACCGCACACGCACACCACCGCACACCAGAGCCCGCACCCCCAGCCGCCACAACCCGGCGCGCCCGCGCTTCGTCTCTCTACACCAACGATCTCCACCCCACGCACACCGAGGCTCCGCGTACCGTGCCCACCCAAGCACATACTGGCCACCACCAACGCCCGCCCGCGCCCTAGCCGCGCGATAGACACGCCCCCATCGCCCAACCCCGCACCCACACACCCACGCGACCCAGCCCCACCCGCGCCTACACACCTACCGAACACCAGGCCCACAGATCCCCTACCACCCCACCCGCACGCACACGCCAAGCACCCCACACACAGGAAGCCACCACAGCCCACACCCCAGCGCGCCGGGCCTCGCACACCCCACCAAGCCCCCACCCAGCACGCCCCGCGCACAGGACACACAGCCACACAACGCCCCGCCGCCACACACACCGCGCAGCCCCCACACCACCAAGTCCGCGCACGGCCACAACCACGGCCAACAGCGCACCCACACCCCGCACCCCGAGCCACCCACCAATAACATCCCCACAGCCCAAACACGCGCCGGGCGCCAGCCCATAGCCTGCCCCGCCGCCGCACCTGCACCACCACAGGCCACACGCTCCCTTCCACCCCAGCCCGGCGCGCCCGGACTCCCTCAACGTGCGCGATAGACGCACCGCATCGCCTTGGCCCCACAGCCACGACTCCCCACACAGCACCCACTCCCGAACTCACAGCCACAGCCACCCCCGTGCTGGCCACCGCTTACACAACCCCAACCCCGCACACCACGACAACCACCCCAGCACGCACCGGCCCAGCGCGCCAAACACCCGGCACACATCCCACGCACGGCCACGAACACACAGCCGCCACGCACCGGGCCCCGAACCACCCGCCTGTACCCGCACCCCGGCGCGCCCTACCCCCTAGCTGCCCCTCACCACACCAGCAACAACACCCAAACCCCCAAGCACCTAAACGCCCAGCACTTTCAACACCCAACCACCAAGCCCCCACGTAGCCCAAGCACACACCAGGCACCGAACACCAGCCCAGGCCGCCCAGCACGCCCTTGCACCCCCCGAACTCACAGCCACACCACCGGCCCGAAACCCAGCGCGCCGAGCACCAGGCCCACAGACCACACCCTGTAGCCCCGCCGCCGCAGCGCACACCCACCACACTCTGCCCCCTCGCCCCGGGATCCCCACACCCACCCCAACCCCTCCACACACCCAGGCACCACCTACCACCACAGCCACACCAGCGCGCCGGGCCTCGCGCACACCGTCCCACCCCTCACCCCGCACACCACCACCTACAGCCACGGCCACGGCCACGAGCTACCACACACCTGCTACACGCCCCGCCTTAGCCTGCACGACACAGCCACCAAGCACCCACCACTTAAATACCTAAGCGCTAGACGTCTTGAATGCCCAACCATCTACCCACAGCCCGTACCGCCGCACAGGCACCTTCAGCGCCTCGACGACCCCAGGGGGCAGCGCACGCGCCGAGCCCCACACACCAACCCGACGCGCTGTGCCTTTGCCCCTCCAGCCCGGAACCTCCCCGAGCACCGCCCCCGGCCGCCCGCAGTCACCCAACCCGGCTCTCCGCACCCCATGCCCTCCACCGCACAACCCACCCCGAGCCACCCGGCGCCCACGAGCACACAACCACAGACGCCCCCACGTTGACCACCACGCACACCGCCGCCCTGCCCGCCCACGCAACAAGACCCCACCCACGGCCACAAACACGACAGCCAAAACCCCGGCACAGCACACAGTGAGCACTGCTACACCACCAAGCCACGGCCACCACACCCACGTAGCCCAGGCACACACCACGCCCCTCCCCAAGCTCGCACTGGCCACCACCAACGCCCGGCGCGCTCACACCTCCACGGCTTGCGTAACAGGCACACACCGCGCGGGCCCCGCAACAAGCCACACGAGCCTGCACCACCACAGACCCCATGCCCCCCTTACACCCGAAGCCTCATGGATACCAACACCACCAGAATAAACACTCAAACACTTAAAAGCTTGACAATTTAAATATCTATTACTACAGTGAGATCCGAACCCGCAACCACGCAAGAAAAAAGGGAGAAACCCGCTATGGCTAAAAATCGCACCGCTGAGCATACGGACGCTTTCGCGGGCCTATACACGGCAGGCCGTGAACTCGACTACGACGAAACCCTCACGGCAGGTAACCGTCAAGCACTCAAATGGGCCGAAACCCTTGACTGGCTGGCAGATAAATGACCCCCCGATATGCCCTGCACCCGCGCGCAGTCATTGACTTCAACACACAGTTCAATGGCCCACACTGCCTACTCGACAAAGGGAAGCTGGAAGGCGCTTTAAGCAGACCACTTACCGTAGCCTTCGGGGAAGAACTATTTCCTACCGATTATCACCGAGCCGCAGCCCTACTAGAATCCCTCTGCCTCGCGCATGCTTTCATCGACGCTAATAAACGCACAGCCTGGTGGGCATGCGTGACCTACCTAGACGGGCATGGCATCCACCTTGCCGCTAACCCGATAGAAGCCGGAAAAATCGTCATCGACGTCGTACAGCATGACCGAGACATCGACAACATCGCACACTGGCTCCTAAAACACACCACGCAGTGAACACACCACCCAGCACGCCGCACGCCGGGCACCGCACGCGACACGCAGTAGACACACCCCGCCGCGACCACACCACCACCTACACCACACGCAGCGGGCACCAACCCACGCAGACCACCCACCCTAGGACTCCCCGACCACAGGCACCTACCCACGCACACCCAGCGCGCCCATACTGCCCCACACCAGCAAAAACACCCAAACCCCCAAGCGCCTGAACACTCAACACTCTTACCACTCAACCACCACACCCACGCACCCGGCACACACCCAGGCCCCGAGCACCACCCCAGACCGCCCAGCGCACGACCACACACGACCACGAACGCCCCACCACCACACACAGCGCGCACCCCCAGGCGATCAGGGCCCTCACACCCCCACAACCACACCAACCAACCCGGGGTGCCCATAAGTTCTTCGAGAGCTTCACCCACAGTGACACGATGCGGTACTGGGGTGGGGAATGCAAAGTACGCGGCGTGCTCTGGCCGTAGAGCAACGAGGATGAACCGAGAGCGGAGCTGGGGGCACCGTAATCTGCGGCCTGGACGTGTTCCCAGAAAACGTGGTAGCCGAGTTTTTCTAGTTTGGTGATGATGGCGGAGCGGTATCCTGCGAAGCGTTTCTGTCCGAGCCCCTTGACGTTTTCTAAGAGGAGGGCTCGGGGTTTGATCTGTGCTGTTAGCTGTATGGCGCGGGGGAAGAGATCGCGTTCGTCTTGGGCGCCGAGTTGTTTGCCCGCGACCGAAAATGGAGGGCAGGAAACCCCGCCGGAGAGTAAATCGGTGCCTGCATACGGTTCACCGTCAAAGTCCCGGACACCCATGCGTAGCACATTCCACTCGGAGTGGTTGGCTCGCAGGGTTTTAGCGGGCCAGGAATCTATTTCTACGACGGCGCGGTGGTGGAATCCTGCACGGTGAAGGCCGAGGGCTTGCCCGCCCGCGCCTGCGCAGATCTCGACGTTTGTCAGTAGGCCGGTCATCCTTGTCAACGTAGCCGGCTCTGGGCCCGTGGCTGGTGCCAGCCCTGCCCACGCAAGGGAGTTCCCCTGGCATGTACTACTCGTCCATCACAACGCGGCCCCGTAAGCGCTCTGACCAGGCACATAAGCGTCTAGAAGCTTGAATGTTTGCCATTTCAAAGCTTTAAACTTCTTAACACTTGACAGTTCAAACACCTGGCCGTACAGTAGTAAGCATGGTTCACATCAATCCAATCCCCAACCCTGTCAATCACTTCGAGGCCATCTTTGGCACAGGAAACGCCGACACCTCCCGTAAAGAGGAGGATTCGGTTGCGGTAGCACTCGATAGGGCCTTCGATGTACAACGGGCCATTGGGATTCTTGCCGCAGTTCAGGGAAAGAACCGGCACGAATCGAAGATCATGGATGACATCATCGACACCCTCAGCGACATAGCCGAGGAGATACGGTCTGAGATCGTTAAAGGTGCAAGCAGTGACAACGACACATCCCCTAAAACTGACCCCGAGTACCCGGAATACCTTGTAACCGAAGAGGACTACAGGGACGCGCCGGAGGGAACCATCATCGCGGCAGGTGACGGCATCCCTCTCGAATGGCGTGAGGAGGGCTGGATGTACGGCGATGAGGAGTTTCCTATTCGTGCCATAACGGGCGATCCCCGTCGTGTCCTGCGCTGGGGGTGGGAAGCATGAGCACCCTCACCCGCGCCGACGTCCAAGCCCGCATGCATGTGACCAGATAACTACCACCACAAATTCTTTTCTAGGACTAGGAGACCAAATGATGAGATTCGCACGTGGAAACGTGGAAGCTCAAATCGAACTAGCACGATCAGAAGGTGTCCGCGCCGATCTTTCAGGCCTTGATCTCTCTGGCCTTAATCTCTCCGAAATGGATCTATCATGGTCCACCTTCGAAGGTTCAAACTGCGAGGATTTGGATTTTTCTGAGAGCAACATCAGCTCATGCAATTTCTATAATGATAATCTTTCCGGCGCAGTTTTATATAACACGAACCTCCATGGAACCTACTGGATTGGCCTTGTCATTGAAAGGATCTTCGGAGATACCTTCTATCTGATCCCCACCCCAAGCGGATGGGAAATACAAGTAGGGACTTTCTCAGGTAGTCCAGAAAATCTTTATCCAGGAAATATCCGCGCGTCAGACTTTTCCATAGACGAGAAGAAAATGCGTGAGGGCATTGAAGCGATTCACTCCCTGTGTGAACTTCACATGAGGAATAACGCTCAGTTGATGGAGGAGTTGCGTCAGCATTGGAAGAGGTATCAAAGCTGGTAGACACTGAGCACAGACCCAAGTGTGGACTCTACCAGACCAGCACAGAGGACTCTAAAACATCTAAGCGCTTGAAGGTTTAAACACCTGAGTGTATGATTACCTTCAGGCTACCAACAAGCCAGGAGCATCCATGATTGTAAGCATTGTGAACACCAAAGGTGGGACAGCGAAAACGACGACCGCCATCTACTTGGGCTGCGCGTTTAGCCATGTCGGGAAAAGCGTCACAGTGATTGACCTTGATCGACAGGGTTCCGCTAGTGATTGGGCAGATCGGGCAGTCGAAGCCGACGATGCACTTCCATTCATTGTTACGGACACAAATCCTCGACGATTAGAAAACCTTGCTCAAGAAAAAAGTGCAGGAGGCGGCGTCGTGATTATTGACACCCCGCCGGGTGACCCGCTTATAATTGATGCCGCTATCAAGATTGCAGATTTTGTTGTTGTACCGACCCACGCATCAGGCTTGGACGTTAGTCGAGTATGGCCAACTCTAAACTTCTTAAAGAGCGTACCGCATGGTGTTCTCATTACCTCGGCACGTACTGGCACCACCCAGCTTCGGGAAGCCATCTCTACGTTCAAGGAGTATGATATTTCACTTTTCGATACCTTCATTCCAATGAGGGAGTCCATTAAGGCAACTTTTGGCCGCACCCCTAAGAATGATGAGGGGTACGAAAAGGTAGCACAAGAGATTCAGGAGGCATTTAAATGAGTATTTCCAAGGCGAACACTTTTGAGC
>NZ_AQXB01000011.1 GCF_000375365.1 Corynebacterium mastitidis DSM 44356 | reverse complement strand
GACCATCCCGGTGACTGCGCCTGCGACATCCGAGAGGACGTCTGCGTGCGCAGCACCAGGGGATAGAACAAGCCCGGCCCCGGTTCCTACGAGGATGCCTGCGCGGATGCGGCGACGGTGGCCGCCCTTGGCCCACCAGGTAGAGCCGAACGCGCTACCTCTACCCCACCATCGAGGCGTTTGGTGCGGTGCCGCTTTCTGGGAGTTTCCCCCGCTATCGGGGGGTGGAGAGGAGAAATGATGACGATTCACCACAAGATACCTTTCACATCGCTTGGGACAGGTAGCCCACCGCCGTACAGTGGCAGTGACCTGCCCATATAATACTCATATTCATAATGAATATGCTATCCCGATACGCCCTGACCGCTCGCGCTCCTAGGATGGGCCGCCCACTTCGGCTACAGTGAAACTATGCTCATTCCCATCTTGATAGAACTGCTAGAAGATTTTCTTAATTCTCTTGCCCGTGGTATTGAAAAGACCTTGAATAATCCGGCGATAGCTTTGTCAATATTTGGCGTTATTATTACCGTTTTCCTTGCGTGGGTTATTACCGGACATCCTGTTTCGGGGTTCTTCAGTAAAGATTTTCTTGACTGGGTCACGTCTCCTTTTCATCATCATCCTGAACCTTTTTCAGATTCGGCTGCACCGTCGGCGGTGCCGGTGAATCCGGTGTGCGGTACGCAGTGTCCTTCTGTGGAGTAATCGATAGCAGCACTGCTCGGTGTCGAAGCAAAACGATCCCCCAGGCTTGTATGCCCTTAGCCTGGGGGATCGTCACGTAGCGGCTAGTTGAGGTATTCGTTGACCCCGTTGTCCGTGCCACTGATGGGGTTGACGTCACTGGCAATGGATCCCAGTCCGGTAAGGCCGATCACGCCAACAATGGCTGCTGCAATGCCGGAAACAAACGCTATGCCCGCTTTTCCATATTGGTTCTTCCTAAAGGAAACAATGGAACCGATGATGCAGATTCCCGCAATGGCCATGGAAACGACGAATATGATACCCTGAAGGGGGTCTGATATTGCATTTCCGAGAGAGTCAATGAAGTTGCTTATGCCGCTGTTGTCGATTTGTGTCGAGCGTGTCAGCATCGTGGAGTATTGCTCCATATTTTATTCCTTTCTTTCATGGAGTTAATCCTGTAGGTGTACAAAGTCGAGAGTGGTCTACATGTGATCGTATCGCATGGCGGGGGTTAGTACCACATCCTTTCAGTTTTTGTCGAGTCGGCGGATGCTCTCGGAGACGCGGTTGAGGGCTTCGCGGTTCTCGTAGTCGCGGCGGCGTTCGTCTCTTCCCTGTCGTCCGAGCTCGTTGACAGCTTGGGTGAGCTGTTCGACGAGCTTCATGGTCTCGGGCGAGGCAGCAGGTGCCTGGCTGCCAGAGGTGCCGTGCGAGGAACGGGTCGGTTGGTCGAGCTTGCGCGAGGCGTCATGGGTGATGTCGCGGTGAGCATCCGGGGTCTTGTTGACCTTGGCTTCCCATGCGGCGGCCTTGCGGTACTGACCTGCAAGTTTCTGGGCGATGGACCCTTCCTCAGCGTAGTGGTGGAGGCCGTGGGAGATCTCGCCGTCAGTACGGTATCCGTCACCATGCTTTATGTCCCCAGCGGCATCTTTGAGGAAGTTCACGATGTGGGCCTTGTGGTCCACGCGGTCTCCGCCGTCCGGGCGCGGGGTGCGCCGCGAGGCAGGTTGAGTGTCCTCATCGGTGGGCTCGGGTACACCGTCGCGCGGGGAGACTTCCACCGGGGGGACGTCGTTGGCTTGGGCTTCTGCGATGTTTCCGGTGAGGTTGACCCGCCCGCCTGAGATGTCCGTTGCCGTGCTCTCGGCGCGGGCGTGGTCGGCGTTGATCGTGGCCTGGTCGATGTTGAGGGTCTTGGGCCCGGTGGTGGCGTGGTTGTCGCGCTGTGTGCCAGGCGTGGTCTGCCCGTCGCGGGGGGCGGAGGCGCCGGGGTCTACCGCGCCTTCATTGCCCTCACTGGTGTGGCCGCGCACCGCATCCATCGCCTTGCCCACAACCCCCTTCTTTTCCGGTGCCTGCGGATCTGTAGTCATACCGGGGGCGCCGGTGGTGGCCGTGGGGTTGTGCTCCTGCCCGGTGTCGGTGTCTGCGGCTGAGCCCGGGTCCGTCTGGGTGGTCTGCCCATCGCGGGGCGCGGAGACGCCGGGGTCTACCGCGCCTTCATTGCCCTCGCTGGTGTGGCCGCGCACCGCATCCATCGCCTTGCCCACAACCCCCTTCTTTTCCGGTGCCTGAGAGTCAGTGGGGGCGCCGGGGCCTTGCCCGTCACGAAGGGGTAGGCGCTGGGTATCGGCTTGCGTGGCGCGGGAGTCTGTGCCCTCGGGGTTGGGGGCGTTGTTGCCAAGGCCTAAGACCTTCTTGCCGATTTCTCCGCCCTTGTGGGCAACTGCTGTGCCGAATTTGCCTCCGGCCTTAGCACCCACCGAGGCCGCGCCGGCGGCAAGCGCGGCACCTCCTACCGTGCGGGTGAGAAAGCGGCTTCCGTGCTCCTTCAGGGTGATGGCCTTGAGGTTGCCGCCGGTCACCCCGGTGGTGGCTTGGGGTTTAAGGCCGAGGAAGATGTTGAATCGGTCCATGGAGGAGGCTGCTTGGTCGGCAATCATGTACGGCAGGGTCACCATCATGGTGACTACGGAGTATTTGCGTATTTGGCCCTTGCTGTCGGTCATTTTGAACATCGGAAAGCACACTAGTGCTGCTAAACCAAGGCCAAGAACAACGAGGATAAGACCACCAACGCCATGAGAAATGTCCGTCTTTAACCCACCCGTTACCAGATCTCCATACTCCCGTGTGGCATAATCCATTCCCATATTCTCAATTCCAGTAATAGCACTTATGCCACCCATAAGTCCTTGGAGTATTGAGTTCGCTACTTCGATGGATTTCATGGCGAACGCGAAGGAGAGGCGCATGGCGAGGAAGTAGATGGCGGCCCGCATCACTCCGTCGGGGTGTCCGAGGAAAAGGGAGCGGCCCAGGCCTCGGAGCATTTCAAACAGTGCGAGGATGATGGGTGCGCGCAGCATGCCGATAAAGGCTGTGAGCGCGATGGCCGCCAGCGTGATGCTGTTGGTGGACAAGGACGCGACTTTGAGCCCTAGGTCTCCGTAGCCGGTGTGCGGTATGACGTAGCGGATGAACTCGGTTCCGTTTCGTCCGGTGTTTTTTGCCGATCCTGTGGAATTGGGGTTGGTTTGAAAGCCCTTGTATTCTAGGGTTCCGGAAGAAATGTTGGATTGCAGGACGAAAGCGGTGGATTGTGTGGAAAGGCTCATCATTCCGCTAAAGTCGCGTATTCCTGCGTAGCGGTTCATCATGCCAATGGAGTAGGCATTGGTGTTGAGGAGTTTCTTTTTATCGGGGTCGCTATCGAGTGCTGCGGTTTCGGGGTTCCAGTTTTGGTGTGATTTTTCTCCGAAGATGTAGTTGTCGTAGGTGTTGGTTTCTTCGACGGATCCGCCTGCCGGTACGGCGCCGTAGATGTAGGTGGCGGGGTTGTTCCATTTGACTGGGGAGGCGGCCATTTTTCTGCTGGCGAGATCGAAGTATTGGGCGTTCGGCCCGCCAGCACCGAGTTCAATGCGGGTGCCTTGTTCGAAGCCGTCGGGTCCGTCGGTGACATCGGGGTTGTCCTCGCTCGTGCTCGTAGTTGAGGAGCTTGTGGTGTCTTCGTCGGTGTCGTCGGAGGCGATTTCGACGAAGAAGTAGGGGGTGTTGAGCGTGGCGCCGAGGATGTCGTCGTCGTACTTTTTCGCGTCGGTGTCTCCGATTTGTGCATTCACGTCGCGGATGTTGGCGGCTGCGATGTTGCCGGAGGCAGATCCCACCACATCGCTGCTTCCGGCGCGGGTGATCGCGGAGAAGTATTGCTGCACGGAGATGGTCTCTTTGGAGTTCAGCTTCGAGAGCATATCGCCGGCAGAGGCGGCCTGGGTTTCGCCGTGGGTGGATTCTAGGAGTCCGCGCATGCCTGCGGCTTCTGCTTGGGAGTTAACGGCCTTGGAGAGGCGAGCCACGGTTTCTTTGCTGGGCATGTAGTCCTGGGGGTTATCCGACCAGGAGTATCCGGCAAGGCCCAGTGAGAGGTTGGCCGTGGAGGCCCAGGCGAGGGTATCGACGATGTATTTCTCGTTTCCTCGTGCTACCTCGTCTTTGGCCTCGGATTCGTAGTTGAGCCCGATGGTGGCCACAGTCGAGGTCAGCAGCGCGAAAAGCGGGATCGTGGAGAGGATCACGAAGATGCGCACGAGGTTGGCTTTCATCGCCGGGCTGCGCCCCTCGAAGCGGCCTTTGCGCAGGGCCCACAACAGCACCACGGTAAAGGCGGTGATAAAGAGGGTGAGCATGAGGAACTGGCCCGCCGCGATGGTGGATTTGCCCAAACCGACGGTGTTCAAAATGCTGCGGATGGACCGAGATACCCAGCCGTCGTCTTCGCTACCGGCGCCGGTAAACCCAAACCAGTTCATGGGGTTGAGGTTTTTGGTGACCTGATCCGACAAGAAGATGATCAAGCCGGTGGCAGCGTCAAAGAGCTTGGCTCCAAGTTCCCCGGCCCAGGTGGCGTTCGCCTTCCAGTCGGACTGGAAGATCGGTGTGCGTTCGCCGTAGGCGTTGGCGAACTCGTTGTGCTCGTTGCCGGCGCGTCCGGTGGTCACGATCCAGCCGTAGCCGTAGAGCGCTTGGAGATAGGCCGCGAGGTTGCGCCCGGCGGCGGTTTCTTGCGCGTTGGCCGACGGGTCGCGCATTTGGCCGTAGGTGGCTTGTACGCCGTCGTCGCCGCCGAATTTGCGTAGATCGTCCATCGACAGGCTGATCTCATCGGCGCTATCAGCACCTCGTGCCTTGGAGAAAAGCGCAGAGGCCAGCAGGTCGGATTCCGTGTGCGGTGCGTCCACGAGTCCGCGATCTGAGCCCAGGCGCAAGATCCGGTTGGCGAGATCAGCCCCTGGGATCATGGTTTCACCGCGCGCGAGCTGTTCGCCTGCCTTTTTCAGGTCGCTAGTCAAGTCCGATTCGGCGTCTTGGGCCTCGTCGTTGAGCTGGCGGATAGACCCGATGAGCCCTTCGAGGTTTTCCCTATCGGTGTTGATCAGTTGGTCTTGGAGCTCTTGGTTGTTTAAGAGCTGGTTGAAGTCGTCCTCGCCTGAATAGCGCGCGAGATTCGCAAGGCGGGTCTCATTATCCTGGCTCTGGTTTGTTCCCAGGGCGGTAATAAGGTTTCTTGCTTCTTGCGTATCGAGATTACCCGAGGCAATATCTTTCATGCCCTGGTTAATGCTTTTTTCAATACGGCGCTGTTTAGCCCCGTCGTCACTTTCCCCACCGTCAAGCACCATGGAAACGGAGGCAGCATTAATTGACTCTTCCTCATCTGCCGCATAAGCGGGCGCAATGAGGGCAAGGAGGGAAAAGATAATGCTTGCAAGGATGACGAAGGGAAGTATTTTCCTTGTCACATTGTTGTTAGTCGAGAGCATGGACTCTTACTCCTCCTGCCGTGCGCCCGGCGCCGTAGTCATAGATGGCACTGTCGTGGGATATTTCCAGTTTGAATTTCTGAGCATGGGGGTTTCTCCTGAGTGCTTGCACAATTTCGTCCATGACGAGGGTGTCTATTTCTCGTGCGATGGCGCGGGCGCCGCCCGAGTTGGGGTCGGTGGATTGTGCGCGAACGAATGTGATGTAGAGTGCGACGTCCGTGGTGTAGTAGTCGTAGACGTCTTTGGGCCATTGGTGGGGTTCTTCGCAGATGATCTCAATGTTCTTTAGCTCCTTGATTTCTTTTTGCAGTCGGCTGATCTCGCGTTCTGCGATGCGCAGGAGGGCTGCCTCTTCGAGGCCGCGGAATGCGGCGATGCGGGAGAAGCGGCCCAGAAGTTCTGGTTTGAAGCCTTGGGCTTGCAGTTCTGGGCGCAGTACGCCCATGAGCTGGTCCATCTCTGCATCGGAGACGTCTTCGTTGAGGCTTTTGCCGGTGATCGAGCGTTGGGAGAAGCGCGCGTCGTTGGCGAAGACGTCGGCGCCGGCGTTGGTGGTGGCGATGATGATGGTGTTGCGAAGCGAGACGTAGTTGGTTTCGGTAGCGCCCTCGCGGTTGAGGACGTCGTAGAAGACCACGCCTTCATCAAGTACGGCGAGAAGGGTGTCGAGGACTGCGGGGTGTGCTTTTTCCACCTCGTCGAGGAGCACCACGGAATGAGGTTTGTGGCGTACTGCTTCTCCGAGCCTTTTCCTAAAGGCGGGTTCATGTTCGACTGTCTTGTAGTCGGGCATGTTGATGTTGAGGAGGACTTTTTGCCCGGGGTACATTCCTTCGGCTAGTCGCTTGGCTGTTTCGGTTTTTCCCACGCCGGTAGGGCCAGTAAATAAGATAGTGGCCCGTGGTTTATTTGACGTGTTGTGTAGTTGAAATATCATGGAGAATACGAGCAGTTCCATTACTTTCATTGCATGAGGCTGCCCGAAAATATTGTTATTGATATTGTCAAATACTTTTTGCGCCTCTACTTCAAATCTGAGGCTAATGGAGTAGCGTTGATTGAAAATATCTTCCACTACTTTCCTATTTGCCGCTTTTCCTTCCCTCCTACAGTAGGAAACGAGATCTTCGAGGATGTCGATGGATTTGCGCGGTTCGGCTGAATCCGAGCGGTATTGCGCGTTGGCTTCGATGAGGAGTTCTAGGACGTCCTCGGCAGGCTGCGGGCAGTCCGGGGCCACGGTGGACCACCAGTTGCGGGCGATGTCTTTGACGACGTGGGCGGGGAGTTCTTCAATTTCGATTTGCTTGAAGCGCTCTGATAGGGGCTTGTCCACCATGATCGTGGAGTCGTATTCGCGGCGGGTGGTAGCCGCGATGATACGGATCGGGGATCGTGCGAGGACGGCCTTGACGACATCGCCGCCGATTTTGGTGCCAGCGCCAAAGATGGTTACGAGCATGTGGACCTCGTCCATGAACAGCACGAGGCGCACGTAGTCGTTCCCGGTGGCGCGGCGGGCGCAGTCTTCTAGCTCTTTGATCTCATCGAACAGCGTGGAAAGGCGTGTTTGCAGGGTTTGGGTGCCCAGTGCGGCAAGGGTGCCCAGGTGGAGGTTGACCAAGAGGTAGTGGTAGTGCGTGTGGGTGTGGTAGTCACCGGAGTTGAGCTGCTTGGCGAACTCTTCGACCAGGGCGGTTTTGCCCACGCCTGCTTGCCCGAGGAGGAGCGCTACGGGCGTTTTGGGCCGCTCTAGGATGGCGTGGAGCATAGCAATCTCTTTGTCGCGGCCCTGGATGGATTGGGGCTGTTCGGCTAGTTGGCCTAAAGCACCGCCGAGTTTGTCGTTGAGCTTGTAGAAGGCCGGGGCGAACTGCTTGCCGTAGGCGTGTGTGTCGTCGAGGAGGTTTTTCCAGGTGATGTTCTGTGTGGTCATTTTTTCACCGCCAATCCTTCTGTAAGGAAGTTTTGAAATATCTTGTCGTCATATTCGATTGATTGATACTTT
>NZ_AQXB01000010.1 GCF_000375365.1 Corynebacterium mastitidis DSM 44356 | reverse complement strand
AGACCCACAAAGACCACGATCACCAGCACGGCCCCAACTGCGGGCACGTCGCCATCCCCCACGGAGACCACGTGGACTACATCCACGACGGACACCGCCACGCCGCACATGAAGGCCACTGGGATGAGCACTAACTAACCCCGCAAAACAACCCCACCCCCTCCCCGGGAGGTGGGGTTATCTTCTTATTCCACGGAAATCAGCGCGCGTAGCTCCTCGGGTACCGGCGGACGCCGGGCAGCAGGCACCAACCCCCGCAACACCACGATGTACTCCACCGCCGCCTTCACCTTCTCATCAGCCAGACGAGAGGCTTCCTCCATACGCGCCAGGTGCCGCTTGAGACGGTCCTGCTCGGTTTCTAACCCCCGCAGGCGCTCACGCAACTCTCGGTTTTCTTCTTGGTAATCATGCTTCAACTTGTCCAGGTCTTTGACCAGGGCTTGGTATTGGCTCGCCACAGTCTCCTCCTGAGCAGAGCGACGCTGCCAAAACGCGACCACCAGACCCGAGGCTGCGCTGACCACAGCGATCACGACCCCCTCAGCGATCATTATTAACCCCCTTCTCCACGGCCGGGGCAGGATCACCACGCCCGAAAGCCCAGATGGCCAGCGCGGCCGTGGTTAGGTAGCCGAGGGCGGTGATGTAGCCACGCTCAGAATCCCCCGATACCCAGGCCGCGATGTAGATCGCGCCCCACAGGGTATGCAGCGCCACCAACAGGCCCGTAACCAGGGGTAGCCACTGATTCGCCCGTGCTACCACGCACGCCACTGCCAGTGCCCCAGCAATCAGCCACAGCCCCGACCATGCCCACAAGGGGAGATACCGCTCTAGTGCGGGGATACGGTGCCCAGCAGGGATCACCGTAGGCAGGTAGCACACCCCACGCAGCAGCACACCTACGGTGAGGATCAGCAGCCCCGCCCACGGAGACCGAAGCCACCGCGAAAGCCTCCTAGACCTCATTATTTTCATGCTCCCCCATCGGGGCTACCGCCAAGCCCTCGCGCTCCTGCGCCACCGTATCCTCCACCACTGTGGGGGCCGCATCTTCTAGGCGCGTAGCCATCGACGGGGTGATCGCCCCCGGCGTGGCCGCATGGACCACCACCTGGAGCACACCCACCACCACGGCGAGAGCCACGGCCGCCGCTGGCGGCCACTCCGTCGCCTGGGCGGCCACGAGATTGACCATCTGGAGGATCGTGCCCGCCACCGCAGCGATGGTGTCTTTACGGCGGGTAAACCACGGCTGCTTCTCGAGTGCTGCGGCCACTGCCTGCGTAATCGTCGGATTCATCACCATTTCCTTCCTGCTTGCTTCTACTTCTTCTGTGCCCGGTCCGCTGCAATCGCCTCAGCGATGATCTCATCGGCATTCAGGCCCACCTTCGCGGCAATGGCCTTGACCACCTGCAACATCGACCAGGTATTCAGGTCCTGCACCGCCATCAGTGCGCGCGGATGAAAACGCACTGCGGGGTTGACCGCCGAGGTGATCGGCTGATCCAATCCCGCAAGGACATCTCTCGCAGCACGGGAAGTATCTCGTGCTGCCTGCGCAGCTAGTTTCGCGTCATTAAGCGCCGCCTCATGCACAGCGTTGAAATCCACCCTGCGCGGGCCTGCGGGCACTGCCGGTGCTGCGGCGTGCTTCGGGCCAGCCATCGCCTCCTCCACGTAACGCAGGAACACGTCCCACGGGAAGTTCGGCCCCGGATCAGTGTGATCTGTCCCACCCCACGCGCGAGTATCGCTATGCGTGGTGATCCCCGGTAGAGCATTCACACCGACGTGCTTGACCGGCCACCGGTAGGTCTTACACCAGTGCGCCACCACCGAGGCACCCGCGCGCAGCATCTTCTCCTGGGCCAGCCACTCGGCTCGGCTATACCGTGCACGGAACACAAAACTTATGTGCAGCAGAATGTTGTTGCCTTGGTTGCCGCTCGACCAGGTGATCCAGTTATCGGTGTTTTCCCGCAGGCGCTTACCCGTGGAGTCCACCAGCATGTGATAACTGCCGGACTGGGAGGTGATCTGGTAGTTTGCGACTGCTTCAGCCGGGGTTCCGGGGGAATTCTCCGTGGTGTGGATACACACGCCCCGCAGCGCCCCCAGCGAACGGGGACCCCCGAAGGAAAACCTCGGGGACCAATCAACATCAAAATACGACATGAGCATTACCTCCTTGAATTGGGAATGAGAAAACCCCGCAGGGATTTCCTGCGGGGGCAAAGGGGAAAGCTAGGCGGGCCAGGGGTCGGTGGTCATATACACCGCCGTACCATGCACGAGGCTATGAGCAGACGGGGCCCGCTCTACCATGACCTGCTTATTTTTAGAGTCGATGTTGAGCAGCACCACCCCCGCCGGATCAGACAGCCACGTCACCGGCGCATAGCATGGATTGACCGCCGGGGTGTAGCCCTCCGGGATTGTTGCCGCTTTACTGCTCGTCCCGTTATGTACCTGGATCGTCACAATATTGCCGACCCGGTAAAACGTCGCCCACCCCGCGCTGGCCTGCGCCATCTTCGATGCGGCCACACCTGCCTGGGTTGCGGTGGCGATCTCGTCATCGACGTACTTCTTCGTCGCCACCGAGGTAGGAGTGACGGGGGCCTTGGCACGCAGGTGCCCGGAGGCATCGAGGCGCACCAAGCGCTTGGCATAGGTGGCGGACTGCGATTGAGCACCCGCGTCCACCGCGTCGGTAATATCCGCGCTGACGTGTCTATGGCTTTTATCTGCCTTGCCAGCCAGGGCGGTATCCATCGCTGCTTGCGTGGCTTTCCCCTCCAGTGCTGTGGCGAGCTGATCCACCTGTGCCTTGTCGGCCTTCTGCTCCAGCGCGGTCATGTCGGCCTTGGTGTCGATGCGGCGCCCCAGCGCTTCATCAGCGGCATCCACGTACTTGCGGTTCGTCGCCGCATACAAATTCATCGAGGCCGACTGGGTAGCGATGATCTGGATAGCCGAGGGGCGATCCGCGCGGATCGCCCGGTCTTTGTTCAGCTTCAGTTCGCCCGCCGAGGACGCCTTGATCACCTTGCCCTCCGCGCTGCGATCCCCAAGCGCGCTCGATACCACGGCATCGGTCACATCCGCGCTGAGATGGGTGTGCCCCTTCGTGGCCTTGGCGTCGATGTCGGCGCGCACCTGCGGGCTAATCCCCGACGTCGCCGTGGAGGCCGCCTGCTCAGCACGGTCAGCCTCCGTCTTGGAGCGATCCGCCTGGGTGCCCGAGCGGGCAGCAGCCGCCTCCGCAGCCTGCTTCGCCGCAACCACCGCGTCAGCATCACCAACCCGATTAGCACCCTCTACCGCCCGGCGCGCAGCCTCCTCCGAGCGATCAGCCTCACGAGTAGCACGAGTGGTCTCCCCTGCTGCTTGAGTTGCGGCCTCCCCAGCCTGCGTAGCAGATGCGGCGGCATCACGGGCGGCTTTCTCGGCGGCATGCTGTCCCTGGGCAGCGTGATTAGCGGACTGCCCGGCGCGAGTCTCGGACGCTTTCGTCGTAGTGGCGGATTCCTGCGCACGCTGGGCCGCTGCGTCGGCATTAGTGGCGGCCTGGCCTGCCTGGGCCGCAGACACAGCAGCCTGATCGCGGAGGGTAGCGATCCCATCGCTAGCCTCCTTGGCCTGAGTAGCAGCAGTACGAGCCTCATCACGAAAGCTCTCCGCCTTCCGCGCCGCCGCCTCCGCCTTAGATTGGATCGTACGCACCTCGGAGACGATCTCCGGCTCCCAGCGGTAATTTCGTTCAATCAAATCCCGTAGCGTCACGCTCCCGGAAGCCGGGATTAGTACGTCAAAGGGCCGCGAATCCACCGATGTGCCCACGCGGAAAATCACCTGGCATGGTCCAGGCTCGAGGCTCACGCTAGCTCGCCCCTCCACTAGGCTCACCGTCACAGGCTTAGGGGTGATGATGTGGTCGGCGGTGCCGGGGCGGAGTCTAGGCGCCCGGAAAATGACCGCGTCACCTTTTTTGGGGGCGCGTTGAAAAACATCTCGCGCATTAATTGTCACTGTAGTTGCCATGACAAAACTCCTTATTCTTATTGCTCCGGCGGGCGCGGTGGCCCCTGTACCGGATCAGGGGGTACCTGCGAGGCCTCCGCCCCCGTAGACCCAGAAACTTCACGACTGATGTGTTGCACGACCAGGCGATTCCAGTCAGGGCCGCCGAAAATCGTGCGCCCAATCCCCAGACTCAGCAGCTCCACTTGGACGAGGTATCCCGGTTCCGGGACCACCACCGACGACACCAGAGTTTGGGTCAGGCGGCTGTTAGAGGTCACGGTTGCGCGCTGGGAGGAATACACACCTCCCTGGGGTGTTTTTACAACTACTCGCCATTCCATGCGCCCGGTGACGATAATCGCGGATTCAGCAGTGAGCTGTGCGCGGATATCCCACAGGCCTTTATCCCCGAGTCTGATCCCGCTGTCCTCCAGGCGGCAGCCACGCATGGGTCCAATTTGGGTGCGAAATGGCATGACTCCCGTCACGTCCCAGCCGGATAGGTTTCCCATGCATGCAGAGCCGTAATCCAGCAGTGGCGATAGGAGGTCTGTGCGATGGTTAAGCTCGGTTTGCCCGTCGCGGAACTCCCTGCCGACGCGCTCGAGACGTTCAAAGCCGAGGATGGAGCGCGCTCCGGCGAGCACATCGGCGATACCATCGGCAAACTTCCCTACGAAGTTGCCCTTGACCTGGTTAAAGAGGTTATCGGCGGGGGCACGCAAGCGGCGCTTAATCGCTTCTTCGTTCATGCCCTGAAGGGCAGCAAGCCCGGACGCGCTGTAGCCGCCCTCGGGTATCCCCTGGTTTGGTGCAGTCATCGCGTGCCCTTCTTTCGTCGCTCTAGCGCAGCCTCCACGGCTGCGACCTCCGCCTCAGAGAGCGCGGAGAGGTCCACCTCCGGGGTGGGAGCTTGTGCTTCTGCGGCAGGAACCCACGCCACGCCTCCGGCCATGAACGCGGTGTGGGAGTCCTCGCTGGCCACGATCTCTTGGAGTTCTGGGTGGTGGCGGAACCCGCAGCGCCACAGGTGCTCGGAGATGAACTGCAGTGCCATCAGCGGCAACACCAGCGGGGTGCCGTTTTCGTCTATCGGTACCGGTGACAGGGCCCACACGGCGTGCTCGCGCGGGTCCTCCATGTTCGCCTTGGCCTGGGAAATTGCGGGCATCTACATCACTCCTATGTCGTGGAGGATTCCGAAGAATCGCTTGGATTGGTCAAGGGCGCGGGCCAGCGGGGATTGATCCACCCTGGGGTCGCCCACAGTGAGCTGGAACGCCGGGGCGGAATCCCTTCCCCAGCCCATACTGATTTCCTGGACTTGCTCCACCACCACACGCCCGCCGGGCACGCCCTGCATCTGGATGCCGATGCGGTCCCCGAGCCAGAAATGCCCCTGGCCGCGATCCCCGGGGAGGTAAGGCCCTGCGTCCCCCACACTGACCTCGTGCTTGGTGCGTGAGCGGGTCTGCCAGAATCCCTCGCGCATGGCGACCACCCCAGATAAGGACCAGGCGGATTCCCCGCCCTCGGCGCGGGATTCGTGGTAGTGAGACCACCCCGCCTTAGAGGTGCGCACCGGGGATTTAATCGCCCCCCAGGCGAGGAAAATGTCCTCGTAGAGGGGCTTGAGGGCGGTGTCTGCGATGGTGCCCAGGGTGGGCATGAAGAAAATCGCGCCGAGGACATTGCCGACAAGCTGGACGGATAGGGACACGGATTCGTTGACACCGAAGGTGGACTTGCCGCCTGCCACGATGGAGGTGGCGGTGGCGGGCTCGTGGGTCCACTTCGCAGAGTCAATCGGGCTGTACTGGCCGTCACGGTAGACCACCCACGGCTGGGCGGGCTTGGTGCCCAGCCACTTCGAGACGGAGTATTCCGCGGGCTCCGGTGGGGAGGCCACCACCGTGATGAGGTCATCGACGAGGTTGTCCGCCAGGCGGGTGGAGGTGCGCAGCATCCCGCCGAAGATGGTGCCACCAAACGAGGTGGTCTCAAAGACACCGGACTTGTCCACCACGTCCACGATGAGCTGCCCATTACGCAGCGGCCCGATCCACCCTTTGGGCTTCTCATCGCCCTCTAGCCAGCGGCGGCACTCTACCATCAGGCCCGCATCCTCCAGGATCGGCTCGGCCACCTCCCGCCACGTATTCATCCGCGAGGAAAGGATGCACCACTGCGAGTCGTCCATGAGCAGCGAGCCCGGGGCCACGGCGATCGACCAGTTCCAGGGGGTCACCCCCTCAAACCAGGTGCGCGGGTCCAGGGGATCATCAGGCAGCTGCCAGAAGTTCCCATGCAAGCGGATCAGGTTCAGGAAGAGGATCAGCTTGAGCATGTAGCGCGAGGGGCCTGCCAGCACAAAGTGCTTCGGCCACTGCACCCCCGCAGGCAAAAACGGATTCGGCCAACACAAAACATGGTCGAGTTCCTTGAGGTCGTGGAGGAACTGAATCTCCACGGTGCGCGCCCCATCAGAGCCCTTGACCAGGGAGACGGATTGCATACGCCCGCCCCAGCGTGCGCCCCGGAAATCGGCGGTGACGTGAATATTCTCCGTCTTACGGCCCCACACGTCCAAAGCCCACACCGCCAGGTGGTGCGTGGCCGGGAGAACCACCAGGCCGGAGCCCACGTCGTTGAGCTTGAAGGAAAAACTCGCTTCAATCTCCCCGGCAACCCGCCCACGCAGCACCCAGTCCCCGTCCCAGAGGCGCACAAAAGGCTTCTGGCGGCGGTATGCTTCCCGCGCCTCGCGGTGACGAAGCGCAGCCTGCCAGATCGTCTCCATACGAGCCGCAAAATCCTGCGAGTAGGACTCACTCATCACGACTCACCTCCAAGTCCATGCCAAACGCCGAAGTCCACTTCCGCTCCACGCGCACCTGCACCCCAGCACCGGCCATCGTGTTGAGCGACCCCCAGGAATGCGCCCACGTATCAGCCACCACCTTGCCGATGGTCGCCCGCGTCAAGGTCTTCGTGATGGTCTGCGCCATCTCCCCTGCTGCTTCACCAGCCTGCCCAAAAATCCCCGTAGCCTGACGTACCGCCTGGTCGATACGATCCGCGAGATCATCAGGCCGCATAGTCAAAACAACAGATTGGGACACCGGCGACATCACCGTGGTCATCGCCTCCGCGCACAGCACCAGGAAATCCGTCGGGATCGAAAACGGAATTTGGAGCGTACGCCACAAATTAGGCAGCCACGGCAGCGGGTTGACTGCTACCGGGATTTGGGTGGGTGGGGTGCGCGGCGGAATCGGGTAGGTGAAAAACTGTCCATTCATGCGCGCCCACCACTGCGGCCCCTCCGGTAACAACCGCCGAAGCAACCCCGCCAGATCATCGACGAGGTTCTCCGGTTCTGTCTCGATGGCAACCACCTGCTCGACCATCGGATCGGTATCAACCAGCACGTGCTGCTTATACGACTGGAATGGCATGGTGATTCGGCGTTTGCGGTGTTCATAGCCGGGGAAACCGCGCCGGGTTTCGAACGAAAAATCCGGCAGGATCAACGACGCCGGGCCAGTGCACACCCACTTCGGCCAAGCAGGAACATCGGTGGGATTCGACACAGTGACATGACCATGCCAGCGAGTCCCATTAAACTCCCAGCCAGTCACATCTACCCCCGACGAAAACAACGGGTCCCCCGCCCGCAGCTTCATCAAAATACCCGCGCGCCCCTGCACATGACCACCCATCTGCCCCAAATCAATCTCCGGGGTCTCCGACATACGGCACCGCAACTCACGCCGCCCCGCCGGAGTCGTCACCACCAGCGTGGCGTCCTCCCAGATCGACCAGGCCGTCAGCCACCGGCTATACACCGTCTCCCAATCCCTCAGCGGCGAATCCAGCAGGGTCACCGGCAAGGTGACATCCCGCGCGGGAAACTTCGCGTCCGCGAACGTCCCGCCGATTTGATCCGCCGCGGAAGTCCACACCGTGGAAAACGCCGCATTGACCACGCCAACGAACCCAGGATCAAGCCACACACCCTCCCGGCCCGCGCCTGGCCCGCTGATACGGAACTCCTCGCCGTGGACACCGATCACATCAATAGCGATCTTTCCATCCGACATACGTGAAACCTCCTGATTCTCAACGAGTCAGCCCATAACCCGCAAGCTCACGGGCCTGGTGGTGCTTCGTGACCTCATAAGCGTCGGCCTTCGACCCCACATTGGTGATGTAGGTAACTCCCCTGCGGGTGATCTCTGAGGCCCTAGCAGCGCCCCCAACCAGTTCACTACCCGCAGACTGGGCAGCCTCCGGCAGCTTCGCCAACGTGTCCCCCGGCAGTGGCATATTCGGCAGCTCGTCCTGCACGGTGTCGAAACCGGCGTCCACCATGCGACCACCAGCCTGAGCCACCTGGTCAATACCGATATTCGCCAGCATCCCCGCGCCGCTAATCGCCTGCTGCCCATACACATCAGCCAGCGTGCCCGCCGTAGCAATCGCCATCTCCCCCGCAGGGATCAGACTCGACAACGCCATCTGCGCCTGCGGCAACGCCTGGGCCAGGAACGGGGCCACCGCAGCGCCCGCACCAGGGGCAACCGCGTTGAGTACCGCACCGGCCGAGCCACCCACAGCATTGAGCGCATTAGAAGCAAACGACACCCCGGAGTTGAGCGCGGCGGACGCCATCGACTGCATGGTGCCCACACCCGCACTCCACCCCTGGGAAGCCATCGACTCCAGCACACCGACACCATGACTAGCCCCCATAGAAGCCAGCTCAATGCCGCCGTGCATGGCGTTACGGCCCAACTCCATCACAGAGCCCGCACCCAAAATCCCCGCAGCAAACGACGCCCAATCCTGGCCCTCACCCTGCGGGGCCTGCCCCTGTGCGGCGGTCTCCACCGCCTCCGGGACAGGTGCCAGCCCGGACTCCTTAGCGGCCTGACCATCATCAGACAGCCCCAGCGCCCCGGCCTGGGGCGCCTGCGACTTGCCCTTGGCCTTTTCAATCGACGAGGCCAAAGAGTCCCGCGCAGAGGTCATCGCGCCGGGGATTGCGGCGCGGAATTGCTCCGCAGCGTCCATCCACGCGGGCTTTTCTGTGGGGATACCCAAAAGCCCAGCGGCGTCCTCCAGGTGTCCGGTGACCACCCCGTGAGCGAGATTTCCCATGACCTGGTTCGGCTCCAGGTTCGAGTAGGTCTCGAACGCGGACTTGCCGAGTTCCGCCAAGGGCCCGGCGAGGTGCCCTGCGGCGCGGGCCAGAGGATTATCCTGCACGGCACGCACCGCATCACCTAGCATCCCCACACCGTCGCGGTAGGACACCGCCAGCTCCTCGACCGCTGTCGGGACGCCCTCCAACGCGGGCACAAGCCGGACAACAGCCTCGGCCAGGCGGGATACTCCCTCCCACTGGTCGTGGGTGAGCACCGCCTCCGGCTTACCGGTGTGGTTGTAGTAGGTGGAAAAGCCTCCAGGAGTAGGCTCTAGCCACCCGCCCGAGTCATACCCGCCAGGGCGGTTGTATGCCGCTGGGAGCGACCCGTACCGCGCCATCGCATAATTCATGGACGCACGGATATTGGCCTCGGGGTCCCAGATGTCGTCATGCCCAGGGTCCTTATGTGCCTGGAACGTAGGATCAATGACCTGCATCAACCCCTTCGACGGGACACCGTTGACGGCGTTAATGTCCCAGTTATTGATCGCCCCGGCGTTGCCACCGGACTCCTGGTTCATGCGCCGCAGAACAGTATCAGCGAGGGCTACGTCGTAACCTTTTGCCTTGAGGATCTTCTCCACAAGACCGCGGTACTGTTCCACGCCACCAGGCAGGTCACCCGGTCCGTTGCCGGAGCCTCCACCGCCAAAGGGAATCTTCGAGGTGATGTGGCTCCATAGCTTCCCGAAGGCGGTTTCCATGAATGCACTCGGGATTTTGCCGACCATGCCTGCAAAGTCAGGAAGTGCACTCTTGATCTTCTCCATCGCATCGTCCCATAGCCCTTTTGCCTTGGACATGAGGTAGCCACCGATAGAGCCTCCGCCACCAGAGGTGACTGGTTCAATCGGAGTGCCAGGCTCCGGCAGCGGCGAGCTCGCAGCGACGTGGACATGGTTGCGGTGCGCGCTCATCGTCCCCGCCCCATAGAATCCGAAGCCGTCTCCCACGTCCTGGCCGTGCTTGACGTTGTGCCCGAAAGGACTGTGGATCAACTCCAGCAGCGCGGGCCCGTAGTTCTCGAAGAAGAACCCTGCGGCGCGCTGCATCTCCGGGGTGGTATCCGTGCCGTTAGAGAAGTCCACCGCGAGACCCTGCCCGTGGTAATCGTTCGATGCCCGCTGGGTGGAAGTGATAGTCATGCCAGGGAAGAACCGATTAACCAGCGCGGTAATCGACCCAATGACGCCGCCACCTGCGAATGCCTGCTCAGGGTATGCCCCCATCGCAGCGATCCCCTTGTTCAGGGGGTTCTGAGGCGAGTCGTTGGAGTAGCGAGAAACGAAAGTGCCGTTTTGCGCGGCTCGATTCATGCTCTCCACAGCCTTGGGTCCGCCCACGGCGCGGGTCCACTCCGGGCGCATAATCGCTTCTCCACCAGATAGGTGTAGCCGTCCACCTGTAGGGCTGGTGAAGTGGTGGACGTCTCGGCCTGGGGTGTAGCCCGGCATGACGCCGCCGGTGGCGAACGACAAATCAACCGCCGGCAATTCTCCCAGCCCAATGAATTTGGCGATATTATCCCAAACCTTCTTGATGCCGTTGTTATACACCGTGTCCACCACCCATCGGATCGGGGCGGCGGTGTTTTCCCGGAGGGCTTCCCACGTCCTACCGATAGCGTCCACACCTCGGTCAAACCACCCCTTAAGAGTGTCGATACCGTCTTGGACAGCGCGGAATACCGGGAGAATCACGTTGTCCTTGACCCATTCGATACCCCGCGACATGGCTTCCCAGCCGCTCTTGATCGCGTCGAATACCGGCTTGAGAACGTTATCCCACAGCCAGTTCGCCGCGTTTTGCAGCGCCTCCCAGGCGGGCCTAATGATGCTCTCCCACGCCCATTTAATAGCGTTAGACAGCACCTCCCAGGCCGCCTTGATTAGATCAAAAGTCGGACGCAGGACATTATCCCACATGAACTGAGCTGCGGTTTTCACCGCCTCCCACGCCGGTTTGAGGATATTCTCCCACGCCCACTTGATCCCATCGACCATGAGTTCCCAGGCGTGCTTAATCCCCTCAAATGCGGGGGCGAGGACGTTCTCCCAGAGCCACTTAGCAACCTCGGCTACTGTTTCCAGGACTGGTTTCCAGACGTTCTCCCAGTAGAACTGGATGCCCAGAACCATGTCCTGCCAGCGGTCTTTAATCCACCCAAAGGTGGGTTTGAGGACGTTGTCCCACATCCAGCTTGCCGCAGTACTCAAAGCGTCCCAAGCAGGCTTGATGATATTCTCCCAGCCCCACTGCACGGCAGCCGACATGGCCTTCCAGTACAGGATCAGCGGGGCGAGGATCACCGTTCCGATCACACCAAGGGTGGCTTTGGCCACCGTCCAGATCGCATCGAACACCGGTTTGATGATGTTCTCCCACGCCCAGGACAACCCACTGGTGAATTTATCCCACGCCGCCTGAATAAGACCCCAGGCCGCGTTCCACAAGGGCACGAGAGTCCCGGTAATGAACCCCATGAAGGGGTCCCACACGCTAGTCTTGATCCATTGCCACCCGGCGGAAAGTTTCTCAGTAAACCAATCCCAGCCGCGTGCGAGGGCGTCGGTGAATTTCGCCCACATCTCCCGCCCGGTCTCGGTCTTGGCGAAAAACGCCCACAGGGCCCCAGCCAATGTCATGATGGCCGTGATGATCTTCATGTACGGGTTCATGTTCATAACGAAGTTGAGGGCTTTTTGTGCACCCGCCCACAAATTCGTTGAGGTGATCATCTTGCTAATCCAGCCGATAAGTCCACCGGATTTCATGATGGTCTGCGCCACGGCCGTGGCCTTCATCTGGAGGGCCACAGCGCCGAAAGACACCGCAAGACCCCCAGCCGCACCAGCGAGCACCGCCATGACACCCTGATGCTCACGCCCCCACTGGACTAGTCCTTGTACCTTCTCCACAAGGCCACGGAAAATCTCACCAAGCCGCTCAAAAGCGGGGACGACAAGCGGGATCAGATTAGCTGAGACGTATCCTACAAACTCCGAGATTTTCGCAGACACGACAGAAATCGCCGGGGCAAGCACCGACTCCACCCACGGGGCTATTCTTTCCATGCCACCCAGCACTGCGTCCATCGCGGGACTAAGGGCGTCAAAAATCTTCGACGCGATAGGCTCTAAAGCGGCCAGGGCGTTTTGTTTCAGCAGAGCCCACTTTTCACTGAAACTTTGGGTCTCCTTAGCGACACCCAGGATCGTGTCCTCCGTGGCCCCAATGTTCCCCATGAGCCAGTCGATGGACAAAGCCCCGGTTTTTACCGCCTCAATAAACTGCCCTGCGCCTTTAGTTCCGAATAGCTTTGCGGCAACATTTGTAGCCTCAACTTCATTCCCTAGCTCAAGGTAGTTTTCGATCTCCCGAGCAGTTTCAAATAAGGCTGCTTGCGGCTCCCTTCCATCTTTAGCGAATTGAACCATCGCTTTGCCCATGCCTGCAAGGACCTTATCGGCTTCCACACCGGCCTTATCAAGCTTGCCGACTAAAGCGGCAGACTCGGCCATGTCAAAACCGAACTCTTTTAGCTGCGGGGCGCCCTTGACTGCAGACTGCGCCAATTCACTAATCGTCAAACCCGTGGCCTGCGAAGCGCGAAACAGCTCGTCCATTGCTGCCGGGGCTTGATTAGCCTCCACGCCAAAGGCGCTCAGAGCCGCCGACACGTCGTTAATATCGGCATCAATCCCCATATTCGACAGCTCAACAAACTGGGAAGTCATCTTCTCCAGCGGCTCACCAGTAAGACCCAAGCGAGTATTAAGATCAGCGAGAGTACTACCGACCTGCTGAAAACCACCGTCCATCGCGGGGATTTCCTTGTAAACGTTCCGCGCGGACTCCTTTAGCCCCTCAAAAGCCTCACCAGAAGCACCCGTACCAACACGGATAGCATCATAAGCCTCATCGAAATCCTGGCCGACTTTAAAAAGCGCCGCGCCAGTAGCCGCCGCAGCAGCACTAACCGCAGCAACCCCCAACTTCACCTTATCCTGCACAGCCGCGAAACGAGACGACTTCCCCTCCGCATCCTCGGAGGCATCACCAAGGATTTTAATGGATTTCGCCGCGTCCTCAGCCCCCTCAGCCGCTGCCTTCTCCGAGCGGGCAACGTCCTCCTGCACGGCCTTATGGGACAGTTCTTTAGCTTTGACGTTATCGGTGGCGTTAGCGAGATCAGCCCGCGCTTTCGTCACATTACCGGCTGCTGCGGCGAGTTGGGCATCTGCTGACCCTGACTGCTTTTTCGCAGCCTCAAGCTGCTTCTCCGCAGCCGCCGCCTGCTTCGACCCCTCACCATACTGGGCGCGCGCAGCAACAACCTTCTTCTCCGCCCCCACAACCGCCTCAGCGCGCTGCTGGGCCTTCGCCCTAGCCTCATCGACTCCCAGCTCAGCGGTGCGGACCTTCCCAGCAGCCGTCGTCGCGTCCGTTTTCGCTTTCGCTAATGCGTCCTCGCTACGGGCTAACTTCTGGGCGGTGGCCTGCCCACCGCCGCGCACTGCCTCCAGGTCTTTTTCACTGCGCGCCACCTTCGCCGCCGCGTCACCTTGGCGGTTCTTCGCGGTCTCAAGCTGCTGCTCGGCGCGCGCGATCTGCGAGGCGGACGCCCCCGCATTCTTCCGCAGCGCTTCCAGCTTCGCTTCCGCAGCGGTCACATCTGCCGAGGCCTTCGCCTCAGCGGTACGCGCCGAAGCAAGCTGTGCGGAAGCCTTCTCCACCTGGGAGGCTTGGGAAGCAAGCCCCTGGGCGGCAGCTTCACCAGCTTTTTTACCGCCCTGGGAGAACCCCTCGGCCAGGGTTTTTGATCCCTTGGAGGCCGCCCCCGAGGCCTGCTTAACGACCTCAGCGACGAAGCCCTTCATGCTCGCATTGACGGGGACCCATACTGCACTGGTCATTTCCCTACACCTCCACAAGAATCACGCCCCACCCAAAAAAAGGGGCCTACAGGTTGGATAGGTAATCCAAAACTTCATTGCCGTCACGGTGCTTCCACCCACCACGACGCTGGCTACCCACAGCGTCCGCCCACGGGTACCGGGGCATTTTCTTGAAAACGTTCGTCCCCTTTTCCAGCCCCTTGTGCGCCTCGGCAGACATGGCCCACAGCATCTGCCACAGCATGGATTGAGTGATCGTCCAGGGGCGGCCGTCAGTGTGATGCCAATAGATGGGGGAATCCGGGGGCAGGTAGGAGATCAATACACGAAGTTTCCGCAGCGTGATCTCCCCCCGCCAAAAAGCCCCCAGCACATCCCAACCATAGGCTTGCTCTAGCGCCGCTTCCGCTGGCTCCGGGCCGCCGCACGACGCGAGGAGCGATTGGACGTCATAGGATTTCCCTTTTCGTCCACATCCGCCAGGCCCTTGACATACTCACGGAAAGCCAGCATGAAAACAGAGCTCGACCCCTCAACCTCCAGCTTTTCGCCGTTATCGAGTTCAATCGTGGCGGTCGTGGCGATGAAATCGTCATACTGGTCTGCGCCCATGTAGAACTCAGCGACATCGACATCGTGGCTCAGGCCGGCGAGGTCGTCCTTGTCTTCGTCGGTGAGGAGCATGGGGTCACGAAACGTGAAGGTCTTATCTCCAAACTCAAAGGGGACGCGGTCACCGGCAACACCGGTCGCCTCCGCGCGCTGCTTAAGCAGATCATTCAAATTATTAGACATGCGGGTTCCTCCTCAAAAAGAAAAAGAGAGACAAAAAGAATACCGGCGGGCACATGATTAAAGACACCAAAAAAGGGGGGCCTGGGCGAACCCGCCAGTGTCTACCCAGGCCCCGGTACGCTAGGAGTCGCCACGGGAATCAGAATCCCCACGGTCCTCACTGTCGGGCATACCGGTAGACTCGACCACGGACTTCACGCCCTTGCCGTCCCAGCTCTTAGAAAACATCCAGCGCGCAGACTTCCCCTCAAACTCGGGGTAGTCGTCCACGCTCGCCGGGTATGCGGTCACCGTGATGCCCAGGGAGATCGCTTCCTCGGACTTGAAGGTGATCCCCTCGCGCCCGGTGACCTGCGCGACCGGGAGCACCAAGCGCATCGCCTCATCGCCATCAACAACGTCGATGACGAACATCATGCGCTCAAAATTCGGCTTACCGGCCTGGTCGATATACCAGGTACCATCCTCACCGTCCTGAGCCTCCGACCCGAAGAACATTTCTGCGTTCTCCTTGCCGAAATCCCACAAGGTCAGCTTCACGCTGCTCACGGACTTGGTGATGTCGCGGCGGATCGGCAGGGACTCCTGCCAGGGGACGTATTCCTGAGCGTCCTCATCAAAAGACAGCTCCACGCCATCGTTGGAGATGTAGCCGATATTGCGATACACCTCGGGGTCATACTTATCTGTCAGCTTCGGGACTTTCGCCCCGAGCTTTGCGACACGCACTGCGCCAGTCACACCGACTCGCAGCGCAGCAGAGCGGAAGCCCTGAAGCGTTTCCTGACTTGCCATAACTTCTCCTCCTAAAAAAGGGAAAAAATTGGGTATAAGAAAACCCCCACCACCTGGGTTAGATGTGGGGGTATTGCAGCTGCGCGTTTTATCCGGTGCGCGCAGTCACCAGGTATTCCGCCCCGACACGGCGAATGTTCTGGTTGAAATCCGGTCGAGTGTGGAAAGTCGCTCCCGGCTGCACGCGGGTTATCCCCGCCACTGTACGGGGCAGCAGCATCATGGTCTTGTGGATAGCCTCACGCACCGCACGAGTCTCATAGCGCGAAGCCCCAAAAACATCAACATCAATGCCGAGTTCCTGGAGTTCCATCTCGCCGGTGATCTGCCACGGGATCAGTTTCGAGGTACCGGGGAGTTCATCGACACGCACGCACGGCAATTCCTCCGAGAGGCTATCCCCTGGGGGGAGTGTGTCGGCCACCCACACCCCCGTCACATCCGACAGGCAGTGGATGATCTCTTTGAGCACATCAGGTTGCATTACGCTCCTTTCGCTGCGCGGCGCAGAGTGCGGAGGCGCTTAGCTTCGGAGGTGCCGTATTCACCACTGACGTCATCAGAGGTGACGTTGTAGGCTGCGCGCCCGTTGGCGATCGGGATACGCTCCACCTTGATCGTGGCGGTACCTTTCCCCTCAGATGCATCAAGGCGTCGAGCTTTCGCAGCGATCCTCACAGCTTCCTTATACACGGCGGATTGCACCTGTGTAGTGCCCATGACCTGGCGAAATAAATCATCACCATCAATCTTCGCACTCACCCGCGCCACCGCCTTACTGTAAGTTCCGTATGCGCCAGCCGCGTCGGCGTCCGCCACTGCCCCACCTCACCCTCCACCGCCAGCACCCCCTCGATCCCCTCGACGATCACGCCGTCTTCGGGGCCGATAGTGGTGATTTGCTGTCCACGGCGACTAATGATCCGCCACGCGGTAGCAGCCGCCACGCGGGTGTTATTCTCCGTCTCCTCGATGAGGCTGATCGGCTGGCACTCCACTAGCCACACCTCGGGGAGGATTTCCGCGCCTTTCTCAAGGTCGAGGGTGATCCTGGACGCTTTTTTAGGGGCGTAGGGGTCCTGGACTCGCGCGGGCTTGACTACCCGCATTTTTTGCAGCCACGGCATACCTACTCACACCGCCTCTCCGGCCAGCGAGGAGGCTGGGGGAACCGCCCACGACTACGCGCCACAAGCCCTAAATCCCGCAGGTGCCCCTCCGTGAGCTGCACTGCTCCCCACATCGCTGATCCTGCATCCCCATACGACCAGGATTCAGAGACCTGCCCGGACTGGACAGACCCTGACCTGCCGCCCGCTTGATCCCCCACTAGGATCGCAGTGGAGACCATCTCGATAATCACGCGCCTGGCGATGAGCCCTATCCACACAGATCGGATTGCCGTATCGAAGCTCCGGCCGCGACGGGCAAACTCCGCGCGAATCAGCCCCTCCGCGTCACCGAGTAGAACAGCAGCACGCTTTTCCTCCTCCGGGGATAAAGCGCGGGGGAATCTATCCTGAAAATCCTCGGGAGAAACGACCATCAGACCCCTCCTCTCTTAGATAAATCGGGCGATAATCTCCTCGCGGGTCATTCCCTTAGGGTCAAGTCCCTGGGCGCGGGCGTATTCCTGCCACACGGCGAGCTTCGCGGCCTTGTAGGGGCGTTTCATCTTCCCCGCGGAGGAGCGTGGCTCTTCCACGGGATTCTCCTCAGGGGTGCAGCCACCGGGGCGGCCTCTTCTGCATGGGGGTAGGTGTTAGCGTCCACGATGATGTTGTGGCGTACCAGCCACTCCCATTTAGGGTGCTTTTCGGGGGCCGCGTCACCTACCGCATAGCGCGTATAGCGATTGCTGTAGTCCTCCCACGGCACACGAAATATGTAGCGCATTAGGAGCCCACCCCGGTGAGCTTGACCACCGCGCGCGGGTTATCGACTGCGATCACCCGATTACGGAAGGCATCCATACGCCAGGACTGGTTCGCACCACCAAAACCATTTTCGCCGTTCTCGGCGTACAACGGAGTGATCGTCAGCGGGTCCGCATCCGAAATGAAACCAGCCACACCGGACTGCATGATATACACATCACCCTCGGGAATGTACTGGGAGGTCACCACACGCAGGCCAGCGAGAATCTGCGGGGTGATCCCCTGGTACACCGGGTTCTCCACCGCCGCATTACCACGGTAGAAGCGCTGCACGGACTCGTGGAAAAGCGCCGCGTCGAGAGTGCCCTCATTAGTGACCAGGACGTCTGGCTTATAGCCCATCAAAGCGTCCTTGCGATCAGGTGCGGTAGCCGTAGAGATCATGCGCTTGGCCTTGCGGATATCACGCATAGGATCAGCGTCCTGGGATTCCCAGTCAGACCCCACCGCCAGCTCCGGGATCTCCGCGGACTTAAACGCCGCCAGGGACGCCTCCACCCCGTTCTTCACCATCGTGTTCTGCAACGCAGTGAGGCGGAGGTTCAGCTGATCGATCTTGTTGAAGCGGCGCATCTCACGGGAAATACGCACACCCAACGCGGTCTTGACTCCGATGACCTTGTGCAGCTTGCCGCGATTGAGATCAGAAACGGGAATCTCGGCGAACTCCGCGACTTCCTCAGAATCGTCATTGAGGAACGGTGCGGCAGCCTCGCGGAAAGCAACAACCCCATCATTAGGGCCACCGTTACGAAATAGGGCGGCCTCCAGGAACGCCCCATCAAGGTTGGTGAGGACCCGCTCCGGAATGAAATGAGGGTCCTTGACCATCTCATCGACGGTGATAGTGTCTCCGCCGAAGGCGGAGGTTAGATGATTGACCATGAGTATTTTTCTCCTCCTCCCCTATCTAGGGGGGTAGATAGACGAAATCCCCCGCCCCGCCTCAGACGGCGGGAAAGGGGAAGGGGAAAACAGCCCTACGGCTCGCCTAGACGAGCACCGACGGGTGGAACAGGTGTACGCGCACAAGCCCATCACGAGAAGCCTGGTCGGCGACGCCTACCTTGACAGAGCCAGAGGAAGCGACCTTGCCATCAGCGGCGGCGTACACCACCACCCCTGCGGAAATCTCCTCATCGGTGGTGATCTTCACGACACGCTGCGTGGTGCCGACACGCACATTCTCCGGCAGCCCATGCGTGAGAACATTCGCCTCCGGGTCCCCCTTTGGTGCGGCCGACTCGGTGACCACACCAAAGGGGAAATCCTCCGCCCCAGCGTGCTCAATCTTGCCCTCGTGCTCCTTGACGAGGCGGAACTTCTCGACCGGCTTACCGGCCTTACGGGTGAGATCACCCAAGGAAAAAGTGGGATTAGACATAGGAAAATACCTCCAGTGGTAGACTGGTGAATCAGATCGTGGGCTTCGGGGCAAACCCCAGCTTGTCGGCGCGGGCCGCCAAATCAGACCGGCTCTCCTCCTGCCCACTCGGAACCCCCGCATAACCCTTTTCCTTGAGGGAAATCCGCCCGGGGGCCAGGGCAAGAAGCTCAGCCTTGGTGGCCTCATAATTCTCGGTGGCGGCCTTGACCCACTGGTCACGCTGCCACCCCAGCAGGCGGCCAGCGGAAATACCCTCCTTACTGACCAGGGCCACGGCCCGCTCATGGGCAGCCTCCTCATCGGCGGCATCACCGCGTGCGGCACGCTCGAGGAGGTCCTCGTAGACAGCACGATCAAGCTGCACCACGGTAGCCGCAGGCTCATCGTCCTCGCTATCTTCTTCCACCGTGTCCTCAGATTCCTCGGTGTCCTCCGTACCCGGTTCGGTATCGGCGGGCGGGACTTCCGGGGAATCCTCAGCGTCGGCTTCGCTATCGGCCTGCTCGTTGAGGGTTTCCTCCAGGGCAGCAAGCACCGTGGCTTCGTCCTCGCTGCCGGTAAGCCCCAGACGGCGAGCGACCTCCTGGTTAAACGTCATGGATATTCCTTCCTTAATCTCTCGGTTCTGGTCGTAGGGGGCGGGCGCGGCATCACGGCCCGTATAATTGAAGCGGCGCAGCAGAGCGAACGCTGCTGGCGCCGGGGACGCGGCATTATCACGGGCGTCCTCCACAACGTCCGCCAAGCCGAAATCCACGGTTTCCTGAGCGTTGAACCACACTTCTTTCCGCATGAGGCCACGCCAGTAGTCAGCACTCCCCCCGGCCTTCTTCGCGTAAATCTCCGCGAGGGAAGCCGAAGTGCGATCCAACTGGAGCTGCATGGCCTCCATATCCTCGGCGTTACCCATCGACATGCCCCACGCCTCATGGATCATCATTTCCGCGCCGGGGCGCATGACCACGCGGTGCGCGCCACCCACCGCGATGAAAGAGGCCGCCGACGCGGCCAGACCCTCCACAATAGCGATAACCTCCCCATCATGGGCACGTAGGGAATTCATGATCGCCATGCCGTCAAAGACATCACCGCCGGGAGAGTTGATCCGCACCACCAGGTCACCAGTGGCATCACCAAGCTCCTCAGCAATAGCCTTAGCAGTGATCCCGGAGGGGCCAATCTCCTCGTAAATCCGTAGCTCTAGGCGATCACCTACACGGTTAAGGCGCCTCATGGGCCCCGCCTCCTTCCTGTCTGTTTTCGGTCCGGTACTCGTCATGGGGCTGCTGCGGGGGCAGTTCATACAAGCGCCGTAAGTGAGCCTCCAGACGCGGGTCAGCGAAAATCAGCCCCGCGTTCTTCAGGGCCGCGAGGTCATTCGAGGTGAGCGTAGTGCGCGCATCAATCGTGTCGAACGTAATCATCGGGAACGGCCCGACCTCATCGCCGCAGTAGCGCACCACCATCTCCCGAACCAAATACTGATTCGCGGTATCCGCCATCTGCTGAGCGATCTCGTTAAGCCCCTGGAAAAACAGGTCCATCTGCACGCTAGCCAGGGAATACGAGCCACCCTTACCCTCCAAATTCAGCGCGTGGGCAAGAGCTGTACGAGCAATCTGAGAATCATGATAAGCAATAGCATCACGGGGGGAGACTAACTGCCCAGAAACACCCTTAATGTCCAAAGCCTCACCGTCTTTGATCGCCACACCAGAGTGCTCACCAGAGCGCACCCCCTCAACGATCTCCGAAGCGCGATCCAAATCCTCCTGTTCCGCCATAGGCGCTGTGCGCATCACAGGAACACCCATGCCGTTACGGTCCAGGACGATTTGCTCTAGGCGCAGAAACTCGTCCTTGAGACGCCAGTGCTTATACGCTGCACGGAGTGTGGACTCCCCCACCCACTCATCTCGGTCATCATCGGTGACATATGCCAGCAGCTCACTCACAGGGATTACGACAGGCCCCGCCGCCCCCACACCTGCCTGCTCAATGGAAATCAAGCCACCATCGTCGGCGACATTAATCTTCGTGAGAGTCTCCGGGTGCCTAGGCGCAAGTTTCCGCAGGTGAGTACGCTTATCTTCCGTCTCGTCGGCGTCTTCCCACACCGTCTCAAAATACGAATGCCCATACACCAACATCGTTTTTAAGGCGCGGCGTAGATGGCGACTCCATGAAGCCCTCCGGGGGGTGCGCACCACGGGGTTATCCATATCCTCACCGGTGACCTGAAGGTTAAGGTCTTCTGCGATCATTTGCACCACCTCCGGGGCGGCACCATTAGGGTCGAGCCGCCAGGAAGTACGGGCCACCGGCTGGATAATCGCCTTCAGGACGCTTTTTACCTGGGAATCTTCCCGCGCCATTTTCGAGTACGCCCGGATAGAGCGCGGCCACTGCAAATCCCAATTATCCTCAGCCGCACGCCCAGGGAAATCCCCTTGACGGCGGGCGTACCCAATCTCGTGAGCCATGCCCCCTCCTTCCTGCTAAAACGCTATATTTTTGGCCGATGTACGATTTGACTTCACCGCGCGGGACCGCACAGCAGGAGGCCTACGCAAAGGGGTGATTTCCTCATGGACACTGGACTGCCACATAGCGAAATTCACCGCCGTGAGCTGGCATATCGTTCCCCGCCCCTCAAAGCGCGCCCATTTAGCCCCACCGGAGGAATCCATTTTCAACTCCGCATGAGAAAAAGCCTCAGCCATGAGCCCGTCCGGGTCTACCACAAACCAGCGGCCGTCTTTCCGCCCCTGTAAGAAAGCCGCCGTGGCTGCTTTGACGTCAGGGTATGTCATTTTTGTGACCTCTAGGCCCTTGCGGTCTAGGGCCTCGCCTATGACAGATGCAGGGCCTTTCGGATCAATAACAATCTTCCAGGGGGAAACTTTCTCGCAAACGTCCAGGACAGTCGCGGCGATATCCGCCGTGGACACCGGGCCGTGATACCCGACATAGCCGATCACCTCCTCCCCTCGACGCCCCCCGAGAGCCACAGAAGCCGCCTGCCTATCCGGGGAGACATCAACCGCCACGACCAGCCCACTTAACGCCGAGAGATCCACGCTCTCCAAGGTCATGTCCGCGATTTGATCCGCGTCGAGCACAGGCTCGAAATCATCTACCTCTTCCCCGTCGCGCGGGTACCAATCGCCCGCAGCCAGTGTCTCCACCATGAACGTGCCCAGCAGCGCTTCTGAATTTTGGGCGGCGCGAGCATCAGCCTCAATATCCTGCAACTGAGCACCAAACCCCTCATCGACAAGAGAGGGGTTACACTTCGCCCACGTTTCCTGCACGAAGGGGTCGTCATCTTTCCCCGGTGACCATTCCGCAAGCAATGTTCTAGGCGCCCCATCAATCGCCGCCCACCGCTTCGCGGAAAACACCTTGCCGTGATCGTGCTCCTTCTGATCGACAGGAGACGATATATACACCGTCTGCGCCCGCTCTTTCGCGCGAGTCAGCTTCGAGAGTGCCGAATACGTCTCCTTCGGCAAATCAAAGCACTCATCAAGCACCAAGAGCTCAACAGAAAGACCGCGCCCGGTTTTCTTCGTACGGGTTCGGAAATAGATAATTGCACCATTCGGGAAGATGATCGCTTCTTTGCCGTTGCCGGTCTGCTTCCTGGGCAGCTCGGAGGTCTCATTCTCCCACCAGTACAGCAGCTCATCACTAGCCTCAATGATCTCCCACAGGCGCCGCTGGGCATCAATCGCAGTATCCATGAAATGCGCCGAGTGGAAAATCGACTTCTCACCAAAGAGATAAATCCCTGCCAGCTCGCGAGCTACTAACACCTCGCCCTTACCATTCTGGCGGGCCACCACCGTAACCACCTCACGCGCAGCCCACCGGCCAGACTCATCAGTCCGGCACATATTCCGCAGCAAATCCTCCTGCCACGGGTACAGCGTCATACCACACCAGCGGGCGAACTGCACTGCCTCCTCGCCGCGCCGTATATCCCCCTCCGGAATTAGGGATAGGCGAGGCTCTTGCACCCCCAGTAGAGCCACAACCCACCTCCGCTCCCCTAACCACCAACAATCTTCGGCTCAAACTTCCGGCGCCTCACACCCGAGGCTTCCCGTTTGCCGAAAAGATCAGGGCGCTCCTTCACCCAGCCACGGATCTCCGCAGACGCCATGCGCTCCACCTTCACCGCAGGGTGCTCTACCGGCATGCCTTTCTCGTCCTCAATGATGGGACCTTCCGTGGCGATGATGCGCTCCGCGTCCCGGACTCGGCGGATCAGCCCCGCCACCGTCTCCACGGCCTCAGTATCGAACCCGTTAAGGCTATGACCTGAGGAAATACGATCCTCCAGATCGGTGAACGCTGCCATTGGCCCACCTCCTTTCCAGCTAGTTTCCCACTAAAAGGGGAGATTCAAAAGTTTTAGGAGAGAGAGAAAGAATGACTGCCGCAAATGCGAGTGGGGTCATTTGGGGTACCCCTTTAAGATTATTTGGGGCACCCAATTGCTTATCTAATATTTTGAACTACGCATTTAAAGATTCCCAATTAAATTTCGCTACCCCCTCCCTCGTCTCGTCATCGACGGGGTAGCGGTGGTCGATGCCGCCGTTTTTCATTTTGATGGGCTTGGCCTGGTAGGAGTCTGCGTTTCCGAGCGCCGGTCTCCGTTCGTCGTTGCTTCCGTCCCTTCGCTGCATGTTGCAGACCGCGTGGAGCATTCGATCTGCGTAGCGTCCGCCGTGTGCGCGGCTGGTGCTGTGGTCGGCGTGGAGGGCTTGGTCTTTGTGCATGGGCCTTCCGCACCACCAGCAGGGTTCGCCGTCGATGAGTTGTGCGAGGGTGCGTTTTCGTTGCTGTTGGTGGGCGTAGCCGAGGCCGCGTTGCGTGGTGGTGAGCGCGGTCTTGTTTGCAGGTGCGGCTTCGGTAGTTGGGCGTTGCCGTGGCTTTCGCTTCCCCTTGTGCTTGGTTTGCCATGCGGGCGCGGCAGCTTTTTCCTTGTCGTGTTGTTCGTACCATCTGGCGGCGACTGTGAGCATTCCTTTGGGGCGCTGGGTTTTTATGCGGTGCATGACGGTGTCGCGGCCGGGGTCGATGGTGATGATCTCCGCGTTGTGTTTGCGGTAGGTGTCCAGTGCTGTGGCGCTGGGCGTGGTGTCGATGATCCAGACGTCTTTGCGGTCGCTGTAGCGCAGTGCGGTGTCGATGGCGGTTTGGCGTGCGGCCTTGGTGATGGCCTTGACGACGGTGGAGTGGGAGTGGTTGTCCGCGGCTTGGCCTGCGAGGAGGTTGGCTATCGCGTCGTAGTCGATGCGAATGTCACCGCACTTAGCATGTTCGGTGACGTAGGTGGTCTTGCCTGCGGCGGGCGGGCCGGTGATGACGTAGAGGGTCATTGGCTCACCTCCATGCTCCTCGTGCCTGTGGCGGTGTGTGCCGTGGGTGAGCACGCAAAAGACCCTGGCCCCGGTGGTGGGGTCAGGGTCAGTGGTGCTATCACATGCCAGTATACACCATGTTCGGACAGTGCAGGTAGCGGGGGTTATCCCCCTCCCCTTATGCGCTCGAGGACTTCAGACATGCGATACCCCCTCCCCCTTGTGCCGAGGTTGCGGGTGGTGATGTGGCCCCGCTCCCCCCATTTGCGGAGCTGGTCTGGGGTGACGTGGTGCCCCATGGCCTGTAGGCGGGTGAGGATGGAGCGTGTGGTCTGGTAGCGCTCGGGGCGGGCGGCGATGTCCCCGGCGCTATCGGGGTGGAGCTTGGGGATGAGGTGGCGGATTTGGTCGCGTACCTCGTCGTGGACGTCATCGGCGAAGTCGAGCTCGGAGATGGGTTGGGCGTGGAGGGCGAGGTATTCGCAGAGGTGGGGGCCGTCTTTGCGGAGTGCTACGCCGGGGGTGATGTGGGTGCGGACGTCGCAGGTGATTTCCATGAGGCGGTCGCACATGTCGGCGTCGAGGGTGATGGCCCAGTCTTGGCCGGGGAGTGCGGGGCCTGGGGTGGGGCGGGAGGTGCGTTCGGCTTTGGTGTCGAGGGATTGGTATTTGGCGGTGTCGAGGTCGCGGTAGAGCGACTCTAGTTTTCTGGCGTCGTTTCGGAATTGGAATTCGTCCATGGCTTCAGTCTCCTTGACTTAACAGATAGAACTCTAGAGTTTTATAATGGAGGTACACCAACAGAAAGGAGGTGGAAGATGATAGAACTGATCGGCTCGCTTCTAGCGATCTGGCTAGGAATCCTCAAGACCAGAGAGCACTTCATAAAGCATCCGATCAAGCGCCACAAGAAGTAGTAGAAAGGAAAAAGGGCAGGTTCCCGGCTAGACCAAGTAGCCGGGAACCCACCGCCCACCACGATACCCGGAGGAACACCATGACCACCGTCACCGTGGGCATAGCCATCGCCATGATCGCCCTACATGCCCACCCTGCTGCAATAGCCATCACCGCCACGGCAGCCACCCTGTGCCTAGCCCTCGACACTCGCTCCGCCCTGCTTGAGCGCCGCCATGCACATCCACATCACGGATAGCGACACTGGGCGCACTTTATGGACGGGGGCCATGTGTGCTCAGCATTGTGGGTTGAGTCCTACTACCTGGCGAGGCTATGTCCGTAAAGGCATGCCTCCCGCCCCTGTGGCACACCTGGACGCCCGCACCCCCCTGTGGGACGCCTCCGAGGTGCGCACCTGGCACGCGCAGCGGCCTTCCCAGCGGCGAGGCTAGGCTCCATTCCCCCTTGCCTGTAATCTATCTCTGCCAGGCAAAACCTGGCCTCTCACTGCGGTGCTTAGCGCCACCGCAGCGCTGAGGCCCACACCGTAGTGCGGGCCATTTCTACAGCGGTGAGAGGAGGTGCTATCGGATGCGTAGGATTCTCTACCGCATACGAACAAAGGCCCGCCAGCTACTCGTTACGCTGTGCTGGCAGGCCTTCGTTGGGCTAGTAACTAACGGACTCACGAATGCAGTTCGTGAGCTTTGGGTCTTAGTTACCGGCTAGCGCCTGAAAGGGTCTCATGTGCTTGGCGGCTGTGAGGCCCTTTCGTCTTGATCGGACAGGCGGGGGTGGCTTGTCCACTACCCATCATGCATGAGGTGACTAGGCAGGGTCAAGGCAAAATGACCTAGGCCCCTGTGGAGCCGAACCCGCCCGTGCCGCGCTCGGTGGCGGGCAGGGTGTTCACCAGTTTCACTTCGGGGATGGCGATGGGCACGATAAGCAGTTGGGCGATGCGTTGGCCTGCTTTGACATGCGCACTTCTATCCCCTGGCTCGAGGGACTGCAAGGCGAGCAGGCTATAGCGGATGTTGCGCACCGCCACGATAATTTCACCCCGATAGCCCGCGTCAATGACCCCCACGGCGTTAGCAAGCTCAAGACCATGCTTATAGAGACTCGACCGAGCCATCAACAGCCCTACATGCCCTTCAGGGATCGCTGCTTTCACTCCGGTGGATACCCAGGCGGCATGCCCCGGAGTGGTGATCGTTTGATCGTGAGCAGCCCTGAGATCAAGGCCCGCATCGCCTAGATGTGCGCGGGTCGGCTCATACCCAGGGCGGGCGATGACAGGCAGGTGCGTAGTCATGCTGCCTCCTGGTTCTCGGCGAGGCGGGCGGCTTCCAGCAGGATTCGGCCGATTCGGGTGGCGTCGTCTACCCCCAGCCCAATGATTCCCTTGTACGGGGTGCCGTCGTCGGTGAGGATTTGGAGGGCGATGGGAGCATCCGGGTATTCTGCCCGCTGGTAGACACACTGCTCGATAAGGACGTTACCCCGGTCGGCCACTTCTGGTTGGCTAGCGCATCCTAGGTGCCCCCAGTAGAGATTTCCGTAGTCATCGACTAGGGGTGTGAGGTTTTCTGCTGTCTGCGCGTAGCCCTCCTCAATCGCTTCTTCTGCGACCTGCTGCTGCCGCCACGCCGTATCAGAATCGGCCTGGGTTTCTTCTAGGCGGCTGATCTCCTCCTCGATGAAGCGGCGGGCTTTGCGCAGATCTTGGATACGATCTGCCTTGTGTACTGCGTCAATGCGGCAGGAGCGCACGAGGTATTTCACGGCATTGCCTGCGCAGAACGTCAATTCCCTAGCCAGGGCGAGGGTTTCGATACCACCGACCCTGTAGTAGTCGGGGTTGATGGGGTCATAGGTGGTCATGGGGTGCCTCCTTTGAGGTCAGGGGGTAGATGGTGATGAGTGCCCCGGTGGGGGCGCCGTGGGGCGCGCGGCGTTTGTGCCCGATAAGCCGGGTGACCTGGGAATCGTCCCGGAATGCTACGCAGGTCAAGGCGTCGTCTACAGCGCGCAATAATTTGTCTAAATCCGGCCTGACCGTCATCGGATCATCGCGCTTACGCCCCCATGCTTTGGGACGAGGCATGTTGAACTCCACGTGTACTTCCACCGGCCCTTCCAGAGGCCGGTCTATGTACTCCCGGGCTGTACGAGCAACTGCTGTGCGCCAGGGCTTGACGGCGCGGGAGGATTCAATCAGCCGCCCACCCCCGACATGCCTTTTGCTGCCCTGGGGTGCCGGTAGGCCCGGCACGAAAAAGCGGATTGGGGAGGTCATATCGCCACCTGCTGCTCGCTATACTCACCTAGGCCGGAGTAATCCGGCTCCCTCGTGCGGTGCGATACCTCCACCGCAGGGTGGGGCGTGCCGCATGGCTCGTTTCCTACCGTTGGAGGGAGGTGAGGTGAATGTCGCTTCCTGATAAAGGAAGCACCTGGAACATGATCCGCCAGATCACATTCCAGGTGCTGGTGACGTTGATAGCCACTGAAATCGCGGAGATAATCCGCGATGCTGCTACGTGGCTGCTCAACTAGCCTCACGAAGGGCTTCACTTGCTTTAGGCGGCTGGTGAGGCCCTTCGCCTTTTCGACAGTCTCAGGGGGTGGGCTGTCGCTTCCCAGTATCCCCGGTGGTGACGTGCGCGTCAAGGTCATGCGGCGAGTTCCTTTCCGATCTGCTGATTTAGCGCCAGCTCCAGCTGGATAGCCTGTACATCGCCGAGGACTTTGCGGGTTTCAGCGACTTTGCGGGCTAGACGGGGCAGGATATGGGGGTGGAGGTTCCAGGCAGACCCGGTGAACCAAAACCAATCCCGGTACGCCTTTTTCGGGTGGTTGGTCTTTTTGAGTACTCCCCCGTCGCGCAAGGCCCGCAGCAGGGCATTGACGTCCATGTCGATGCCGTAGCGCTGCCCAAGTAGGGCTGCTACTTCGTCCCAGTCCCAGGTGTAGGGATCACGCACAGGGTCTTGGACGCCTCGGTTGGTGAAGTGGTTTTCGATGACGCGAGCGACTTCGCATTGGTAGGCCACAAGAGTGGGCCGTACATGCTCAGCGACCGTGCCTACAGGAATCTGAGCCAGAGCCATCAAAAACGTCCTTACGTCACAGGTGAGAACCCTCTTAATCTGCTCTTGACCTGCATAAGTAAGGGAAACACGTACTGACGAAATGTCGGCCCAGGGCTGTTTTTGTAACTTCTGGACTTGCCACTTGCCTTGCACGCCGATCTCATCGAAGGCATGGCGCACAACGACGCGGGGTTGTCCTTCGACTTCGACGACGGGGAGTTGGGTGCCGTGGAAGGCGATGGTTTCGAGTTGATTCACGGGGTACTCACTTTCTGTTCGGTGTCGGTGCCTGCGGGGGTTTGGGTGACCCAGGCTGTCCACCCCCACTTACGGCGGGCCTCGGCCTCGCGTTCGGCGGCCCAGCGGCTATCCCCTCGGTAGATTTCCTGGGTCACACCATCGGTGCGGGTGGCGTAGGCGCGGTAGATGTCGATCATGCGGCCTCCTCAGCGTCGGTGAGGGGGCTCATGCTTCCCCACCCCCAACGCAGGACACGACGGGGCATGGCTGCCATGTAGCGAGAGCCGTACACCTCATCGCCACGTATCCAGCCACCACGCCGCGTGTAGGCTTCGCCCCCATCAGCGGCCACGATGGTGCCCCCGGGCGCGTTCTTATAGTCCCCTTCGGTTTCGAGGTATTCCAGGTGCTCGAGCGTGCCCTTTGAGGGAGTTCCCGTCGCGGTCTGCGAGATGAGGGTGTCTCGTATTCCCTCCACGCTGCCATGGGCCCACTTCAAGGTTTCCTGTAGGGCCAGCATTTCTCCGATGATTTCGTGAATATCATCAGTATTCGTCATGGTCATATTCCCATTCCCTTTCGTATTCGAGTTGTATTTCTGCGTATTCCTCCCCCAGGTACACCCTGGTGGCTCCGGGGTCGTATTCCCGCTCTACTTCGACTTCCGCAGAGTCGCGGTCTGCGAGTGCTTGGCGGAGGTAGGTGTCTACCTCGCGGTCGTCGGTGGGGTCGTCGAGCCAGCCGCTTGTGGTGATGGTGGCCCGGATTTCGTAGACGCCGGGTTGGTCTGCGGGGTGGGTTGGTTCCCTCATAGGGGTCTCCTTTCGGTTTTGGGCATGAAAAATCCCCCGTCATCAAAAAGCGATAACAGGGGGTGGTTAATGGGTGGGGGGTTATGTGGCGTGCTTTAAGAGCCAGCGAGCCACATCGTCGATATCTCGATCATGCCGCACCACGTCTATGACGATCTGCCCGGCCTCTATAGGGTCTGCGGCTAGGTAGATACCACACCCGTCTAGGTAGGTGACACACGCCCACCAGGCGGTGCGTTTATTCGCGTCGATGAAGGCGTGTGCTAAAGCGAGGGATTCCAGTAGGGCGGCGGCACGGTGGTAATCCGTAGGGAAAAGCGGTTTCCCGAAGATTGTGGTGAGGGGGCGGGCTAAAGCACCCTCCAGCTTCCCCCTGTCCAGTAGGCAGTGTGGGCCATTAAATTCGGCATTGAATTCGATTACTGCGCTTAGGTCAAGGGCGTACCGGGGGATCACTTATCTGCGAGCCAGTTGAGGGTTTCGGCCCATCTGGTGGCTTGGCGGCGTCCTGCTTCAGTGGTTTCGTTGTAGTCGAGTTCTTGTCCTGGGGTGTGCAGGCCTAGGAAGGGGTCGGTGTGTTCGGTGGTGAGGTTTGGGGTCATGGCTTGGCCTCCTTTCGGCTTGTGCTGGGTGTTGATGGTATCAGTTTTACTCCCCCTTCCATGCCTGCTGGCCGGTTGTTGGGTGGTGGGCGGGGGTAGCGTTGTGCTGGCATTTTGCTCTTTTTGGGGGTAGATGTTTTGGTGGATTTTTTTCAGGATGCTATGCTTGCGCTTGCAAGCGCCGCTCAATGCGGTCGCGCCGCTAGAAGCGCAAATGCATTTAGCTCCTGGTTTGGGGGCTATTTTTTATGCCCTGAGCTGGGGTTTTAGGGAAATTAGTGGGGGTTACCCATTAGCGCGGGACGTTCGCGGCGGTCATTTTCTGCCACCGAAAATGCGTACTGAGCTGGGGGTTTATGCCGCGTATATGGGGAGTCCCCACTATCGCGGGCAGGGTTTACAGGGCGGTTAGGCCTTAACCCCCAGCCACAACCTCAATCACCCGCTCATGATCCGAGTTGAGCGACAGCAGCACCCTCCTACCTTCTCGGGACTGTACGAGGCTCCCCTCCTGCACGAGGTACTGGATCGACTCGCGCACCCCATCTCGTGATGGCGCATACAGTCCCGCATCCTGATCAATCCTGGCGTGATCCTCCCACCACTTCCCCGGCTTACCCTCACCCCGAGCCTCATTCATCCACGTCTCAATCACCCACGAAAGCGGCTCAGTGGAGCGCTTCACCACCGGGGCAGACTGCCCGGCAAGCACTACTACCCCCTCGCGGTAATGCACCGTCTGGGGCGGCACATCCACCTCACGCCCAAACGCCGAAAACTGGCGGGCAGAGGACGGCTCCTCCGGCTCCTCCCTCACCAGCCGCCAGAGTGCGTCCGGCCAGTCCATGATCCGGCTATCCCCACGACTCCTGGCCGTGGAATGCCCCATGTGGTGTACCACCAGCGCCGAATCAATCCCCGCCTCCACCATCAGCTCATCGAAAGCATTAAGAAACACCCCCGCCTCCCTAGACTCATCAAGCCCACAAGCGTCCAACACGGGGCGTAGGCAGTCCAGGATGAGGTAGTCGGTACCGGCGAGGTATTCCACCCAGCGGGCGCGGACATTCGACTCGGTGATGTTGAACGTCCCCAACCGCCCCCGCAGAGGCACAACCTGAATACGCTCCGGGTGGGCGATCCCCACACGGTCCAGCCACCGCCGCAACATACGCTCATCAAGCTCATCATCAACCAGGGTGATGGTGCCGTCGAAGTGGTTGAGGAAATCCCCCAGGAACGGCTCACTGTCGGCGAGGGATTTAATCAGGTTGGCGACCATCGTGGTCTTTCCGGATTTAGCCTGGGCGGCCAGCAGAGCGCGGGTACCTACCGGCTGGAGGCCTTCGAGCACCCACTGCACAGGAGGGTCTTGGACGGCCAGGAAATCCGGGAGCGGGATAGGCGGGGTGAGATTGGCGAGGGTGTGGGCGGCCCGGTCAGCGTCGAGTTGGCGTTTAGCCTCCTCGTGGACGGCCAGGCGGCGGGCCTCTAGGGCAACATCGTGCTGGAAGCGGATTCTTCCGGCTTCCTCCACGCTGAGGGTATCCTCCTCCGTTTCTGCATGTTCTCCGGCCCCCTGCTCATCATCTCCGCCTGCTTCCCCTCCCCTGGGGGTGGAATCGGCCTCTATACGCCCACCAGGCGGCTTATTGCCCCCTGGTGGGGTGTTGGGCTTGGGCTGCCAGGCGATGTTTCCGCCCTCAGGCGGGCTACTAGGGGCCTTATTGGGGTCGAGGTGTACTTCCCTCGCCTCCGCCTGGTCAATAGCGCGCGGTACAGTACGCGCAATCTCCGCATCTGGCAGCCCGCACTCTCTGCCCGCCAACCACAACGCCTCCTGCGCCTCCCCCTCCGCTAGGTGTCCGGCTTTCACCAGCTGGCCTACAGACCAGGATTGAGCATTCAAGGTGTGGTTGCGGGTGCCTTCGGGGGCGTGGGCGATTTCATCGCACGCCCGGCGCAGCGCCCCTTGGGCGTAGCGGGCGGCCTGCGGGTCACCCACCAATGCCCCTTGTACGCTGCTGGGGATGGCAGGTGCCCCGGTCGGTGCGGGGGTGGTGAGGTATTTCTCGTACCAAGCCACAATGGGGTGTCACCGTCCTTCCTGCGGGTTGTAGATGCGGGTAGCTGGTGGTGTGATCCATGTCCACGGTGCCCCATCGGCTCGTGTGGAGTAGGGGGCGACGACGTAGCCTCCACGGGTGCGGTAGTCGATCTTGGGGCCGAACATGTTCACCCCGTTTTTGTCCGGGCCTTCTTCGGGGAGGATGTAGGCGTGGCAGCCTCCAGAGGCGGTGTGCGCGAGCCCGTAGACGTGTAGGTTCGGGTCGGCGGCGAGGGCATCCCACTGGTTTTCGGTGTAGGGCACGTCCACGTCGATAACTGCGAAGTGCTCCCCGCACGGCAGGCCGATGTTGGCGTTCGGCCACGTCTCCCACCACGCGCCCACCTGCGTGAGATCGCAGGTGGCGTCCTTGAAGCCCCTCGGGGTCAGGGGTGCTTTGCCTCCGGGTTTGAGAGGGAATACGGGCCAGCCGAGGGTGCGAGCATAGTAGGCGGCGGCCTTGGATTTATCCGCGTTGAGGATCGCCTGTTGGGCGGCGTGGACGGCTTCGCAGGCGTGATCGAAGGCCTCCCATTGTGGGGAGCCTGTCGAAGTGGGGGCCGCCTGGGCCATCAGCAGGGTGGCGTGGTGTGCAGCAGCGGCGAGTTTCCCGAGTTTGGGGTGCGGGCCGTGGGCTTTCTCCTCGGCGGGCCTTGTATCGCAGGCCGGGTGGTGCGTGGGTGGGGGTTGGTCTGGGGTCCAGGAGGTGTCCATGTCCTGGCCGCAGATTTTGCAGGGGGTGGTCAGGATCATGGGGTGTCCTCCTGGGGTGCTAGGGGCTAGAAGGGGACGTCGCCGGAGGCGGCACCAGTGGTGGGGGTGCTGCTGGGCTGCTGCGGGGTGGTGTTCTTCTTGGAGTTGATCCAGCGCTGCGCGAGCTGGGCGTCGGCCTCGGTGAAGTCCCCGAGGATCCAGGGGGCGGACTGGCCGGGCTTGGCTTGCCCCTTGCCGAGGCGGCCCAGGCAGAGCTGCCCGGTGCCGATGTACTTCTTCAGCTGGCCTTGGAGCACCTTGGGGAAGATCAGGGTGTCGTCGATTTCCTCTCCGGCGTTGGGGCCATCGAGGATCACCACGCTGGCGGCTACCGCGTCTGAGGTGCCGTAGGCGGTAGTGATGCCCTCCTTGAACTCGGTGGGGGTAATCATCAACAGGGCACCTTCGTTGGCCTTCAGGTCAAGGCCGGTGCTGGAGGCGGGTTGTGCGAACATGGACATGAGGGGGTCTCCTTTCGAGACTGGGGTTAGAAGAGGGAATCTTGCGTGCCGGGGGCATCGCGGTGGAGGCCGGGGCATTGGTGGATGGCGTGTGCGCATACCCCGTACCCGGCGGGTTGGGGGTTGTGTTTCCACCAGAGGCCTTCTGTGTAGGTGGCGATCGGCCCCCGGTAGTTAATCGGGGCTTTGTGGGGTTCAACGGCGTACTCCTCGTACTCGCAGGGGTGGTTGGGCCAGCCGTGCCAGCAGCGCTCCATGCCGGGGGTTAGGATTGCCCACACGGGTTGGAGGCATCGGGGGCATGTGGCGGGTCGTCCCGCCAGGTGGGGGTTGCGCTGGTGAAGGAATGCGGCGTGGTGGTCGTCGCGTTCGTGGTGGCCGCATGGTGGGCGCGGAGGCTCATCACCAGGTGAAGGCTGGCGGCTCATTGGTGTAGGGCTGGATCATTCCGCCACGGGTGGCTTTATTGGTGTGGAATCTTCGCCAACGGTCTACCCGCTGCGCGAGTAGTACGCCTTCCCAGCCGAGGGTGAGGTTGAGCCAGTGGAGTTCGCACGTGCCGGTTTTCTCCGACAGGTGGATCAGCAAGCCGCGTTCCTGGTTCACGGGGTGGGGGTCGGGTTCGCGCTGCCCGGTGGCCGGGTTGTAGGGGGTGCTGCGGGCGTAGACGGCTAGTTGCATCGCCATCTTGCCGACGTCGTAGAGGCCCCCGGTCTTAATGTCCGCGATGAACAGTTCGTTGCCGATGAGCGCTACGCGGTCGGCGGTGCCTCCTATCTGGAGGTCGTCATGGACGCGGAATTGCTCGACGGCGTGCCACGTGATCCCTTTCGTGGCGGCGGTGTAGGCGTCCAGGTGGGCCTGGTACTTGCCCAACGGGGTTGCAGGCTGGCTGAGATCGTGGCGTTCGGTGGCCTCGTGGAGTTGGGTGCCGATGGTGGCGGCCCGGCTTGCCCCAGCAGCGTCCGCCGCCTGGCTCGTCAGCCTGTTGAGAGTTTTTGTGTCCTCCGGGTCACAGGAAGCGATCTGCAATGCCAGTTCATCGTGGGTGGCGATGCCGAGGGCGGTCATGCGGGCTTTCCATGCGATCAGGTTGCTCTTGTCGGAGAGCTTGTCGATGAAGGTGGTGCAGCGGGTGTAGCCCACTGGTTCTCCGCCGCCTGGGGGTGTGACAAGCGGTCTACCCCACCTGTCGCGGCCAATGTCGCGGTTGCCTCCCCAGTGAGGGGCGTCGGGTTGGGTGAATGTGGTCATGATGCCCCTTCCCATTCTTTTATGTCAGGGGGCCGGTGTTCGTTGCATACCTCGGTGAGAACGTCATTCATGAAGGAAATGATTTCGTTTTCTGCCTGGTGGTATGCGGACATGAGGCCCGATGTGTAGCCGCGCATGTAGGTGTTCTTGGTGGCGTCCCAGTCTTGGGCTTCTTTTTCTGCCGACTTGTAGAACTGGCTGATGCGTTGGCGTAGGTCAGCGAGGTTCGGTCTGGTCATTTTTCACGTTTCTCGTTCTTCGGGTCGCCGTGGGTTTTCACCCAGCGCTTCATCCACCGGCGCTGAGCCTCCTTAGCCCGGTGCTTGGGCCACTTACTGCTCCACATCGGCGGCCTCCACGTAGCGGATATACACACGCTGTTCTGCTCCGCTGCGCCGGACTTCAAAGTTCCCGTTTTCGGTCCGCACGTAAGCGCCCCGGTGCGTGGATTTCGTCTTGTTGTATACGGACGAATACGCAGAATCAAAACTCCTATCGGGGTAGCGCTTTTCCCACGGGTAGATTGCCCACTTCCCGGGATTGGCAATGAGACTTTCCCTTATCTCAATGTCAATCGGATTGGTGCGGTAGTGATTTCGAAGCTGGGGAATATCCTTCTCCTCGACGAATTGCAGTTCCATGTCTAGTTTCCCTTTCCAGGTTGATAGATAGAAGCTGGGATGGCGGGTGTTCTGCTCATAGCGCCTCTTCCTTCGTTGCGGTGCGGGTTTGGGTTTCCTCCCAGGCCTCCACGTCCTCCAGGCGGTAGTAGACGCGGCGACCCACCTTGATGAACCTCGGGCCGGTACCCCGGTAGCGGTGCTGCGCCCAGGACTGCTTCGTCGTACCCGGATAACGGGTGAGCATGTCTTCGATGGTCAGTGGGGCGCTCATGCTGCCACCGGTTCTTCAATCGGGCCCGGGTCGTGGATACGCACCCAGTTCTCGATGGTCGAGACACTGCACTTGTAGGCATCTGCGAGGCGCTGGACGGCCCAGTATCTGCCGAGGAATGATTGGAAGTGCCACCAGTCATCCCGCAGCTTGTCCGCCACGGTCACCCCCTCGGGGCCTTTCGTGTGATTGCGTGGGGCCCAGGGCTGGTATCCGGGTTGGTCTCGGTGCTTCCAGCATGAGTGGCATAGCTGGAGGGTGCGGAGCTGCGTGGTGCGCTGGCAGTTCTCGCACCGCCCAATTCGTGTTATAAGCGCCATTATTTCCTCCCCATGTCGGAGTGTGCTTTTAGGGTGTAGGACCCTAGTGTGGTGGTCAGCCAGCGGCCATCGATTTCAATAATGAGGCCGAGTTTTTCCAGGTCGCGGAGGTTCTCCTCGCTAGGTTTCTTCTTGCCTCCGGCAAGCATCTTGAGGGCGGCGATTTGTTCTGGCCGCAACTCCCTAATCGCTTCTTGTGGTGTCACTTTTCCTCCTTTTCAAGATCATCTTCTGCAATGTCGATGGCGTTTTCCAGGGCGTAGGTGAGATCAACGCTGATCTGGTCGCGGTGGCGGCGCAGGATGTAGCGCAGCGCCCCGGGCAGGTAGTGCGGGGGTTTCGTCACGGTAGCGCCACCTCCGCCGCCGCCATGACCGTCAACCCGTACACGAACAGGGCCATGAGCATCCCGACGGCCCACTCCTCGCGCCCGTCGTAGTGCTCCGGCTCCAGCACCCCCACCACCTCCGCCAAAGCCGTGAGCTCAGAATCGCTGGTGGTCATGCTTGCCAGCCTTCCCATCCGCGATACGCGCCCACTTCTCCGCCAAGGCGATCATGTCCCGAATCTGCTCATGCTGCCTACCGCTATAAAACCGGGTACGAGCGTTGATCTCCCCAATCCGGCGCGCGATTTGCCGCCAGGCACGCCCAGCCATCGCACCAGTCATCTCGTCCAGCTCGCTCATGCCGCCGCCCCGTTCGTCACATATTCGTCGCACCACTGCTTGGTGGTGTACCAGCGCCCGGCTGGTTTCTCCGCGCGCAAATCCCCGCACCGCATCATGGTTCGCACTGTGTCTGGGTGCCGCCCCAGATGGACAGCAGCCTCGTTAGCGCTAATTAGCGGCAGGCCGTCCTGAGAGACTAGCCTCGTCATCGGTTTCTCCTTACCTAGAAATCACGCCCACGCCTGGCTGGTACCCAGGCGTGGGCCTCTTCTTATGCCGAATATGAAGAAAGCTGAGCTTTACGCAATACTTCTTCCCTCGCGGCCTGCAAAGCCTCACGAGTGTGGTCCTTAAAAAAGCTCTCTTTTTCGGCCTGCTGCTGGACATTCACCAGCACCTTGTATATGAGGAAAAGCTCAGCCCTGGACAGGCCCTCCGGGATCATGCCCATCGGACAGGTTTCTTGTTGAGTTCGTCGATCTGGGCCTGTAAGCGCTTCTCACGTGTCGTAATGCTCGTGTCGTACCCTTCAGTCAGTTCCCAGTAGAATCTGAGCGTCTTCAGCCTCTCGCATACGATGAACGCGGAGGCGGTAGAAACAGCGGCACATATGGCCGAAATAACGATAGTTATATTCATAAAATCACCTTCTTTCTTGAATTTCCTCAGTACGGGGGGGGTGGGGTGCAGGTGCCACCTCGACGCGAAGGGGTATCAGCGCCGTCATGGGTGGCCCTTGACAGGGCAAGAATCAAAACCTGCTTGGACACCCCACCCCCTAGTGCGCGCGCCCGGACTTGAACCGGGTGAGTTGCACCTGTCGCGCGCCTGGTATTTGTATCCGCGCTGGTCGTTGCCTCGCGTGGGGGCGCTACCCCACCACACGGTGTAGGACTACTCGGGTGACTACTGTGAGGTCTTGACGATCTAAGAACCACGCTCGCCCACGCACCTTTTCGTCCCGTATCTCACCAGCGCTATGCACTATTGAGTTTTTGATACAACACACACAGCAAATACATCACTGTGTCGATAATTTGGGATACACGTATCCCCGCGCGCTCCCCGGCCTCGCACCGGGAGTGGCTACTAGCAGCGCCCCAGACGGATCACACCGCCCTACCCCTTATTTCGATCCAGCACCTCGCGCATTGCCCTCACCGCTGCCTCTAGGTCGGAAAACTCCGACTCGGAGAAATCGTAGGGGCCGACCTCCAGCGCAATCCCCGCACTCTGACTATGGCTCAGCCTCAACGGGAGCCGCCGCCACGAATCCACCTCTGGCACATACGCCTCGGCCATACCGAACTCGCAGAGCACTTCACGGCCAAACCACTCATCAGAATCACTCCGATCAGCGTCCACCACCGGGAAACCGCTCACGTCACGCAAAGCCATGTCACGCCACCTCCAGTTCGGTTTGCCCGCCCCAGCGCTGCACCGCGCGCACAATGGCCGCCGCGCCTGCAGGGGTGATCTTCAACGTCTGCTGCACCTCGCCATTCAGGCGCGGTGCCTCATGCTGCGGCACCAGGTGAAAGTACGGCTTCTTGTCCGCGTAAGCCCGCCAGCGATGCACCGTGACCTTCTTCCCCTTGGAGTTCGACCACCGGGACACCGGATCGTCATAGATCCACCTGTGCGCAGCCAGCATTGCACGGAGACGCCCCTCGTTGAGGTTCAACTGGTTTGCCAGGGTGCGGAACTGAATCAGGTCATACTGCGCCACGAACTCGTCGTGGTAGGTGATCTTCGGCGCGGCGGCCTCCAGCTCGGCCGCCTGGCGCGCCGACGTAGCCTCCAGCTCCTTGATCGTGGAGTCCGCCTCCATCAAGGCCCGGGCCATTAACTCCCGGCCCGTCAACTCACGCGGCGCAGCCTCCTTGGCGCGGCGCTCGCACTCCAGGAAGTACTGGCGGGCCTGCTTGCCCTTCTCGGAGCGCTGGATCATGGAGATTTCCTTAGCCATGTCCAAGGTCACGATGTGGTCAGTCCTAGGCCGCCCGCCGGTACTTTCCGACATTTCTGTCGAAAAGTCCTGACCTGCGGAAAAGCCATAGTCAACCATGCGTGGGAACCACTTATCGTAAGGTGTTGCCACCTCCAGGAAGGCGTGGAGCCTGCGGCCCATCACCGCCTGCACACCCTCATCGGTAGTCACGATGGGAATCAACTCACTCATCTGCTACAATCTCCTCCATCTTCTTTTCTTACTGTTCCCCGCCCTGCCAGGCGGGGGGTTTTCTTTTCTCGTTGTGTAGTTTTCGGTGCGGTAGCATTACCCGCATGGATTCGTGGTCAATCGCCTTCGGCATTGCTGGCGCCATCACTGGCCTCTCGGGTGTAGTGCTCGCGCAACTCGCGCACCGCGAGTCGAAGAAGGCGAACCGCATCGCCAAGGGGGCACTTACGGAAGCCACCGAAGCGAATCGCATCGCTGTAGATGCAAACAAGCTGGCAGAGGATGCGAACACGATCAGCGGGCGAGCGCTGAAGGTCGCTGGCGAAGACTTCGAGTATCAGTGGGGATTCAGGGTCGAACACAATGGGGAAATCTTCATCTTCAATAGCAGCCCCCACGATGCACTCAACCTCACCATCTACGCCACGGCAGAAACCACGGGAGAACCGATAGCCCCCGGCATATGGATCTGCCGGAACACACCGCGCGTGACCTTTGGAAAGCAATTCCCTTTCAACGCGGAGAGCATTTACCCGCAGCTTCTCACCAAGACTCGTGCGCAAAGACCCAATACCGTCAACTTCCTGGGCCCCCACCCCATCCATGACGGACGAATCCCAGTCAAGTTCGACATCGTGGCTGTATTGCAGTGGACCACTCCCGGCGGGCGGGAATGCGGAGACGTGATCAAGCACAGCCTGAGCTGTCGCGAGGACCAGAGCGGTAACATCACGTTCACTATGGACAGTTGACATTGCTAACCTCCTTTCTTGTTTATGCGGCTTATGCGGCGTGATCTGATTTATGCGGCGGTGATCTCCGGGAACGTTTCTGCGTAGTGGGAATCCCACACCGCATCCAAAATCGGGCGGTCATCCTGGGTATAGGCCAAAATGTTGCGCACCCTACCCCCAACCTCACCAGGGGCCTTCGACGGCTCATACCCACGAGCCTCGATAAACGCCTTCTTCACTCGCCGCCCAAACACCGAGCGGTGACGCTTCACCCACCCCTCCGGCATACCCTTCTCCCGCAGATAATCCTCCGTATACAGGGGCATCTCTCCAGCCTCAATCTCAGGGGTCTCACCCAACGCGCGAGCCAACACAACCCGCCCCTTGGCCTCCAGATGCTGCGCATCCACCACACCCCTCAACAGGGATAGGACCTGGGCTTGCCCCTTCGCATGGTCAATGCTCTGCTGGAGACGATCCAACTGCTCACCCGTGGCGCGCGGGTTGATCGCCCCACCTTGCGTCCAGTACGACTCGATGACGTCAGCGATTTCGGACTGGTAGGCAACCACCAGCGGGCGGGCCTCCTCGGACACGCGGTTCTCGTCGATGGTGGCGAGCCACATCGTCAACGTGCGCAGGTCGATGACGGTGACTTCTCGCGTCTGAGTATCGCCGGGAAGCTGCACGGTCGTCTTGACCGTGCAGGCCCATGATTTGCGCCGTAGTCTCTTCATCTGCGAATCCGCATCCAAACCCAGCGATTCGGGAATGGGTCGGAACACCACGTGCGGCTCACCATCAACATCCACGGCCTGCACCGTGCTCCCGTGGAACGGGATTGAAACCAGCTCAGTACTCATGTACGGTCCTCCTTATCTTTAGGTTTTCTTTTCCCCGCCCTGCCAGGCGGGGTTTTCTTATGCTGCGACACGACCAGCGGCCACAGGTTCCTCCTCTGCCACCAGGATTCGTTCTGGCCGAGCGCCAAGACGGTAAAGCGCCTGAATAACGGTGTCGGTAGGTACGCGCTCCCTGGCAGCGCGCCGCCAGGTCTTGCGGGTGACCCCAGATCGCTCTTCAAGAGCCTCCCAGGACGTGATCCCGTTAAGCCTCTTTACCCGGTCAATCTCGTTCAGGGAGAGTAGAACCATTCCCTTTCAGCCTCCTTTCTTCAAGCCGTTGGTACAAAATCTACTCACACAGTCGCCAGACATGCAACCTTGCCTACCCTGAATGGGGGAATATCGGTTACATATGACCTGCTAGATGCCCACTTGACGGGTAGAAAACTACCCAGTAGCCTTGAGGTATGGACATAAAAAAGTGGCTCTCGGAAACCTCGCATAGCCGAGTCACAGATGCCGACATAGCTGAACTTTTAGGCGTCACCCGAAAGACGGCGAATCGCCGGATCAATGACGGCCTTAACGCCACAGACCTCATCACGGTTTGTAGAGCACTTGAGGTAAATCCCGTTGATGCTCTCGTAGAGCTTGGACACCTAGAAGACGAAGAGGTTATGGCCTACATGGATGCAGATGGCCGCCTCCTTGACAATGCCTCCGAGTCTGAGATTGCTCTTGAGCTCGCGCGGCGTCTCAATCCTGCGACCCTGGCTGACGCCCTCGCCGACATTGCCCGCGCCCCCGAACGTCTCAAGACCCTCGACGGGCAAGATATCGCCCGCGCGCTACTACTCCTCCAGCAGGAGATCACCCGCCGCACCGCCGGCCTCAACGCCGTACTCAAACAAGAAGGTGAAGAGCCAATAACCGAACAGCAGGCACTCCACACCCTCGCGGACGTGGACGAACTCGCTGCCCGTCGTGGGCGCCACACAGACGGGGGTACCGAAAGTACCCCCGCCGCCACGGCCGAGCTTTATGCTGCCGATAGCAGCCCGGATGAGACAGAGGAGAGGTGGGAACGTGGCGAGGACCCTATCGACTGATGACCTGATCTGCTTAGCGGAGGCGGACGGGATCAGTGTGGAGTGGCATACCGGCGGCCCCAAAGGCATGTGGATACCGAGCCGGAGGGCAATCAGCCTGCGGCATGGCCTCGATGAAATCCAGTCCCGCTGCACCCTAGCCCACGAGCTGGGGCACGCTTATTACAATCACCCTGGCGGGCATGACCCTAAGCATGAGGCGGCGGCGGATCGGCGGGCAGCATGGCTTTTAGTATCGGCGTCGGATTATGCTCACGCGGAGGGTATCTACGGCCCTGTGCCTGCGCGGATCGCTGCTGAGCTGGGGGTGACTGTGCATTTGCTCGGTGTGTGGCGTGAGATGTGGGACTCTTGCTGTAGCGAGGCGGTATGAGGCGGGAAGGTTATATGTAATTCCGGGTATAGTGGTGTGTTGCCGCAGGTAGTTAAGTGTTTTCCCCGCGCATGCGGGGGTGAGCCCTAGGAGGGCTTGATGGTCACGGTCAAGACAGCGTTTTCCCCGCGCATGCGGGGGTGAGCCCAAGCCGGAGGTGGCCGCAGCCCAGGCGTACTTGTTTTCCCCGCGCATGCGGGGATGAGCCTCTATAGAATGAGTGTGCTAGTCAAAGAAAGGGTGCATGATGACGGTTAAGGGTGTAGAGCTCTTCGCAGGCGGAGGCGGACTCTTACTAGGGTCCGCGCTCGCTGGCGTCGAGCACATCGCTGCAGTCGAGTGGAACAAGTGGGCATGCCAAACCATGCGCGCCAACGCGGCCGCAGGCTACCCACTTGTCCAGGGCCTCCGCGTCATCGAAGACGACGTACGGCACGTCAACTGGGACGAGGTCACCGATGGCGCCGATATTGACGTTGTCACCGGCGGCCCCCCATGCCAACCGTTCTCCCTCGGCGGGCTCGCCCGCAACGCCGATGACCCCCGCGATATGTTCCCCGCCACCACAGCCGTCATCGAGAAACTACGCCCACGCGCCTTCGTCATCGAAAACGTCAAGGGCCTTACCCGCGCCAGCTTCAGCGACTACTTCGAGTTCATCAAGCTGCGACTCACCCACCCCGAGCTGCGCGCCCGCGACGGTGAATCCTGGCGCGAGCACTACACCCGGCTCCAAAAAGAGCACACCAGCATCCGCAGCGACCTCCAATACAAACTGATCACCACCCTGGTCGATGCTGCCGACTATGGAGTACCCCAACGCCGCCACCGAGTCATCATGGTGGGCTTCCGCCAAGACGTCGAGGCAAACTGGGCGTTCCCGACTGCCACGCACAGTAAAGCCGCGCTGGTGCGCTCCCAAGCCCACGGCGACTACTGGGAGCTCTTCGGTATCCGCGTACCATCCGACTACCGCGCCCCGGCACACCTTCCTGACGACGATGGGCGCCGCCCCTGGGTTACCGTGCGCCAAGCCCTTCACGATATGCCCACCCCCCACCGAGACCGCAGCACCCCGGGCTGGCTAGACCATCGCCTCCAAGAAGGCGCCCGCTCCTACAAAGGACACACCGGCTCCCCCCTCGATGAGCCCTCCAAGGCACTCAAAGCCGGGGTACACGGCGTCCCCGGAGGAGAGAACATGATGCGCTTTGCCGACGGCAGCGTGCGCTACTACAGCACGCGCGAAGCCGCCCGCATCCAGACCTTCCCCGACCGCTACGCCCTCCACGGAGCCTGGACAGAAGCACTACGCCAACTCGGCAACGCCGTGCCCGTCCACCTCGCCCAGACCGTGATGCTCAGCGTGGCAGAACACCTCGAACGAGACACCGCCATGCGCCGCATCCAACAACTGCCCATCCAACGACACCTACGGGCGGTGAGCTAAATGGTCGCCTTCGATCCCCTGTCCTACGACAACCTCGGCGCCTCCATCGCCCGCGCCCTAGACGACGAACCCGTCGTTCCGTTGACAGAGATCCAGCGTTTTGACGGCGCTGGGATCTACGCTTTGTACTACACCGGCGACTTTCCCGCCTACGAACTCCTCGCCGAGCGTAACCGTGAGCAGCCGGGCTCCTGGGCGCTGTACATCGGAAAAGCGGAAGCCGAAAACGCCCGGAAAGGCGAAGCGAACCAAGCGACCGTCACCGTAGGGACAAAACTGTTCAACCGCGTGCGCAACCACCGGAGTTCCATCGACGCCGCCCAAAACCTGAACGCAGAGGACTTCCACGTGCGCATGCTCGCAGTAGCACCCACCTGGATACCGCTTGCCGAGGTGGTGGCCATCCGACTGCACCGCCCCGTGTGGAACGCCATTGTTGACGGCCTGGGCAACCACAACCCGGGCAAAGGCCGCAAGGACATGATGCGGCCACGCTGGGATACCCTCCACCCTGGGCGTGGGTGGGCGGAGAAACTAGCGGATCGTGGTGAAACCGCCGGCGACATTGAACAAGACGTGCGGCGCTATCTACGCCAACAAATAGACGGCTAGCCCCCGGTCGTAGAGGGTCGTAGAGGCACATATGCAGTCGCAGAGCCCCATTCCGAGGAGGGGCACGCTGTCAGGAAGAAGCGCCCGCATCTACCTACTACTCCAGTTGCGCCCAAGCTAAGGCCGCTGGTGCCGCGCCGCTGTACGCCGGGAGCCCCGGCTACAGCAGCCGACTCGACCGTGACGGCGACGGCGTAGCCTGCGAAAACTAACCCTCGAAGGGCCGCTAGTGGAGAGGCCTCTATGTAACAATGCGACAGATCTGCAGTATGAGCGTGATGTACTGCAGGTTCACTTTCAAAAATAATATCTATCACGCTATAAATAGCAGACTTCTTGGAAGTATGTAACACTGCTTACAGTCCTAGGAACTAGGTTGTACCCACACAGAGAGGAAAGCGCATGCCTAAGCACATGGGGCAGCGCATCGCCGCCTTCGCGTTTGCCATCACGATCCCCCTTACGGGAACCAGCATCGCTCACGCTAATGCAAGTGAAACAACCCCGATCCCAGAGTCACTCACCGCCACGCAAGCCCCCCAAACCGTGGAACTTGCCGAAGATCAGCGCGAAGAGATCAATGCCCTGCTTCAGGAACTTGGGTATTCGTCAATCCCCGACAATGTTGTTCGTCTCAAAGAAGAAGATGAGGTGGTCAAGGCTTTTGACGAAGCCGGCAATGAGGTAGAAATTAACCCCACCCGCACAACCCCCCGGATTCAGACCTATGACGCCAGGGACGAGATTAAGCGAGCTGTGGGCGCCTGCCTGGGGATTGACTTCTTCGCTGAAGTCGGAGCATGGGAGGCTATTGAGTCCCAGGTCACAGACTGGAACAAGGCTGCAAAGTTTGTCCTTCGTCGTGTAGGAGCAATCGCAATCATCTCGTGCGGTGGCGGCGTATTCTACAAGTACATCATCAAGTAAACAATGAATGAGAGAATCAAATCATTCACTGGAGGAGTGGGTATAGGCGTAATCGCAGCAGCCGCAGCTGTTATTCTCATACTCAAGATTCTCACTGGAGATTCCCCCGATTGGGTGAAACTAGTCGTACCCGGCATGGCCGCAGTGCTCATTATAGGCATCATCCGGCTATCCAGGAAGACTGAATCTTCAGAGCCTTCAGGCAACACTCACTGATAAAAAATCAGGGCCACGGGACACTCCGTGGCCCTCTTTGCTAATCTCACTCTACAGCCTCAAAAAGCCCCCGCAGGCCACCACAGTCTGCGGGGGTTTCTTCCTGCGTGTCTCCTTGGTGCACACGACGCACACACAAAGGAATGCTGCTACAGCGTGATCCCCAGCGGAGCAACCACACCATTAGCCGCGTCACGCGCCTGGCCAACGACCCCATACAGCGCGTCCTGAGCCTCGGTCACCACGTCAAACGAGGTGGACAGCTCATCAAAATCTTCCAGCTCAATCTCATCAGCCAGCTGAATCGACGGCTTAAACTCCACATTCACCAGCGGCTTCTGCGCCTCTTGCTCGTGGTCCTCGCAAGCCATAGCCGGTGCAGCGGCCACACCCGCCATGACAGACACCGCAGCAGCCGACACTAGAAAACGACGCGCCTTACTCATTCCTGCGTACCCCTTAAGAACTACCAAACCGATACTATAGGCCACGATCAGTGTCCTTGGCTAACGACCCTAGCACACGAACAGTGCCGCAACCCGCTATTAAGTCACCAAGACCCCCAATCTACCCCCAAAAGAACACCAAAGAAGCTCGAACCATACCACAACCAGCACCCCCCGCTACATCGCCAATGTATGATCGGCCACGGTGCCTGGCAACCCGCCACGGCACCTCAACCCCAACCCCTAGGAGGACTATATGATCCGTAAGGCTACTATCGCAGCCGCGACCCTGGCAGTTGCTGCCACCACCGCAGTTGCCCCCGCCATGGCCTACGAGGTTAACAACGGCACGGCGGCCATTCCGGACAACGCTCCCGTTGCTGAGAAGCCGGAGTTTGACCCGTCCACCATCAAGACCGATGTGAAGCCGGTCCGCCCCGGCAAGTCCTACGAGGAGCAGGTTCAGCAGGCCGAGCTGACCGGCAAGCGCCTGGACAACGCCAAGAAGGGCGTGGAGACCGCCAAGGGCATCGTCGATACCCTCGGTGGCCTGTTCGGCTTCGGTAAGTAATACCAGCCTCGGTCAAGTAAAGCCCCCGCAGTTCATCACACACTGCGGGGGCTTTACCCATCACTGACCCTTTTCACACCCAGCCCAAAAGGATCGAACCAATCGTATCATGGCTTCCATCACCAAGTACGCCTCCGCCCGCGCCAAAAGCGGCTACGCCTGGCGCGTCCAATACCGAGGCCCAGACGGAAAATCCCACACCAAACGCGGCTTCGCCACGAAAAACGCAGCACAAAAATGGGCCGAGAAAAACGCCGTCGCCGTCAGCGAAGGCACCTGGATCGACCCACAACACCGCAAGATCACCGTCGAGGAACTCGGCACCAGGTGGCTGACCATGCAGGGACACCTCAAGCCCTCCACCATGCGCGTCACAGAGCAATCGTGGCGTGTGCACGTACTGCCCTACTGGGGCACGCGGCGCATTGGAGAGATCATGCCCTCAGAGGTACAGGAATGGGTCATGGGGATTGAACGCTCCGCGTCCATCGTGCGTAAAGCTCACGCGTGCCTGGCACAGGTGCTTGACCTGGCGGTGCAGGATCACCGGCTAGAGCGCAACCCAGCGCGCGGAATCAAACTCCCCCGCAAGGCCAAGGGCACTCGCGTGTACCTCACTGCTGAGCAGCTAAAGACGCTTGCCGATGAGGCAAAGTACCCAGAGTTGGTGTGGCTGCTGGGTACGGTGGGCCTGCGGTGGGGTGAGGCCTCCGCACTGCGGGTACGGGACGTGAATGTACTGCGAGGGCGCATCAGCGTGGAGCGTAACGCAGTGACGGTGGGGAGCAGGATACACATTGGCACCCCTAAGACGCATGAGCAGCGGGTCGTGGCGGTGCCGCGTTTTGTGATGGGCATGATCTCGCCACTCATGCAGGATAAAGGCCCCGACGGGCTACTGTGGGTGGATCGTAGTGGCGGGCCGATGAAACTCCCGGCCAAGGACGGGTGGTATCACGGGGCGCTGGAGCGGTGCATGAAGGCTGATCCTGATTTTCCGCGCGTTACACCTCATGGGCTGCGGCACGTAGCGGCGGGGTTGATGGTGTCCTCGGGGGCGAATGTGAAGGTGGTGCAGCGGCAATTAGGCCATGCGAGCGCAGCGATGACGCTAGATACGTATGCAGACCTTTTTGATGGTGATCTCGATGAGGTGGCGGCGGCGATGGATAAGCGGCTGGCACAGGTAAAAATCGTGTAGTCAGATTGTAGTCAGATTGAGGAAATTGCCCCTGTTTTCGCTGGTCACGGGCTTTACTGTCGCGGGTTCGAATCCTGCCGGGGGCGCACCCGTTCCCCTCGGCCTTCCCCGCCGCGCGCCGCGCGCACCGCCTCCAGGAGGAAGGACAGGGCCACGAGCACCACCATGCTCGCCGCGAAGAGCGGCGCGATCACGCTGTAGGCCACGCAGGCCGCCAGCAGGGCGGCCTTGCCCCACGCGGGCACCGCCGCCCAGGGGGAAAGCGAGGGCAGCGCCCGGTGGTGCCGCCGCCTGCGCCACCAGGCGAGGTAGCCCAGCACCACCACCGCCATGATGAACAGCGCCACGGCCCCCAGCGCGATCTGCGTGTAGATGCCCAGCAGCGTGCCCATGTGGAGCTGGATGATCCACGAGGTCGCCCTGGCCGCCAGCGGCCAGGAGGAGAAGGGCACCGTATCCACCACGGCCCCGGTGGCGCCGTCCACCGCTACCGCGTCGGTGGCAAAGCGGAACGGCTGCCGCGCCTCCACCACCTTCCAGGCTCCCTCGCCGTCCTTGGGCGCGGTGAGGTCGATGAACCCGGTCAGGCCCTCCGCGCGGGCCACGTCCAGCACCGTGTCCAGGGGATCGCGCCCCGCCGCGCCCGGCTCGGCCTTAAGGCTCGTCGGCGCCGCCACGGCGGTGTCCGGGGTTGGGGCCATCCAGTCGAGGTGGGTGCGCACCTGGGCGATGTTGTGGCCCGCCACCAGGGACCAGGTCAGCCCGGAGACGCAGAGGAAGATCATCCCCGGCGCCACGATCAGCCCCAGCAGCGCATGCTTTTCCTTGGCGTAGCGGCGGCTGCCGCGCCGCGCCGGGGCGCGGTTGCGCACCCGCGTGGCGAGGAAGAGCACCACGCCCGTCACGGCGAGCGGGCCGAGCCAGGTGGCGGCCACCTCCGAGTAGACGCGCCCCGGCTGGCCTAGCCAGAGTTCCTTGTGCCCGTGGGAGATCCACGTGCGCAGCGGCAGCGAGCCGGAGGTGCCGTACTGCGCCAGGTCGCCCTTGATCTCCAGGGAACCGGGGTCCACAAAGACGGCTCGGGAGAACTTCTTGGCCGGGCCCAGCTCCGGGTCCGCCAGCAGCACCCGGGTGGTGTCCCCCGGGTTCTCCGAGGCGCGCACCCCCTTGAGCGCAAGGCCCGGGTAGGCCTGCTGGGCCGCCGCCACCTGCTCCGAGAGGGGCTTGGGCGGTTCCTGCGAGGTGGCGGTGAGTTCCTCGCGGTAGGCCAGCTTTTCCAGGGTCGGGGAAAAGGCGTAGAACAACCCCGTCAGCGCCGCGACGAGGATCAAGGGGGCCACCAACAGCCCAGCCAGGGTGTGGGCGTTACTAACGACGCCGCGCATGCTCGCGCGCCCCGGGGCGCGCTTCTCGCTCTCTCGATGTGGTTTCACGCAGTATTTGTCGCGTGAACCATGCCTCACGGTTCCTCATTATGTCCCACGCCACAGGGCAGCGTCCGGGGCGGACGCCTGGGGGCGGTGCTTGTACGATGGGCCGGGACGTCGATAAGCCCCACCCTAAGGATGACCCGCATGGCACTGCCCTCCCCCACCCCCGATTCCTACGCCCTGATTACCGGCGCGAGCCAGGGCATCGGTGAGGCCCTGGCCAGGGAGCTGGCCGCCCGGGGGCACAACCTGATCCTGGTGGCCCGGCGCGAGGAGGTGCTGGGGGAACTCGCGGCGCACCTGCGCTCCCGCCACGGCGTGGAGGCGGAGGTCTTTGCCTGCGACCTCTCCGTGGCCGACGAGGTCACCCGGCTCATCGCGCACCTGGCGGGCAGGCGCGTGCACATCGCCATCAACTCCGCCGGGATCGCCTCCTTCGGCCCCTTCCTGCGCCAGGATTGGGATTATGAGACCAACCAGTTCCAGCTCAACGCCGCTGCGGTGTTCCGGCTGAGCCGCGCCGTGCTGGAGCCCATGGTGGAGCGCGGGGAGGGCGCGCTGTGCAACGTGGGGTCCGCCGCCGGGAACGTGCCCATCCCGAACAACGCCACCTACGTGTTCACCAAGGCGGGCGTCAACGCCTTCACGGAGGCCCTGCACTACGAGCTGAGGGGCACCGGGGTGCACTGCACGCTGCTAGCCCCCGGCCCCGTGCGCGAGGCCACCGTGGACCCGGCGGAGGCCAGCATCGTGGACAAGGTGGTGCCGGACGTCCTGTGGACCACCTACGAGTCCTGCGCCCGCGAGACGCTGGAGGCCCTGGCCGCCAACAAGCGCCGCGTGGTCCCCGGCCCCCTCTCCAAGGCCATGAACGCCGTGTCCGCCATCGCCCCCACCGCGCTGATCTCCCCCCTCATCGGGCGCTTCTACGCCAAGATGGGCTAATCCACGCTCCCCGCCACCCCGCGCGGCACGATCACGGGCGCGGTGCCGCGCGGGTCCGGCCACACCTCGGCCCGCAGGCCGTAGGCGCGGGCCATGACCTCGGGGGTCAGCGCCTCGCGGGGCGTGCCGCTGGCGATCACCTCCCCCTCGCGCAGGATGACCATCGCGTCCGAGTAGGCACCTGCGAGCATGAGGTCGTGGAGCACCATCACCACGGCGCGGCCCTCCCGGGCCAGCTCCCGGCACAGCTCGAGGGTGGCCAGCGCGTGGGCCGGGTCCAGGTAGGTGGTGGGCTCGTCCAGCAGCAGCACCGGGGTCTCCTGGGCCAGCGCCAGGGCCAGCCACACCCGCTGGCGCTGGCCGCCGGAGAGCTGGGCCACGTCCCTGTCCGCCAGGGCCGCGGTGTCCGTGCGCTCCAGGGCTGCCTCCACGGCGGCGCGGTCCGCAGTACTCGGCCCGCCGAACCATCCCCGGTGCGGGTGCCTGCCGCGCGCCACCAGCTCCGCCACCCGCAGCCCCGCCGGGGCCATCGGCTGCTGCGGCAGCAGCGCCACGGTGCGCGCAGCCTCCCGGGCCTGGAGGGCGTGGACGTCGCGCCGGTCCACCGTCACCGCGCCCGCGCGGGGCCGGATCAGGCGGGACATGGTCTTGAGCAGGGTGGACTTGCCGCAGCCGTTGGGCCCCAGCAGGGTGGTCACCTCGCCCGCGCGGGCGTGCAGGCTCACCCCGCGCACCACGTCGCGCTCCGGGGTATAGCCCGCGTACACGTTCTCGACGGCGATCATCCCGCCATCCCCTTTCTCATCCGTACGGCGGCCGCGACCACGAGGACCACCAGCGTCACGCCTCCCAGGGCCGAGGTCACCAGGCCCACCGGGATGCTCACGGGCAGCCGGGCGGCCACCACGGAGCACAGCAGGAGCAGGGCCGCGCCCGCCGCCGCCGAGTTCCAGGGCGGCGGGGTGGGCGCGCCGCTGGCGAGGCGGGCCACCTGCGGGGCGATCAGGGCGACGAACCCGATGGGCCCCACCACCGAGACCACCACGGCCACCGCGCCGGTGGCGGCGATCAGCAGCGCGGCCCGGGTCCGGGCCACGCGCACGCCCAGGGAGGTGGCCAGGGCGTCGTCGTGCGCGAGCAGGGGCAGGTCGCGGTACCGGGCGGCGCCCAGGGCCAGGAAGGGCAGCAGGCCGAGGCACATCGGCCACACCGCCTCCCAGCGCACGAATCCGGTGGAACCGGCCAGCCACACCTGGGCGTCGGTGGCGTGCGTGAGATCCGCGCGCACGAGGAAGTAGGACACGAGGGCCTGGCACAGCAGCGAGAGCGCGAAACCGATGAGGATCACCCGCTGCGAGGTGCCGAACCCGCCCAGGGCCAGCAGCGCGACCACCACGAGCAGCGCGCCCACCACGGCCAGCCCGGCGCGCCACCAGAAGGCGTCCACGCCCTGCGACCACGCCGGGCGGGCCAGCACCGTGCCCGCCACCACGGCCACCGCCGCGCCCCCGGAGACGCCCAGGACGTCCGGGGAGGCCAGGGGGTTGCGCGACATCGCCTGCGTCCACGCCCCCGCGACGCCCAGCGCCGCGCCCACGACGGCGGTGGCGATGGCCACCGGGAGGCGGATGTCCCATACCACGGTGGTCGCGGCGTACCCGCCGCGCCCGGTGAGCGCCGCCAGCACCTCGCCGGGGCCCAGCGGCAGCGGGCCCGAGCCCAGCAGCAGCACGTAGGAGGCGGCGGCCGCGAGCACGAAGCCCGCCAGGGCGCAGGCCCCGCGCAGCAGCCTGCCGCGCCGCGCCCGCTCGACGACCCGAAAGCTCATAGCCCCACCCCCGCGCTCAGCGAGCGGTAGCGCCGCACCGCCCACACGATCATCGGGGCGCCGATCACCGCCATGACGATGGACATCTCCAGCTCGCCAGGCCGCAGCACGAGGCGGCCCAGCACGTCCGCCCCCAGCGCCAGGCAGCCGCCTAGCAGGGCGGTGGGCGCCAGCATGGCGGTCAGGCTCGGCCCCACCAGCGTGCGCGCGATGTGCGGGGCCGCGAAGCCCACGAACACCACGGGACCCACCGCCGCCGTGGCCGCGCCCGCGAGCACCACCACCGCCGCGAGCGCCCCGAGGCGGGCGCGCTCCGGGGCGGCTCCCAGCGCGGTGGAGGCCTCGCGCCCCAGGGCGAGCAGGTCCATCGGGCGGGCCACCGCCGCCGCGAGCGCCCCGCCGAGGAGCAGCCCGCCCCAGGCCACGGCCGCGTCCGCGGCGCCGCGCCCGGCCGTGGAGCCCACCGTCCACTGCCGCATGGCGTCCATCACCCCGCCCGAGGAGAGCGCCAGCGCCGTGGTCCCGGCCTGGAGCGCGGCGCTGATCCCCACCCCCACCAGGATCACGGTGAGCGGGTCCGGCGATACCCGCGAGACCGCGAGCACCAGCGCCGCCGCGAGCGCCGCGCCCAGCAGCGCGGCCGCGATCCGCCCGCCGGTGGCGCCCCACCCCAGGGCCGTGGCCAGGGCCACGGCGAAGGCCGCCCCGGCGGTCAGCCCGATGAAGCCGGGGTCCGCCAGCGGGTTGCGCGTCCACGCCTGGGCCAGCGCGCCCGCCATGCCGAGCGCCGCCCCCGCCGCCAGGGCCAGGAGCGTGCGCGGCACCCGCAGGTTCCACACCACGTGCCCGGTGCCCGTCCCGGTGGCGGCGTCCGGCCCGGCCAGGAGCGCCTGCGCCACCTCCGCCGGGGCGATGGCGCGCGAGCCCAGCAGCAGGGACAGGGCGATCAGGGCGGCGGCGAGGACGGCACCGACCGCGCCGAAGCGAGCGGCGCGGGTCATAGCTGCTCGGAGAACTTATCCATCGCCCACGGGATCGTCACCGGGTTGGGCATGCTCATGGCCAGCCCGGTCTGCTCGTCCAGGTAGCGCACGCGCCCCTCGCGCACGGCGTCGAGGTTCTTGAAGGTGGGGTCGTTCTTCAGCTCCTCGGCGGAACCCTGGTAGTCCAGCACGAAGATGTAGTCCACCTGGTTGAGGTCCGCGTAGTTCTCGGGCGCCACCTCGCGGTAGAAGGAGCCGCCCTCGCCCTCCAGGGACTCGGGGATGTCAAAGCCCATGTCCTCCACGAACTGCCCGCGGCCGTCGGCGGAGGTGTACAGGCTGATCTTGCCGCTGTAGGGCAGCACCACGGCGGCGGTCTTGCCCTGCGCCTCGGGGTGGCTCTTCTGGAACTCCTCGAAGGCCCGCTCGGTCTCCTCGATGAGTTCCTCACCCTCCTCGGCCCTGTCCACCGCCCGCGCGATGGTGCTCACCTGGTCCTCCCAGGGGATCTGCCAGTCCGTGGCGCCCTCCGGCTTGACGGTGGTGGGGGCGATCTTGTTCAGGGCCTCGCGGGCCTGGCCGTCCACGGCGGCGTTGACGGCAATGATCTGGGTGGGGTTGGCGGCGGTGACCTGCTCGATGATCTCCGCGCTGAAGCCGGAGGAGGTGTTGTAGATCGGGGTGGGCTCGGCGTCCCCCAGCAGATCCGTGGCCCACGGGCCCACGCCGGAGGGGTCCACCTCGCCCTGGGGGCCGAAGGGGGCCACGGCCACGGGGGTGATCCCCAGCGCCAGGAGGGTGTCGGCATCGCCCAGCCCGAGGGCCGCCACGCGGGAGGACTCCCCGGGGGCGGGGCCGGACTCCGGGGAGTCCTCCGTGGCCCGGGAGCACCCGGTGACCACGAGGGCGGAGGCGGCGAGCACCGCGCCGAGGCTGCGGAGGGGGCGGCGGGGAAGAGCCATGAGTTGTGTGTCCTTTCCTTCGGCTCTGCGGCGGCGCGCGGGACCGCCGCGCCGCCGAGGTTGCCCCAGACTAGACCAGAACCCCTCCCACAATCAAGGTTTACCTATCCTAATCTACTTTCGTGCTGGTAGCGAGGCCGCGCGCCGCCCTATTCCTCCTCGAGGTAGCTGTGGACCAGCTCGCTGAGCTCCGAGAACGTGGTCTCCTCCGGGATCTCCTCGAAGCTCACGTCCACGCCGGACTCGCGCAGGCGGGTAATCATCGTCATCAGGCGCACGGAGTCCAGGCCCCAGTCGTCCAGGCGGTCCTCCCGTTCGTCGAGGTCACTGAGGTCCTCCCCCAGCACCTCCTCCAGCAAGGCGCGCAGGTCCACGCCACCGGGCCCGGGGTGCGCCGCCGCGTCCTCCGCCTCGGTGCCCGCCGCCGCGCCCCATGCCGCCAGCACGCCCGCCGTGTCCGGGGCCGCCCCGGCGCGCCCGGCCACCCACTCCACCGCGCGCCGGTGCTCCTCGAGGCTGAAGTCCGCCACGGCGTCCGCCACGAGGAAGGGCTGAATATCGCGCATGAAGGCGTCCGCGGCGGTCACCGCGCACCCGATGTTGGCGTACACGCCGGTGATGACCAACTGGTCGCGCCCGGCGCTCCGCAACCGCTCCTCCAGGTCCGCGCGGGCGAACGCGGAGTAGCGCCGCTTGGTGAGCACCACGTCCCCCGCCTCCGGCTCCAGGCCGGGCACGATCTCCGCGGCCTCGGGGCGGCCCACCAGGCCCGGGCCCCAGACGTCGCTGAGCAGGCCGCGCTCCTCCTCGGTCTGCTCGGCGGACTGCGCGGTGTAGAACACCGGGATGCCCGCCGCGCGGGCGGTCTCGCGCAGCCTGGCCACGTTGGCCACGAGGCTGGCGGCGGGCTCCTGCTCCCGGGCGAAGGGGCGCAGGAAGTGCCGCTGCATGTCGTGGATCAGCAGGGCGCTGCGGCCGGGATCCACGCCCCACCGGGCCGCCGAGTCCTCGGGCGCGGCGGGCATGGCGTAGGCGATGGAATCGGGAAGGGACTGCGGCATGGTCATTGCTCCTTTGCTGCTTTCTCGCTATCACGGTCGCGCACCAGCGCGGAGAGTTCTCTGCGCAGCTCGGTGCGGCTGAGCTTGCCCACCCTGGTGGTGGGGAATGCCTCGACGAGGCGGAGGGAATCGGGGATCTTGTAGCGGGCCAGCCCGCGCTCGCGCAGGAACTTGGAGAGGTCCGGGCGGCGCAGGGTGTGCCCCTTACGCAGCACCACCACGGCGCAGGCGCGCTCGCCCAGGTAGGGGTCCGGCTGGCCGATCACGGCGGCGTCGAACACCGCCGGGTGGGCCAGGATGTGGTCCTCGACCTCCTCGGCGCTGATCTTCTCCCCGCCCCGGTTGATCTGGTCCTTATCGCGCCCCTCCACCACCAGGTGCCCGGTGGGCAGGCGGCGCACCACGTCCCCGGTGATGTAGAAGCCGTCCGGGGTAAAGGAGCGGGCGTTGTGCTCGGGGGCGTCCCAGTAGCCCCGGATGGTGTAGGGTCCGCGCACCTGGAGCACGCCGCTGGCGCCGTCGGCAACGGGCCGCCCGTCCGGCCCCACGATGCGCACCTCGTCCCAGGGGCTCATGGGGCGGCCCTGGGTGCCCATCACCTGCTCCTCGGTGTCCTCCGGGGTGGTGTAGCACACCATCCCCTCGGCCATGCCAAAGACCTGCTGCACCCGCCAGGGCCCGGCCGCCGCGAGCTCGCGGGCGGCCTGCGGCACGAGCTTGGCGCCGCCGACCTGCACCACCCGCACGCTGCTCAGGTCCGCCCCGGAGGCGGGCGCCGCGGCGGACCACGCGCGCGCCAGCGGGGGCACGAGCGCCACGGTGGTGGGGCGGTGCTCCTCGATGAGCCCGAAGGCGTGCTCGGGGGCGGAGTTCTCGGACAGGATCACCGCGCCCCCGGCGGCCAGCACCCCCAGGTAACCGGGGGAGCTGGTGGGATAGTTGTGGGTGGCCGGGAGCACCACGAGCATGCGGGTGCGCTCGCTGACCCCGCACACCTCGTTGCTGCGCAGCACGGAATACAGGTAGTCGTCATGGGTGCGGGCGATGAGCTTGGGCACCCCGGTGGTGCCCCCGGAGAGCTGGAGAAAGGCCACCTCCCCGGGATCGACCGGGGCCTCGTAGCACTCACCCGCCCGCGCACGGGCCTCGGCGCGCACCTCCTCGGCGTCGAGAAGCAGGTCGAAGTTCCCCCGCTCCCCGGCCACGCGCTCGGCGGTGGAGAGGTACGCCGTGGCGCGGGCGCGGGCGGCGATGCTGGCCACGTCCGCGGCGCGGTGGGAGTCCAGCAGGTACACCGGCAGCGCGCCGCAGCGCATGAGCGCCAGGGACATCACCACCACGCCCACGCGGTTGGGCAGGTGCAGCAGCACCGGCTGGCGGCTGCGCACCCCCCGCTCGCGCAGCACCGCCGCGCAGGCCGCCACCTCACCCTCGAGCTGCGCGTAGGTGAGGGCCTCGGCGGCGTCGATCAGCGCGATCGCCTCCGGGGCGCCGCCCGCCAGCCGGTCGAGCCTGCGCCCGATCCACAGCCCGGCCTCCCGGTAGCGCCGGGCCGCCTCCTCCGGGTAGGGGGTGTGCTTGTCCCGCGCCTCGCGCTCCCAGTCCCTAGGCTCGTTACCATCGCGCATGTTCCGCCTCCTCAGCGTCTACTCCCAGTCCCTCCACGATCGTGCGCAGCTTCGCGGAGGTCTCCTTGAGCTCCGACTCCGCCACGGACTCCGCCACGATCCCCGCCCCGCCCCAGGCGCTCATCTCCAGGCCTTGCAGCAGGGCGCAGCGGATGGACACGTTCCACTGGCCGTCGCCGTTGCCGTCCACCCAGCCGACGGCCCCCGCGTACAGCCCGCGATCCGCGTGCTCCAGGCGGCGGATCGCGCTCATCGCGGCCCGCGTGGGCCAGCCCGCCACCGCCGGGGTGGGGTGCAGCAGGCGCGCCAGGCTCAGGGCGTCGCGGTGGGCGTGCTCGGGGGCCAGCCGCCCCTCGATCCGGGTGCCCAGGTGCCACATCGTGTCCGTGGCGAGCAGGCTCGGCGCGGCGGGCACGCTCAGCTCGGCGCACACCGGGGCCAGGGCCTGGCCGATCATCCGGGTGACAAAGGCGTGCTCGCGGGCGTCCTTGGCGGATTCCAGCAGGGCGTTCGCCCGGCGCCGGTCCTCCTCCGGGTCGGCGCTGCGGGGCACCGAGCCGGCGAGCGGGTGGCTGAGCACCGCGTCCCCGGACTTGCGCAGCAGCAGCTCCGGGCTGGCCCCGAAGAACACCGCGCCGGGGTCCGCCTCGCCCGGCACCGGGACGGAAAAGACGGTGGCGGAGGGGTTGCGGTCCGCCAGGCGGCCCATCAGCGCGGCCCAGTCGGGCTCCTCCCCCAGGGTGGCCCTGATCTCCCGGGCCAGCACCACCTTCTCCACGGCCCCGTCCGGGGCGCTCAGCCGCTCCACCGCGCGGCGCACCGCGCGCACGTACTCCCACGGGGCGCGGGTGGGGTACACGCCGCGCAGGCGCGGCCGGGTCGCCTCGGCGTGGCCCTCCTGCGCGCCCCCGCGCCAGGCGCGCCACGCGGGGGCCGTCCACAGCGCCGGGGGCGTGGGACCGGCCTCGTCGAAGGGCACCGCGCCCGCCACCACCATCCCGGGCCGCCAGGGATTCTCCGCCGCGCTCGGCGGCACCGGGGTCAGCGCCGCGGCGGGCAGGTAGCGGGAGACACCCGGCTGGCAAAAGAGGAGGTCGCCCCGCGTGAGCGGGTTCCACAGGGCGTCCGTGGTTTCCTCTCGAGGAGTCTCAGGCATGCAGGCTGGCACCCCCGTCCACGAAGAACTCCTGGAGGGTGACGTGGCAGGCGGCCTCGGAGGCTAGGAAGTCCACCGTGCGGGCCACGTCCTCCGGGCTGGCGATGCGCCCCAAGGGGATGCCCAGACGGTGCGCGCCCAGGTCACCCTCCAGGGATCGACGCCGCCCCGCCTGGGGGTCCTCGCCCCAGAAGTCGCGCTGCATGGCGGTGTCCGTGGAGCCGGGGCAGACCACGTTGCACCGCACCGCCTGCTGGGCCAGCTCCAGGCCCAGGCAGCGGGTGAGCGCGGAGGCCGCCGCCTTGGAGGCCGCGTAGGCCCCCATGCCCACCCGGGGCACCCCCACGGCGTTGGACGCCACCACCACGATGCCGCGATCGTCGCGGCCCCCCTGCTCCTCCATCGCGCGCGCCGCCGCGCGCAGGAGGTAGAACGTGCCGTAGGCGTTGACCTCCATCATGCGGGAGAACTCCTCGGCGGTGGTGTCCGCCACCGGGCGGTCCACGAACACCCCGGCGGCGTGCAGCAGGTAGCGCAGCCGACCCAGGCGCGCCACCTCCTCCACCAGCCGGGTGGCCTCGGCCTCCGAGGAGAGGTCGCAGGGATGGGTCCGCACGCTCACCCCCGGCGCGCGGTGCTCCGCCACCGCACCGGCGGTCTCCTCCAGGGCGGAGGCGTCGCGGTCGGTGAGCACGAGAGTCACCCCGGGGCGTTGGGCGCACAGGCGAGCGATGGCCGCGCCAATGCCGCCCGCCGCGCCGCTGACAACAATGAGATCTGAAGGCATACTTCCCTAAGTTACCCTTCCCTAATCTAGCGCTCCCACCTCCCCCGCTTATCCTGGATCGTATGAATCAGCCAGCACCCGCAAAAGACGACCGCCTCGTGTGGATAGACCTGGAGATGACGGGGCTCGACCCGCGCCAGCACGTGATCGTCGAGGTCGCCGCCCTGGTCACCGACGCCAACCTCGCCATCCTGGGCGAGGGCGTGGACCTGGTGGTGCACGCCACCGAGGAGGAGCTGGGCCGGATGGACGAGTACGTGAGCACCATGCACCGCAAAAACGGGCTGCTCGACGAGATCCGCTCCTCCGCCGTGAGCATCCGCGAGGCCGAGGACGCGGTGCTCGCGCTGCTCGCCGAGCACTGCCACCCCGACCACCCCGCCCCGCTGGCGGGCAACTCCATCGCCACGGATCGCTCCTTCATCCGCGAGTACATGCCCCGGCTCGACGCCGCCCTGCACTACCGCATGGTGGACGTATCCACCATCAAGGAGCTGAGCAAGCGCTGGTTCCCCCGCGCCTACTACCACCAGCCGGAGAAGGGCATGGCCCATCGGGCGCTGGCGGACATCGTGGAGTCCGTGCGGGAACTGGACTACTATCGACGCAGCGTGTTTACCCCCGCCCCGGGCCCCACCTCCGAGGAGGCCGCCCGCGCCCAGGCCGGGGCCACAGAGGCCTACCAGCGGTTTTTGTAAAAAACCCTCGGTAGGCTATGGTTGTTTTCGCTGCCGCGAGGCGGCGATGGTGGCTGTAGTTCAGCTGGTAGAGCACCAGGTTGTGATCCTGGGTGTCGCGGGTTCGAGCCCCGTCAGCCACCCCGAGAACAAGGGCCGGTACCCCACAGGCGTAGGTACCGGCCCTTGTGTCGCGTCCGGGCCCGGGCGGAGCGAATCCCGCGACGCGCCGGGCTCCTCAGCCGGACAACACGCCGCTCACAGCCTAATCTTAGGAACCATGAGACTACGCCCGCTTTCCTCCGCGGCCCTGTGCTGCGCCGCCGCCCTCGCCCTCAGCGCCTGCGGCGATGCCCCGGACGAGGCCGACGCTCCCCTCGACGCGGCCCCCGCCACCCGGATCAGCCAGGCGGGAAACCGACCCGCCCCCGAGACCACCACGAGTGCGGCCCCCACCACCACGAGCACCAGCGCCGCCCCGGAGCCGAAGAAGAACTGCCGAGACGTCATGCTCAGCGACACCGCGCTGCGCCCCGTCCTCGGCGTGCCCATTGTGCCCCTTGTCCCGGCGGGCTCCCCCAGCCCCGGGCTCCAGTCCGAGGCCTGGGGCTACCTGGGGCAGGTGGCCGACAACCACTTTGACCCCTGCAAGGAGCTGAGCTGGGTGACCTTCGTGGGCGCCGAGGGCGACCTCGACAACCCGGACGCGGACAGGGCCTTTTCCACCATCGTGTTCTTCCACCGCGACGAGCTGCTCACCGCCCCCATGCCCGCCGAGGTCGCCACCGTGGTGGACGTGGATCGCCGCTCTAACTCCGAGCTGGAGGTCACCACGGCGGGCATCGACGCCACCGGCGAGTCCACCGCCACGGTGCGCTACACCGAGGGCGCCCTGCGCATCACCTCCGAGGACCCCGAGGACGCGCTGGCCTTCCCCACCGCCCAGCTCGACGTCAGCGGCGCGGTCCCGCCGATCGCCCCCCGCCTCTACGCGGAGGGCAACGTGTACCGCAAGGCCTACGATCAGGAGATCGCCACCGCCGAGGGGATGTCCCGGGACGCCCTGCTCGTGGACGTCGATCCCTCGCTGCGCGTGCGCTGCGTGATCGACGAGCAGCCGGTGTGCCAGGCGGACGATCCCGAGAAGGCCGACTGGATCCCCGGCGCCGCGAGCGCCGAGTCCGGGGCGGCCGTCTACGATCAGTCCGCCGAGTACCACGCCACCCAGATCCGCGTGACGGGCATCGACCCGGTGCAGGTGGAGGCCGTGGAGGAGCCCCTGGAGAACGTCACCACGGTGGGCGACGTAAGCAGGAACCAGCGGGTGCTCTTCGGCGGCTTCATCTTTGACACCACCCACAACGGGCAGGTGCGCATCTACCCCAGCGAGGACGCCGAGAACGCCGCGTGGATCAGCCGCACGGACTACGGCGTGACCCGAAGGTAGCTCAGGCCCGCGCGCCAGGGATGGCAAGGCCGCGCGACGCCGCGGGGCGGGCGGGTTTATTCCTCGGCGTTGCCGGCCTTCCACTGCTCCCAGGGAATGTTCCAGTCCCCCAACCCATCAAGCCCGTTGAGCTCCCCGCCGATGGTGTTGCGCACCTTAACGATATCCCCGCGCTTGACGGTGTTCTGGAACCACTGCGCGGCCTCGTCGGTGACGTTGATACACCCGTGCGAGGTATTCGTATTGCCCTGCGCCCACACCGACCACGGCGCGGCGTGCACGTAGATCCCCGAATAGGACATCTGCGTGGCAAAGTCCACGGTGGTCTTATACCCACCGTCCTCCTTGGACAGGCCAAACGTCTCGGAGTCCATCACCAACGAATCATGCAGATCCCCGATGATGTACGTGCCGTTCGGTGTGGGCCATCGATCCGAACCCAACGA
>NZ_AQXB01000009.1 GCF_000375365.1 Corynebacterium mastitidis DSM 44356 | reverse complement strand
TGTCTGGCATGACACGCCCCCTGGTTTGGGTGGGGTTGTGGTTGTGTTGGTGGTTGATGGTGGTGGGGAAACGCCCGGTCCCTTTTCGAACCCGGTAGCTAAGCCCATTTCATGCTGATGGTACTGCACTCGTTGGGGTGTGGGAGAGTAGGTTGCCGCCAACACTAAAACTTCATCAAAAGGGTGGGGTAGGGAAACTCGTGATGGTTTCCCTACCCCCCTTTTTTTGTGTGTATAGGTGCGCGTGTCGGGGGCGCCGGGGGCACCACACCAAGCAAGGGGGCAGCAGGGGGGGGGGCAACCCAAACCCACCCATCATTCCCCTCCGCCGTGCTATGTGCAACTGGCCGAGAATAACCGCGTACCCCGTACAGGGTAGATTATGGGGGAAAGACCGTCTTATCACGGAGAGGTACGCAGCTAGTGTCTGATAAAAAGCCCCAGGGGTCCTCGCGGATACCGGAGGTCAATTCCCATAACCCGGTGTGGCCGAGGCGTTCCTCCGCGAAGGGTGAGGAGTCTGCCACGAAGGGGGAAAAGGTGGTGTGGCCGCAGGTGCGCCCGGCGGCCCCGCCTCCGGGGAAGAAGCCCGCTCAACCCGAGCCGCAGGAGAAGGCCCCCGAGGAGAAGCCGGGCTCCCAGCCGGTGCCGCCGAAGAAGAATATCCCGGCCAAGGGATGGCCGCAGGTGCACCGCGCGGGCGAGGAACCGGCCAAGGGCGCGCCGAGCGAGTCCGCTCGGTCGAAGGAACCTGCGAAGGGCCAGCGGGAGGCAGCCCCGACGAAGGCCGCCCCCGCCGCGAAGCGCGAGGAGCCCAAGGGCGCCGCGATCAAGGCGAACGCCGGAGCGGCGTGGCCCAAGGTCAAGCCTGCCGGGGAGGAGTCCCCGAAGCAGCACAAGCCCGCGGCCAGCCCGGGCTCGGCAGCGAAGAAGCAGACGGTGAAGAAGCAGGCGGAGCAGCCTGCCAGGCGGAAGGAGGCGCGCCCCGCAGCGTCGGAGGCTGTGTCGGAGCCCGCATTGGGGGCGGAGTCGAAGGCGGCGTCGAAACCGTCCGCGAAGCCGGCGGAGGCCCCCCAACAGGCGGCGCCCGCGAAGCAGCCCCCGAAGCAGGAGGAGCCTCCGAAGCCGCAGCAGCCTGCGGCGCGGGCCAAGCGCGCCCCGTCCACGCCCTCGGTGGCCTCCTGGCTGCAGCGCCCGAAGTCCTCGGTCAAGCCACACATGGCGGTCAGCGGGGCGGACGCGGCGCGGGCGGTGGACCTGTTTAAGCAGTATGGCGAGGGCGATACCGCGGTGGTGGCGCTGGACCACGTGAGCGTGGCGTTCCGCCGGGGGGAGTTCACGGCGATCATGGGGCCCTCGGGCTCCGGAAAGTCCACGCTCATGCACTGCATGGCGGGCCTGGATGCGGCCACCGGCGGTCAGGTGCTGGTGGGGAGCACGGACCTGTCCACGCTGGACGATAAGGGCATGACGGATCTGCGCCGGGATCGGCTGGGGTTCATCTTCCAGTCCTTTAACCTGGTTCCCACCCTCACGGCGGCGGAGAACATCACCCTGCCCATCGACATCGCGGGGGGCGAGGTGGACGAGGAGTGGTTCGAGGAGATCACGCAGCGCCTGGGGCTGACCGAGCGCCTGGGCCATCGCCCCTCGGAGCTCTCGGGCGGGCAGCAGCAGCGCGTGGCCTGCGCGAGGGCGCTGGTCTCGCGTCCGGAGATCATCTTTGGCGACGAGCCCACGGGCAACCTGGACTCCAACTCCTCGGCGGAGGTGCTGAACATCCTGCGCACCTCGGTGGATCAGGATCAGCAGACCGTGGTGATCGTGACGCACGACGCCCGGGCGGCGTCGTACGCGGATAAGGTGATCTTCCTTGCGGACGGTGCGATCGTGGACGAGCTCGCCAAGCCGTCCATCGACCAGATTCTTTCCACCATGGCCGGAATCGAGCGTGGGTAGTTCATGGAGTTAAAGAATCGCACGATGTGGAAGGTGAGCGTGCGCACGGTGGCCGCGCACAAGCTCCGGATCGCGCTCACGGTCCTGGCGGTGGTGCTGGGCACGGCCTTTATCGCCGGCGCCCTGATGTTCACCCACACCCTCTCCAAGGGCTACGATTCCATGCTCGCCACGGAGTATGACGGGGTGGACGTGGTGCTCAGCGCGGGGGAGGGGCAGCGCGGCATCTCCTCCACCACGCGCGACGTGATCGCGGAGGACCCGAAGGTCTCCGGGGTGAACGTGAGGGAACGCACGCCGGTGGTCCTGGGCAACGGGGAGGGGGAGTCCCTGGGTTTTAGCGGCCGGGCGACGCTGAGCCCCTGGTACGGCGCCTCGGACACGGTGCGCCAGCCGGAGGAAATCGCGGAGGGCGCGGAGCCGAGCGGCGGCGGCGAGGTCATCATCAACAAGAAGGCCTTGGAGGCTCTCGACGTCGCGGTGGGGGACGCGCTCACGGTGGTGGACGCGCAGGGGCGCCACGAGGTGGAGATCGTGGGCGTGTACGAGAAGGCGGCGGACAGCACGAGCATCGCCGCGCTGCGCATGGAGGAGTCGGCCTACCTGGATGACTTCACCGAGGGCGGCTACGCCAACGCCCTGCTCGTCAAGGCGGCGGAGGGGGTCAGCACGGACGAGCTGATGTCGCACATCTCCTCGGTGTACACGGACGTGGAGGCGGAGACGGGGGCCAATCTCGCTCGGGAGGAGAGCGAGTCCATCAAGTCCACCCTGAGCTTTGTCAATTACTTCCTCGTGGCCTTCGGGCTCATGGCCCTGCTGGTGGGGACGTTCCTCATCGCCAACACCTTCTCCATGATCGTGGCCCAGCGCACCAAGGAGTTTGCCCTGCTGCGCGCCGTGGGTGCGACCCGCAAGCAGATCACCCGCTCGGTGGTGGCGGAGGCCGCGCTCATCGGCGCGGTGGGCTCGCTGGTGGGCGTCGTGGTGGGCGCGCTGCTGGTGGCGGCGATCAAGGCGGTGCTGTCCTCCGGGGGGATGTCCATGCCCGAGTCCGGCCTGGGGGTGAGCCTGAAGTCCATCGTGGTGCCCCTGATCGTGGGCGTGGCGGTCACGGTGCTGTCCGCCTGGATGCCCGCCCAGCGCGCGGGAAGCATCAAACCCGTGGAGGCCATGCGGGTCACGGAGTCGGCGGCGCCGAGTTCGTTGCGCACGCGCAGCCTCGTGGGCGCGGCCCTCGGCGGCGCGGGCGTGCTGCTCGCCCTCGCGGGCGCGCTGCTGGGCGCGAGCACCGGGGTGCGCGTGCTCCTGGTGGGCCTGGGCGGCCTGGGCGTCGTCATGGGGTACTTCCTGGCGGGGCCCGCGATCGCGCTGCCCACCCTGCCGTGGCTGGGCGGCCTGCTGGGCAAGCCCTTTGGGATGGTGGGGCGGCTGGCGGCCACCAACTCCGCGCGGCACCCGCGCCGCAGCGCCACCACGGCCTTTGCCCTCACACTCGGCGTGGCCCTGGTGACCTCCATCGGAATGTTCGGGGCCACGGCGAAGTCCTCGGTGTCGGATACGTTTAACGAGAGCATGCAGGCGGACTTCCGCCTGATGGGCCCCACCACCACGAACTTCCCGTTGCCCGCCGACGCCGTGGAGGACGCCTCCAACACCGACGGCGTGGGGAGCATGGTGGAGACGTACCTGGTGCCGCTGAAGGTGGACGGCGTGTGGGGCATTCCCTTTGCCGATTACACCCTGGCCATCTACGGAAAGCTCAATGAGAGCACCGGAAAGACGGCGGTGGAGGGCAGCCTGGACCTCAGCGGCGAGGGCTTTGCCGCCTCCGAGACGCAGGCCAAGACGATGGGCTGGTCCGTGGGCGATACCGTGGAGGTCAGCGCGGAGACGAGCAACGCCACCACCGAGGCCACCCTCGTGGGCATCTACCCGGATGACGGTAACTTTGGCTCGGTGCTGGTGGCCAAGCAGACCGCCGAGAAGCTGCTCTCCTCCTCGGACATGCTGCTGCAGAGCGTGGACGTCATCAGCGACGGCTTCGTCTCCCACGACGACCTGCGGGAGAACCTCGAGGAGTCCATGAAGGACTACCTGGTGGTGCAGGTCATGGACGCGGACGACCTCGCGGGGGAGATCCAGAAGGCCATGGACCAGATCCTCAACGTCCTCTACGCGCTGCTGGCGCTGGCCGTGGTGATCGCCATCCTCGGCATCGTCAACACGCTCACGCTCAACGTGATCGAGCGCCGCCAGGAGATCGGCATGCTGCGCGCGGTGGGGGTGCAGCGCGGCCAGGTGCGCATGATGATCGTGCTGGAGGCGGTGCAGGTGGCCGTGTTCGGCGCGGTGGCCGGCATGCTGATCGGGCTGGGCCTGGGCTGGGCCTTCCTCACCATCCTGGAGGAGCAGGGGCTCGGTGGGGTGCAGGTGCCGGTGCTGCAGATGTTCCTCATGGTGCTGGGCTCGGCGGCGGTGGGCGTGCTGGCGGCCCTGTGGCCCGCGCGCTACGCGGCCGCGACGCCCCCGCTGGAGGCCATCGCGGAGTAACCCCGCAGGGGGATCTTTCGGAGGGCCGGCGCGGCGCTACCGGCCCAGGATCAGCAGGAGCGCACAACCTGTAAGGAGGGTGGCCCCCAGGTAGGCCCCCGCCTGCGGGGCCCCGCCGGTTCTCAGCGCGCGCCCCAACTCGGCGGCCAGCGTGGACCAGGTGGACAGCGCCCCGGCCAGGCCCGTGCCGCAGGCGGCGGCGAGAGGGCCGCCCGCGTGCAGGCTCAGCGCCAGGATCGCGCAGGCCAGCGCGTTGGCGCACCACGTCCCGCGCCATCCCCCGGGGTAGCGACCGAGCGCGTAGCGCCCCGCCCCGCCGAGGAACGCCCCCGCGGCCACCGCCGCGAACGTGGCCATCATGGGCGTCGGCCCGCCGCGCCGCGGGCGGCCAGGGCGTCCCCGAGCAGCCAGGCGCCCACGCAGCCCAACGCGGTGGCGGCGAGGTAGAGGGCGGCGTCGTCCCACGGGGCGCGCACGAGCACTAGGGCGAAGGCGGAGAAGCTGGTGTACCCGCCGAGCACGCCCATGCCCAGGAAGGGTCCGGGGCGCCAGGCCCCGTGGAGGAAGCAACCCAGGACGTTGACGGCCAGCAGCGTCCACATCGAGCCCGGCGGTCCGATCATCATGGTGGACGCAAGGCGCGCGGCGGCCCCGAGGGCCGCGCCCGCGCCCACCACGGCGGCGTTGCGGAACATGCCTGCATGATAGCGCCCTAGGATTGTCCTGTGAATCCCGCCGGGGCCGGGTCTGAGCGGGGGCTCGTCCGTTAAGCTACATGGGTACGTTCGCGTCGGTGGGCGCGTCAATCCGCTGTAAAAGATAGGGATTACTGTGAGCAACACCGTGAAGTCTCCGAATGAAAAGGGTAACGGCTTTGTATGGGCCGTCGTGGGCATCGTCGTGATCGCGGCGGTGGTCGTGTGCTACATCGTGATCAACGGGCAGAACTCCAAGCGCGAGGCCAGGATCGACGAGGTGGCCTTTTCCACGGAGTGGGACGGCAATAAGATCACGCTCAAGGGGGAGGGGGCGGACGAATCCACCCCGGTGGCCGACCTGTACGAGGACTTCTCCTGCCCCCACTGCGCCACGCTCGCGGAGGCGGACCGGCAGGACATGCGCGAGGCCGTGAGCAACGGCGAGCTGGTGGTGAACATCCGCCCGCTCGTGTTCATGGACCGCGAGCAGAAGGACGGCAACTCCCACCGAGGCCTGGCCGCCGCGCTGGCGGCGGTGGCCTCCCAGGAGGACGCGGATGAGGGCCTGTACTGGAACCTGCGCAACTACATCTTTGAGAGCCAGGCCGATATTTACAGCACCAACTGGGACTACGAGAAGTACGCCGAGGCCGCCAAGGAGCTGGGGGCCTCGGAGGAGGTCGCCTCCGCGATCCGCGAGGGCAAGTACGAGAAGCAGGTGGAGGAGATCGGCGCGGCCAACGCCGCCGAGCTGGAAAAGACGGAGGCCGGGGTGTCCTCCCCGCGCATCTTCATCAACGGCGAGGAGAAGCCGCTCGGCAACGACCTGGAGTGGGTGAACAAGTACAAGGCGGAGTAAATCCGCCCCTTGCGCGCCCGCGCTTCAGGCGAACCCGCTGGCCCCCGAAAAGACGGTGGTGACCAGCGGGTTTGGTGCTTTTAGGGGATCGGGGTACATTAATCCTCGTTCGCATGAAGCGCTCGGGCCACACGGTACGGCGCTGCGATAACAATGCGGGGCTATGGCGCAGCTGGTAGCGCACCACACTGGCAGTGTGGGGGTCACGGGTTCGAATCCCGTTAGCTCCACTCCTCATCCACCCGGGCTTATAAGTCCGGGTGGATTTTCTTATAGAATGAGGGGCATGACGAACCATGCCACCGATTCCTCCGGTATCCGAGTCCTCTCCCCCTCGGAGTGCCTGGACCGCCTCCGCAGCCTCTCGCTGGGGCGCCTCGTGGTCAAGCGCAGCGAGGACATGGACATCTTCCCCATCAACTACGTCGTGGACGAGCACGGCGAGATCTACTTCCGCACCGCCGAGGGGACCAAGTTCTTCAGCCTCAACCTCAACCCCGAGGTGCTCTTCGAGGCGGACGAGGTGGAGGAGGGCCGCGCCTGGTCCGTGGTGGTGCGGGGCACGGCCACCCCGCTCAGCGGCAGCGCGGAGATCGAGTACGCCGACTCCCTCCCGCTGCGCCCCTGGGTTCCCACCCTCAAATACAACTACGTGCGCATCACGGCGAGCGAGATCAGCGGCCGCGCCTTCCTCCTGGGCGAGGAGCCGGAGCGCTACTGATGCCGCAGGCGGTGCGCAAGAGGCCGGGGCAGCCCCTGTCCGCCCGCGCCGAGGCCGCGGGGCTGCGCTGGCTGGCGGAGGCCAGCGATCGCGTGGCCGCCGTGGTGGAGGTCAGCGACGAGGAGATCGCCACCCGGCGGGTGCCTCCGGGGCGGCCGACGCCTCCCGCGGCCCGGCTCGCCGGGGCGGAGCTGGCGCGCATCCACCGGGCGGGGGCGGAGGCCTTCGGCTGCCCGCCGCCGGGCTGGGAGGGGCCCAACTACATCGGCACCCAGGAGCAGGAGTGCCGCCCGGAGGCCTCGTGGGCGCGGTTTTATGCCGAGCAGCGCGTGCTGCCCTTCGCGCGCCGGGCGTATGCTGCGGGGAACCTCGACGCCGAGGGCTGGGCGCTGGTGCGCCGCGCGTGCGCGGCGATCCCTAGGATCATGCGGGCGCGCGGCTGGGAGAGCGCCCCGGCCCGGATTCACGGGGACCTCTGGGCGGGCAACCTGCTCTTTGGCGCGGATGGCCCGGTGTTCATCGACCCCGCCGCCCACGGCGGGCACCCGGTCACGGACCTCGCCATGCTCGCGCTCTTCGGCGCGCCGTACCTGGAGGAGATCTTTGCCGGGTATCAGGGGGAGGCGAGCCTGCCGGGGGACTGGCGCGATTCCCTCCCCTTACATCAGCTTCACCCCCTCGCGGTGCACGCGCTCACCCACGGGCCGGGCTACGCCCCCGAGCTGTGCGCGGCGGCGCGGGCCACGCTCGGGCTATTGCCGGGCGACTAGGCCGGCGAGCCGCGCCACCAGGAGTCCTCCGGGGTGGCGGGCAGGTGCCGCTTGTGCTCGCCGGAGCGCCACAGGCGCTCGATGCGCTCGGCGGCCTCCTCGGGCACGGCGCGGCCCTCCAGGTAGGCGTCGATGTGCGCGTAGCTGACCCCCAGAGCCTCCTCGTCGGGCAGCGCCGGGCGCTCCTCCTCCAAGTCTGCCGTGGGGACCTTGGTCCAGGTGGAGGAGGGGGCGCCGAGCTCTTCGAGGAGGCGCGCCCCCTGGCTCTTGGTCAGCCCGGCGAGGGGGAGAAGGTCCGCCGCGCCGTCGCCGTGCTTGGTAAAAAAGCCGGTGAGGTTCTCCGCCGCGTGGTCGGTGCCGATCACCAGCAGCCCGCGCTGCCCGGCCACCGCGTACTGGGCCACCATGCGCTGCCTGGCCTTGACGTTGCCCGCGTGGAAGTCGTCCAGCCTGTCGAGCCCCAGGGCGGCCGCCGCGCCCCGGGCGGCGGCGTCGGCGGCCTCCTTGATGTTGATGGTGGCGCGGTGATCGGGGCGGATGAAGTCCAGGGCCGTCTGGGCGTCGGCCTCGTCGGCCTGCACCCCGTAGGGCAGCCGCAGGGCCCAGAACTCCGCCGGGCGGGCGCGCTCCACGGCGAGCTGGGCGAGCCTGCCCGCCAGGGTGGAGTCCTGCCCCCCGGAGATGCCCAGCACGAATCCGCGCGCCCCGGTGGCGCGGAGGTAGTCCACCAGGAAGGTCACGCGCCGCTCGATCTCTTTTTCTGAATCGATCAAGGGGCGGGTATGCAGGGCGGAGACGATCTTCTCCTGGAGCGGACGGGGTGCGGCGGGCATGGGCTTTGCCTTCCTTCGGTGACAGGATGGGCGGGTGCGTGAACAAACTTATGTGCTTACTGTAGCGCTCGTGGCGGCCTTCGGCGGGCTGCTCTTTGGGTATGACACCGGCGTGATGGCCGGGGCGCTGCTCTTCCTCTCCCCGGAGTTCGGCATGACCGCCTACCAGGAGGGGCTGGTCACCTCCGCGCTGCTGGCCGGGGCCGCCCTCGGCGCGGTGGGCTCCGGAAGCCTGGCGGCGGCGCTGGGGCGGCGCGCCGCGCTGGTGCTGGGCGGGGTGATCTTCGTGGCGGCCTCGCTGGGCTGCGCGGCGGCCACCGGCGCGCCGAGCATGGCGCTGGCCCGCCTGGTGCTGGGGTTGGCGGTGGGCATGGTCAGCATCGTGGTGCCCATGTACGTCTCGGAGATGGCGCCCGCCGACGTGCGCGGGCGCATGGTCTCCCTGAACACGCTGATGATCGTGGTGGGGCAGCTCTCGGCCTACGTGGTCAACTCCTCGGTGGCCGCCACCGGCAACTGGCGGCTCATGCTCGGGCTGGCGGCGGTGCCGGGCGCGGTGCTCGCGCTGGGCATGCTGGCCCTGCCGGACACCCCGGCCTGGTACGCCTCGCGGGGGCGTATCGACGCCGCCGAGCGCACCGCCGCGCGCGCCGGGCTGACGCTGGACGACCTGGGGGTGGGGCGCGGCGAGGAGGGATCGCGCGGCGCGGGCGCGCAGTGGCGCGCGCTGCGCCGCGAGCCGTGGCTGGCCGCCGCCGTGGGGGTGGCGCTCGCGGTGGGCGTGATCCAGCAGATCACGGGGGTGAACGCGGTGGTGTACTTTGCCCCCACGATGATGAACAGCGTGGGGATTCCCGTGGAAAGCTCCGTGCACACCTCCCTGGTGATCGGCGCGGTGAGCGTGGCCTCCTGCTACCTGGGGCTGCGGATCGTGGACCGCGTGGGGCGCAGGCGGCTGCTCACCGTGGGCCTGGCGGGCAACGTCGCCGCCCTGGCGGGGCTGGCCGTGGCGTACTCCTACGCCCAGGACTACGTCCCGGCGGCGTGGCTCTCCCTGGGCATGATGGCGCTGTTCATGGTCTCCCAGCAGGCGGCGGTCTCCCTGACCACCTGGCTGCTCATCTCCGAGTTGGTGCCCATGCCGGTGCGCGGCGTGGGGATGGGCCTGGCCGGGGTGGCGCTGTGGCTGGTCAACTGGGCGGTGGCGCAGTTCTTCCTGCCGGTGGTGGAGGCCGTGACCGGGCCGGGGGCCTTTGCGATCTTTGCGGCGCTGGGGGTGGGGGCGCTGATCTTCGTGCGCCGCTGCGTGCCGGAGACCACCGGCCGCAGCCTGGACGAGGTGGGAGAGATATTCCGGGAGCGTTTTGGCGCTCCCGCCGCCGTGCGGTAGTATTTCTCTCCGTGTCATGGCCGTGCTTGCCGTGCTTCCGGGCGCTTGCTCCCGGGATGAGGTGGCGGCCACAGGAAAGTAGCGCATACAGGAAGGAGCGCCCGATGAAGGTCCGCAAGTCGCTTCGGTCGCTGAAGAACAAGCCGGGCGCCCAGGTTGTGCGTCGCCACGGTAAGGTCTACGTGATTAACAAGAAGGATCCTCGCTTCAAGGCTCGTCAGGGCTAATTGTTGCGACGCGCCTGGGCTGCGTCCAGGTACCAAGCCGCTCGTCCCGGATGGGGGCGGGCGGCTTTTTTCGTGCCCTCCCCGTGTCCGGTTCGTGCCCGGTTCGCGCACGGGGAGGGGAGTGGCGTGCCGTGCACGGAGCTTGTTGGGAGGCGTTTGTCACTACTTTCGGGGCGCTTCGGGGGAAAGCCCAGGTGGCACATCGCGGCGGCGTCATTCCGGGCGGGGGTGGTGCGGGCGGCCTTTCAATATGTGGGGTCGCGCCCCCCGCCCAACTGGGAATATCAGGGTTGTAACTACTATATATTGTGCTCCTTGCGGAAAATAACCACAAAGTATAGTGTCGTTCCATGTCGCCGGGACCACGGCGCGATTGAGTCAAAGAGCAGTATCATCGGCCCGCATGGCGGACCGTACGAGCGTAAGTTGAGGACACTATGGCTATCACCGTGTACACCAAGCCCGCCTGCATGCAGTGCAACGCCACCAAGAAGGCACTGGACCGCGCCGGCCTGGATTACACGCTCGTGGACATCTCCCTGGACGAGGAGGCCCGCGACTACGTGCTCGCCCTGGGGTACCTCCAGGCCCCCGTGGTGGAGGTCGGCGGCGAGCACTGGTCGGGCTTCCGCCCCGAGCGCATCCGCGCCCTCGTCGCCCAGGTGGCCTAGCCATCCCGCCGTGCGCGTCCTGGCCACCCTATGCGGTGGCCTTCTCTTTATCGTTCTTAGGGAAGGAAGGGGAGCGGAAGTGCTCGTGGTGTACTTCTCCTCGGCTACGGAAAACACCCACCGATTCGTGCGCAAGCTGGGATTCCCCGCGCAGCGCATCCCGCTGCGCCGCACCGACCCGCCGCTGCGCGTGGATCGCCCCTACGTGCTCGTGTGCCCCACCTACGGGGGAGGGGCCTCGATCAGCCGCCAGAACGTCCGCCCGGTGCCCGCGCAGGTGATCCGCTTCCTCAACGACGAGCACAATCGCTCGCTCATCCGCGCGGTGGTATCCAGCGGAAACACCAACTTTGGCGCCGATTACGGCAAGGCGGGCGAGGTCATCGCCGCCAAGTGCAAGGTGCCCTACGTGTATCGTTTTGAGTTGCTGGGCACCCCGGAGGACGTGACGATCCTCCGCGAGGGACTGCTCCGCAACGCCGAGGCGCTGGGCCTGGAGGCCCCGCTGGGCGCGGCATAACAGAACACGCGCCGCCGATGGGCGGGCGCACATAACTCGATAAACCCATATCCCTGCGTTTTTGTGAAAGGCCCCCAGTAGTGACCGATAAGGGAAAGACCGTGGCCGAGCCGGTGGCACCGGCGGAGCAGACCGATTACCACGCGCTCAACGCGCTGCTGAACCTCTACGACCCGGAGGGCAGGATCCAGTTCGATAAGGACCGCGACGCCGCCAAGCAGTTCTTCCTTCAGCACGTCAACCAGAACACCGTCTACTTCCACGACCTGCGCGAGAAGCTGGACTACCTGGTGGAGAACAAGTACTACGACCCCGAGGTGCTGGCCCGGTACGACTTCGAGTTTGTCAAGGAGCTGTTCAAGCGCGCCTACGGATTCAAGTTCCGCTTCAGCACCTTCCTGGGGGCGTACAAGTACTACACCTCCTACACCCTCAAGACCTTCGACGGGCGCCGCTACCTGGAGCGCTTCGAGGATCGCGTGTCCATGGTGGCCCTGGCGCTGGCCGACGGCGACGAGTCCCTGGCCGAGCACCTGGTGGACGAGATCATGTCCGGCCGCTTCCAGCCGGCCACCCCCACCTTCCTCAACGAGGGCAAGGCCCAGCGCGGGGAGCCGGTGTCCTGCTTCCTGCTGCGCATCGAGGACAACATGGAGTCCATCGGGCGCTCCATCAACTCCGCGCTGCAGCTTTCCAAGCGCGGCGGCGGCGTGGCGCTGCTGCTGAGCAACCTGCGCGAAGCGGGCGCGCCGATCAAGCACATCGAGAACCAGTCCTCCGGCGTGATCCCCGTGATGAAGCTGCTGGAGGATTCCTTCTCCTACGCCAACCAGCTCGGCGCGCGCCAGGGCGCGGGCGCGGTGTACCTCAACGCCCACCACCCGGACATCCTGAGCTTCCTGGACACCAAGCGCGAGAACGCCGACGAGAAGATCCGCATCAAGACGCTCTCCCTGGGCGTGGTGATCCCGGACATCACCTTCGAGCTGGCCAAGCGCAACGACGACATGTACCTGTTCTCCCCCTACGACGTGGAGCGGGTCTACGGCAAGCCCTTCGCGGACGTCTCCATCACCGAGCTGTACGACGAGATGGTGGAGGACCCCCGGATCCGCAAGACCAAGATCAACGCCCGGCAGTTCTTCCAGACCCTCGCGGAGATCCAGTTCGAGTCCGGCTACCCCTACATCATGTTCGAGGACACGGCCAACGCCGCCAACCCCATCGCGGGCCGGGTGAACATGTCCAACCTGTGCTCCGAGATCCTCCAGGTCAATAGCCCGTCTACCTTCAACGCGGACCTGAGCTACGACGTGGTGGGGGATGACATCTCCTGCAACCTCGGCTCGCTCAACATCGCCATGACGATGGACTCCCCGGACTTTGCCAGCACCGTGGAGACGGCGATCCGCGGCCTGACGGCGGTGTCCAGCCAGACGGCCATCGACTCCGTGCCCTCCATCCGTAAGGGCAACGACGCCGCCCACGCCATCGGCCTGGGGCAGATGAACCTGCACGGCTACCTCGGCCGCGAGCACATCCGCTACGGCTCCGAGGAGGGCCTGGACTTCACCAACGCCTACTTCGCGGCGGTGCTGTACGCGGCGCTGCGCGCGTCGAACAAGATCGCCCGCGAGCGCGGCGAGGCCTTCGAGGGCTTCGAGGACTCCCAGTACGCCGACGGCTCCTACTTCGACCGCTTTGACCCGGCCGAGTTCCAGCCCACCACGCCCAGGGTCAAGGAGATCTTCGAGGCCTCCTCCGCGCACATCCCCACCGCGCAGGACTGGGCGGACCTCAAGGCGGCGGTGATGAAGGACGGCATCTACAACCGCTACCTGCAGGCGGTGCCGCCCACGGGCTCCATCTCATACATCAACAACTCCACCTCCTCGATTCACCCGATCGCCTCCAAGATCGAGATCCGCAAGGAGGGCAAGATCGGGCGGGTGTACTACCCGGCCCCGCACATGGACAACGAGAACCTGGAGTTCTTCGAGGACGCCTACGACATCGGCTACGAGAAGATCATCGACACCTACGCGGTGGCCACCCGCTACGTGGATCAGGGGCTTTCCCTCACGCTCTTCTTCAAGGACACGGTGACCACCCGCGACATCAACCGGGCGCAGATCTACGCCTGGCGCAAGGGCATCAAGACGCTGTACTACATCCGCCTGCGTCAGGTGGCCCTGGAGGGCACCGAGGTGGAGGGCTGCGTGAGCTGCATGCTCTAGGAGTGCCCGCGTCTATTCCTTATATATAAGGAATAGACGGAAAAAGCGCCTGCCCCTCGCCGCGTGCGGTGGGGGACAGGCGCTTCGTTTCGTTCTGCCTGAGCTTTACTCCCCGCGGGAGCCCAGCTCGGCGTCGATACGCAGGATGCCGGAGCCGTCGGTGCCGGCCAGCTCCAGGCGATCGAGGATCTCGGAGACGGTGGACTCCTCCTCGATCTGCTCGTCCAGGAACCAGTCGATCATCGGGCGGGAATCCCAGTCCTGCACCTCGGCCTGCAGTGCGGCGAGGTTGCGGATGGAGGCGGAGACCTTGCGCTCGTGCTCCAGGGACGCCTCGAAGGCCTCCTTGGCGTTGGAGACGGAGAGCTTGGGCGTGGGGATGTCCTGGATCTGGGGCACGTAGCCGCGATCCAGAAGGTGCTGGGCGAAGCGCTCGGCGTGCTCCAGCTCCTCGTCGTGCTGCTTCTTCATCCAGTCGCGCATGCCGCTCAGGCCCATGTCGTCGAGGACGTAGGAGAGCTGCAGGTAGATGAGGGAGGCCTCGATCTCCATCGTGACCTGCTCGTTGAATGCCTTTGCCAGTTTGTCGTTGATAGCCATGATTCAGAGAATAGACCGATGAATGGAGCCTGTCATCTGAGGTAAGGCGAATAAATGTGAGGTTAGCCGAAGATGGGCGTGGGCCCGCAGACGCGCGCGGTAGGGTAGAGGAAGCGCGCGTGAGGGGCGCGGAATAACACGGAAGTAACACGAAATTTTTGGAGGTCACCGCATGGCTCCGCAGCCGGAATCCTACGAGGAATACCTGGTCAGCCACGCTAAGCCCGTGCAGGCAATCAACTGGAACGAGATCCCCGACGAGAAGGACCTTGAGGTGTGGGATCGCCTCACGGGCAACTTCTGGCTGCCGGAGAAGATCCCGGTGTCCAACGACATCAAGAGCTGGAGCACCCTCAACGAGCTCGAGCGCCAGACCACCATGCGCGTGTTTACCGGGCTGACGCTGCTGGACACCATCCAGGGCACCGTGGGGGCGGTGTCCCTGCTGCCCGACGCCGTCTCCCCCCACGAGGAGGCGGTGCTCACCAACATCGCTTTCATGGAGTCCGTGCATGCCAAGAGCTACTCCAACATCTTCATGACGCTGGCCTCCACCCCGGAGATCAACGACGCCTTCCGGTGGTCGGAGGAGAACGAGAACCTCCAGCGCAAGGCCAAGATCGTGCTCTCCTACTACGAGGGCTCGGACCCGCTGAAGCGCAAGGTGGCCTCCACGCTGCTGGAGTCCTTCCTCTTCTACTCCGGCTTCTACCTCCCGATGTATTGGTCCTCCCACGCCAAGCTGACCAACACCGCCGACATTATCCGCCTCATCATCCGGGACGAGGCGGTGCACGGCTACTACATCGGCTACAAGTATCAGCAGGCCGTGCGCGCCTCGGAGCAGCAGCGCCGCGACGAGCTCAAGGAATACACCTTCGACCTGCTCTACGACCTCTACGACAACGAAAGCCAGTACACCGAGGACCTCTACGACGGCCTGGGCTGGACCGAGGACGTCAAGCGGTTCCTGCGGTACAACGCCAACAAGGCCCTGAACAACCTCGGCTACGAGGGGCTCTTCCCGGCGGACGAGACCCGCGTTTCCCCGGCCATCCTCTCCGCGCTGTCCCCGAACGCCGACGAGAACCACGATTTCTTCTCCGGCTCCGGCTCCTCCTACGTGATCGGCAAGGCGGAGAACACCACGGACGACGACTGGGATTTCTAGGGCCCGCCCGGCGGTGGGCGCGCCGGGGAGAGGGGACGAATCAACCTAAAGGTTGATTCACACTGGGGGTAGTTTCGCGGGGCGGGCCCGCGCGCCGGTGGGGCGGCGGGGCCTCCCGCGGTGTGTAAAAGGTCACTGTCCGTGCGGGCGCGACGGCCTCGGGGGTGCCACGGCTACCTGCGTGGGGCTGGGGCGATGCTGGCATGGCTGGCAGCGGCCCGGGAAAAATCCACGTTGCGCGGGGTTTTGGGGCCAGTGTGACGGCTGGAAAATGTGCTTGCGCGTGATTTACTATGAAGCGGTAGAAAACTTGGATAACCCTGTGTTCCCGAGGGTTGTCTCATAGTCAGGAGGATCGAATGACTGCTGTGGCACCGCGGCTCGACAATTACGTCGAACCCGTCCGTCCCGCGCCAACAGGCAATGCCCGCAAGGGCTCCAAGATGTGGAAGCTGCTGACCACCACCGACCACAAAGAACTGGGCATCATGTACATCATCATGTCCATGGTGTGGTTCTTCGTGGGCGGCCTGATGGCGCTGCTCATCCGCGCGGAGCTGTTTACGCCGGGTCTGCAGTACCTGTCCAACGAGCAGTTCAACCAGCTGTTCACCATGCACGGCACCATCATGCTGCTGGCCTTTGGTACGCCCATCGTGTGGGGCTTTGCCAACTACGCGCTGCCGCTGCAGATCGGCGCCCCGGACGTGGCCTTCCCGCGCCTGAACTCCTTCGGCTTCTGGATCACCCAGGTGGGCATCGTGGCCATGCTCGCCGGGTTCATCACCCCCGGCGGTGCGGCGGACTTCGGCTGGACCATGTACTCCCCGCTGTCGGACGCCATCCACACCCCGGGCGTGGGCGCGGACTTCTGGATCGTGGGCGTGGGCGCCACCGGCGTGGGCACCGTGGCCTCCGCGATCAACATGGTCACCACCATCCTGTGCATGCGCGCACCGGGCATGACCATGTTCCGCATGCCGATCTTCTCGTGGAACATCTTCGTCGCTTCGGTCATCGCGCTGCTGATCTTCCCGCTCCTCCTGGCGGCGGCCCTGGGAATCCTCTACGACCGCAAGCTCGGCGGCCACATCTACGATCCCGCTAACGGCGGCTCCATCCTGTGGCAGCACCTCTTCTGGTTCTTCGGCCACCCCGAGGTGTACGTGCTGGCCCTGCCGTTCTTCGGCATCGTCTCCGAGGTCATCCCCGTGTTCTCCCGCAAGCCGATGTTCGGCTACGTGGGCCTGGTCTTTGCCACCCTGTCCATCGGCGCGCTGTCCATGGCCGTGTGGGCGCACCACATGTTCGTCACCGGCGCGGTGCTACTGCCCTTCTTCTCCTTCATGACCTTCCTGATCTCCGTGCCCACCGGCGTGAAGTTCTTCAACTGGACGGGCACCATGTGGAAGGGCCACATCACCTGGGAGACCCCGATGGTGTGGGCCGTGGGCTTCATCTCCACCTTCCTCTTCGGCGGCCTCACCGGCATCATGCTGGCCTCCCCGCCGCTGGACTTCCAGCTCTCCGAGTCCTACTTCCTCATCGCGCACTTCCACTACACCCTCTTCGGCACCCTGGTGTTTGCCTCCTTCGCGGGCATCTACTTCTGGTTCCCGAAGATGACGGGCCGCATGCTGGACGAGCGCCTGGGCAAGATCCACTTCTGGATCACCTTCGTGGGCTTCCACGGCACCTTCATGGTGCAGCACTGGCTGGGCAACATGGGCATGCCCCGCCGCTACGCGGACTACCTGGACACCGACGGCTTCACCACGCTGAACCAGGTCTCCACGATCTTCTCCTTCCTGCTGGGCTGCTCCGTGCTTCCCTTCATCTGGAACGTGTTCAAGTCCTGGCGCTACGGCGAGGTCGTCACGGTGGACGATCCCTGGGGCTACGGCAACTCCCTGGAGTGGGCTACCTCCTGCCCGCCCCCGCGCCACAACTTCGTCTCCCTGCCGCGTATCCGCTCCGAGCGCCCCGCGTTCGAGCTGCACTACCCGCACATGGTGGAGCGCATGCGCAGCGAGGCCCACACGGGCGGCGGACACTAATTCCCGCCTAGCGCCTGCTGACTAAATACCAAAAGCTCCCTCCGTTTAACCCCGGAGGGAGCTTTTGGTATGCAAGAATGAAGCGATGGAGAAGAAACCCACCAGTACCCGGTTGGACACCGCTCCGGCGGTGATTACCGTGACCGGCCCCAACCGCCCCGGAGTATCGGCAGCCTTCTTTCAGGTCCTGGCCGCCCGGAGTATCCGGCTCCTCGACGTGGAGCAGTCAGACTTCCGGGGCCGCCTCTCCCTCGCGGCCTTCGTGGATCTACCGAGCGCTGAGCTCCCGGGCGCGGCGGGGGAGGGGCTGGAGGACGAGCTGAACCGGGCGCTGGCCCCGCTGTGTCAGAGCGTGAGCGTGGAAAGGAGCGCCGAGGAGATCGCCGGGCGCCCCCGCTCCACGCACGCCGTGGTGGTGCTGGGGCACCGCGTCTCCGCCGGGGACGTCTCCGCCGTGGGCCGCGTGATGGCGGACCACGGGGCGAACATCGACCGCATCCGGGGCATCTCCGACTACCCGGTCACCGGCCTGGAGTTCTCCATCACGGTGGGGGACTCCTCCCCGGAGGCGGTGGCCGCCCTGCGCACGGCGCTGGCGGAGCGCACGGCGGAGCTGGGGGTGGACGTGGCGATGGAGCGCGCCGGTCTGGCCCGCCGCTCCAAGCGCCTGGTCTGCTTCGACTGCGACTCCACCCTCATCACCGGGGAGGTCATCGAGATGCTCGCGGCCCACGCGGGCCGGGAGGCGGAGGTGGCGCGCGTGACGGAGCGTGCCATGCGCGGGGAGATCGACTTCGAGGAGTCGCTGCGCGAGCGCGTGGCCGCCCTGCGCGGCCTGGACGAGTCGGTTCTCGACGAGGTTGCCCGGGACATCGTGCTCAGCCCGGGGGCGCGCACCACGGTGCGCACCCTCAAGCGCATGGGGTACACGGTGGCGGTGGTCTCCGGCGGCTTCACGCAGGTGCTCGAGGACCTGGCGGAGAGCCTGGGCGTGGACTACGTGCGGGCCAACACCCTGGAGATCGCGGACGGCAAGCTCACCGGGCGGGTGATCGGGCAGATCGTGGATCGCGCGGCCAAGGCGCGCTTCCTCCGCGACTTCGCGGAGGAGAATCACATCGCCATGGATCAGACCGTGGCGGTGGGCGACGGCGCGAACGACATCGACATGATCTCCGCCGCGGGCCTGGGCATCGCCTTTAACGCCAAGCCCGCGCTGCGCGAGGTGGCCGATACGGCGGTGACGCACCCCTTCCTCGACGAGGTGCTACACATCCTGGGCATTCCCCGGGACGAGGTCGAGGCCGCCGAGCGGGAGGCAGGAACCTACCGCCGCGTGCCGCTGGGCGAGGGCCCGGAAGGGCGCGGCTAGGGCGGGGCGGGACAGCGGTCACCGCGTCAGGAGGCCACCAGGCGGCGCAGCGCGCCGCGCACCTTCTGCCCGTCGCTCGTGGGCCAAAACGGCGGCATGGAGGCGCGCAGGAACCCCCCGTAGCGCTTGGTGACGATGCGCCGGTCGAGCACCGCCACCACGCCCCGGTCCTCCACGGAGCGCAGCAGGCGGCCCGCGCCCTGCGCCAGCAGCAGGGCCGCGTGGGTGGCGGCGATCTCCATGAAGCCGTTGCGGCCCTCGGCGTCGGCGGCCTCCTTGCGGGCCTGGAGCAGGGGGTCGTCGGGCCGGGGGAAGGGGATGCGGTCGATGAGCACCAGGCTGCACGAGCGCCCGGGCACGTCCACCCCCTGCCAGAGGGTGAGGGTGCCAAAGAGGCAGGTGTTCTCGTTGCGGGCGAAGGACTCCACCAGGGCGCCCGTGCTGTCCTCGCCCTGGACGAGGATGTCGAAGGGCAGGCGGGGCCGCAGCTTTTCCGCCGCCGTCTGGGCGGCCCGCCGCGAGGAGAACAGCCCCAGGGTGCGGCCCCCGGCGGCGGTGATGAGGTCCGCCATCTCGTCGAGGGACTCGGGCGAGGGGCCGTCGCGCCCGGGGTCGGGCAGGGCGGTGGGCACGTACATGATCCCGGAGCGCCGGGGGTCGAAGGGGGTGCCCACGTCCACGCCGTCCCAGGTTCCCTTGGGCAGGCCCCAGGACGCGGCGAGGGCCTCGAAGTTGCCGCCCACGGAGAGGGTAGCGGAGGTGAGTACCACGGTGTTCTCCGCGAAGAGCCGGGTGTGCAGCAGCCCCGCCACGGAGAGGGGTGCCACCGTGAGGGAGGCGCCCCGCCGCTCGTCCACGGTGAGCCAGACGACGTCGGTCTGCTGCCCGGGGTCGGAGGTCTCAAAGACCTCCAGCATGCGCACGAGGGCGTCGTGCAGCTCCAGGAGGTGGGCGGAGAGGTTGTGCCGCTCGGCAAAGGTCTCCGGGGCGTTGGTGGATTCCCCCTCGGGGGCCTTGGCGATGCGGGAGCGGGTGGCCCAGATCTCGTCGCGCAACCCCACCAGCAGGCTGCGGGTGTGATCGTCCACGCCGGTCCACCGCCCCGCCGGCAGCGCGGGCACGTGGTCGTCCCAGGCGTTTGCGGCCTCGATGAGCTTGGCCTCCTGCCCGTCCGCCCCGAGCTTGCCCGCCCGCTTGGCGGCCAGGTGCAGCGCGGCGGGGGTGATGTGGTCGGTGGCCACGGCGGTGATACGCCCGTCCAGCTCGTGCGCCTCGTCCACGATCACCACCTCGTGCTCGGGGAGCACGGGGGCGTCCGAGAGGGCGTCGATGGCCAGCAGGGCGTGGTTGGTGACCACCACGTCCACGTTGCGGGTGGCCTGGCGGGCCAGCTCCGCGAAGCACTCCTCGCCGTGCGGGCAGCGGGTGGCCCCCACGCACTCGGTGGCGGAGACGGAGACGTGGCGCCAGGCCTGGTCCGGCACGCCGGGGTCGAGGTCGTCGCGGTCGCCGGTCTCGGTCTCCTGCGCCCAGTCCGTGACCCGGCGGATGTGGCGGCCCAGCCAGCCCAGGTCCTCCTCGCCCAGCAGGGCCTCCTGCTCCTCGGGCTCCTCGCGGGCGATCTTGTTGAGGCACAGGTAGTTGGAGCGGCCCTTCTGGATGGCAAAGGTGGGGCGGTGCTCCAGCAGGGGCTCCAGGGCGTCCGCCAGGCGCGGAAGGTCCCGGTTGACGAGCTGGCGCTGCAGGGCGATGGTGGCGGTGGAGACGATCACGGTGCCCCCGGTGGCCTGGGCGTGGCGCAGCGCGGGCACCAGGTAGGCCAGGGACTTGCCGGTGCCTGTCCCCGCCTGCACCGCCAGGTGGCGCTCCCGCTCCATCGCGGAGGACACCGCCCGGGCCATGCGCACCTGCCCCTCGCGCCGGGCCCCGCCGAGGGCGGCAACGGCGGCGTCGAGCAGGTCATCGGTGGCGGGACTCAGCGGGGCATCGGGCATGGTCACTCAGTGTAGCGGGCGGGTGCGACGCCTCCGGAATGCGCGGTAGAGGGCGTCGGCGGCCAGGAAGGCCAGCACGCTGAGGCCGAAGTAGGGCGCGAGCACCCCGTAGACCGCCATGACGAGCAGGAAGCAGACCAGCGCGGGGCGCGGCACGGTCTCCCAACTGCGCGGCGCGGGCAGCCTCCCGAAGGACGAGCCCTTGCCACGCCGCCACCACATCGCGTAGCCGAGCACCACGGCGGCGAGCAGCCCCAGGGCCAGGGCCGCCAGAGCTACCTGGTTGAGCAGGCCGAACAGGCTGCCCACGTGGGAGCGGATGAGCCACTCGGTGAGCTGCGCGGGCAGCGGCCAGGAGGAGAAGGGCACCGAGTCCACCACGGCGCCCGTGGCCCCGTCTACCGAGACGGCGTCGTAGCGGAACACCCACGGCTGCGCGGCGGATTCCGTGACTGACCACACGTTCCCCTCCTCGGGGACCACCATGTCCAGCACGCCCGTGAGCCCGGACTCCCGAGCCCCGGCCAGGGCGGCGTCCGCGCCCGCGTCCCCGGCGGGGTTGCCGGAGGCCACGGAAGCAACGGCGACCTCCGGAGTGGGCGGGCGCCAGTCCAGGTGCGTGCGCAGGTCCCCGATGGTGCCGCCCGCCGTGGCGGACCAGGTGAGCCCCGTCAGGGTGAGGAACAGGAAGCCGGGCACGCACGCGAGGCCCACCAGGGAGTGCCAGCGCCGGGGGCGGTTCTTCTGGGAGACGGAGCGCCGCCAGCGCTGCACCAGCAGGAACAGGCCGGTCAGGGCCATAGCCCCGAGCCAGGAGGCGGCCATCTCCGAGTAGAAGCGCCCGGGCTCCCCCATCCAGAGGTTGGAGTGGCCCTGGTCGATCAGGGTGCGCAGCGGCAGGGAGCCGAAGGAGGCGTACTGGGGCATGTCCCCCACCACCTCGGCGGTCACGGGATCCACGAACACCGCCTGCTTGTAGGCGGAGTTGGGCAGGGAGGGATCGGCAAAGAGCACGCGGATGGTGGCGTCCGCGCGCTCGTCCACCTGCACCCCCGCCAGGTCGAGGTCCGGGTGAACCTCCCGGGCGGCGGCGATGGCGCGGGAGACCGGGATGCGCTCCCCGGTGGCGGAGGTGGTCAGCGCGTCCCGGTAGACGATCTGCTCCAGGGAGGGAGAGAGCGCGTACAGCAGGCCCGTCAGCGCCGCGACCACGAGGAAGGGGGCCACGAGCACGCCCGCCCAGCTATGCATGCGGTACAGCGTGGGGCGCAGCGTGCCGCCGCGCGCTCGCGGCGCGGCCGGGGGAGAGGGGTGTTCGGGGGAATCCGTGGGAGTGCTCATGCCCTAGAGGTCGGCGCGCGCCCCCTGCGGGTTCCTGCGGCGCGCGCCGGGCCCGCCCCGATCTACCCCCGGCGAAAGTTCCCGACGCCGCGTCAGATCACAGCGAGCGGGTCGCGGCGGGTGGGGCGTGGCGGCGCGGATCGCCGCCGGGAGGCTAGGCCGGGGAGGGAAAGCCCACGAAGCGGGTGGGCACCACGGGCTCGTCGCGGGACAGCGCCAGGCCCTCCCACGGCAGGGTGATGAGCTGCTCGGCCAGGAAGGAGCGGGACTCCTCCAGGGTGGGCAGGCCGGGTACCACCGCGCCGTCGCGCATGAGCGGGATGGTCAGGGGGCGGGAACGGACGTTGCCCAGGTCCGGGTCCTCGGCGTGGAAGGGCAGCACGACCTCCTCGATGGCGGTGCCGGTGGAGCGGTGGGTGCGCAGCGCGCGCTTGGCGCCCCCGGTCATGGCCTTGCCCCGGGAGCGCTTGGCCACCGGGTGCCCCTCCACGTCCACGAGCTTGTACACCATGCCGGGGGTGGGGGCGCCGGAGCCGGTGACCACGGAGGTGCCCACGCCGAAGGAATCCACCGGGTCGCCGCGCAGGCCCGCGATGGTGAACTCGTCGAGGTCGGAGGAGACCACGATCTTGGTGTTGTAGGCCCCCAGCTCGTCGAGCTGCTTGCGCACGCGGTGGGTCATCACGCCGAGGTCGCCGGAGTCGATGCGCACGGCCCCGAGATCGGTGCCCGCCACCTCGATCGCGGTGCGCACGCCCTGCGTGATGTCGTAGGTATCCACCAGCAGCGTGGTGTCCGTGCCCAGGGCCTCCACCTGGGCACGGAAGGCGGCGGCCTCGTTGGGCTGGCCGTCGGCGTCGATGTGCAGCAGCGTCCAGGAGTGCGCCGAGGTGCCCGAGGCGGGGATGCCGTAGCGCTGCGAGGCCTCAAGGTTGGAGGTGGCGCTGAAGCCGCCCAGGTAGGCGGCGCGGGAGGCGGAGACCGCCGCGTACTCGTGGGTGCGCCGCGAGCCCATCTCCAGGATCGGGCGGCCGTCGGCCGCCGTGACCATGCGGGCGGCGGCGGAGGCCACGGCGGAGTCCGCGTTCATGATGGAGAGGATGACCGTCTCCAGGATCACGCACTCCCCGAAGGTGCCGCGCAGGGTGAGGATGGGGGAATACGGGAAGTACAGCTCGCCCTCCCGGTAGCCGTCGATGTGCCCGGAGAAGCGGAAGGTGCGCAGGTAATCCAGGGTCTCCTCGTTGAGGAAGTCCAGGTGGGCGAGCTGCTCCTCGGTAAAGATGAAGTCCGAGACGGCCTCGAGCACGCGGGCGGTGCCGGCCACCACCCCGTAGCGGCGCTCGTTGGGCAGGCGCCGGGCAAAGACCTCGAAGGCGCACTGGCGGTGCGCGGTGCCGTCCAGCAGGGCGGCCTGGAGCATGGTCAGCTCGTATTTATCGGTGAGCAGGGAGGTGGACCGCTGGCGGGGAAGGGCGGTACCGGGGGTGTTCGTCGTTATCACCATCACTATCTTAGTCCCGCCCGCCCCCGCGCCCCATAGTTTTTGAGGAATGAAAGGGGCCGGGGCGCGGCCTCGCGCCGCGATGAGGCGTTGACTAGGCTGTGTGGCATGAATTGTCCCGTTGCCATGAGTTCCCCGATGGCCGTGCCCGAATTGGATGAGGAGATCCAGGTCGACGTGGCCGCCTCGGAGAACCTGCCCTGGGTGTGCGTGGTGTGGGACGATCCCGTCAACCTGATGAGCTACGTGGCCTACGTGTTCCAGACCGTGCTGGGCTACGACCGCAAGCGCGCCACCGAGCTGATGATGCAGGTGCACACCGAGGGCAAGGCGGCGGTCTCCGCCGGCGAGCGCGACAAGGTCGAGGCGGACGTGAAGAAGCTCCAGGTGGCGGGCCTGTGGGCGACGATGCAGCAGGCCGGCTAACCGCCCCGGCCACGCGAGGAGTAGGTACCACCCCATGCAGCAATGGCGCAGGAAGAAGAGCCTCATGCGGGCGCCGAAGTATTCCACGGTGCTCGACCCGATGGAGCGCGAGGTGCTGGGCAACCTGGCCTCGGCGGTCTCCGAGGCGCTGATCGAGAGGGTGCGCTCCGCGCCCAAGGACGAGCTGGCCGAGCTGACCGGCATGGCCGCGGGCCACAAGGAGGCCCCCGAGGACCCCGCGCTGGCCCGGCTGCTGCCGGACTTCCAGCGCGCGGGCGACGAGGAGTTCGAGGGGGACGCCTCCCTGCTGCGCTCGCTCCACGAGAACGACATCGTGCGCGCCAAGCTGGACAACCTCCAGGAGGTGGTGCAGGCCCTGGGCCCGGACGGCTCGGTGAACGTCACCCTGGAGGAGCCCCAGGCGCACCGCTGGCTGGCGGCGGTCAACGACCTGCGCCTGTACGTGGCCGCGGGCGCCCAGGACCCTGCCCAGGACGGGGCGCCGGACGCGGTGCCGGACACCGAGCGCCTGGTGGAATGGCTGGCCTACCACCAGGATTCCTTGTTGGACGCGATGATGGGAGAGCGATGAGCGGTGAGTTGACCGATGTTCCCGGCCTGGCCGTGGGCCATCACGGCATGGAGAGCACGGGGGTGACCGTGATCCGCGTGCTGGACGCCGACGGCGCCCTGGCCGCCGTGGACGTGCGCGGCGGCGGGCCCGGCACCCGGGAGACGGACCTGCTCGATCCGCACAACACCGTGGAGCGGGTGCACGCGATCACGCTGGCGGGAGGCTCGGCCTTTGGTCTGGCGGCCGCGGACGGCGTGATGCGCGGCCTGGCCCAGCGCAAGGTGGGTTTCCTCGCGACCAAGGACATCCGTATACCCATCGTGCCGGGCGCGGTGATCTTCGACCTGCTCGTGGGCAAGCAGACCCTGCCGGGGGCCGCGCAGGGAGTGGAGGCGCTCAAGGACTCCTACCGGGTGGCCTCGCAGCGGCGCAGCGGTAGCGTGGGCGCGGGCTGCGGCGCGATGGCCGGGCGCCTGCGCGGGGGCGTGGGGCAGGCCGCCATCGGGGTGGGGGACTACCGCGTGTCCGCCCTGGTGGTGGCCAACCCCGTGGGCGAGGCCGTCAACCCCGAGGACGGAACCCTGTGGGGCGATCCCTCCGCGCGGGTGGACGCCGATGCCTTCTCCAAGCTCAGGGCCCCGGCGGGCGCGCTGAACACCACCATCGGGGTCATCGCCACGGACGCCCCGGTGACGGCGGCCCAGGCCAAGCGCCTGGCGATCTCCGGGCACGACGGCATCGCCCGGGCCGTGCGCCCGGCGCACCTGCCGATGGACGGCGACACCCTCTTCGCGCTCTCCACCGCCTGGCAGCCGCTGGGCGTGGAGACGCGCGTGCTGGCGCACCTGTGCGCGGGCGCCGCGCACGCGGTGCAGGCCGCGATCGTGGACGCCGTGCGCAGCGCCGCCCCCGGCGGGGACCTCGGGGTCACCGCCTACTCGGAGATCCGCGCATGAGGGCGGGCTCCCGGCTGGCCTCCGGATTGGGCTTTGGCGCCGCCTACGTGGTGGCGATCTGGGCGGTGCACGCGATCAACGTCCTGCTCTTTGACCACACCCTCTTTGCCCTCGGCGTGCACCCGCGCGACGTGTCCAGCCTGTGGCACATCTTCACCGCCCCGCTGGTGCACGGGGACTCCACCCACCTGATGTCCAACACGGTGCCGGGCGCGATCTTTAGCTTCCTCATCGGGGTCACGGGCCCGCGCACCTGGTGGGAGGTCACCGGCATCGTGGTGGTCTGCGCGGGCCTGGGCATGTGGCTCACCGGCGGGGTGGGCACCACCCACATCGGGGCCTCCGGCCTGGTCTACGGCTGGCTCTCCTATCTGGTGGTGCGGGGCCTGTTCAACCGCAGCCTGCGCCAGATCCTGCTGGGGGTGGTGCTCGGCTCGGCGTACTCGTACCTGATCTGGGGGGTGCTGCCGGGAACGGCCGGGGTGTCCTGGCAGGGGCACCTCTTCGGGGCCCTGGGCGGAATCCTGGCGGCGATGGTGATTACCTCGGACGACCCGCAGCCGCGCGCGGAGGCCAGGGACCGGGAGGTAGCGCCCCGCCCGGTCCAGCCCTAGGAGCGGCCCCGGTGCGGGGGCCTGCTCAGGCGAAGGGCTGGGAGGCGGCGTCGAGCTGCGTCACCTCGGAGGGGGAGAGCGCCGTCTCGGCCACCGCCATGAGGTCGGGGAGCTGCTCGGGGCGGGACGCCGAGGCCAGGGGCGCGGCCACCCCCTTGGCGCGCAGCCAGGCCAGCGCGATGGTGGCCGGGGCGGCGTCGTGCAGCGCGGCCAGGCGCTCCAGGGTGTCCAGCACGCCGCGCACCTCCTCGGTGAGCAGCCCGGCGGTGGCGGACTCGCGGGCGGTCCCGGCGGCGTCCTCGGGGCGGCGGAACTTGCCCGTGAGCACCCCGGAGGCCAGGGAATAGTAGGGGAACACCGAGGCGTGGTACTCGCGGGCCAGCGGGCGCAGCGCCTGCTCGTAGTGGCGGCGGTGCAGCAGGTTGTAGTGCGGCTGGATCGCCACCGGGGCCGCCTCGGTGCCGCGCGCGGCGCTAAGGAAGGAGCGCATGCGCTGCGGGGAGTAGTTGGACAGGCCGATGTAGCGCGCGTGGCCGCGCTTGACCAGGTCGCAGCAGGCCGCCACCTGTTCCTCGACGGGCACGTCCTCGTCGTCGAAGTGCAGGTAGAGCAGGTCGATGGTCTCGGTGCGCAGGCGGTCCAGGCTGGCACAGGCGGCGGCGAGGATGTCCGCCGAGCGCAGCCCGGAGTGAGGCTCCAGGCATCCCACCTTGGTGGCGATGACCATCTCCTCGCGCCGGTGGGCGGGCAGCGCGCCCAACCAGGAGCCCAGGATCGCCTCGGACTCCCCGCCCCGGTTGCCCGGGACCCAGGCCGAGTAGACGTCCGCGGTGTCGATGAAGTTCCCTCCGCCGTGGGCGTAGGCGTCCAGGATCGCGTGGCTGGCGGCCTCGTCCGCCGTCCAGCCGAAGGTATTGCCGCCCAGGTTGAGGGGGAATACGCGGAGATCGGTGCCGGGGAGGGCAACGGTGTGGCTCATGGGTGCGCCTTTCCAAGCGACGAAAAAGTCTCTCTGAGCGATGGTAGGCGCTTCCGCGGGCCGACGCCGCGAGCTGAGGCCGACGACTGCCGGCGGGGCCGCTGCCGGCGAGGCCATGTCGCGCGGCCCGGGGCGTAGGATTAACCGGCGTGGATACGGATACCTCAGTACGCAACGCCCCCATTGGCGTGTTCGACTCCGGCCTCGGCGGCCTGACCGTGGCGCGCACCATGATGGACCAATTGCCCCACGAGTCCATCATCTACATCGGAGACACCGCCCACGGCCCCTACGGGCCCCTGCCCATCGCGCAGGTGCGCAGCCACGCCACGCGCATCGCGGACGATCTGGTGGAGCGCGGCTGCAAGATGCTGGTGATCGCCTGCAACACGGCGTCCGCCTCCTTTCTCCACGACGCCCGGGAGCGCTACGACGTCCCCGTGATCGAGGTGATCCACCCCGCCGTGCGCCGCGCCATGGCCACCACCCGCAACGGGCGGATCGGGGTGATCGGCACCCAGGGCACCATCAACTCCGGCGCCTACCAGGATCTCTTTTCCATCAACCCCGGCGTGCGCGTCACCGCCCAGGCCTGCCCGGAGTTCGTCCCCTTCGTGGAAAAGGGAGTGACCTCCGGACCGGAGATCCTCGAGGTGGCCCGCGAGTACCTGGCCCCGCTGCGGGAGCAGGAGGTGGACACCCTGGTGCTGGGCTGCACCCACTACCCGCTGCTCTCCGCCGTGATCCAGCTTGCCATCGGGGACAACGTGGCCCTGGTCTCCTCCGCTGAGGAGGCCACCAAGGACGTGCTCAAGGCGCTCTCTCAGCGCGACCTCCTGGCCACTGGTGCGGGGTCGGCCGAGCCGGGGATCCCGGTGCGCCGCTTCGAGACCACCGGGGACCCGGAGCTGTTCGCCCGGCTCGCCAGCCGCTTCCTGGGGCCGGGCGCGGGCGACCTAGACTCCGGAACCACGCAGGCGTGAGAGCGCGAAGGCGGCGGTGAGCACCCCCTGGGGGAGGACCACCGCCCACAGGAGGGCCGTGGCAGTGCCGGGGTGCAGCGCGCCGAGCAGGGCCGAGTACAGCGCCCCGGAGGCCATCTGGAGGAAAAAGAAGAACCCCGCCGTGAGCCCGGCGTACTCCACGTCCAGCCCCAGCAGCCCGGCCTGGGCGTAGGGGATGACGGCGCCCACGCCCACGAAGGCGAGCGCGAGGCACAGCACCAGCGCCGGGGGAGGCAGCATCAGGTAGGCGGCGCCCACCGTGGCCGCCAGCCCCGCCGCCCCGAGGCGGACGGCCCGGGCCACCGCCGCGCCCACCGAGGCGGCGCGCTTGACCATCACGCTGCCCGCCAGGTACCCCAGCGCGGGCACGGCCATGAGCGCGCCGTAGGCGAGGGCGGACTGCCCCAGGTGATGCTGCAGCAGGGTGCTGGAGGACTGGATGAAGCCAAAGTACGTCATCCACACCAGGCAGATGCAGCAGGCGTACCAACGAAAGCCCCGGTCGTGGAGGGCCTGCGCGAGGGCGCGGCCCACCTCGCCCGGCGAGGGCAGCGCGGGGCTCTCCGGCGGGGCGGGCCTCAGCGCGAGCTCGATGGCGGGGATCAGCGCCAGGGCGAAGGCCGAGGTGAGCAGGAAGAGCGCGCGCCAGGGGGCGAACTGCGCGAGCACGCCCCCGGCCAGGGGAGACAGCGCCGGGGTGAGCGAGATGACCATGGACATGGAGGCCAGCACGCCCACGCGGGCGCTCGCGGGGTAGTGGCGCTGCACGATGATCCGGCACAGCACCGTGGCGGAGGTGCCGCCGAGGGCCTGGAGGAAGCGCCCCGCCCCCAGCGCCGCGACGCTGGGGGCCACGGCCGCGAGCAGCCCGCCGAGGGCGAAGAGCGCGAGGCCGAGGGACTGCAGGCGGCGGGCGTCGAAGCGATCCGCCAGGGTGCCGGAGGCGAACATGCTCAGGGCGTAGCCCGCCATGTAGGCGGTGAGGGTGGCCTCCACCTGGCCCAGCGGCGCGCCGAGGTCGGCGGCGATGGTGGAGTTGGCGGGGTTGACCAGGGACAGCCCCAGCTGCGGGGCCATGACGATGAGCAGCAGTATCCAGGTGCGGTTGTGCATGGGGCTCCTCGGATTTTCGTTCACTGTATAGAAAACCCTACCCGGGGGTGGCTCGCGGTGCATGGGGGCATACTGGGGGCGTCGTGTTTTGGCCGGACAGTGCCTCCGGCGGGGCGGCGAGTGACGCGAATGATGCGAGCGTGGTGAGCATGGAGGAAAAGTCCCTCCCGGAAAGGCTGGACGAAAGAATCAAGGAGACCGGGGAGTGGTTGAATTTCTATGAGGTCATGGAGATCTTCGAGGAGGGTTGCTGTCCTCCCACCGTCGATCAGGTCGAGGAGGCCGTGCGGCACACTCTTTCCAACGGCCGGATACGGATACAGACGATGCGGGTAGATCCCCCTTTTGAGTGGTATCCGCAGGACACCCCCGGGGAAGATCGCCCGCGACATGATGCACGAAAAACGGCGGCAACCTGGAGCTGAACATGTTTTCCTGCGTCGTGGATGCCATTCCCGGCGTGAGTAGATAGCGGCGCGGTAAGGCCGGGGCTCCCTGAGCGCGTAGAGCGTCGGAGAACCCCGGCCTTGGTGCCGGTGCTTTCGGTCGATGGGCGCCGCTAGTGTTCGATGGGCGCCTCCACGCCCACCCCGGTGAGCGAGCGCACCTCCATCTCCGCCTGGAGGTGATCCAGGTGGTCCGGGTGCCCGAGGTACGTGCCCACCACGGCGGCGAGGAAGCCCAGGGGAATGGAGATCAGCCCGGGGTTGGAGAGCGGGAACCAGGCGAAGTCCGCGCCGGGGATGACGGAGGTGGGCGAGCCGGATACCGCGGGGGAGAAGGCGATGAGGATCAGCGAGGAGGCCAGGCCGGTGACCATCGAGGCCACCGCCCCCGTGGTGTTGAAGCGCCTCCAGTAGAGGGAGAACAGGATGGTGGGGACGTTGGCGGAGGCGGCGATGCAGAACGCCAGGGAGACCAGGAAGGCCACGTTCTGATCCATCGCGGCGATGCCCAGGACGGTGGAGACGACGCCGATGACGATCACGGTGATCCTGGAGACGCGCACCTGCTCCTCCGGGGTGGCCTTGCCGTCGCGCAGCACGGCGTCGTAAATGTCGTGCGCGATGGAGGCGGAGGCCGTGATGGCCAGGCCCGCCACCACGGCCAGCACGGTGGCGAAGGCCACGGCGGAGATGAGCGCCATGAAGATCGGCCCGGCCAGCGCCAGGGCCAGCAGGGGAGCGGCGGCGTTGGCCCCGCCGGGGGCGTCCTTGATGGCCTCGGGGCCCACGAGCGCGGCGGCGCCGTACCCGAGGAGCAGGGTGAGCAGGTAGAAGCCGCCGATGAGCACGATGGCCCAGGTGACGGACTTGCGGGCCTCGCGCGCGGTGGGCACCGTGTAGAAGCGCATGAGGACGTGGGGCAGCCCCGCCACGCCCAGGACCAGGGCCAGGCCCAGGGAGATGAAGTCCAGCTTGGAGGTGCTCGTGGCGCCGTACTTCATGCCCGGCTCCAGGATCGCGGCGTTGCCGCCGTGCTGGTCCACGGCCATGCGCAGCAGCTCGGAGAAGTTGCCCCGGACGATCACCAGGATGATGACGGTCATGATGAGCACGCCGCTGCACAGCAGCACGGCCTTGATCATCTGCACGTAGGTGGTGCCCTTCATGCCGCCGATGAGCACGTAGGCCGTCATGATGACGCCCACCACGGCGATCACGAGGGCCTGGGCGGATTTCTCGTGGATGTCCAGGAGCACGGAGACCAGCGCCCCGGCGCCCGCCATCTGGGCGATGAGATAGAAGAGGGAGACGAAGAGCGTGGCCAGGGCCGCCGCGATGCGTACCGGGCGCTGCTTGAGGCGGAAGGAAAGCACGTCCGCCATGGTGAACTTGCCGGTGTTGCGCAGCGGCTCCGCCACCAGCAGCAGCGCCACGAGCCAGGCCACGAAGAAGCCGATGGAGTAGAGGAAGCCGTCGTAGCCCGTGAGCGCGATGGCGCCCACGATGCCGAGGAAGGACGCGGCGGAGAGGTAGTCCCCGGCGATGGCGAGGCCGTTTTGCCTGCCCGAGAAGCTGGCCCCGCCGGTGTAAAAGTCCGAGGCCTTAGTGGTGGTGCGGCCCACGCGCATGACGATCGTCATGGTCACGACGATGAAGGCCACGAACACGCCGATGTTGAGCAGGGGATTGCCGGTATCGGACTGGGCGAGGATGTGGGTCATGGTGATACCTCCTTGGGTGCTATGCGATCAGGCGTGGGGGTTCTCGAGGCGCTCGCGCAGCGCGCTGGAGCGGGGCTCGATGTTGCGGTCCGCGTAACGCACGTAGGCCCAGGTGATGGCGAAGGTGCTGAGGAACTGCAGCAGGCCGAGCACGATGCCGAGGTTGATGTTGCCCGCCACCGGGGTGCCGTAGAGCCCGGGCGCGTACATGGCGAGCGCGATGTAGAGGCCAAACCACGCAAGCCCCAGGGCGGTGACGGGGAAGGCGAAGGAGCGGATGGTGGAGCGCAGCTCGGCGAACTCGGCGCTGCCGTGCGCCTGCCGGAACTCCTCGCTCGTGGGGGTGTGGGGCGCGGCCCCGGGGGTGGTAGTAGTCATACTTCCTGACCTATCCGTGCGACATAAAGTAGTGAGTCAACTCACTATATGGGCAAGATTGTTGGATAGTGTACACATGCGTGGACGGAAGCAAAATTCTTTCGGGCAATAATTTCCCCCCGGCCAACAACATGGCCGGGGGAGGCGCCCTATGCAGGCGATACGCGAGGCGGCGCGGGGGTAGGGGTGGGGGCCGCGGGGCGGCTACCTCCCGCGGATGGCCGCCAGCCAGGTGCCCTTTTGGCCATTGCGCAGGATCGAGCGGCGGTATATCCGGGCGGCCAGCCACAGCACCGCCACCACGGACAGCGCCAGGATGGCGTAGCTGGCGGTGAGCTGCAGCAGCCCCATCTCCTCGGCGGCGTACTGGGTGGGTGCCAGGGAGAGGGAGAAGGGAGGAACCCAGGAGAGCACATGCATGAGGGTGGAGTCCGTGGCGTCCATCCCGATGAAGGGGGCGTAGAACGTGGCAAAGACCAGGCCGAGGAGGGGCGACTGGGTGGCGGCCAGGTCCTCGGTGCGGCTGACCAGCGACCCCGCCGCCGCCCACAGGGAACCGAAGAAGAGCATGCCGAGCAGGTAGGTGACCGCGAACAACGGCACCAGGGAGAAGCGGAAGTGGAGATCGTCCGCCAGGCCGGTGAGCAGGAGCGACGCCACCCCCACGGCGCTGACCAACAGGGTGCTGAGCAGCCCGACCGCGAGGTTGCCCACCAGCTTGCCCGCCAGGAAATCCAGCGGGCGGGCGGAGGCGAGGATGATCTCGATGACGCGGGAGGACTTCTCCTCGGTGACGCGACCGCCGATGTTTCCGGCGAAGAGCATGATGAAGTAGCACACCACGGCCAGCCCGATCACGGTGGAGACGATGGCGGAGAAGTCCTTGTCCGTTCCGATGTTGGTGTGGGCGACCTCGGCGGCGGGGAGCGCCTGCGCGTAGGCCTCCGGGGAGACGTCGAGGGCGCTCAGCGCCTGGCGGTGCGCCTCGGCCTGGGCGGCGGCCTCGGCGGCCGCGGCGATGGTGGCGTCCGGGGTGCCATCGGCAAGCAGCTCCCAGGCGCCCTGGGAGTAGATCAGGGCGGCATCCGCCTCCCCCTCGACCATGCCCAGGGCCTCCTCGCGGCCGGGCGCGGCGCTGACCTCCACGCCCGGCGTGCCGGAGAGTTCCCGGAACTCCGGGGCCGTCATGCCCACGAGCGCCAGGTGGGGCGTGGTGGCCTCGCGGTTGCTGAGCCAGGAGAACAGCCCGCAGGCTCCCACCAGGCCCACCATGATGATGACGAGGGAGAAGATAATGGCCTTGTTGCGCGCGGCGGTGCGGACCTCCTGGGCCGCCACGGTGCGGATGATGGTGGCGCGTGAGTAACTCATGCCTGCACAACCTCCTGGAATAGGTCGGTGAGATCGGGAACGTGGGGGCCGAAGGAATGCACGGGACCGGCGGCCAGGGCGGCGCGCAGCACGTCTTGCTCGTCCGTCTCCGGGTGCAGCTCGAGGACTACCGCCTCCGGGGATTCCTCGACCACGGCGGTGCCGCCCGGATACCACCCGCGCGCGGTGGTGCGCACCTCGTAGCGATGGGCCCCGCGCCGGCGCAGCTCCGCCACGGTGCCCTCGGCCCGCATGCGGCCTTGGGCGATGATGCCCACGCGATCGCACAGGCGCTGCACGAGGTCGAGCTGATGGGAGGAGAAGAGCACCGGCACCCCGGCGGCGGCCCTATCCGCGAGCAGGTCGCTCATCACGGACACCGCCACCGGGTCGAGCCCGGAGAAGGGCTCGTCCAGGATGAGCACGGAGGGGTCGTGCACCAGGGAGGCGGCGAGCTGTACGCGCTGCTGGTTGCCCAGGGACAGCTCGGAGAGCCGATCCCCGCCGCGCTCGGCCAGGCCGAGCCGTTCGAGCAGGCTCTCCGTGCTGCGCGCGGCGGCGGCCTTGGTCATGCCGTGCAGGCGGCCCAGGAACACGAGCTGATCCGCCACGCGCTCCTTGGCGTAGAGGCCGCGCTCCTCCGGCATGTAGCCGATGGTGCGGCGCAGGTCGTCGTCGAGCGGGGCATCACCCAGGAGCACCCGGCCGGAGTCGGCGGCGAGCACGCCCAGGGCGATGCGCATGGTGGTGGACTTTCCGGCGCCGTTGGAGCCGACGAATCCGTAGATCTCGCCCTCGTTGACGCGCAGGGTCATGTCGGTGAGCACGCGGTGCTCCCCGTAGGACTTGTGCAGTCCCTCGATGCGGAGTGCGGGCATGGCGGTTACTCCTTATCCGTGTTGAAGGTCAGGGCGTAGCCCACGGCGGGCAGGGAAGTCAGGGATAGCGAGCTGATGAGCACGATCTCTCCGAACACCACGTTCCATCCGGTGTGGGAGACCCCGAGGTGAGCGGGGAAATCCAGGGCGCCCGAGAACGCGAGGAGGGCGGCGCATAAGGAGGCCCAGTACCCCAGCAGGCGCAGGGCGAGGCGGTTCCACGAGGCGATCACCTGCTGCTCGTACTCGTCGAGTACGGACTCCGGGGCGTCGTCCTTGGTGTCGATGGTCAGGCGCAGCAGCGTCCAGGGGACGCAGGTGAGCAAGAGAAAGGCGAGGCAACTAAGGAAGGCGGGGGTCCACCACAGGGCGATCACCCCGGAGATCAGCGCCACGGCCTGGCACCCATAGAGCGCGGCGATGAGCCGCAGGGTGGGGGCGCGGTGGCGCCAGGAGCGCAGCATGTCCCCGGAGCGCAATTGGTTCCTGCGCCAGCGGCGGGCGCGGGCCTCCTCGTGGCGGGCGTAGAGGGTGGTGAGCATGGGATTAGTCCTTTGAGTCGGAGGAGTGGAAGGTGATGCTGTAGCCCACGACGGGCAGGGAGACCGCGGCCAGATAGCCGAGGATGGTGAACAAACCGAGCGAGTAGATCCACCGGGAGAGGTCCGCGGGTTGCCCGACGGCTAGGGTGATGAGGGCGAACGCCAGGAGAAGAAGGAAGAATACGGCGAGGCCGTAGGCTAGGGAGCGCCAGCGGTGGAGCACCTGGTTCTCGTACTCGTCGAGCGCCGCCGCCGGGGCGATGTCCTTGCCGTCGATGGTGGCGCGCATCATGAACCAGCAGACGCTCGTCGCGAGGGTAACGGGGATCCACAGAAAGACCAGCGGCTTCCAGAAGAAGCAGCCCACCGCCGTGACCACGCCCAGCGCCAGCGCGGAGAAGTAGGCGGCGATGAGCAGCCGCTGGCGGGCCGGGCTGCGCCAGGAGACCAGGCGGCGCGGGGCGCGGGCGCGCTTATCGCGCCAGCGCCGGGCCTGGGATTCGTCCTCGCCCAGCGTGACGTCGAGGGCGTCGTGGAGGAGGGAGTCAAGGGGCTTCATGCGGGGCTCCTTTGTTGGTGCAGGCGGGCTAGGCGGCGGGGGTCAGGGTCTCATCGCGGTTCATGCCGGTGGCGATGTCCCGCAGGATGGCGAGGGTGGAGGCCAGGGCGATGGTTCCGGACGACATGCCCACCGCGCGGACCCAGGTGGCGGCCTCCTCCGGGGAGGGTTCCAGGGCGGTGATGAGCGCCGGCATGACGAGCAGCACCGTCATCACGCTCAACAGGCCACACAGGAGGAGGCTCATGGCGTGGCTCCTGGCGCGTAGGACGCGTACGAGCTGGTATTCATCGAGGTCATCGAGGCGGGCCTGAGACTGCCCGCCGGTGGCGCGCGTGAGCACGGCCGTGCAGCCTATGTACCCGCCCATGCCGATGGTCCAGAGGAGCATGGAGGGGGCGAGGGAGACGAAGAGCAGCGGGATGGCGGCCACGGCGAGGCCCAGGCTGGCCTGCGCGGCGAGGAGGTAGCGGCGTCGGGTGGTCACGCTGGCCGGGGGCGCCTCGGGGTGGGGAGGGGCGGAATGGGGCATGGCAGGGAACCTCATTTCTGGTAGATCGCGGTGGACATGGGGGCAAACTCGCTGCGGCTGAACACGGCCTCCACGGGGAGGTTAAAGACGTCGCAGATCCGAAAGGCGAGGTCGAGGCTGGGGGAGTGGTCCCCGCGCTCGAGGGCGCCGATGGTCTGGGGGTTGACGTCGATGAGTTCCGCGAGCTGGTTGCGCGACATGTCCCGTTCCGCGCGTAGGACCCGGATCCGGTTAAAGATCGGGTCCTTCGGCTTTTTCTTTGGGGACATGACTCAAAGTGTTGTATAAACACAACAACTTGTCAAGGTTTTCCTCTCTCCGCAGGTAATCGATAGGTGGAGGGGGCGCGCAGGGGTTAGTAAAAACATGCGATTCGTGGCACTGTAAACCCCATGAAGTTGACCATCCTCGGCAGTTCAGGAAGCCTCGGGGCGCCCGGCAACCCGGCTTCCGGATACTTCATCGAGGCCCCAGGGATGCCGGGGGTCATCATGGACCTCGGCCCGGGCACCCTGGCCAACCTGCAAACCGTGGGCGATCCCTCCCAGGCCCACGCGATCTTCTCCCATCTGCACGCGGATCACTGCCTGGACTTCCCCTCCCTGTTGGTGTGGCGGCGCTACCACCCCACCCAGGCGGCCACCCGCCGCCATCACCTCATGGCCCCCGGCTACGCGCCCACGCACCTGGGTCGGCTCTTCTCCGACGACCAACCCGACGGCGTGGATGACTTCTCCGATACCTTCGCGTTTAGCCCCTGGCAGGACCGCCAGACGGAGGTCCTCGACCGGCTCAGCGTCACCCCTTTCAAGGTGGTGCACCCGGTGGAGGCCTACGCCCTGCGGGTGGAGGAGCGCGGAAGGGGAGCCTCGCTCGCTTTCTCCGGGGACACCGCATGGACGGGCAGCCTCATCGACGCCGCGCGCGAGGTAGACCTCTTCCTCTGCGAGGCCAACTGGGGCACCAGCACCGACAACAAGGCCCCCGCCATGCACCTCAGCGGCGGGGAGGCCGGGCGCGCGGCGCGCCTGGCCGGGGCGAAGCGCCTGGTGATCGTGCACGTTCCCCCGTGGCTGGACCCGGAGGAATCCGTGGCCGCCGCCGCCAAGGAGTTCGACGGCCCCGTGGAGTTTGGCACCCCGGGCACCGTGTACGAGGTGTAGGCGGTACGAGGCGTCGGCGGGCCGGGTACCCTCGCAGGCATGAGTTCTCAGGATTTCACCCGTGCCGACGGCCGCGCCCTTGACGAGATGCGCCCGGTGCGCATCACCCGCCGCTTTACCACCAACCCCGCGGGCAGCGTGCTCGTGGAGTTCGGCAACACCAAGGTGCTGTGTACCGCCACCGCCGAGGAGGGCGTGCCCCGCTTCAAGCGCGACTCCGGCGAGGGCTGGCTGACCGCCGAGTACGCCATGCTGCCCGCCGCCCCCTCCGAGCGCATGCCGCGCGAGTCCATGAAGGGCAAGGTCAAGGGCCGCACTCACGAGATCTCCCGGCTCATCGGGCGCTCCCTGCGCGCCGCCGTGGACCTGCGCGAGCTGGGCGAGAACACCATCCAGATCGACTGCGACGTCCTCCAGGCCGACGGCGGCACCCGCACCGCCGCCATCACCGGCGCCTACGTGGCGCTGGCCGACGCCGTGGCCGCCCTCCGCGAGCGCGGCGCCGTCACCGGCTCCCCGCTGCGCGAGGCCGTGGCCGCCGTGTCCGTGGGTATCATCGACGGGCGCGTGAGCCTGGACCTGCCCTACGAGGAGGACTCCCGCGCCGAGGTGGACATGAACGTGGTGATGACCGCCTCCGGGCGCTTCGTGGAGATCCAGGGCACCGGCGAGGACGGCACCTTCGACCGCGCCCAGCTCGGGGAGCTGCTCGACGCCGCCGCCGCGGGCTGCGCCCAGCTCATCGAGGCGCAGCGCGCCGCCCTGGAGGCGTGAGCGGCGTGAGCGCGGTGAAGCTGCTCGTAGCCTCCAACAACCCCAAGAAGCTGCGCGAGCTGCGCCGCATCCTCGACGGCGCGGGCGTGGAGGGAGTGGAGCTGGTCTCCCTCTCCGAGGTGGACGCCTACCCCGAGCCGGTGGAGGACGGACGCACCTTTGCCGATAACGCCCTCATCAAGGCGCGCGCCGGGGTGGCCCACACCGGCCTGCCCACCGTGGCGGACGATTCCGGCCTGGCGGTGGAGGAGCTGGGCGGCATGCCCGGCGTGCTCTCCGCGCGGTGGTCCGGCGGGCACGGGGACGACGAGGCCAACAACCGCCTGCTGCTGGCCCAGATGGGCGACGTTCCGGACGAGCGGCGCGCGGCGGCCTTCGTCTCCGTGTGCGCGCTGGTCCTCCCCGGCGGCGAGGAGATCGTCTCCGAGGGGCGCTGGGAGGGCCGCCTGCTGCGCGAGCCGGTGGGGGAGAACGGCTTTGGCTACGACCCCCTCTTCGCCCCCCTCGACGGGGACGGCCGCTCCTCCGCACAGCTCAGCCCGGAAGAAAAGGACGCCAGCTCCCACCGCGCGCGGGCGCTGGCGGGGCTGACGGGGCGCATCGCCCGGCTGGCGGGATCAGCCGAAGAGGGCGAGCAGTAGGAACACCACGGCGGCCAGGGCCGCCACCACGCCCGCGACGATGAGGCTCAGGCGCACCGTGATCCGGCGCAGCGCCGCGCGATCCAGCGCGAAGCGGCCCACGGTGTCCTCCCGGCGCTGGTGCTCCACGAAGAAGGACAGGAAGGGCACCACGCCGCCCAGGGCCGTGACGATCCAGGTCTTGGGCTCCCACCGGGCCTTGAGCCCCAGGTTGAAGGCGGAGAGCACGAAGAGGATATACACCCAGCCGTGGAAGATGGCCACGTACTTGGCCCCGGCGGGCACGTCCACGGGGGTGAGGTATTTAAGACTCATTACCACGCACAGCGCCAGGAGGAACACGCCGGTGACCCAGGCGGCGATGGAGAACAGCGCCAGCGCCACGCTCACGCGCCGCTGGCGCTCGGGGTGGACCTTGGGCTGGGGGGACGGGGACGTCATCGGGGGACCTTCTTTCTACTGGGAACTGCGGGGGCGATCCGGCACGCCGTCGAGCGCGTTGCCGCCGCGCCGGGGCCTGTTGCGCTCGTTGAACTCCGCGACGTCGATAGTGGGGCGCTGGGGTGCGCCCTCCCCGAGGGGATCGGCGGGGGCGGCGCCGAAGCGCTCGACGTCGCGCTGATACAGGAAGTCGGCATCGTCGGCGGAGTTCTCGGCGTCGATCTTCTCGTTCTCGTACTCCATGAACTTGCGGTAGGCGTACACGAAGAAGGCCCCGAACACGGGCCACTGCAGGGCGTAGCCGAGGTTCTGGAAGGTGCCGGAACCGGAGCGGAAGCGAGTCCACTGCCACCAGGCCAGCGCCAGGGTGGCGAGGACGGCCAGGGTCAGAAAGACGACGTGGGACGCGCGCACCCTTTTCCGCGCGCGCCGGGGCTGCTGCGCACTCATGCGATCCAGGGTACCCGCCGGGCCGGGGCGGCGGCCAAGCGGTGCCGGGCGGGCGTGCGGGCCCGTGGTATAGTTACCGCTTGCGCGCGCCCGTGGCGGAATTGGCAGACGCGCTGGATTTAGGTTCCAGTGTCCTAGGACGTGGGGGTTCAAGTCCCCCCGGGCGCACTCTTATTCAGGCGGTCGGCGCGGCGGTGCCGGGGTCGCCGGGGCGGGGGCGTTCCCTGGTGCGCCACACCAGGTAGACGATGGGGCCCAGGTAGGTGGCCACGAGGATGACCAGCGCCCAGATCGCGGTCTCCGATCCGGGCCGCTTATCCCGGAAGAGGACCACGAGGGCCACGATGGGAAGGACGACGGCGGCCAGGAGGGGGAGGAGAAGAAGTAATTCGGTGATTCCTATGTTGGGCATGGCGTTCTCCTAGACTCGTTCTTTTCTTTCGCTCTTGCCTTTGGCGCGCCACAGCAGATAAATAACGGGCCCCAGGAAGGGCACGGCCACGATCACCAACGCCCAGAGCGCCGTCTCCGACCCCGGCCTGGCGTCGGAGACAAGGAACGCGAGGGCCGCAAGCGGCAGGGCGATGACTATCAGCAGCATGATAAGCGACGCGGTCATGGTGCCCAGGGTAACAGCGCGCGACGCCGCGCCTCGGGGACCCGGGTGGGGTGCGGGCAAAGCAAAGAGCGGCCGAGGCTATCGGCCGCTCTTTGCTGAGGGTGTTTGCCTCAGGCGCTCTTGCGCGCCCGCTCCAGCTCCCAGCGCAGTTGTGCCTCGGAGGGAGATTGCACGGGGATGAAGGAGGCCTCGCGGTAGCGGCGGGAGGTGGGGGAGCTCTTGGCGTAGCCCGCGCCCCCGGCCACGCGCACCTCGATGTTGGCGGCCTCCACGGCGGCCTGGGCGGCGTCGAGACGCAACTGAAGCAGCTCGGCGGGGGTGGCCTTCTCCCCGGCGTCGATGCGGGCCAGGAGATCCTCGTGGCGGGCGATGGCGTCCTTGATCCTGGCGCGCACGGCCGCGTGATCCTCTGCGAAGGTGGCGTTGAGGCCGGTGAGGCGCTCGGCGGCGGCCTGCGCGGAGGCCTCCGCCACGCCCAGGCACTCCGCGATCTGGAAGAGCACGAAGGGCGGGCGAATCCGCGGCATGAAGCTGACGAAGTCCTCGGTGAGCACCTGCTCGGCGGGGATGAACACGTCCTGGAACTCCACCCAGGCCGAGGCCGTGGCGTTGAGGCCCAGCAGCCCGAAGGGGGTGCCAAAGGTCACGCCCTCGTGGCCCGCCTCGAAGGCAAAGAGCAGGCGGTGCCCCTCGGCGGTCTTGGCGCCGGTGACGGCCACGGCGTCCGGGTAGAGGTTGGAGGCCCAGTTCAGCTTGCCGTTGACGCGGTAGCCGCCCTCCTCCTTCTCGGCGCGCAGCGCGATCTCCCCGGCGCCGGAGAAGTCCTTGAAGGAGCCCGCCATGCCGGAGACGCCGGGGCGCTCGCCGGAGCGGAGCTTATCGGTCAGGGAGAGCGCGTACTCGGTGCCCGCCGTCTCCAGGTACAGCAGCGTGCAGCGCGTGGCCCACAGCGTGAAGCCGGCGGAGAGGTCCTCGGTGGACAGCGCCCGGATGGTGCGGGCGGAGTCGCGCACGCCGGTGCCGATCAGCCCGCGCTCGCCCAGCAGGGGCAGCACGTAGCGGGCGTCCAGGGTGCCCTTATCCACGTCCTTGGCGTTGCCCGCTACGGTCTCGCGCAGGTCCTGGGGCAGGTCGGCGGCGGTCAGGGCGCTCATATCAGCTCCGAGGTGAGGTTGGCGGGCCGGGTGTAGGTGTTCACCACGGGGGACCAGACGATGGCGTCCTTCTGGATCTGGTCGAGGGTGGCGCGGTCGGCGTCGCCCTCGAGGTCGATCTTGACGTGCACGTCGGACACGCCGGGGCGCTTGTGCTCCCCGAGGTCGCCGGTGCCCCAGGTGGGGGAGATGTCGATGTCGGACTCGATGTCGATGGCGATCTTGGTCAGCGTCACGCCCCGGTGGGTGGCGATGGCCTGGATGCCCACGGAGATGCAGGCGGCCAGCGCCGCCTGGGCCACCTCGGTGGGGTTCGGGGCGGAGTTATCGCCCAGGAGCTGCGGCGGCTCGGCCACGAGCACCGGGGAGAGGTCGCGCACCTGGGTGTAGTTGCGGAAGAGTCCGTCCGCCTCGGTGTGGGTGCGGATCTTCTTGCGGCCGCCCTCGGGGTTGTCGATGTTCTTCTGCGCCAGCTCGGAGAGCTTCTGGGCGTCGATCGGCTCCAGGGCCTCGCCGTCCTTGTGGCGCGGGGTCAGATCGGACATGGGTGCTCCTTACGAAGGTCTCGTGACGATGTTTGTTGAGCACCAAGACTACACACGGCGGATGGAGTGGACAAGGCTGTCTGCGATTATTTTTCATCCTCCTCCGCCCACCCCGCTGCGCTGCCGAATCTAAGTAGACCGCTTGGTTTTTTACCGTGTGTGGGTGGGGCGGGGTGGAGGCGCAAAAAGGGCCGCCACCACGCTGTGCGCGGCGGCGGCCCCTGGGGGAGGGTGGGATGTGGCTAGATAAAGCGCTGCACGGAGTGCATACCGTTGGAGTCGTGCACCACCCCGGCGCCGATCTCGGTGGCCTCCGGGTCGAGGATGTTGGTGCGGTGATCCGGGGAGTCCATCCAGTCCTGCACCACCTCATCCGTGGGAACCTTCTGGCTGGCCCAGTGCAGGTTCTCGCCAAAGTCCCCCTCGGCGTGCTCCACGGTGTTGGTGGAGCTCATCACCTGCGCCCACTGCTCGGACCCCTCGGTAAGCTCCTCGCTGGGGGTAAGCTCGCCGAGCCCGTGGGCGGCGCGGATGTCATTGGTCTTATCCACGATCTCCTGGGCGTCGTTCTCCTCGGCGGCCTCGGAGGCCCCGGCGGACTCGGTGAACTCGTGGGATTCGGACACGATCTCCACGTCCGCGCTGGCGGTCAGCTCCTCCGAGATGTCTGCGATGTCCGCGCTGGCCGCGGGCGCCGCAGCGGCGGCCACGCCTGCGGCGAGCGCGGTGGCACCAAGGGCGGTCTGGGCGGCGGTGGAAGTCTCCATGTTTTCTCCTTATTTGCGTGTCCGCCTTTTTGTTTGGCGGATTATTTTGTTTGTTGCATAGCGATGTTAGGGCACGTCATTGGGCGTGTCTACATTTTTCTTATTGGGTGATAAAAAAGAAAGGTATTACCTCACCCCACGGCGGAGTGGGGGGATTTTCGGATTGCGCGGAAAACGCCCGGGGTGAGGGTTTTTGTCTGCTCGTCGGACGTGATACGGCCGCCCCTATGCTGGCGCAATGGCGGTTAAGGTATGGGCGTATGATGACTGTCGTGATACGACCTCGGGGAGGGGGATCCTGCTCTGACATCACCCCCGCACCGGGCCGGGGGAGGGCGGGATTCACCGAGGTTTGCCAAAGGTACCGCTGATGTTCACCTCGAGGACGCCGTGCGTTCACCCGGAGGAGTAACCATGGTTCCTCGTGACACCTTCGAGAGTTGAGACCGCGCCCGGCCCCGGGGCGTCGGCGCGGGCCACGGCGGGATCAAAGCCCCGGCATAGGTATAGGTCGGGGGGCGCGTCCCGGCGGCGGGAGGCGCTCGTGGCGCTGGCCCTGCTGGCCCCGAACCTCGTCCTGCTCGGGATATTCACCTACCGCCCGCTGGTGGATAACATCCGGCTTTCCCTGTACGCCTGGAACATCTCCAGCCCCACCGCGCAGTTCATCGGCCTGGACAACTACGCCGAGTGGCTGAGCCGGGACGATACAAAAACCATCCTGCTCAACACCGTGACCTTCACGTTCTGCGCGGTGGTCGGCTCGATGGTGCTGGGCCTGGGGCTGGCCATGCTCCTGGATCAAAAACTTAGGGGCAGAAACATCGCCCGATCCGTGGTCTTTGCCCCCTTTGCCATCTCCGGGGCGGCCATCGGAGTGGCCTTCCAATTCATCTTCGACCCCTCCTTTGGCCTGATCCAGGCCGTGCTGGGGTGGTGGGGAATAGACAGCCCGGACTTCTACCAGGTGCCGGGCTGGGCGATGTTCATGGTCACCACCACCTTCGTGTGGAAAAACCTGGGCTACACCTTTGTGATCTACCTGGCGGCGCTCCAGGGGCTGAGCAAGGACCTCGACGAGGCGGCGGCCATCGACGGCGCGGGCTGGTGGACGCGCCTGACCAGGGTCACTCTGCCGCAGCTTCGCCCCACCACCTTCTTCCTCTCCATCACCGTCACGCTCAACTCGGTGCAGGTGTTCGACCTCATCAACGTGATGACGCGGGGCGGGCCCCAGATCGAGGGGACCACCACCCTGGTGTACCAGGTGTATCAGGAAACCTTTGTGAACTTCCGTGCGGGCTACGGTGCCACCGTGGCCACCGTGCTGTTCCTCATCCTGCTGGGGATCACCCTCGTGCAGGTGCGGTACATGGACAAGGGGAGGAATAAATAATGGCAACCTCGCACGCGGCGCCGCGCGCCGCACGCGCCGCAGGGACGGCCGAGACGACACGGTCAGCGGGGGCGTCGAGAAGCCCCGAGGGGCCCTCCCGCTGGCGGCTCGCCGCCGGATACCTGGGCATCGCCCTGGTGCTGCTCATCATCGGCGTCCCGCTCTTCTGGATACTCATGACCTCCCTGAAGCACCGCGCGGATATTTACACGGACCCCGTCTCCTGGCTGCCACCCACCTGGTACCCGGAGAACTACCGGGAGGCCACCACGCGCGTGCCCTTCTGGCGGTACCTGCGCAACTCCGTGATCATCACGTTCTTCCTGTGCCTGCTCAAGATCGTGCTCGGCGTGCTCTCCGCCTACGCCCTGGCCATCCTGCGCTTCCCGGGCCGCAACCTCGTGTTCCTCGTGGTGATCTCCGCGCTCATGGTGCCCAGCGAGATCACGGTGATCTCTAACTACGCGCTGGTCAACGCCCTGGGCTGGCGCAACACCTTCCAGGGCATCATCGTCCCGCTCGCCGGGGTGGCCTTTGGCACCTTCCTCATGCGCAATCACTTCCTCTCCCTGCCCCACGAGCTGGTGGAGGCCGCGCGCATGGACGGGGCGGGCCCCATCCGGCTGCTCACCCGCGTGCTGCTGCCCATCTCCATGCCCACGCTGGTGGCCTTCTCCGTGATCACCCTGGTCAACGAGTGGAACCAGTACCTGTGGCCCTTCCTCATGGCCGATACCGCCGAGGTGGCCCCGCTGCAGGTGGGCCTGACCATGCTGCAAAACAACGACGGCGTCTCCAACTGGGGCCCGGTGATGGCGGCCACGGTGCTCACGATCATCCCCGTGCTGCTGATCTTCCTGGCCCTGCAAAAGTACATGATCAAGGGCCTGACCACGGGCGCGGTGAAGGGATAGACCATGACGCACGCAACGCCACGAACCGGCATGAACCGCCGCTCCTTTCTCTCCCTAGTCGGGCTCGCCCTGGCCGGGACCGGGGCCCTCGCCGGGTGCGCGGGCACCGGGGCCACGGCGGGCAGGGACAACACCGCCGACGACGGCCTCCCCGTGACCTCCCTGACCTGGTGGTCCAACCACCCCGGCTCCTCCAAGGAGCACGAGCTGGAGCTGATCCGCCGCTGGGAGGCGCACCGCCCGGATGTGCGCATCAACCTGGTGGACGCCGGAAAAGACTACGCCGAGGTGGCCAACAAGCTCAACGCCGCGCTGACCGGCACGGATGTGCCCGACGTGGTGGTGCTATCCGATGTCTGGTGGTACAATTTTGCCCTCAACGACCAGATCACCCCGGTCTCCGAGATCGTGGATAAGGCGGGGATAGACCCCTCCACCTACGTGACCTCCCTGTACGAGGACTACCGCATCGGGGACCGCTACTTTGCCTTCCCCTACGCTCGCTCCACGCCGCTCTTCTACTACAACAAGGAATCCTGGGAGCGGGCCGGGCTGCCGCATCGCGGGCCCGAGAGCTGGGAGGAGATGGCCCAGTGGGGCCAGGCGCTGCGGGAGCGAAACCCCAGGCAGCGCCCCCTGGGCTGGTACAACGCCGCGAACAACCTCTCCTGGACCTTCGCCGGGCCCCTGTGGACGATGGGCGGCGCCTACTCCCACGGCTGGGACCTGCGCCTGACCTCCCCGGAAACCCTCGCCGCGGTGCGCTGGTTCCAGGAGGCCACCGACCCCGAGGCGGGGTGGTCCGCCATCGCCACGGACCTGGCCGTGGACTTCTCCTCCGGGCGCTGCGCCAGCGGCGTGCTCTCCACGGGCGACCTCAGCGGCGTCGACAAGCAGGCGCGCTTCGAGTACGGCACCGCGCCCCTGCCCAACCCCCGGGGCGAGGGCGGCTGCCCCACCGGGGGCGCGGGCCTGGCGATCCCGCGCAACCTGCCGGAAAAGCGCAAGATCGCGGCCGCGCAGTTCATCGACTTCATCACCAACAAGGAGAACACCGCCTACTGGTCCCGCAACGTGGGTTACATGCCGGTGCGCACCACGGGGGTGGAGGACCCCGAGCAGCAGGAGTTCATGGCCCGCAACCCCAACTTCCGCACCGCCGTGGACCAGCTGGCCCACACCCGCCCCCAGGACAACGCGCGCGTGGCGCTGCCCGGGGCCGACCCGCGCATCGGAGGCTCCCTGGAGATGGTGGCCACCGGGCGCAGGGACGTGGAGGTAGTGATGGGCAACCTGAACAACATCATGAGCCGCATCTACGAAAACCAGGTCAAACCACTCATCTAGGAGGCAAACCCCATGGCACGAGTAACCTACGAGGGCGTCAGCCGCTACTACGGCAAGTCCGCCACCCCGGCCGTGGACGGCCTGGACCTCGACATCGCGGACGGGGAGTTCCTCGTCCTCGTGGGCCCCTCCGGGTGCGGAAAGTCCACGAGCCTGCGGATGCTCGCCGGGCTGGAACCCACGGATCGCGGCCACATCACCATCGATGGCCGCGACGTCACCGGGGTCTCGCCCGCCGAGCGCAACGTGGCGATGGTCTTTCAAAACTACGCCCTGTACCCCAACATGACGGTGGCCCAGAACATGGGCTTCGCGCTGCGCAACCAGGGCGTGGACAAGGCCACCATCGCCGCCAAGGTGCGGGAGGCCGCCGGAATCCTCCAACTGGAATCGCTGCTGGACCGCAAGCCCGCCAACCTCTCCGGCGGGCAGCGCCAGCGCGTGGCCATGGGGCGCGCCATCGTGCGTGAGCCCGCGGTGTTCTGCATGGACGAGCCGCTCTCCAACCTGGACGCCAAGCTGCGCGTATCCACCCGGGGGCAGATCTCCGCGCTGCAGAAGCGGCTGGGCACCACCACGGTGTACGTGACGCACGACCAGGTGGAGGCCATGACGATGGGGGACCGGGTGGCGGTGCTCAAGGACGGGCTGCTCCAGCAGGTGGCCTCCCCGAGGGAGATCTACGAGCGCCCTGCCAACGCTTTCGTGGCGGGCTTCATCGGCTCCCCGGCCATGAACTTCTTCCGGGCCGAGGTCACCGGCGACGGCGCCTTTATCGGCGGCCTGCGCCTGCCGCTGGCCGCCGGGCAGCGCGCGGCGGCGGTGAATGCGGGGGCCGGCGCTGCTGGGGCCGTGGGGGCGGCGGAGGTTGCTGGGGCTCCGGGCGCGGAGGGAGGCCGGGCGGCGCGGGGGCTTGCCGTGGGCATCCGCCCCGAGGACCTGGCGCTGGGCGCGCCGGGGGAGGGGCTGGCCGCGCGGGTGCAGCACGTGGAGCACCTCGGCTACGAGTCCTACGCCTTCCTGAAGGCGGAGGGGGTAGACGAGCCGGTGGCCGTGCGGGCGGAGGGCCGGGCGGAGCTGCCGGTGGGCGGCGAGTGCTCCCTGGTGCTGGGCGCCGATCCCACCGTGCACGTCTTTGACGGCCGGGGGCGGCGGGTGGAGTAGGGCCTACCCCAGGTCCCGGAGGAACCGCGCCACGTGCCCGGTGGCCTTGACGTTGTACTTGGCCACGCCCACGGTGCCGTCCGGCTCGATCAGGAAGGTGGAGCGGATCACGCCCTCCACCACGCGCCTGTAGTTCTTCTTCTCCCCGAAGGCGCCGTAGGCCTTCATCACGGTCTTGTCCGGGTCGGAGAGCAGCGGGAAGGTCAGGTGGTGGTCCTCGCGGAAGGCGGCGAGCTTCTCGGGGGTATCGGGGGAGATGCCCAGCACCGCGATGTCCATGCCGTTGAGCTGCTCCAGGCTATCGCGGAAGTCGCAGGCCTCCTTGGTGCAGCCGGGGGTGTTGGCGCGCGGGTAAAAGTACACGATCACCCGCTTCCCGGCGTAGTCCTTGAGGGATACGGTGGCGCCGTGGTCGTCGATGAGCGAGAACTCGGGGGCGGTGTCTCCTATGTTGAGCGTCATGGCACCACCATAGCGGTCCCGGGCGTCTTGTATCCTGCGTGGTGTGAAGACTCGATTCGATACCTACGTCAACCCACACCGCCCGTGGTACCGAACCGCGCCCTTTTACATCGCGCTGGCGGTGATCGCGATCTTCCTGGTCGTGGTGCTCATCGCGCAGCTCGTGAACAAGGACTCCGCCGGGGACAACGCGGCCGCAGGCGCCTCGGGGACGCAGAGCGCCGACGCGGCCAGCGATCCGGACGCGCATATCAAGTCCCTGATCGAGCGCCGTGAGGCAAACGATCCCCGCGCCCTGGGCGACGTGGACGCCCCGGTGGTGCTGGTGGAGTGGACCGACCTGCGCTGCCCCTTCTGCGCGCTGTTCTCCCGGGAGATCCTGCCCACGCTGAAGGAGGAGTACGTGGACACCGGCAAGGTGCGCATTGAGTTCCGCGACGTGGTGTACTTCGGTGAGCGCTCCGCCACCGCCTCCGCGGCGGCCCGCGCCGCGGGCAGGCAGGACAAGTACGTGGACTACCTGCGCGCGGTGTACGCGCGCGCCCCGGAGAGCGGCCACCCGGACCTGCCGGACGAGGAGCTGATCGAGATCGCTAAGGAGGTGGGCGTGCCGGACATGGAGCAGTTCAAGGCGGACATGACCGACCCTCAGCTCGTGGACGAGGCCCAGGCGGAGACGGAGGAGGCGCGCCAGTGGGGCGTGCAGGGCGTGCCGTTCTTCGCGGTGGGCGGCAACGTGATCGCCGGGGCACAGTCGCTGGAGAACTTTCGGGAGTTCCTGGATCAGGCGATCGAGGAGGCCAGCTAGACCGTGGAACTGAGCCTGCTGGGAGCCTTCCTCGGCGGGGCGCTGACTCTGCTCAGCCCGTGCTCCGCCATGCTGTTACCGGCCTTTTTCTCCTACGCCTTTTCCCGCCCGGCGTCCCTGGTCACCAGCACCGGGGTGTTCTACGTGGGTCTGATTACCACCCTGCTGCCGATGGGCGTGCTGGCGGGCTCCGTGGGGGCGCTGGTGAGCGAGCACCGGGAGACCTTTGTGATGGGCGGCTCCCTCGTGGTGATCGCCCTGGGGCTCGTCATGCTGCTGGGCATCGAGATCCCGCTGCCGGGCCAGACCGGTGCCGCCGGGGGCAGCTCCCTGGCCGCCGTGTACGTGCTGGGGACGATCTACGGCCTGGCGGGGGTGTGCGCCGGTCCGCTGCTGGGCATGGTGCTCACGATGGCGGCGGTGAGCGGCAACGCGGTGCTGGGCGGGATCACCATGCTGGTCTTTGCCTTGGGCATGGTGGTTCCGCTGCTGGTGCTCAGCCTGCTGTGGTCCCGCCTGCCCGCCGTGCAGACCTTGGTGCGCCCGCGCGGGGTACGCGTGGGCCGCTGGAGTAATTCCTGGAACAACGTCATCGGCGGCGTTCTGACCATCGCGGTGGGGGTGCTCATGTGGCTCACCGGCGGCACCACCAGCCTGAGCGGCCTCGTGGGGGTCAGCCGCCAGGCGGAGATGGAGAACTGGGTGATCCGGCACACCGAGGGGGTCTCCGACTGGGCCGTGCTGCTCGTGGTGCTGCTGCTCAGCGGGGCGGGGCTCCTCGCCGCCCGGGCGTGGCGCGCGTCCGCTGCGGCGGATTGATCCGGCAGGCTAGAATAATGCGGAGTAAGGGCGCCGAGGGCGTTCCTCCGGCATTCCGGTGCCGCGCGCCGCACGGCGCGCCCCGGGGAGGGGAGAGGGACCTCGGCGCCCCGAGGCAGGCGACGCGGCCCTGGGGCCGCGATGACGACGACGCACCTTTTGTTGGGAGATAAAACGTGGCACGCAATATAGAGGACATTCAGCGGGACATTGAGCGCACCCGCCGCCAGTTGGCCAGCACCCTGGATCAGTTGGCGGATCGCAGCAAGCCGCAGAACCTCGTGGACGACGCCAAGCGCGAGGCCACCGCCAAGCTGCAGGACCCGCAGACCCAGAAGATCCTGGCCGCCGTGGGCGCGGTGTTCGCCACGGCCATCCTGGTCACGGTGGTGCGCAACCGCAAGAAGAACAAGGACATCAAGGAGCTGCAGCGCCTGCTGGCCGGGCGCGACTAGCGGGGAGCCGGGCCGCGCGGCGAGGCGATCGAGGACAAGCCCCTAAAAAAGAGGCGGGGGTGGCGCCGGGTGCGGCTTTTTAGCCCAGGAGTTAGGTGTGGCAGCATAGGCGCATGAACAGCCAACCCGGCGGCGAGGACCGCGAACCGATCACCCGGGAGATCCCCGTGCAGGGCGGGCCGGGGTGGGCGGAGGAGCCCGCCCCGCGCGTGTCCCCCGGGCGCGAGCCGAAGGCCGACCCCGTGTCCGTGGGGGCCTACGATCCCGAGGCCGATGCCCCGCGCCGCCCCCGCTACGAGAGCAGCAACGCCAGCATGGTGGTGGCTATTGCCGCCATGCTCATCATCCTCGTGGTGGTGGGGGCGGTGGCGTGGATCTTCCTCTTTTCCTCCCGGGGCGAGGAGGAGGGCGAGGCGCCCGCGGTGGCCGAGACCTCGACCAGCTCCACCACCACCGTCACGAGCACCGTGCGCACCACCGCGCGCTCGGTGCCCCCGCGCCCCACCACCCCCAGCAGCGCGCCGCCCACCAGCGATCGCCCCACGAGCACGAGCAGCCCCTCCCCGAGCAGCACGAGCCCCGCGAGCGCGCAGCCTTCTACGAGCACCCCGGCCCCCACGAGCGAGCCCACCAGCGCGGCGCGCCCCACGGACCCGGACCTGCCGGAGGCGGCCAGCCCGGTGAACTCGGCGGCCCGCTCGGGGCGCTCGGCGGGCAGCTTTAGCCAGGTGTGGTCCTCCGGGGCCACGAGCGACGACTTTGCCCAGGTGGTGCGCCAGGAGTGGTGGAAGGCCTACCAGGAGACCGGGCAGACGGATCAGACCGTGCGCGCCTATAGCCCCGCCACGCAGCGCAGCTACGAGATGACCTGCCGGGATACCGGCGAGTACATCCACTGCACCGGCGGCAACAACGCGAATGTGTACATCGCATGACGAGGAACCTTTGCGCCTGCGTCGCCTCGCTGTGCGGCCTCGTTCTGGCCGCCTGCACCATCGGGGAGGTAGACCCAGCAGGCGAGGCCGGATCGACCGCTCCCGCGCCGCAGACCGCCTCCTCGCACCCCGCCGCGCCCACTGACTCGGAGGAGTCCTCGGAGGGTGCCTCGGGCGCCGCCGCCCTGCCGGTGCTCTCCGCCCCGCCCGGCACCGCCGTGGTCCTGGCGGGGGAGTCGGGCGTGGCCTCGGCGGGCGAGCTGGAGGAGGGGCCCGCGTGGTCCACCTCCAAGATCCCCCTCGCCATCGCCGCGCTGCGGGCCTTCCCCGAGGATGCCCAGGTGGCCGCCGACGTCCGGGCGGCGATACGCGTCTCCGACAACGAGGCCGCCGCGCGCCTCTGGGCGGCCCTGGGTTCCCCGGAGGAGGCGGGGCGCGCGGTGCAGCGGGTGCTCGCGGACGGCGGCGACGAGCGCACGCGGGTGGAGACGCGGGTGCTGCGGCCGGGCCTGTCGAGCTTCGGCCAGACCGCGTGGAGCCTGGAGGACCAGGCTGCCTTCGCGCGGGCGCTGCCGGGGCTGGCGGGCGCGGGCCCGGTGCTCGACGCGATGGGGGAGGTGGCCCCGGAGCAGTCCTATGGGCTGGGCGCCGTCGAGGGAATGCGCTTTAAGGGCGGGTGGGGGCCCGACGAGGAGGGCCGCTACACCGCCAGGCAGGTCGGGGTGAAGGAGACCCCCTGCGGGATCGTGGCGGTGGCCCTGGCGGCCCGGCCCTCCGACGGCTCCTACGAGTCCGCACAGCGGCTGCTCACGGAGGCGGCGCGGGCGCTGCCGCCCCGGCTCGGCTGCGCGTAGCGCCCGCGCGGGGTCGGCGGCCTCGCCGGGGTCTTAGGAGCAGCCCCCAAGCGGGGTGTTCACCACGGTGGCCCCGGCCAGCTCGACCTCGTCGAGGGCGGCCTGCCCTCGGTTGGGGTCCACGGGGGAGCAGTAGTAGGAGAGCACCCGCACGTCGAAGTTCTCCTTGAGGCCGTCCAGGACGGTGGCGCGCACGCAGTAGTCGGTGGCGATGCCCACCACGTCGATGGCGGTCACGGAGCGCTGGCGCAGCCACTCGGCGAGGGAGGTGCCCTCGGCGAACCCCTCGAAGCCGGAGTAGGCCACGCTGTAGTTTCCCTTGAGGAAGAAGGCCTCGATGGGGTCCAGGGGAACCGCCGGGTGGATCGCGGCGCCCGGGGTTCCTGCCCGGCAGTGCGGGGGCCAGGTGTCGATGAAGTCGGGGGCGTCGGAGAAGTGATCGCCCGGGTCGATGTGCCAGTCCTGGGTGGCCACCACGTGCGCGTAGTCGCTCATCGTCTCCTCGCATTCGAGGAGGGAGCGGATGCTGTCGGCGGCGATGTCGCCGTCGGCGGTGGCAAGCGGGCCGAGAGCACAAAAGTCGTTCTGGACATCTACGATTACCAAGGCCTTCACAGATAAGTATTATGGCATATTCAAGCGCCAAAATCTTTTCGGCCCTGCGGGGAGCGAGGGGACCCGAAGCGGGGAGCCGGGGGATGGGTAGCCTGGGCCCGTGCGAGAAATCACTTCCCCCATACCCCAGTACCTCACGGCGCTGCTGGAGACGGTGCGCGAGGAGGAGTCCGGCCAGGTGGCGGACTACATCCCCGAGCTGGCCAGCGCGGACCCCAACCCCCTGGGCGTGGCCATGTGCATGGTCTCCGGGCGCGTCTACGCCGCGGGCGACTGCGACGTCCCCTTCACCCTGCAATCCATCTCAAAGCCCTTCGTCTACGCCCTCGCGCTGCAGGATCGCGGGATCGACGCCGTGATGTCCACCGTGGGCATGGAGCCCTCCGGCGAGGCATTCAACGAGCTGTCCCTCGACGAGGAATCCAATCGCCCGATGAACCCCATGATTAACGCCGGGGCCATCGCGGTCAATCAGCTCATCAACGGCGAGGAATCCTCCGTGGAGGATCGCGTGGAGGTCATCAGGGGCCTGATGAGCCGCCTGGCGGGTCGGGAGCTGGGCTTTAACGAGTCCCTGTGCTACTCCGAGCTGGATCACGCCGACCGCAACCTCTCCATCGCGCACATGCTGCGCAGCTACGGGGTGATCCGGGACGCCGCCCACGACGCGGTGCTCAGCTACACCCGGCAGTGCGCCATCGAGACCACCGCCAGGGACCTCGCCGCGATGGTGGCCACCCTCGGCAACGGCGGCGTGCAGCCGGTGACGGGGGAGCGCGTGCTCGACCCGGACGTGTGCCGCCTGACGATGGCCGTGATGAGCTCGGCGGGCATGTACGACGGCGCGGGCCGCTGGATGGCGCGCGCGTGGGCATACCGGCGAAGTCCGGGGTCTCCGGCGGGCTCATCGGAACGCTGCCGGGGCAGCTCGGCCTGGCCACGTTCTCCCCGCGTCTGGACGCGGAGGGCAACAGCGTGCGCGGCACCATGATCTTCGAGAGGCTCTCCGAGCAGATGGGCCTGCACCTGATGAACCCCGTCCCGGTGGGGGTGCACGCCGTGCGCTCCATCAAGGAGCAGGGGGAGGATACCGTGATCGTGCTCCAGGGGATGATCAACTTCTCCGCGGCGGAGTCCATCCTTCACGAGATCTGCGCGCGGGACTTCAGCGCCAGCAGGCTCGTGATCGACGTGACGCGGGTGGTGCGCGTGGACCGCACGGGCCGCAGGCTCCTGGCGGCCTCGCTGCTGCGTATGCGGCGCGCCGGGTACGAGATCGCGCTCCGCGACCCGGAGAGGCGCCTGCGCGACCTCGTGCTCTCCGACGGCACCCGCGCGCCGCGCGTGGAGGGATAAGAAAACCCCCACCGGGGGTAATCCCGGTGGGGGTGAAGCGGTGCGCCATCAGGGACTCGAACCCCGAACCCACTGCTTGGAGCTAATCGCTGCGTGAGCTGCAAGAAATCATTAGTCACATCAGTAACATGGGTAACATTGGGCTCATGGTTGAGAACCAAGAAATCCTCCGGGGGTGGCGCGCGGAACTAGAAGCGGCGGGGCGAGCGAAGGGGACCATTTCGCTTCGCTTGTCCCATGCGCGACGCTGCATAGAAGCAGTGGGTAAACCGGTACGTCAGATCAGGCGGCGGGATGTAGTCAAGTGGTTGGCCGAGCAATCCTGGGGACCGCAGGGGCGGCGTTCGGCGCGCGAGTCGCTGCGCCTGTTCTGGCGCTGGATGTACACCGAGGGCTACGTGTCCGAGGACGTCACGGAGGAACTGCCGCCGGTACAGCTCCCGCGTGCGGTGCCTAAGCCGGTGCCGGACGTCTACATCATGGAGGCCATTAGGTCAGCGCCGCCGCACATCCAGCTCGCCATCGAGATCATGGCAACCTGCGGGCTGCGGCGTACAGAGTGTGCTCAGGTGCGCGCCTGTGACGTCGAGCCGGTGGGGCAGGGGTGGTGCCTGCGGGTAGTGGGGAAAGGCGGGCACGAGCGACTGGTACCCTGCCCGCCGCACCTGGCGCGCAAGATCGCAGCGCGCGGCGGGTGGGTATTCCCCGGCGGGCAGGACGGGCACATCTCTCCGGGGTATCTGGGCAAGCGCATCTCCCGGTACCTGCCGACGGGGTACACGCCACACAAGCTCAGGCATCGCTACGCTACGGTGGCCTACAGCGACTCGCACGACCTGCGTGCGGTGCAGATGCTCCTTGGGCACGCCACGGTCTCCACGACCCAGGTCTACGCTGCTGTGAGCGGGCAGAGTTCCTACGCGGCAGCCACGGCGGCGTGGCGTATCGCCTCCTAGACCGGAAAGCTAATGCTTCCTTGGAGGCTGGACCATTCCTGGTCTATGCGGAAGTCGGGATTCGCGGGTATGCCGGTTCCAAAGCGTGAGGATCCGTCGTGGACCCGCATGTACTTCAGCGTGCTCTTATCGCCGTTGACGGGTACCAGGAACCGCACCTCATTCGTGCCGGGCTTGACGTGCGGCTTGCAGTCCATAGACCACAGTTCGCCCTGATTGAGGTAGTAGGAGCCGGACCCCATGCCCTCGAATCCCTCGGCAGGCGTGACTGGCAAGCGCATACGCAGCGGCCCGCCAGGGGTGATCGCGTCGCGGCCCCACAGCACTCGGTAGTGCAGCTCAAAAATGCCCCATAGAACGCGCCACTGGAAGCGGAATCGACCACCTCGGCCGAGGTTCAAGTTGCGGTTGCCGTCCGCTATCAAGTTGATCCCGGTCTGGCTCCACTCGGGTAACTCTATGGCCGGGCCGCGCGGGCCGGGCGGCCCTTGGCGGCCTTCTGGTCCGCGAGGCCCCGTGGCCCCCGTCGAGCCGCGCGGGCCTTGCGAGCCGGTGTCACCGCGCGGGCCGGTCGCTCCCGTATCGCCCTTGGGGCCTGCGGGGCCGGTTGCGCCAGTCGCGCCGCGCGGACCTGCCGGGCCGGTCGGAGCCGCCACAGGGACGTCCACAACCCACGTCAGCGCGCCCTCGTACTCGGTATTCCGATTAGCGTCACTTAACCGGAGTCCCCCATTAGTATCCACTATCGCATGACAATACCGCGAGTTGGCCACTCCTTTAAGTACACCGGAAGCGCTTTGTCTAGGGCGAAGATTTGCCGGTACCACATTTCTTAGCATTGTAGCGACAAACTGCTGATCCCTGGGAATTGATATTTTCCCAATGGACAACTGCACCATTGGCCCAATTCGAGTAAGAACAATTCTCTCTTTGACAGTGCCGACGTACGCGATAGTAGCGGTATCCGTGACGTCAATCACCTCTTTATCGAGCGTGAATGTCGAGGCAGGGTCGCCCTGTGGGCCTTGGGGGCCTGCGGGCCCGGTCGCACCGCGCTGGCCTGCCGGGCCGGTCGCGCCCCGGGAGCCGGTCGCGCCCTTAGCACCCTGCGGACCGGCAGGGCCAGTCTGGCCAGCCCCGCCCAGATCAAGGACGTCGATACGCTCAGCCATCGCCTGCATCTGAGCGGCCCCACGGTGGATCGGATCACCCGAGGTCGGGTAGGGAATACGGTGGTTCTTGGTATATCCGGTCATCTGTACACATCCTTAATTTGCGCGCCGGTCGCGTTGATATGGCGCATGTCATCCCAGGTCACGGAGGTGTGGAAGCGATACCCGGTTTCGGGCCCTGGCTCGCCCCACTCCAAGTCCCGATTTGGCATACTGCCATGCAGCCGGATTTTCTCCGGGTCGCGTATTTCCACTCCATCGGGGGTTTTATATGCGCCCCACATCCACGGTACCGTTATGTCTTTTGTGCTTTGCCGCTCCTGTCGCATTAAGTTCCAGGTGACATGCTCTCTCCATTCGCGGCGATTATGTATGAAATGCGTGCGGAGATTTGTAGACCAACCTTTTTGTGGGTCGAAATGCAGCGTGCCGCCAATAGGGGCTACCACGGGGCCGTATTCTTGATTCGATCCCATGAGCCATTGGTGCGCCGCGTCCCCGCTGATAAACGCGGGCCTCGGGTTCTCCCACGTCATCAGCAGCCACCGTGCGACGTCCCAGCTCGGGAAGGTATGCGTCGGCGGCGTGGTGAACTCAGGGTGCCGGGGCCTGCGTCCTTCCTCGCGCACGCGTTCCCACAGCGCGTCCTGGGAGGGCTCCACGTTCTCCTGATCCCCGAGCCAGGTATCCCAGGCGTACACGCGCCTGGCGTCGCCCGGATACACGTTCTCGTGGACGGTCATGGTGTCGTCCCATTCGCGCACCCTGTTCTTCCAGTTCACCTCCACCCGGTTAATCGCGGTGGCCGGGTCGGCCTCAATCACGGGATCGCCGGCGATCTGGCACCCGCCGAGACCGATACCGGGATACGTCACGCCTTCGAAGCGCACACCGTCGATCGCCGGCTTGACGCCGCCGTACTGCTCATCGCTGGACTGCAAGCGCACGTCCATCTCCTGCGAAAGGCGCGGCACTTGCCTTACTACATTGCCGTCCGGGTCAAAGGCCCAGGTCTCCGCTGCCATCGACCCGTAGAACTCGGTGAGCAACTGGAGCGCGCTTTTTCCCTTGACGTCGAGGGGCGACACGCCGAGCATGTGATACTCCGAGCGGAAGTAAAAGTTCTTGATCTTGGTCGTGCCGACCTCCGAGAGGCCACGGATACGCAGCGCGCGATCCATCATCGCCTCCGTCGGCCACTCCGAGGGCCCAGGATGCACTCCACCCATCGCTGCGGTGGAGTCCGCGCAGACCAAGGTGATGATCCAGCGCCGCGTGCCGTGGCCAGCCGTCGCGCGGGTGATCTTCGCTGTGGCCCGCGAGACTCGCCCCCGGAATACCACGAGGCGGCGCGTCGTACCGGACATGTTGCCGCCGTCGAGGCTGCGGACAGTGCGGCTTTCCACTTGGAGGTGTACCTCGCGGCCCACAGCTCGGTTGCGGCGGATGTAGGTAGCCCACTCATCAGTAGCGTCCACCAGGTGCAGGGTCATGGTGGCCGGGGTCGCGGAGGCGTCGTGGTACTCCGCGCGGCCCCAGTCGATCTTGATGCCGCGCACCGCCACCGGTTCCGTATCGGCTTTGTCCGGGGTACACGCGATCTCGTAGCCCCCGATTGTCAGGGTAGGGGTGATTGCTACGCCCATGAGAAACCGCCTCCTCCCGAGGCCACGCCCAGATCGCGCCCATACTGCTTCAGCGCCTTCATCAGGGCCTCCACGATCGCGCGGGGATCTACCACGCCGGAGCCATCGACGGTGATATGCACCGAGTTGTCTACCTTTACCGCACCCCCGGAGGACGAGCCGATAGCACCGCGCAGAGAGGATAGCGACCCCGAGGCCGCTGTGAGTTCCGGCTGATAGCCAAAGGCCAGCGGAGGCGGAGACATGAACCTAAACGGGGTACCGGGCGCTGTAGTCATCGACGGCGCAGCAGCGAACATCTTGGAGAGCCACGACGGCGGCGAGGGGAACCGGATACGCCCAATCGCGCTGACCACCGAGCCAATGAGGCTTATCAGGCCCCGCAATGGAGCCGTCAGGATACGTACCGCCGCGCTGGCAACCGCCATCGCCGCCCGGAACGCGCCACCCACGCCGCCGACCTTCGATATGATGTTGCCCACCCAGCTCACCGCCGAGCGAATACCACCTACCACCAGGTCAAAGGCAGCCTTACCCACGCGGCCCGCCGCATTGACTGCGTTACGGAACGTCTCCGACTTCTGATACGCCAGCACCAGCGCAGCCACGAGCGCGGTCACCGCGACGATCACAATACCAATCGGGTTAGCACTCATCGCCGCGTTGAGCACCCACTGCGCCGCCGCCATCGCGAGCGTAGCGCCGCGTACCGCCATCATCGCGGCCTGCTGAGCCACAAAGGCCCCGATGGCCCGCGCGCTGCTCGCCACCCACGCCGCCGCCGTGGCCGCCGCCGCGCCCACCGCACTCGCGGCGGTCATCGCAAAAGCAATACCAGCACGCACCTGCATCGCCAGCCACGCACCAGCAGCCCGCGCACCGGCAGCCAACCAGCTCGCCGCCGTCATCGTGGCCGACATCGCCGCGCTGGCCGCCGTCATCGTGAACGAGATACCGGCGCGTATCTGCATGGCCACCCACGCCCCGGCGGCGCGCACGCCGGAGGCGATCCACGCACCCGCCGCCGCACCCGCGTGGATCACCGCCTGCGTAGCCGTGGCCGCCCACGTCCAGACGATCCGCGCCCCGGCAGCCACCCATCCGGCCACGGTGCGGGCCGCTGCACCTAGCCACGCTGCCATCGAGGTAGACGCCGCCGTGGCCGAGGACCCCGCCGCCACGGTGTTGCCGAACACAATCCGCCCGGTCATCGCTCCCCACGCGGTACTCACTGCCGTAGCGATAGCCGAGGCGACGCGCCACGCCTTAATCGCCGCCAGGCCCGTATAGAGCGCTCCCGTGGTCACACCGATAGCGATAGCCAGCTTGCGGAAAGCCTCGGGATTCTCCCCGATCTTCTGCGCCAGCTTCGCCATCGCCTCAGCCGCTTGTGTCGCATAGGGCAGTAGTTGCTCCCCGAGGGCGGCCTTCGCGTTTTCCCAGTGCGCGGCGGCGATCTGGGCGCTACCGGCTGCCGTATCGGTCTCACGGGCAAAGTTGCCTTGCGCGTCCGCTGACTGCTCGGTGAGCATCGCCAGCAGGGCCTGAGTCTCGGCCTGCTTCAGCGCTTCGCCCTCCAGTTTGTCCAAGCCCTGCGCCGCCAGGCGGGCGTTGATGTCCGACTTCTTGATAGAGATGCCGTACTTCTCAATGGGATCAGTCTCACCACGGAACGCCGCGCTCAGGGCCTCCACGGCGTCGGCGGTGGTGCCGCCGTACATCGAGGCCAGATCAGCGCCCATCGTAATGAGCTTGTCCGTGGTGGGCACCAGATCAGACTGGGCCACGCCCAGGTTCTTCAGTTGGGAGCCCATCACGGAGGCAAACTCCTGATATTGGTTCTTAGACAGGCCCACAGCGTTCGCCGCATCTGCGGCGAGTTTCTTAATCGCTCCGCTTTGCGCCTTGAACACGCTCTCCACCGCGCCGGTGGACTGCTGGAGCTTGCTTGCCGAGTCAAGGGCTTGCTTGCCCATTCCCACGACCGCTGCGGTGGCCGCTGTGCCCACCGCGGCGGCCTTCTTCATGCCAGATTCGAGCTTATCCAGACCGCGACCAGCCTCATTAAAGCCGGCTACGGCTTTCTTTGCGTCTGAGATAATACGAACGCTAAGAATGGCGGTTTTGCTCATCGCGCAAGTCCTCCAAGACTCGGATCATGGTCGCCAGAGTGGCATCGTCGTAGTCGAACAGAATGTGTGGAGCGATACGCCATACATGAGCCAGCTCCACCAGTAGGCGAGTACGACTGCCTACGGGGTAGGGTTTCCTAGATCACCCACCGCGTCAGCCTCGTCAGTAGTGTCCTCGTAGGACTGCACATCCACCGCGTCGCGGTCGCGGAAGTCCTCAAAAGTCCCGGTGTAGATACCCTCGCGGCGCAGCGCCGCCCAGGCCAGAAACGTCGTTCCAAGGAACGGGGCATCGTTGAACGTCGGCCAGTTGTGCTTGGAGCGGGTCATATCCCAGCGCACACGATCCGGGTTGGTGATGGTGACCTCCACCGGCGCGTCGTGGCCGTCGAGAGTGACAGAGCTTTTCAAAGCCATAGCTATACTCCTTCGATTTGATCTAGTGCTTTATTCACCTTGTCCTCATACAGCCGCAGCCACGTGGATTCTGTGGCCTGGGCTGAGTACGACAAGAAAGGGTTTGGTTTGATATTGCGGGCTTTCCACCCCCAGTGAATCGGGGGTGCATACGGCACACCGGAGGCAGAGCGCCGCCGGTTACCAGCCCGCACGATGCCAGCGGTTTTTGTAGCCCCAGCGCGGACTGTTGCCGCGAGCTTGCCGGAGCGGACCGGGGCCCAGCCTTTGGCACGTCCTGCGACGATCTCAGCAGCAGCCCGGTGGGCGTCCTTGAGATCGGTCAGGTCTTTGCTGGCTTGCTTGAGGGTGCGCCGGAGATTCCGGCCGCCCTCCAGCTTGAGCCCCTGGTAGACCATCTAGCCGTTGGCGCTGCTCGTCGAGCCGCCGTTAGTCCAGGTAGGCTCACCGACAAACGGGAACTCGAAATCGGAGGTGTTGGTCTTATTGACCTCGCCGCCGATATCAATCGGCATGATCTTCACCTCGCCCTTGATCGCAGCATTCGAGTTACCCCTGGGCTTGAAAGCGACCTTGACGGTCTGGCCCTTGTTGGCCCAGGTGAAGTCAATGACTCCCTTGGCCGTCAGGTCCTGGATGAAGGTTCCCTCCAGCTTCGCGGAGAAGGTTTCCCCGCCAGCGAGCACACCACCACACAGGGTGTGCAGATCATCTTCAGAATCGTTGTCCCAGGTCACCTTGACCTCGGTCGCTTGGCACGCAAAGTCCACCTCGGTGCCAGTCTCACCAAACTTCAGTTCGCCCTTGCCGAGCTTGAAGCCTTTAGGTGTTCCAACAGCCATGCTTTTCTCCTAATCAATCAGGTAGGTCAGGCGGTAGGCCGGGAGCGGCCCGCCGCCCTGGGGAAGGGTGACAGTCTCATCCAGCGCGGAGGAATCCATCTCCCACTGGTGGGTATCCATCACGTCGATGGTCCAGGTCAGCAGCTTGTCCAGGGCTTCCAGTGCGCGGGGGATACCGGTGTCGCGGGCAATCAGGTACAGATCGACCACGACGGCATACCCGCCGCAGGCTCCCAGCACGCTGCGGCCCAGACGGCGCGCAGTCACCCACACCGCCGGTGGGTTCAAGCGCGGGGGATCGACCGTGGCCGTAATCCCCGCCTCGCGGAGTGCTGTGACAACGCGGTCTAGGGTGTCGCTGACCATAATCACCCCACCTGGAGCGGCGCGTAGCGCCCGAGCTTGAGCAGTTGGGCTAGGTCAGGATCGTTGCGCGAGACGTACACCGGGCCCAGCTCGCCCAGAGCCTCCACACCCGCAGGACTATTGCGACGGCGGTAGATCCGCGCACAGAGCATCCTGGCCCCAAAGGCCACATCCGCACCCCACTTGTCGGAGGGTACGCCCTTGTAACCGACGATGAGAGCGGTGACCGCCTCGGTGATCTCGGCAAGCTCCGGTAGCGCGGCAGTGGACTCACCGAGGTAGTCCGCCACCGCTTCCGGGGTGACCAATGGTGACACTAGGACTCCTCATCGCTGGAGCCACGACGATCCGGGGTGCTAGTACCGAACGGCACCCGCACGATGCCGTCCTGCTGGTTGAGCAGGGTGGCCCAGTAGCCGAATATGCCGGAGTCCTTACCGCCGTGATCCAGACGCTCGGCGTCCACCCGGATCGGGGACCCAGACAGCTCGAACCACGTCACGGCTTGCTTGGCATACGCGATGATCTCGCCCTCGGGCACCAGGTCGGAGGCGATGAACCGATCCGGGCGCACCCCGAGGAGATCGAGATAAGCCGGGTTATCCAGCTGCGTGATCTGGAACAGCCCAAACAGGCTGTTGGGGTGGACCAGGTAGGCATTGGGCTCTACGCGGGTCTGCCGCTTAATGACCAGCCGCGCGCGAGCCGCAGCGTGGAGCAGATCAGGCTCAGCTTCAATGGTCGTGCCGGTCTTAGCCGAGGCAACCAGGAACTTCGCGGCCTTCTCATCGGTCTTGATCGCATAGTCATTAGCGCGTGCCCGGAAGAACGCCTGGAGGAACTCGGTTTCGTGGAAGTCGAAGTACGCGCGGTCGATGTCGTGCCCGGCAGCCAGGCGCGAGGCGGTGACCTCCACCGGCTCGGTGGCCACGGTGCCGGTGGGAATCTCGGCCTTATCACCGGCGTAGTCGCCGACCTCGGGCTTCTTCGTCCACCGGAAGCCCACGCCCTTGAGCTTGGTCAGAGACTTATTGGTCATGGTGGGGATGATCTCGCGCTTGTACTCCACGCCCTCCCACATCTCGCCCAGCCACATCGGGGCGCTGATCGCCGGGTTGGCGGAGCGGGTGATGTCGGCCAGCGCGGCGGTCATCTCCGCCGAGGCCACGCCGGTACGTGCGGCGGCGATCGTCTCCACGGCCTGCGAGAACGTGAGCTGTGCTCGTCCGGGGCCGGTTACGGTGAGTCCGGTGGGCACACGGGCGGCGGTCACATAGGACACGTCATTGCGGGTGGTCACATCTTCCTCCTTCTCCTCATCGTCATCATCACGGGGATCATCCGGGGTTTCCGGTGTCTCCGGGGCGGGATCGTCCTTGCGGTGGCGATCCTCCACTTCGGGGGTGGTGGTCTCGTTGGTCATGGTCTTGGGTTCCTTTCTGGAGGCGGTAAAGCGCTCCACTCGGGCGTCAGCAAAAGCTGGGATGGGCACCAGCGCCACGGCGGTGAGCACACCAGCGGTGAGCACACCGCCGGTGACCTCGGTGTCCACCAGCTCCACGGACAAGGCATCGCGGATGCCCTCGGCCACATCTGTCAGCGCGGTATCCCCGTCGGCGGTGGCACCGACCTTGAACGTCATCTTCAGGCCCTCGGGGGTGTCCTCGGCGGCGGTGGCATAGCCGACCGGGGTAAACCCCGGCTCCGTGGAGTGGTCACGCAGCAGCTTCACCCGCTTCAGATCAGCGGGGAGTTGTACGGCCCCTGCGGTCACTGTGACCTCGCCGGTGGAGGTGTAGCCGGGCTTGCCCCACGGCAGCACCATGCCGGTGATGGTGCGGGACTCCGGCGCAGTCTCGGGGGCCATCGAGGCCACCATCTGCATCATGAGCGTTCCTTTCTGTGGTGCCCCTGGTAGGGGTCTGCGGCCAGCCACGGCAGGTGCGTCTGGAGCCAGTCCTCCACCGCCGGGAGCGTGAGCACGCGGCTCACAGCGGCGGTGACGGCCAGGACGGCGGCCACGGCGGGTATCTCGTCGATGTTGGCGGCGTCAGCGATCTGGGGGAGCAGCGGGAGCAGCGAGACAGCCCCGATAAAGACGCTGCGCACCGTGGAGCGCCAAGGGCGGCGCACTTGGGTGGGGCGGTTATCGGGTGCCACGATCTACTCCTTCGGGGGTCGAGTGATGAGTGCCAGGGCGAGGATCACCCCGCACGCGGTGCCGATCATCTGGGAGAGCGCCAGGGCTGCGATAGCGACCAGCGTGGTCATCTAATTGTTTCCAGCAGGCGTCACAGGCGTCGATTTGCCGGTCTTGACGTCGGTGAATCCCGGCAGGCCGAGGTGGACGCCGATCGCGGCCACGGCGTCTACGAGGGTGCGCCCGCCGAGCTGCGACCAGCCGCGCTTATCGGGGCCTCGGAGCTGTACCTGGTTGTCGGCGGCGGCTTCCTGGGCCCAGATCGCGTTCATCTTCGCGTCGTGTAGGGCGTCGCGGCTTTCGCCAGTCAACTGAGTCATAGCGGTTCCTTTCGAGGTATCAGCAGCCGGGGCAGGCTGCTTTTGGTGGCGTGCGGCCAGCGCCAGCACGTAGTCGTAGGGGAACTCCCGGCCCGGGTCGGTGTGATCGGACTCGCCAAAGGCGCGGCTGATCTCGTTGTGGCCGCAGACACCCCACTTACCGGCGCGCACCTGGTCAGCGGTGCGCAGGACGAGCGGGATACCGTAGGCTGTGGAGTAGGCAGCGAGAATCTTTGCCAGGGCGGCCAACTGCCGAGGCCGTGCGAGCCACTGCTCCCGCGACCAGGCGGCCTTGCCACTCAAACTGAAGTGGTAGCCGATCCGGTTGCCGGTGGGCATGGCCGACCACGGCATGTACTCGTCGTCGTTCTCGCGGTAGGTCACCCCATCCTTGTCGATGACGATGTGGTACGACCCGCCCGCCGCCGGGGTGGACTGATAGCGTGCCATCCCCTCGGCGCTCAGCGTGCCGGAGTCCTCAAAGGTGTGGACGACCAGCACACGGCGCGGCGTACTGGTGGTACCGGAATCGTTGGTGGTCAGTAGCGTGCCATCGGTCTTAAAGGCGTTGCTCATCGGGGTTCTCCTTATGCGACAGGTCAGCGGTCTTGCGGTAGAGGTCAGCCAGCTGCTGGATGGTGTCGGTGGTGTCGAACGCCAGGGTCACCCCCGGCGGGGTCACATCGTCCTGGGATAGCCGCGCGGCCACGGCAGCCATGAGCGGCGAGAGCCCAAAGGTCACCAGCTCGGACATGCGGCTGGCGGTGTTTTGGTAGGACAGGGACGATCCCGCCAGCGTGGCGTCGATCATCGGCGCGGGGATACCCGCGTGGCGGGCGATGTCCACGGCTGCAGCGTTGCGCCCATCAATGAGCAGGTGCCCGTCGATGCCATCGCCGTGGTCGATCACCTGCACACCCTGAGAGGTGAAAGCCACGCCCCCGTTTTCACCGCGCCGCGCTTGCATCCACCTGGCGGTGATGGCGTCAATCTCCTCACGGGTCATCGGCGCGTCATTGGTCTGGTGCAGCTCCACCTGCGGCACGGGATTCTCCGCTGCGCGGGTAGCAGCCGCCGCCAGGCGCATAGCCTGATCCAGCGTGTCCGCGCCGTAGGTCAGGATTCCCTCGGTCACGCCGGGGATTAGCACGACGCTATCGGCAGGTGCGGGACTCCCATCGACCATCACGGTGCCCTCGGAGTCGATGTGCCACCGATCAAACGCGATCCGGTCGGCGGCCACGACTGGGCCGGTTTTGCCGGAGCGCTGGACAGCCCACAGCGACCACCCGTAGAAAAACAGGTCGTCGATCGTCCACAACATTCGGTGGAACGGGCTCAACGGGCCGGTGGTGTCCGTGATGAAGCCGGGCGTTGCGCCGGTTTCCTCCCCGTCCTCATCGACGGCGACGAGCGGTAGCCGGGCGATCGTGGAGACGATCAAGCCACGGGCGCGAGACAGCGCGGGTACTCGTATGGCCTGCTCCCGCGTGATGGCCTTGAGACGGAGCTCATCCCGCAGGAAGTCGTTGACGATGATGGGCTCTAGGTGGGTCGGCCGCTCCACCCACGGCGAGGCCAGGGCGCTGCTGCTGTGCAGGCGCCCGTCGATCCCGAGGGCGGTACGTATCTGGTCGAGGAATCCCATACCGCCTATTAGGCGGAGAGGCCGTCACGCTTCTCGAATAAGCGTTGCTTTGCCATCCGCGCCGCTGTGCGCGCGGTGCCCACCGCCGCAGCGTCATTATGGGCGGCCTTGGCGTGCAGTGCGCACGCCGTCCACGCCGCTGCCGGGGTATGGCGGGTAGCGCGCCATCCGCACTCATCGCAGATCGCCACCACGGACAGCACCGAGCGGTCAATACGCAGGTAGGACACGGTTTCTCCTAGTAGATGAAGGGCTTGATCGGGGGAGCGGGGCGGTGCAGCGCGCCGTAGAGCGCGAGGGTGGCGGCCTCCAATGCAGCGATGGAGCCCGCCGCGCGGCGGCGCTCCCAGGCCCAGGCGTCACCCACACGCCGCTGCTCGGCCAGCTCAGCAGCCAGATCAAGCGCCTGGTGCGGGCGTATACGCACCTCCGGGGCTGCCAGCCCGTCGCTATCGGTGCGGGTGATCCGATCCAGCAGGTCCGCACACGAGGACGTCAGCGCGCGCACATTAAACGCAGGCGGCTCGTGGCCCCGCTGCTTGAGCTGGTCGAACAGCGGCCCAGAGGGGCCGATCGGATCTACCACCGGCGGCGGGGTGTCGTGGCGTTCGCGCAGCTCAATGAGCCGATCAGTAGCCCAGCCGGTGCCGGGGCGCACGTCGATCATTTCGATGGTGGGTACTCCATCGACCACAGCGCAGGCGGCTATCGCGGTCTCCGTGCGCTGGTAGTCCACCGCCGCGCCGAACACCACCAGGCAGGTGTCGGGGATCGGGACCGTGGACTCCGCAGACTGCCACGCCGTGAGCGGAATGAAACGATCCCTCGCTCCCGTGCGCAGATTCCCATAGGCACGCGCAAACTCCATTGGAACGAGCTGCTTGGCAGCGCGTTCCAACGCGGCCATGTCCATCGTGTGCCCAAACGCGGGATGGTGCGAGGCCACCAAGCCGAGGTCGGTGGGATCATCACCAGGATCAATACCCCACTCCAACAGTGCGATACCAGAGCTAGGCTGCTTGGCCTTATCCACGAGCCCGTGGAACCAGGTACTCCGCGCGGTGCCCATCGTCGATACCACGATGGTCTGCGCACCACGGCGCGTCGTCTGGGTCGGAACGATGGCCTGCATGAGCGCCTGGGCCTCGGCGTCGTCAAACACCCACGCCTCGTCGATGAAGTTCAAGTCGGACTGCTCGCCATGCAGCGACTCCTCATTGGGCGGGTGCGGAGAGAACGTCGAATTCAGGCGAGTGAACGTGAGCTGCTCCGATCCGGCGGCTTTCTTCGCCTTGAACAGAGAGCGCAGCGGAAACACCTCCGATTCCATGATCTCCACCTGCTCTAGCCACTTTTTCCGGGCCTTTTGCCCCGTCTGGGCGGTAGACCACACCTTTTTGCGCCGCCCAGTCATCATCCGGTGGATGCAGGCTGCCAGCAACAGCGTGGTCTTGCCGGACTGGCGCGGCACGCTGATTACAACCATCGGCCAGCGAGGTAATCCCTCCGGGGTGACCTCCCCGATCACATCAGCGGCCCACTCTTGCCACGGCATCGCCGGAGTACCCAGGTACTCCATCATCTTGCAGATCGCAGGCCCATACGTCGCCCCGCTAGGACGCGGAGTTGCGAACCGTGGGCGCGGACAGCTCAGCAAGGGCGCGGTTGAGTTCATCATTAGCCTCATTCTCACGATCAAGGGGGGTCATCCGTAGGGCTTGCAGCACCTCGCGGTACGGCGCGGTGAGCTGGGAGATTGCGTAGTACTTCCGGTCGGCCTCGGCGTCATCGAGTGCCACGGCGTTCGCCCGCGCCAGGGAGAGCAGCCCCTCGTCGATGGCCTCCACGCGGCCCTGCTCCTGGGCGGCGGTGATCGCCTTTTCCAGCATCTCGGCATGGCGGCCCGTCGGGCGGCGTATCTCAAACAGCGCTTCATTCATTGGTCATTCCTTCCAAAATTAAGGGGGGGGGAGGGGTAGGGGATACCCCCTAGGGCTGCGCCGGGGAGAAAAAGCAGGGCTGGCGCGGGGGCTCCCGCGACCTGGGCCTTTAAAAAACACCGACCCGGCCCGGCCGTGACTCCTCACATCGATCATTCTCACCGAACTCATCGCTTTTCCTCGCGTCGATCACCATTTACGTGATGGTTCACAACGAGATGAACGCAAAGGATGAACAGCAAACCATTCACTCAATGACTTGTCACCACGAGCTGAATTACATTTGCTGTGAGCAGGTCGAAGATTCTCTAGCGAGTCATCACCACCAGCAGCACGCGGCACAATGTGATCGGCAGTCGTTGCGCCAGGCAACCCGCACAGATGGCACACAGTGCCATGCGCCGCGAGCGTGGCAGCAGTCAGCCTTGTGGCACGACGACCAGCCCACCTACTACCCACCGGCCACCCCCACGGCCCTACCCGGCCCCCTACCCCCACCGGGACCCCGTGACCCCCCAGGGACCCTACTAGGCCCCCTCCTACCTATCAGGGCCACCAGGGCCTCCCTCGCCTTCTCATAGCCCTTCAACCGCCCGTAGACGTCCAGAGCCGCCTGCGCGGGGCTATCCCCCTCAGCCACAGCCTGTAGCGCTGTACGCACTGATCGGCGCGTACTACCCGTCATGCCTGAGCCTGGCAGGATCACCCCACCCCGGATCACTCCGACGTCCTTATGCGCCAGCCCCTCGGCTGCACACAGCGCCGCTACCGGGCAGTCCTGGCACAGCTCCACCGCCCGCACCAGCTTCACCCAGCGCGGCTCATTACCTGGCCCCGGCTCGTCCCATTGCTTAGGGTGCTTTGTCCGCGCGCACAGGGCCCGCTCGTGCCACTCTGGCACCACATAATCCGCTGGCACCACCATCTTTAGAGCACCGACCCGATAAACGCGACGAGCAGCGCTACAGCAGCCGCCCCGAGGCCCAGGATCACCGCCACGGCCACCAACGAGAACACCACGACAAGGACAGCCTCCAGGACGTGATGGACAGTGGACTCATCCTTACCTGGTGCAGGGTCGAACGTGCGTCCTACTACTGTTCGATGACGAGCAGTATCTAGAGAGGAGAAAGGCTGGTTCATGATGGTTACCTCCAGGTGTGATGAGTGATAGGTGTAGCCAATAGGAACCCCCCTAAAGGGGGGATTACCTGCCTGCTGACCCCCCAGTGCCGGTTTCCCAGTTTTCCGCTTTCCGTCGTCAGCCCACGGCTAATAGCCGTGTGGGCTGCTTCCCACACGGCTTTCACGTATGCGCCCTGCTACCACGGGCCAGGCGGTGGCGGGGCGGGCCCAGTCCGGTCAATCCGGGCCGCTTGAAGTGCATCGAAAGCTCGATACCGGCGTGGTCTGGAAGGAAAGGTGTCCTTTACGGTCGGGGGCGGGGACTCACGAGTAAAACCGCCCAAAAGGGGATTGTGTTGTGTGACGTACATCGGATGGTCCGAGCGTCATCAGGTGACCACCACGGGTTAGAACCCATTAGGGGCTGCCATATCGATCGCACAGGGGTTAGAAATCGATTGGTTATTGGGTTGTGGTGGCCACCAGATCACGCCCGCACGCGGGAAATGGAGTGGCTAGAACAAGGCGGGGGTATCAGGCTCACGGGGTCGGTAGAGCACTTCTCGGCAGTCCCGGCACACCAGGCCGCCGTCGTACGGGCCTCCCTTTTCGGCGGCTGGGACACGACCAGCGGCAAAGACCCGCTCGCATACCGCGCACCGCAGGCGCCCAGCATTGGGGCGCGGCGGCCTACCGGAGGAATGCCAGGTACTCATTGGTCTGCGTCTCCATAGCGGTAGCGGCATCGCGGAGCATGGACACAGCCGCAGGCAGAGCCACGGCTATGTTGCACTCCGTGTCGATCTCCATGCGAAGCACGAAGCGCCTACTGGGGTGGTGGTCGATGAGCGTTTCGAGGCGCACGCCATCGATCTCGGTGACGGCAGGCTGGCTATCCACGGTGAGCCTCCTCAGCGCGGGTGCGGTGCTGCGGCACGTCATGCAGCCCCGCGATCAGCGAGAACACCGCAATGGAGACGATGATCGGCACAATGATGGTTCCAGTAAGCATGTGACGAGATCCACTTTCAGATGGAGAGAGGGAAGGAGGTGAGAGGAATGAATGATGAGAAACAGTGGCCTAATCCTGCGGAGACTCCAGAAAAGCCTGCCTGGGATGAGGTTGATAAGAATGTGGGCTGGGGAGACGCTGAAGGGGTCTCCAAGGCTCTCTCGGAAGAGGATTAATCCCCTTGGAGGCGGCGCTTGACGCTGAGTTCTCGCCGGTGCTTGAACAGGGAATCGGTGAGAATGTCTAGTGCTTGCTCTTCCTCGTAGCCAGGGGCGGTGATGGAAAGATCACCGTCCTTGGTGACTTTCAGGGTGATCGCTACCGGATTGCCGGTCGTATTGTCTTCCTCTTTCTGGAATACGGCTTTAATTCGGTTAGTGAGTTCCTTTGTCTCCGTGTCTTTGGCCCGCTTCTCTAGATCTTTGACCTTCTTTTCCAAGCGCTCAATCCGGGCTAGTAGGTCGGTGAGGCTGTGGTCTATGGCCTCGGCAAGGGCTTGGATGGTGGCTGCGCCCTCGTGGATGGGGGCGCCGGGGGCGGGGTAGGGCAGGTGGAAGTTTTCGGTGGTTCCCCACTTCTGGCGGTCGGTCATTTGGCCTCACTCTCGGCTAGGCGCTCAATCTCAGCGCGATCAAAGACGTGTATGCCACGGCGACCGATCCGCCCGGCGGGGGTGAGGGTGCCGTTTTCGACGCGCCGGTTTACCCCGTTTCGGCTGAGGCCGAGGAGGCGTCCGGCCTCCGCCGAGCCGATCAGTTCAGTAGTGGTCATATGATTAGTTATAGACCGTCGCCCCCGTGGTCGTCAAGCCATAAGTGGACAAATGACTATCTTATGTGTGGTCATTTGAATACTCGTGCAGGTCATGGCTATTATTGGTCGCATGACTACATCACTTCATCTTGCTGGAGTTATCCCTCAGTTTGATCTCGCGGATCGCGTGCGTAAGGCGCGTGAGTATGCGGGTCTTACGCAGCAGGGGTTGGCGGATGAGACTGGAATGGCCCGGAGTGGATTGGCTCAGATTGAGCAGGGCAAGACCACCCCCCGGCGGTCTAGCTTGAAATTGATTGCGCTCGCCACTGGCGTAGACCAAAGGTGGCTTGAAAACGGCGAAACCCCCACCGGGGGTAATCCCGGTGGGGGTGAAGCGGTGCGCCATCAGGGACTCGAACCCCGAACCCACTGATTAAGAGTCAGTTGCTCTACCAATTGAGCTAATGGCGCTTGCCGTGCTGACCAGGTGCTCCCTGGCGACGTCCGTTTACTTTACTTCCTGCGTGCGCGGGCGCAAAATCGGCAGGTCATGGGGGATTTTGGGGTGGGGTGAAACGGAAAACGGCGCACCGGCGATGAGCTAAGGAGACGGGAGGTCGAGCCGCCGATCCGGCGGGCCCGTTGTGTCTCACTTTGGTAAAGGTTTGGCCAAAGGCGCCTTTTGGGTGGGGCCGGGCCGCGATGGGAAACTAGCGTGGCTGGGAGCAGTTGTTGTGGTGTGTGGAGGTGGTTGTTCGTGCGGGTGCGTTCGGGGCGTCGGGCTGTAGTCGCGGCGCTGATGGTGGTCTCCCTTGGGGGCGGGCTTGCGGCGTGCACGATTAATCCGGGCGCCTCCCAGGAAAGTACTCAGGACACCGAGGACGAGGCGCTAGAAGCCCCGTACATCTCCGTGGCCGACGAGTCCGAGGAGGTCGATCCCACCACACCGGTGACGGTGGAGTCCAAGGACGAGGGCCTCGAGAGCGTGACCATGACCAACGAAGAGGGCCGCGAGGTCGAGGCCACCCTGTCCGCCGATGGCATGAAGTGGACCACCACGGAGGTGCTCGGCTACGCGCGGACCTACACGGTCGAGGCCGTGGATCACAACGGCGAGAAGTCCACCTCCACGTTTTCTACGATCGCCCCGGCGTCCACGGCCTCGGTCACGCTCTCGCCTTATGGCGTGGGCGAGGT
>NZ_AQXB01000008.1 GCF_000375365.1 Corynebacterium mastitidis DSM 44356 | reverse complement strand
CAAACGCCACAGCAGCCTCAACCGGCTCGGTCACGTCATCGTTCACCTTAATCGGAACAACAACCTCACCAGAACCAGACTCATCAGCCGTGAACTTCTGAGAACCAGAGCCCACCACAGTCGTGCCATCAGCCTTGCTAATCAGCTCAGCCTCAAGGGTGTACTCCTTACCCGGCACCAGATCCTTATACGTCACCGTGTCATTCACCGTGGCGCCAGCAACAACCCGCTTCGCACCATCAGCAAAATCAGCATTCGTACCAATCTCCGGCTTCTTCGGAGCGGGACGCTCCGTGGTTGCCTCAGTGGTCTCCTCTGGAACCGGAACCTCAGAAGACTCAGGCTTCTTAGGCTCATCATCAAGCCCAGGCTGATCGATGGGAACAATACGCTGAGCCTGATTAGCGGCACCCTTAGTGATGTCATAATCCTTAGGCGGAACGACGGTGATGTACTCATCGTCACCGGCCTTCGGAATATTGGCGCCCTCAATCTCACGCACACCAATGGGGTCCAGCGTCAACTCGTAGCCCGCATCCTCGCGAAGATACTGCTGGGCACGCTTAACACGCTCCTGAAGCTTAGGACTCTGAACATGGAGTTGCCCATCAGCCTTATTCAGCGAGCTCGTGAGGACGATCTGCAACACCATGTTATAGGTGCTGGCCTCCTCATAATCGCCAGCCTGGTATGCCTTCCTCAGCTTCTTCAGGACATTAATGGCAGCATCGCGCTGATGTCCCTCGAAAGGAATCTCCTCGGTAGGGCCAGGCGTTTCCCGCGGCGCACCAACGTGAGTCAGCTTGTAACCGGTCGTCGCATCCTTAAAGAGATGCGGCCTTTCCTCCGGCTTTGGGAAACCTAGATCAATACACCACCCGTACCCGAGCGTGTCATTAATCTTGAGAATGTCACCCTCTACCTCCAGGCCACGCCTCTCGGTAGGGTCAAAATTAACTTCCTCCCCCGTTCCAGGGGAAGCCGCCGCAACGCTAGTAACACCAAGTACCAGCGCCATAGCAGCAAAGAAAGCGATTAGGACGCCAAGTGGCCCCCTACCCGCTCTACTTAAAACTTTCATATTTTTCCCAACGTGAAATAAAAATAGAAATCACATTAAATTAGGACTCGACAATTCGCAACATAAAGCGAATCACAAAGCCGCACGCCAAGCCCGTTAGAAACGGCCCTGACGTACCGCAGCCACGTCCACCGCCGTCGGCGTCATCGACGAGGAGCCCGGACCGCTACCGGCACGCATCAGCGTGTCCGCACACCCATGGGCCAGACCCATCGCATGGCCCATCTCATGAGCAATCGTAAGGACTCGAATTTGCAGCGGAGTGTGCAAGTACTTCGCATTCAACACGATGTGTGGCTTAGGCTTCCACAACATCTCACCCACCGCGGCAGTATACCCATCGGCGATCTCCACGGAGTGCTGCGTCGGCTGAGCCACCTTCACGATCTTGATCGCACCATGAGACGCCTCGGTCCAGGCATCAATGGCCGCATCGATCGCGTCAGTGTGCTCGGTCTTGCCGATGTACACCTCCAGGGTGTCACCCACCATCGCGTTATTCTTATCCAGACGCAAAAGCTGCGGATCGGGCAAGCCCTGCCCCGCCTCCACGGCAGCAAAGGCCGCCTTGCACTGCGCGGGATTGATCTTCGTCCAGCGGTCGGCGTGCGCCACGCCGGGCGCCACCGCCGAGACGGCCAACACGGCCGCCATAGTCTTGACCAGGAACTTCTTCATTCAAAGGCCTTTCTTTTGACTGAAGTTCAAGACATAGTGCTCAAATCTAGAGACACTGCTGCCACTACATTTTAAATGTTAGTAGACTTTATGCCCTCAAACAACCCCTGCACGCTGGGAAAAATGAGCGCTCCGCCACGCGACCATTAATGAAACTTTTACGTTACGGTGAGGTTACATTTCAGTAACGCCACACCTAAGCACCATACACTCGCAAGACCCCATAAAGTATCTAACTAACCACATAGAGGTTCTTGCCACAGCTCACAGGCCCGAAGCAGACCAGGGCCCCGCCACCTCGCGCCGCGCCCCATGCCAGGCTACTCCAGTTAGGGTAAGGAATTACCCGATCCCCCACGAGAAAGTCCGTAGACAAAAGAACCCCTCCCGGGAGCCTAAAGAATACTTTGTATATTATTCGCAGCGTGCAAATAAAATAAGCCAGCACGCCCCTCCCAAGACGCGAAAAGCCCGATGCGCGGTACGGGACCGCACACCGGGCGAGGCAACTCCCCTGGGGGAGCGCGCAATTACTTCAGGGAGACCTTGGCGCCGGCGTCCTCCAGCTTGGCCTTGGCGGCCTCGGCGTCGTCCTTGTTGGCGGCCTCGAGGATGGCCTTCGGAGCGGACTCCACCAGCTCCTTGGCCTCCTTCAGGCCCAGGCCGGAGACGATCTCGCGCACGGCCTTGATCACGCCGATCTTCTTGGCGCCGGCGTCCTCCAGCACGACGTCGAACTCGTCCTTCTCCTCGGCGGCAGCGGCGCCCTCAGCGGGGGCACCGGCGGCGGCGACGGCCACCGGAGCGGCGGCGGAGACCTCGAAGACCTCCTCGAACTCCTTGACGAACTCGGAAAGCTCGATCAGGGTCATCTCCTTGAAGGCCTCGATCAGCTCGTCCTTGGAAAGCTTAGCCATAATGGCATCCTTTCTATTGTGCGGGCCGCAGCGGCCCGCGATGTGTGTAGAGATAGTGCGCGCGTACGCGCGGTATTGACTTAGGCTTCCTTCTTCTCCTGCAGCGCGCCGGCGAGGCGTGCCACCTGGGAAGCGGGAGCGTTGAACAGGCCTGCGGCCTTGGCCAAGTTGCCCTTCATGGCACCAGCCAGCTTGGCCAGCGTGGTCTCGCGGTTATCAAGGTCCGCGATAGCCTGAACCTGCTCGGGGGTAAGAGCAGCGCCGTCCATGTAGCCACCCTTGACGATGAATGCCTTGTTATCCTCGGCAAACTTCTTCATCGCCTTGGCGGCGTCCACAGCCTCGCCCTTGATGAAGGCGATGGCGGTGGGGCCGGTCAGGTAATCGTCGAGCCCCTCGATCCCGCTGTCCTTCGCGGCCAGCTTGAGAAGGGTGTTCTTGGCGACGGAGTACTGGACGTCATCACCCAGGGCGGTACGCAGCTCAGTGGTCTGAGCAACGCTCAGGCCGCGGTACTCGGTGAGCACCACGCTGTCCGCCTCCGCAAAACGATTCTTCAGCTCCTTGAGATCCGCCTCGTTCTTGGGGTTTGCCATGTACTTCGCCTCCTTCCTCTTAAACGTGTCGTGTTTTCCGCCCGGAGACTCTTCCACAAGAAAAAGCCCCCGTGCAGGAAGCACAGAGGCCCAGCCCCTCCAACCGAGGGGCGGTGGCTCGAAAGTGTCTCCTGCGTGGGTCGCCCCGGCAAGCCGGGATCCTTCGATCCGCAAGAGCGGATAACCGACGGTCTTCGGTGAAACTTGAGCTAGGCGCGCAGGGGCGCGACCATTCAAACTTCGCGCGCTACGTTACCGCAACGGGGCGCATCAAGCAAGCGGGAGGGGCGGCGTCGGCAAGCATGGCACACATAACTCTATTTTCTATCCAAACCCTAACAAAATATGTATTGTGATCCCCATGACTACCAGCCTCCGCGTTTCCCACGATGAGAACGTCCGCGCCTCCAAGAACTTCCTCGCCGCCTTCCTCCGCTCCCTGCGGCACCCGGAGTGGATGCCCGAGGGGATTAACGACTGGGACACGCCCTTAAACGGCAAGATCCCGGTGGTGCTCATCCACGGAACCTGGCTCAACAGCTACAACACCTGGTCCCGCATCGCCCCGGAGCTCGCCGCCGCCGGGCACCGCGCCTTTGCCTTTAACTACGGGCGCGACACCTCCTCCCTCACCGGCAAGCCGCGCGCCATCTACGGCACCAAGGGCATCCTCGAGGCGCAGCCCGAGGTGGCCGCCTTCATCGAGCAGGTCTTTGAGCGCACCGGCGCCACCCAGGTAGACTTACTCGCCCACTCCCAGGGCATGAGCCAGGCGCGCCTCTACCTCTCCGACTCCGGCGGAGCCAACGCCGAGGATCCCAGCCGCAACCGCGTGCGCAAGGTCATCGGGGTAAGCCCCAGCCACCACGGCACCACCCTCGCCGGTCTCGGGTCCGCCGGGCTCAAGGTGGAAAAGAAGTGGCCCGGCATCCGGCCCCTCACCCAAAAGATCCTGGGCGACGCCGCCCTTGACCAGCTCACGGGCTCCGAGGCCATGAGCCACATCAACAGGATGGGCGACACCATGCCCGGCATCAGCTACACCACCCTGTGCACGCGCTTCGACGAGATCGTCACCCCCTGGCGCAACCAGTTCATCGAGGAAAGCCCCCACGCCACCGTGCGCAACGTGCTGGTCCAGGAGGGTGCGGTGCGGGACTTCAGCGATCACCTCGCCATCCTCTACTCCCCCCACGTCATCGACCGGATCCTCGAGGAGCTGGACGATACCGGGGAGTACCGCACCACGCGACCGCGCGTGCGCGGGACCGTGCTCCCCGGCTACGGCGCGCTGCCGCAGTGGCGGCGGGGGCAGCGGAGGAGGTGAGGAACCGAGGCGGAGCCGAGGGACGGGCCCACCCCTTTGCGCGCCTGAATACCCCTTAATTCCCCCAACAATATATGGTCGATGTGATTTCACAAACCAATCCCCAGCCATAGTTCTGTGGTGATGTAAGCCTCATTGCGGGAATGGGGCAAACCCTTGCAGGAGGGCGCCCGCACGGTACCTTTACACGTAAGAGATTTCAGATCGGGGCCGTGGGGATTATTCCCACACAGCGGGGGCTTTCATGTCGGGGTTTACAATACCAAAATGGCTATACTGGGTAGCGCTATCAGCAATCACACTCGAGACTATTCTCCTCTTCCTTTTTAGCCCGGAACCGACCATAAACAAAGTGGGCCTCGTGGGCGCCACGATGACCGCAGCCACCGCACTCATGACGCTTTACCAGCGCACGCTCTCCGACGACCGATCCGAGTGGTGGCACAGGTTCGAGTGGTCGGTGAACCAAGAAAACGGCGATCAGCCCGACTGGATACTTTTACATCGGACATACGATAGCCTCTTCCGCGAACGAAAATGGGCCCGCGCCGACATTCCATTGCAGGCCTCTATATACAGCAGATCACTGCGGTGCCTGCTCGAACACTATTCCCTCGAAGGACGGGTAGAAGAATACATAGAAGCAATGGAAGACCTAGAAAGAAAACACGTATATTCCCTCATGGCTCAGTACCGGATAGGAGAGAGCAGAAACAACGATCCTGAAGGATAAGCTATGAGCACGACGACCACCCAGAAGGAGGTACCCACCATGTGGAAACGCAAAAACCAACCCAGCGCGTCTACACGCAGGAGGAGGCAGCCCTTCGCGACCTCATGAAGGTCCGCAAGGAGCTAGAGCGACAAGCTGGCCCCGGGTTCCGGTGGAGCAACATCTTCGGATTCAGCCTGAACAAGAAGCGCACCCCGTTCACCCTGGACGGTTAGGAAAACCTGGCATCCATCTATCTTTTGTCTGGCGCTGGCGGCTCGCCCCACCTACGCACGCAAGCCGCTAACGCCAGGCAAACAAAGAGCCGTGTTCTGCGCGCGCACGCCCACGCGCGTATCCCTCCCGGTTTTCTTGCTCCGTGAGCCTCCCACCGCCCTCAATAAGGCGCCTCCAAGCCCAAAATACCCCCTCTACCTGCACAAACTTTTTCTTGCTCGTTGCTTGCTTCTCCACCCGATACTCCAACTGCGCCAGCAAGGCTAACGATCCCTCGCGATCCCCGAGGAAACTCCGCACGGCTCCACGGGGTCTCGGGCTACCTCCGTCCGGGGCGTAAGCGACGCACACGATCCGGCCAGGCGGCGAGGCCTTCGACCCCTCCACGGGGCGCCTGGTCACCATCCCTCCCCTGCCCACCATCGCCTTCCGCGAGGTGTACGCGAACGCGCTCATGCACCAGGACCTCGAGCAGACCGGGAAGTTTCTCACCGTGGAGGCATTCGACGATCGGGTCGAGGTCACCAACCCCGGCACTCCCCTGATCTCCCCCGAGCGCTTCATCGACGCCCCCTCTACCACCCGCAACCCCAAGCTCGGTGAGGCGCTGCGGCAGGCCCAGTACGTCGAGCAGCGCGGCGGGGGATGGGACAAGGTGGTCCAGGCCCTGGAGACGGACAAGCTCCCGCCCGCCCTGGTGCGCACGAACGGCTCCACCACGGTCACCCTCAGCGCCTTTAAGCCCTTCTCCCTCCTATCTCAGCAGGAACGCCAGCAGGCCGTGTACCAGCACACCTGCCTGGCCTACCTGGAGGGAAGGGCGGCGAATAACTCCTCCATCCGCGCCAGGCTGGGGCTCAGGGAAAGCCAGGCCTCCCAGGTCTCCCGTCTGCTCAAGGAGTGCGTGGAGGCGGACCTCATTAAGCCGCACGATGCCAGTGCCGGGGCTCGCGCCATGCGCTACGTGCCCTCCTGGGCGTAGCCAGGTTTTCTTGCTTCGCTTTCCCCATCCCCTCCCCCCGCACGGCCCTCACCCGCCGGAAAAACCGCCCTGAACTGCGCAAACTTTTTCTTGCTCGTTGCTTGCTTCCCCTCGCCCCACGCGCGATCCCCGCACGCAAAAACCGCCCCCACGGAGAAACCCGTGGGGGCGGTTCTGGCTAACCTTAGCGCTCAGCGCGCGGCGGCTTACTCCGCAAAGTTCTTCTGCACGGAGGGATCCACCGGCACGCCGGGGCCCATCGTGGAGGAGAGGGTGATCTTCTTCATGTAGATGCCCTTGGCGGAGGAGGGCTTGAGGCGGTTCAGCTCCTCGATGAGGGCGCCGTAGTTCTCCGCGAGCTGCTGCTCGGTGAAGGAGGCCTTGCCGATAGCGGCGTGCAGGTTGGCGGCCTTGTCCACGCGGAAGGAAATCTTGCCGCCCTTGATCTCCTTGACGGCCTTGGCCACGTCCGGGGTCACGGTGCCGGTCTTGGGGTTCGGCATGAGGCCACGGGGGCCGAGCACGCGGGCCACGCGGCCCACCTTGGCCATCTGGTCCGGGGTGGCGATGGCGGCGTCAAAGTCCGTCCAGCCGCCCTGGATGCGCTCGATGAGCTCGGCGGTACCCACGACGTCGGCACCGGCCTCCTCGGCGGCGGTGGCGTTGGGCCCCTCGGCAAAGACCACCACGCGCACGGTCTTACCCGTGCCGTTGGGCAGGCTCACCGTGCCGCGCACGAGCTGATCGGCCTTACGGGGGTCCACGCCCAGGCGCACGGCCACGTCCACGGTGGCGTCAAAGTTCTTGGAGGAGGTCTCCTTGACCAGCTTGGCGGCCTCGATGGGACGGTAGAGGTGGCTCTGATCCACGGCCTCGGCGGCGGCGCGGAAAGCCTTAGACTTCTTGCTCATAGTTCAAAAGATCCTTCTGTTTGATTGATCTGTGTGGTCGAGCGGGCCGGAGCTGGCCCTGCCACGAGGGTCGAGGACCGATTAGTCCTCGACGGTGATGCCCATGGAGCGGGCGGTACCAGCGATGATCTTCGCGGCGGCGTCGATGTCGCGGGCGTTGAGGTCCGGCTTCTTCTGCTCCGCGATCTCCTTGACCTGCGCCATCGTCACGGAACCCACCTTGTTGGTGTGGGGCACGCCGGAGCCCTTCTGCAGGCCGGCGGCCTTCAGCAGCAGCTTGGCGGCCGGGGGGGTCTTCAGCTTGAAATCAAAGCTGCGATCCTCGTACACCGTGATCTCCACGGGGATCACGTTGCCGCGCTGGCTCTCCGTGGCCGCGTTGTACGCCTTGCAGAACTCCATGATGTTCACGCCGTGCGCACCCAGGGCCGGGCCCACGGGCGGGGCCGGGTTCGCGGCGCCGGCCTCGATCTGCAGCTTGATAAAGCCGGTGACCTTCTTCTTCTTTGCCATCGATAACTCTCTTTCCTAGGTACCGGCGGGGACGCCTCGACGGCCGCGCCTGATCCCACCGTCCGGATGCCGGGCCCCGCTCACAGCGCCTCACGCTGATCTTCGCGTAGCCCGGCCACCGGGGATGAACGATTGCACGCACGCCGCGTTCACGGCACACGCGAGGAAATACCTTAGCGCAGCCGGGGCCGCGCCGCCAAAAGGCTAGATGATCTTTTCCACCTGGTCGGCGGTCAGCTCCACCGGGGTCTCGCGGCCGAAGATGGACACGAGGGCCTGGAGCTTGCCCGTCTCGTAGTCGATGTCGGAGATCGTGGCGGAGACGGAGGCCAGCGCGCCGGTGAGGATGGTCACGGCCTCGCCCACCTCGAAGTCGATCTGCTGCTTCGGGGCCGCCTTCTCCTCCGGCATGGCCACCACCTGCTCCGCCTCGGCGGCCGCGGCCTGCTGCTCGCCCTCCACCGCGGCGCGCGGCATGAGGAACTTGGCCACGTCGCGGTGCCGCACCGGGGTGGCGTTGCCCTCGTTGCCCACAAAGCTCGTCACGCCCGGGGTCTCGCGCACCACGGACCACGCGCGGTCGTTGATGTCCATGCGCACCAGCACGTAGCCGGGGAGCAGCTTGCGCTTGACCATCTTGCGCTTGCCGTCGCGCACCTCGATGGCCTGCTCCACCGGCACCACCACGTCGTAGATGGAGTCCTCCACCTCGAGGGTCTGGGCGCGCATGTCCAGGTTGGTCTTGACCTTGTTCTCGTAGCCCGAGTAGCACTGGATGATGTACCACTGGCCGGGCTTCTTCTTCAGCTCTCGGGTGAACTCGCGCAGACGACGCCGGTACTCGGCGTCCGAGGCGTCCTCCTCGGGGGCCTGCGAGGCGGCCTCGGGAGCGTCGGTCCCCTGCTCCGGCTCCGCCGCAGCGCCCTCGACGGGCGCCTCAGAGGGTTCTGCGGCTTCGGGGGCCTCGGCGGCGGCTTCGGTGTCCACCGACTCCTGGATGGCCTCCCGTGCGGCGGCAAACAGGGGGGAATCGGCCTCGTTCTGGGAGGTGTAATCCTCGCTCATCGTGTTCTCCAAGGGGTTGAGATCAATACATCATGTCCGGCGCGGTGCAGGTCAGCCAGCGCACCACCCACGGTATCCAAAGAATTATCCCGCCGCCCTTGCGGACGGCGGGATAATCATCAAAGTATGGGAAATACTACTACGGGTTGAGCACCTTCTCAACTCCCATGCCCACCAGGAAGTCCACCCCGGAGACCAGGGCCGTGAGCACGATGAGGAAGGCGAACACCACCAGGGTGTAGGTGACCATCTGCCCGGCGGTGGGCCAGATGACCTTCTTGATCTCGGAGCCCACCTCGGGGATGAAATGCAGCGGGCCTCCGCCCGGCTTGCCGTCCTCCACGGCGGAGGAGGAGGCCTTCTGGGCCTCGTAGGAGGACGTGGTGATGCTGCCAGCACCGGTGCGCTGCCGCTTACCCGTGGGCCGGCTAGCGCCCGGCTGGTTTGCGCGATCCTCGCTCACAGCACTCCTTAGAGTTGAAAAGTATTGGCAGGGGCGACAGGACTCGAACCTGCAACCTACGGTTTTGGAGACCGTTGCGCTACCAATTGCGCCACGCCCCTTTGTTCTCGCCGCTGACGCGGCAGGAACTACCCTACCAGAGGCATCCGCTCCCGTGGAGAAGCGGGCACCCCGCGGAACCTAGAACTAAAGCCAGGCGCGAAGCCCGGCCCTCGTGAGTTCCAGTAGCGATGGAGAGAATTGAACTCTCGACACAGCGATTATGAGTCGCTTGCTCTACCACTGAGCTACACCGCCCTGCACCCCTCCCGTCCGCTGTGGGCCAGAAAGAGCAACAGAGCCCCCTAACAGAATCGAACTGTTGACCTTTTCCTTACCATGGAAACGCTCTGCCGACTGAGCTAAGGGGGCATGCTTACAACATCGTTTCCAGGTTTCCCTGGCCGCTCCGTTGAAGCCTCACAAAGGTTAACCCGATCCCCCAACCAACCACAAATCGGCAGTTCATCCCGCATTTTGAGGCCTTCACGCCACTCCCGCGCCCCGCGCCGCACCCCGCCGCGCAGCCCGGCGGGCCGGGGCGGGCAACAATGGGCACAACAAAAACCGCCGCCATAACCTCCCGGGGAAGATTATGGCGGCGGTTCACGGTGCCAGGTAGAAGATTCGAACTTCTGAAGGCAATGCCGGCGGATTTACAGTCCGCTCCCTTTGGCCGCTCGGGCAACCTGGCAAACCACACCATGCGGTGCGGGGGTTACTTTACTATGCCCCCACCCCAACCGGGCAAATCACCTGGTCACATGGGACAACCGGGTCAGCCCAGGCGCTCGGCGGTGTAGGTCACCAACGCCTCCAGGGCGCGGGTAGCGGGGGCGTCGGGAAGCTCCCCCAGGCACTCGCGGGCGCGCTGAGCCCACGCCGATGCGTCGTGCGCCGCGCGGCGCCTGCCCTCGGAGCGCTCCAGCAGGGCCAGCGCCTCGGCCACCTGTTCCTCCGAGGTCAGCGGCCCGGTGAGCAGGCCGCGCAGGTGCTGCCCCACCTCCCCCTCCTCCGCGAGGGCGTAGAGCACCGGCAGGGTCCACACTCCCTCGCGCAGGTCCGTGCCTCGCACCTTGCCGGACTCCTCGGGCGTGGAGAAGAGGTCGATGATGTCATCCACGATCTGGAACACCATGCCGATGGCGTGTCCGTAGCCCTGAAGCGCCCGGATGTGCCGCTCGCTCGCGCCGCCGTGCAGGCCGCCAAGGTAGCCCGCAGACGCGATGAGCACGCCCGTCTTTTCCTCGATCACGCGGGTGTAATGCGCGATGGGATCACCGCCCTGCGCCCCCACGGTCTCGCGCATCTGCCCGGTCACGAGGGTGCCAAAGGTCTCCGCGAAGTGCTTGACGGTGGGGGTACCCAGGTCCGCCATGATCCCGGAGGCCTGCGCCAGCAGGTGATCCCCGGCGAGGATCGCCACGGAGTTGCCCCAGCGGGCGTTGGCGGACTCCACCCCGCGCCGCCGCGCGGCCTCGTCCATCACGTCGTCGTGATACAGGGTGGCCAGGTGCGTCATCTCCACCACGGCGGCGGCGCGCACCACGTCCTCGCACATGGGGCGCTGCCCGTACTCGGAGGCCAAAAGCGCAAACATGGGACGGAACCGCTTGCCGCCCGCGCGCACCAGGTGCATGACCTTATCCCGCAGGACCTCGTCGCCCCGCTCGAGGTGGGCGTAGAGGGTGTCCTCCACCAGCCCCAGGCCCCGCCCCACGCGCGCGTTGAGGGCATCATCGCCGAGGTTTAGCGACCCCGCCACCACACCAGGGGTTGCCGCTTCTCGCCCATTGGTCATGTCTTGGTGTCCTCGCAGGTGATTTGTATCTCCGGGCCAGGTGGCTCCCCATCCTGGAGAGTAACGTTAACTCGGACTCAACCGTAGCGGAATAACCCCCGTAGATACACTCCGGGGTGTGAGTTCTCACCTTTCCCCCTACCTGCTCATCGTCGGTGCCGGGCCCGCGGGCGCCACGGCCGCCACCTGGGCCGCCTCGCGCGGCTTCGATACCCTCCTCATCGACGCCGCCTCCTTCCCCCGCGATAAAACCTGCGGCGACGGCCTCACCCCCCGCGCCATCCACCACCTCGAGCGCCTGGGCCTCTCCACGCAGATCCTCGACCGCTACAGCAACAGGGGACTCAAGCTCCACGGCTTCGGCGGCTCCGTCACCGCGCCCTGGCCGCGCAGTACCTTCGGCTCGGTGGGCTCCGCCATGCCGCGCGCCGACCTGGACCACCTGCTGCTGCACACCGCGCAGCGCGCCGGAGCCGCCGTGTGGCAGGGGGCCCAGGCCCTGCGCCCGGTGCTCGAGGGCGAACGCATCCGCGAGGTCATCGTGCGCCACGAGGGGAAAGAACAGCGCGTGCGCCCCGCCGCCGTGCTGGTGGCCGACGGCGTGCGATCCCCCCTGGGCAAGCAGCTCGGCCGCACCTGGCACCAGGAGGAGGTGTACGGGATCGCGGCGCGCTCCTACTGCGCCACCCCCCGCCACCGGGAGCCCTGGATCCACTCCCACCTAGAGCTGCGCGACGCCGAGGGCACCGCCCAGCCCGGCTACGGCTGGATCTTCCCCCTGGGCACCGGGGAGGTCAACCTCGGCTGCGGAGCGCTGTCCACCACCCGCCGCCGCGCCAGGGTCAACACCAAAAAGCTCCTGGAGCACTACGCCCGGCAGCAGCGCGAGGAGTGGGAGCTGGGCCCCACCCGCAGCGTGGCCTCCGCGCTGCTGCCCATGGGCGGGGCCGTGAGCACCGTGGCCGGGCGTAACTGGATGCTCATCGGCGACGCCGCCGCCTGCGTCAACCCCCTCAACGGCGAGGGCATCGACTACGGCATGGAGACCGCCGAGCTGGCGATCTCCCTGGTGGGCACCTCGGACTACCGGCGCGCCTGGCCCGCCGCCCTGCGCGAGCGCTACGGGGAGGCCTTCGCCCTGGCCCGCGCCGCCGCCCGGCTGCTGACCTACCCCCGCCTGCTGCCCGCCGTGGGCCCGCTGGCGCTGCGCGGCCCGCTGGGCGCGCGCCTCATGCCCGCCGCGGCGCGCCTGATGGGCAACCTGGTCACGGAGGAGGACCGCGACCTCGTGGCCCGCGCCTGGCGGGCCGCCGGATGGGCCGCCGCCCGCGTGCCCGGGCGCCGCCCCCTATGGTGCTGACCTAGCCCGGCTTGATCGCGGAGTGCATGGCCACGATGCCTAGCGTGAGGTTCTGCCAGCCGCAGCCCTGCCAGCCGTTGGCGTTGATCTCCCGCGCCAGGGCCTCCTGATCCGGCCAGGCCCGAATGGAATCCGCCAGGTACTCGTAGGCCTCCGGGTTGGAGGACACCACCCGCGCCACCGCGGGGAGCAGGCGCATGAGGTACTCCTTGTACACCGTGCCAAACACGGGCACCACGGGGGTGGAGAACTCGTTGACCGTGAGCCGCCCCCCGGGGCGCGTCACCCGCGCCATCTCCCGCAGGCCCGCGCGGAAATCGTGAATGTTGCGCAGGCCGTAGGAGATGGTCACGGCGTCAAAGGTGTTATCCGCAAAGGGCAGGCGCATGCCGTCCCCCACCACCTTGGGCACGGGGCGGTGCGCCCCCGCCGCCAGCATCCCCGGGGAGAAGTCGCAGGCCACGCACCACGCCCCGGACTTGGCCAGCTCCACGGTGGACACCGCCGTGCCCGCTGCAAGGTCCAGCACCCGCTCCCCCGGCCGCAGGTTGAGGCGCTCCCTGGTGCGGCGACGCCACCGGCGGTCCTGCCCAAAGGACAGCACCGTGTTGGTGAGGTCGTAGTTCTTGCCCACGTCGTCAAACATCGCGGCGACGTCCAGGGGCTTCTTATCCAGTGATGCCTTAGCCACGAGGCACCAGTTTAGACGCGGCTGCGGGCGGAAAGCGGCACCGCTCCCCACATCGCCCCCAGGCCGCGCGGGCCTCGGCGGTGCTCCGCGATGGCCTCACGGTAGTGCCCCATGAGCTTCTCGCACTGCGCCTCCCAGGTGCGGCCCTCCACGTCCTCACGGGCGTTGCGGCACAGCCGGGCGTACCGGGACTCGTCCAGCACCCAGTTCACCGCCGAGGGCAGCTCGTGGGCGAACGTGGGGACGTCGAGAAGCAGGCCGTTGCGGCCCTCCGTGATGAGGTCGATGGGCCCGCCCGCGCGCGGCCCGATGGTGGGCACCCCCGAGGCCTGCGCCTCCTGCACCGCCTGGCAGAACGTCTCGAACTCGCCGGGGTGCACAAACAGATCCAGCGAGGCGTAGGCCCGGGCCAGCTCCTCCCCGCCGAGCTGACCCGTAAACACCGCGTTGGGCAGGCTGCCCTCCAGCTCGTGGCGCTCCGGGCCGTCGCCCACGATCACCAACTGCACCCCCGGGTGATGGGCGAGGGAGGCGAGCCGGTGCACGCCCTTCTCCGCCGCCAGGCGCCCCACGAAGCCCACGATCCTCTTGCGCCCCGTGGGGTCCCACCGGCGGCGCAGCTCGGCGGAGCGCTTGGCCGGGTGAAAGCGCCGCGCGTCCACTCCCCGGCCCCAGCGATGCACGTTCCTAATGCCGTGCGAGCGCAGCTCCTCGATCGTGGGGCTCGACGGCGCCAGGGTGCGCTGGCAGGCGTTGTGGAAGGTCCGCGTCCACTCCCAGGACGCCGCCGCCAGCGGCCCCAGGTGATAGCGGGTGGAAAAGCCTGCCACGTCCGTCTGATACACCGCCACCGCGGGGATCTTGAGCTGGCGGGCGGCGAAGGCACCGGCGGCCCCCAGCACGAAGGGCGAGGCCAGGTGCACCACGTCCGGCTGGTGCTCCCTGAGCGTGGCCGCCACCGAGGGCCCCGGCAGGCCCACCGGGAGGGAATCGATCAACGGCACCATCACCGTGGGCACGCGATGAATGGGAAAGCCCAGGTAATCCGGGACCTCCTCCTGAAAGTCCCGCGCCCCCGGCGCGATGACGAAGGCCTGGTGCCCGTGCGCCTTGGCGTACTCCAGCACCCGGAGCACGGAGTTGACCACACCGTTGACGTTAGGAAGAAACGACTCTGCCACAATGCCAATCCGCATAATCCCCATCCTCCCCGGCGCTGGCTACGGCAACGCTACGGCAAGTTAATCATTGAGTAACAAGGCCGGAAAATCTTGGTGAACGAGCCACCGCCCCGGCCGCCCACCACAATAGCCCCGCCACGGCCGTGGCGACGACCCCCACCGATGCCGCGGGCCACGCCGCCAGCGTCCACCCGCGCCCCTCCACCTTCACCAGATCCGGGTCCCGACGCGCGTAGGTGACCCACACGTTCTGCCCCTCGCCCAGGCCCGAGGGATACAGCAGGCCCGTGGCCGGAAGGTGATAGATGCCCTGATCGTCCTGGTATTCCACCGTGGTGCGCCAGGCCGTGACCCCGGTGACCGTGGCCAGCGCCCGGCCCGGGTCCGCCTCGATCGTGCGATCGTTCCACCACGGCCCCACGACCATCGCCGCGCAGCCCAGGAGGGCCAGCGCGTAGAGCGCGATGATCGCCTGCCTGCTGCGGTGCAGCAACCGGGAGGTCACGCGCCCACCCGCACCGCGCGTTCCAGGGCCGCGTGCATCTCCCGGCGGGTGCCCCTGGTGGTGCGGGCCTCGATGACGCGGAAGCCGCCCTCCTCCTCCGCCTCGTCCAGGGCGGCGATCAGCTCCTGGAGGCTTTCCGCCGAGGCGTACTCCACGCCGTAGGCGCCGCACAGCTCCTCCACGCGCACGCCGTGGGGGGTGCCAAAGCCGCGCTCGAAGGAATCCCGCAGCGCGGGCGCGCCCATCTCCAGGGTCTCGAAGATCCCGCCGCCCTCGTCGTTGGCCACCACCAGGGTGAGGTTCTCCGGGCGCGCCTCCAGGGGGCCGACGAGCAGCCCGCCGGCGTCGTGCAGCAGCGCGAGATCCCCCAGCAGAGCCACCGTGCGCGGTGCGCGCACCGCGTCCGGCTCCGCCGACTGCGCCGCCAGGGCCAGGCCCACGGCCTGCCCCACCGTGCCGTCGATGCCCGCCGCGCCCCGAGGGGTGTGCGTATCCACGCCGTCGAAGGGCAGGCCCACCATCGCGGCGTCGCGCACCGCGTTGGAGGCCGCGAGGAACAGGGAATCGCCCACCGCCACGCCGTCGGCCACCGCCGCCGCCACATGCAACCCGGTGAAGCCGTACTCCGTGGAGGCCACCGCCTCGCGCACCGCCTGCGCCCCCATCTGCGAGGCCGCCTCGGTGATCTTCAGCCACTGCCCGGGCGTGCTTCCCGTGACCGTTACCCGGCTGGCCACCCGGCGCGCCCGGCGCCCCGGGTCCGTCACCGTCTCCGTGCGGCTAAGCACCACGACGTCGATCTCCGGGTCCTCGATCAGCGCCATGACCGGGCGATGCAGGGTGGGATGCCCCACCACGATCACCTGCTCCGGCTTGGTATCCACCCCCTCGACGCCCCCGCGCAGGAGGTGCGCCGCCAGGGGGTGCACCGGATGAAAGGGGGTGGGGGCGGAGGGCTCCGCGATGGTGGGAACCTCGCCCAGACCCTCGACCTCCCACGCCTCGTCCCCGGAGATCACCAGGGTGCGCAGGCTCAGGTCGATCCGGGCCTCGCCGTGATCCGCCTCGTGCGGGTGGACGGTGCGAGGCGCGCGCGGCGAGGTCCCCTCCGGGGCGGGCAGGGCCTCCGGGAGCAGCGGCACGTCCAGGGCCACGTTGAGGTGCGCCTGCGCGTGATCCCGCAGGGCGGCGTGGATCTGGGGCACATCGCCCAGCCCCTCCACCTGCACCGTGGGGGCGTAGGAACCGAACAGCCCCACCTGGTCGATGGTCTGGCTCGCGCCCGTGCCCACCAGGCGGCGGGGGCGATCCGCGCTGAGCACCACCAGCGGCACGTGCGCCTGGGCGGCCTCGATCACCGCGGGCAGGCAGTTGGCCACCGCCGTGCCGGAGGTCATCACCACCGCGGCCGGGCGGCGCTGCTGGCGGGCCATGCCCAGGGCCATGAAGGCGGCGCTGCGCTCGTCGATGCGCACGTGCACGCGCACGTCGCGGCGCGCCAGCAGGGCGAGGGTGAGCGCGGCGTTGCGCGAGCCGGGGCAGATCACCACGTCCGTGACGTACCCCGCCAGCGCCGCCGCCACCTCGCGGGCTACCTCCGCGCTCGGGGCGTCGGGCGCGCTCATGCCTGGGGCTCCTGATACTGCTGGTACTGCTCCTGATACTGCTCGACCTCGGCCGGGACATCCTCCGGGGAGCCGTTGAGCAGATCCTGCAGCCAGGACGGCACCTGCACGTCCGGGATGGAGGGGATCTCGCTGGGCAGATCGGGCAAGCGCAGGCCGGAATCGTCCTGCACCGTCTCCGTCACCGTCACCGTGGACACCCGCGTCTCCGTGATGACCTCCGGCTCCTGCGACCCCGAGGAGGCACCGGTGGCGCGACCGAGGAAAAAGAACAGCCCCGCGGCGATCAGGATGGCGGCCACCACCCCCGCCACCGCCATCGCGCCGCTCGCCTTGGACTCCCGCTGCGGCGGTTCCGAGTCCTCCGGCACCGGCTCCTGATACTGCGCGTACCGCTCCTGGTAGGGCTGCTCCTGGTACGCCTGTTCCTGATACTGAGGGTCCGGGAAGTACTGCCGGGGCCGCTCCTGCTCGGTGCCCCGCGGCGCGCCCTCCCAGCCGCCCCGGCCACCGTCACCGCCGCGACCATTCCTGGCGTCGCGGCCGCCGGTGGGACCTAAATAGCGGGTCTCATTATCATCCATAAGGATCAGTCTAAGTGATCCCAGCACCGAGACAGGCGCTCGATCCACCACGCGCGGCGCCCCGCCGGTGCCGCCAGGGACTCCAGGCGCGCCCGCTCCGGGGCCACCGGGGCGGTGGAAAGACGCCCGCCCACCAGCGCGCGCGGCGCCGCCACGTCCTCCACAAAGAGACTCTGCGTGGCCAGGCCCGCCGGGGCCTGCGGCTCCGGCAGGCACGAGGCCGCGACCAGCCCGGCGTTCATCCCCACGGCGGTATCCAGGGCGCTGGCCACGGTGGCGCCCATGCGCGCCCGCGACTCCCGCAGATGCTCCGCGATGCCCAGCAGCCTGCGCACCCCGCCCAGCGGGGCCACCTTGAGCACGGCGACGTCCGCGGCCATCAGGTCCGCCACGCGGTACGGGTCACGAACCCGGCGAATGGACTCGTCCGCCGCCACCCGCGCCGGTATCCCCGCCGCGCGGAGCCCGGAACGCAGCTCGGCCAGCTCCTCCACCGTGGCGCACGGCTGCTCCATGTAATCCAGGGGCCCCAGGGCCCGGGCGGCCTTAAGCGCCTGGTCCACCGTCCACCCCCTGTTGGCGTCCACGCGAACCCGCGCGTCCGGGATCACCCCGCGCACGGCCTCCACCCTGGCCACGTCCTCGGCCAGACACTGCCCCCGCTCCGCCACCTTGACCTTCACCGTGGTACACCCCGGGTACCGGGCCAGCAGGCCCGGTACCCGCCCCGGCTCCACCGCCGGGATCGTGGCGTTGACCTCCACGGACTCCGCGCGCGCGGGGGGCAGGCCCGCGTAGGCGGACTCCAGGGCGCCGCTCAGCCAGGTGGCGGCCTCCGCATCCTCGTATTCCGGGAAGGGCGCCCACTCCCCCCAGCCGCGCGGCCCCTCGATCAACAGGGCCTCCCGGGTGGTGATGCCGCGAAACCGCGCGCGCATCGGCAGGGCCACCACGTGGGACCTGGCGATGAGGTCATCCAGGGCGGGCTTGGGGTGGGGCTCAGGATCGGGCTCCGGGCGGGGGGTGCGATCGGGGGCTATGGGGGACATGGACGTCATGGTAATGGCCGGGTGCGGCGCGCGGGGGTGGGGTGCGGAATGGGGTGCCACGGTTTTCTTGGGGCCGCTTTGTTACGGGAGTGATTCACTCTGGCAACAAAGCGGAATGAAAGGATGCTTTCATTCCGCTGAGAGGCTGCCGATCACCACACCCGTCACAGCATGGCATGACAAGGTTCTTTCATTCCTCTAGATTCCCAACGATGATCCCTGGCGTCACACACCGGCATAGAAAAACCGCTTTCACCTTCTTCCAAAAACTTCACGAAGCCGAACTCGGAACCATCCGCCAACATCGCCCAGTCTGAGTAAGCATGGAAGAATTTTGGACCACCGACGATCTGCGCCGCAGCAATATCAGCCCCAGCGCCATAAGGACCATGATCTCCCAAGGAAAGCTTGAGCGCCTTACCCACGGGGTGTATGTCCGTCCTCACGCGGACGGGCTTACGCGGCTACGCGCCGTATGCCACCGGTGGCCCAAGGTTATTTTCTCCGGCGCCACGGCAGCACACATCTACGGCTGGGAGGAACTCGCATGGCCCATTCATGGTCTGCTGCCACGAACAACGAGTCCGGTGCATAACTCCAAGGTGATCCTAACGAGATCCCATAACCACAACTCCAGGATCATCCACGGGCTTCCGGTAACCTCCCCCGCCGCAACGGCTCATCTGCTCCTGGACTCGTGGCCCTCGGCAAAGCTCATCAACTTTCTCGAACGGTCCTACGCCGGTATCAAAGGAGAAGCGCACTATCTCCGTGATTCCCGCTCCCTATCCCCAACGGGCCGCAGCGCCTTAAACAAAATCGCCGCCAAGGCGGTACTGGGAGCTTCCAGCTCCACGGAAAGGAGACTCGCTCACGCGCTAGCCGACAAGAACGTTTTTACGCGTTCCAACGTGAAGGTTGGCCCCTACACCTACGATCTCAAGGTCATAGGTTCCCCGCTGCTGATAGAAGTGGACGGACAACGCTTTCACACGAACACCGGCGCCTTTGTCCGCGATCGGTGGAAGACGAACGCAGCACAACGCGCCGGCTACACGTTGCTGCGTTACTCAGACACCTGCATTGACTACGCCTTAGACGAGGTAGTGGAGCAAATCATCAGCACGGCGCGGAGCCTCGATGACAAACTTATGACCGATTCCCACGGAGTGTTCCAATGGCATCGGGCGCTCTCCCACCCCTTAGACTCGGTGGCATGAGTTACAGCACCGAGCAACCCTTCGATCCCCGGCAGTGGCGCACCGTGGAGGGCTTCGAGGACCTCACGGACATCACCTACCACCGCCACGTGGGCACGCATCGTCGAGACGGCATCGTGCGCATCGCCTTCGACCGCCCCGAGGTGCGCAACGCCTTCCGCCCGCACACCGTGGACGAGCTGTACCGCGCCCTCGATCACGCGCGGCGTACCCCGGACGTGGGCGTGGTGCTGCTCACCGGCAACGGCCCCAGCGCCAAGGACGGCGGATGGGCCTTTTGCTCCGGGGGCGATCAGCGGATTCGGGGGCGCTCGGGGTACCAGTACGCGGAGGGGGATACCGCCGATACCGTGGACGCGCAGCGCGCGCGGGCCGAGGGCGGACGCCTGCACATCCTGGAGGTGCAGCGGCTGATCCGCACGATGCCCAAGGTGGTCATCGCGGTGGTCAACGGCTGGGCCGCCGGGGGCGGGCATTCCCTGCACGTGGTGTGCGATCTGACCATCGCCTCGCGGCAGGAGGCGCGCTTTAAGCAGACGGATGCCGACGTGGGCTCCTTCGACGCCGGCTACGGCAGCGCGTACCTGGCCAAGCAGGTGGGCCAGAAGTTTGCCCGGGAGATCTTCTTCCTGGGGCGCGCCTACGGCGCGGAGGAGATGCAGCGGATGGGTGCAGTGAACATCGTGGCCGATCACGCGGACCTGGAGGCCGAGGCGATCCAGGCGGCCCGGGAGATCAACGGGAAGTCCCCCACGGCCCAGCGGATGCTGAAGTTTGCCTTCAACCTCACCGATGACGGCCTCATGGGCCAGCAGGTCTTTGCCGGGGAGGCCACGCGGCTGGCCTACATGACGGACGAGGCGGTGGAGGGCAAGGAGGCGTTCCTGGGCAAACGGGAACCGGATTGGTCCTCCTTCCCGTTCTACTACTAGGGAGCGTCAAAGTTGCTCGGGGGAGGCCGGGCAGACTAATTTAGTTGTCGTGTCAATCATTAAAGATCTAGGTCTCCTCCTCGCCCGCCTGCTGCTGGGCACCATCCTCATCGCCCACGGCTGGCAGAAGGTCAGCGACCTCGGCGCCGCCCAGGCCATGTTCGAGGGCATGGACGTGCCCCTGCCCCAGGTCAGTGCGATCCTCGCGGCGGCCATCGAGTTTGGCGGCGGCATCGCCCTCATCCTGGGGCTGCTCACCCCCGTCGCGGGGGTTCTCGTGTTCCTCAACATGCTCGGCGCGGCGCTCATCGCCCACGTGGGCAACGGCATCCTCGCCTCCGACGGCGGCTGGGAGCTGCCCGGCGCGATCGGCGCCGCCGCCCTGGCGCTCGCCGCCGCGGGCCCCGGCCGCATCGCCGCGGACGCCTTTGTCACCCGCTCCCGCAGCGCCACCGTGAGCGCCTAGTACTACGCTAAGGGGAATGAGCGAGCGCATCCTCGAACCCCTCTTTATCTCCTCTGCGCGCCCCGCCAGCGCCCTTCCCGAACTCCGGGAGGCGCTGGCGGGGCGTCGTAGTTTCCTGCCCCTGCCCGACGACGACCCGGCACGCGCCCAGCTCCTGCGCACCACCCAGCGGGCCGGGCAGCCCATCGACCCCGAGGTGGCCCTGGTGGTGGGCACCTCCGGCTCCACCGGCACGCCCAAGGGCGCGGAGCTCAGCGCCGCCAACCTGCTCAGCAGCGCCGAGGCCACCCATGAGGCCTTGGGGGGCGCCGGCACCTGGCTCCTGGCCATGCCGGGGCACTACATCGCGGGGTTACAGGTGCTGGTGCGCTCCCTGGTGGCCGGGACCGAGCCGCGCTGCCTGGACCTGCGCGGCGGATTCTCCATCCCCGCCTTTGCCTCGGCGGCGCGCGACCTCGGGGGCGCGCGCGCCTACACGGCGCTCACGCCTGCCCAGTTGCTCAAGGCCATGAGCAGCCTGGAGGGCATCGAGGCGCTGCGCGCCTTTGCCGCCGTCCTCGTGGGCGGGGCGCCGCTGCGCGCGCACGACCTGCGCGCGGCCCAGGAGCTGGGGATCCGCGTGGTGCGCACCTACGGCGCCTCCGAGACCTCGGGCGGGTGCGTCTACGACGGCCACCCGCTGCCCGGCGCGCGCGTGCGCCTGGGCGAGCAGGACCGCATCCACCTGGGCGGGCCGATGATCGCGCGCGGCTACCGCAACGCCCCCGAACACGAGGCCTTCGCCGAGCCCGGGTGGTTTGCCACCAGCGACGCCGGGGCGCTCGGCAAGGACGGGGAACTCTGCGTGCGCGGGCGGCTGGACGCGGTGATCGACTCCGGCGGGCTCAAGATCCACCCCGAGGTGCTGGAGCACCACCTGCGCGAGGTTCCCGGGGTGGCCGAGGTGTGCGTGGTGGGGCTTCCCGACGCCCGCCTGGGCCAGGCCATCGCCGCCGCCTACACCGGCGAGGCGGAACCCGGCGACCTCATCGAGGCGCTCGACTTCCTCCCCCGCTGGCAGCTTCCCCGGCACCTGCGCCGCGTGGACGCGCTGCCGCGCACCGGCTCCGGCAAGGTGCACCGGGCGGGCGTGGTCAGTCTTCTTTCTCGCTAGCGCGCAGCAGGGCGGCCACGTCGGCCGGGCCGTAGGCCGCCGCGATCTGCTCGTCGTTGCCCCCGCCCACGCCGTTGCTCAGGATCAGCGAGCTGAGCTGGGCGGAGGGGACGACGGCGAAGTTGCGGGGATTGGCAAAGACCTGGCGCACCGGGTGCCCGGAGCGCAGGGCGCACACGTGGAGCCAGACGTCGTCGGCACGCGGGGCCACCTCCTTAAAACGGATGCCCTGCGCCACCACATACTCGATAAACGAGGGCGGGTAGCACACGCCGGACACCCCGGTGGCAAAGTGCAGCAGGCTGGCGTCGCAGGTATCGGCGGGGCTCCACTTCATGTACGGCAGCATGCGGCCCTCGCGCAGCTCGATCCGGTGCGCGCGGTACGCCGCCACCGTGTCCAGGCGCAGGCCGCCGATGGCGAGCAGGCGATCCAGGAACCACTCGGGGTAGATGACGTCGTCGTCGATGGTCACCACGCGGGTGGGTGTGCCCGCCACCCGGCAAAACTGATTCCAATACTTGGCGTGCGGGCCGAGGTCGCCGTCGCCCCGGCGCACCGTGAGCCCGCGCCGCACCAGGCGCCGCAGGCTCGGCGGCCACTGCCCGCGGCGGTCGTAATCCTCCGGGTCCAGCCACAGCACCACGGGCGCGCGCTGAGGCCCGCGCACCACCGACTCGACGGCGAGAAACACCGTGCGCAGGCGGCGGCCGTGGGTGGTCAGGGAGATCACCACCCCGTGCTCCCCGGAGCCCTCGGCGGGAATGGGCTCGCGGGAGAAGCGGTTATTCCACAGCAGCGGGACGAGGCGAAACAGCGTGAAGAAAAAGCTCACCACCTGACCGGCCACGTAACTGACCCACATGGTTCCGCCTCCACCCGCCCTCGCAATCAAAACCGTCACGAAAAAATACCACCCCACCCTACACGGGCGGGCACGATCCTCCCCGGCACGCGGCCGGGCCGCGAAACCGCGCACGGACGCAATGCCTTGCGCGATACACCTAAAACTGGGTACAGTATCGCCTTTTGCGGGAGGTACCCGCCCCAATCCTGCCGAGGAGGACATAACCGCGATGAACGCCATCATGACCAAGCTCGCCGGGCTAGAACGGCTCGGCGCCACGCTCACCAGGCTGGGCCTGGTGCTCGTCACCGTGTGGATCGGTGCGCTGAAGGTATTCCACTACGAGGCCCAGGGAATCATCCCCTTCGTAGCCAACAGCCCCTTCATGTCCTGGCTCATGCGCGACCCGGAGAACTACACCGCCCACAAGATCCCCGAGGGCGCCGCCGCCGACGCCGCCGCGCAGGCCTGGCACCAGGACAACGGCACCTACTGGATCGCCCTGCTCATCGGCGGAACCATCGTGACCATCGGCGTGCTCATCGCCCTGGGCTGGATCTGGCCCAAGGTCGGCGTGGTGGGCTCCCTGCTCCTGGTGGGCATGAGCCTGGTGACCCTCTCCTTCCTCGTGACCACCCCGGAGGTGTGGGTCTCCGACAAGGGCGGCGGAGAGGGCGGCTTCCCGCTGCTCGCCGCGCCGGGGCGCCTGGTGGTCAAGGACGCCATCATGCTCGGGGCGTCCCTGTGGAGCGCGGCGGACTTTGCCCGCATCGCGGTGGGGCGCGCGGGACGGTAACCGACGCTCCCCTACTCGGTGCCACAATAGACCCATGCCTACTTCCCCCGAACGCCGCCGCGCCACCCCCGCCGACTGGTGGGCCGGCGCCCGCCCCCACACCTGGGCCAACGCCATCGCACCCGTGATCGCGGGAACCGGGGCCGCCGCCTTCCACGACGGCGCCAGCTGGTGGCGCGCCCTGCTGGCCCTGGGGGTGGCGTGGGCGCTCATCGTCGGGGTGAACTACGCCAACGACTACTCCGACGGCATCCGCGGCACCGACGACGACCGCTCCGGCCCCCTGCGCCTCACCGGCTCCGGCCTCGCGGCCCCCTCGGCGGTAAAAAGGGCGGCCTTCCTCGCCTTCGGCGCCGCCGGGATACTGGGCGTGGCGCTGAGCCTTGCCAGCAGCTGGTGGCTGATCCTCGTGGGCGCGGCGTGCATCGCCGGGGCGTGGTTCTACACCGGCGGCTCGCGCCCCTACGGATACATGGGGCTGGGCGAGGTGGCGGTGTTCCTGTTCTTCGGCCTGGTGGCCGTGCTGGGCACGGAGTACACGCAGGCCGGGGGGATCAGCGCGGTGGGGCTCGCCTGCGCGGTGGGCGTGGGGGCCATGTCCGCCGCGGTCAACCTGGCCAATAACCTGCGCGACATCCCCTCCGATACCGCCAGCGGCAAGATCACCCTGGCCGTGCGGCTGGGCGACGCCCGCACCCGCGCGCTCTTCTGCGCGCTCGTGGCCGCCCCCTTCGTCCTCTCCCCGCTTTTGGGATTCACCGCGACCTGGTGGGCGCTGCTGGGGCTGCTGGCCCTGCCGCTGGCCGCCGTGGGCGCCAGGCCGGTGCGCGCGGGGGCCACGGGGGCGGGGTTGATCCCGGTGCTGGGGCTGACCGGGCGCGCCATGCTCGCCTGGGCGGCGGCCACGTCCCTGGCGTGCGTGCTTGGGTGAGCGGGGTCCAGTGCAAGGGCAGAGCGCGCCCGGTGAAGATACCACCGAACGCGCTCTTGAAATTCGAATAGGGATCGCAGCCACTATGCCGAGGCGACTCATTGACTGGATTCAATCCACTTTCTCACCCTTTACGAGCCGATCAGAGTAGCCGCTCTGGTCAGCTCGCTTTCTGCCCACAGGATCGTAATCGGGGCACGACCTCAATATTCAGCATTTCACACATAGGAGCAACGAGAGCCTCTGTGACCTCACGGTAAGCGCCCCCAACCGGCTACAGTGGTGTGCCGTGCAGGAACGAGGAACTCCATGATCGGCGTTATCACCGGCTTCACCATCATCATGGCGGTGATCGCCGCAGGGTACGCGCTGGGGCGGATAGGAATCATCCCCGCCGGGGACGCCCGGCTCATGCTCAACCGCGTGGCGTTCTACGCCGCCACCCCGGCGCTCCTGTTCACCGTGGTGGCCACCTCGCAGCCGCAGGCGCTCTTCTCCCCCGTGATCGCGGTGAGCCTGCTCGCCACGCTGCTGACCGGGGCGCTCTTCCTGATCGTCGCCCGCGCGCTTCCCGGAAGGGAGCACCACAGCGCGGCGGATACCGCCATGGGGGCCGCGGCGGCCTCCTACGTGAACTCCAACAACATCGGGCTGCCGGTGAGCATGTACGTCCTGGGCAGCGCCGCCTACATCCCGCCCATCCTGGTGCTGCAGATGGTGTTTCTCACCCCGCTGCTGCTGGCGGTGCTCGGGGCCACGGGTGAGCAGGGCGGCCGAAGCGCCGCGCGGTCGGTGCGCGGGGCGGTGCGCACCGCGCTGCTCAGCCCCATCGTGCTGGCCTCCACCGCCGGGCTGGCGGTGTGCCTGACCTCGGTCTCCGTGCCCGAACCGGTCATGGCCCCGCTGGAGATCCTGGGCGGGGCGTCCATCCCCATGATCCTGATGAGCTTTGGCGCCTCCCTAAACACCACCACGGTGCTGGACTCCCCCAAGGACCGCCTCCGGATCATCCTGGCCACCGGGCTCAAGACGCTGGTCATGCCGCTGCTGGCCTGGGGGCTCAGCGCGGCGCTGGGGCTTGCCGGGCCCGAGCGCTACGCCGCCGTCATCCTGGCGGCCCTGCCCACCGCGCAGAACGTGTACAACTACGCCGCCACCTTCCAGAAGGGCACCATCGTGGCCCGCGATACCGTGCTGATCACCACCTTTGCCTCGCTGCCGGTGATGCTGGCGATCGCGGCGCTCAGCGGGCGATGAGCACCGCGCTACCCCCGGGCCGTCCCACCCCTTTGCTACCGTAAGCGGCGTGCCCGCCAAGAAAACCGCCGCCCTGCTCGCCCTCCTCCTCACCGGGGTGGGCCTGCGCACGGCGGTGGCGGCGCGCGGCTGGTTCTACTACGACGACCTCACCCTCTACGCCCAGGCCAGGGAGCACCGCCTGCCGGACCTCGGCCTCCTGTTCTCCCCGCACGACGGCCACCTCATGCCGGGCTCCTGGCTGATCGAGTGGGCGCTGGCCCACGGGGCCGGGCTGTGGTGGCCCGCGGCCGTGGCGGCGCTGGGGGTGGGGAACCTGCTGGCGGCGTCGGCAGTGGCCTGGGCCTACCGGCCGCTGAGCCGCAGCCTGATCCCCCTGGCCGCGTATCTTTTTACCCCCGTCACGCTGACCACCTCCACGTGGCTGGCGTCGGCCGTGAACACGCTGCCGCTGCACGCCGCGCTGGCACTGTGCCTCGGCTGCGCCCTGCGCGCGGTGCGTGCGCCCGCCGACGCCCTCGCCGCCCGATGGTGCGTGGGGGCCGGGGCGGCGCTGCTGTTCGGCACGCTCTTTAGCGAGCGCGCGCTGTTCATCGCTCCCGCGGTGCTGCTCATGCTGGCGTGCTGCCGCCTGCTCGGTCGCGCGGGGGCGCGCCGGGGCAGCCTCCTCGCGCTGTGCCTGCTTCTTCCCACCGTGGCGTGGGCCGGGGTGTACGCCGCCGTGGTGGGCGATCCCCGCACCGCGCCCACCGACCCGCTGCCGTTCCTCGGCCACGGCTACGCCCTGGGGCTGCTGCCCACGCTGGCCGGCGGACCGTGGCGCTGGGAACGCTGGCACCCGGGGCCGCCGTGGGCCGCGCCCGAGACCGCGGCCATCCTGCTGGGCGCCGCCGCGGGGCTGCTCCTGCTCGCGCTGACCATCCGCAGGGCCGCCGCGTGGCTCCCCGTGGCCGCCTACCCCGCGCTGTGTTTCCTCGCCCTGGCGCTGGCCCGCTCCGGCCCGGACACCGCGCTGGAGATCACCCAGACCCTGCGGCACGTCAGCGAGGTGGCGGTGCTCGGCGCGGTGGCACTGGCCTACGCGCTGCCCGCGCGGCTCCCCGTGACCGCCAGGGCGCTCGGGGGCGCGTGGCTGGTGTCCAGCCTCGTCAGCGCGCTCGCCTTCGCCCAGGCGTGGGCGCCGCAGCCCGGGCGGGACTTCTTCCACGGGCTGCGCGACTCCCTCCGGCACCACCACGCCCCGCTGCTGGACCAGGACCTCCCCCTGGAGGTGTTGCTGCCGGTAACCCACCCCCACAACAGGCTCTCCGCCTACGGCGCGGCCCTGGGGGATCCCTCCCCCGTGGGCCCGGCCACCCCCGAGCCCGTGATCGTGGGGGCCGACGGATCGCTGCGCCCCGCGCGGCTCCACGAGATGCGCGCCACCGCCTCGCCGGAATGCGACGCGAGCACGACGCTGCCCCTCGACGGCCCGCTGCTGGACCGCGAGTGGGTGGTGCGCCTCAACTACCTTGCCGAGGCCCCCGGCACCGGGACGCTCGCGCTGGACGGCCACCCGGTGGAGTTCCCCCTCGCGGAGGGGCTGCACAGCGTGTACGTGCAGGTGAGCGGGGGCGGCAGGGAGCTGCGGGTGCAGGCGCCGGGGGCCTGCGTGAGCCGCAGCTCCGTGGGAGTCTTGGGGGAATGAGAATACGAGGAACCCCGGCGCCTATGTTCAGGTGCCGGGGTTGTCATGGAAATATGGCGTTCGAGCGCCGCCTAAGCGAACGATAACTCGCCGCTCCGGAAAAGCCAGCCCCCTACCGCTCCGCCAACTCCTGGGCGATCCACTCCTTGCGCTCGCGGCGGCGCCGCGCCCAGGCCGCCACGGCCTCGTTGGCCTCCACCCGCATGGTGGAGAAGATGAGCATGGAGAGCGGGAAGGCGATCAGCAGCGCCCCCGTGGCGGAAACCAGCAGCGGGAAGGGGCTGCCCACCAGCCACGCCACGAGCTGAATCACCACCGTCAGGGCCACGAAAAGCCCCAGCCGGGCCAGACCGTACTTCCACAGGGCGCGGTTGGCGTTCTTGCGCAACAGTTGATCGTCACTCACCCACCCCACGCTACTATGGTGGGGAGCCGAGGAGGAATAACGCAGTGGGTCGCATTATCTTATTAGCCCTCGTCATAGTGGCCGTGGTGCTGCTGTGGAAGGCCTTCGGGCCCAGGACGTGGAAGAACCGGGCCGTCGGCGGAGCGCAGGCCCCGCAGATCAAGGGCCCGGATGACGACCCGGACTTCCTCTGGAACATCGAGAAGCAGCGCTTCAAGGAGCGCCGCGCCCGGGAAGAGGCGGAGCGCAGGCGCGCCGAGCGGGAGCGGGAGCAGAAGGAGCGGCGCCGCAGGAACGGGGCCGACGATCCCGATCCGGAGGGGCCGGGTAGTACCTAGAGCGCGGCGTCGCGCCGCAGGATCTCCATGAGGTATTCCCCGTAGCCGGAGGCCCGCAGGTCCTCGGCGCGTTTCCGAAGCTGCGCGCTGGAGATGTATCCCATGCGCCAGGCCACCTCCTCCGGCGCGCCGATCTTGAGGCCCTGGCGCTGCTCGATGGTGCGCACGAAGTCCCCCGCCGCCATGAGCATGTCCACGGTTCCGGTGTCCAGCCAGGCGGTGCCGCGCGGCAGCACCTCGACGTGGAGCTTTCCCCTGCGCAGGTACTCGTTGTTGACGTCGGTGATCTCCAGCTCGCCGCGCGCGCTGGGGCGCAGCCCGCGGGCGATCTCCACCACGGAGTTGTCGTAGAAGTACAGTCCCGGCACCGCAAAGTGGGAGCGCGGGCGGGCGGGCTTTTCCTCCAGCGCGGTGGCCCGGCCCTCGGCGTCGAAGGACACCACCCCGTAGGCCTGCGGCCGGGAGACCCAGTAGGCGAAGATCGCGCCGCCGTCCACCTCGGTGTAGCGGCGCAACTGGGTGCCCAGCCCCGCACCGTAGAAGATGTTATCGCCCAGCACCAGCGCCACGGAGTCGTCTCCGATGTGCTCGGCGCCGAGGAGGAAGGCCTCGGCAAGCCCCCGGGGGGAGTCCTGGGTGGCGAAGGTGAGCGAGATACCGAACTGGGAGCCGTCGCCCAGCAGGCGCTCGAACTGGGGGCGGTCCTGCGGGGTGGTGATGACCAGGATCTCCGTAATTCCCGCGAGCATGAGGGTGCTCAGCGGGTAGTAGATCATCGGCTTGTCATAGACGGGCACGAGCTGCTTGGACACCCCGTGGGTAATCGGCCACAGGCGCGAGCCGGTGCCGCCCGCCAGGACGATGCCCTTCACTGCCCCGCCTCTTGGTTAGCCAGCGCCCAGGCGTTGCGCAGCTCCGTGTGATAAGCGCGACACTCCTCCACGGTGGGCAGGATCCCCGAGGCGGCGGCCTCGTCCAGGCCGGGCGCCTGGGCATCCTTCTCCGAGAGCACCCTTTCCCCCGGAATCTCCGGCCATTCCACGCCGATCCGGGGATCGAACGGGTCGATGCCGTGCTCCACCTCCGGCTGGTACTCCGAGGTGGTCAGGTAGACCACGGTGGCGTCGCTCAGCGCGAGGAAACCGTGGGCAAAGCCCGCCGGGATGTAGAGCCCCTGGTGGTTCTCCGCGCTCAGCTCGAAGCCCGCCCACCGGCCGAAGGTCTCCGAACCCGCGCGCACGTCCACCAGCACGTCGAAGATCGCCCCGGCCGGGCACACCACCAGCTTGCCCTGCCCCGGGGGTACCTCGGCGTAGTGCAGGCCGCGCAACGCCCCGGCCCGGGAGGTGGACATGTTGGCCTGCTGCAGGTCCAGGGGGTAGCCGGTGGCCTCCTCGAACGCGCTGGCCTTGAACCATTCGTGGAAGGTGCCGCGCTGGTCGGGAAACACGGTGGGGACCAGGCGCAGCGCGCCCTCGAAGCCTGTGACGGGTTCTAGCATGCCCGCCATTCTAGTGCGGGAACTGCCGCTCGCCGCGCCGGTAGGCGCTTTCCGACGCCGCGAAGGCCTCCCGCCACCAGCCCGGGTTCTCCCGGTACCACTCCACGGTGGCCCGCAGCCCGGCGCGGAAGTCGCGGTGGCGCGGCTCCCACCCGAGCGCCCGCGTGGAGGCGGGGTCGATGGCGTAGCGACGATCGTGCCCGGGGCGGTCACTCACGTGGAGGAAGTCCTCCGGGTCGCGGCCGAAGATGCGGTTGAGCTCGCGCACCACCTCCATGTTGCTGCGCTCCCCGTCCGCGCCGATGAGGTAGGTGTGCCCCGGCTCGCCGCGCTCGATGATCGCCCACACCGCGTCGTTGTGGTCGTCCACATGGATCCAGTCGCGCACGTTGCGGCCCGTGCCGTACACGCGCGGCTGCTCGCCCGCCAGCAGGTTGAGGATCTGCCGGGGGATGAACTTCTCCGGGTGCTGGCGCGGCCCGTAGTTATTAGAACAATTAGAGATCGTGGCCTGTAGACCAAAGCTGCGAACCCAGGCCCGCACCAGGTGATCGCTGGCCGCCTTGGAGGCGGAATAGGGGCTGGACGGGCGGTAGGGGGTGTCGGGGGTAAAGCGCGCCGGGTCGTCGAAGGCGAGGTCCCCAAAGACCTCGTCCGTGGAGACGTGGTGGAGGCGCACCCCGTGCCGCGCCGCCGCCGCGAGCAGCACCGCCGTGCCCTCCACGTTGGTGCGCACGAAGTCCAGGGGGGAGCGCAGCGAGCGATCGTTGTGGGACTCGGCGGCGAAGTGCACCACGAGGTCGCACCCGGCCACCAGGTCGTTGACCGTGGCCTCGTCCGTGATGGAGCCCTCCACCACGCGCAGCCGCTCCCCAAACGACCCCGCATCGCTAAGGCTGGCGGGGTTGGCCGCGTAGGTCATGGCGTCGAGCACGGTGACTCGATGAGGGGTGCGCGCGAGCGTGCGCAGCACGAAGTTGGAGCCGATGAAGCCCGCGCCGCCGGTAACCAGGATCTGCATGAGACCAGGCTAGCAAGCCGCTCAGGGGCGCTAGACGACCTCGACGAAGCGCATGGCCAGGTTCAGCTCGCGCGCCACGGAGACGACCTTCTCCCAGCGCACGCCGGACGCGCCGTGCTCGATGGCGTGCAGGGTGGAGCGGGAAACCCCGGCCTCGTCGGCGACATCCTGTTGCAGACGACCCAACTGGCGCCTTCGTTCGGCTAACTGGGTACCAAGCTCCAACAGCTCCGGGACATCACCCGCCGGCTTGCCAGCCTTACGCCGAGGCAATGACATAACCCTCACCCACCTCTTCCACGCCTTTTATCAATCTGCAACTTTTTTGTTTTCTTTGCACTGAGACAGTACACCGTGAGTGGCATGGTGTGCCAATTTTTCACAATTTCCATTTTAGCTATACCAAAAGGAGGGCGGGGCATGCGGTCCAAAACCGCTCACCCCGCCCTCCCAGCGAGAATGTGTGCAGCAACCACCCTAAAGGCGTTATGTGTACTATTCCGTATATAGACCACTGAACCTTAGTGCCTGCCCCATTCTACTTTAGTATCCGGCGGCCCGCCATATGATTTTTGGGGAAAACATGCGCGCCCCGCGTGTGTTTCTTAATACCTTTTGAAAATCGCTATGTTTGCTAGTTCAAACCTGCGTAGGAGTGCAGGCCCGAAACCACCAGGTTGATGAAGAAAAGATTAAACACCATCGTGCCCATCGCCAGGATGTTCACCCAGGCGGCACCCACCTTCCACCCCGCCGTGGCGCGCGCGTGCAGATACGCCGCGTAGAGGATCCACGAGATGAAGGAGAACGTCTCCTTGGGGTCCCACCCCCAGAACCGCGTCCAGGCGTCCTCCGCCCACACGGCCCCGAAGATGATGCCCATGCCCAGGATCGGCAGCGTGAAGACCGCCAGCTTGTACGCGATGGCGTCCAGCCTTTCCGCCGAGGGCAGCGGGGTGGCCATCGCCCCGAAGAACCCGGCCGCGCCGTGGGTGGACTCCTCGCCCGGCGCCTGCCACACTCGCAGCAGGTAGAGCAGGGAAAACACGCCGGAGACGATGCCGATGGACGCGCCCGTGGACACCGTGGTCACGTGCACCGGCAGCCAGTAGGACTGCAGCGCCGGCACCACCGGGGCCGAATCTGCGTAGAGCTTGGTGGCGCCGATGAACATCAGCACCAGCAGGGGCGTGAGAATCCAGGGCCACACCACCTGCTGGCCGCGCCGCTGCACCACCGCGGCCGCCACGGCCAGGGTGATGCAGGAGACCACCAGGACGTACTCGTAGAGGTTGCCCAGCGGAAAGCGCCCGGCGGAAAGCCCCCTGGTGACCGCGGAGATCACGTGCAGGATGATGCCCGTCCACACCAGGGCCTGGGTGGCCCCGGCCCACTTGGCGGCCTTGGCCTCGCGCTCAGCAAGATCGACCCCCCCGGAGGGCTCCGCGCCCCCCTGACCCCCCTGCTCCGCCACCGCGCCGGACGCTCCCGCCCCCACGGCGACGGGGGCGGCGTGGCTCTCCCGGCGCAGCCGGACGATGGCCTGCAACCGCACGTAGTAGAACAGGGAGGCCACGAGCGCCACCAGGTACACCAAGAAGGCGGCCTGGAAGGTGTTATCGGATAACCCCGCCAGGCTGGTATTCACAGACATTTTTTAGGCTTCTTCCTCACAAAAGTTCCTTGCGCTGACAGCCGACGCTACCAGACGCCTCACCGCCTATTCTTCCCCCTCGTCCTCCTCCGGCAAACCCAGGATGCGGCGGCGCAGCACCTCAAACTCCGAGCCCCACCCGGCGCGATCGGTGCGCGCCAGGCCCGCCATCTCCACCGCCGTGCCCCCGCCCGGGGCCGCGGCGATGCGCACCCACACGCGGCGGCGCTTGACCATCAGGGAGGCCACCAGGGCGGCCAGCATGGTCACCGCAGAGGCCAGCACCCACACCTGCGTGGGGTCCGAGGCCACCACGTAGTTGGCGTACTCGTTGGCGCCCTCGAAGGTGACCACGGTGCCGTCGTCCAGGGTGACCGACTCCCCCTGGGAGAGGTTCACGCGGTCGATCTTCTGCAACTGTCCGGCGTGGATGAGGGTGGGATCGAGCGTAAAGATGTTCTGCCCCACGCCGGTGTCCAGGCCGTTGTCCCCGCGATAGACGTCGATGGCCACCGCCGGGTCCCGCATCGCGGGGAAGGCGGAGGTGAGCAGCTCGCCGTTCTCCCCCGACCACGAGGCCGTGGGGGCGAACAGCCCCTGGATGGCGAGCTGGTTCTGGCGGCGCTCGTAGAGGTCCGGGTACATGCCCGCCGGGGGGTCGAAGCGCATCGCCCCAGAGGAGAGGAAGAAGGTGGGGTCGTCGGGACGCCACTGGAGGGTCTGCGTGCGCTTTTCCCCGTTGGGCCAGGTGACCGTGAACGTGGGCGCGAAGCCGTGCCCCTGGAGGTAAAGCCGATCCCCCGCCATGCGCAGCGGGTGGTTGACCTTGAGCTCATAGTCCTGCCAGGTGGCGGGGTCCCGCGTGATGTCCTCGCCCTCCGCGTAGGAGATGTTGGAGCTGAACATCTCCGCCTGCCCGCTGGGCAGGTAGTCCGCGGTGAAGTCGTGCGCGTGGAAGCAGAAGGGGTTGAGCCCCGTGCCGTCGAACAGCGGCCCGGCGCGGAAGGAATCGAAGTTGGCCGGGGAGGTATTGCAGAACTCGGTGGACTGATCCAGCGCCACCGCGTCGTTGGAGCCGGACTCCGTGACCACGATGACGTGGCCCTCGTAGTACACCAGCCGCCCCAGCCCCACCGTCACCAGCAGCGCCACCAGGGAGAGGTGAAAGACCAGGTTGAAGAACTCGTGGGCGTAGCCGCGCTCGGCGGCAAAGGAGCGCCGCCCCGCGCGGTCCTCGCCCGGGGCGTACTCCGCCAGGCGCCAGCGGCGGAAGTGGGCGCGCACCCGCTCCTCCACCTCCTGAGGCGAGGCCTCCACCTCGTCCCGGCTGTGCAGGGGCATCCGCTCCAGGCGCTTGGGCGCGCGCACCGGCGGGGTGCGCATGGCCTTGTAGTGCTCCCAACTGCGCGGGATGATGCACCCCACCAGGGAGACCATGAGCAGCACGTAGATGGCGGTAAACCAGGTGGAGCTGAACACGTCGAAGAGCTGGAGGCGGTCATACACCTCCACCACCTTGCCGTTTTCCGCAAGGTACTCCTCCACGTTGGCCAGGCTGAGGTTGCGCTGCGGCAGCAGCGCGCCCGGGATCGCCGCCACGGCCAGCAGGAACAACAAAACCAGCGCGGTGCGCATGCTGGTCAGCCAGTTCCAGGCCCGGCGCAGGTACCTCGCCGCGTGCTTCATCTGAATGAGTCCTCCTCCATCGGGATCACACCAGGGTGGTGCCGTATTCCACGGTCCACTGGCGCACCCAGTTCACGAATTCCGCCCACACGCCGCTGACCAGCGCCACGCCCACGAGCACCATGAGTACCCCGCCGACGACCTGGATGGCCCGGGTGTGCCGGCGCAGCCAGCCCACCCCGCGCAGCGCGGCCCCGGAGCCCAGGGCCAGCAGGATAAAGGGCAGTCCCAGGCCCAGGCAGTAGCCCACGATTAGGACCACGCCGCGCGCGGCGGTCATGCCCTCCGTGCCCAGGGACACGGAGACGATCGCCGTGAGCGTGGGGCCCAGGCAGGGCGTCCACCCCAGCGCAAAGATCCCGCCCAGCAGCGGGGCGCCCAGCCAGGTGGTCCACCGCTTAGGAACCATGCGGGTATCGCGCTGCAACCCCGGCACGAGCCCCAAAAACACCAGGCCCATGAGGATGGTCACCACCCCGCCCACCCGCATGAGCAGCTCCGCGCGCAGGGCCAGCGCCCCGATCGCACCAAAAACAGCGACCGTGCCCAGCAGAAAGACCACGGTAAAGCCCAGGACGAAGAGCACGGCGGCCAGCACCACCGCCCACTGACGGCGACGCCCCACCCGGGGGCCGAGGTCGCCCTCGTAGTTCATCTCCCCGCCCACGGTGCCGGCGAGGTAGGAAAGATAACCCGGCACCAGCGGCACCACGCAGGGCGAGGCAAAGGACACCAGCCCGGCGAACGCGGCGGCCAGCACCGCGAGGATCACCGGACCGGAGACCGCGAGGTCGGCAAGATACTCCCCCACGGCCCTACTCCTGCGCGATCCGCGTCACGACGTCGATAAGCTCCCCCGCCGTGATCGCCCGCAGGAACACCGCCGCCGGGCGGTGCTGACGGTCCAGCACGATGGTGGTGGGAACCACGCTGGCGGGCACGCCGCCCAGGGCGGCGGCGGTGCGGAAGGGCGGATCGTAGAGGGACGGGTAGGTCACCGCGTTGTCCTTCACGAAGTCCTGGGCGATCTGCCGGTTGTAGTCGCGCACGTTGATGCCCAGCACCGTGGCGCCCAGCGGCTCGATGGCCTCCTGGGTCTCCTCGAGGTCGTCCACCTCCGAGCGGCACGGCGCGCACCACTGGCCCCAGGCGTTGAGCACCACCACCTGATCGTGGAAGTCCGACAGCGCCACCGTGGCGCCCTCCTCCATGAGGGACTCCCCGGAGAACTCCTGAATCGGCTGGCGCTCCTGCTCCTCGTAGAAGATCTCCGTGGCCCCGCCCGGGGAATAGAAGGAAAAGGAGCCCTCGCCCTGGCTGACGGCGTCCTGCCCGGCGGTCTGCTCGGCGCTGCACGCCGCCGCGCCCAGGCCCGCCGCCACCACGACGGCCACTACCGCCACCCTACGGCTATCCCGCATCACTGTCGCATCTCCCTCGCTAGATCTCTTGGGCCGGCTCGCTGTAACGGTGCTCCACCAGGCGACCGTCCCGGAAGATCAGCGAGGTCACGGAGGCGAGGTCGCAGCGGCGCGTGGCCGGATTGTGCGCCAGCGGCTTGCCGGCGGCCCACCGCTGCACCGTGACGATGGGGAGCTGGTGCGTGACCAGGATCGCCTCGGAGCCGGAGTCCGAGGCCTCGGCCGCCGCCCGGGCGCGCTCGATCGCGCCCCGCATGCGCTCCAGGATCGCGCTGTAGTGCTCGCCCCAGCTCGGCAGGGCCGGGTTGACCATCAGCGGCCAGCGCACCGGGTTCCACAACTGGGAGCGCAGCCCCTTGGTGCGCAGCCCCTCGAAGCGGTTCCCCGCCTCCAGCAGCGCCTCGTCCGTGCGCACCTCGCATCCGGTGACCTCCGACAGCGGCGCGGCGGTCTCCTGCACCCGCTCCAGGGGGGAAGCCGCCAGGTAGGCCACCTCGTGGTCCCGGAAGGACTGCGCCGTGCGGGCCGCCTGGCTCTGCCCGCGCGAGGAGAGGTGGTAGCCCGGCATCCGCCCGTACAAGATCTTGGCGGGGTTATATACCTCGCCGTGGCGAACCAGGTGAACGATGGTAGTGCTCATGGGCTGCTTTCTCTTACGGTGGGGCGATCTTTCCCCTATGGTTCCGCCCGGCGGCGGTACATGGCAACCTCCGGGCGGGCGATTCGCGGGTGACTCTGTAGCTCTGCGGCTCTAGGCGGCGGCCGCCGCGGCCTTGGCCGCGGGGACCAGGGCCCGCTCGATCCGCTCAAAATCATCGTCGCTCAGCACACTGGACACAAACCACGTCTCGAACACGCTCGGCGGCGCGTACACTCCGGCGTCCAGCAGCGCGTGGAAAAAGGCCGGGTAGCGGAAGGTGTCCGCCGCCTGCATGTCCCGGAAGTTACGCCCCTCGCCCTGCGCAAAGCGCACCGAGAGCATGGAGGAGGCGCGCTGGATGTGGTGCGCCACGCCCTCGCGCTCCAGGGCCTCGTGCAGCAGGCCCGCCAGCCTGTTGGCGTTGCTCCCCACCACGTCGTACACCTCCTCCGTGGCCGCCCGCAGCGAGGCCAGCCCCGCCGCCACCGCCACCGGGTTACCGGACAGGGTGCCCGCCTGATACACCGGGCCCAGCGGGGCCAGGTGCTCCATCACGTCCCGGCGCCCGCCGAAGGCCGCCGCGGGCAGGCCGCCGGAGACCACCTTGCCGAAGGTCACCAGGTCCCCCGCCACGCGATCCACGCCGTACCACCCCTGGTAGGAGGTGCGGAAGCCCGTCATCACCTCGTCCAGGATCAGCAGCGCCCCGTGCTCGTGGGCGATCTCCTTCAGCGCCGCATTAAAGCCCTCCTCGGGGGCCACGGTGCCCATGTTCCCGGCGGCGGCCTCCGCGATGATCGCGGCGATCTCGCCGGGGTGCTCCGCGAACACGCGGCGCACCGCCTCGAGGTCGTTGTACGGCACCACGATGGTGTCCGCCGTGGCCGCCCCCGTGACCCCCGGGGAGTCCGGCAGCCCCAGCGTGGCCACCCCGGACCCCGCCGAGGCCAGCAGCGCGTCCACGTGCCCGTGGTAGCAGCCCTCGAACTTCACGATCTTGGCCCGCCCCGTGAAGCCGCGCGCCAGGCGCACCGCCGACATCGTGGCCTCCGTGCCGGAGTTGACCAGGCGCACCTGCTCGGCGGCGGTGCGCCCCACGATGGCCTCCGCCAGCTCGGCCTCCGCCTCCGAGGGCGCGCCGAAGGACAGCCCGTGCGTGGCGGCCTCGCGCACCGCCTCCACGATGGAGGGCAGGGCGTTGCCCATGAGCATCGGACCCCAGGAGCACACCAGGTCCACGTACTCGTTGCCGTCCACGTCCACGAGGCGCGAGCCCTTGGCCTCCCGGATCACGCGGGCCTGACCACCCACCGAGCCGAAGGCGCGCACCGGGGAGTTCACGCCCCCGGGGATCAGCCGGGCGGAGCGCTCCAGCAGGCGCGCCGATTCCGTGGTCTGGGATGAAGTGGGTTGCAGGTCAGTCATGCACGCCATTGTAGGTGCGGGGTGGGAAAGGATGCGGCCCGCTCTACAAGCGACGCATCCTCGGGCGTCGAGCCACCAGTATGAGAAAAGTCTCACCGTTGCGATTTTTTCGTTTTCCCGTGATTCACTATGTACATGGCGACGTTGAGCAGCACGCACACCACCATGCCCCCCTCGAACCCCGAGCGGATGGGTGATCTCAGCCTGTTCCTCGACCAACTCACCGAGCCCGCCGTCCTGCTCGGCCCCAATGGCCAAGCCATTCCGCTCCCCAGCGAGGCCTTCGACCTCCTGCAACGAGTTGCCAAAGCCATGTCCTGCGGAAAAGCCATCACCATCGCCCCCGTAGATCAACGCCTCACCACTCAGGAAGCGGCCAACTTCCTCGGCATCAGCCGACCGACCCTCATCAAGCTCCTCGACGAAGGACGGCTTGCCTACGAGTACACTCCCGGAGGACGGCACCGCCGGATCTTCCTCCAGGACGTAGTGGCGTACCAGGAGGAAGCTCGGCGCCAACGCCAAGCAGCCCTCGACGAGCTCACCGCCAGCGCCTATGCCTCCGGCCACTATGAGACAAGAGACGAGGGCTATCTCATGGCCACGAAACAGGCCCGCAAGGACATAGCGCGAGAGCGTCACCATGGCACGGTGTAGCGCACTCCTCGATTCCTGCGTCCTCGTTCCCATGTCCCAAGCGGACACCCTGCTGCGTATAGCTCAGGCGGGGCTGTACCGACCGCTGTGGAGCACCATAATCCTGGAAGAAACCGTGCGCGCCCTTGAACGCATCCATCCCGACATGCGCAGGACCGGCGCGGGACGGCACCGAGTTACCACGATGAACCGCTACTTTCAGGGCTCATGCGTGCACCGCTGGGACCACCTTGTCCCCATCATCAGCCTCCCCGACGAGGATGATCGCCACGTAGTTGCAGCCGCCATCCAGGGGCGCGCCGATCTCATCGTTACCGCCAACCTGAAGGACTTCCCGAGCGCAGAGCTTCAGCGCTTTTCGCTCACCACCCAGCACCCCGACGAGTTCCTCCTCAACCAACTGGACGTGAACCCCCGGTTGGTAATGGGAGCCCTCGCCCACCAGGCTGCCGCCACAGCGCATCCGCGCGTCACCGTGAACTACATCCTTAACGACCTCAGCCGCTGCGGTGCGCGCGGCTTCGCACGCGCCGCACGCAGCCAGCTATGGAGACTCGCATCCCGCTGATTCTCCGAGAGCCGCAGAGCCCTCATCACCGGATACCCCCAGCTCAAAGAGCAACTGCGCCACCCCGCCGACCTCCACCCGGTGCACCCGCAGCCCGTACACGCCCCCGATGACCCCGGGGTCGAGCACCTCGTCCGGCGTCCCCTGCGCCGCCACGCCTCCCCCGTCCAGCAGCACCAGGCGGTCGCAGTAGCGCGCCGCCAGGTTGAGGTCGTGCAGGCTCACCACCACGGTCGCCCCCGAGCGCCGCAGCAGCGCCAGCACCTCGTGCTGATAGCGCACGTCGAGGTGGTTGGTGGGTTCGTCGAGAAGCAGGTGCGGGCTGCCCGCGGCAAGCGCCCGGGCGATGGACACCCGCTGGCGCTGGCCCCCGGAGAGTTCCCCGAGGCGGCGGTGGCCCTGCCCGGCCATGCCCACTGCGGCGAGCGCCTCGGCGGCGGCGCGCTCGTCCCCGGCGCCGGCGCGCTGGAAGTCCCCCAGGTGGGGACTGCGCCCGAGGAGCACCACCTCGGCGGCGCTGAGCCCCGGGGCAGGCTCGGCGTCCTGCGCCACCACGGCGATTCTCCTGGCGCGCTCCTTGGGCCGCAGGGAGCCCAGGTCTTGCCCGTCCACCGTCACCGCGCCCTCCTCGGGGGCGAGCAGGCCGCTCAACAGCCCGAGCAGCGTGCTCTTGCCGCCGCCGTTGGGCCCGATGATCCCCAGCACCTCGCCCACGCGGGTGTCCACGGAGACCCCGCGCAGCGCGGCGCGCGGCCCGTAGGAAAAGCCCAGGTTGCGCGCCCGTATCACGGGTGGAACCTCGCCACGATCCGCTCCAGGCCGTCCACCGTCTGCGGGGTGGCGGGCTCCGTGTAGTTCATCAGTTGCACCATGACGTTGCCCTCCCGCACGGCCCGCAGCCGCTCGGCGCCCGGGATCTCCCTGAGGGCCTCGGCCACCTGGGCGGGGTCGCCCTCGGTGTGCAGCAGCACGATGACGTCCGGGTCCCGGTCGATCAGATCCTCCGCGTTGATCTCCGAGATGCGCTGGTCCATGTCCCCGAACACGTTGCGCAGCCCGGCGGCCTCGAGCTGCGGGGTGGCCATGGAGCGCACTCCGTAGGCGAAGGTGGCCCCGCCGCCCACCGTGGGATAGAGCACGGCGGCGGTGGTGGGCTTGTCCGGGCGGGCGTCGGCCCGGGCGCGCTCGGTGGCGGCGGCCACGCGCTCGCGCAGGGAGCGGTTGACCTCGTCCGACTTCTCCGGCACCCCGTAGATCCGCCCGTACATGCTCACTTGCTCGTACACGTCCTCCATGCGCGCGGCCTCGGTGCGCGAGTGGCAGAAGATCGGCTCGATCACCTCGGGGATTCCGGCGCGATCCAGCGAGGCCTTGTCCACGTTGTCCAGGTGCCCAAACACCGCGTCCGCCCCCTGCGCCAGGATCACGTCCTGGGAGAGCTGGATGTGCCCCGTGGCGTCCACCTGGTCCGTCAGGGAGGTCATGGCGCCGAGCTGCTTGTTCTCCTCCTCCGAGTAGTACTGCTCCGGGTAGGCGCCCGCCCGCGCGGTCACGCTGCCGAGCACGCCCAGCGCGCCCAGGGTGGACACCGGGGCGCTATCGAGCAGCAGGGCGTTGCGCGGGGCGTGCTCGAAGGTCACGTCCTGCCCGCAGTTGTGCACCGTCACCGGATAGGAGCCCTCGGCCGCCACGTCCGGGGCGGGTTCTCCCCCGCCCGCGCAGGCGCTTATCCCCAGCGTTATCAGGCCCAGCCCCGCCGCCACGGCGGTGCGCGAAAGACCACTGATCATCGTCGATATTCCTTTCTCCGTCACGATTGTTAGTACCCGGCGCGACCCTGGCGGATCACGCCCCACAGAAACGGCGCCCCGACGAGCGCGGTGATGACCCCCACGGGGATCTCCCTGGGCGAGAGCGCGGTGCGCGCCACCACGTCCGCGCACACCACCAGCACGGCCCCCATCAGCGCGGAGACGGGGATCGCGTGCCGGTGCACCGAGCCCACCGCCCGGCGCGCCAGGTGCGGCACCACCAGCCCCACGAAGCCGATGCTGCCCGCCGCCGCGACCGACACGCCCACGCAGGCGGCCACCACCACGAACAGCCCGGCGCGCACACGCTGCGGGGAGTAGCCCACGGCGTGGGCGGTGGCATCGCCGATGCCCAGGGCGTCGAGCTGGCGGGCGCGCAGCGTCAGCCACGCCACGGTGGCCACGGTGACCGCCACGACCACCGCCAGCGGGGAGTTCCACTGCGCCAGCCCCAGGGAGCCGAGCAGCCAGAACATCACCGAGCGGGTGCCCTCCGTGTTGCCCACCGCCATGATGAGAAAGCTGGTGACCGCGGAGAGCGCGTAGCCCACCGCCACCCCGGCGAGCACCAGCCGCAGGGCGGTGAGCCTGCCCCCGGCGCGCGCGGTGGCGTACACCAACAGGCCCGCCGCCAGCGCCCCGAGGAAGGCCATGGCCTGCAGGGCGTGCTCCATCCAACCCGCGCCGAAGCCCAGCAGGATCGCCAGGGCGGCGCCGCACGACGCCCCGGAGTTGATGCCCAGCAGGTGCGGGTCCGCGAGGTCGTTGCGCGCCAGGGCCTGCAGGGCCGCGCCGCAGGCGCCCAGACCGGCGCCCACCGCCAGCCCCAGCAGCACCCGGGGGAGGCGCACCTGCCACACGATGGTGGCCTGGGCGCTTTCCCCGCGATGCACGAGCGCCTCGTACAGGGCGTGCGGCCCCAGCCACACCGACCCCAGGGCCACGCCCAGGCACGCCGCCGCGCACAGCGCCACGGCCAGGGCGAGCGCCCACCGGCGGGCCCGCCGCCCGGCGGCCCGCACCCCGAGATCATCGGACATTCCGGCTCCCCTCCACCGCCACGATCACCCAGGTTGCCGTCACGAAGGGCCAGGTGAGCACGGGCCAGCCCAGCCCCTGGAGCGCCGCCTGCATGAGCGCCGCCAGCGTCACGCCCAGCAGCACCGGCAGCGCGCGGTGCCGCCAGCCCCCGGTGCCCCTCGCCCCGGGGACCGCCGCGCCCAGGGCGAGGGCGACCAGCAGCGGGCAGTAGGCCCACGCGCCGCCCGCGTACTCGGCGGCGGGCACCGCGAGCAGAAGCGGCAGGGAGGCCACCGCCCCGGCCGCGCCCCAGGCGGCGGCGGGCCGGGAGGACAGCGCCAGCCCCGCCAGGATCAGCAGCCCCACGCCCGCGCCGGAGGCGAGCACCACCTGGGAAAAGGCCGCCGGGATTCCGGCGAGCGCGGGGCCCTCCGGGGCGGGTGCCGACGCCGCCGGGGGCAGCGCCGGGAGGAGCGCGGTGCCCACCGCGCAGAACGGGCCCGTGAGCAGCGGCAGGCCCCGGCGGGCGGCGGGGCGCTCCGCGAGCAGGTAAAGCGCGGACGCGCACGCGGCGGCCACCGCGATCCACCCAGCCCAGGCCCAGCCAGGCTCGCAGCGCGTGCTCACCAGGATGCCCAGCAGCGCCCCGTTGTAGCCCCACAGCCCGGAGCCCGCCCGCGCCCAGGGGTCCTGCGGGCCGGGGGCGCGCACCGCCGCAACCAGCGCCGCGACCGCGATGGACACCGCGATCCCCAGCAGGGCCCCCGCCGCGAGCCCCGGGGAGACCAGCGCCAGGGCCAGCAGGATCGCCAGGCCCACCAAGCGGGACTCGACCAGGTAGATCTGGGACAGGGAGGCGAGCAGGGCCCGCGGGAGCGTGGTGACGATTCTCATTGGTACTTCCTCATCTCTATGGGCCCCTGCCCGCGCAGGCGGGAGCGCAGGTAGGTGGTGATCCCGGCGTGAAGCCGCCTGAGCTGGCCCGTGCCGTGCGCGAGGGAGCGCACCGCGATCCCGGCGGGCAGGCCGGGGGCCTGCGCGAGCCTGCTCATGCCGCTGCGGGTAGCGGCCGCGGCGTCTCCGCGCGCGACGATCTCCGCGATCTCCTCGAGCGCGGCGGCGTCCAGGCGGGCGTCCACGGCCAGGAGGGTTCCGGCGTGGGTGTAGCCCTCCAGGTAGCCCAGTCCGGTGACCCGCCCGTGCGCGGGCAGGCGCAGGTGGTCCACCGCCAGGCGGCGCCCCGCGCACACCACCTCGGTGCGCAGGCTGAGTTCCTCCCACCCGAAGCCCGCGCCGTCGGGGGACCACCCCGGGGTGACGATGTCCGTGAGCACCAGGCTGGCGCTCGGGTGCATTTCCACCCGGGTGCGCTGCCGGTAGCGACCCTCGCGGTACACGATGAGCTGATCCGGCACATACTCCAGCACCGCCCCGCGCCCCAGGCGCGCGTCGATGCGCTGCGTGGCCGGGCCCTGGGGGCTGCGGTAGACCTTGGTGGCGGACTGGCTGCTCAGCAGCAGGGAGGCGTTTTCTTCCACGCTCACCCCCATGCGGTAGGAATCGCCGCCGAGGAACCCGCCGCCGGGGTTGAGCACCGTGTAGGTGGCCTGGCCGGAATCGTCGAGGTAGTGCGGGCGCATGACGCTGAGCGCCCCGCGATGGTACTGGTGGGTGGCCACGCTGCGCGGGGAGCCCGTGGGGCCCGGGCGCAGCGCCACGGTCAGGTCCAGCTCCCCGGTGGCCTCCCGGGGCGCCCGTGCTTCCGCCGCGCTCATCTAGGCCAGGTCCAGCATGAGGACGTCGTGCCGGATCCACCGGATCACGGCGTCGAGCCCCTCGTCGGTGCGCAGGTTGGTCAGGGCGAAGGGCCGGTCCTTGCGGAACTCCTTGGCGTCGGCCACCATCACGTCCAGGTCCGCGCCCACGTAGGGGGCGAGGTCGGTCTTGTTGATGAGGAAGAGGTCGGACTTGATCATGCCCTGCCCCGCCTTGCGGGGTATCTTCTCACCCTGGGCCACGTCGATGATGTAGATGGAAAAGTCCACCAGCTCAGGCGAGAAGGTGGCCGAGAGGTTGTCCCCGCCGGACTCGATGAACACGAGGTCGAGGTCGGGGAACTTCTCCCGAAGCCCCCGCACGGCGGCCTCGTTCATGGAGGGGTCCTCGCGGATGGCGGTGTGCGGGCAGCCGCCGGTCTCGATGCCCACGATGCGCTCGGGGTCCAGCACGCTGGTGCGGGCGAGGATCTTGGCGTCCTCGATGGTGTAGATGTCATTGGTCACGGCGGCCATGGACAGCTCCCCGGCCAGGGCGCGCGTGATCCTCTCCACGAGCTGCGTCTTGCCCGCCCCCACGGGGCCGCCGACGCCGATGCGCACCGGGGCGCTTGCCTTGTCCTGTGTGGTGTTCATCCCTTGGTCCTCCTAGCTCATAAACATGCGGGCGCGCTGGCCCTCATGCCTCATCTGGGTAATTTCCAGCCCCGGCGGCATGGCCCCGAGGTCGTCGCGGCCCCACGCGGCGGAGTCCGCCGTGGCCCGCTCCACCCACCGCCTGGCCTGGGCGATGATCCGCTGGCCCGCGTCCTGGCCCAGCGGCACCCCGCGCACGGCGTTCTGCGTCAGCGAGATCACCGTGGTGTACAGGTGCGCGGCCACGGCCTCCTCCTCGGGAATGCCCCACTGGCGGCACACCAGGCCCCAGGCCAGGGACTGGTTGCCGTGGGCGCGGGCGGACGCCACGGCCCGCGCGTAGGGGTCTATCCAGGGGCCGGGGTCGGACTCGGAGGCGATGCTCAGCAGCCGCTGCCCCATGGTGATCCCCGCGTGGCGCACCTCGGCGGGCAGGGTGGCGGCGGTGGCGAGGTCGTCCAGGTCCACCGCCTCCTCGGGGGCGGACAGGCGGTAGGCCTCGCGCACGATCACCGCCTCGGTGGCGGCGAGCTGGGCGCGCACGAACATCTCCAGCCACGCGGCGAAGCCCTCCGGGCCGCTGATGAGCCCGGAGTCCAGGTACCCCTCGAAGCCCAGGGAGTGGCTAAACGCCCCCGTGGGCAGGGCGGAGTCCGCGAGCTGCATGAACGCCAGGCGCGCCCGTAGGCCCGCCATCAGTGGGTGTGCTCCGCGTGGCGGAAGGGCACCGGCATCACCCGCTCCTGGCGCTCGTGGGGCACCCCGCGCTGGGTGAGAAAGTCCACCACCGTGGGGTCCCACTGCACCACCATCTGCTCGCCCATGAACTGCGCGGGCAGGTGCCTGTTGCCCAGCGCGTGGGCCACCACGCCCATCTCGTGCACGCCGCGCGGGGAGATCACCAGCACGTCACTGGGCCTGGCCCTGACCACGATCGTGATGTCCGCGCGCAGCAGCACGTCGCCGTCGCGCAGGTCGGGGTGGCCGGTGGGCAGGCGCAGGCCCACCTCCGTGCCGTGATCGGTGGTCAGGCGCTGGGTGCGCTTGGTGCGGGCCTGGTCGTCGAGCCACACCACCTCCCGGTGCTCGCCTACTGGGATCAGCCCGGGGTTATCCCCCAGGTTGCCCACGATCGAGGTGATAATCATCGCTGCTCCTTAGAAGAGGAAGTAGCGCTGCGCCAGGGGAAGGCGCCGCGCGGGTTGGCTGGTGATGAGTTCCCCGTCCACGCGGACCTCGTAGGTCTCCGGGTCCACGGCCAGGTGCGGGGTGGTGCCGTTGAGCTTGAGGTCGCCCTTGGTCAGGGCGCGGATGCCGCCGCACGGGCGGATCAGCTTGCGCAGCCCCAGGCGCTCCGGCACCCCCGCCTCCACGCCCGCGCGGGAGAGGAAGGTGATGGAGTTGTGGTGCGGCGCGGCCCCGTGGGCGCCGAAGGCGTAGCGGTAGAAGGCGGGCTGTGGGGTGGGGATGGAGGCGCCGGGATCACCCACCACGCTGCTGACGATCTGCCCGCCCTTGATGATGGAGTCCGGCTTGGCCCCGAAGAACTTGGGCTCCCACAGCACCAGGTCCGCAAACTTGCCCACCTCGATCGAGCCCACGGAGTCCGCAATACCCTGGGCCAGCGCCGGGTTGATGGTGTACTTGGCGATGTAGCGCCGGATGCGCAGGTTGTCCCCGCCGCGCTCGGCGTCCTCGGGGTAGGCCCCGCGCTGGCGCTTCATGGAGTCCGCCACCTGCCAGGTGCGCAGGATCGTCTCCCCCACCCGGCCCATCGCCTGCGAGTCCGAGGAGGTCATGGAGAACACGCCCATGTCGTGCAGCACGTCCTCGGCGGCGATCGTCTCCGTGCGGATCCGGGAGTCCGCAAAGGCCACGTCCTCCGGGAGGTCCGGGCGCAGGTGGTGGCACACCATGAGCATGTCCAGGTGTTCCTCGGCGGTGTTGCTGGTGTACGGCAGGGTGGGGTTGGTGGAGGCCGGGAGCACGTTGGGGTCCCCGGCCAGGGTGATGATGTCCGGCGCGTGCCCGCCCCCGGCGCCCTCCGTGTGGAAGGTGTGGATCACCCGCCCGCCGATGGCCTCCCGGGTGGACTCCACGAAGCCGGCCTCGTTGAGGGTGTCCGTGTGGATGGCCACCTGGACGTCGTACTCGTCGGCCACCCGGAGGGAGAGGTCGATGGTGGAGGGGGTCGCGCCCCAGTCCTCGTGAACCTTCAACCCGATGGCCCCGGCCTCGATCTGCTCCGCCAGGGCGCAGGGGTGGGTGGCGTGCCCCTTGCCCAGCAGGCCGAAGTTCATGGGGTAGGCCTCGAAGGCGCGCAGCATGGCGGCGATGTTCCAGGGGCCCGGGGTGATGGTGGTGGCCTTGGAGGACTCCGAGGGGCCGGTGCCACCGCCGATCATCGTGGTGATCCCGGAGTTCAGGGCCGTGGCGATCTGGTCGGGGCTGATGAAGTGGATGTGCGTGTCGATGCCCCCGGCGGTGAGGATCTTGCCCTCGCCCGCCACCACGTCGGTGGACACGCCGATGGGGATGGTCACGTCGTCCATCATGTCCGGGTTGCCCGAGTGCCCGATGCCGCAGATATGGCCGTCGCGCACCGCCACGTCCGCCTTGTAGATCCCGGTGTAGTCGATCACCAGGGCGTTGGTGATCACCAGGTCCGGCATGTTCGGGTCCTCCTCGCGGCGGTGCTCCCCGTTCTGCCCCATCCCCACGCGGATCATCTTGCCGCCGCCGAACACGGCCTCCTCGCCGTCGGCGGTGAGGTCCCGCTCCACGCGGGCGAACAGCTCGGTGTCGCCCAGGCGCACCATGTCCCCCACCGTGGGCCCGTAGAGCGCGGCGTGCTGCGCCCTGCTCATCTCGAAGCTCATGCCCGCTCCCCGCCTTCGTCGTTCCCGCGGCTCCCTCCGCCCCGCGCGGCCTCCCCCGGGGCCTCGTCCACCGGGCCGTTGAAGTGGTTGCGGAAGCCCCGCACCACGCGGTTGCCGCCCAGGGGAATCAGCCCCACCGTGGCGGTATCGCCCGGTTCCAGGCGCATCGCGGTGCCCGCCGGGATGTCCAGGCGGCGGCCCCGGGCGGCCTCGCGGTCGAATTTCAGGGCGGGGTTGGCCTCCGCGAAGTGGTAGTGGGAGCCCACCTGCACCGGACGGTCGCCGGTGTTGGTCACGCTCAGCCGCAGCCCCTGGCGCCCCTTGTTGTACAGCAGCGGCGTGCGCACCAGGACGTATTCTCCGGGAATCATCGCGTTGCCTCCTAGCGAATGGGGTTGTGAACGGTGACGAGCTTGGTGCCGTCCGGGAAGGTGGCCTCCACCTGGACGTCGTCGATCATCTGGGCTACCCCCTCCTGCACGTCCTCCACGCCCAGGATCGTGGTACCCCAGCTCATCAGCTCGGCCACGGTGCGGCCGTCCCGGGCGCCCTCCATCAGCTCGTAGGTGATAATGGCCACCGCCTCCGGGTAGTTGAGTTTGAGGCCTCTCTCCTGCCGCCTGCGGGCCAGATCGGCGGCCACGACGATCAGGAGTTTTTCCTGTTCACGAGGTTGTAGGTGCATACCACTCCCCTTTTCTATACAACGACAGTATATAGTGTACTCCGCACTCCTACCAGGGCTTTTCAGGGGCGGAACACTAAGCCGATCTCAGTATTTGCAAAGTGCGCGCCCTCGCCCACCACCCCCAAAAGTGGTTAGGCCTTAAAGAAAAACACAGTCTTCCCCCAGCGATCCACACACGCGGACCGGGGCCATATGACCCCCGATTCCCCCGCCGCGCCGGGCGCTTCCCCGCCCCGTCAGCGCTGTGCTCGCCGTGCCTGCCGGGCCCGCCCCGCCGCCGCGCGGGCGTCCTCGATCACCGCCGGGACCCCCACCCCGCCGGCCCACGCCCCCGTGGCCTCCACGCCGGGAACCTCCGCCAGGGCCGCGCGCACCCGCGCCACCACGTCCAGGTGCCCGTCCCCGTAGCAGGGCAGGCCGCCGAACCAGCGCTGCACGAAGATCTCGCTCGACCCCGCCGCCCGGCCGTCGAATCCGGTGACGGCCCGCAGGTCATCCAGGGCGTAGTCCACGAGGTCGTCCTCCTCCGCGCGCACCAGCTCGTCCTGGCCCAGGCGGCCGAAGCTCGCGCGCACCACCGCCCCGCCGCGCCGCCCCAGGTGCGGCCACTTGCGCGAGGACAGGGTGAAGGCCTTGGCCCGCAGTCCCGGCTCGTCCGCCGCCACGAGCACCCCGGAGTTCTCCGGCAGCCCCTCCGCGGAGTCGAACCTCATGCCCACCACCGCGCTGCTGGCCAGCCGCACCTCCCGCAGGGCCGCGGCGGCGCGCGGGGCGACCTCGCCCAGCAACAGGGCCGTGGTGGGCGCCGGGGTGGCCAGGATCACGCGATCGTACACGCCCTCGCCCGCCCCCTTGAGCTCAAAACCCGCGCCCTGCCTGCGCACCCCGGCCACGAAGGCGTCCACGTAGATCCGCGCGCGCTCGGCGCGCTCGGCCAGGGCCTCGTACAGCTCCGCGTAGCCGCCCTTAAAGGTCGCAAACACCGGCTTGTCCAGCGTCCCGCCGGAGCGGTTGTCCAGCGCCTCGCGCACCGCCGCGGAGAGCCGCACCGGCTCGCCCCGGCGCGCCAGCGCGTCCATCGCCTCCGCCAGGGCCGGGACGGTGGCCCGCAGGCCCAGGTCGTCCGCGCCGCAGGAGTACACCCCGCCGAGCAGAGCGGACACGCAGCGATCGGCCACCTCATCCCCGTAGCGCCCGCGCACCAGGGCCCCCACGTTGACCTCCGCGCCGATCTCCCAGGGGATCGGCTCGGCGGTGGCCTCGGCGTCGATCCGCGCGGCGGCCTCCGCGCCGACGATCTCGCGCACGGCCTCCCCGGAGGCCGGTATGCCCATCATGGTCCCGCGCGGCAGCTCCACCGCCGCGCCCCCCGTGTACAGCAGCGAGCGCAGGGAGGAGGGGTAAACGAGGCGATCGGCCAGGCCGAGTTCCTTGAAGAAGCCCACCGGCTGCTCCCCCCGGCCCACGAAGGCCTCCGCGCCCATGTCCACGGGGCCGCCCTCGAAGGGGACGGTGAAGAGCTTGCCGCCGATGCGGTCGGCGGCCTCGTACACCTCCACCGAGGCGCCCTCGTCCGCGCGCGAAAGCTCATAGGCACAGGTAAGCCCGGCCAGCCCGGCCCCGATAACGGCGTAACGCATGTGTGCTAGTCCTCCTCGTGGATCAGGGCCACGGCCTCGGTGATGGCCTCCGCCGGGGTATCCGGCAGAACCCCGTGGCCCAGGTTAAAGATGTGCCCCCGGGCGTGCCCCCGCTCCACCGCGCGGCGGGCCTCCGCCTTGATCCGGCGGATCTCCTCGCGCAGCACCCCCGGCCCGGCGAAAAGCATCGCCGGGTCCAGGTTGCCCTGCAGCGCCTTGGGCTCGGCGGCGTGGGCAATGCGCCGGGCCGCCGTATCCAGCGGCACGCGCCAGTCCACCCCCACCACGTCCGGGCCCGCCAGGGCCATGTCCCCCAGCAGCTCCCCGGTGGTCACCCCGAAGTGGATGCGGGGAATGCCCGCGTCCGCCACCTCGGAGAAGATCCGCCGGGAGTAGGGCAGCACGTACTCCCGGTACTCCCGTGCGCTCAGGTAGCCCGCCCAGGAGTCGAAGAGCTGGAGCATGTCAATGCCCGCCTCGATCTGCTGGCGTAGGAAGGCCACCACCGTGTGCACCAGGGACTCCATGAGGGCGTGCCAGGTCTCCGGCTCCGTGTGCATGAGCGCCTTGGTGCGCTGGTGCGCCTTGGAGGGCCCGCCCTCGATGAGGTAGCTGGCCAGGGTAAACGGCGCCCCGGCGAAGCCGATGAGCGCCTGATCCTCCCGCAGTTCGGACAGGATGCCCGCGATCCCCTCGCTCAGCCCCGGCACCGGAGAGTCCAGCCGGGGCAGCGCCGCCACGTCCGCCCCGGTGCGCACCGGGGACTCCATCACCGGGCCGCGCCCGGGGACGATGTCCACCGCCACGCCCGCCGCCTTGAGCGGCACCACGATGTCCGAGAACAGGATCGCGGCGTCCACGTTGTGCCGGCGCACCGGCTGGAGGGTGATCTCCGCCAGCAGCTCCGGCATGAAGCAGGAATCCAACATCCCGATGCCCTCGCGCACCCTCCGGTACTCGGGCAGGGACCTGCCCGCCTGCCGCATGAACCACACCGGGGTGCGGGTGGGGGTGCGGCCCGCGGCGGCGTCGATCAGCGGGGCGTGGTGCAACTGGCGGCGTGCGGAAGAACTCATGGTCTCGATTCTGCCCTACGCGGCCGGATACTTGCGCACCGAGTTCGACGCCCCCTCGATCACCAACGACGCCGCCAGCATGAGCACCGTGGCCGCCATCGGGTGCAGCAGCCCGGCCACGGAGGCCACCACCGCCACCGCGTTGTAGCCCCAGGCGAACAGGATGTTGCGGTCCACCACCGTGCACACCTTGCGCGCCAGCGCCATGAGCTGCGGGATGGCGCTCACGTCCCGGCGCAGCAGCACCACGTCCGCCCCCGTGGAATCCGAGCGGCTGGCCCTATCGAGCTGCCCCTCGCCGTTGATGAGGATGCCCACGTCGGCCACCTTGAGGCAGTCGCTCACCGAGGAATCCCCCACCATCGCCACCCGGGCCCCGCGAATGTGCACCCCGCGCACCGCGTAGGGCTTGCGGGCCGCCGAGATGCCCGCCAGCACCCGCGAGATCCCCAGCCGACGCGCGAAGCGACGCCCCACCGGGTAGGCGTCGCGGGTGAGCATCATCGTCTCCAGGCCCATCGACTCCAGCCGCCCGATCGCCTCCGCGGCGTCCTCGCGCACGGTGTCGTGCAGGGAGATCACTCCCCGGTCGCGGCCCGCCCAGCGCACCACCAGCGGCGTGCCGCCGCTAAAGGCGGCGTCGGCAAGCCTGCCGCCCAGCTCCGAGAGGTCGTGGGGGCGCCACAGGCTGGCGCTGACCTGGCGCCCGTGATAGACCCCCGCCTCGTCGCGCACCGGAAGCTCGATCTGGGCGTGGAAGGTGCCGTCCTCGTCGATGTGCGCGTGGTTGACGTCGATCCAGTGCGGGATGTCCCCGCCCGCGTCGTGGTCCCGGGCCTGGCGCGCGGCGTGCACGATGGCCCGCGAGGCCGTGTGGTCCGACTCCAGGCACAGGGCCGCCGCCACCCGCAGCACCAGCTCCGGGTTCTCCCCGGCGTCCGCGGTGACCGTCTCCACCGTCATGGCCGAGTGGGACAGCGCCCCCACCCGGTTGAAGATCACCGTGTCCACCCCCTGCAGGCGCCGCATGACCGCGCCCTCCCGCAGCAGCATCCCGTGGCGGGCCGCCGTCTCCACGCCCAGCCGCAGGGCCAGGGCCGAGGACAGCGCCAGGGCCGCCGGGGCCACGCAGGCCAGCACCGCCAGCGCCGTCCCGAAGGCCAGCGCCGGGTTGCCCGTGCCCAGCATCCACACCGCGAAGCTGAGCACCGCCACGCTCAGCGCGGCGGGGATGAGCAGCCGCGCGCTGCGCGTGGAGAGCATCACCGCCGTGTTCTGCACCGCGTTCACCCCCGAGACCCAGCGCTCCACCCCCGCGATCCGGGTGCGGTGCCCGGTGCGCTGCACCCGGATCTTGATCCTGTGGTGCAGGTTGATCGCCCCGGCGCGCACCGGGGAGTCCACCGCCACCGGCACCACCCCGCCCGAGCTGGGCAGCACCGTCTCCACCACCCCGGGGCGCACCTCGCTGCTCCCGCCGATGACCACCCCGTCCACCGGGATGCGCTGGCCGGGCTGCACCAGGATGTCATCCCCCACGTTGATCTCGCTGACCGGCACCTCCTCCGTCACCGGCTGCCCGGTGGCGCGGTTGTGGCTCACCAGCATCACCTGGGACTGCGGGTCCACCCGCTGCGCGGCCAGGTCGTCCAGCAGCGAGGAGCGCGCCTGGATGGACAGCTTGCGCCCGCCCAGCAGCAGCAGCGTGGTGCCGCAGGCCACGTCGAAGAACAGCTCCACCTCGTTAAAGCGCTGCGCCGTCAGCGCGAACACGTCCGGGGTACCCTGCCAGCCCAGGTGCCCGGCGGGCGTGAACACCAGCGTGCCCACCGACCACGCGAACGCCCCCAGGATGGCGATCGAGCTGGCGCCGTCGAGCGCCACCGCCCCCCGGCGCACCCCGCCGGCCAGCGCCCGGTGAAACGGCCACGCGCACCACGTGACCACCGGCACCGACATCAGCGCGCACAGCCACTGCCACCCGGAAAACTGCACCTCGGTGAAGTAGCTCAGCACCACCACCGGCACCGTGAACAGCAGCGCCACGATCAGGCGCGGGGTGGTAATCAGATCGCGCGCGGTATAGAGCACGTCCCGATCCCTGCGATACGGCTCCGCCCCATGCGCCCCCGCCTCCGGGGTGGGCCAGGCGGCGTCCGGGCGAAAGAACCCCGCCGCGCGGGCGCGCTCCAGGGCCCGGCGATCCGACTCCGCGCGCCGGCGCTCCTGCTTGCCGCGCTGCGGCGGGCGCGGGCGCCGCGGCGATTGCTCCCCAGGGTCGTCCCGATACAGGCTCTGGCGGCGCAGGGAGCCGTCCGTGAGCACCGCCTCCACCCCGAAGCGGCCGAGCACCTCCACCACCCGGTGCGGGGTGGTCCCCTCCGGGGCCGTCACCCACGCCATCGAGCTGCGGTAGACGATGCGCGCCCGCACCCCCGGCAGCTCCTCCAGGGCCCGCTCCATCGGCGCGATCTCCGGGGCGTCATCGAGCCCGGAGAGCTCGAACGAAAAAGAAATCTTGCGCCCGGAATCCCCCGGGGTCCACGGGGCGTCAAAGCCCGCCTCCGCGGCGGCGGCCTTGGCCTGACTGATCGCCCGGGCTACCTCATCGGCCATTCCTGCATGCCTTTCCTCCTCCTTCTCCGCAGCAGACTACTCCCCCGCGCCCCACCGCGAGGAACCGCGCAGAAAGGCCGTGGCCGCCGGGCGGAACATCGCCAGCAGCCCCAACGCGAAGGCGATCACGTGCAGCAGCACCGCCACCCCCACCGCCTGCACAATCAGCCCCAGCACGCTCACCACCACGCTCGCCGCGCACGCCGCCGTCAACCCCCGCCGGGCGCGCATGCCCCGGGAACCCGCCCGGCGCAGGAGCGGGGCGAGGGCCGCCACCAGCAGCCCCGACGCCGCGTTGGTCACCCCCACGGCCCACAGGTTGACGCGCACGATCGCGCCCTCGGCCTGCGGGGCGTCGGTGAGCGCCACGAGGGCGGACAGGAGCGCGAGCACGGCCCCCGCCACGCTCAGCCCGTAGGCGGCCTTGATCGCGCCGGGAACCGGGGCGGAAGAATCGGCGGACATACCAGGCGATCCTACCCGGGTGCCCCGGCGCGCACCGGGCTCGCCGGGGCGTTCCCCGGGCGTGGCGACGGCCCCCGGCGCTCCCGGTGCCCTCGAGGCGCCTCCGCGTCACAGCCACCGCAACGCTTCCATGCCGCAGCGTGGCCGCCGAGGCCCCCAGGGGCCACGACGTGGCATGGAAGGATGTTCTCATTCCACGGTGGGGCGCGCGGGAACACCAGAGGCCACGCTGCGGGGTGCAAAGGGCGCAAGGGGCGAAAAGCCGTCACCCGCCGCAGGGCATAGAGAAACCCCACCGGCCGCGCGCCGGTGGGGTGAGGTGCTCGGCCCCGCTACTCGGGCCGCTTCAGCTCGCCCGTCCACACGAGGGTCTCGCGGCGGAACACGAACACCAGCGCCACGGCCGCCCCCACCCCGGCGAGGATCTGCAGGGAGCCGTCCACCGCGTAGAGGGCCACCGGAACCTTGGTGCCGCCGGGCACCAGGGAAAAGACGCTTACCGCGCGCACCACGAAGTAGAAGGCGAAGATCATGGTGATCCGGCGGCCCGCCGCCGCCCACCGGTGCCGCCTGCGCACCACGGCGAGCATCCACCACAGCACGGCCACGATGGTCAGCGCGATCGCGCCGGAGAGGATCACCCCCAGGTAGGCAGCCGCGGAGATCAGGGAGTCCGATACCTCCCCCTCCACGCCCTGCTGCTGGGCGATCTCCTTGGTGGCGGCCTTCAGCGCGGCGGTGTCCATCAGGGTCATGGTCATGGACAGCACCTGGTGGAGCAGCTCCGCGCCCAGCACCAGGGCCCACACGCGGGTGAGCAGGCTCACGCTTTCCGGAGGGGTGGCCTGCGTTTCCTCTGCGGCCTTGTCTACAGCGTCTACAGCGCTCACGGATACCTTTCTTCTGTGTGGCGGCGGCCTAGCCCAGCAGGCGGGCGGCCTCGGTGGCAAAGTAGGTGAGGATCTGGTTGGCCCCGGCGCGCTTGATGGAGGTCAGCGACTCCATCATCACGGCGCGCCCGTCCACCCAGCCGCGCTGCCCGGCGGCCTGGATCATGGCGTATTCCCCGGAGACCTGGTAGGCGGCCACCGGCACCGGGGAGGCGTCGGCCACCTGGCGCACGATGTCGAGGTAGGGCAGGGCGGGCTTGACCATCACGAAGTCCGCGCCCTCCGCCACGTCCAGCTCCACCTCGAGCAGGGACTCGCGCGCGTTGGCCGGGTCCTGCTGGTAGGCGCGGCGGTCCCCCTCCAGGGAGGAGCCCACGGCCTCGCGGAAGGGGCCGAAGAAGGCGGAGGCGTACTTGGCGGAGTAGGCCATGATGGCCACGTCCTGGAACCCGGCCTCGTCGAGGGCCGCGCGGATGGCCGCGATCTGCCCGTCCATCATCCCGGAGGGGCTGACGATGTGCGCCCCGGCCTGGGCCTGGGCCACCGCCATCGCCTGGTAGCACGGCAGGGTGGCGTCGTTGTCCACCACGGTTACCCCGTGGGCGTCGGTGGTCAGCAGGCCGCAGTGGCCGTGGTCGGTGAACTCGTCCAGGCAGGTATCGGCCATGACCAGCAGGTCGTCGCGGAACTCCTCGCGCAGCGCCCGCACGCCCCGGTTGAGCACGCCGTCCGGGTCCCAGGCCACGGAGCCGGTGGCGTCCTTGTCCCCCGGCAGCGGCACCCCGAAGAGGTCCACGCAGCGCACCCCGGCGTCGAGCGCCTCGTGCGCGGCGCGCAGGAGCGAGTCGGTGGTGTGCTGGTAGACCCCCGGCATGGAGGCGATCTCGCGGGGCTTTTCGATGCCGTCGGCCACGAACATCGGGAGGATGAGGTCGGCGGGGCGCAGGGCGGTCTCCGCCACGAGTTCCCGCATGGCGGGGTTGGTGCGCAGGCGGCGGGGGCGCCGCACGGGCACCTGGGGGGCGTAGCGCTGCGGATCGGGCACGGAGAACCTTCCAATCACGGTCGGGGATGAACTACTGGCCCCATCCTAGGCCCGCGCCGGTTATGCCTTGCGACGCGCCCGGCGCTTCTTGCGCGGCGGGGGAAGCTGCCCGGCGGCGCGCAGGGAGGCCACGTGCTCCGCCAGCGCGTCCACCAGAGCGGGGACGTCCGCGACCTCCGGCATGACGTCCACGCGCAGGCCCATCTCCCGGGCCACCTGCGCGGTGGCCGGGCCGATGGCGGCGATGATGGTGCGCCGGTGCGGCTTCCCGGCGATCCCCACCAGGTTCTTCACCGTGGAGCCGGAGGTAAAGCACACGGCGTCGAAGCCGCCGGTCTTAATCATGTCGCGCACCTCGGCGCTCGGCGGGGCGGCGCGCACGGTGCGGTAGGCCACCACGTCGTCCACCTCCCAGCCCGCGGCGTGCAGGCCCTCGACCAGCAGGTCGCTGCCGAGGTCCGCGCGGGGCAGCAGAACCCGCCCCACCGGGTCCAGGTCCTCCACGTACTCGGGGAACACCTCCACCAGCCCCTGGGCGTTCTGCTTGGTGGCGGGCGGGGTGACCTCCGGGGTCAGGCCCAGGGCCTTAATGGCCTCGGAGGTCTTGCGGCCCACCGCCGCCAGGTGCACCCCGGCGAAGGCCCGGGCGTCCAGGCCAAAGGCGGTGATCTTGTTCCACACCGCCTCCACGGCGTTGACGGAGGTGAACACGATCCACTGGTACCGGCCCTCCACGATGCCCTTGATGGCGCGCTCCATCTGCGCCGGGTTGCGCGGCGGCTCCAGGGAGATGGTGGGCACCTCCTGGGGGATGGCGCCGTGGCCGGCCAGGCGCGCGCTCATCGGCCCGGCCTGGGACTTGGCGCGCGGCACCAGCACCCGCCAGCCGTAGAGGGGGCGGTTTTCCCACCAGGAGTACTTGGAGCGATCGTCCACGGCGGTGCCCAGGGTGATCACCAGGCGGCCCGGCAGGTCCACGTCGAGCTTGTCCAGGGTGCCCAGCGTGGCGTCGAAGGTCCGCTGTAGGCGGGTGGTGCCGTGCACCGTCACCGAGGCCGGGATTCCCGTGCCCAGCCCCCGGGCCTGCAGCTCCTGGGCGATCGCGCCGAGGTCCTCGCGGGTGGCCTGAAGGACCAGCGGCTGCGGGGCGGCGGCCAGCCGGTCCCAGTCCGTGTGGCCCCCGGTGACGTCCGTCTCCGTGAAGGTGGAGCCCAGCGCGATCCCGGCGAAAGCCGGGACGGTGGAGGGCAGGGACATGCCCGGCACCACCTGAAACTCCGCGCCCGTCTCGGCCACGGCGGAGATCTCCGCCAGGACGGACTCCCGGGAGAGCGGGTTGCCCGCCACCAGGCGGATCACGTTGGCGCCGCCTTGCACCGCCTCCGCCAGGCGCGCGGCGATCTCGCCGGGGGCGGGGCTGGCGACCTCATAAATATCGGCGGCGGTGGGCGCGGCGGGGCGCGGCGGCTTGCGGCGCGCCCCGTTGCTACGGGCCTCCTCCACCAGGGCCTCGTACTCCTTGTCCGCCGCGTCGATCTTCTCCTGCGGCACGGGCAGGCGGGAGGCCACGATCTCGCGCACACCGCCGAGCACCTCGGCGTCCGTATAGGCCACGGACGTCTCCGCCAGCACCTCCCGCGCGCGGATGGTCAGCAGGTCGGGGTTACCCGGGCCCGCGCCCACAAAGATGACCGTGCCCGGCTGGGGGGTCTGCGGCGTGCTCTGCGGCGCGGAAGCCTGGTGGGCCATACTCATGTACTTCTTTTCTAGTTCTTGGACAGGGTCAAGGACGCCTCGCGGCCAGCGCGGCACCACGTGGGCGTGCCGACACGGCGCGAGGCGTTATCTTTACCGACTCCGTAGCGCGATCTCATGCCCCGGTCGCAGCCGCGGAATCACAATGTGGTATTAACACCTTAAAATATGCCGGGTTAAATAGGAAACCGGATCACGCGGCCCGCCGCTGCCCGCCGGAATGCAACCGCTGGGCATAGCGCCGCGCGTGGGGCGTGGTGACCACGATGTAGTCCACCGTGGCCTTATCCAGCTCCAGCACCAGCCCCTGGCGCCCGCCCCGGGCGCCGCCGCCCGCGTGGCACACCGCAAAGATCGTGCCCTCCGGGGTATCGAAGGTGCCGGTGGTGGTCACACCCCGGATGCGGGTGGCCGAGACCCCCGGGCCGGAGGCCCGCGCCGCCGACCGGATCTCCGGGAGGTCGAACACGTCCCCCACCGCCCGCGCGCTCACGATGGCGCGCAGGGGGATGGTCAGGTGGGAGCGGTGCGCGGCGAGCTTTTCCCACCAATCCAACGTCACGGTCACCTGTTGTCCGGTGATCTGTAAATAAGCCATGGTGGGTTACCAGTGTAAGGGGTCACAGGCCGCCGCGCGGAATCGCGGCGCGGGCCCTAGCCCGCCATGACCTCGGCCGCGCCCTCCTCCAGGAGCGCGCGGGCCACCTCCACCCCCAGGTCCGCGGCGCCCTCCGGCGTCCCGCGGCGCTCCATGAGGAGGCTGCGGGAGCCGTCCAGGGCAAAGACCCCGGCGCGCAACACCAGCTCCCCGCCCTCGAGGACGGCGTGCGCCGCCACCGGGGCGGTGCACCCGGCCTCCAGGGTGGCCAGCAGGCTCCGCTCGGCGCGGGCGCGGACGGCGGACTCCCCGTGCTCCAGGGCGTTAAGCGCCGCCACGGCGGCGGCGTCCTGCGCGCGGCACTCCACCGCCAGCGCCCCCTGGGCGGGGGCGGGCAGGAGGCGCGCGGTATCGAACACCTCGGTGGCCCGGTCCTGCTTGCCCACCCGCACCAGGCCCGCGTAGGCCAGCACGATGGCGTCGAGCTCCCCGGAGACCACCTTGCCCATGCGGGTGTCGATGTTGCCGCGCAGCGGGCGGATGTCCAGGTCCGGGCGCAGGGCCTTAAGCTGGGAGATGCGCCGGGGCGCGGAGGTTCCCACGCGCGCGCCCTCCGGCAGCCCGCTCAGCGTCAGGCCATCGCGGGCCACGAGCGCCTCCCGGGGGTCCTCCCGGGGCGGCACCACGAGGTGAAAGCGGGGGTCGGCCGCCGTGGGCAGGTCCTTGAAGGAGTGCACGGCGGCGTCGCACTCGCCGCGCGCCATCGCCTCGCGCAGCGCCTGGGTGAACACGCCGACGCCGATGCGCTCCACCGGGGCCATGTTCACGTCCCCCTCGGTGGTCACGATGTGAAGCTGCGCCGGGGTCCCGGCGGCGGCGAGGGCGTCGCGCACGTGTCCGGCCTGCGTGGTGGCCAGCAGGCTACCTCGGGTGCCGATGGTCAGGGTCGTCACGGTCTCACTCCTTGTTGTTCTCGGCGGCAGAGCGACGGTCGGCGGGCTCCGGGAAGTCGCTGCGCGGCAGGTCACTGGCGGGCAGGGCCACGCTGCGCCCCGGCGGGGGATCGAGGTTGAACAGCTCCTGCAGCGCGGACTCGTAGGAGACCACCCCGGAGGTCACCGCCAGCTCCTTGATCCGCACCGTGGGCGCGTGCAGCAGCTTGTCCACCACGCGGCGCACCGTGCGGCCGACCTCCTCGAACTCGCCCTCCCCCATCTCCGGGGCGCGGCCGCGCAGGCGCCCCAGCTCCGACTCCACCAGATCGGCGGCGTGCCGACGCAGCGCGGTGACCGCCGGGGCGACGTCGCGCACCCGCTGCGCGGAGGTGAACTGCGTCAGCTCCTCCTCCACGATGGCCCGCGCGCTGCGCTCGACCTCGCTGGCCGCGCGCGGGTCGCGCCGGTGCAGACGCTCGATGTTCACCAGGTGCATGCCCGGTATCTCCCCCACGTGCGAGGCGATGTCGCGCGGCAGGGAGAGGTCGATCAGCGTCAGCGGGCGGCGGCGCCCGGCAACGTCCCCCGGGGTCACCGTGAAGTAATCCGCCCCGGTGGCCGAGACCACCACGTCCACCCGCTCGATGGCGTCCGTGCGCCGCTCGAAGTCCACCACCTCGGCCTCCACCCCGGCCTCCCGGGCGTGCTGCGCCAGGCGCTCCGCCCGCGAGCGCGTGCGGTTGGCCACGATCAGCGCGGAGATCCCCAGCCTGCCCAGGTGGGTGGCCGCCAGGGAGGCCATCGCACCCGCACCCAGCACCAGGGCCCTGCGCCCGCGCAGGGGGCGCTCTCCCTCGAGGTTCTGCGCCGCCAGCGCCTCCTGGAGGGCCAGGGTGACCATCGAGGCGCCCTCGTCGTCGATGCCCGTCTCCGTGTGCACCCGCTTGCCCGTGTGCAGGGCGGCCTGGGTCAGCGCGTGCAGGGCCGGGCCCACCGTGCCCTTGTCCGTGGCCTCCTGGTAGGCGGCGCGCACCTGGCCGATGATCTGCTGCTCGCCCACCACCATCGAGTCCAGCCCGGAGGCCACCTCCATCATGTGCTCGGCGGCGGCGTCGGCGTAGCGGACGTACAGGTAGCCGCGCAGCGTGTCGATGTCCACCCCGGAGACCTCGTGGAGCACCGTGACCACGTCCTGCACCCCGGGGTGGAAGCTCGTGGCCACCGAGTACACCTCCAGGCGGTTGCAGGTGGACACGATCATGGCCTCCGAGAGCGCCGGGCGCTCCAGCAGCAGGGCGGTGGCCTCGTTACGCACCGCGTCGTCCATGCTCAGCTTCTCCAGGAGCGCCACCGGGGCCGACCTATGCGACATGCCCACCACGAGCACACTCACGTTGCCACTCACCGCTTTCTCACGCGTCCCCCAAACTTTAGGTGGATGATAGGGAGATCTTTTCAGTTGAGGCCAACGGTAATAGCCTTTCTTTACCTAGGACAACAAAGCGTGGCCTAACTCCTCGTTGTCCACCTCCCAGCACGCGAACTCCTCCCCGTCGAGCACCACCACCGGCACCCGATCCCCATACTCCATCGCCCATTCCCGCTGGCTATCGACGTCGCATACCTCCAGCGACGCACCGGCCCCGGCCACCACCGGACGAATCTGCGCCTCCACCCGCTTACACGAGCCGCAGGTGGAGCGCACCATCAACTGAACACGATGTCTCTGCACACTTTACGTCCTACCAGGCTTACGATGGTGGGCGTGAACGAGATCCAGCCGCCCGCTTTCCCGGCCTCGCCGCGCGACTTCCTGGCCAACTGGTCCATCAGCCACGGCAACCTGCGCCGCTTCCTCGCCAGCACCGCGCTGCCGCCGCTGGGCGACGACGAGCAGGAGGCCGCCGGGCGCGCCGCCGCCGCGGCCGCCGTGGAGGAAAGCTACGGGATCTCCCTGGAATCCTTCCACTCCGGCATGGAGTCCGTCAGCGGCTCCATCGAGGCCGCGGGCTCCCTGCGCGTCTCCCCCGCCGACCCCGGCGTGCCCGAGGACGCCGGGGTGGCGGCCTTCTTCGACGTGGACAACACCCTCATCCAGGGCTCCTCCCTGGTCGCCCTGGCCTTCGGCCTGGCCCGCAAGCGCTACTTCCGCCCCGCCGAGATCGTCTCCATGGCCTGGAAGCAGCTCAAGTTCCGCCTCACCGGCTCCGAAAACGCCGAGGACATGGCCGCCGGACGCAACCAGGCCCTGGCCTTTATCAAGGGGCGCAGCGTGGCCGAGCTGACCGAGCTGTGCGAGGAGATCGTGGACCGCCACATGATCGACAAGGCATTCCCCGGCACCCGCGACCTCGCCGCCATGCACCTGGCCGCCGGGCAGCAGGTATGGCTGGTCACCGCCACCCCCGTGCAGCTAGCGCAGATCCTCGCCCGCCGCTTTGGCTTCACCGGGGCGCTGGGCACCGTGGCCGAGGTGGAGGACGGGCGCTTCACCGGCAGGCTCGTGGGCGACATCCTCCACGGCCCCGGCAAGAAGCACGCCGTGGCGGCGCTGGCCGCCCTGGAGAGCCTCGACCTGGACAAGTGCACCGCCTACTCGGACTCCGCCAACGACATCCCCATGCTCAGCATGGTGGGCACCGCCGTGGCCATCAACCCCGACCGCGCCCTGCGGCGGGCCGCGCAGCGCCGCGGCTGGCTCGTCCGCGACTACCGCAACGTGCGCAAGGCCGTGCGCACCTACGGGCTGCCCGGGCTGGCCACCGCCGGGTTTAGCCTGCTGGGGTGGCGGCTGCGGCGCGGGGCGTGGGGATAATTTTGTTCCTCACGCACCCGACTCAAAAAGGAAAATAAAAACCGCATGGGCCGACGATAAAGAGAACCCAGGGGCACGAGCCGCAAAACTGTGCACAGAGCCAAACCAATCTCGCGAACACCTCGCAAAGGGTGACCCCGGTTTACGCACTTGGCCTCGTGGAAACCGATGAGAAAAACACACAACGCAATCCATTCTCAATGGATTAGCCGGGTTTTACCTCCCCACAATCTTCCGGATACCAATCCCCAGGCGGAATTACGCTGACAAAGAATTACCCCCTGCCATGGGGCATTTTCCCTCACGATCTCATCCACGGGCACAACCGTCACCACGCACAAGGAAAGGGGCACCGCGCCCTCGCGCGGTGCCCCTTTCCTTGGAGTACCCTATGGCTTACTTGCCCAACTTGCGCCGCTGCACGCGGGTACGGCGCAGCATCTTGCGGTGCTTCTTCTTGGACATGCGCTTGCGGCGCTTCTTGATCACGGAACCCATAGGGCTACCTCACTTACCTCGTTAGACTCTAATCTTCTGTTCTGCCTAGCACGCGCGCCTGTGCCGGCACGAATGTTCTCCACTTTAGCGGCAGCGCCAGGCGCTACCAAAAATCGCGCCCGCCCCTTCCTCCGCGCGGGAGGAGCGAGGCAGGCGGCGCGGAACCTCTACGTCAGGCGGAGCGAACTACCCTACCTCGTAGTACGAGGAGTCCAGGTATTCGTTCACCGCCTTGTCGTGCACGCGGAAGGAGCGGCCCACGCGGACGGCGGGCAGCTCGCCGGAGTGCACGAGGCGGTACACGGTCATCTTGGAGACGCGCATGATCTCCGCGACCTCCGCGACCGTCAAAAAGGTTCCCTTGTCATCATTAGCCATAGTTACCTAACCCTTCACAGCAGGTGGCGCGCTGTAGGCTTCCCCTCCCACAGAACGAATCACGCACGTGCTTCATCAAGTCTAGCGTGAATCCTGTGACTGGTGCGACCCGAGGCCATAAAAGTTCATGCGAGGGGCCGAAAACGCCGCGATGCGCCTCCCGGGACGCGCGGGCCGCCCCGCGCTCCCGAGTCCCCCTAGTCCTCCTGCGGGGCCACGGGCGCCCCCAGCTCCTTGGAGCGCAGCGCGCACGCCTCCGCCGCGCGGAAGAACGCGCCCCGGATGCCGGACTCCTCCAGCTCCCGCAGCGCCGCCACCGTGGTGCCCGCGGGCGAGGAGACGTTGGCCCGCAGCGTCGTGGGGTCGGCCCCCTCCTGGGCCAGCATGGTGCCCGCGCCCTCGATCGCCCCGGAGGCCAGCCGGGTGGCCACCTCGCGGGTCAGCCCGAGGTTCACCCCGGCGTCGATCAGCGCCTCCGCCACCAGGTAGATGTAGGCCGGGGAGGAGCCCGCCAGGGCGGTCACGGCGTCCATGTCCTCCTCGGCCACCTCCACCACGGCACCCACGGCGGACAGCAGCTCGGTGACGGCGGCCGCCTGCTCCTGGCTCACGAAGCGCCCCGTGGCCACCGCGCACACGCCCTTGCCCACCATCATCGGGGTGTTGGGCATCACGCGCACCACGGCGGTGCCCGCCGAGAGGTCGTCCTGAAGCGAGGCCAGGGAGATCCCCGCCGCCATGGACACCACGGTGGTGTCGGCGTCATTGTCGTTGATGGTCTCCGCGATCTCGCGCAGCACGCCGCCGATCATCTTGGGCTTCACGCACAGGAACACCACCTCCGCGCCGGAGGCGGCCTGCGCGTTATCCGAGGTGGTCTCCACGCCGTAGCGCTCCCGCAGGTGCTCGCCGCGCTGCTCCCTGCGGTTGGTCACCACGATGTCCGAGGGGTCCGTCCCCGCCGCCACCAGGCCCCCGATGAGGGCCTCTCCGATCTTTCCTCCGCCAAGCACTGCGATTGAACTCATGCCACCACCCTGCCACAGATCCCCGCGCGCCACGTCCTCGCGCCGCCCCGCGCCCGGGTCTCCCCGCAAAAACAAAGGCGACGCGCCCGCGCGGGATCTACCGCGCAGGCACGCCGCCTGGGCCCTCGCCGGGCCCCTCGGCCGCCCGCCGTGCTAGGAGAGCATATGGGGGATGTAGGGCCCAAAGGTCATGAGCACGCCCACCACGGCGGCCAGCGCCATGGACACGCCGTCGCGCGCCGTGCGCAGCGCGTGCACCACGCCCACCATGATCCCGGTGACGGCCACCGCCAGCACGCCCACCAGGATGCGGCTCAGGCCGGAGGACCACAACTGGTCGAATCCGATGAACACCAGGGCGCCAAAGACCACGCCCATCACGGCCAGGAGCACCGCCGATCCCGCCCCGGTGCGCGGCTCCGGCTCGGCGGGGCGCTTGGGGCGCTTCTTCGGCGCCGCGTCCTCGGCGGAGCCCTCTCGCTCGCCGCGCTCGGCGTCGGCCTCGTCGGGCCGCTGCTGCGCGTTCTGGTACAGGCTCGCCACGGGGGCGGAATCCTCGTCGCCCACGCGCGGGATGCGGCCCGTCTCCTCGGCGGGCTTCTCCTTGGCCTGGGCCTTGGGCGCCTGCCCCTTGGCCTGCTTCTTCTCGGCCTGCGGGGTGCCGCCCACCGGGGAGATCACGGCGGTCTTTTCCGAGGCGGACTCCTTGGCAGGCTCAGGGGAGGTCGAGGCCTTGGGCTTCGGGGCAGCGGCGGCGCCCTTCGCCGGGGCCTCGGCGGCGGGCGCGGGGCGGCGCGCGGAGTCAGGGATGGGCCACGGGCTCTTGGTCGCGGAGCCCTGGGAGCCCCGAGCGGGCTGGGCGCTCTGGGGAGCCTGCGCCTTGTCCTGGGCGGGCCGCTGAGGCTGCTGCGGCTGGGGCTGTGCCGGGGCGGCCGGGCCCGCCGGGGCGTTCTTCTTCTCGGGCTCCGGCTTCGCGGCGGGCGCCGGGGCTGCGGCGGCGGCCTTCACGGGCCGGGCCGGGGCGGCGGGGCTGCCCTTGGCTGCGGGAGCCGCGCCCGGACGCGTCGGCTGGCCGCTCTTCGGCGTCGCGGGGCCCTGCTGCGGCGCGCCCCAGGCCGCGGGGGACGCGGCCGCAGGCTTGAACGAGCCGCCGCTCAGCGGCGTGGCGTTGATGCCCGCCACCGAGGGGGCCGTGGCCGCCGGGGAGGAGGGGGTGCGGGGCCGCGAGCGGCGCTCGGACTCCGGGGTGTCGATGGGCACGGAGGAGTGCTTGGATTCCGCGGGCTTTTCCTTCACCCGGGAGAGCGACCCGGTGAGTTCCGCCACGGAGATGCCGCCGTCCTCCAGGCTGCGGCGGCGTCGCCGCCCGCTGGCCCTCTGTGCGGAACCCCTATTGGCCTGGGCACGCTCCAAAAGCTCCGCGACGGTGAGTTGCTTTTCCTCGTCACTCATCGTGCATCCTCTCCTATTCCAGTCCCTTGTCTATCCGCTGCAGGATCACGCCTTCGCGTAACGCCCACGGGCAAATATCGATCTTCTCCAGGGCCAGCGCCCGCATCGCGGCCTCCGCCACGAGCGCGCCCGCGACGATCTGGTGCGATCTATCCGAGCTCACGCCCTCCAGCTCCGCGCGGTCGGAAGCCGTCATCCGGGAGATGAAGGCGATCAACTGACGCAGGCCGGGGGCCGTGAGCGTGCGCGTCACGTAGGGCCCCTCCGAGGAGGGGGCCGCGCCCGTGAGCCGCGCCAGGGTGCGGAACGTCTTGGACGTCCCCACCGCGAGGCGAGCAGGACCATAGCTACGCACCTGGCGGGCCGGCTCCACCAACTCGGCATCGATGAAGTCGCGCAATAGGTTGATCTTTTTCCGCTCGGGCGGATCCGTATCAAACCACTCGTGGGTCAATCTACCCGCTCCGAGGTTCAGCGAAAAGGCGGCGTCCGGCTGCTCGTCGGCGCCGGTGGAGATTTCCAGGGAGCCGCCCCCGATGTCGAGGTTGGTGATCCGGCCCGCCGACCAGCCGTGCCAGCGGCGCACCGCCAGGAAGGTCAGGCGCGCCTCGTCCTCCCCCGAGAGCACCTCGAGGCGCACCCCCGTTTCCTTGTGCACGTGCGCGAGCACGTCCTCGGAGTTCGTCGCGGAGCGCACGGCGGACGTGGCGAAGGCCATGAGCTCCTCGCAGCCGAGCTGCCGGGCCAGGTCCGCCGACTCGCTCACCGCCTTGGTGAGCTTCTTGATCCCCTTGTCGTGGATCGCCCCGTCGGAGTCGAGGAGTTCCACGAGCTTGATCGCGGTCTTCCAGTCGCTCATCGGAGTGGGGCGGCCGCCGGGCCGCGCGTCCACCGCTACCAGGTGAACAGTGTTGCTGCCCACGTCCAATACACCTAATCGCACACCTATAGGGTAGACGGTCTACCCTCATCAGGTGTGAATTGCCCAGAATCCACCCCGGTCTACCTGGGGTTCCCCGCCTCCTCCCCCGCAGGGAGGTCCGTGGCCAGCGGCGTAGAAACACCTCCGGACTTTCCGCGCGAGTGGTACGAGTTCCCCCACCCCGAGGACCCCCAGCACGTGTTCAGCGTGGACCTTACCTGGATGGAATCGCACTGGCACTGCACCTTTGGCACCAGCGCCTGCCGCGGTATCGACGCCGCGCACCCGGACGTCGGCTGCTGCAACCACGGGGCCTTCCTCGCGGACGAGGCCGACCGGGACCAGCTCTACGACGCCGTCGCGCAGCTCCCCGCCCGCTACTGGCAGCTCCGCCCGGCAGAAACACAGGAGTACCTTGAGCACGGCCAGCCGGAGGACCTCGAGCCCTGGCTGGTGTGGGACGAGCTGGACGACGAGGACGGCAACCCCGAGCCCGCGCTCAAGACAAAGGTGGTGGACGGCGCCTGCATCTTCGCCAACCGGCGCGGCTGGCCCACCGGCGCGGGCTGCGCCATCCACCAGTGGTGCGTGGCCGAGGGGCGCGACCTCACCGTGGACAAGCCCGAGGTGTGCTGGCAGCTCCCCCTGCGCCGCACGGAGGAGTGGGAGGAGCGCCCCGACGGCGCGGAGATCCTGCGCACCACCATCGGGGAGTACGACCGGCGCGGCTGGGGCGACGGCGGCGAGGACTTCGACTGGTACTGCTCCGCCGCCCCCGGCTGCCATACCGCCGCGGAGCCCGTGTGGGTCACCCAGGAGGCGGAGCTGCGCGCCCTGATGGGCGACGCCGCCTACGAGGTGCTCGCCGCGCACCTGCGGGCGCGGGCGGCGGCGCCCCGGGGGGTGCTGCCGGTGCACCCGGCGACGGGGGCGACCCGCCCCTAGCTCTCGAACTTGTACCCCAGCCCGCGCACCGTGACCAGGCGCGTGGGCTGGGAGGGCTCCTCCTCGATCTTGGTGCGCAGCCGCTTGACGTGCACGTCCAGGGTCTTGGTATCCCCCACGTAGTCCGCGCCCCACACCCGGTCGATGAGCTGGCCGCGCGTGAGCACCCTGCCCGCGTTGCGCAGGAAGTATTCCAGCAGGTCGAACTCCTTGAGCGGCATGCTCACCTCCTTGCCCGCCACGGTCACGATGTGCCGCTCCACGTCCATGCGCACCCGCCCCACGTGGAGGATCTGATCGGAGTCCTCCTCCACGTCCTCGGTGGGCTCCGCCATGCCGTTGCGGCGCAGCACCGCCCTGATCCTGGCGATGAGTTCCCGGGAGGAATAGGGCTTGGTCACGTAGTCGTCCGCCCCGAGTTCCAGGCCCACCACCTTGTCTATCTCGGAGTCGCGCGCGGTGACCATGATGACGGGCACGTTGGACATCACCCGCAGTTCCCGGCACACGTCGGTGCCGGACATGCCCGGCAGCATGAGGTCGAGCAGGACGATGTCCACGTCGTTCTTCACGAACTCGATGAGGGCCGTCTGACCGTCTCCGGCGATGATCGTGTCAAAGCCCTCCTTGCGCAGCAGGAAGGCCAGGGGGTCGGACAGCGATTCCTCGTCTTCAACGATCAGGATGGTGGTCATGAAGATTTGTCCTTTCGCCGGTTCGTCACGCGCGATACCGCTTTGCGCAGGGGCTTCTCGGCGGCATCTTCGTCCTCCGGGACGGGCGGCAGGGCCTCCCGCTCCGGGCTATAGATTGGTAACTCGATGGTAAAAGTCGATCCCGTTCCGGGCTTCGACCACAGCTTAATCGTACCGCCGTGGTTGGCCACCACGTGCTTGACTATCGCCAAGCCTAGCCCGGTGCCCCCCGTGGAGCGCGACCGGGCCTTGTCCACCCGGAAGAAGCGCTCGAACACCCGCTCCTGGTCCTCGGGGGCGATGCCGATGCCGCGATCGGTCACGCGGATCTGCACCGCGGTTCCCTCCACCACGCGCTGGGACAGGGAGACGGGCGCGGAGGTCCCCGAATAGTTGATGGCGTTGCTCACCAGGTTGGACACGGCGGTGACCAGCAGGGACTTATTGGCGTTGACCCATATCCCGGAGTCCGCCCCGCACAGCAGGGGGATGGAGTGGCCGTCGGCGGCCACCTGGTTGCGCGCCATCGCCTCCGCGATGACGTCGTCCACCAGCACCGGCTCCATGTCCGGCAGGGCCTCGGCCCCCTGCAGCTTGGAGAGGGAGATCAGCTCGTTGATGAGGTCGGACATGCGCAGCGCCTCCTTGCGCAGGCGCGTGCCAAAGTAGTCCACCTGCTCGGGGTCCTCGGCGGACTCCACCAGCGCCTCCGCCAGCAGGGCCATGCCGCCCACGGGGGTCTTGAGCTCGTGGGAGACGTTGGCCACGAAGTCGCGGCGGGCGGAGTCCATGCGCACGTACTCCGACTCGTCGGTGCTGTAGGCGATGGTGAAGCGGTCGTCGATGAGCGTCAGCGGCTTCACCACGGCGCGCACGTGGGTGACCCGCGATCCCGGGCGGCGCTCCGGGGTGACGAGGTTGAGCACGCGGGCCTCCTTGTCCTCGTGCACCCGCTGCGCGGCCTCCCACACCTCGCCGTTGAGGGTGCGCTCGTGCACCAGCCCCATCTCGTGCCCCCGGGCGTTGGAGAGCAGCACCTCCCCCTTGCGATCGACCACCACGAGCCCGGTGGGCGATCCCTGAATGGCCAGGTGCAGCACCTGGCTGATGGTGGTCACCTGGTTTTCCTCCAGGGTGGCGGCGGAGCGATACCGCCGCAGCGCCGCCCGCGCGCGCGAGAAAAGCGGGGGCAGGCCACCGACGACGGCCGCCCCCGCCCCGAAGGCAAGCACCAGGGACCAGGACAAGGCCACGCGCTACTTTTGTGCGCCCTGCGAGGCCACGGCGGCCGCACCCGCGGCGGCGGCCTCCGGATCCAGGTAGGTGCCGCCGGGGTTGGCCACCGCGCCCTCGGCGTCGATCTCGTACACCAGCGGGATGCCGGTGGGGATGTTCAGCTCGGCGATGTCCGCGTCGGAGATGTTGTCCAGGTACTTGACCAGCGCGCGCAGGGAGTTGCCGTGCGCGGCCACCATGACCACCTCGCCCCGCTTCACGCGCGGCAGGATCTCCTCCTCGAAGTACGGCACCAGGCGCTCCACCACGTCCTTGAGGCACTCGGTGGCGGGCACCCGCTCCAGGCCCGCGTAGCGGGGATCGCGGGACTGGGAGAACTCGGAGTCCTCCGGCAGCTCCGGGGGCGGGGTGCCGTAGGAGCGGCGCCACTCCATGAACTGCTCGTCGCCGTACTTCTCGCGGGTCTCGGCCTTGTTCAGCCCCTGGAGGGCACCGTAGTGGCGCTCGTTGAGGCGCCAATCGCGCCGCACGGGGATCCACAGGCGATCCGCCGCGTCGAGGGCGATGTTGGCGGTGCGGATGGCCCGGCGCAGCAGGGAGGTGTAGAGCACCTGCGGCTCCAGCCCGGATTCCTTGATGAGTTCGCCGCCACGGCGGGCCTCGGCCTCGCCCTTCTCGGTGAGGTTGACGTCCACCCAGCCGGTGAACTGGTTGGAGGCGTTCCATTCGCTCTGCCCGTGACGCAGCAGGATCAGCTTTCCGTTAGTCATGCTTCCCAGCATTCCATAATCCTTCCGATCGTGCCCGGGGATGACCGAGTGGCGGCGCCGGGCGGCGCACCCCCAAAAATATGCATGATTTTTCACACCTAATGCGCCAGGTCGGGCTATGCTTTGATGTTGCCGGGGGCGGGGGTTGTTGTCCTTTTCCCTGGTTCCTCCTGGTGGTGCGTGTCTCCACCGCCTGGCGGGGGTGCGCATCGCCGTGCCTTCGACCTTGCTGGGAGGAGGTGAGATGAATGGCCCGCCATCGCCGTGTATGCGGAGATAAAAGGAACCGCCGCGGGAGTTGCAGCTCCGTGCGGCGGTTCCTGGGGCGGCTGGGTACCAACGTGATCGCGCGATTTATCGCCGACGCGATCGCCGAGCTACTCAGCTAGTCTCACAAAGACCCTCACTTGCCTTTACCCGTAGGTGGGGGTCTCCGCATGTGACAGTCCTGGGGTGGCTGCCACCACCCACACTAGCACGCCGCCCACCCCTTATGCCTCCACATAGAATCATAATTTCCCCTCACAGCCCCGAGGCGCGGCGCGCCCGGCAGTCCTCCACGTCCGCCGCCACGGCCCGCCCGTAGGCCTCGTGCAGCCTGCGCGCGGTGGCCGCCCAGGAAAACCCCGCCGCGTGCTCCACGGCCCGCTGGCCCATGCGGATGCGCGTCTCGTCGTCGTCCAGGATCTCGCCGAGCACGCGCGCCCAGTCGGCCGGGTCGTGCCCGTCCACCAGCATCCCGGTGCGCCCCTCCGCCACCGCGATGGGCAGCCCCCCGGCGCGCGCCGCCACCACGGGCGTGCCCGTGGCCTGGGCCTCGAGCGCCACCAGCCCGAAGGACTCGTTGTAGCTGGGCACCGCCACCACGTCGGCGGCCTGATACACCGCCACCAGCTCCTGGGGAGGGCGCGGCTCGAGGAAGCGCACGCGGTGCGCCACCCCCAGCTCGCGGGCCAGCTCGCGGTACCGCGTCGCGGTGGTCTCCGCGCCCGAGGCTCCGCCGCAGATCAGCACGCGCAGGTTGCGCTCGGGGGCGTCCTCCAGCATCCGGGCCACGGCGCGCAGCAGCACCTGGGGGCCCTTGAACTCCTGGAGTCTGCCCACAAAGGCGATCACCTTGGCATGCAGGGGCACCCCGAGCTCGCGCCGGGAGCGCTCGGTGTTGCGGTCCGTGCCCGGGGTGAAGGTCTCCGTGTCCGCCCCGGGGGGTACCACCACGATCCGGGAGAGAGGGGCGTCGTAGTGCGCCACGAGGTCCTCCTTTTCCTGCCCGGTGTTGACCACCAGCATGTCCGCGTTGTCCACGAGCTGCTGCTCGCAGATGCGCCGGGCCTCCGTCTCGGGGGAGTCCCGCCCGGCGCGGTGGAGGTTTTTCACCGCCGCCAGCGTGTGCGCGGTGTGCACGAGGGGCACCCCCCAGAGGTCCCGCAGCAACCAGCCCACCTGCCCGGAGAGCCAGTAGTGGGAATGGATGGCGTCGTACCGCAGGCCATGGCAGCGCACGTACTGCATCATGCCTCCGGCGAAGGCCACCATCTGCGTGGGGAGTTCCTCCTTGGCGAGGCCCTCGTAGGGGCCCGCCACGATGTTGATGACGCGCAGGCGGGGCTCGACCTCCACCACCTCCCCCTGGCTGGGCCGGGTGGCCCTGGTGTACACGTCCACATCCACCCCCAGGCGGGCCAGCTGCGTGGCCGTGGAGAGCACATACACGTTCATGCCCCCGGCGTCTCCGGAGCCGGGCTGCTGCAGGGGGGAGGTGTGGAGGGAGATCATCGCTACGCGCATAGCGCCCATGCTACGACGCTCCCCGGCTCCGGGAGCGCCGCCGCCGGGGGCGGCACGATGCCGCCGCACGACGCCGCGCGGGGGCAGGTGGCGGAGCGTATAGTCAAGCGGAGGAAACTTGATTGTTGTGCAACGCGCATCTCGGACGGTGCGGGAAGGGAGACCCATGTCTGCCGCAGAGGAACGAGCGTGGCTGAAGCACTACCCGGAGTGGACGCCCCACCACCTCGACTACGGGGACACCACCCTGCTGGACATCTACGACCGCACCCTGGCCACCAAGCCGGAAAAGCCGGCCACGTGGTTCTTCGGGCGCACCCAAACCTATTCGGACATCGACGAGCAGGTACGCGCCGCCGCCGCCGGGCTGCGCGCGCTGGGGGTCCGCCCCGGCGACAGGGTGGCCATCGCGCTGCCCAACTGCCCCCAGCACATCGTGATCTTCTACGCGATCCTCAAGCTCGGGGCGATCGTGGTGGAGCACAATCCCCTCTACACCGCGCACGAGCTGGAGCACCCCTTCCGCGATCACGGCGCGCGCGTGGCGGTGACCTGGGACAAGTCCGCGGACGTGTTTGACAAGCTGCGCAGCACCACGGAGCTGGAGACCATCATCTCCGTGAACATGGTGGACGCCATGCCCCCGCTCAAGCGCCTGGCCCTGCGCCTTCCGCTGCCCAAGCTCAAGAAGATGCGCTCCCAGCTCACCGCCCCCGCGCCCAACACCGTGCCCTGGGATCTCCTGCTCTCCCCCCAGCTCGGCGGCAACGGCTCGGACGTGACCTCCCTGGAGACCGTCACCAAGGACACCGTGGCCCTCATCCTCTACACCTCCGGCACCACCGGGGCGCCCAAGGGGGCGCAGCTCTCCCACGGCAACCTGTACGCCAACCTCCTCCAGGGCAAGGCCTGGGTGCCGGGCCTGGGGGATCAGGACGAGCGCATGCTGGCCGCGCTACCCATGTTCCACGCCTACGGGCTGACCATGAACGCCACCCTGGCCTTCCTCATCGGCGGGCAGCTCATCCTGCTGCCGAGCCCCCAGGTGCCCCTCATCATGGACGTGATGAAGAACCACACCCCCACCTGGGTGCCCGGGGTGCCCACCCTCTACGAGAAAATCGTGGAGGCCGCCGCCGAGGACGACATCTGCATCAAGGGGGTGCGCAGCTCCTTCTCCGGGGCCTCCACCCTGCCGGTGAGCACCGTGGAGCGCTGGGAGTCCATGACCGGCGGCCTCCTCGTGGAGGGCTACGGCCTCACGGAGACCTCCCCCATCATCGTGGGCAACCCCATGTCCACCGCGCGACGCCCCGGCTACGTGGGCATTCCCTTCCCCGACACGGAGGTGCGCATCGCGGACCCCGAGGACCTCTCCCGCACCGTGCCCGACGGCGAGGAGGGCGAGGTGCTGGTGCGCGGCCCCCAGGTGTTCCAGGGCTACCTGAACAACCCGGAGGCCACGGCCGCGTCCTTCCACGAGGACTGGTACCGCACCGGGGACGTGGGCGTGATGGAGCCGGACGGCTTCATCCGCCTGGTGGCCCGGATCAAGGAGGTCATCATCACCGGCGGGTTCAACGTGTACCCCAGCGAGGTGGAGGAGGCCATGCGGGACCACAAGGACATCGCGGACATCGCGGTGGTGGGCGTGCCCCGCCAGGACGGCTCCGAGTCCGTGGTGGCCTGCATCACCCTCAACCCCGGCGCGGCCTTGGACCCCGAGGGGCTCAAGCAACACGCCCGCGAGCGCCTCACCCGGTACAAGGTGCCGCGCACCTTCTACCACTTCGAGGAGCTGGCGCGGGATCAGATGGGCAAGATCCGCAGGCGCCAGGTGCAGGAGGACCTGCTGGAGCACCTGGGAATCAAAAGGTAGGAGAAGCAGAAAGTGGGCCCCTCCCATTGCGGAGGGGCCCACTTTCTACCTGCGCGGCGGCGCCAGCGCGGGCCAGGGGGAGGGCAACGGCACGCGCTTGGAGGCCTGTCCACTCAAAATCCGCCGCCACCGTAACCTGCGCCCCCTGCCCCACAGCCTGCGCTAGGGCGCCACCCCCACCCACACCGGCTCGGGCACCAGCTCCACCCCGAACTCGCGGCGCACCCCGGCGATCACCGTGCGCGCCAGGGCCACCAGGTCCTCGGTGCTGGCCGCGCCGCGATTGGTCAGGGCCAGGGTGTGCCGCGTGGAAAGCCGCGCGGGCGCGCCCTCCCCCGGGTACCCGCGCGGGAACCCGGCGCGCTCGATCAGCCACGCCGCCGAGAGCTTCACCCTCCCCTCGCCCGCGGCAAAGCGCGGCATGGATGCCTCGCCCACCGCGTCCTGCACGGCGTCCGCCACCGCAGCGTCCACCACGGGGTTGGTAAAGAAGGACCCTGCGGACCAGGTATCGTGATCCGCCGCGTCCAGCACCATCGCCTTGTCCCGGCGTATGCGCAGCACCGCCTCGCGCACCCGCCCCGCCGGGAAACGCTCGCCGGACTCCGCCGCGCCCAGCTCGCGGGCCAGGGCCCCGAAGCGCAGGGGGGCGGAGAGGCCGTCCGTGTGCAGGCGGAACTCCACCTCCAGCACGAGGGCGCGGTGCGTGAACTTCAGGTTGGAGTAGCGGTACGCCAGGTCCAGCTCGGAGGCCGGAACCCACTCCTCCCGGCCCGCGCGGCGATCCCACAGGCGCACGCGCGTGAGCACGTCCGCGATCTCCGCGCCGTAGGCCCCCACGTTCTGCACCGGCGTGGCGCCCGCGCTGCCGGGAATGCCGGAGAGGCACTCCAGCCCGCCCAGCCCCGCCTCCACGGAGGCGCGCACCACGTCGTCCCACACGGCCCCGGCGGCGGCGCGCACGATCCCCGTGGCGGGGTCCACGCGGATCGCGTCGTCCTCCAGCAGCACGGCCACGAGGTCGAGGGGGCCGTCGGCCACCACGAGGTTGGAGCCTCCCCCCACGATGAGTGGCTCCACCCCCTGTTCGTCCAGGGCGCGCACCGCCCGCGCCGCGGCCTCGGCGGTGGCGCACCTCGCGGTCAGTCTCGGGGCGCCGCCGAGCCTCAGCGTGGTGAGGTCGGCGAGCGTCGTGCTCGTGTCACAGGTAACGCCGGGAATGTCGGTCAGGCGCTGGGTCAGGGCTACATCGCTCACTCTTCTCACGGTAGTCTCTAAGGCATGGCTACTCGTAGTGAGAACACCGTAACGATCAACCAGCCGGTGGAGAAGGTCCACGCCGCGCTGACCAACGCCGACTTCTGGGCCTATGACGTTGCCCACCTCTCCCCCGAGCCGGGCGAGGTCCACGAGTTCACCGAGAACAACGGCGGCGGCGAGGCCACCCTCTTCGAGGTGCTGCCCCTGGATGTGCTGCCGGAGGCCGTGCGCTCCATGGTGTCCCAGGCCCTCAAGGTCAAGCGCGTGGTCACCGTGGGCCCGCTGACCGACGGCCGCGCCGAGCTGGAGTACACCGCCGACGTCAAGGGCACCCCCGTGGATTACAAGGGCGAGGCCACCATCTCCGGCGACGAGAACAGCACCACCTTCGACTACGACAACGAGGTCTCCGTGAACATCCCGTTCATGGGCGGCGCCATCGAGCCGAAGGTGGCCGAGGCCCTGGGCGAGATCTTCGAGAACGAGGGGGAGCTCATCTCCACCTGGATCAACGAGAACCTCTAAATGGCCGATCACGCCCACAACCTGCGGGCCCAGTTTCACGCGCAGGGCCCCGTGGGCGTGATAACCCGGGGCACCACCGGGTATAACCGACTGCGCCGCTGCGATCGTTGGCTCTGCCATCACGAACCCGCGCGGCGCTTACTCATGCGTGCCACAGCCCCCCTCGCCATCGACCTCGGCTACGGGGCCAGCCACACCACCACCGTGGAGTGGGCGGGCTGGCTGCGCCGCGTGCGGCCGGACACCCGCGTACTGGGCCTGGAGATCGACCCCGAGCGCGTGCTCCCGCCCCAGGGCGGGGTGACCTTCGCGCTCGGCGGCTTCGAGCTGGCGGGGCACCGCCCCCACCTGGTGCGGGCGTTCAACGTGCTGCGCCAGTACGACGTCGCGGACGTCCCGCCCGCGTGGCGGTCCGTGACCTCCCGCCTCGCGCCCGGCGGCCTCTTCGTGGAGGGCACCTGCGACGAGGTGGGCAGGCGAAGCGCCTGGATCACCCTGGACCGCCACGGACCGCGCACCCTCACCCTCGCCTGGGACCCCTTCGACGTGGAGCGCCCCTCCGACGTGGCGGAGCGCCTGCCCAAGGCCCTGATCCACCGCAACCGCCCCGGGGAGGCCATCCACGCGCTGCTGCGCGCCTGCGACGAGGCCTGGGACCGCTGCGCCGGGTGGTCCCCCTACGGCCCCCGGGTGCGATGGCGGCAGGCCAAGGCCCTGCTGCGGCGCCGGGGCCTGCCCGTGGACGCGCAGCGCCGCCCCCTGCGGGACAACCTCCTCACCGTGCCGTGGTCCGCCGTCGGCGGCGGGGCCCGGCCCGTGCCCGTAGACTAGCGGCATGTCAAAGACGGCCAAGATTTTCACCACGATCGTCGTGGTCCTGCTTCTATTGCTCGCCGCCGCCGAGTTTGGCACCCGCTGGCTGGTGGGCCGGGACCTCAACGAGAAGTTCCACGCGCAAGCAGAGGCCGAGGGCGTGCAGCTTAGCGAGGACCCCTCCATCTCCTTCGGCGCCTCCCCCGTGCTCCTGGGGTACCTGCGCGGCGAGCTGGGGCACGTCGCCGTGACCACCCCCTCCACCCTGCGCGTGGAGGACGGCGTGGCCTCCGGCAACCCCGCCGCGGACATCTCCATGAAGGGCGTGGACATCTCCGACCGCCACGACCCCGTGGCCGCCGAGCTGGAGGCTACCGCCGAGCTGAGCAACCAGTTCCTGCTGGCGCTGCTGCAGAGCAACATCAGCGGCGCACCCGCCGAGCCGGGCGACCTCGGGGCCTCGCTCATCCGCAACCTGGTGCAGGTCACCGCCGTGACCTCCCACCCCGATACCCAGACCATCAGCGTGGAGTTCAGCAACGGGGCCGGCAGCCTGGACCTGCGGCCCGTGGCCGCCGAGGGCCGCACCACCTTCGAGGTGAGCAACACCCAGGTGCTGGGATTCGACCTCCCGCCCAGCGTCACCCAGGAGATCACCCGGCAGCTCCAGGAGGGCGTGGAGGAGCAGCTCATCGCCTCCGGCGGGCTCTCCATCACCCAGGCCGAGGTCACCGGGGAGGGGCTGCGCGCCACCGTGGCCGGGCAGGACGTTCACGTCTCCGAGGTGCACACCCCGTAGGAGCACTCGATCGGCACGATCTCGGCGGCCCCGGCGCGCCGGGCCACCGCCTCCATCTCCGCGCGGCGCGGGCTGCGCGCGTCCACGCCCGCGGCCAGGAGCACCTGATCGCTCACGGCCTCGCGCGCGGTGACGAGGTCCACCATCCACGCGTGCTCGTCAGCGGAGGCGTCCAGCACGATGAGCACCCCGGTGGCCCCGCTCTGCACCGCCAGGCGCGCCTCGGAGGCCTTGATGAGCGGGTGGTGCCGCCCGGTGGGAAAACCGCAGGCCGCCGTGACGGCGCACCCCTCGGGCACCTCGGCGGGCACCCAGGAGGCCGGAACCAGCAGCCCCGTCTCCCCCTCGCGCAGCGCCCGGGCCACCTCCGCGGCCGAGGCCGCCCCCGTGAGGTCCCTCATCACCAGCCCCCCTGCGCGCCGCCCAGCAGGTCGCGCAGCTGCGGGCGCAGGTCCCACCAGTACAGGCCCACGATCACCACGCCCGCGATAGCGAGCATGGGGAAGGACACCCCGATCAGGCAGGCCACGGAGGCGCCCGCCATGAGGGCCAGCCAGGTGCCCTTGCTCTGGCGGTCGGCGGCGGGGAAGGCGTCCGGCCGCGTCATGGCCACCATGATGAGGCCTACGATCCCGGCGATGCCCACACCCCAGTACAGCACCGCCTCGAGCTTAAAGGTCAGGAGATAAATCAGGGCCAACGTGCTAGCCATTGCGGTTATCCTCCTCGTGCACCGTCTCCGAGAGCACCTCGCCGTCGATGATCTCTCCCCGCTCGCCGGGGCGCTCCCGCGAGTCCTCCGGGTTCACCAGGGAGCCCGCCGCCTCGCGGGCGGCGGTTTCCACCTGCTCGCCCACGCGCCGCAGGGCCTGAGCGGCGCGCGCCGCGGCCTCCGAGCGTCGGGTCTCGGCGGCGGCGCGCCCCACCCGATCCGCCAGGGAACCCAGCGCCTCGGTGGTCGCGCCCGCCACCCGCCCGGCCCCCTCCTTCAGGGAATCCACGCTGCGGTGCTCGCTAAAATCTCTGGTGGCGGCGCGCAGATGGTCCACCACGGTCTCCTCGTGCAGGGCGTGGCGGCCACGGTCCTCCGACTCCCGCAGCCGGGCGCCGAACTCCCCCACCACCTCGCCGGCGCTGCGGGCGGCGTGGCCACCCGCGCGCAGGATCTCGGACACACGGTTCTTCCCGGAACTCATGGGCACGAGTATAGCCGGGGCCGCTAAAAGAGCACGTCGGCCACCGTGTAGATCGCCAGGCCTGCCAGCGCGCCCACCAGGGTTCCGTTGAGCCGGATGAACTGCAGGTCCTTGCCCACCATCAGCTCGATCTTCTCGCTGGCTTCCTCGGCGTCCCAGGCCCGCACGGTGTCGGAGATGATGGCGGTGATCTGCCCGGAGTAGTTGTGCGCCACGAAGGCGGCCGCGGCCACGACCTTGCGGTTGACCTCCTCGCGCAGGTCCGCCTCCGCAACCAGGCGCCGACCCCACCCCCGGGCGTAGTCCTCGATGGTGCGGCGCAGGAGGGAATCGGGATCGTCCACCGCCGCCAGCAGGGACTGCGAGGCCGCGCGCCACAGCGCCGGGGCGGCCTCGGCCACGGGGCGCGAGCTCATGATCTCCTCCTTCCGCCCCTCCACGCGGGCGATCATCTGCGGGTCGTGCTGAAGATCCTGGGCCAGCTCGCCCAGGAAGCGGTGCAGCGCCAGCCGCGCCTCGTGCCGGGGGTTCGCGGCCACGTCCCCCATCCAGGTGACCAGCTCGCGGTAGATCTTCTCCCCCACCAGCTCGTTGACAAAGCGGGGGGCCCACACAGGCTTGCGCTCGTCGAGCATCCTGGTGATGAGGTCCTGGGAGCCGCGCACCTTGCGGTGCGCCCACGCGATGACCTCCTCGATCAGCGGCTCCGTCTTGCCGTCCTCCATGAGCTGCTCTAAGGCCCGCCCGGCGGGCGGCCCCCACTGCGGCTCGGCGGCCTTGTCCACCAGCAGGCGGCGGATCAGTTCCTCGGCGTCGGCGGGGTCGATGGCCACCACGGCGTTGTGCGCCAGCCGCCCGGCCTCCTCGGACACCCTGCGAGCGTTCTCCGGGGCCGCGAGCCACCGCCCGGCGTGCAGCGGGAGGTTGGCGGTGGCGATCTTCTCCGTGATGAGCTCCGCGTTGAGGAAGTTCTCCCCCACGAAGCCGGAGAGGGACTCCCCGAGCTGATCCTTCTTCTTGGGGATGAGCGCGGTGTGCGGAATGGGCAGGCCCATCGGGTGCCGGAACAGGGCCGTGACGGCGAACCAGTCCGCCAGCCCGCCCACCATGCCAGCCTCGGAGGCCGCGCGCACGTAGCCCACCCAGCCCGGAGCCCCGCCGGGCTGGTGCTGCCACCACGTGCAGCCGAGGAAGATGAGGGCCGCCACCACGAGCAGGCCGGTGACGAAGGCCTTGTGCCGCCGCAGCGTTCTGCGGCGCTCCCGCTCCACGTCGGGGCTGGGGCCCGGGACTGCGCGCGCCGTGAGTGCATGTTCCGCCATGACGCCTACAGCCCCTGCATCCCCGAGACGATGAGGGCGATCCCCGTGATGAGGCTGATGAGCCCCGTGGCTACGAGCAGTATCTTGCGTTGCATGGGTACCAGTGTAGAAAACGGGCCGCGCCTCCCCCGGCCCCGGGGAGACACGGCCCGTCTTGCGGTACGCCTGCGGAGCCTAGTTCTTGCGGCCCGTCTCCTTGACGTACTGCTTGTAGTAGCGGCGGCCGTAGCTGATGAGCACGGAACCCGCCACCAGCAGCACCGCCGTCAGGATGATGCCGAGCCACAGGAAGAAGGTGGGGTTAACGTCCGCCTGGCCGGTGTTGCCAAAGATCATCATGGCCACGGCGTAGATGGCGATGCCCGCGGGACACAGCGCGGCCAGGACGAGGCCCATGCCCACCCAGGTCTCGGTGCGCAGCAGCGAGGAGTGCGGGGCCTCGTAGCTCACCGGGTCGTACCCATCGATGTAGTGCATGCGCCCCGCGGCCTCGGGGGTGTGCGTGTTAGACATGAGCGCCTTACTCGCTTTCTTCTCGTGCAGGTCGAATGACCTTTAGCTTAGTCGTCCTTGCCTCGGAAAGCAGCTCGCGCCCTCTCCTTGGTGACCGCCGCCACGGCGGTCAGCGGGATGCCCGCCGGGCACACGTCCGCGCACTCGCCGTAGAGCGAGCAGTGCCCGAAGTTGGTCTCCAGCTCGTCCACCATCTTGCGGGCGCGCTTGCCGCGCTCTTCGGAGCCCAGCGGCAGCTTGGACAGGTGCACCAGCTTGGCGCCCGTGAACAGGTGCGCCGCGCCGTTGGGGCAGGCTGCCACACATGCGCCGCAGCCGATGCAGGCGGCGTGATCCAGCGCCCACTCCGCCGTCTGGTGGTTCACATGCAGGGTGTCCGCGTCCGGGGCGGTGCCCGCGTTGATGGACACGTAGCCGCCCTGCTGCATCACGCGATCCAGCGCGGAGCGGTCCACCACCATGTCCTTGATCACCGGGTAGGCGGCGGAGCGCAGCGGCTCGATCTTGAGGGTATCGCCGTCGGAGTAGTTAAACAGGCGCTGCTGGCAGGCCGGGGAGTTCTTGGCCGCGCCGTGCGGGCGGCCGTTGACCAGAAGGCCACAGGTGCCACAGATACCCTCGCGGCAGTCGGAGGCGAAGGCGTACGGCTCCTTGCCCTGCTCGATGAGCTTGTCGTTGACGAAGTCGAGGAGCTCGAGGATCGACATCTGCTCCTCGGCGTCGTCCACGTCAAAGCCCTCGAAGGCGCCGTCGGTGGTCGGTCCGGCCTGACGCCAGATCTCAAGATGAAGCTTCATTACTTGTAGTTCCTTGTCTGGAGCGGGATCGATTCAAAGTACAGCGGCTCGGCGTGGCGGATAAAGCGATTCTCGCCGTCCGGCTCCCAGGCGGAGACGAAGCACCACTTCTCGTCGTCGCGCTCGGCCTCGCCCTCCTCGGAGAGGTGGTCCTCGCGGTAGTGGGCGCCGCAGGACTCGTCGCGGTCCAGGGCGTCCACGCACATCAGCTCGGCCAGGTTAAGGTAGTCGGCCACGCGGGTGGCGCGCTCGAGCACCTGGTTCATCTCGTGCTGCCCGCCGGGGATGCGCACGTTGGCAAAGAACTCCTCGCGCAGGGCGCGGATCTTCTCGATGCCCTCGCTCATGTCCTTGACGTTGCGGGCCACGCCGCAAGCCTTGTACAGCAGCTCGCCCAGCTGGTTGTGGTAGTACTCCGGGCCGTGCGGGTCGTTGCCCTTGGTATTCATCAGGCGATCCAGGCGCGCCTGGGCGCGCTCCAGGGCCTCGGTCACCGCGGCGTCGTCGTCCGCGAGCAGCGGCTCGTTGAGGTGGTTTGCCAGGTAGTTCGGCACCGTGAAGGGGAGGGTGAACCAGCCGTCCACGGAGGCCGAGAGCAGCGAGTTTGCGCCCAGGCGGTTGGCGCCGTGGTAGGTCCAGGAGCACTCGCCCGCCGCGAAGAGGCCGTCGATGGAGGTCATCTCGTTGAAGTCCGTCCACAGGCCACCCATCGTGAAGTGCACGGTGGGGGCGATGCGCATGGGGGCGTCGTGCGGGTCCTCGCCGATGGCCTCCTCGTACATCTTGAAGAGGTTGGAGTAGCGCTCGTCCACGGTGGCCCGGCCCAGGCGCTCGAAGGCGTCGCGGAAGTCCAGGTAGGCGGAGTTCTTCTTGGGGCCCACGCCGTAGCCCGCGTTGATCTGCTGGGAGATCGCGCGGGAGGCGACGTCGCGGGGCACCAGGTTGCCGAACGCCGGGTAGCGGCGCTCCAGGAAGTAGTCGCGCTCCTCCTCCGGGATGCTGTTCGGGTCGCGCTGATCGTCCTTTTCCTTGGGCAGCCACACGCGGCCGTCGTTGCGCAGGGACTCCGACATCAGGATGGTCTTGGACTGCCAGTCCGCGTTGATGGGCAGGCCCGTGGGGTGGAACTGGATGAACGCGGGGGAGGCCATGTAGGCGCCGTGCTCGTAGGCACGCATCATCGCCGAGGAGTTGGAGTTGATGGCCAGCGTGGTCATGCCGTAGACGTTGCCGTAGCCGCCGGTGGCCAGCACCACGGCGTGGCCGGTGAAGGCCGCGAGCTCGCCGGTGATGAGGTTGCGGGTGACCAGGCCGCGCACGCGCTTGGTGCCGTTCTCCTCGGTGACGATGAGGTCCTGGAAGTCGTTGTGGGTGAAGATCTCCACGGAGCCCAGGTGGATCTGGCGCTGCAGCGCCGAGGCCGTGGAAAGCTGGAGCTGCTGCCCCGTCTGCCCACGGGTGTAGTAGGTGCGGGAGACCTGCACGCCGCCGAAGGAGCGGGTGGCCAGGGTGCCGCCGTACTCACGGGCGAAGGGCGCGCCGATGGCGTTCATGTGGTCGATCACGCGCACGGACTCGTAGGCCAGGCGCCAGCAGTCGGACTCGCGGCAGCGGTAGTCGCCGCCCTTGACCGTATCCTTGACGTGGCGGTAGGCGCCGTCGTTGTCCACCTTCTTGCCTCGGGCGGAGTTCACGCCGCCCTGGGCCGCGATGGAGTGCGCGCGGCGGGGGGCGTCGTGGTAGGTGAACACCTTGACGTTGTAGCCCAGCTCGCCCAGCGCGGCGGCCGCGGCGCCGCCGGAGAGGCCCGTGCCCACGATCAGCACCGTGAACTTGCGGCGGTTGAGCGGGGAGACCAGGTTCATGTGATCCTTCTGGTACTCCCACATGTCCTTGGTGGGCACGCCCTTGGGCTCGTGGGCGTCCAGAACGCGGCCCACGGTCACCCCCGCCACGGCGGAATCAGGGGCGGTGAATTGCTTTTCGTTGCTCATCTTGAATCCTTAAAACCCTTCTTCCTTGACCTAACTGATCCAACCGGCGGCCACGGAGAGCGGCATCACGATGTTGCCGAGCATCACGATGGCGGGCACAAGGTACGCCACGAAAAGCAGGATCGAGCGGGTGCGCTTGCCGGTGATGCCGAGGTCGCTCACCGCCAGCCAGATGCCGTGCGAGAGGTGCAGGAACAGGATCACCATGCTCAGGATGTAGAAGATCGCCACGGACCAGCGGCTGAAGCTAGCCAGGATGTTCGCCTGCACCGCGCCGTGCTCAAAGACCGCGCTGGCGGCGGGCTCCACGCCCAGGGTGAGGTCCAGGATGTGGAAGATGATGAACAGCAGCAGCACCGCGCCGGTGACCAGCATGGTGCGGGTGGCAAACGAGTTCATCCCGCCCAAGAGGTTGGTGCGGCGGAACTTGCCGCGCGACTGCCGGGACCGGCCGTGCAGCGCAAACGCGCCGTACACATGGATCAGCAGGGAGGCCAGCAGCACGATGCGGAAGATCCACAGGACGGACTCGCGCGGGAACATGGGCTCGCCGATCGTGCGCAGGAACTCGCCGTACTCGTCGATGGCGGCCACGCCCGCGTGATCAGGCATGAAGAGCTTCAGGTTACCCACCATGTGGACGAGCACGAAGCCGCCAAAGATGAGGCCGGTGATGGCCATCGCCAGCTTCAGCGCCCACGAGGGAACCTTCGGAGCCTGGCGCAGCGGCTCTTCGGTGATTTTGCCGTGACGGATTGCCTCACGGTCTGGATTTTTTACAGTCATGGCACCTCCAATGTCGTCTCAACAATAAGGGTGGGACGGACAAAACTCACAGTCCAAAGACAGGTTGCGGGCCACCGCCTCCCCCGCCGTGTGGCTCATTCCACTTTTTCTTAGGTGAGGGTTACCTCTAAATGCCGGCGCGTGAGGCTTACCTTATCGGCCCCGAGGTGCAAAGACTTTTCCAAAAGTTTCATCGCCACAGTAAAAGGTGATATTCCCCACTTTGAACCCGCCGCGATGACGCCTAACCCCCGGAAGGCGTCAAACTTTCGTCGGCCCCTGCCCGCCCCGCGAGCGCCGCGACCCCGCCCGCCGCCCCCGCCCCGCGAGCGGGCGGCGCGAGCGCTTCAGGAACGCTCTCAGGGCATGAGGGACCGCACCATGAGAGAAGGGGCCACCCATAGGCGGCCCCTTCTCGAAGGAAAGGCGGTTTAGAGGTTAATCATGTGGCCCTCGATGCCCTCGGCGGCCTCCTTGATCGCCTCGGACATCGTGGGGTGAATGTGCACGTTGCGGCCGATCTCGGTGGCGGTGAGGTCAAAGCGCTGCGCCAGGGTCAGCTCCGCGAGCATCTCGGAGACGTTGGCACCCACCATGTGCCCGCCGAGCAGTTCCCCGTACTCCGCGTCCGCCACGATCTTGGCAAAGCCCGCCGTCTCCGCCAGGCCCGCCGCCTTGCCGTTGGCACTGAAGGGGAACACGGCGGTCTTGATCTCCCGGTCCGGCCACTTCTCCTTGGCCGCGGCCTCGGTGTAGCCGAAGGAGGCCACCTGGGGATTGCAGAAGGTGGCGCGGGGCATCATCATGTAGTCGCCCAGCTCCTGGGTCTCCGCGCCCGCGATGGTCTCCGCGGCCACCACGCCCTGCGCCTCCGCCACGTGGGCGAGCTGCAGCTTGGCGGTGACGTCGCCGATGGCGTAGATGTGCTCCACGCTGGTGCGCATGCGCTCGTCGATGTCGATGGCGCCGCGCTCCGTGAGCTTGACCCCAGTGTTCTCCAGGCCGTAGCCCTCGGTGCGCGGGGCGAAGCCCACGGACACCAGCACGCGATCCACCGTCAGGGTGTCGGACTTGGAGCCGTCCTTGGACTCCACATCGACCTCCACGGAGCTGCCGTTGTCCCGGACCGCCGTGGTCTTGTACCCGGTGAGCAGCTTCACGCCCAGCTTCTTGTACTGCTTGGCGATCTCCTTGGACACCTCCGGCTCCTCGTTGGGCAGCACGCGGTCCATGAACTCCACGATGGTGATGTCCACCCCGTAGTTGGCCAGGACGTAGGCGAACTCCATGCCGATGGCGCCGCCGCCGACCACCACCATCCTCTCCGGCAGCTCCTCGTTGAGGATCTGCTCCTCGAAGGACACCACGTTCTTGGACAGCTCCACGCCGGGCAAGGTGCGCACCACGGAGCCGGTGGCGATGATGACGTCGTCGAAGGTGACGGTCTTGCCCTTATCCTTGCCCTCCACGATCTCGATGGTGGAGGCGTCCTTGAAGGAGCCCAGGCCGTCGATCTCCGTGATGGAGTTCTTCTTCATCAGGTAGTGCACGCCCTTGACGATGCCCGCGGAAACCTTGCGGGAGCGCTGGTGTGCCACGCCGAAGTCAAAGGTCACCTCGCCCGAGATACCGAAGGTCTTGGCCTCCTTGTTAAAGGTGTGCGCCACCTCGGCGTTCTTCAGCAGGGACTTGGAAGGGATGCAGCCCACGTTCAGGCACACGCCACCCCAGTACTGCTTTTCCACCACGGCCACCTTTTTGCCCAACTGAGCAGCGCGGATGGCGGCAACGTACCCGCCGGGGCCGGCGCCGAGGACTACTACATCAAAGTGTTCGCTCATGGTGTTCAGGATACGTAAGACGCCACCCGTTGTCCCGAACCGGCCCGGGACCACCCCCATCCCGCGCCGCCCCGGGCCCTCGGCCCGCCTAAAAGAGGTGAAGCGCCACGGAGAGCTCCGCGACGTTCGAGGAGCCCAGGTTGGCGGCCTGGCCGAGGACATCGGAGATGGCGAGGGTGAGGTTTTCCAGGGGGGTCATAACTGCCTTTCCGTACATAAAGACTGTGCATCGAGCGGCGAACGGCCCATAAAGCGGCATCGCCCATCGGCATATATCCTGCGCGATCCGGCGCCTTCAAGACCAGGCCCACCCCCTAACGGGGGCACAGAGGGCCCGCGAGATTTCCCCACAACGGCCCCACAACGACCCCGCAACAAAAAGTTACACATCAGACATAAAGCGGTGTTGGGTGATGTATTCCACCGTAAAACGCCCGCTACCTGCGCAACTTACCCGCGCCCCGAGAAAATACGGCGGACGGACGCCATAGTAAGTAGACCAAAGTTCCCTTGGTCCACAACGTCCCCTGCAAAGATACCAATTTGTTTTCGTTTGTAACCATTGCGTGATCTTTCGCCCCTTGTTAGGCTTCACCCATCTGTTCACGCCACGGGCTAAACAAGGAGTACTTGCACACATGGATTTCCTGCTTCAGATTCAAGAGTTCGTCGATGGGCCGATCGGCGACCTCCTGGTGCAGCTGCGCACCGGCGGCATCCAGTTCCCGGAGCTGCCCGCCCTCCCGAACATCAGCCTGACCCCGCAGCTCACCCTCCCGGAGAACATCGAGGTGGGCGACCTCGGCTCCACCTTCGGTGACTTCTCCCCCGCCGACATGTCCTCCGGTGACAACGGCTCCTCCCAGCTCTCCTCGGGCGATAACGGCTCCTCCGACTTCCTGAGCGAGCTGTCCTCCGGCGACAACCAGGGCGAGTTCTCCACGGACCTCCTCGGCGATCTGAACCTCTCCGAGCTGTCCTCCGGCGACAACGAGTTCGGCTCCTCCAACTTCCTGAGCGAGCTCTCCTCCGGCGACAACCAGCTTTCCACCGGCGATAACCAGCTCTCCACCGATTTCTTCGGCGACCTGGACCTCTCCGAGCTGTCCTCGGGCGATAACCAGCTCTCCACGGACTTCCTGGGTGACTTCTCCGAGCTGTCCTCCGGCGACAACGGCTCCACCGACCTCGCCGACCTGAGCCAGCTCTCCGGCGAGAACGGTTCCTCCGACATCCTGGACCTGGATCTCTCCGATCTCCTGGACCTCAACGGCGAGCTGAACCTCCCGGACATCCCGCAGTCCATCTAGTTTGCGCTCATCATGCCGTCACGGCTTGAATAAAACCCTGGTGGTCTCCCCGCCAGGGTTTTGCCCGTTCCTAGCCCCTCACCACCCCTATCCAAGGTTGTACGCATGAGATACCTCAACAACGCTCTCGCCGCCACCGCGCTCGCCGCGAGCTGCGCGTTGGCCGCCCCGGCCGCGCTGGCCACGGCCGCGGAAGTGACCCCCGCCCAGGTGGCTGGCGACACCGCCCCGGCCACCATCACCCCGGTTCCCGGCCCGGCGCCGGAGGGGGCTCCCCAGTGGCGCAAGAACGTCCGCGAGTACGGCGAGCGCGTGGAGGAGGTCAGCGCCTTCTCCCCCTCCATGAACCGCCACGTGCCCCTGGCCCTCATCAAGGCGGGTCACCCGGACGCCCCCACTCTGTACCTGCTCAACGGCGGCGACGGCGGCGAGGGCAGCGCCAACTGGGTGCAGCAGACCGACGTGATCGATTTTTACCTCTCCAAGGGTATCAACGTGGTCATCCCCATGTCCGGCAAGTTCTCCTATTACACGGACTGGTTGGAGGACGCCGAGGCGCTGGGCGGCCCGCAGAAGTGGGAGACCTTCCTCACCAAGGAGCTGCCCGGGGCCGTCGAGGGCTACCTTCAGGCGAACGACCGGCGCGCCATCGCGGGGATGTCCATGTCCGGCACCTCCTCCCTGCTCCTGGCCCAGCACAATCAGGGCTTCTACGACGCCGTGGGCTCCTTCTCCGGCTGCGCGGAGACCTCCAGCCCCCTGGGCTACGCCTCCATCGCGCTGACGCTCAACCACAGCAAGCTCAACGGGCTCTCCTTCGAGAAGATGTGGGGCGAGCGCGGCGGGGAGCTCAACCGCTACAACGACGCCCTGCTCGGCGCCGACAAACTTGCCGGGACGCAGGTGTACGTGTCCAACGGCTCCGGCACCGCCGGGGAGAACGACATGCCCAACGGGCCCCGCTTCCAGGACTACAGCGACGTCCAGACGGCCTGGGCCATGGCGCAGACCATCGGCCTGGGCGGGATCATCGAGGGCAGCACCAACATGTGCACGCACAACCTGAAGGCCAAGATGGACTCCCTGAACATCCCGGCGGACTTCAACTTCCACAACACCGGGACGCACTCCTGGGGCTACTGGCAGCAGGATCTGCGGGCCTCCTGGCCCACCATCGCGCGCGGGCTCGGGCTCTAGACCTTCAACCCCCGCGATAAAAAAAGGGGCCACCGCTAAAAAGCGGTGGCCCCTTTGGCGTCCGTATTGCCGATCTCCTACACCGGCTCGGCCAGCGTGATGATGTTATCGGCGTAGCCCAGGTTGCCGCCCACCCAGTCGCCGCCGCAGGTCACCAGGACCACGCGGTTCTCGCCGTCGGCGTCGTCCATCACGTCCGCGAAGTCGTTGCCCTTGGTCACGTGGTAGGGGGCCTGCGTCACGCGGAACTCGCGCTCCTCGCCGTTGACGGTGATGGTGAAGGTCTCGCCCTCCTTCAGGCGGGTGAAGCGCGCGGCGTAGCCCTCGCCCTGACCGGCGAAGTTGATGTGCCCGGTGATCACGGAGGAACCCACGGGCCCCTTATCGCCCGGCACGGCGGAGGCGGCGTACCAGCCCAGGCGCTGCACGTCCTGCGGGGGGATAAGGTAGTTATCATCCGTCACCTGGATGGGGTCCACCTCAGCGCTGTCCTCGCCACCCACGGTGATCTGCATGCCGGTGACCGCGTCGTTCTCGCCCGGCGCGGGCTCCAGCTCGTGCTCCTGCTCGCCGGAATCGTCCACGTAGGCGCTGGTGGCGGTGGACACCCCGGTATCGGCGGCCTCGTTATCGCCCTTTCCGCCGCCCACGAGCGCCCACACCGCCGCGATGACGATCACCGCAAAGATGGCGATGCCGATGGCCACGGCGGGCCAGCGCTTCTTCTGCGTGCTGTTCGTCGCTTCTGCCTGCTCCTCCGGGTGGGGCACCGGGGAGGCATTGTTCATGTTGCTCATTGGTTCTTCATTCCCTTGAGTGTCAAGGCCGTCACGGCCACAGTCAAAAGGCCATTATCGTGGAGGCGCGGTGGACTCGCAACCACGGGATCGGGACCGTACCTTATGCGGCCCGCGCGCCGCGCCGCCGCAGGAGATCACGCAAAAAGGCACGAGGGGCGCGCCCTCGTGCCTTTTTGCGATCCTGGGAAGGAGCCTTATGCCTTCTCGATGCTCATGAGCTTGTACTCGCTCTCGGCCATCTCCTTGGCGAAGTTGAGGACGGTGCCGTCCTCGTAGGTGGTCACGGCATGGATGGAGCCGCCGCGGCTCTTGCTGCTGGTGGCGCTGTCGATGGTCTTGCCGGCGAGCTGCACCATCTGGCTGCTAAAGGTATCGCCCTCGTGGAGGTCGTCCACGGAAAGCTCCCCGGCCTGGGTCTCGGCGTCCTCGGCGGGGGCCTCTGCCTCCGCAGGAGCCTCAGCCTCGGCGGGAGCGGCCTCCTCCTGGGGGGCGGCGGAGCCGTCATCAAAGACGTCGGCCACGGAGACGATGATCTCCGTGGGCACCATCATGATGTAACGCGCGGCGTAGGAGTAGGACTGCTCCTCCATGTACACGGTGGCGGAAGCATGCGCGGGAGCTACGCCCATCGCCAGAGCGCAAAGGCCAGCGGTGAAGCCAGCACTAAGCTTCTTCATGCTCGATTTCACTTTCGTCTCGTTGCGGCCGCACCTACGGCGCAACCTGGCTTAATACTCTCTAGCGGTTCACCGGTGTACTCCTGTGACGCCGCTTGGAAAACAATATGCTCTACAAGTTAGCAGACATCTGAGGCTGTGCAAGTGCTACAGCCACACCCGGGAGAAAAAATCCCGCGCGTATGATCGCTCACGATGTTACCCGCTGCATCCCTCCCCGCCCAAACCGCTCTAGATACGGGAGTGTATCTATGAAGTCCCTCAGCGCCGCCACCGTTTTCGCCGCCCTCTCGGGGTTTCTCGTGGTCATCGTGGCCACCCGGACGCTGGACGAGGAGGCAGGTAAGCACTTTCAGGCATACTGGGGCCTCTTCTTCGCCTGCACCGGCATCCTCGACGGCATCATGCAAGAGACCACGCGCACGATCTCGGCGCAGAAGGAAGAGGCTCACCTGTACCCCCGAGGGGGTATCGAAAAGCATTCGCACGCCCTGGCCCCCTGGCACTTCGCGCTCCTCGTCGGCCTCGGCGCCGCGGCGCTGAGCCTCGTCACGGAGCCGCTCTGGGTCTCCCGCATCCTTGGAGATCACCACATGACCGGCAGCGGCCTGCTCGCCCTGGGCCTGTGCCTCTACGCCTTCCAGGCCGTGCTCTCCGGCGCGCTCTCGGGCTGGGAGCGGTGGCCCCAGTACGCCCGGCTCATCGCGCTCGACTCCGGGATTCGCTTCGCCCTGAGCGCGCTCGCCGCGCTCTTCGGCTGGAACATCCTCCCCTTCCTCGTCATCACGGTGGTGGGCACGCTGAGCTGGCTGATCATCCTGGCGGCGGACCCCGCGGCGCGGGCGCACCTGCGCACCCCCGGCCCGGTGTTCCTGGGGGACTTTTCTCGCCGCGCCGGAGCCGCGATGGTGGCCACCGGCGCCTCGGCGGTCATCATCACCGGCGTGGCACCGCTGATCCAGGTGACCATGGAGGAACCCACCGCGGATACCGGGGTGGCGCTCACCGGGATCATGCTGGCCGTCTCCCTCACCCGCGCCCCCATCCTGGTTCCCCTGCAGCGCTTCCAGTCCGCCCTCATCGTGTACTTCGTGCGACACCGCGCGCGGATGCGCCAGGCCGTCGCCGCCCCGGCGGCGGCCTCCCTCGCCGTGGGCGCGGCGGGCGCCGGGCTAGCCTGGCTCATCGGCCCCTGGATCCTGGGCGTCGGGTGGGATCACGACCCCGCCTACGCCGTCCCCGGCCCCCTGCTGGCCGCCCTGACCTTCGCCTCCTCCTGCACCGGGGTGCTCGTCATCACCGGGTCGGCCACCATCGCCGCCGAGCGGCACCGGCTCTACGTCGCCGGGTGGGTGGCCGCCTCCGCCACGGTGTGCGCGGTGCTGTGGTACGGCTCCGACCCCCTGCGCACCATCCCGCTGGCACTGACTGCGGGCCCCATCCTCGGCGCGCTCGTGCACCTCGGCGCCCTGCGCGCCGGACCCGCCACGGGCACCGGGGCGAGCCCCACCCGCGCCGCACGCGCGGGGCGGCACCGGCACTAACATGAGCGGCATGTCCACTCTCGGAGCTTTCGCCCTCCTCTACCACGGTTCCGTGCCCGACCAGGTGCGCGCCTCCCTTGAGTCCCTTGCCGCCCAGACCCGCCGCGCGGACCACATCGCCATCGTCCAGGACGGCCCCGTATCCCTCCAGCTCACGGAGGTGATCGAGGGATTCGCCGCCGAGCACCCCGAGGCCACCATCGTGCGCCTGCCCCGCAACGTGGGCGGCGGGCTGGCCTCCGCCGCCGGGGTGGAGGCGCTGTCCGACGACCTCATCGCCCGGCTGGACACGGACGACATCGCGGACCCGCAGCGCTTTGAAAAGCAGTGCGCCTTCCTCGAGCGCCACCCGGAGGTGGACATCCTGGGCACCGCGATGGCCGAGTTCGAGGACTCCCCCGATCGGGTCACGGCGATCCGCAGCCTGCCGGAGCGCCACGAGGAGCTGGCCCGCTACGCCAAGATGAGTTCCCCCATCAACCACCCCTCGGTGATGATGCGCGCCCGCGCCGTCCACAAGGCGGGCAACTACCGCGACGTGCACTACATGGAGGACTACGACCTCTTCGCCCGCGCCCTGGCCACCGGGGCGCGCTTCCACAACCTGCCGGAGCCGCTGACCTACTTCCGCGTCTCCGCCGCGCAGCTCCGGCGCCGCACCGGCCGCGAGATGTTCGCCGTGGAGCGGCGCATGCAGCGCAACCTCGTCTCCTACGGGCTCATCGGCAAGCCGCGCTCCTGGTTCAACCTCGCGGCGCGCAACACCTACCGCCTCCTGCCCCTGTGGCTTCTGCGGCGCGCCCACGCGTGGTTGTTCCATAGAAAGCGGAACGCCCATTAGTATGTGAGGCATCATGAATGAAGACACGTGGTTGATCGTCCCCTGCTTTAACGAGGGCACCGTCATCGGTGACGTCATCAGCCAGGCCCGCGAGACCTTTCCCAACATCGTGGCCGTCAACGACGGCTCGGCGGATAACTCCGCCGACGCCATCCACCGGGCGGGCGCCCACCTGGTCAACCACCCGGTGAACCTGGGGCAGGGCGCCGCCATCCAAACCGGCGTGGAGTACGCCCGCTCCCAGCCCGGCGCGCGCTACTTTGTCACCTTCGACGCCGACGGCCAGCACCAGGTCAAGGACGTCCTGAGCATGGTGGCCCGGCTGCGCTCCGAGCCCATCGACATCGTGGTGGGCACCCGCTTTGGCCGCCCCCGCAGCGAGACAGACCAGGTGCCCTGGATCAAGCGGGTGGTGCTCAAGACCGTGGTGGCGCTCTCCCCGCGCACCCGCCGCCTGGGACTCACCGACGCCCACAACGGCCTGCGCGCCTTCAACAAGAAGGTGGCCGATCAGCTCAACCTGAGAATGAACGGCATGTCCCACGCCTCGGAGTTCGTGGCCCTCATGGACGACCTGGGCTGGCGCGTGACGGAGCAGCCCGTGGAGATCCTCTACACGGAATACTCCCTGAGCAAGGGGCAGTCCCTGTTCAACGGCGTGAATATCCTGGCCGACGAGCTACTCGCAAGGAGGCTCCCGTGACCGCCCTGATTCAGATCATCCTGCTGTTGGCCACCATCGGCCTCGTGTGGTACTTCATCAGCCACCGCCGGAAGGCCCGCGCCAAGGCCTACGTGAAGATCTCCTTCGTGCTCTTTATCGCGGTATGCATCTGGGCGGTGCTGCGCCCGGACGACCTCACCGTGATCGCCAACTGGGTGGGCGTGGATCGCGGCACGGATCTGCTGCTCTACGGCGTGGTGGTGGCGTTCATGTTCGTCACCATGTCCACCTATGTACGCTTTAGGGAGCTCGAGCTGCGCTACTCCCGCCTGGCCCGCGCCGTGGCCCTGCAAAACGCCATCCGCCCGGAGGACGAGGGCCTGCGCTAAGCGGTTAGACTCGTGCGCATGGCTAACGAGAACAACCCCGATCACCCCTCCTCCGCGGACGGCGTCGATTCCGCCGCCACCCCGGCGGCGCGCCCGGCGCGGGAGGCGTCCGAGGCGAGGCACGCCGCCCCCTCCCCTTCTCCCGACGCCTCGGCCGAGGCCGCGGCCACGCCCGCCCCGGAGCCCGAGAACGGCGAGGTTTCCGAAGGCACTGCGGGTACTGAGGGCACCAAGGAAGCAGAGAAGTCCGGCCCGGTTCCCGGCTGGGCCAAGGCCGCCATCGGCACGTTAACGGTGATCGCCCTGGCCGCCGGGGCGGGCGGCTTCCTGCTGGGCACGAACATGCGCTCGGGCACCGACGCCGAGGCGGCCTCCTACATCGGCGGGCCCGGCGGCCCGATGCGTTCCCTGGCCGACGTGCACCGGGTGAACCCCGACGATCCCTTTGCTCAGGGCCCCACGGACGCCAAGGTGGTGGTCTCCTACTTCGGGGACCTCGAGTGCCCCGTGTGCGCCGCCTACAAGCGGGACGCGGAGCCCAGGATCATCGACGAATACGTCAACAGCGGCCGGGTGCGCCTGGAGTGGAACGACTTTCCGCTGGTGAACGAGAACTCCTTCCTGGGCGCACAGGCGGGCCGCGCGGCGGCCGCGCAGGGCAAGTTCTGGGAGTTCACGCGCGCCGTGTACGCCTCCTTCGAGGGCAAGGAGCACCCCGAGCACACGCTGGATGACTTCGTGGGCTTTGCCGAGCAGGCCGGGGTTCCGGACATCGCCAGGTTCCGCTCCGAGGTGGAATCCGGCAAGTACGCGGGCACCATCGTGCAGGCCATGACCTACGCGAGCTACGTGGGCGTGACCAGCGTGCCCACCTTTGTGATTAACGGCGTCCCGGTGCTGGGGAACGACTACGACTCGCTCAAGGAGGCCATCGAGCAGTCCCTGGAAAACGGGCACCCCGAGCAGCCGCCCATGCCGCAGGAGGTCGCGGGCCCGGAGGGTGACCCCGCCGCCCAGGAGGCACAGGAGGCCGCGCAGGAGGATCAGGGGCAGGCTCCCCAGGAGGCCCCCGCCGAGGAGCAGTAGCCGCGCGGCGCGGGGCTCGGAGGGGACGGGGCCGAGAGCTCAGCCCCTACTCGCCCCGGAAGAACTCCACGGTGCGCCGCACGCCCTCGGCCAGGGGCACCTGCGGCTCCCAGCCCAGCACCTCCTGGGCGCGGCGATAGCTCAGCGCGGAGCGGGGCACGTCCCCCAGGCGCGCGGGGACGTACTCGGGATCGTCGGCGGCCCCGGCGGCCTGCGCCACGAGGGCGTGCAGCTCGCGGTCGGAGGTCTCCACCGAGGTGCCGATGTTAAAGCGCATGCCGCCGCCTCGCTCTCCGGCGGCGAGGCAGAAGGCGCGCACCACGTCGCCCACGTACACGTAGTCGCGGGTGTTTTCTCCCCCGCCAAAGACCTTGGTGGGCTGCCCCTGGAGCAGGCGCTGCGAGAAGATCGCCACCACGCCCGCCTCCCCGTGGGGATTCTGGCGCGGGCCGTACACGTTGGCCGGGGCGATGTGCGTGCACTCCAGGCCGTAGAGGTGGCGGAAGGTGTTGAGGTAGGTCTCGCCCGCGAACTTCGAGGCCGCGTAGGGGGAATGGGGGTCCACGGGGGTGTCCTCCCCGACGGGGAAGGAGTCCGGCTCGCCGTAGATGGATCCCCCGGAGGAGGTGTGCACGATCTTGCGCACGCCGTGGCGGCGGGCGGCGTCGGCAAGCCTGATGGTGGCCAGGATGTTGGTCTGGGCGTCGGCCACCGGATCGGCCACGGAGGCCCGGACGTCGATCTGGGCGGCCAGGTGAAAGATCACCTCGGGGCGGTGCTGCGCGAGGAGCGCGTCCATGTCCACGGTGCGCACGTCCTCCTCCACCAGAGTGAGGCGCCCGGTGGCCTCCGCCCGGCGGAGGTTGTCCCGCCTGCCGGAGGAGAGATTATCCAGCACCACCACGCTGTGCCCCTCGTCCAGGAGGGCGTCGCTGAGGTGAGAACCGATGAATCCGGCGCCGCCGGTAACAAGTGTGCGCATGGTTACTACCTTAGCGGTGCCCCGGCGGGCGTCGTCGGGCCGCCCGGGCCTCCCACGCCACGCCCGCGGACGCCATGAGCACGCCGAAGCCCAGCATCTGCGGGTAGGTGAACACCCCGCCGAGGAAGGTGAGCAGCGCGGGGAACATCATCCCCAGGTAGGTGCAGCAGTAGTAGATTCCGGTCAGGCCCGCGAGGTCCTCCGGCAGCGCTATGCGCTGCGTCTCCGCCAGGCCGATGAACATGGCCAGGCCGTAGGCCATGCCGAGGAGGATCGCGCACGCCACCCCGCCCCACACGGTGGGGTGCATGGCGGTGAGCGTGGCGCAGGCCATGCCGCCCGCCGCGAGGGCCATCGCGCTCACCGGCCCGCGCCGCCCGCCGGAGTCAAAGCGCGGCCCCACCTGCTGGATGGCAAAGCCGCAACCCATGGTGATCAGCGAGATCATGCCCGTGTACGCCACCGCGTGCTCGATCTGCCCCTGCAGCCGCGAGGTGATGATCGTCTGCGCGGTAAAGGAGCAGCCGAACACCCACGGGGCCATGGGGGCGACCACGGTGAGAAAGCGCCGGCTGCGCAGGGAGGGCACGCTGGCGTCGCTGAGCACGTCGCGCAGCGAGGCCCCCCGCCCCCGGTGCGTCTCCGGCACCCGGAACAGCAGCGGGTACACCGCCAGGGTGAGCGCTATGTGCACCGCGTAGATGAGCTGGCCGGGGTAGCTGGCCCACTGCGCCAGGACCCCGGCGGTGAGCGGCCCGAGCGCCAGCCCGATGGTCAGCGTCATGGAGGCCCGCTTGGCGCCCGCGGAGGCGCGCGCCTCCGGCTCGTGCGGCGGCATGGACAGCTCCTTGAGCCAGCTCCCGCCCGCCGTCATGGCGATACCGAGGGCCAGGCCCGCCACGAAGCGCCCCGAGGCGAGCACCGGGGCGAGGTGCTCGCCCGCGGCGATGAGCACCGAGGCCGCCATCGCCAGGCCCGGCGCGGGCAGCATCACCGCCTTGCGCCCCCAGTAGTCCGAGAGGGAGCCCGCCACCAGCAGGCCCACGCCCACCCCCACCGCGTAGATCGCAAGCATGGAGTCCACGAAGAGGTCCGCGAACTCCCCCTCCCCCCGGTAGAACACGATCATGGAGGTGAACTGGTTGCCGCCCCACGCCACGGCGAACATGCTCAGCGCCACGCGCAGCCACAGGCGGGGGGAGGGGTGTGTAGTGGGCATAGCAAGGATGGTACGCGTGAGTGACGTGAGACACGAGAAGGGGAGAAAACCCATCGGTTACACTCTTCCCATGGCACACATCTCCAAGGGCCGGGTGCGTACCCGCCACCTCCTTCAGGCAAAGGAACAAGGGCGCAAGATCACGGCGCTGACCAGCTACGACGCCCTCACCTCCGGCATCTTCGACGAGGCCGGGGTGGACATGCTGCTGGTGGGCGACTCCGCCGCCAACGTGGTGCTCGGGCACTCCTCCACCCTGCCCATCACGGTGGACGAGCTGATCCCCATGGCCCGCGCCGTGGCGGGGGCCGCGCGGCGCGCCTTCGTGGTGGCCGACCTCCCCTTTGGCAGCTACGAGTCCGGCCCGGCCCAGGCCCTGGCCACCGCCGCGCGCTTCATGAAGGAATGCGGGGTGGCCGCCGTGAAGATCGAGGGCGGCGCGGAGATCGCCCCCACCATCGCCGCGCTCGTCCGGGCGGGCATTCCCGTGGTGGGCCACCTGGGCTACACCCCGCAGTCCGAGCACGCCCTGGGCGGGCACGTGGTGCAGGGCCGGGGTGAGGCCGCCGAGAAGCTGCGCGCGGACGCCCACGCGATCCAGGAGGCGGGCGTGTGCGCAATGGTCTTTGAGATGGTGCCCGCCGCCACGGCGGAGTCGATCAGCGCGGGGCTGGCCGTGCCCACCATCGGCATCGGGGCCGGGGCGGGCACGGACGGGCAGATCCTCGTGTGGACGGACGCCTTCGGCCTCACCCGGGGCCGCACGCCGCGCTTTGTGCGCGCCTACGCCCACCTCGGGGAGGAGCTGGACCGGGCCGCCCGCGCCTACATCCGCGACGTGCAGGCCTCCACCTTCCCCCAGGCGGCGGAGTCCTTCGAGGAGAAGCCGTGACGATCACCGTGTGCCGCACCACCGCGGAGCTGCGCGACGCCCTCGAGGCCGCGCCCACCGACTCCCTCGGCCTGGTGCCCACGATGGGCGCCCTCCACCAGGGGCACGGCACCCTGATCCGCCAGGCGCTCCGGGACAACGACCGGGTGGCGGTGAGCGTCTTTGTCAACCCCCTTCAGTTCTCCCGCAACGGGGACTGCGAGGACTACCGCCTCTACCCGCGCCAGCCGGAGGCCGACGTCGCCTTCCTCGACGGGCTCGGCGCGCACGTGGTGTTCCTGCCCGACGTGGCGGAGATGTACCCCGAGGGCGAGCCGCGGCTGTGGGTGCGCACCGGCGCGATGGGGTCCGTGCTGGAGGGAGCCAGCCGCCCCGGCCACTTCGACGGCGTGGCCACCGTGGTGTCCAAGCTCTTTCACCTCGTCCGGCCCACCCGCGCCTACTTTGGCAGCAAGGACGCGCAGCAGGTGGCCATCGTGCGCCGCCTGGTGCGCGACCTCAACTTTCCCGTCCGCATCGAGGAGGTCCCCATCGCGCGGGCCGAGGACGGACTGGCGGAGTCCAGCCGCAACCAGCGCCTCTCGCCTACAGCCCGCCGCCACGCCCTGGCGCTCTCGCGCACCCTCTTCGGGCTCCAGGAGCGCGCCGCCGCGCGCCGCCCCCTGGACCTCGACCGCGCGCGGCGGGGCCTCGGAGACTCCCCGGGCGTGGACCTGGACTACCTGGTGGTGGTCGATCCCGGCACCCTGGAGCCGCTGGACGGCGCCGCCCTCTCCGCGCCCCTGGCCGCGCCCGCCCTGGCGCTGGTGGCGGCCACCGTGGGCGGGGTGCGGCTGATCGACAACGCCGTGCTGGGGGCCGCATAGGACCGCGCCGGAGGGCCGCCGTCCTATAGTGGCCCCGTGATTCCCCTGCGCTCCCCGCACCCGCAACGCCACCGCGAGGTCATCGTCCTCGGCGGCGGGCAGGCCGGCCTGGCCACCGCGTACTACCTGCTCAAGGCAGGGATAGACGCGCTGGTCCTGGACGATCAGCCCGCCCCCGGCGGCGCCTGGCGCCACGGCTGGCCCTCGCTGCGGCTCTTTTCCACCGCGGGCTTTTCCAACCTGCCGGGCATGCCCATGCCGAGCCACCCCGGTTTCCCTCCGGCCTCGCACGTGATCGGCTACCTCGCCGCCTACGAGCGCCGCTACCGGATCCCCGTGGAGCGCCCCGTGCGCGTGCGCGAGGTCGCCCACGCGGGCGGCCGCTTTCGCCTGCGCACCGCGCACCCGGACCGCTCCTGGACGGCGGAGGTGGTGATCGCCGCCACCGGAACGTGGTCCGCGCCCTTTGTCCCCGCCTACCCGGGCTCCTTTCCCGGCACCCAGTGGCACTCGGCGGGCTACCCCGGCCCCGGCCCGTTCCGGGGCTCCACGGTGGCCGTGGTGGGCGGGGCGAACTCCGGCGCGCAGATCGCCGCGGAGCTTACGGACGATCCCGCCGTGCGCGCGGTGACCTGGTACACCCGGCGCCCGCCCCGCTGGATGCCGGACGACGTGGACGGGCGGGTGCTCTTCCACCGCAACCGCGAGCGGGCCGCCGCCATCGCCCGGGGCGAGCCCGATCCCGGGGCGGACTCCGCCCTGGGAGACATCGTGGTCACCCCCGAGGTGCGCACCGCCCGCGACTCCGGCCGCCTCGCCGCCACCCCCATGTTTTCCTCGCTGAGCGAGATCCCGGCGGAGCACCTGATCTGGTGCACGGGCTTCCGCCCGGCCCTCGGCCCCGTCCGCCCCCTCCTGCGCCACGGGGAACCCCGCGTGCCCGGCCTGTTCCTCGTGGGCTACGGGGACTGGGCCTACCCCGGCTCGGCCACCCTCGCCGGGGTGGGGCCCGCCGCCCGGGAGGCCGCCCGCGCCGCCGCCGAGCTGCTGGGCAGGCCGGTGCGACGCCCGCGCCGCTAGTACCCCCGCTTGATCCACTCCTCCAGGTGCGGGGCCTCCGCGCCGATGGTGGTGTGGTCCCCGTGCCCGGTGCGCACGGTGGTCTCCGCGGGCAGGTCGAGCAGCGAGGTCTTCAGGGACGCGATGATCGTGTCAAAGGAGCTGTAGCTGCGCCCCGTGGCGCCCGGCCCGCCCTGGAAGAGCGTGTCCCCCGAGAACAGCTCGGCGGCCTCGGGCAGGTAGAGGCAGCACGACCCCGGCGAGTGGCCGGGGGTGTTGAGCACCGTCATGCGCGTGCCCGCCACCTCGAAGGCCTGGCCGTCGCTCAGGTCGCTGTGGGCCACGCCCGGCAGGGTCTCCTCCCACAGCATCTGATCGCCGGGGTGGACGAAGATCGGGGCGTCGCACCGCTGCGCCAGCTCCGGCGCCGCGTTGATGTGGTCGTTGTGGGCGTGGGTGCAGATGATCCCGCGCACGGCGCGATCCCCCACGGCGTCGATGATGGGAGCGGCGTCGTGAGCGGCGTCGATGATGTACACCTCGGAGTCGTCGCCCACCAGCCACACGTTGTTCTCCACCTCCCACTCGCCGCCGTCGAGGGCAAAGATGCCGGAGGTGAGCACGTGATCCACGCGCAGGTCGGTGTGCGCCATCAGAGCACCACCACCGAGCGCAGCACGTCGCCGGACTTCATCGTGGCAAAGGCCGCCTCCACGCCGTCGAGCGCGATCCGCTCGGAGACAAAGTCCCCCAGCGGGAAGCGCCCCTGCAGGTGCAGGTCCACGTAGGCGGGGAAGTCCCGCTCCGGGAGGCAGTCGCCGTACCAGGAGGGCTTGAGGCTCCCGCCGCGCGAGAAGAAGTCGATGGCCGGGATCTCGATGGCGGAGGTGAGGTTGGGAACGCCCACCATCACCATGCGGCCCGCGTGGTCGCGGGAGTAAAAGGCCTGCCGCCAGGTGGGCATGATGCCCACGGCGTCGATGGTCACGTCCGCGCCGAAGCCGCCGGTCAGCTCCCGCACCTTCTCGATGACCTCCTCCTCGGAAAGCTCGGCGGAGTTCAGGGTGTGGGTGGCGCCCAGGGTGCGCGCCCACTCCAGCTTGCGCTCGTCCACGTCCACGGCGATCACGGTGGTGGCGTCGTTCATCCGGGCGCCCGCCACGGCCGCAGCCCCCACGCCGCCGCAGCCAAAGACCGCCACGGACTCCCCGCGCCGGACCTGCGCGGTGTTCACCGCCGCGCCCACGCCCGCCATCACGCCGCAGCCCAGCAGCCCGGCGGCGGCGGGGTCCTCCTCGGGGTTGACCTTGGTGCACTGGCCCTCGTGCACCAGGGTCTTTTCCGCGAACGCGCCGATGCCCAGGGCCGGGGTCAGCTCGGTGCCGTCCTCCAGGGTCATCTTCTTCGAGGCGTTGAAGGTGGCAAAGCAGTAGTGCGGCTCCCCGCGCTTGCAGGCGCGGCACTCGCCGCACACGGCGCGCCAGTTGAGCACCACGAAGTCCCCCACCTCCACGTGGGTGACGGCCTCGCCCACCTCCTCCACCACGCCGGCGGCCTCGTGGCCCAGCAGGAAGGGGTAGGCGTCCTCGATGTCGCCGTCGCGGTAGGCCATGTCCGTGTGGCACACGCCGCAGGCCTGGACCTTGACCACCACGTCGTGCGCGCCGGGGTCCGGCACCACGATGGTGGCGCTTTCCACGGGCTCGCCCTTGGCGCGCGAGACGATGCCGGTGACCTTGTGGGACATATCGGGCTCCTTACATACGGGTTCTCGATGCAGTTACCTGGCCGAGTCTAACGCCGGGTCCGGCGAGCCGCCGCAGGTGAGAATCGTTTTCGTTTAGCCGCGCAGGGCCTCGTAGCCCGGGACACCCGCCGCAGCGTTGGCGGCGAGCACGCCGTTGGTACGCCGCGCCTCGGCCTCCCCGGGCGCCTCCATGCCGGCGGCCCGGTTCGCGGCGGCTATCCCGCTGATCCGCTCCGTGGCCCCAGGAGCCTCCGGTGCCTTCTTCTTTCCGCCGCCCGAGGCCACGGCCACGATCCTATGCATGAGGGCCCCCGTGGCAACGGGGTACCGGGCCTGCGCCTTCACAAAGAGGGAATCCAGGATATTCCTCGGGTTCTTCATGCGTTCTCCTCCACTCCCATCATGCGCATCACGCGCTCGCGGATCTCGCTCACCTCAGGGCGCATTTCTTGCGCGTCCTCGGGGACCATCGCGGCACGGGTGCGCCTCTCCAACACGTCCTCCACCGTCACCGCCCCCTCGTGGGTAAAGGCATACTCCACCTCGGCCCTGGTCACGTCCAGAGAGCCCACCGTGTCCAGGGGGCGCTCCACCGTCGCGGCTTCCACCACGCGGGGGGCCTCGTTGCCAAATCGACGGATCATCGCCTCCGGCAGCCCATGCAGGTCACGGACCGCAATGTGGGAGTAGTCCCGATGCCCGGGCGCGCCGACGAGGGGAAAGTTCCGCGTCACGCACTCCCCCGCCCGCAGGCCGCGGTCCTCGATCACCCTGTCCAGGGTCTCCTCCGCCATGAGGCGGTACTCGGTAAACTTGCCGCCCACCACGGAGAACATGCCATCGCGGGAGGCCACCACCGCGTGGCGGCGCGAAAGATCCGCAGTAGATCCCCCCTGCCCGCTATCCAGCAGGGGCCTCAGCCCGGTAAAGGCCCCCACCACGTCGTCCCGGGTGAGCTTGCGGTCCAGCGCGCGGTTGATATTGCGGAGCAAGAAATCCACGTCCTCCTCCGGGGTCGGGGGCACGTCCGGGATCTCCCCGGGGGCGTCCTCGTCCGTCAGACCCAGGTAGCAGCGGCCGTGCGGCGCCGGGAGGATAAAAAGATACCGCGAAACGGAGCCCGGCAGCGGCACCGTGAGCGCCCCGGTGGGGTTGCCCAGGGACTCCGCGCGGAACACAAGGTGCGTGCCCCTCGCGGGACGCACCTTAATATCCGGGTCCAACCCCCCGGCCCACACCCCGGCGGCGCTGATCACCGCGCGCGCCCGCACCGTAAGCTCCCTGCCCGCCAGCCTATCGCGCAGGGTGACCTCGTCTCCGCTGGCGCGCGTGGCCTCGCAATACGTGAGAATCCTCGCTCCCTCGCGGGCCGCGGTGCGGGCGATAGCCGTGACCATGCGCGCGTCATCCACCATCTGCCCGTCATAATTCACCCACGCGCCCCGCATCTTCGTGCGCGCCACCGCCGGACAGAGCCGCAGGGTTTCCTCCCGGGAGGCGTAGCGCGAGCGCGGCAACGTGTCGGCCGAGGTTCCTGCGGTGATCCGCAGCGCATCGCCCGCCAGGAATCCCACCCGGGTGGCGGCCTTTTGCACCAGGGTAGAGTCATCCCCCAGCGCCATAACCTGCGGCAAGGCCCGGACCAGGTGGGGGGCGGTGCACTCCATGATGATCCCGCGCTCCACCGCCGAGTGATGGGCGATACCCAGCTCCATCTTGGCGAGGTAGCGCAGGCCCCCGTGGGCCAGCTTGGAGGACCACCGGGAGGTGCCAAAAGCAAGGTCGTGCTTTTCCACCAGCACGGTGGAAAGGCCCCTCGTGATGGCGTCCAGGGCTAACCCCACCCCGGTAATGCCGCCGCCGATGATCACCACGTCCACGGCATCGTCGCTGGCGACCAGGGCCTCCAGCTCGCGCTCGCGCCGCAGCGCGTTGAGCGCGGAGGTTGCACCATGAGCATTCACTGGCATAAGTATCCCTTCAACATTGCGGTGAGCTCGTTGGCCCACTCCTCCTCCGACGGCACCCCGGCGCTCATCGCCTCGGCGGAGAGCACCAGCGACTGCACCACCATGAAAATCTGCGTGGCGATGACCTTGGGTTCCCCGCGCCGCATGGCGGGGTCTGTTTGCTGGACGCGGGCCACGACGTTCTTGATAAAGCGCACCAGGATCTCCTGGCTCTCCCCAAAGCGCTGAAACTGATACGTCAGCAGCAGCTCCGGGCTCTTACCCAACATCTGGGCCAGGAACTCGTTGCGCCGGGCGTGGCGGGCCACCGCCACGAGCGCCTCGCAGAGGCCCTCGGCGTCCTGCGGCAGGGGATAGGCGGCGTCGAGAAGCCCCACGATCTCCCGGGTGAGCACCTTGCGTGCGAGGTTATCCACGCTGCCAAAGTAGGAGTAAACGGTGGGGCGGGATACCCCCGCCCGGCGCGCCACCGCCACCATCGTGGTCCCGCCCACGCCCCTTTCCATGAAGCACTGCCGCGCGGCGGCGAGGATGGCCTCCTCCGCCTCCGTGCGCTTGTCGGCGGCGACGTCCACGCTGGTTACCACGGCCCGTTCCTTTCCTAGCCCTGCCTGTACCTCCACTACCATGACACAGGCTCCGGGTTCTGCGCCCGCCGCACCGCGTGCCGTCCGGCGTCCTCCTGCCGCTTGGCGCGCACCGCGCGCACGAGGAGCGTCAGGGCCAGGGCGAGCGCGATGGACAGCGCCATCCCCAACACCCCCAACCAGAAGGTGCCGTCCAGGGTGCCATCCGTGGCACGGATAAAGGCGTAGCGCGCGTACGACATCGGGTGCACGCCGTGGAGGATCCGCAGCGCGGAGGGGGTCAGCTCCAGCGGCCACACCCCGCCGAAGGAGAAGGCCCCATAGCCCAGGAAGCCCAGGGCGAAGATGCCACCCACGAGGCGCCCGAACAGGACGCGCAAAAATTGATACACCGCCGCACCGCACATGGACATCAGCGCAAAGACCGCCAGGATGGCTCCCCACCGAGCCGGGTGCCAGCCCACTGCGGTGGAAACGCCCGCCAGGGCCAGGAGAATCGCCATGTTCACCGCGGACACCAGGGCAAAGGCCTTGACCGCGGGGAGCGCCGGGCGCTGGCGCATGCGTCCCAGGATCTCCGGCAGGAGGATGGAGGCGAGCGCCATGAACAAGAATCCAAACACCAGTACCAGGATGATGGACACCCCGCCCGAAAGCGTCTGGCTGGTGGGATCGTGCAGGTCCACCTGGGTTTGCACGGCGTGGTTATTGGTGGAGTCGTACAGGATCGGCGCGGCGATCTGCTTCGCGGACAGCGGCACGGCGTTGATTCGGGGCGCCTGCTTGGCCCCCTCGCTGAGCCCCGAGGAGAGTTGCCCGGCGCCGTCCTTGAGCTGCCGGGTGCCGTCGTTGAGCTGCAGCGTTCCGTCGTAGAGCTGCCCCATGCCGTCGTCCACCCGCAGGATGCCGTCCTGCAGCTGACGCTGTCCGTCATCCAGCTGCTCCAGGCCCTCGTGGAGCCGCCCCTGGCCATCGCTCAGCTGTGTCAGGCCCTCGTGCAGCTGACGCTGGCCGTCGCCCAGCTGTAGCAGGCCGCTCATGTACGGGGAGGAGGGGTCCGTGAGGTTGGAGCGGACCTCGGCGGTGCCGTCCTTGAGCTTGCGCAGCTGCGCGGCCATGTTCTCCGGGTTGCCGTTGTGAAACTGCCCCAGGGCTCCCGCAATCTGGTCCGCCTGGGCCCCAAGCCCCACCGACCGCATGGTGTCGAGCACCGGCTGCACGGTGGTCACCGCATGTTGAATCTGCTCCATGAGGGGGATCAAGGTGCCGGTGAGCTGCCCCACGCCGTCGTCGATCTGCACCATGCCGTCGCCCAGTTGCCGGGTGCCGTCCAGGAGCTTCCCTTGGCCGTCCACCAGCTGGCGCGAGCCGTCGAGCGCCTGCGCCTGGCCGTCCACCAGCTGACGGGAACCATCAAGGGCCTGCGCCTGGCCGTCCACCAGCCGCCCCGAGCCCTCGCGCAGCTGCCGGGTGCCGTCCTTGAGCTGGCCCGCGCCGTCCACCCCCTGGGTGGTGCCATCGTGGAGCAAGGTGGCGCCGTCGTCGAGCTGCCGGGCACCGTCGGCGGCCTCCCCGAGTCCCTTGCCCAGCTGGTTCATGCCCCCAAGGATCTGCTTGGCGTAGCCCTCCTGAATGCCCTGGGCCACACCCTTTTGAATCTCGGAGACCAGACCGTTGGTGAGCAGCGGGGCGTTGGTGCCGTTGTAGTCGTTGTAGGAGATCTCTATGACGGGCTGCCGGGGCTTATCGTCGATGACCGTCACCACGTCCTGCGAGAAGGTCTCCGGGATCTCCACGGTAAACAGGTACGTGCCCTTGGCTAGTCCCTCGTCCGCCTCGGAGGCGCTGACCTCCACGAAGTTCAGGTAGTCGGTATCCAGCAGCCCGTCTACCACCTGTTGACCGAACTTCTCCTGCTTTCCCGCCTGCAGGGCGCCCTTGTCGTTGTTGACCACGGCAAGCTGGACGTCGCGCAGGTAATGGCGGGGGTCCCACATGGACCACATGTAGGCCACGGCCACGATGAGCGGCATGACCAGCAACATGACGATGAGCGCCCGGGCGAGCGCCCCGCGCGGACGCCAGTCGAGCACCCGGGCCAGCCGGGAGGGCTTCCTCATGGTCGGATCTCCTTTCATTGTTCCCCTCTTCCTGCCCGCTAGGGCCTCGGTACGAGGTAATAACCGGCCCCCGGGGCCACCTCGCACTCCACAGGGCAGGCAAAGTATTTGTCCCCGTCCGCGTAGGCGTTGATGCCAGGCATCTCCACGCGCACCTTGCGCGCGCGGTACTGCCGGGTCTCCTCCAGATCCTCGAAGTCCCCGGAGAAGATCTTGCCCACGTTCCGCATAGCCTTCCCACGGCTCATCTTGGCGGCCACCGTGATGTCAAAGAGGCCGTCGTAGTGATCCGCGTCCGGGCACACGTGCATCCCACCGCCGTAGGTCCTGGTGTTGCCGATGGCGCACAGGGTGACGTCGCCCTCAATCGGCTCGGCGTCGTCCAGCGTGATCCGGGCGGGCAACGAGTGGAAATTAAGGAACTCGATGAGAATGGCCAGCACGTAGCGCGGCTGGCCCGAGGGCCACGGAATGCGGTTGGTGCGATCCGTGACCAGCGAGTCAAACCCCGCGCAAGCGATGGTGCCAAAGTAGCGTTGCCTGCCGTCATCGGTGCGCATGATGCCGAGGTCGGTGCGGGTGGTAAAGCCCTCCACGATCACCTTGGCCGCGCGGCGCGGATCCAGCGGGATCCGGTACTCGCGGGCGTGATCGTTGCCCGTTCCAGCGGGAATGATGCCCAACGGGGTGTCCGTGCCCGCCTGCTCCTGGAGCGCCAGGCCGATGAGCCCGTCGCCGCCGCAGGCCACCAGGGCGTCGATGGAATCGTCCCGGATCATCTCGCGCGCCAGCTCCCGCGAGGCGTCCGGGGAGGAACCGGAAAGGCGCACCACGTCCACGCCGTACCCATAGAAGGCCCGGGTGGCCTCCTCCGAGGCGGCCACCGCGCGCCCCTTGCCCGCGGCTGGGTTGGTCAGCAGGGCCACGCGCGAGATCTTCCGCTGACCCAGCTGGTATGTGTTACTCATCGTTCGTTCCTTCACGGCATAAGGGGTGCGCTAGAACAGCTTGTCCGGGTTGAGGATGCCGGCGGGATCGAGGGTCTTTTTCACCGATCCCAGGATCGTGCTCCCCAGTTCTCCCATGTCGGGCTGCACCCACGGGCGATGATCGGTTCCCACGGCGTGGTGGTGGGTGATGGTGGCCCCGTTATCCACCATCGCCCGGCAGGCGGCCTCCTTGGCCTTCCACCACTGGCTGGCGGGATCCTCCCCGCGCTGGCCCGCGATGACGGTGAAGTACAGGGAGCAGCCGCCCTCGTACACGTGGGAGATGTGGCACATGATGATCGCGGAGGTTCCGGACTCCGCCAGGGAACCTCCCACGGCCTCGGTGACAGCCTTCTTGACCCGACCGATGTTGGACCACTCCGTGGCGGTCTCGAAGGTCTCACACACCGCGCCCTGGTCCAGCAGGCCGTCGCGCAGCACCGGCGCGCCGAAGCGCCCGCGCTCCCACTGACGCACCGGCCCCTCCCCGCGTGAAACGCCGCCCAGCGCAAGAAGGAGGCTGCGGGTCTCCTCGTGCCGGGACCGCGCGTGCTCGGCGCTGCCCTCGTACATGGTGAGTAGGAGGCAGCCGGAATCCGCTTCCTCGGAGTCTCCGATCTTATCGGTGGAGGACAGGTTGATGCTGGACTCGATCTCGTCGGAAAGGCGCAGCACGGTGGGCCCGGTGCCTGTCTGCGCCACGCGGCGCATGGCCTCCGCGCCCTTGGCGAAGGAGGGAAAGCTGAAGGCCTCGTATCGCTTGACCTCCGGGATGGGGTGCACGCGCAGGCGTACCCGGGTAATCACGCCGAGGGTGCCCTCGGAACCGAGGAACAGCTGCCGCAGGTCTGGCCCCGCGGCCGAGGCCGGGGCCCGGTACCCCACGCGGGTGATGCCCACCGGGGTCACCACGGTCAGCTCCCGCACCATCTCGTCAAAACGCCCGTAGCCCGCGGAGTTCTGTCCGGAGGAACGGGTGGCGGCATAACCGCCGATGGAAGCATAGGGGAAGGACTGCGGGAAGTGGCCGATCTGCAACCCGTGCTCGGCCAGCTTAAGCTCCGCGTGCGGCCCGGAAAGCCCGGCCCCCAGCGTGGCCTCCATGGAGACGGTGTCCACGTCCTCCAGGGCGTCAAAACGCGCCAGGTCCAGGCTGATCACCGCCCGCAGCGCCCCCGCCCGGGGAGCCACGCCCCCCACCACGCTCGTGCCCCCGCCGAAGGGGACCACGGCCACGCGCTGCTCGGTGCACCAGCGCAGGACCCGCTCGACCTCCTCCTCGGTGCCGGGCGCCACCACGGCATCCGGGGCGTCAATCACCCGCCCGGAGCGCCAATCCAAGAGGTCGGGATAGGACTTGCCGCGGGCGCGGCGCAAGCGCTGCTCATGCTCGGTGCTCACGTAGCTCTGCCCCACGATCCGCTCCAGCGCCGCACGATCCTGGTCGGAAAGGCGCACCTCGCTCAGGCGTACGTCGGTGGCCGGGATCCGGTTGACGGCGGCCGCCTCGGCCCCGAGCACCGTGGACACGAGCTTGCGCACGCTGCCGGAGAGCGGCTTGGCCTCCTCCGGGGTGCCCCACAGGTTGTGGGACATGGGGGGAAGCGGAACACCGGAAGGGAACGTCTCAGTAGCCATGGCCACATCATTACACTTTTACAGTTTTTGTAAAAGTGTAAAAAATGGATCGGCGCGGCACCACCCTGCCCACACACCCAGAAAGCCCTGGTAGCCCGACATCGCCCCGCACCCCGCCAAGAGCCAGAATGACCCCATTCAGGGGTACCCGGGAAACGCCCGCCCGCCGCACGGCACCGGGGCGTGACGGAGCTTCCACCAACCGGAAAAGCCGACCCACGCCCTGCGCCCCGCGCGAGGCAGGCGCGCACCTCAAGGCCCCGCACCCCCGACTCTCACGGCATGCCGAGGCGCGCAGCCCCTTCACCCCGTGCACCGGCACCCCCCAAAAAAGCGGGCCGCGCACACAAGAAAACCGGCGGCAAACCACCCAAGGGAGAGCCTGCCACCGGCCTCATAAAGGGCAATCACTACCCTCAAAAAAAATGGAGCCGCCTGCGAGAATCGAACTCGCGACCTATTCATTACGAGTGAATCGCTCTACCGACTGAGCTAAGGCGGCACGAGCGATCACTCTACTACACCCCATACGCCTGCCGCAAACGGCCCACGAGGCCGTCGGTGGCGATGCTGAACTGCACGTTTTCCGAGATATGCCGCCGGCACACCGCGATGGCGTCCAGGCACTGCACCAGTCCCCGCTCCCCCACGCCCCGGGCCAGCTCCCCGGCGAGCCCGGAGAAGTCCGGGTGCACCGGCTCCACCGTGGCGCCCACCGCGAGCAGCAGCGCGTCCCGGTACAGCCCGGCAAGGTCCACCAGCGCGAGGTCGAGGAGGTCCCGGCGGCGCCTCGTGGTGCGCATGCGCTGCGCCTTTTCCAGCTCCTTGACCATGCCCGCCACCCCGCGCGCGGCCTTCTGGGCGCCTTTTCCGCGCCCCCCGGCCCCCAGGGAGCGCTCCAGGCGCTCGCGCTCGGCGGCGTCCTCCTCCGCGAAGGCCTCGGTGGCCTCCTTCTCCATCGCCTTGACCAGGGCGTACATGGCCTGAAACGCCTGGTCGCCGTGGCGGATCAGCTCCGCAAGGTTGAGCACGGCGGCGCGGCGCTGCTGCATGCTGGGGGTGGTCACCAGGCGGCGGGCGCGGCCTATGTGCCGCATGGAGGCCTGCGCGGCCAGGCGGGCGTCGTGCTCCGTGGCCCCCTCCTCCTCGACGAGGAGCCGGGTGATCTCCGCCACCGAGGGCGAGGGCACGTAGACGTGGCGGCACCGGGAGCGCAGCGTGGTGGAAAAGTCCTGCGGGTCGGTGGAGGGCGCGCAGAAGACGATGACGGTGCGCGAGGGCGGCTCCTCCACGGTCTTGAGGAGGGCGTCGGCCGCCGAGGCGGAGAGGCGGTCCGCGTCCTCGATGATGACCACCCGCCAGGGGGAGACGGTGGGCAGGCGGTGCGCCCCGGCGATGATCGTCTCGCGCACGTAGTCCACCCCGATGGACAGCGCCTGGGGCACCACGCGCACCACGTCCGTGTGCGCCCCCTCCAGCACCGCGCGGCACTCCCGGCACCGCCCGCAGCCGGGCTCCTCGCCCGTGCATTCTAAGGCGGCGGCAAAGGCCAGGGCCGCCTGGGAGCGGCCCGAACCCGGGGCCCCGGTAAACACCCAGGAGTGCGTCATGGCGGAGGAACTCGGCGCCTCCCCCGCGTCCCCGACAACACCCCCGACGCCGCCCCCCGCGTCCCCGGCGACCGCCTCGCCGGACGCGGCGTCGCGGCGCGCCTCGCGGGCGGCCCGGGCGGCGCCCAATACCGCGTCGCGCACGCTGGGGGTATCGGCGAGGCGCTCGGCCACGCTTCGGGGGGAAGTGCTCACCGCACCCAGCGTAGCGAATGGATAGAGTATCTAGCATGAACCGATTGCTAAGGGCCATCACATGGCTGTGGGGCACCTCGTGGCCCCTGTATGCCGCCCTGGTGCTCGGATCGAACCTCGTGGGCGCGGCGGCCATCATGTTCTTCATCCGCTTTCTCATCCCGCTGCCGGAGCTGAATCACTTCGACTCCACGGACACGCACCTTCCCCTCATCGGCATCAGCTACGTGGGGCTGGCCACGGTGGTGGGCATGGTGGCCACCTTCGTGCTCTTCCGCCCGGTGCTGGACTGGCAGCGCGCCCCGGATTCCCACGACCCCAACATGGTGCGCAACCTGGTGCTACGCCTGCCCATCTACCAGGCGGTGGTGTGCGCGATCGTGTGGCTGCTCGGAGTGCTCATCGCCGTGGCGCTCGCCGCCTCCGTCAGCGGGCGCATGGCCTGGGTCATCGCGGTGGCCTGCGCGCTGGCGGGCTCGGTGGTCATCATCATCACCTACCTGGCTGCCGAGCGCATGGTCCGCCCGGTGGCGGCGTCGGCGCTGGCCCGCCGCTTCGAGGACTCCACCCTGGAGCCCCCCATCAAGTCCCGCCTGCGCACCACCTGGGTGCTCACCACCGGGGTTCCCGCCCTCGGGGTGCTGCTGCTCATCTGGGGCCAGGGCGCGGGCTTTTTCACCGAGGACGCCGCCGACATCGTCCCCGCGATCCTGTGGCTCATCGTGGGCGCCCTCGTCACCGGCTTCGTGGGCACCACCTTCTCCATCATGAGCGTGGTGGACCCCATCCAGGAGCTGCAGGAGGCCATCAACCGGGTGCGCCGTGGGGACTCCAACGCCCAGGTGGACATCTACGATGGCTCCGAGATCGGGGTGCTGCAGGCCGGGTTCAACGAGATGATGCGCGGGCTCAAGGAGCGGCAGCGCGTGCGCGACATCTTCGGCCGCTACGTGGGCACCGAGGTCGCCCGCCGCGCGCTCGAGGAGCGCCCCACCCTCGGCGGCGAGGACCGCAAGGTGGCCGTGCTCTTCATCGACGTCATCGGCTCCACCACCTTTGCCGTGCACCACGAGCCAGAGGAGGTGGTGGCGGAGCTGAACCGCTTCTTCGAGCGCGTGGTCAAGGTGGTGCACCGCAACAAGGGCATCATCAACAAGTTCCAGGGCGACGCCGCCCTGGCGGTCTTTGGCGCGCCGCTGCCGCTTGCCGACGCCAACTCGCTCGCCCTGAGCGCCGCCCGCGAGCTGCGCGAGGAGCTGCGCGACATGGAGCTGCAGGCGGGGATCGGCGTGGCCGCCGGGCACGTGGTGGCCGGGCACATCGGCGGCCACGACCGCTTCGAGTACACCGTGATCGGGGACGCGGTCAACCAGGCGGCGCGCCTGACCGAGCTGGCCAAGGACACCCCCGGGCGGGTGCTCACCAACTCCGCCACCCTGCGCGGCGCCAACGAGGCCGAGCAGGCCCGCTGGACGCTGATGAAGTCCGTGGAGCTACGGGGCCGCCGGGAGATGACTCAGCTCGCTCGCCCCATCCGGGAGACCCTGGCGGACAGGTCCTAGCGTGGACACCCCCATCGGGCCGCTCACCCTCCTCGCCTCCCCGCGCGGCCTGAGCCGCGTGCTCTTTGGCCCCGGCCCCTCCACCGAATCCCCCTTCGTGGATCAGGCCCGCCGCGAGATCGAAGAATACTTCGCCGGGCGGCGCAGGGAGTTCACCGTGCCGCTGGACTGGTTCGGGGCCACGGGGTTCCGGGGCCGGGTCCAGCGCCGCCTGCTCACCCTCGGCTACGGGGAGACCACCAGCTACGGCGCCCTCGCGGCGGCGCTGGGCTCCCCCGGTGCGTCCCGCGCGGTGGGCAGCGGGTGCCGCACCAATCCCCTGCCCCTCGTGGTCCCCTGCCATCGGGTGCTGCGCGCCGACGGCTCCCTGGGCGGCTACGCGGGCGGGCTGGCCGCCAAGCGGTTCCTGCTCGACCTCGAGGGTGCCGCATACACGGTGTGACGGACATACCACGGGGTTACGCTCTGCTCATTGTCAGGTGGGAGTAATCTACCTCTCAGCATTTTTATTCCTCGAGCAGGCAGGCAACTATGCGCGAACTTACTTTCAGGGCGGTGATCCTCGGCGGAATCATCACCTTGGTATTCACCGCCGCCAACGTCTATCTGGGCCTCAAGGTGGGGCTTACCTTTGCCACCTCCATCCCGGCGGCCGTGATCTCCATGGCGGTGCTGCGCCGGTTTGCGCAGCACACGGTGGTGGAGAACAACATCGTCCAGACCATCGCCTCGGCGGCGGGCACCCTGTCCGCCATCATCTTCGTGCTCCCCGGCCTGGTCATGGTGGGCTGGTGGCAGGGCTTCCCCTACTGGACCACCCTGCTGGTGTGCATGATCGGCGGCGTCCTCGGCGTCATGTACTCCATCCCGCTGCGCCGCGCGCTGGTCACCGGCTCCGACCTCCCCTTCCCCGAGGGCGTGGCCGCCGCCGAGGTGCTGCGAGTGGGCGACGAAAGCCGCTCGGCGGACGAGAACCGCCGGGGCCTGCACGTGATCCTCGCGGGCGCCCTCTCCTCCGCCTTCTTTGCCCTCCTCGGTGCGCTCAAGGCCGCCACGGCGGAGATCTCCACGGCGCTGCGCGTGGGCACCGGCGGCACCATGGTCGGCGCCAGCCTCTCCCTGGCTCTCATCGGCGTGGGGCACCTGGTAGGCCTGACCGTGGGCGTGGCCATGCTCATCGGCGTGCTCATCTCCAACGGCGTGCTGCTCCCGATCTTCTCGCGCGGCAGCGTCCCCGCCAGCGGGGACGTCTCCGAGGCCGTGGCCACCGTGTTCAGCAGCGAGGTGCGCTTTGTGGGCGCCGGGGCCATGGCCGTGGCCGCGCTGTGGACGCTGCTGAAGATCATCGGCCCCATCACCCGGGGAATACGGGACTCCCTGCTGTCCTCCCGCGCCCGCAAGAACGGTCAGCAGGTGGAACTCGTGGAGCGCGACCTCCCCTTCCCCCTCGTGCTCGCCACCATCGGCGCCTCCATGATCCCCATCGGGCTGCTGCTGTGGAGCTTCCTTAGCGGCACCCCCATCAGCCACCACACCGGCCTGCTCATCACCCTGAGCGTGCTGTTTACCCTCGTCTCCGGGCTGCTCATCGCCGCCGTGTGCGGATACATGGCCGGGCTCATCGGGGCGTCGAACAGCCCCATCTCCTCCATGGGCATCATCACCGTGCTCTGCGCCGCCCTCCTCATCAAGGTGGCCACCGGCTCGGAATCCAGCGTGAACCCCACCGCCCTGGTGGCCTACACGCTGTTTACTGCGGCCGTGGTGTTCGGCATCGCCACCATCTCCAACGACAACCTCCAGGACCTCAAGACCGGCCAGCTCGTGGGCGCCACCCCCTGGAAGCAGCAGGTGGCCCTCATCATCGGCGTGGTCTTTGGCTCCCTCGTGATCCCGCCGATCCTGCAGCTCATGCTCCAGGCCTTCGGGTTCCAGGGCATGGAGGGCGCCGGGCCGGACGCCTTGGCCGCGCCCCAGGCCGCCCTGATGTCCTCCGTGGCGCAGGGCATCTTCGGGGACTCCCTGGACTGGGGCAAGGTGGGCCTCGGCGCGCTCATCGCCGTGGGCCTCATCGCCATCGACGAAACCCTGGGCCGCACCACCGCCAAGCGCCTCGCGCTGCCGCCGCTCGCCGTGGGCATGGGCATGTACCTGCCGCTGGGGCTTACCCTCATGATCGTCCTCGGCAGCGTGATCGGCGCCCTCTACAACCGACGCGCCGCGCGCAGCGCCAACCCGGAAAAGCTCACGCGCCTGGGCACCCTCATGGCCACCGGCCTCATCGTGGGCGAAAGCCTCTTCGGGGTGCTGCACGCCGGCATCATCGCCGCCACGGGCAAGGCCTCGCCCCTGGGCATCTTCCCCGACTCCTACCAGCCCGCCGCCGAGTGGGTCGGCATCGCCGCCTTTGTGGTCCTGGTGGCCGGGCTGTACCGCTGGGTCTCGGCCAAGAACTAGCGCATACCCTTTTACCGGATGCGGGCGCCCTCGTGGAGGGCGCCCTTTTCTGCGCGTGGGGCCACCGCGTGGGTCCCTGCGGGGCGCGCCGCGAGGGGTGAAAAGCGGCACACGGGGCGCGGGCCGCTGCGTGGTATCCCCCCGGCGTGCCCTCCTGCGCCGCTTCACGGCTCCCCACTCCCGAGGCTTCACTCCCGACGCCCCGCTCTCGACGCCCCGCCGGGGCCTCGGGGAACGCCACCGTGATCGGGACTTCTCCGCCGCTCGGATACTTCCATGCGCCCCGGGGGGCTGACCTTCCGCATGCACGGACTCCCCAGTAGGCCACGCACGGGCCGGGGCTGATCTTCTTGCTGCTCTCCCGGGACCGAGGCATGGGGCATGGGGCATAGGGAAAGCCCCTCGCAAGGTCGCACGCGGTGCGTCTTGACGAGGGGCTTCTCGCCCCGCTAGGACCCTACCGGGACCTAGCGAGCCTGTATTCTCCTAGATCCGGGAGGGCATGCCCTCCTCGAACACCAGGGAACCAGACGGGACCGCCTTGATGGAGCGGCGCGGCGTCTTCGGGGCCACCGGCTTGCCCACCTCGGGGGCCTCCTCGGTCACCCGCGTGACGTTATGGTCGCGCTTGGACTCCTGGGTCTCCTGCGACGGGGCCGGCTTCAGCACATCCTGCGCCGTCACCGTCTGCGCCTCATCGTTGATGTCATGGTGAACGGCCACCACCTCACCATCGGCGTTACGCAGCGTCTCAAAGACCACCTGCTCGGAGCAGTCGCCGTCCGTGACGGACACCGGCACGTTGATCTGGCCGTCGGCCACCCTCGCCAGGAAGGTCACCTTGGCCGTCGCGCCCGTGGACTCGCCGGAGGCCTTGCACATCAGCTCGGCGGACAGCTCGTACTTCTTACCCGGAACCAGGTTCGTAAAGCTGACCGTGTCCACCACCGTCGCACCGGCCACCAGGGCGCCCTGATCCTCGATCGCAGCGTCCGTGGTGATCTTCGGCTCCGGAGCGGAGTCCGAGGGCTTACCCGGCTTCGGCTCGTTCGGCTTACCGGGCTCGCCCGGCTTCACCGGCTCCGAGGGGGTGGGCTCCTCCTCGGACGGCTTGGCGGGCTTGCTCGGCTCCTCGGTCGGCTCACCCGGCTTCGGGGTCTTGGCGTGCGCGGGGTCCTCGTTCGACTCCACCGGGGTATCGCCCGGCTCGTCGGGATTACCCGGCTTCGGGGCCACGCCCTTCGCCTTGGCCTGATCCGCGTGCAGCTTGCCGGACTCCGGGGCGGGAATCGTGCCCTTGAAGGTCACCTTCTCCCCCGGGGCAAGGCGCCGGGCCTTGGCCTCGTCCTCGGCGGAGGCGGCCTTCGGCTCGTCCACCTTGACGCCGGACTCGTCGGAATCCAGCAGGCTGTCCTCCACCGTCACGTTGAACACATCCACGGCACCGGCATTGGTCACCACGAAGGTCACCTCAAGCTCCTCGCCAGCCTTGGAGGCCATGACGGCGTCCTCGGCGGTCTGGGCGTCGTTGCCGTTGATGTACTTCTTCAGCTCCAGCTTCGGCTCGTCCGGCTTCGGCGTCTTCGCGTTCGCCGGATCCTCATTGGACGGCACCTTCGGCTCATCGACGCCCGGCTCGTCCGGATTCTCCGGGCTCGGCGGAACACCCTCGGCCTTGGCGACGTCCTTATGCTCCTGACCGCCCTCAGGCAGGGTCAGCTCGCCGGTGAACTCACCGGACTCACCCACCTTCAACCGATCAATCTGCTTCGGCTCAATGTTGACCACATCGCCAACACCCTCAACCGTCTCATCCGACAGCGTCACGTTGAACAGATCCACCTCACCNGNGTTCTTGACCACGAACTTCACCGTGGCCTTCTCACCCGGCTTCAACACCTCAGCCTCATCAGCAGACTGAGCATCGTTATCGTTGATGAACTTCTTCAACTCCAACTTCGGCTCACCCGGCTTCGGCGTCTTGGCATGGCCCTCATCCGGATCCGACGGCACCGGCGGAACATCACCCGGCTCATCCGGGTTCTCCGGACTCGGCGGAACACCCTCGGCCTTAGCGACGTCCTTGTGCTCAACACCGCCCTCGGGAAGGGTCAACTCGCCGGTGAACTCACCGGACTCACCCACCTTCAACCGATCAATCTGCTTCGGCTNNATNTTNACNACATCGCCAACACCCNCNACCGTCTCATCNGACAGCGTCACGTTGAACAGATCNACCTCNCCNGTGTTCTTGACCACGAACTTCACCGTGGCCTTCTCACCCGGCTTCAACACCTCAGCCTCATCAGCAGACTGAGCATCGTTGTCGTTGATGAACTTCTTCAACTCCAACTTCGGCTCACCCGGCTCCGGCTTGGCCTGATACGTCACCGTCTGGGCTTCATCGTTGATGTCCTTGTGATCCGCGATCACGTCACCCGACGGCTCGGAACCATCCGTCAGCTTCTCCGCACGATTCTCCTTCGCCTTGTCCGCCGACGAGGTCAGCGTCTCAAAGGCAACGGCGGAATCACCGTCGGAGAGGGAGCTGGCCGGGAGCGGAATCTCCACCACGACGGAACCGGAGACAGAGCCGTCCTCGTTCCTGGTGAAGTCCTTCAGCTCGGACTCGGAAGCCGTGAAGCTCTTCGACGCCGAGGCACCGGCGATCTCGGAACCATCAGACTTCTTCATCAACTGGGCATCCAGGGTGTACGGGGCGTCCTCAACGAGGTTGCTCACCGTGACCGTGTCATACACAGTCTGAGCCTCATCCGACTCCACCGCAGCGACCTTGCCGTCCTTGTCCACCGAGGCAGAGGTCTCCACCTTGGGTTCGAAGTTCTTCGGGGTCCTGGCGTGCGCGGGGTCCTCATCCGACGGCACCGGGGGAACATCACCAGGCTCGTCCGGATTCTCCGGGCTCGGCGGCACACCCTCGGCCTTAGCGACGTCCTTGTGCTCCTGACCACCCTCAGGCAGGATCAGCTCGCCGGTAAACTCACCGGACTCACCCACCTTCAACCGATCAATCTGCTTCGGCTGGATATTAACAACATCGCCAACACCCGCCACCGTCTCATCAGACAGCGT
>NZ_AQXB01000007.1 GCF_000375365.1 Corynebacterium mastitidis DSM 44356 | reverse complement strand
TTTTAACAAAAACAATGCGTTTGTAACGAGCACACAGTTTGTTGTGGTGTTTGCGTCTGCTGTGCAGTGTCTGGCATGACACGCCCCCTGGTTTGGGTGGGGTTGTGGTTGTGTTGGTGGTTGATGGTGGTGGGGAAACGCCCGGTCCCTTTTCGAACCCGGTAGCTAAGCCCATTTCATGCTGATGGTACTGCACTCGTTGGGGTGTGGGAGAGTAGGTTGCCGCCAACACTAAAACTTCATCAAAAGGGTGGGGTGACACACACATGAATCATGTGTGTGTCACCCCACCCTTTTTGTATATGCAGGTATCCTCGTAGGGCATGACGGATCATCGCATTGCCCGGCGCGTGGCGCATGTGGGACATTCTATTTTCGCGGAGCTGTCGGCCCGAGCGGAGCGCACGGGGGCGATCAACCTGGGGCAGGGCTTCCCGGACGAGGACGGCCCCGCCGCCATGCTCGAGGCCGCCCGGGAGGAGATCCTGCGAGGGCACAATCAGTACGCCCCGCTGCGGGGCACGGCGGAGCTGCGGGAGGCCGTGGCGGGGGAGAGGTCCCGCCGCCTGGGCCAGCGGTGGGACCCGACCACCGAGGTGTGCATTACCGCCGGGGCCACGGAGGGGATCATGGCGGCGGTGCTCGGCCTGGTGAACCCGGGGGACGAGGTCATCGTGTTTGATCCCTTTTACGACTCCTACGGTGCGGCCATTGCCTTCGCAGGGGCGCGGCGCGTGGCGGTTCCCCTGCGGGCCGAGGGAGACACCTGGGCGATAGACGCGGCGGCGGTGGAGGCGGCGGTTACTCCCCGCACCACGGCGCTGATCCTGAACAACCCGCATAATCCCACGGGAAGTCTCTTTACGGGGGAGCAGCTGGAGGCGCTGGCGGAGGTGGCGCGGCGCCATGACCTCGTGGTGATCTCGGACGAGGTCTACGAGCGCCTGCTCGCCCCGGGGCGTGAGTTCGTGCCCACCGCGAGCGTGCGAGGGCTGAGGGAGCGCACCCTCACGGTCTCCTCGGCGGCCAAGACCTTCAACGTCACGGGGTGGAAGACGGGCTGGCTGCTGGGGGAGGAGGCCCTGGTGGACGCGGCCACCCGAGCCAAGCAGTTCCTCACCTTCGTGAGCGCCACCCCGTTCCAGGCGGCCGTGGCGCACGCGCTGCGGGAGGAGGACGCCTGGGTGGCGCGGTGGGCGGAGGCGCTGGGGGAGCGCAGGGAGATGCTGCGCCGCGCGCTGGAGTCCCGGGGGTGGCGGGTGCACGCCACGCATGGCTCCTATTTCCTGGTGGCGCGCCAGCCGGGCGGGGCGTGCGTGCCGGAGGGGGTGGTGGCCCTGCCCGTCGGGGCGCTGAGCGACGATCCCGGGCGCTGGGAGGGGTACTTCCGCTTCGCCTTCTGCAAGAGCAGGGAGGCGATGGAGGAGGCCTGCCGCAGGCTAGAGCACCAGTAGGTTGCGGGGGGTGGCCTTGACCTCGTCGAGGCGCGTGCGGTTCTTCTCCAGCATCTCCCACTGGCCGTGAGGGATGGCCTTGCGCGCGGCCTGCACCACGTCGGGGTCGGGGGTGCCCCAGGCGATGGGCATGGGGGTGACCTCACCCCAGGAGTCCTGCTGCTGCGCGGTGCGACGCCCCGAGACGGCCACGGCGGGCACGCGGGTGCCGAGCTTGCGTTGGTGGCCCTTGATCGCGGTGACGGTGCGCAGGGCGAGCGCCCAGCGCGGGGGCTGCGTGGGGTCCACGGCGGTGTTGACCAGCGCCATGAGAACGATGTCGCGGGGGTTGACCTCCGCGATGACGGCGGGGGCCAGCGGGTAGGAGTCGTAGAGCCGCTGGGGTCCGCCCACCTTCTGCGGCACGATGAGTCCGATGAGGAGGAACACCACGGCGAGCGCCGCGAACACGCCCACGATCACGGCGGCAGCGGCGCCGTGGGTGAGCCGGGAGAAGCCCAGGCCCGCCGCCAGCATGAGGAGCCCGAGCAGGATGGCGCTGAGGCGCAGGCGGCGGGAGTCGCGCAGCAGCTCGTTGTTCTCCTTAGCCCAGGGCTCATCCACGGTAAAAGAAAAGGGCATGGCTTGCTCCTTATGCGAGGTCTGAGGCGTCGATGATGCGGTAGGCGTAGCCCTGCTCCGCGAGGAAGCGCTGGCGGTGCACGGCGTACTGCGCATCAAGGCTATCGCGGGTGACCACCGTATAAAAGTGTGCCTCCCCGCCGGAGGCCTTGGGCCGCAGCAGCCTGCCTAGGCGCTGCGCCTCCTCCTGGCGGGAGCCAAAGGTGCCGGATACCTGGATGGCCACGCTGGCCTCGGGGAGGTCGATGGAAAAGTTGGCCACCTTGGACACCACGAGGCGGTTGATCTCCCCCTCGCGGAATTGCTGGAAGTAGCGCTCCCTGTGGGCGGTGCTGGTGGAGCCGTCGATCAGCGGGATTCCGTGGCGCTGGGCTATGCCGGAGATCTGCTCGAGGTAGGCGCCGATGATGAGGGTCGGCTCCCCGGCGTGCCTGCGCAGCAGCGCCTCCACCACGGTGTTCTTGGCCTCGGAGCAGGCGGCGATGCGGTAGTGCTCGCGCGCGGGCGCGGTGGCGTAGAGGAGCCGTTCCTGCGGGGTCATGGTGGTGCGCACCTCGGTGCAGTTCGCGGTGGCGATGAACCCCGAATGCTCCAGGTCCTTCCACGGGGCCTCGTAGCGCTGCGGGCCGATGAGGGAAAAGACGTCCCCCTCCATGCCGTCCTCGCGCACCAGGGTGGCGGTCAGCCCGAGGCGACGCCGCGATTGCAGATCCGAGGTCATGCGGAACACGGGGGCGGGTAGCAGGTGGACCTCGTCGTAGATGATGAGGCCCCAATCGCGGGAGTCGAAGAGCTCCAGAGCCCGGTACTCGCCCTTGTACTTGCGGGTCACCACCTGGTAGGTGGCGATGGTGATGGGCCGGATCTCCTTCTTCTCCCCGGAGTATTCCCCGATCTCCGCCTCGGTGAGGGTGGTGCGGCGCAGTAGCTCGTCGCGCCACTGGCGCCCCGCCACGGTGTTGGTCACCAGGATCAGCGTGGTGGCCTGGGCCCGCGCCATCGCGGCGGCCCCCACGATGGTCTTTCCGGCCCCGCAGGGCAGCACCACCACCCCGGAGCCGCCGGCCCAGAAGGCCTCGGTGGCCTGCTCCTGGTAGTCGCGCAGGCTCCAGTCCCCGGAGAGCGCCAGGGGGTGGGCCTCCCCGTCCACGTAGCCGGCCAGGTCCTCGGCGGGCCACCCGACCTTGAGCAGCTCCTGCTTCAGGCGCCCCCGCTCGGAGGGGTGCACCAGGATGCTGGTCTCGTCCAGGCGGGTGCCCAGCATGGGGGCGATCTTCTTGTGCCGCAGCAGCTCCTCCAGGATGGGGGAGTCCTCGGCCTCGAGCACGAGGCCGTGCGCGGGGTCCTGATGCAGGCGGGTGCGCCCGTAGCGGGACATGGTCTCCGCGATGTCGATGAGCAGCGCCTGCGGCACGGGGAAGCGCGAGTAGCGCTCCAGGGTGTCCACCGCCTGCTCCGCGTCGTGCCCGGCGGCGCGGGCGTTCCACAGCGCCAGCGGGGTGATGCGGTAGGTGTGGATGTGCTCGGGCGCGCGCTCCAGCTCCGCAAACGGGGCCAGCGCCGCGCGGGCCTCCCCGGCGAGGGGATGGGCGGTTTCTAGCAGGACGGTCTTGTCCGACTGCACGATGAGTGGGCCTGTCACGCGGCTCCTTGGTCCGATCGGCGGGGAAACGGACCTTTCATGGTACTAGGTCCACGGAGGTGACGCGGTGCAATCCCAGGCGATGCGCCGTCCCCGTGGCCGGGTCCACGGCGTCCACCTGCCCGGCCGTGACGCGCAGCGGCTTCAGGCGGCGTCGCGCCACCGTTCCCCGGGCGTCCACGTAACCCAGGTCCACCAGGCGCCCGCCGCGCGCCGCGGCGGATAGCGCGGATACATGGTCCTCGGTGTCCTCGGGGGACTTGGGGTCCTCGGGGGTCTCCTCCGCGCCTAAAAGCCGCTCGACGATGGCGTGGATGCGCTCGTCGGTCAGCCGAGGCGCGGCCTGCCTGCGGGAGCGGGTGCTGGCGCCCGCGGGGGCGATCCGGGCCGGCTCGGGGCGGATGTCGATGCTCAGGCCCGCCGCGTCCTCGGCGGCCGGGTGGAACCCCGCGCCGCGCAGCTCCTCCATGACCTCGCCCAGGGGTCGCTCCGAGATCGCGACGGTGGGAGCCAGCGCCCGCAGCGAGGCGCTGGCCAGCACGGCCGCCTGGAGCGCGGCGGGGTCCTCGCAGCGCAGGTAGCACCGGGCGGCGCCGCCGCGCAGCGCCCCGTGGCGCGACCCCATGTCCTCGATGAGGTAGGCAAGGGCCTGGGGCACCTCGCCCAGGGCGTGCGCGCGCAGGAAGGCGAGGAGATCGCCCCCGCTGCGCCCGGCGTCCAGCGCCTGGCGCACCGAGTCCTCCGAGAACCGGTACACCGAGGCCAGCCCGGGGGACTCCAGGTGCGCCATGAGGTTAAGCTCCGCCTCCACCTGGTATTCCAGCGGGCCGGGCGCGAGGGCCGTCATGTCCGCCTGGAGGATCACCCGATCCACGGTGGCGGGGATGAGGCCGTCCAGCGGGGCGTCGCGCCGCGCCACCACGCTCGCCGCGCCGCCCGCCAGGGCACCGATCCATTCGGCCTCCGCGCGCAGGTGCGCGATGGCCTCCGGTTCCGCGCCGCCGAGCACCAGCGGGGAGGAAAAGAGGAGGGCGGCCCCGGCCTCCTCGTCCGTGAGGGATACCCCTTCGGAAAGATAGGGGGCCAGGAGGGCCCGGCGCAGCGTGGGCAGGCGGGGGTCCTCCTCGTCGAGGAGCCTATCGGCGTCCCAGTAGGCCCAGCGGGAGCGCAGCCACCCCGCCGCGAGGGTTTCCAGGCGCCGCGCGGGGGAGGAGGAAAACCAGGCGTCCACGGCGCCGGTGGGGGCCAGGTAGGAGTGCCCCTCCGCGGGCAGCGGGTCGGGCTCGCCGGTGGTCACCAGCCCGGCGGCATGGCTGAGGCAGATCAAACGCTTGACCTGATCCACGCCCAGGCGCAGGTCGCGGGCCAGGCGGCGGGTCTCCCGCACGCCCACGCCGCCCGCGCGCAGCAGCGGCAGGGGGCGCCGCTCCAGGGCGTGGAGAAGTTGCGCGGTCAGCCGCACCGCGTCGAGGCCCGCCGCCACCCCGGCCTCGTCCACGGCGCGCGGGTCGCCCACGGGGGTGCCGCGCGGCGGGCGCAGCGGGATGCGGGCGGGGCTCGCGCCACGCAGGGTGCGCCGCACGGACAGGGGAAGGCGCACCGTGCGCTCGTCCACGCGGACCACCAGCCCGGATTCCACCAGCGCGTCATCGCGGGTCAGCCCCATCCCGGCGGAGTTGGCCAGCGTCTCCAGCATGGCGCGGCGCGGGGCGTCGAGGGAGTCGAGGCGCCGCGCGATCTCCGCGTCGGTGAGTTGTACGTCGTGCAGCAGCTTCCAGTCCGGGGGCAGGCTGGCAAAGACCTCCTTGAGCAGGATCACCTCGCCCTCCTCTCCGTAGACCAGCCCGGCGGCCTCCAGGCGGTCCAGGGCGGTCAGGGCCTCCTCGGCGGGAAGCTGCGGCACCCGCTCGGCAACCTCCCGCCGCGCCACGGGGCGGAACTCCGCCCCGGCGTCGGCCGCCGCCTCGGCCACGGCCAGCTCGGCGGCGCTGAGCCCGCGCAGCGCGCGGGCCACGGAGGAAAGGATGCGCAGCCGGGTGGCCAGGGAGCCCACCGTGGGCGGGACGGGCAGGGCGGTATCGGGCCGCAGGCGCAGCAGCGTGGCGAGCTGATCCGGGGTGCGGCGGTGAAGCCAGGACTGATAAGAAGGCGGCATGGGTGTAGGAGAGGGGTGGAAGTGAGTTACCTTTTGCAGGGAACTTTGACAGAATGGGCTTATGTCTAAGGTTGAGAAAAAAGGGTACGTGGATCCGGGCTGGCCGCAGCACTACGAGGGCGAGGGGCACGTGGTAACGGAGCTCATCGGTCGTTACGCGGGGGCCTCCAGCCCCTTTGGCGACGAGCTTTCCCTGCCCATCCCCCAGGACCAGCTCGGGTACGTGCACCCTTATACCCGCATTAACAAGTAACCGGCAAGAAGAGGGCCGCTGTTTTCCACAGCGGCCCTCTTCTCGTATCCGGGGGAGGCGGCGTTACACCAGGGAGGCGACCTGCTCCACGGCGTCCTCGACGGCATCCGTGCCCATGTCCAGGTACACCTCGTACCCGGCCTCGTTGAGGGCGGGGCGCAGCACCTCGAGGGCCTCGTCGTAGAAGGCGTCCGCGTCGTCGGCGTACTGCTCGTAGACGTCCGCCAGCTCCTCGGGGATCTCCACGCCCGAGCGCTCCAGGATGGCCAGGGCCAGGGTGTACAGCTCGGCGGCGGGTGCGAAGACCTCATCGGAGGAGACCTCCGTGATGGTGGCGGGCACCTCCACCGGCTGCGGGGAGGCCACGGGGGCGGTCGCCGGGGTGGCGGGGGCCGGGGCCGGGTCCACGGCGCGCTCGGAGGGGGCGGAGTTCAGGCCCAGGCGCTGGGAGCAGGCGGGCCAGGCGCCCCAGCCCTGGCTGGCCAGCACGCGCTCGGCCACGGCGATCTGCTCCTCGCGGGAGGCCTGGTTGGCGGTGGGGGCGAACTCCTGGCCGCCGTGGGCGGACCAGGTCTGGGGGTTGAACTGCAGCCCGCCCTGGTAGCCGTTGCCGGTGTTGATGGACCAGTCACCGCCGGACTCGCACTGCGCCAGCGCGTCCCAGTCGGAGTCGGGGGCGGCGGAGGCGGTGGGGGCGATCAGGGCCGAGGCGGTGCCCACGGCGATGGAGCCCAGGGCCAGCTTGGCAAAGATCGAGGTGGTCGTGGCGGTGTGGCGTCCCATTTTCTGAGTTCTTCCTCTCTGTGGCGCGCTGTTCACGCCGTAGACTGATGAGATTGCGGCACTCGGTAACACTCGCTAAAAATGATGCGGCCCGCCGGGCGGCGGACCGTGCCTGAACAAGAGACTAACGATTGATAACGTTTCTGTCACGTTTTTCCGGGCCGTGGCGGCGTTTTTGCCAAAGATGCCCGGAGTCTCCGGGAAAAAGTCCAGTTCAGCACGCATGATAAAAAATATAGTGACGTCTATCACGCGATGTGTGCGGTGGTGCGGCTGTGACTTACGGGGTGTATGATGATGTATTTCTTTAACGCACAGCGGTGCCAGAGAGGAAGAGGTGACGACCCATGCCCGTAGGGAAGATGAAGTGGTATGACGCCGAGCGCGGCTTTGGATTCGTGTCCAACCCCGGCGACGAGGACGTCTACGTGGGCAAGCAGGTGCTCCCGGAGGGCGTGATGGAGCTGTACCCCGGGCAGCGCATCGAGTTCGACTTCGCCTCCGGGCGCCGCGGGCCCCAGGCGCTGCGGGTCAAGGTCCTCGATAAGCCCCGCAAGCCCCAGCACCGGTACAGCCCGGACGAGCTCAACAGCATGATCGCGGACGTGGTGACCCTCCTGGAGGCGCGGGTGCAGCCGGACCTGCGGGCGGGTCGCTTCCCCGATCGCAAGTCCGGCCACCAGGTTGCGGAGATCCTGCGTGCCGTGGCCCGGGAGCTGGACGCCTAGTCCTCGGCGCTTTCTGTGCTTTCTGTGCCCTCGGCGGGCGCCTCGGAGTTGCCCACGGACCACACCGCGGCCACCGGAGTCTCGTTGCCCTCGGCGTCGCGGTCGATCAGGGCGGTGTTGACCTCCACCACCATTAGGCGGGGGCGCGGGGCGCCCTCCTCCGTGGGGTCGAGCGAGCCCGGTATGGTCACCGACTCCTGCTCGTTGCCCCCGAAGTTCCGCGTGTCGTTGTAGGCGGGGTTGTCGTAGATGGTCAGCAAGGTCCAGTCGTGGTCGTAGATGGGCTCCGGGAGGTCCAGGGTGAGGGCATCGTCCTCGTCGATGGGCAGCGTGGGCACCTCCCCCTCCGCGCAGTCTGTGTTGACCTCGCACACCATGTAGGGGGCGATCTCCTCGGAGCGCTCGCCCGCCGTGGCGGTCAGGCGCAGGTCCTTGGGCGCGGGGTCGGGCCGGTTGTTCCACCAGGTCTGCGCCAGGTACACCACGGCGATCACGATGACCACGGTGGTGAGCAGCGCGAGGATCTGCACCAGGGAGCGGTGCTTTCCTTTTTTACTTGCAGCCATGCCAATCCAGTCTAATTAGTTGAGCGCGGCGGCGGTGGGCGATAATGGGCACCGTGCCCACCCAACGATACGGAAAGAAAGATCGCGCGAGAAACCCCCTCTTTTCTGAGCGGGCCACCTCCGTGGCCGCCTCCGCCCTTGCGGAACTCGGGGAGGAGGCCGGGGAACACCTAGGCGTGCAGCCCCTGGAACGCAACGTGGCCATCCATCGCTTTGCGGCCGACGTCCCGGGCTACGCCGGGTGGGAATGGCAGGTGGTGGTGGCCTGCGCGCCGGGCAGCCGCCGCGTCACCGTCAACGAGGCCACCCTGGTGCCCGCCCCCCACGGGGAGGCCCTGCGCGCCCCGCGCTGGGTGCCCTGGGCGGAGCGCATCCGCCCCGGCGACCTCCACCCGGGAGACGTCATGCCCCCCGAGCCGGGCGACGTGCGCCTGCGCGAGACCGAGGACGGACACGAGCTGAGCCGGCGCGGGCTGTCCGACGCTCAGCAGCGCTGGCGCACCGGGGACTTCGGGCCCACCAGCGAGTTCGCGGAGAAGGCCGCGCTGCGCTGCGAGAGCTGCGCCTTTTACCTGCCGATCGGGGAGCGGTGGGGGAGGAACTTCGGGGTATGCGCCAACGAATACTCCGCCGACGGCCACGTGGTGCACTCCGCCTACGGCTGCGGCGCGCACTCGGAGACCCCGAGGGAGACCTCCGACCCCACCCAGCGGGCTTTCGACGACGAGCGCCCCATCTTCTGACACCGGAAAGTACAACCTATGGCTAGCACTCTGGATCGCTACTTCCACATCACCGAGCGCGGCTCCAGCATCGCAACGGAGGTCCGGGCGGGCGTGGTCACGTTCTTCGCCATGGCCTACATTGTGGTGCTCAACCCGCTGATCCTGGGCACCGTCGAGGACAGCGCGGGCACCACCCTGGGGATCCCCCGGGTGGCGGCCGCCACGGCCCTGGCCGCCGGGGTGATGACCATCGCCTTCGGGCTGATCGCCCGCTACCCCTTCGGCATCGCCGCGGGCCTGGGGATCAACACGCTCGTGGCCGTGACGCTGGTGGCGGGCGAGGGGCTGACCTGGCCGGAGGCCATGGGCTTGGTGGTGCTCGACGGCATGATCATCGTGGCCCTGGCCGTCAGCGGCTTCCGCGAGGCCGTGTTCAACGCCATCCCCGCGCCGATGAAGGCCGCGATCGGCGTGGGGATCGGCGCCTTCATCGCCCTGGTGGGCCTGGTGGACGCGGGCTTTGTCACCCGCGTGCCGGACGCCGCCGGAACCACCGTGCCGGTGGGGCTGGGCACCGGCGGCTCCATCTCCACCTGGCCCACCTTCGTGTTCATCCTCGGCGTGCTGCTCTGCGGCACCCTGGTGGTGCGCCAGGTGCGCGGGGGCCTTTTCATCGGCATCGTGGCCACCACGCTGCTGGCGATGCTCGCGGAGGCGCTCCTGCACCCCACGGGGGACTGGTCCCTGGCGGTTCCCGCGCTGCCCGAGAGCCTGGGCGGCTGGCCGGACCTCTTCCTCGTGGGGCAGGTGGACCCCATCGGAGCCTTCGCCCGGATCGGTGCGCTGGCGGCGTCGCTCCTGGTGTTCACCCTGGTGCTGGCCAACTTCTTCGACGCCATGGGCACCATGACGGCCCTGGGCAAGCAGGGCGGGTTGGCCGATGCGGAGGGCAACCTCCCCGGCCTCAAGCGGGCGCTCGTGGTGGAGGGCGCCGGGGCGGTGGTCGGCGGCGTCGCCTCGGCCTCCTCCAACACGGTCTTTGCGGACTCCGCCGCCGGGGTGGGCGACGGCGCCCGCACCGGGCTGGCCAACGTGGTCACGGGCGTGCTGTTCCTGGCGGCGATGTTCCTCACCCCGCTGTACTCCGTGGTGCCCATCGAGGCCGCCGCCCCGGTCCTGGTGGTGGTCGGCGCCATGATGATGGCCCAGGTGCGAGACATCGACTGGGGCCGCTTCGAGGTGGCCCTGCCCGCCTTCCTCACCGTGGTGGTCATGCCCTTTACGTACTCCATCGCCAACGGCATCGGGGTGGGCTTTATCACCTTCACCCTCATGGCGGTGGCGGCGGGCCGCGCGCGCCAGGTCCACTGGATCATGTGGCTCGTCTCCGCCCTCTTCGTGGTGTACTTTGCGGTTGATCCGATCATGAGCCTGGTGCAGGGTTAAGCAGATGAGAATACGCATCGACGATCCCCACGACCCGCGCCTGGACGACATCCGCAACCTGAACACCGAGCGCACCGACCTCGTGGTGGCGGAGGGGACCCTCGTGGTGGGCAGGCTGCTAGAGTCGCGCTACCCGGTGCGGCAGGTGGTGGGCTTTCCCCAGAAGCTCGACGCGGTGGACGTCCCCGAGGGCGTCCCCGTGTACGAGGTGGACCGCCAGACGCTGGCGGACGTCGTGGGCTTTGACATGCACCGGGGGCTGGTGGCCACCGCCGACCGCGCCCCCGAGGCGCCCGTGGCGCGGGTGCTCGACGGCGCGCGCACCATCGCCGTGCTCGAGGGCGTGGGCGATCACGAGAACATCGGCGCGATCTTCCGCAACGCGGCGGGGATGGGGGTGGACGGGGTGCTCTTCGGCAGCGGCTGCGCCGACCCCCTCTATCGACGCTCCGTGCGGGTCTCCATGGGGCACGTCCTGCGCCTGCCCTTCGTCCACCTCCGGGGTGGCTACACCACCTGGCAGCGCGCCCTCGACGAGGTGCGGGCGGCGGGATTCCGCCTGGTCTCCATGACCCCGGACCCCGAGGCCGTGCACCTGGCCGACGCCCTCGACGGGGCGGAGAAGGTGGCCCTCCTCGTGGGGGCGGAGGGGCCGGGGCTGACCGAACACGCCATGCGGGCCACCGACGTGCGCGCCCGCATCCCGATGGCCCCGGGCACGGACTCCCTTAACGTGGCGACCTCTGCCGCGATAGCTTTTTACGAGAGGCAGCGGCAGTTATACCGCCGCTGATCCAGCCCAGCAGGCAGACCGCCGCTGTCAGGAGCAGCCAGAGCGGCCAGGGGACGTACCTGAGCGCAAGCAGACCGTCACTTGTGGTGACCGCCAGCAACAGTGCGGAGGCGAACCCGCCGGCCACGCCGATGGCGGCGATGAGCAGGGACTGCATGGCGGCCACGCGGGCGATCATGCGGGGCGGGGCGCCCACGGCCCACATGGTGCTGAGATCCGCGCGGGTCTCGCCCACCGAGAGCACCGCGAGCAGGATCATCACCGCCGCGCAGGCCAGCGAGAGCAGGGCGAGCGGGATCAGGTAGAACTCCGTGATGGTGTGGTAGTTATCCGGGGTGAACCAGAGCGTGATGAAGTCCTGCGTGGTGTGGCGCGCCTTGATCTCTTGCCACAGGCCGATCTCGCGCTCGGGGAAGATGAGGGCCTTTTCCAGGTAGACGTGGTCCCCGGTCTCGGGAGCGGCGAGGCGTCCGAAGGGCAGGTCCACCACCTCGCCGCGCTCCACCCCGCGCTGGGCGTCCGCGATCTGCTCGCTGCTCAGCGTGGTGATGTAGCGCAGGTACTCCGGGATCTGCGCCGGGGCCACCATGGTGGCGTTCTTCTCCGTGGAGTGGTACACGTACACCGGGTTCACGCCGCCGATGGCCTCGGCCACCTCGCGGATCTCGTTTTCCACCGGGGCGCTATTGCGCAGCTCCACGATGGGGTTTATTCCGATCACCGGAGGTTTTTCCCGCTCGTACGGAGTGGGATCAAGGCTGCCGATCGAGACGAAGCCCAGCACGAAGGTCAGGCCCACGATCGCGGCGATGGCCGGGCCGGTGCGGTGCACCTGGCGGAAGAGGTCGCGCAGCGCCAGGCGGGGCACCACGGGCCCGCGCCCTGCCCAGCGGGAGAGCAGCCACAGGAGCGCGGGCGTGCTGGTGACGGCGCCGATGCCGAAGATCCCGTAGCCGAGGACTCCCCAGTCCGAGGAGAACACGGTGAGCGCCAGGCTCAGCGGGAGCAGTACCGGGCCGATGGCCATCGGCCAGCGCCACCGCAGGCGATTGTGCGGCCCTCGGTGCGGGCGCGAGGCCCGGATGGCGGGTAGGACCGAGGCGGTGAGGGCGCACAGCACCGCAAAGACGCAGGCGCAGGCGATGAGCTCGTAGGGGATGGTGAGCCCGGTGTACACCCAGTCGGAAAATGCAAAGAACAGCGCGCCTCCCGCGGCTCCTAATACGAGCCCCAGGGCGATGCCCATCGCGGAGATCAGGAGTGCCTCCAGGTAGAGTGCCCAGCGGAGCTGCGCGGGCTCCGCGCCGTTGACGCTAAGCAGGCGCATGGACTGGTACTGGCGGCGCGCCGCCACCGCGAAGATGGGCGAGATCATCGAGGACAGCACGATGAGCACCAGCATGGCGATGGTGGCCGTGAAGGCTACGTCCTCCGGCCCCCAATGCATCATTACGTCGCTGATCGGACGGGAGAAGTCGACGTCGGGACTATTCGGGTATGCCTGCACGTCGGGGGTGCTGACCTCGAGGTCGGGGCTGGGGCTGGACCAGGAGACGTGATCGGGCAGGTCGTCCGAGACGATCTCGTCCAGCGGTATGGACAGCCGCAGCGTGGTATCGGAGCCGAAGTCCACGGTGTATTCCCTCGGCCTATCCTCCCAGGGGGCCTGGGCGGTGACCGTATCGCCCTTCTCCACCCCAAGCGCGTTGGCCAGGGCGGGGGAGAGCTTGAGGGAGTCGTCGCCGGTGTTGCTGTAGGTCACGTGGAGCAGCGCCGCGGTGTCTCCGGCGTGCAGCTCCACCTTGCTGGAGATCCTGGCGATGAGGTCCTCGTCCGGGATTGCCCGTCGGATGCGCTCCAGGTCGGTCCCCGTGCCATTCTCGCTGAGCGAGATGTGGGTTTCGTACTGCTCCTCGGCGCTGGTGTTGGCCAGGCCCACGAGCGTGACCAGGGCGATGGGCAGGGCGAAGAAAAGCACGGCCACGAGGGAGCGCATCTTGTGGCGCGTGATGTCGCGCCGGGCGATGCGGGCGGGTATGGCGAGGTGTGGCATGTTTTACTCCTCCCCGACGATCGCGCCGTCGCGCAGGTAGATGGTGCGGTCGGCCCAGGCGGCAAAGCGGGGCTCGTGGGTGACCAGGAGGCACCCGGCCCCGGCGTCCACGCGCCGCCGGATGATGCCCATGACGGCCTCGCCGGTGGCGGTGTCGAGCGCGCCGGTGGGCTCGTCGGCGAGCAGGAGGCCGCGCTGGCCGATGAGCGCGCGGGCGATGGCGATGCGCTGCGCCTGGCCGCCGGAGATCTCCGAGGGGAAGCGGTCCGCCAGGGAGGTCAGCTCCAGCTCCTCGAGGGCCTCGAGCGCCTGCTCCCGGGCGCGCAGGCGCGGGGCGCCGTCCAGCTCCAGGGGCATGGCGATGTTCTCGGCGGCGGTGAGGGTGGGGATGAGGTTGAGCTCCTGAAAGACGTAGCCCACGTGGGTGCGGCGCAGCCGCGCGGTGGCGGTGGCGCTGAGCTCCGAGGTGTCCACGCCTTGAATGAGCACGCGACCCGAGGACGGGGTATCCAGCGTGCCCGCCACGTTGAGCAGGGTGGACTTGCCGGAGCCGGAGCGTCCGGTGATGGCCACCAGCTCCCCCGGCTCCAGGCTGAGTGAGACGGAGTCCAGGGCGGTGACCGTGGTGGGGCCGTCCATGTGCAGGCGGGTGACGTTGTCTAGCGTGAGGGCGGTGGGGTTCATTGGGGTTCTCCTTGTTCCGGGTGGGCTTCGATGAGGTCGATCCAGCGCAGCTCCGCCTCGAGGTCGAGGATCTGGCGCTCGCACAGCAGCCAGCGCGCGCCGGGGGGTGCCTGGGCCTTTTCCCGGGTCAGCTCCCGCAGCCGCTGCATCGCGGCGCGGCGCTGGGTATCCAGCAGGCTGGTGAGGTCCACGTCCTTGCTCAGCGAGGCCATGGCCACCTTGATGACCAGGGCGTCGCGCTCGTCCGCGATCTTGATCTCGGGTTGCTCCCACCACTGGCGCAGGGCCTCGCGCCCGGCGGGGGTGAGGCCGTAGGCCTCGGGGGAGCCGCCGGTCTTTTCCACCAGGCCGTCGCGCTCCAGGCGCTTGGCGGTCTGGTAGACCTGCCCCACGTTGATGGGCCAGGTGGCGGACGTGGACTCCTCGAAGATGCTGCGTAATTGCCCCACGGGTCGGGGTTGCTCGGCCAAGAGGCTGAGCAGGGCATGTCTTATGCTCATGGGCTACCTCCTCGGTGCTTACCGAGTAAGTTACCGGGTAACCTTGCGCTTGTCTAGGGTGGCGATGAGAAAACCCTGAAAATTAGCGGCGGAACGGCCACCACGAGCGCACGCGGCGGGTGATCCCCTCCGCCAGCCGGGCGAACTCGTCGCCCTCCTTGCGCCGCTCGTAGTCGTCGTACTGGTTGCCGCTGGGGGTCAGCCCCAGCTTAGAGGCGGCGTCCGACGCCCACTCCGCCATGCTCATGCGGACCCCGGAGGGGGCGTCCACCTTGGCCTCCGGGCGGCCGTCGATGGCAAAGCCCGCCACCTGAATATCCGGCCCCTCGGGGGAGACGTCCACCCCCAGCCAGGAGCGCTGCGCCTCCCGCGCCAGGTCCGCCGGGACGAAGGGCAGGGCGATGCCCCCCGGCTGCTCGGCGCGCTCGCCCGCCCAGTAGGGCCCCTCGAAGGACTCCGGCAGGCCGATGTCCTCGAACAGCTCCTCGCGGCGCGCGCCCAGGCTGCGCTGCAGCTCGCCGCGATGCCAGTGGGCGAAGGCGCCGAAGTCCCCCTCCCCGGCGCTGATCGCGTAGACGTCCCGCGCCGGGATGGAGCCCAGCAGGGCGGGGTCCAGGCGGGAGAGGCGCGAGGCGTCCTCGACGATGGTGTGCACCAGCGCCACCCCGGGGAACGCCGCGATGTAGAACTCCCCACGGGAGGCCGGGGCGGAGCGGTTAAACGGGAACTGTCCAATGGGCGTGACCGGCCAGGAGGGGTTGAGCTGTGCCAGGTACTTGCGGCCGAATCCGCGATCGGCGCGCGGCTCCTCGGACAGCACCGCCGCGGCGTCCTCGCCGGAGACGAACCACAGGGTCACGGGGCTTTCGTACATCGCTATCGCGGCCGCTTGGTGTTGGCGCGCACGCCCAGCAGCACGTCCTCCCAGTGCGGGGTGACGGCCTTGCGGCGCTTCTTGGGCTCGGGCTGGGGCTCCTCCTCGGCGGGCGGCTCCTCCGCCGCCACGGCGGCCGGGCGCGGCGGGGCCATCAGCTCGGAGGCCACCGGGTTGCGGGCCACGGTGGTGGCCGAGGCGGAGGTGTGATTCTGCAGCGTCCACTCGGCGCGGTGATCGCCCCAGGTCACCACCACGATCCACTGCCCGCCGGCCTCGCGGTGGGCGTCCCACCGGCTGGTGGTGAGGTCCTCGCCGCGCGCGGCGAGCGCGGTGGCCAGCACCTCCCACAGGCTCAGGCGGGCCGGGCCGTCCTCGCGCACCGGGTGGGAGTTCTTGGCCAGCTCCGCGATGCGGGCGCGCTCCAGCAGCACCGGGTGGGCGTACGGCTCCACCCGGGCCTCGGGAACCCCCATCTGCTCGGCCACCTGGGAGACGGTGGCGCCGCCGCGGATCCGATCCTGGATGTCGCGCGGGCGCAGGGGCAGCGCGCGCGGCTCGGACTTCTCCTCGGCGGGGGCTAGGAAGGAGCGCACCTCATCTATGGCGAGGCTATAGCGATCCCCCTCGGGGGACTCCAACACCAGGGTGCTACCCGTGGACTCGCTACGGACGAGGTGAAGCTCGCGCATCTGGCCTCCTTGAGATGAAGTGCTGACTACACCACTGTAACTTAGTTAACCCCGGCTTCCAGGATGGCGTCGATGGCCTTGGTCAGCGTGGCCACGTCCTCGGGGTCGATGGCGGGGAACATGCCGATGCGCAGCTGGTTGCGCCCCAGCTTGCGGTACGGCTCCACGTCCAGGATGCCGTTGGCGCGCAGCGTGGCCGCCAGGGCGGCGGCGTCCACGGACTCGTCGAAGTCGATGGTGCCCACCACCAGAGAGCGCGCGGAAGGGTCCTGCACGAAGGGGGTGGCGTGCGGGTGATTCTCGGCCCAGGAGTACAGGGTGCTCGACGACGCCGTGGTGCGCCGCACCATCGCGTCCAGGCCGCCCTCGCGCAGCATCCACTGGATCTGCGCGTCCAGCATGAGCAGGGTGCTCACCGCGGGGGTGTTGTACGTCTGGTTCTTCCGGGAGTTCTCCACGGCGGTCTGAAGGTCGAGGAAGGCCGGGATGAAGCGCTCGGAGTGCAGCCTCTCGATGCGCTCGATGGCCGCCGGGCTCATGGCGGCCAGCCAGAGCCCGCCGTCGGAGGCGAAGCACTTCTGCGGGGAGAAGTAGTAGACGTCCGCCTGGGACATGTCCACCGGCAGGCCGCCCGCGCCCGAGGTGGCGTCGATGGCCACCAGGGCCTCGCCGTCTGGGCGCCGCACGGGCACCATCGCGCCGGTGGAGGTCTCGTTGTGCGCCCAGGCCACCACGTCCACGCCCTCGAAGGGCTGGGGCTGCGGGGCGGTGCCGGGGGGAGCGTCGAGCACGGCGGGCTCGTCCAGCCAGGGGGCCTTGCGCGCGGCGGCGGCGAACTTGCCGGAGAACTCCCCGTAGGTGAGGTGGCCCGAGCGCTTCTCGATGAGCCCGAAGGTGGCGGCGTCCCAGAAGGCGGTGGCCCCGCCCAGGGAGAGCACGATCTCGTAGCCCTCCGGGAGGCTGAAGAGGGCGCCCAGGCCCTCGCGCACGGAGCCCACCACGTTCTTCACGGCGGGCTGACGGTGCGAGGTGCCGATGACGGTGGGGGCTGTAAGCGCGTCGATTTGCTCCTGGCGGACCTTGGAGGGGCCGCAGCCGAAGCGGCCGTCGGCGGGAATGAGCTCGGGGGGCAGGGTGAACATGGTCTGACTTTCTATCGAGCGGACGGAATGCTTATACCATAGCCCGAATCCGGCGTGTTGTGGTTATCACACGATCTGATAACCTGTGCCAAGGCGCACCAATCGCCTCAAACTTGATTTGAGTGTACGGTTTAGATTGTCCAAGTAATCGAGAAAGGGATAACTGTGGCTACTGAGAGCAACGACAAAGCCGTCCTGCACTACCCCGGCGGGGAATTCGAGATGAGCATCAAGCCCGCCACCGAGGGCAACTCCGGCATCGAGCTGGGCAAGATGCTCTCCGAGACCGGCTACGTCACCTTCGATCCCGGCTACGTGAGCACCGGTTCCACCGAATCCAAGATTACGTACATCGATGGCGACGCGGGCGTGCTGCGCTACCGCGGCTACGACATCGCGGACCTCGCGGAGAACGCCACCTTTAACGAGGTCTCCTACCTCCTCATCAAGGGCGAGCTGCCCACCACCGAGGAGCTGCGCAAGTTCAACGACGAGATCCGCCACCACACCCTCCTGGACGAGGACTTCAAGGCGCAGTTCAACGTGTTCCCCCGCAAGGCGCACCCCATGTCCGTGCTCGCCTCCTCGGTGAACATCCTCTCCACCTACTACCAGGACCAGCTCGATCCCCTCGACGAGGAGCAGCTCGACAAGGCCACCGTGCGCCTCATGGCCAAGGTTCCCATGCTCGCGGCCTACGCCTACCGGGCCTCCAAGGGTGCACCCTACATGTACCCGGACAACTCCCTGAACGCGCGCGAGAACTTCCTGCGCATGATGTTCGGCTACCCCACCGAGCCCTACGAGGTCGATCCGGTGATGGTCAAGGCCCTGGACAAGCTGCTCATCCTGCACGCGGACCACGAGCAGAACTGCTCCACCTCCACCGTGCGCATGATCGGCTCCGCGCAGGCCAACATGTTCGTCTCCGTGGCCGGCGGCATCAACGCGCTCTCCGGCCCGCTGCACGGCGGCGCCAACCAGGCCGTGCTGGAGATGCTGGAGGACATCCAGAACAACCACGGCGGCGACGCCACGGACTTCATGAACCGCGTGAAGAACAAGGAAAAGGGCATCCGCCTGATGGGCTTCGGCCACCGCGTGTACAAGAACTACGATCCGCGCGCGGCCATCGTCAAGGAGACGGCCCACGAGGTGCTGGAGCACCTGGGCGGCGATCACCTGCTGGATCTGGCCATGAAGCTGGAGGAGATCGCGCTCAGCGACGACTACTTCATCTCCCGCAAGCTCTACCCGAACGTGGACTTCTACACCGGCCTGATCTACCGCGCCATGGGCTTCCCCACGGACTTCTTCACCGTGCTGTTCGCCATCGGGCGCCTGCCGGGCTGGATCGCGCACTACCGCGAGCAGCTCGAGATGAACACCAAGATCAACCGCCCGCGCCAGGTCTACACCGGCGAGACGCTGCGCAAGGTCACCCCGCGCGACTCCCGCTAGGGGAGTGGCGCTGCGGCCGAGGGGCATAGCGACCATTTATAATGGTTTCTATGGCTCCTCGGCCCCTTTTTGTATGAATGGGCTGTGAGTTCCTGTACCCAATACCAAGGAGACTTTTACCCTATGGACAAGCCGCAGATCGACGTCCCTGCTGGCCCCGCCCCCGAAACCCTCCACATCGAGGACCTGGTGGTGGGCGACGGCGCGGAGGCACAGCCCGGCGGCACCGTTGAGGTCCACTACGTGGGAGTGGACTTTGAGACGGGACAGGAGTTCGATTCCTCCTGGGACCGGAAGCAGAGCATCGAGTTCTCCCTGGACCGGCTCATCGCCGGCTGGCAGGAGGGCATCCCGGGCATGAAGGTGGGCGGCCGTCGCCTGCTGGTGTGCCCCCCGGAGCAGGCCTACGGCCCGGCGGGCGGGGGGCACCCACTCTCCGGCCGCACCCTCGTCTTTGTGATCGACCTGCTCAAGGCCGAGTGACTTAGGCGCGCCACTGACCCCAGTCGGTGGCGTACACGTTGTTGACGTCTACGGTCACGCCGTCGATCGTGGACTGCCACCCCGCCACCTGATGAAGGGTGGCCCTGGGGTGGATTTTTCCTTGAGAGCCCCAGTCGTGCTGCCAGAAGAACTCGCCCAGGCCGTCGGCGAGGCACCACTCGATGGTGGGGTGGTTGGCGTACACGCCTAGGCGGTAGCCGCCCGCCTCTAGGGCGCTCTTGCAGGCGGCGAGGTAGGGGAGGATGAGCTGCTCGTACTCGGCGCGGGAGGGGTTGTCGTCGATAGCCATGTAGATGGGGCGGCCCTGCGGCCCGCCCGCCGCCGCGTGCAGCGCCATCGCCTGCGGGGCGTGCTCCAGCGCCCCGAGGGCGCCCCGGCGCCAGTCCGCGGTGTCCCCCTTGCCGTACTGGTACACGCTGGCGGTATCGAGCAGCAGTACTGGTACACGCTGGTGGTATCGAGCAGCAGCGTCTCCGCCAGGGTGACCGGCTTGGCCTTCATCCACGCCTCGCGCGGCCGCGAGACGTAGCGCACCGCGCCCACGTGCCCGGCCCGCGTGATCGCCTCCGCCGAGGGCACCCCGGCGGAGAAGTCCACGACGGTGCGCGGGCGGGTGGCGGCCAGGGCGCCGGCGCCGGCCAGGGCGACGCCCGCGCCTTTGAGCAGGGTACGGCGGTTAAGGTACTGCATGGGGGAGATTCTAGCGCCGAACGGCGGTAGGCTTAAGCGCCATGACGATCTCCACCCCGTACGAGGACCTCCTGCGGCACATCCTGGAGCACGGCAGCCCCAAGGGGGACCGCACGGGAACCGGCACCACCAGCCTGTTCGGCGCGCAGCTGCGCTACAACCTGGCGGAGTCCTTCCCGCTGCTGACCACCAAGAAGGTGTACTTCAGGGCCGTGGTGGGGGAGCTGCTGTGGTTCCTCCGGGGGGACTCCAACGTGCGCTGGCTCCAGGAGCGCGGCATCCGCATCTGGAACGAATGGGCCGACGAGGACGGCGAGCTCGGCCCCGTGTACGGCGTGCAGTGGCGTAGCTGGCCCACCCCGGACGGCCGCCACATCGACCAGATCTCCCGCGCGCTTGAGACGCTGAAGTCCAACCCGGATTCCCGCCGCAACATCGTCTCCGCCTGGAACGTGGCGGAGCTGGACAACATGGCGCTGCCGCCCTGCCACCTGCTCTTCCAGCTCTACGTGGCGGACGGCAGGCTGAGCTGCCAGCTCTACCAGCGCTCCGCGGACATGTTCCTGGGTGTGCCCTTCAACATCGCCTCCTACTCCCTGCTCACCCACATGCTCGCCCAGCAGGCGGGCCTGAAGGTGGGGGAGTTCATCTGGACCGGGGGCGACTGCCACATCTACGACAACCACCGCGAGCAGGTGACGCAGCAACTGGAGCGCGAGCCGCGCCCCTACCCGCAACTACAACTGCGCAAGGCGGACTCCCTATTCGACTACGACTTCTCCGACGTCGAGCTGGTGGGCTACGATCCCCACCCCACGATCCCCGCGCAGGTGTCCGTGTAATGCTCGGGGCGATCTGGGCGCAGGACCGGGACGGGGTGATCGGGGACGGCTCCGGCATGCCCTGGCACCTCCCGGAGGACCTCCGGCACTTCAAGGAGGTGACCCTGGGCGCGCCCGTCATCATGGGCCGGCGCACCTGGGAATCGCTGCCGCGCAGGCCCCTGCCGGGCCGCGAGAACGTGGTGCTCTCCCGCCGGGCGGCGGGGGAGTGGTCGCGCGGGGCGCGGGTGACCGCCACGATCCCGGGGGAGGGCTGGATCATCGGCGGCGGGGAGGTCTACGCCGCCACCATCGGGGGCGTGGATGTGGTGGAGATGACGCTGGTGGACACGCGGGCGCGGGTGGACACCCCGGTGTACGCGCCTGCTGTTCCTGGGGAGATGGTTCGGGTGAGCGACTCCGGGTGGCTGGGAACGCAATTGCGCTACCGGTTTCTGAGGTTCGAGCGCCCGTAGGGTAGGCTGCCTAGCAGGCCCCAGTAGCTCAGTGGATAGAGCACCGCTCTCCTAAAGCGGGTGTCGGAGGTTCGAATCCTCTCTGGGGCACCCCTTCCCGCTTGCCTCACCCGGAGGCCGCGGAATAGGATGAATCACAACGGATTGTTACCCTGTGCGCAGGGGCAAGACCTGAGACGTCTTCGTGGCGTCTCGGGTCTTTTTTGCGTTTTAAGGAGCGCCAACGTGAGCCACACCAAGGAAAACCGATTCGAGGAGACCGCGCGCCGGGTGGTGGACGCCCTGGGCGGCCCGGAGAACCTCGCGTCCGCCACGCACTGCGCAACCCGCCTGCGGTTCACCCTGCGTGACCCGGAGAAGGCGGACATGGCGGCGGCGGGCGCGGCGCCGGGCGTGCTCAAGACCCTCGTCGCGGGCGGGCAGCACCAGGTGGTCATCGGCAACGACGTGCCGCTGGCCTACCGGGAGGTTCAGCGGATCGTGGGGACGCACGAGGGGGAGGACGCCGAGGCGGGGGAGGGGAACCTTTTTCACCGCTTCGTGGCCCTGATCTCCGCGCTGTTTACCCCCATCATCTGGGCGCTGGCGGGCGTGGCCATCGGCAAGGCCTTCCTCCAGATGGCGCTCCAGCTCGGCTGGGTAGCCGCGGGCTCCGGCACGGAGGCGGTGCTGGGCGCGACCTTCGACGGCGTGTTCTACTTCCTGCCCTTCTTCCTCGCCCTGACCGCCGCCAAGCACTTCAAGGTCAACCCCTACGTGGCGCTGGCGGTGGTGAGCGCCCTGCTGCACCCGCAGATCGCGGAGCTGGCCGTCGCCCCGGGCAGCACGGCCTTCGGGCTGCCGTTTCCCTCCATGTCTTACGCCTCCTCGGTGATCCCCGCCATCGTGGCGGTGTGGGTCACCGGCTACGTGGAGCGCTGGTGGCAGCGGGTGCTGCCGGGGGCGCTGCGCAACTTCCTCACCCCGGCCCTGGTGGTGCTCGTCATGGTTCCGCTGGTGCTCTTCACCATCGGACCGGTGACGATGTGGCTCTCGCACGGCGTGGCGGGCGGGGTGAACGCGCTGTTCGACGTCGCCCCGTGGCTCGCGGGCGCCCTCATGGGCGGCCTGTGGCAGGTGTTCGTCCTGTTCGGCCTGCACTGGGGCTTCGTCCCGGTCTTTCTCAACGACATCGCCAGCTCCGGCTGGGAGCCGCTGCTCGCCCCGGTGCTAGCCGCGGTCATGGCGCAGGGCGCGGCCACCCTCGCGGTGCTGACCGTGACCCGCAGCTCCCGGCGCCGCCGGGTGGCCGGTCCCGCCGCGCTCTCGGCGGTGCTCGCCGGGGTGACCGAGCCCGCCATCTACGGCGTGAACCTCCCGCTCAAGCTCCCCTTTTACATGGGCATCGCGGGCGGCGCTGTGGGCGGCGCGATCGCCGCGTTCTCCGGGGCCGCCGCCAACGCCTTCGTGCTCCCCGCCGCGCTCTCGCTCCCGGCCTTCCTGCACCGGGGCAGCCTCCCCGCCTTCTTCCTGGGCGTGGGCGTGGCGATGGCTATCGGCTACGTGGGCACGGCGATCACGCTGCGGCGCGCGGAGGCGCGGGCGGACGGCGCGACGGTGGGGGCGCCGGTGGCGGGCCGGACCGTGGCGCTCGCGGAGATCCCGGACGAGGTCTTTGCCTCCAAGGCGATGGGGGAGGGCGTGGGCATCGTCCCGGAGGACGGGTGCATCGTCTCCCCGGTGGCCGGCACGGTGGTGGCGGTGCCCAAGTCCGGCCACGCCTTTGGGCTCAAGACGGACGACGGCGTGGAGGTGCTGGTCCACGTGGGGCTGGACACCGTGACCATGAGGGGCGAGGGCTTTAGCCCGGCGGTAAGCCGAGGCCAGCGCGTGGACCGGGGGCAGACCCTCGGTAGCGTGGACCTCGAGGCGGTGCGCCGGGCCGGGCACCCGGACACGGTGATCCTGGTGGTCACCAACACCTCCGCGCTGGGGTCGGTCACGCCCCTGGCATTAGGCGCGGTAGCGCCGGGAGACCCGGTCATAGCAGTAGCCAAGTAACGCGAATCAGACAAAGAGGATCAAACATGTTTCCCAAGAACTTCTTGTGGGGCGGCGCCATCGCCGCCAACCAGGCCGAGGGTGCCTACGACGAGGACGGCAAGGGGCTGTCCATCCAGGACGTCATGCCGCGCGGGATTCAGACCCCGCCCACGGAGAGGCCCACGGAGGACAACCTCAAGCTCCACGGCATCGACTTCTATCACCGCTACCGGGAGGACATCGCCCTGTTCGCGGAGATGGGCTTCAAGGTGTTCCGCTTCTCGGTGGCGTGGAGCCGCATCTTCCCGCGCGGGGACGAGGACCGCCCCAACGAGGCGGGCCTGCGCTTTTATGACAATGTGATCGCGGAGTGCGAGAAGCACGGCATCGAGCCGATGATTACGCTGTCCCACTACGAGACGCCCCTGGTGCTGGCGCGGGAGTACGGGGGCTGGACCAACCGCAGGCTCGTGGGCTTCTTTGAGAACTACGCGCGCACGCTCATGACGCGCTGGCGGGGCAGGGTGCGCTACTGGCTGACCTTTAACGAGATCAACTCGATCGCCCACCAGCCCTTCCTCTCCGGGGGCATCCCGCGCCCGATCGAGGAGCTTTCCCTGGGCGAGCTGTACCAGGCGATCCACCACGAGTACGTGGCCAGCGCGGCGGTGACCAAGATCGCCCACGAGATCGACCCGGACAACAAGGTGGGCTGCATGATCCTCGCGGTGCCGCGCTACCCGCTCACCCCCTCCCCGGAGGACGTCCGCGAGGCCCAGTGGCGCAGCCAGCTCGACATCGCCTTCGGGGACCTCCACGTGCGCGGGGAGTACCCCGGCGTGCTCCGCCGCTACCTCGCGGACAACGGGGTGAGCATCGAGTTCGCGGACGGAGACGCGGAGCTGCTGCGGCACACCGTGGACTTCGTCTCCTTCTCCTACTACATGTCCGTGTGCGAGACGGCCAGCGGCGGGCAGCGCGGCGAGGGGAACCTCATCGGCGGGGTGGTCAACCCCACCCTCCGGGCCTCCGAATGGGGCTGGCAGATCGACCCCAAGGGGCTGCGCTACGCGCTCAACGAGTTCTGGGACCGCTGGCAGATTCCCCTGTTCATCGTGGAGAACGGCCTCGGCGCCCGCGACGAGCTGATCGACGGCACCGTGGAGGACGACTACCGCATCGCCTACCTCAACGACCACCTGGTGCAGGTGGGCGAGGCGATCGCGGACGGGGTGACCGTGCTGGGCTACACGAGCTGGGGGTGCATCGACCTGGTCTCCGCCAGCACCGCCCAGATGTCCAAGCGCTACGGCTTCATCTACGTGGACCGCAACGACGACGGCTCGGGGAGCCTCAAGCGGTACCGAAAGAAGTCCTTTGACTGGTACAAGGAGGTTATTGCGAGCAACGGCGGGAACCTTTCGTGAATATCCTCAGGGTATTCAACAACAACGTGGTCCTCGCCCAGCGCGAGGACGGCGTGCAGGTGATCCTCACCGGCAGGGGGCTGGGCTTCAAGGTCACCCCGGGCCAGGAGGCGGACGCCACGAAGGTGGCGCGCGTGTTCGTGCCGGAGTCCGCCGTGCTGCCGGACATCCCGCCCGAGTACGTCGCGCTGGCCACGGAGGCGGCGGGGGAGCTCAACGCCGCCGCCCTGGTGGCGCTCGCGGATCACCTGCACATGGCGGCGCGGCGGGGCGCCCAGCCGCCGCACCCCCTCGGCGCCGAGGTGGCGCACCTCTACCCTCAGGAGCTTTCCCGGGCGCGGGAGATCGTGGCCCTGGCCAATAAGCGGCTGCCGGTGGACCTCTCCGAGGACGAGGCCGTTCCGGTGGCCCTGCACCTGGTCAACGCGGCCTTCTCCCGGGGAGACCTGAGCATGACCTACGCCATGACGGAGGTGTTCTCGCAGCTCTTCGACATCGTGGACTCCTCCCTGGGCATCCGCATGGATCGCCAGGGGCTGGCGGCGGCGAGGTTCATCACCCACATGCGGTACTTCTTTGCCCGCGTGGCCCAGGAAGGCCAGTGGCACGACGGCGGCTCCGCCCTGGCGCAGACCCTAGAGCGGAGCTACCCCGAGGCGGTGGCCTGCGCGGGCAAGCTGGCCGCCGTGCTGGAGCTGCGGCTGGGCGTGGAGCTATCGAGCGACGAGCGCGCCTACCTCGCCCTGCACGTGGCGCGCCTATGAACCCCTAGGAGCCAAAGCCCCGCTCGATCAGGTACAGCGGGGTAAACAGGGAGTCGTCCTTCTGGTTGCTGGCGGAGAGCACACCCAGCAGGTTGTCCTTCGGGTCCATGAGCGGCCCGCCGGAGTTGCCGTAGTAGGTGGGCACGTTGGAGTTGATCATGATGCTGGGGAAGCGGCCGTCGCGGACGATGAAGCGCCGGGGCGTGCTCTCCGTGATGGTGCCGGTGGCGTAGTTGCCGGGCGCGCGGAACTGCACCCGGTCGCCGGTGCGCATGGCGGCGGAATCGCCCCGGCCCACGTGGCCGCTGACCACGGTGCCCGCGTCGAGCGCGATCTCCACCACGTCGAGGACGGGGGAGGTCTCGGACCCCAGGGCCGTGATCCTTCCCACCGGCCGGCCGTCGAGGGTGCGGACGGTGTCGCCCACCCTCCAGGCGCCGTCGCCGCAGTGGAGCGCGGTGTAGGCGGTGGCGCGGTCCGCGATGCTCAGCGTGCACTGGTAGCCCTCGGTGGCGGAGATGGCCATGCCCTGGTGCAGCGTGGTGGCGGCGTGGGCGGGGGCGGCGATGGTGGCGCACAGGGCTGCGCCGAGCAGGACGCGGGCGATCTTCATGGGGGATAGTTAACCCTGCCGAGCTATCACGCTCAAAATCTTCTCCGCCAGCTCGGGGCGGCAGATCAGCAGGTCGGGGATGTAGGTGTCCTTGTTGTTGTAGCGAAGCTCACTGCCGTCCAGGCGGGAGCAGTGCAGGCCCGCGGCCGTGGCCACCCCCACGGGGGCCGCCTGATCCCACTCGTACTGGCCCCCGGCGTGCACGTAGGCGTCGCAGTCCCCGAGCAGCACGTGCATGGCCTTGGCGCCGGCGGAGCCCAGGGGAAGCAGCTCGCTGTCGAGGGCCTGGGCCACCGCGCCCGCCACGGCCGGGGGGCGGCGCCGGGACACCGCGATCTTGCCGGAGTACGGCCCGGTGACGGCGCGCACGTCGCTGGAGTCGAACACCACGCCGAGGTCCGGCAGGCCCACGGCCGCGTGGATGGGCACCCCGTTTTCCACCAGGGCGATGTGCACGGCCCAGTCCTGGCGCCCGGTGGCAAACTCCTTGGTGCCGTCCAGGGGGTCCACGATCCACACGCGGTCCTTGCCCAGGCGGTCGAGGTCGTCCGAGGCCTCCTCGGAGAGGAAGCCGTCGCCGGGGCGGTGCTGCTCCAGCACCCGGGAGATCCAGCTCTGCGCCAGCTCGTCGCCCGCGTCCCCGAGGTTGCGCCCGCCCAGCAGCCCCACGTTGCGGATGCCCTTGAGGATCTCTGCGGCACCTTGGGCGAGGTGGTGGGTGAGGCGGGCGTCGGAAAGCTGAGTCATGCTCGCCATAGTATCTCTTTTGGTTAGATCGAGGCATGGCCGTTGAGGATCGCTTTCACCCGCGCGTTGCCGCCTGGTTTACGCGGCGCTTTGGCGCGCCCACCCCGGTGCAGGAGCAGGCGTGGGAGGCCATCGGTCGGGGAGAAAACGCCCTGGTGGTGGCGCCCACCGGCTCCGGCAAGACGCTGGCGGCCTTCCTCACCGCCATCAGCGGGCTGATCGACGCCCCGCCCGGGGTTAAGGTCCTCTACGTCTCACCGCTCAAGGCGCTGGGTGCGGACGTGGAGAAAAACCTGCGCCGCCCGATCGAGGAGATGGGCCTGGACATCACGGTGGGCGTGCGCTCCGGGGACACCCCGCAGTCCGAGCGGCGCAGGCTGGTGCGCACCCCGCCCGACATCCTTATCACCACCCCGGAGTCCCTCTACCTCATGCTCACCTCCCGGGCCGCCCGCGTCCTGGAGACGGTGCACACCGTGATCGTGGACGAGGTGCACGCCCTGGCGGGCACCAAACGCGGCGCGCACCTGGCGCTGAGCCTGGAACGCCTGGCGCTGCGGGCCTCGTTTCAGCGCATCGGGCTCTCCGCCACCGTGCGGCCCACGCGCACCGTGGCGGACTTCCTCGGGGAATCCACCCGCGTCATCGCCCCGCCAGGGCGCAAGCGGTGGGACCTCACCGTCCACGGGATCGACGTGGAGGCCTTGGCGGAGAACGTGTACCGGCGGATCATGGGCGCGCGCTCCACGCTGGTGTTCGTGAACTCGCGGCGCGCGGCGGAAAAGCTCACCGCGCGGATCAACGAGCTCTACGCCCAGGAACACGAGCCGGAGGCCCTCGCGCCGCCCCTGCGGCGCGACCCCGCCCAGTTGATGAAGACCACGGACCGCGCGGGTAGCGCTCCCACCTTCGTCGCGCGCGCCCACCACGGCTCCGTGTCCACCCAGGAGCGCGCGGACATCGAGGCCGCGCTGAAGGAGGGAACGATCCGCGCGGTGGTGGCCACCTCCTCCCTGGAGCTGGGCATCGACATGGGCGCGGTGGACGCGGTGATCCAGGTGGACTCCCCGCTCTCCGTGGCCTCTGGGCTGCAGCGCGTGGGGCGCGCCGGGCACGCGGTGGGCGCGGTATCCGCCGGGGACTTCTACCCCCAGCACCCCGCCGACCTCATCCAGACGGCCGTGATCGTGCAGCGCATGCGCCGGGGCCTCATCGAGGAGATCCGCGTGCCCGCCAACCCCCTCGACGTGCTCACGCAGCAGACCATCGCGGAGGTCTCCCAGCGCGCCACCCCGGTGGATCGGTGGTATCAGACGGTGCGCCGCGCCTACCCGTACCGCGACCTGCCCCGGGAGGTGTTCGACTCCGTGATCGACCTGGTCACCGGGTACTATCCCTCCACGGACTTCGCGGAGCTGCGGCCCCACCTGGTGCTGGAGGACGGCGTGCTCACCGCCCGCCCCGGCGCCCAGCGCGTGGCGGTGACCTCGGGCGGCACCATCCCAGACCGGGGGCTGTTCGGCGTGTTCCTCGTGGGCGGCAAGGACGGGCTGCGGCGCGTGGGCGAGTTGGACGAGGAGATGGTGTACGAGTCCCGCGTGGGCGACGTATTCACCCTGGGGGCCAGTAGCTGGCGGATCGAGGAGATCACCAAGGACCAGGTGCTGGTCAGCCCCGCCCCCGGGCACACCGGGCGGCTGCCCTTCTGGGTGGGCGACCAGGACGGCCGCCCGGCGGAGCTGGGCGCGGCGGTGGGGGCCGCGCGCCGCGACCCCGCGCCCATCCTTGAGGATCTCACCCCCGCCGCGCGCGGCGACGTCGAGAAGTACCTGCGCGACCAGCAGGAGGCCACGGGGGTGATCCCCGACGAGCGCACCCTGGTGCTCGAGCGCTTCCGCGACGAGCTGGGGGACTGGCGGGCCGTGCTGCACAGTCCCTACGGGCGCGGGGTCAACGCGGCGTGGGCGCTGGCCGTGGGGGCCGAATACGCCACGGACGAGGGGATCGTGATGCGCGCCTCCACCGAGGCCGCCCCCACCTTCGACCTCTTCTCCCTCCACGACCCAGCCTCCCAGGTGGCGGCCAAGGTGAGCGAGTCCGCGCTCTTTGCGGCGCGGTTCCGGGAATGCGCGGCCCGCGCCCTCTTGCTCCCGCGCCGGTTCCCGGGGCGCCGCTCCCCGCTGTGGCAGCAGCGGCACCGCGCGGCCAAGCTCCTTGACGCCGCCCGGCGCTACCCCTCCTTTCCCATCGTCCTGGAGACCGCCCGCGAGTGCATGAGGGACGTCTACGACCTCCCCTCCCTAGAGGAGCTGCACCGGGACATCGCCCGGGGCGCGGTGCGGGTGGTGGAGGTGACCACGAAGGCGGCCAGCCCCTTCGCCGCCTCCATGCTTTTCACCTACACGGGCGCCTTCATGTACGAGGGGGACCGCCCCCAGGCCGAGAGCCGCCTGGACTCCGCGCTCTTCTCCTCCCTCATGGGCACCACGGACCTGCGCGAGATCCTCGACCCGGACCTGGTGGAGGCGCCGCCGCGCGTGGCCCGCACCGCGGAGGAGTTCGCGGACCTCCTCCGCGAGGCCGGACCCCAGCCCGCCATCCCGGAGCACGAGGCCCTGGCCCGCGCGCTCGGGCCCCGCGCCATCCGCATCGAGCTCGCGGGGCGGCCCCACGTCGCCCAGGCCGCCGACGCCCCGCTCCTCGACCACCCCGAGCAGCTCGCCGCCCGGTGGGCGCGCTCCCGGGGCCCCTTCACCGCGGCGGAGGCCGCCGAGGCGCTGGGCGTGGAGCGCGGCGTCCTGGACGGCCTCAACCTCGCGCGCGGGCGCTTCCGGCGCGGCGTGGACGAGCTGGAATATTGCGACCCGGACGTGCTCGACCGCATCCGCCGCCAGAGCCTGGCCCGCGCGCGCCGGGCAACCGAGCCGGTATCCCAGCGGGCCTACGCGAACTTCCTGGCACACTGGCACCGGTTGGGGGCGCTGCGCGGGGTGGACGGCGTCTACGAGGCCCTGGAGCAACTCGAGGGCGCGGCCTTTACCCCGCGTGAATGGGAGGAGCGCGTGCTGCCCGCCCGGGTGGCGGACTACGCCGCGCCGATGCTCGACGAGCTGACGGCCTCCGGGGAGATCCGCATCGTGGGGGCGGGGGCGTCGGTCATGCTGCTGCCCCGCGACTACGCCCCCGAGCCCCCGGAGCTGACGCCGCAGCAGAGCGAGGTGGTGGAGGCATTCGACGGCGGGGCCTACCTGTTCCAGGAGCTCCTGGGCAAGGTGTCCCTCACCGGCACACAACTGCGCGGCACGCTGTGGTCCCTCGTGGACGCCGGGGTGGTCAGCCCCGATAGCTTCGCGCGGCTTCGCGCCCGGGCCACCGGCGAGGTCCGCAGGCGCGTCCCCGCCGATACCCTGGGCCGCTGGAGCCTCACCCGCGAGGGCGACCTCCCCTGGCCGGACCTCTGGCTGCGCCGCAACGGGGTGGTGCTGCGCGGCACGGTGGATAACTTCGCGCTCGCCTACAAGGTGCTCTCCCGCTACGAGGAGGCGGGCAAGGTGATGCGCGGGATGTTCGTGGAGGGGCTGGGCGCGGCGCAGTTTGCCGCCCCCGCGGTGATCGACGCCCTGCGTCACGCCCCCGGCGCTCCCACCACCGTGCTGGCCGCCACCGACCCCGCCAACCCCTACGGGGCCGTCCTGCCCTGGCCGCGCGGTCTGGCCCGCGCTTCGGGGGCGGTGGTGGTGCTGCGCGACGGCCTCCTGCTCGCCTACCTCCGGGGAAAATCCCTGGTGCTCCTCGGGGACCCGGCCGAGGTGGTGGCCGCCCTGGCGGGCAGCGGGCCGGTGGACAAGATCGACGGCCGCCCGGCGCTGACGCACCCGTTGCTGGCGGAGCTGCGCGCGGCGGGGGCGCGGATTACTCCCCGGGGCGTGCGGCTTTAGGCTTGCCCACTACAGTGGGCGTTATTTTTGCCCGCGCGCACGTAGCGGTGTTCTACGCTATGCCCAGCGGGAGGACGCACCGCGAGGGGCGTCCGGTGAGATAAGCGCAATCCGAACGCGCGGATTGTGGACGGGGGCACCTCGGGGGACGTCTCGCCGGAAGCATCGCGGAGGGTGGGCACGGACATACGTCGAACACACGATCGCATGAACGGCGGGATTGGTGTATCCTTGCGGGCAGGGGAAAGCTCGTGAGGGGGAAATCATGACGATCAGTTTTGCCGACGCCGCGCTGGATGCCGTGCCTGCGGAGCGCCTGGTGCCCGATCGCCCGTGCTACCTGTGCGCGTGCGGGGAGGACGCCGTGGCGCGGCGGCGCGTGCGGATGAACAGGGAGGAGCTGGCCTTCTGGGAGAGCCAGATACCGGACTCGGAGGAGGCGGAGTTCGGCCAGATCGTGGAGGCCCTGGCACCGCGCATGGGGTGCAGCCCCGCGTACGTGCGCAACCGCATCTACGCGGCCTTCGCGCTGCGCAAACTCCCGCGCCTCTACGCCAAGGCGGCGGGGGAGGGGCTCCTCGACATGGACCGGGTGGTGGGGATCGCGCTCAGCCTGCGCGGCGTGCCGGAGAAATACTGGGAGGCTATCGACGCCCACCTGGCCGAGTACCTCACCCCGTCCGTCCCCATGCAGGCCCTTCCCACGCGCCGCGCCCTGGTGCGCAGGCTGCGCTCCTTCGTGGAGACGATCCTGCCCGGCTTTTACGAGCCGGAGCCCAGGAACTTCCACATGAGGCTGCCCGCGGATCGGGCGCACGCGGTGCGCGAGGCGCTGCGGGCCATCGCGCGGCGCAGGCGGTGCACCCTCGCGGAGGCGCTCTTCCACCTGGCCACGGACGCCGGAGACTTTCGCGTGGTCCTTCACCTTCTCGGGGACAGGCGCCCCGTGCACATGGTGGGCGCGGGGGACCTCACCCAGGCGCAGGGGCGCTTCTGGGCGCGGCGGATTAACCAGCGCAGCGACCTGAACTGGAACGAGGTTCCGCGTCACGACGCCTCCGCCGCCCTCGCCGCCGCGGTGCGGCTGCGCGACGGCGGCTGCCGCTACCCGGGGTGTTCATCCACCCGCACGGAACTCCACCACGTGATCGAGTACGAGGTGGGCGGCCCCACCTCGCTGACCAACCTCGCCTCCCTGTGCCGCAGGCACCACAACATGCTGACCTTCGACGAGGCCAGGATGTTCATGACGCACTCCGGGGTCTGCCGGTGGACCTTCCGGGACGGCACCACGGTGTCCACCCTCCCGGAGGGGCCGCTGGCGCGGCCCCAGTTCGCCCGGTGGTCCTATACCTGGGGAGACTACTTGCGGCGGCGGTACCACGCGATGAGATCGTCCGTGGAGGAGTCGCCCGTATCCGGCTCTTCCTCCCCGGAGACGGCCGGGGCCAGCTCGTTGGCCTGCTTCTTGCCCAGCTCCACGCCCCACTGATCGAAGGAGTTGATGCCCCACACGGCGCCCTGCACGAAGGTGATGTGCTCGTAGAGCGCGATGAGCGCCCCCAGGGAGTGCGGGGTGAGCTCCTCCGCGAGGATCGTGGTGGAGGGGCGGTTGCCCGGCATGACGCGGTGCGGGGGGAGGTCGCCCTGCGTGCCAAAGGCCAGCACCTTGGTCTGGGCGAAGAAGTTGCCCATGAGCAGGTCGTGCATGGCCTCCTCGCCGTCCTTGGGGCGCACGAAGCCGATGAAGTCCGCCGGGATGAGGCGGGTGCCCTGGTGCATGAGCTGGAAGAAGGCGTGCTGGCCGTTGGTGCCGGGCTCGCCCCAGAAGATCTCGCCGGTGGAGTGCCGCACGGGGTTGCCGTGGCGATCCACGGACTTGCCGTTGGACTCCATGGTGAGCTGCTGCAGGTAGGCGGGGAAGCGGGCGAGATCCTGGGAGTAGGGGAGGACGGCGTGGGTCTGCGCGCCGAGGAAGTTGGAGTACCAGACGTTCAGCATGGCCATGAGCACCGGCACGTTGCGCTCGAAGGGCGTGGAGCGGAAGTGCTCGTCCATGGCGCGGAACCCCTCCAGGAAGTGCATGAAGTCCCGGGGGCCGATGACGGCCATGATGGACAGGCCGATGGCGGAGTCCACGGAGTACCGGCCACCCACCCAGTCCCAGAAGCCGAACATGTTGGCGGGGTCGATGCCAAACTCCGCGACCTTCTCCGCGTTGGTGGACACCGCCACGAAGTGCTTGGCCACGGCGGTCTTATCCCCGAAGGCGTCCAGGATCCACTGCTTGGCCACCCGGGCGTTGGCGAGGGTCTCCTGGGTGGTGAAGGTCTTGGAGGCCACGATGAAGAGGGTGGACTCGGGATCGAGGCCGTCGAGGGTGGCGGACATATCGGCGGGGTCGATGTTGGAGACGAACTCCGCGGTGATGCCCGCCGTGGCGTAGGCGCGCAGGGCGGTGGTCACCATCGCGGGGCCGAGGTCGGAGCCGCCGATGCCGATGTTGACGATCTTCTTGATCGTGTGGCCGGTGTGCCCCAGCCAGGCCCCGGAGCGCAGGGCGGTGGCGAAGTCCCCCATGCGCCCGAGGACCTCGTGGACGTCGGCCGCCACGTCCTGCCCGTCCACGGTGAGGTCGGCGGAGGCGGGCAGCCGCAGCGCGGTGTGGAGCACCGCGCGGTCCTCGGTGGTGTTGATGTGCTCTCCGGTGAACATCGCCTCGATCTGCTCGCGCACGCCCGACTCCTGAGCGAGGGCGATGAGGTCCGCGAGGGTGGGGGCGTCGATAAGGTTCTTGGAGAGGTCCACGTGCAGGCCCGCGGCGTCGAAGGTGAACTCGGCGGCGCGGCGTGGATCGGTGAACAGCTCCCGGAGATTGAGGTCGGTGGGGCGGGATTGGAGGGTCTGCCAAGTATCCATGGCACCTAGCCTAATCTGCCCCTGCCCATGCGCAGCAGGATGGCGGCCAGGGCGGGTCCCTCCTCGCCGATCTCCTCGCGGAACCGGTTGATGATGGCCACCTCGCGGGCGTGCACCAGGCGCGTGCCCCCGGAGTCGCGGCGGGTGCGGCCGATGATCCGGGATATCTCGGTGCGGCGCTTGACGGCCTCGAGAATCTCCTGGTCGAGCCGGTTAATCTCCTCGCGGTAGCGCTGGATCTCCTCGTCGGTGTTCATGGAACTATAGTGCCACGGGCGGCGGGTAGGTTGGTAGGCATCATGAACACTCTTAACGATCAGCAACGCGCCGCCGTCGAGCACATCGGCTCGCCCCTCCTCATCGTGGCGGGTGCGGGCTCCGGCAAGACCGCCGTGCTCACCCGGCGCATCGACTACCTGATGAGCCAGCGCGGCGTGCAGCCGGGGCAGATCCTGGCCATTACCTTCACCAACAAGGCGGCCGCCGAGATGCGGGACAGGCTGGGCCCCATCGCGGAGCGCATGTGGGTGTCCACGTTCCACTCGGTGTGTGTGCGCATCCTGCGCCAGCAGGCGCAGTTGGTGGGGCTGAACACCAACTTCACCATCTACGACTCGGACGATTCCCGCCGTTTGTTGGGCATGATCGCCAAGGAGATGAGCCTGGACCCCAAGCGCTTTAGCCCCCGGGCGCTGGCGGCGGCCATCTCGCACGCCAAGAATGAGCTGACCGACCCCGTGGAGGGCACGGTGCTCCAGGTGTACTCGGAGTACCAGGCGCGCCTGCGGCAGGCCAACGCCGTGGACTTTGACGACCTGATCGGGGAGGTGGTGCGGATATTCCAGGAGCACCCGCAGGTGGCGGACTACTATCGACGCCGCTTCCGCCACGTGCTCATCGACGAGTACCAGGACACCAACCACGCCCAGTACGAGTTGGTGGCCACGCTGGTGGGCAGGGGCGAGGGCGCGAGCGAGCTGTGCGTGGTGGGCGATTCCGATCAGTCCATCTACGCCTTCCGCGGGGCCACGATCCGCAACATCGAGGAGTTCGAGCGGGACTTTCCCGACGCCCGCACCGTGCTGCTGGAGCAGAACTACCGCTCCACGCAGACGATTCTGGACGCCGCCAACGCGGTGATCTCCCAGAACGAGAACCGCCGGGACAAGAGGCTCTGGACGGCCCTGGGGCAGGGCGAGAAGATCCTGGGGTACGTGGCGGACAACGAGCACGACGAGGCGCGCTACATCGCCGCCGAGGTGGACAAGCTTGTGGACGGCGGGATGAACTACTCCGACATCGCGGTGATGTACCGCACCAATAACTCCTCGCGGGCGCTGGAGGACGTGTTCATCCGCACGGGCGTGCCCTACAAGGTGGTGGGCGGCACCCGCTTCTACGAGCGGCGCGAGATCCGCGACGTGGTGGGCTACCTACGGGTGCTGGACAACCCGGAGGACACGGTGAGCATGCGGCGCATCGTGAACACCCCCAAGCGCGGCATCGGGGAGCGGGCGCAGTCCTTCATCGCCCTGCACGCGGAGCAGGAGGGCATCTCCTTCAGCCGCGCCCTGGAGGACGCCGCGGCGGGCAAGGTGGACATGCTCGGGGCGCGGGGCCGCAACGCGGTGGGCCGGTTCGTGGAGATGATGCGCGGCCTGCGGGAGAACATGTCCGAGAACGTGGGCGAGCTGGTGAGCGAGATCCTGGACGTGACGGGCTACCGCGACGAGCTGGAGGGGTCGAACGACCCGCAGGACGGCGCCCGGCTGGATAACCTCAACGAGCTGGTCTCGGTGGGGCGCGAGTTCTCCTCGGAGGCGGCGCACCGCGAGGACTTCGACGGCAGCCTCCAGGCGTTCTTGGAGCGGGTGTCGCTGGTGGCGGACGCCGACCAGATCCCGGACAGCGAGCAGGGCATGGTCACGCTGATGACGCTGCACACGGCCAAGGGGCTGGAGTTCCCGGCGGTGTTCCTCATCGGCTGGGAGGACGGGCAGTTCCCGCACCTGCGGTCCCTGGGCAACCCCAAGGAGCTGGCGGAGGAGCGGCGCCTGGCCTACGTGGGTATCACGCGCGCCCGCGAGCGCCTGTACCTCACCCGCGCCACGCTGCGCTCCGCGTGGGGAAACCCCGTGAACAACCCCCCGAGTAGGTTCCTCCAGGAGATCCCCTCTGACCTGATGGAGTGGAGCGGGGGGCAGCCCAGGAAGGCGGCGGCCCCGAGGCGCAAGAACGCCAGCCTGAGCCTGGTGGTGGGGGATCGGGTGAACCACGCCAAGTACGGGCTGGGCACCGTGATCGCGGCGGACGGAATAGGCGCACATGCCACGGTGACCATCGATTTCGGGTCGGCCGGGACAGTGCGCCTGATGTTGATCGGCGGGCTGCCGATGGAAAAGCTATAGGGTGATGCCGTGCGCGGCGAGCCACGGCACGGGGTCGATGGCGTCGCCGCCGCCGGGGTGCACCTCGAAGTGGAGGTGGGAACCGGTGGAAAAGCCCAGGCTGCCCATGCCCGCGATGGTCTGACCGGCGGTGACGCGCTCGCCCACCGCGACGGCCAGGGTAGACATGTGGCCGTAGACGGTGACGGTGCCGTCATCGTGGCGGATGCGGATCCACTGGCCGAAGCCGGAGGCGGGGCCGGAGTCGATCACGGTGCCGTCCAGGACGGCCTTGATGGGGGTGCCCTCCACGTTGGCGATGTCGATGCCCTTGTGGAAGGTGCCCCAGCGCAGCTCGTAGCCGGAGGTGAAGGCGCCGATGGCGGGGTTCACCGCGCCCAGGGCGTTGGCCACGGCCGTGGAGCCCTCCTCCACGGGGGCGGAGGAAAGCTCGGCGGGGGCCAGGGCCGCCTTGGCGGCCTCGGCGCGCTCGCTGGCGTACTTCACGGCCTTGCCGAGCTGATCCTCGATGCCGGTGGCGGGCTTGAACTCGGAGATCGCCAGGATCTGCGGGGAGGAGGGGAGGTCTTCGGAGTCGTTCGCGAGGGCGTAGTCCACGGAGTGGGAGGAGGAGTGCTGGGCGGCGGCCGCTCCGCCCGCCCCGGCGGTAGAGACAGCGCCGGTGGCGACGGCCAAGAGGGCGATGCGCCCCTTGGTGGTGTGCGAAGGACTGAATTTGTGGTGCCTACCCAACTCGTTCACTTCCATCTGTCGTTGTAACGCCACGTTAGCGAATCGTGACCTTTTCGTTATCTACGAAGTGTAACGATAGCGTTTCGATGGGAGCGGGGCAACCTGTTTTGAAATATTTCGGTTATATGCTGGCACGGTGAGCAAGAAGACGATCAACAACCGACGTCCCGGAGACTCCCGGCGCCGCGCCCGCCGCGAGGTGTCCCCGCCCGCTGCGCCCCGGGAAAGCGCAGTACAGCGCTACCTTCCCACGGTGTTGCTGCCGCACGTCGTGGTGCTTTTGACCATCGTGGTGGTGGCCATGACGGGGCTTCTTGTGACCTCAACCTCGCTGGCGGCGATGCCCGCCACGGTGGCGCAGCTCTGGCTGATCCTGAACATGTCCCCCATCCGGCTCGGCGGGATCACCCTGGGGCTGCTCCCGCTGCTGCCGTCCGCGGGCATGGTGTGGCTGCTCAGCCGCGCCCGGCCCTCCCGCAGGCTGGATGTGGGGCTGCTCCTGGGGGTGCCGCTGGCGCTGACCGGCATCGCCTGGCTCATGCTGCTGGACGCCCGCTCCGTGTACGAGGTCGATGTTCCCCCGCCGTGGGCCTTCCTTAATACCCTTCTCGTGCACGGGGCCGCGCTGCTGCTCGGCAGGCCCCGGCCTCGGTGGGCGCGCGACGCGGTGCGCTACCTGCTCTTCCTGCTCGGGGCGGCGGCCGTGGCGTGGGTGGTTGCGGTGGCCTGGAACTGGGAGCACACCACGCCGCAGGCCGCGTTGCTCAGCGCGCTCTACGTGCCCAACGCGGTGATCTCGGCGGCGGCGGTGCTGGTGGGCTCGGAGTTCCACGCCGGGGAGGCGTCGATAAGCCTGTTCAGCGTGCACCTGGTGCCGCTGCCCCCGATGCCGCTGTTCGCGGTCCCGGGGAGCGCGGGGGACTGGGCCGTGGCGCTGCTGCTGATCCCGGCGGCGGCCTCGGTGGCGCTGTGGTGGAAGCGGGTGCCCTCCTGGCGCGAGGCCGTGTACGCGGGCGGCTGCGCGGCGGGGTTGACCCTGGTGGCCACCTACCTGGCGGGCGGGGAGCTGGGCGTGTATGGCCGGGCCGGCGTCATGGAGTGGCTGGCGGCCCTGCTGGTCTTTGTGTGGGTGGCGGGCCTCGGGGTCGCGGCTGGGCTGGTGCACAAGGCGGCGGGTAGGCTGAGCGCGTGACATTCAATATTGTGGTTTTGGTTTCTGGCAGCGGGACGCTGCTGCAGGCGATCCTGGATCATCAGGGCGGGTACCGGGTGGAGAAGGTCATCGCGGATCAGCCCTGCCCCGCCCTTGAGCGCGCGGAGAAGGCGGGCGTGCCCACCGAGGTGGTGCCCATGCAGGAGGACCGCCACGCCTGGAATGTCACGCTCGCTCGCGCCGTGGGTTCCCCGGACATGGTGGTCTCCGCCGGGTTCATGAAGATCCTGGGCCCCGCCTTCCTGGAGCGCTTCGGCGGGCGCACCATCAACACCCACCCCGCGCTGCTGCCCGCCTTCCCGGGCGCGCACGCCGTGCGCGACGCCCTGGCCTACGGGGTCAAGGTCACCGGCTCCACCGTTCACTACGTGGACGAGGGTGTGGACACCGGCCCGATCATCGCGCAGGAGGCCGTGCCGGTGGAGCCGGGGGACGACGAGGCCGCGCTGCACGAGCGCATCAAGAAAGTGGAACGTCAACTCATTGTGCGGGTGCTAACCGCACAGCAACAGGAGAATCTCAGATGAGTGAAAGCCGCAAGGGCATCAAGCGTGCCTTGCTGAGCGTCTATGACAAGACCGGGCTCGTGGAGCTGGCCACCGCCCTGCACGAGGCCGGGGTGGAGATCGTCTCCACCGGCTCCACCGCCGCGCACGTGGCCGAGGCCGGGGTGCCGGTGACCCGCGTGGAGGATCTCACGGGCTTCCCCGAGTGCCTGGAGGGCAGGGTCAAGACCCTGCACCCGCGCGTTCACGCCGGGATCCTGGCGGACACCCGCAAGCCGGAGCACCTGGCGCAGCTCGACGATCTGGGCGTGGCCCCCTTCCAGCTCGTGGTGGTCAACCTCTACCCGTTCAGCCAGACGGTGGCCTCCGGCGCGGACTTTGACGCCTGCGTGGAGCAGATCGACATCGGCGGGCCCTCCATGGTGCGCGCGGCGGCGAAGAACCATCCCTCCGTGGCCGTGGTGGTCAACCCGGATTCCTACGGCGAGGTGGCCCGCGCCGCCGCGGAGGGGGGCTTCACCCTGGAGGAGCGCCGCGCGCTCGCCGCCGAGGCATTCCGCCACACCGCCGAGTACGACATCGCGGTGGCCACCTGGATCTCCGAGGGACAGTGGGTGGGCGGCTCGTACCGCCTGGCCCACGAGCTGCGCTACGGCGAGAACCCGCACCAGCAGGCCGCGCTGTACACCTCCGGCGGCGGGCTGGCGGGCGCCACGCAGCACCACGGCAAGGAGATGAGCTACAACAACTACCAGGACGCCGACGCCGCCTGGCGCGCCGCCTGGGACCACGAGGACCCGTGCGTGGCGATCATCAAGCACGCCAACCCGTGCGGCATCGCGGTGGCGAAGGACATCGCCGCCGCCCATGCCGGGGCGCATGCCTGTGATCCGCTGTCCGCCTACGGCGGGGTCATCGCCGCCAACCGCGAGGTCACCCTGGCGATGGCCGAGCAGATCAAGCCGATCTTCACCGAGGTGGTCATCGCCCCCTCCTACGAGGAGGCGGCTCTCGAGCTGCTCAAGGGCAAGAAGAACCTGCGCATCCTGGAGGCTGCCGCTCCGGAGGCGGGCAAGGAGATCAAGCAGATCTCCGGCGGGCTGCTGGTGCAAAGCCGCGACGCCCTGGACGCGCCCGGGGACGACCCCGCCGCCTGGACCCTGGTGGCCGGGGAGGGCTCCGAGGAGCTGCTGCGGGAGCTGCGCTTTGCCTGGCGCACCGTGCGCGCGGTGAAGTCCAACGCGATCCTCATCGCCAAGGACGGCGCCACCGTGGGCGTGGGCATGGGGCAGGTCAACCGCGTGGACTCCGCAAAGCTGGCCGTGGAGCGCGCCAACATGCTGGGGGAGGGCAACCGCACCGAGGGCGCCGTGGCGGCCTCGGACGCCTTCTTCCCCTTCGCAGACGGCTTCGAGGTGCTGGCTCAGGCCGGGGTCAAGGCCGTGGTGCAGCCCGGCGGTTCCATCCGGGACGAGGAGGTCATCGAGGCGGCCAAGAAGGCCGGGGTGACGATGTACCTCACGGGCGCGCGGCACTTCGCGCACTAAGCAGCTCGAGGGTGCGCGGAACGCGCTCCTCGGGCAGGGGGGTGTGGAGGACGTCGAGGGCGGCGTCGGCAAGCATGACGGCGGTGGGGGGCAGCCCCTCGCCCTGGTGGGGGGCGGTGCCGGTGTTATCGCGCATCTCGATCACGGACATGGCGATGTGGAAGGGCAGCATGCAGCGGGGGTCCCCCGCCCCCACGATGTCCGCGGCGAGGCCCTCGAAGGTGGTGCGCAGCTCCTCGCGCTGGGCGTGGTACTCCGCGAACTCCTCCGAGGAGGCGATGGGGAGCTGGTAGAGCCGCCCCACGTTCCACCGGCTCGACAGCAGCAGGCGGGACTCCGCCGCCACCAGGGACCACAGGCGCTGGGGCGCGGAGGCCTCCGTGGCCTTGAGGTACTCCGCCAGGTCCGAGGAGGGCTCCACCGTGGACTTGAGCAGGGTGAGGAAGATCTCCGCCTTGGAGGGGAAGTGGTAGTACAGGGAGGCCTGGCGAATCCCCACGGCGTCGGCGATCTGGTGCGTGGAGGTGGTGGCAAAGCCCTGCACGGTAAACAGCTCCGAGGCGGCGTCCAGGATCTCCTCGCGCGCGGTGTTGCCGCGGCGTCGCGGACTATTCTTGCGTGGGCGTCCCACGGCTCCTGCCATTGCGCTGCCTCCTTTAGCGGTTGTCCATGCTGATGTTATTGCGTGCGGCCACGGAGCGGATCACCAGGGATACCGATCGCGCCGCGGCGCCGAACGCGCTGCGCTGTAAGGCGGGCAGCTCGCGGGCCCTCAATGCGGATGGTACGCGATCCCGCCAGCGCTGCGCCTCCAGCTCCATGCCGGTGGTCCACGCCTGGAGCAGGGCCTCGCGCTCCTCCTCGGTGATCTCGCACTGGAGCAGCGTGGCGGCGGGCGCGATGAGGTGATCCTGGATGTGCACGGGGGAGTCCAGGTCCGGCAGGCCGTCGATGGTGCGCATGGTGGGCGGGCGCTGCTCCAGGGCCCGATCGAGCGAGGGCGGGGCGGGCGGGGCGGTAAGGTCCCGCGCCTGCTCCCAGAGCGCGGACTGCTCGCTGGGCCCCTCGCAGACCCACAGCAGCGGGGTGGAGGGCAGGGCCTCGCCGCGCGCGAGCGCCCCCACCGGGGTGACCGGGGTGAGGTCCGCCAGGGCGGGGGAGGCCAGCAGGCTGGTGACGATGCCGGAGTACCAGCGGGCCACCGCCACGGCGGTCTCCCCGTGGTTAAGCGCGTTGCGGGCGAGCTCCTCGGACTCCGCGATGATGCCGCGGGCCTGGGCGAGGGTGGCGCAGGCGGGGGCCTGCCGGGCGAGGTCGGTCAGCGAGGGGTGCATGCATACCAGCATAAACGGCAGTAACCCGCCCACTCGGAGAGTGGGCGGGTTAACCCGCTGTTGTGATTCTTCCCAGTTAGCGACTGGTGAACGGCAGGAGAGCCATCTCGCGCGCGTTCTTCACGGCGGTGGCGACCTCGCGCTGCTGCTTCGGGGTCAGGCCCGTCACGCGACGCGAGCGAATCTTGTGGCGATCGGAGATGAACTGACGAAGGGTGTTGATGTCCTTGTAGTCCACCGTTTCAATGCCCGCTGCCTTCAGCGGATTCTTCTTGGGGCGGCGGCTCTGCTCCACGCGAGCGCGCTTGGCGTTGTTACGCTTCATTTTCTGCAACTCCTACCAGCTGGACTTACGGACACCCGGCAGCTCACCACGGTGAGCCATCTCGCGCATGCGCACGCGGGAAAGGCCGAACTTGCGGAGGTAACCGCGGGGACGGCCGTCGTGGGAGTCACGGTTGCGAACACGAACGGGGGAGGCGTCGCGCGGCTGGCGGTTCAGCTCGAACTGCGCGTCCAGGCGCTCCTCGTCGGAAGAGTTCGGGTTCTTGATAATGGCCTTGAGCTCGGCGCGACGCTCCGCGTAACGGGCGACAATTTCCTTGCGCTGCTCATTCTTGGCAATCTTGGACTTCTTAGCCATGAATTATCGCTCCTCGCGGAACTCGACGTGCTTGCGGGCTACCGGATCGTACTTCTTCAGCGTGATGCGATCCGGGTTGTTGCGCTTGTTCTTCCGGGTGACGTAGGTGTAACCGGTGCCAGCCGTCGACTTCAGCTTGATGATCGGACGAATGTCATTACGTGCCATCTGTTAGATCTTCTCCCCACGAGCTCGAATCTTGGCGACCACGGCCTCAATGCCATCGCGATCGATGACCTTCAGGCCCTTCGTGGAAACGTTCAGGGTGATGGTACGGCCCTCGGAGGGCAGGTAGAACCGACGGCGCTGGATGTTGGGGTTCCAACGGCGCGACGTACGGCGGTGCGAGTGCGAGACGGACTTGCCGAACTGCGGCTTGCGTCCCGTGACCTGGCAAATAGCCGACATGGGTGTAACTTTCTCCTAGCCGCCCACGTCAAAGCACTAAAAGTCAGCAGACGGGGGCGAAGACGAATGTTTTTCGACAACAGCAAGAGGCAATCCTAGCGCCCCGGGCCCAAATCTCCTAATTGCCGGGCCAGCCGGAGGGCCAGGTTGGTGCGGTCGCGGGCGTGCAGCTTGCGCAGCAGGGCGGAGACGTGATTCTTCACGGTGCCCTCCGCCAGCACGAGTTCCCCCGCGATCTCCCTGTTGCTCAGCCCCCGGGCCACCAGCCGCGCCACGGCGCGCTCCGTGCGGGTCAGCAGCGCCAGCTCGCTGCGGGCGTAGCAGGCCACCCGGGGATCGAGCACCAGGCCGCCGCCCAGCGCCGCGCGCATCGCGGCGACCAGCTCCTCCGGGGAGACCCCCTTGAGGATGTACCCGGCGGCGCCGGCCTCGATGAGGGAGGAGACCAACCCCGGCTGGTCGAAGGTGGTAAGCACCAGCACCGGCACGGGGTGGGCCGCGCGCAGCACCTCAAGCCCGCCGCACCCGGGCATGGCGGCGTCGGTGACCACGATGTCCGGCCGGTGCGCGCGGATCAGGGCGCCGACCAGGGAGCCGTCGGTGGCGGTGGCCACCACCTCCACGTCCGCGAAGGTCTCGAGCACCATGCGCAGTCCGTCGAGGACCACCCGGTGATCGTCGATCAGGATGACGCGCATGGCACCTCCATGAGCAGGCTAAAGCCCTTCTCCGCCGACGCCGTGACGCGCCCGCCCAGCTCGCGGGCGCGGCGGTCCAGCGAGGAGATCCCGTAGCCGGGGGAGAACTCGGCGGGGGAGCCGTCGTCCTGGGCCCGGATTCGCAGCCCTGCCGGGCTGGCCTCTACCTCGATGAGCACGGCGCCGGCGTCGCTGTGGCGCACCACGTTGGTCAGGGCCTCCTGGGTAAAGCGCAGGGCCAGCAGCGCCAGGGGCTCCGGCGGCTGGCCACCGCCGACCACCCGCACGCGCAGGGCGGTGGAGGAGAAGGACTCCGCCACGGAGTTCAGGGCGCGCAGGAGGTCGCCGTCGCGCAGCTCGAGGGGCGTCATGGCCCGCACCGTGGCGCGCATCTCGTCGAGGGCCTCGCGGGCGGTGCCGCGCGCCCTGGTCAGCTCCCGGTGGGCCTCCTCGGCGGGCAGCCGCAGCGCGGCGTCGATGCCGAGGATGATGGCGGTGAGGCGGTGCCCCAGGCCGTCGTGGAGGCTGCGGGCCGTGCGCTCGCGCTCGCGGGAGAGGAGGAGATCGCGCTCGATGGCGGACTGGCGCTGGAGCTGCTGGATCTGTGCGGCGAAGGCGTAACCCACGCCCAGCAGCGCGCCGATGGTGAGGGACTCCGTGAGCGCTCGGGTAGGCTCGCCCGCCTGGAGATGGATGCCGCCGGTCAGCGCCGTGACCAGCGCGAGGAAGGCGAGCCCCGCCGCCCGGTGGATGCCGAGCACGAGCACGAGGATGGCGAGGAAGAGGACGAGGGAGCTAGAGACCCAGTTGGCGGTGAGGTAGCAGGCCAGCGCCGTCAGGGAGAACGCGAGGCCGGTGAGGAGCGGGGCGACCCCGCGCGACCACAGCGCCCACAGGGCGCACAGACACAGGCCCAGGGCTGCCCCGAGCGGCGCGCGCGGCGAGCCAAGGAAGGCCAATATATAGAGGACAAGCGCCAGGCCGAAGAGCAGGCGCAGGTAAAAGCGGGAGACGGCGGGCATGGTCCTCACGCTACCGGGGGTCGCCCATGACCGGGGTCATGATTATGGGTGACCACGGGGCCTGGCGCGGGGGCCGCGGCGGCGGTTGGCTTAAGGGCATGAGAACTTTTCCGCGTATTCCGGTGAACTGGTGGGGCCTTATGCTGTGGGCGGCGGTGGCCTTCGGGATTCTCCTCGCGGGCAACGCTGCGCGCCCGTGGGGCGAGGACAACCCCGTGGCGGTGGCGGGGTGGTACCTGGTGAGCTGCCTGCTGATCGTCGCGTGCACGGCGGCGTGGGTGCGCTGGGTGGAGGGGAGATCGTGGCGGGCGCTCCTGGCGCGGCCGGGGGCCTTCTGGCTGGGCACCGCGATCGTCGTGCCGCTGACCCTGCTGGCGCACCTTCTTTACGCCGGGATCGGCTACCTGTGCGGCGAGGCCACCACGGAGTTCCTGGGTCAGTACCCCACCGGGTGGGTGCTGGCGGGCAGCGTGTGTTTTGCCTTCGTGCGTTCCTATATTCTCCAGGCGCTGCCGGAGGAGCTGATCTACCGGGGCTGGCTGGCCGACGTCACCCGGGATCGCCTCCGCCTCACCCTGGCCTGGACCACGGCGGCGTTTACCGTGGTGCACCTCGTCTCCTCCGGCGGGCAGGAGGGGCTGGGGGATCGGGTGGTCTACCTGGCGCTGCCCCTGGGGATGGGGCTGCTGGCGGGTGCGCTGCGCCTGACCACGGGGTCCGTGTGGGGCGGGGTGGCCACCCACGGCGGCATGCACATGGTCAACAGTCTTACGCCGCCGCTGGTGGCGGCGCACGGCTTCGACGCCGCGTGGGTGCTGCTCCTGGGCGGGCTGCAGGCGCTGGCAGCGGCGGTGATCCTGCGCAGGCGGGGATTTTCGCAACGCAAGCCCCATATAGTAGGGTGCTAAAGGATTTGACCGAGCCAACCTAGGCACGATCCCCCTGGGGAACCGACCTAGTGTACAACCTTAGGAATCGAGAAATATGAAGAAGGATATCCACCCGGATTACCACCCGGTGGTGTTCCAGGACGCTGGCACCGGCCAGAAGTTCCTGACCCGTTCCACCGCCACCAGCAGCCGCACCGTGGAGTGGGAGGACGGCAACGAGTACCCCCTCATCGTGGTGGACGTGACCAGCGAGTCCCACCCGTTCTGGACCGGCGCCCAGCGCGTCATGGACACCGCCGGCCGCGTGGAGAAGTTCCAGCGCCGCTTCGGTGGCATGGCTCGCCGCAAGAAGAAGACCCAGGCTTAAGGTAAGGAGGGAAGAGGAAAATGGCAGTACCTAAGTTCCGCAAGTCCCGCGCGAATACCCACTCGCGCCGCTCGCAGTGGAAGGCCGACAACGTTGCCCTCCAGGACGTGACCATTGACGGCCAGACCGTGCGCATCCCGCGCCGCCTGGTCAAGGCCGCCCAGCTTGGCCTGGTGGACGTGGAGCAGTTCTAGGACGCTCCACCTGTACGCCCCGCGACGCGGGGCGTTATTTTTTTATGCACTAAGCGCACAGCAAACGTGCAGAATCTCTCATGGAGCTGATACCCCCGTGGCAGTGAAGGGCCAGCGCCGGGGTGCATAATCGGGTGCCATGAACGAGAACATGGCACGCACGGAGAACACGCAGATCACCGAGACCGCCGAGCAGAACTGGGGCTGGCGCGAGCCGGAGCCCGCGCCGCAGAGGAAGAGGCTCGCCTTCGGGGTACTTCCCACGGTGGCGCTTATGACCGCCTCCGCCGTGGCGGCGGGGGCGATCACCGGCGTGGTGCTCGACCAGCAGCGGGGAGACTCCCCGGTGGTCAACTCCCTGCAGCAGCCGAACGTGCAGCAGACCGCCCACCGCGAGGCCCCGGAGGGCTCTACTGAGCAGGTGGCACAGTCCGTGCTGCCCTCCGTGGTGTCCATCCAGGTGGCCAGCGCCATGGGCGGGGAGGAGGGCTCCGGCTCCATCATCTCCTCCGACGGCCTGGTGCTCACCAACGCCCACGTGGCGGGCAAGCCCAACGCGCAGCTTCAGGTGACGCTGAACGACGGCAGCGTCCACCCGGCGGACCTGGTGGGCGCGGACGCCGCCACGGACATCGCCGTGATCAAGATCCGCGACGTCAAGGACCTGCCGGTCATCTCCTTCGGGGACTCCGACCAGGTGCAGGTTGGGCAGTCGGTCATCGCCATCGGCTCCCCGCTGGGGCTGGCCTCCACCGTGACCACGGGCATCGTCTCCGCCCTAAACCGCCCGGTGCGGGCCTCGGACACGGGCGGGGAGTCCTCGCTCATCGACGCCATCCAGACCGACGCCGCCATCAACCCGGGCAACTCCGGCGGCCCCCTGGTGGACATGAACGGCAACCTCATCGGCATGAACTCGGGCATCGCCTCCCTGAGCAGCACCGGGCAGTCGGGCTCCATCGGCCTGGGCTTTGCCATCCCCTCCACCTTTGCCAAGCGTGTGGCCGATCAGCTCGTGCAGGACGGCGAGGCCGTCCAGCCGATGCTGGGGGTCAACGTGCTGCGCGACGACCTCAACTACCCCAACCGCCCGCAGGTCAAGGGCGCGGTGATCGGCGGGGTGTCCCCGGATAGCCCCGCGCAGCGCGCCGGGCTTAAGGAGGGCGACGTGGTGACCAAGCTCAACGACCGCCTCATCGACTCCTCCGACGCCCTCATCGCCGCCGTGCGCTCGCACGACTTCGGGGAGACCGTGACGCTGGAGGTGACCTCGCAGGGGGAGGGCGAGCCCCACCCGGTAGAGGTCACGCTCACGGAGGACTAAGTTGTTTGATATGGAACATAGCCTGGCCGCCGCGTCCTTCCCCCTGCCCGATCTCGAACCGGACCCCGGGTATCTTTTGGCCTCGGAGCGGGAGGATCAGCCCCGGGCGCGCCACAACGCCCTGGTGGTGCTGGTCAACGACGCCGAGGACAAGGAGACCGGCGCGCTGGTGGCCGAGCTGCTCGCGGAGGCGGAGTTCACGGTGGGCGGGATTGTGGCGGTCAAGGCCAAGAAGTCCCGCATCCGCCAGGCCATCGAGACGGCCGTGGTGGGCGGGGTGGACCTGGTGCTCACCGTGGGCGGAACCGGGGTGGGGCCCCGGGACAAGACGCCCGAGGCCACCCGGGCGGTGCTGGATCAGCTCGTGCCCGGCATCGCGCAGGCCCTGCGCTCCTCGGGGCTGGGGTGCGGCGCGGTGGACGCGGCCACCTCGCGGGGCATCGCCGGGGTATCCGGCTCCACCGTGATCGTGAACCTGGCGGGCTCCCGCCCCGCCATCCGCGACGGCATGGCCACCCTGGCCCCCCTGGTGCACCACGTGATTGACGAGCTGCCGTGAGGCCCAAGCGCCGCGCGGTGCGCCCGAGCCCGGCGCGTCACATCGATCGCCGCGCCGATACCCCGCACCGGGCCTTCTTCGAGGCCCGCAGCGAGGAGTTCTTTCGGCGGCAGCGCCCGCCTCACTCGGCGCGGTGAGCGCCGCCCCCGGTCTGGCTTTCCTGGTCCTTCAGCAGGTCGCGGATCTCGGAGAGCAGGCCCGCCTCGATGGAGACCTTCTCCTCCTCGTCCTCTTCCACGCCGTGGCGGCGCGCCTGCATCTCGTTGAGCTTGTTCATCGGGGCCACCAGGATGAAGTACACCACGGCGGCGATGATGAGGAAGTTCAGGCCCGAGGTGATCACGGCTCCGAAGTCCACGCGGGTGGCGGCGTCCCCGGCGCGCAGCTCGATGGCCAGGCCGTCCACCTCCGGGCTGGTGCCCAGGGCCGCGATGAGCGGGTTGATGATGTTGTCGGTGAAGGCGGTCACGATGGCCGTGAAGGCGGAGCCGATGACCACGGCGACCGCCAGCTCGATGACGTTGCCGCGCAGAATGAAGTCCTTAAAGCCCTTAAGCAAGGGAACCTCCTGGGATATTTTAGGGGACGGTGTGGGGTGAACTGTATCTCACCGTGGTGAGAAGCACCGTGAGCGGGGTGGACAGGGCGGCCGTGGCCACGCGGGCCGCGGCCTCCTCCGGCAGGGCGAGCAGTGCCGAGGTGTTCTCCGGGTCGGGAGGCAATAAGACCTTAGCCCCGGTGGCGATGATCTGCTCGCCCTGGGCCACCACGGATACCACATCGCCGTGGTGCAGGACGTGCTCCGGGGCGGAAAGCGGCACGGGCACCGCCACCTGGCCGTCGAGCGCCGCCGGGCTGAGAAGCCGGGTGGGTGTTACCGGCTCCCCGGGGACGGCGGGGGCGATGAGCACCTTGCCTATGGCGTCCTGCGGGTCACGCAACACCGAGGCGGGGGCGTCGGCGGACCGGCGCACCTCCACGTCCCCGGCGGCGATCTCCCGGCCGGTGGGCACGTCCGCGCGGAAGAACAGCGCGGGCGTGCCCTGGGGGCGCAGCGCGAGGGCCGCCGCCAGGGCCAGGATCAGGCCGGCGGCGGCGCGGCGCAGGAGCACCACCCGCCGCCAGCCGGGGGTGCGCAGGGTGGCGAGGAGTCGGGAGATCATACCCCCTTGGACTTGGCGCGCCACCCTCCCGGTTCCACGATGTAGTCCACCGCCTGATCGTGGGGCTCCACGGGCACCGGGATGATCTCCTCGGGGTAGGCCAGGGCCGCGATGGGCGGGCGCGGCGGGGCTAGTGCCGTCAGGGCCGCCAGGTCTGCCAGGGCGCGGTCGTAGTAGCCGCCGCCCTTGCCCAGCCGGTATCCCTCCGGGCTGATCCCCAGGGTGGGCACCAGGACGAGGGCGCAGGAGGCGAGGGCCTCGGTGCCGCGCCGCGGGCCCGCGGGCTCGGGGATGCCCAGATGGCCGGGGCGGGAGGGGCCGTCGAGCGCCCAGGCGAGGCGGCCGCCGGGGAGGCTGATCGGCAGGTAGATGTCCCTGCCCGTGCCGCGCAGGGCTGGGAGCAGGGCACCGTGGCCGGGCTCGGAGGGCAGGGGATGGTAGGCGGCCACCGGACCGGGGGAGCAGCGGCCCAGCAGCCGGAGGCACTGCGCGGCCAGGGCGGCGTCCTCCTCCCGCTTGGCGGGGCGGGCGCGCCGGGCGCGGGTCAGGGCGCGGCGCAGCTCTTCTTTGCTCACCTGCCCCAGGTTACCGTGGCGCTGCATGGCGGGAGGCGCATACATGGGTAGGGTGAGGGTTTATGAATGCACCCACTTCGGAACACCCGCACGCGGTCAAAACGGTCGTTGTTCCCGCCGCCGGGCTGGGCACCCGCTTCCTTCCCGCCACCAAGACGGTTCCCAAGGAGCTGCTGCCGGTGGTGGACACCCCCGGCATCGAGCTGATCGCGGACGAGGCCGCGTCCCTGGGGGCCTCGCGGCTGGCGGTGATCACCGCCCCGCGCAAGGAGGGCGTGCTGGCGCACTTTGCCCCCGCCCCGGACCTGGAGGAGACCCTGCACGCGCGCGGCAAGGACGAGCAGCTGCGCAAGGTGCGCCACGCCAGCGGCATTATCGACGCCGTCCCGGTGACCCAGGAGCGCCCCCTCGGGCTGGGCCACGCCGTGGGACTGGCGGAGACCGTGCTGGACGCGGACGAGGACGTGGTGGCCGTGATGCTCCCGGATGACCTGGTGCTTCCGGTGGGCGTGATGGAAAAGATGGCCGCCGTGCGCGCCGAGTACGGCGGCTCCGTGCTGTGCGCCTTCGTGGTGCCGCACGAGGAGGTGTACAACTACGGTGTGTTTGACGTGGAGGACACCGGGCGCGAGGACGTCAAGCGCGTGGTGGGCATGGTGGAAAAGCCGGACCCCGCCCAGGCGCCCTCCAACTTCGTGGCCACCGGCCGCTACCTGCTGGACCGCGCGATCTTCGACGCCCTGCAGCGCATCACCCCCGGCAAGGGCGGGGAGCTGCAGCTCACCGACGCCATCGAGCTGCTCATCACCGAGGGGCACCCCGTGCACGTGGTGATCCACGAGGGCACCCGGCACGACCTGGGCAACCCCGGCGGCTACATCCCCGCCTGCGTGGACTTTGGGCTGAGCCACCCCGTGTACGGCCCGGGGCTGAAGAAGGCCATCGCGGAGATCCTGGCCCGCCACGAGGGCTAGGGTATTTGGGGAGCAATCGAGGATAAGGAGGCTGCGAGTGCGGTCCGTGGACGAGCAGCTAGCCCTGGTGGCGGACGCTGCCGTGACGCCCGAGCCCGTGCGCATTTCCATTGCGGACGCGCTCGGCCTCATGTGCGCCGAGGAGGTGCAGGCCAGCGATCCGCTGCCCGGCTTTGCCCAGGCGGCCATCGACGGCTACGCCGTGCGCGCCGTGGACGTGGGCGGCGAGCGGGGCCTGAGCTCCTCCGTGGGGCCGCTGGTGCCTGTGGAGAAGTCCCTGCCCGTGGTGGGGGAGGTGGCCGCCGGGTCCCAGCAGCCGCTGCGCCTGCAGCCCAAGCAGGCGGTGCGCGTGCACACGGGCGCCCCGCTGCCCACCCTGGCCGACGCCGTGCTGCCCCTGGACTGGAGCGATCGCGGGCGCAAGCGCGTCTCCGCCAACAGGGCGGTGCGCTCCGGGGACTTCGTGCGCCGCGTGGGCGACGACGTGAACAAGGGCGACGTGGCGGTCTCCTCCGGCGCGGTGCTGGGCCCGGCGCAGATCGGCCTGCTCGCGGCGGTGGGGCGCTCCAAGGTGCTGGTGTACCCGCGCCCGCGCATCTCCCTGATCTCCGTGGGCGCGGAGCTGGTGGACATCCACCGCGACCCGGGCCTGGGGCAGGTCTACGACGTCAACTCCTACTCCCTGTCCGCCGCCGCCAAGGAGGCCGGCGCGGACGTGCACCGGGTGGGCATCGCGGAGGGCGAGAGCCGCCGCCTGCGCGAGATCATCGAGGGGCAGATGATGCGCAGCGAGATCCTGGTCATCTCCGGGGCCGTGGGCGGCACCGGCTCGCAGCGGGTGCGCGCGGTGCTCGAGGAGCTGGGGGACATCGACACCACCCGCGTGGCCATGCACCCCGGCTCCGTGCAGGGATTCGGTCTGCTGGGCGAGGATCGCGTGCCGGTGTTCCTGCTGCCCTCCAACCCGGTCTCGGCCCTGGTGACCTTCGAGGTCTTCGTGCGCCCCCTGGTGCGGCTGTGCCTGGGCAAGCGCAACTCCCAGCGCCGCGTGGTGCGCGCCCGCGCGCTCAACCACGTCACCTCCATCCCGGGGCGGCGCGGCTTCGTGCGCGCCCGCCTCATGCGCGACGCCGAGACGCACGACTACCTGGTGGAGGGCCTCGGGGGAGCCACCGGCGCGCCAGCGCACCTGCTGGCGGGGCTGTCCGCCGCTAACGCCATGATCCGCATTCCCGACGCCGCGGCGGAGATCCGCCCCGGGGACATCGTGGAGGTCCTGTTCCTCGCCCAGGGCTCATGAGGGCGGTGCTCCTCGACGGCGCCACCGTGCGCCTGCGCCCCCTGCGGCGCGGCGACGGCGCCGCGTGGTGCCAGATCCGCATCCTCAACGAGCCCTTTCTGCGCCCCGTGGAGCCCACGCTGCGCGGCGGCTGGGAGGAGAACCACACCCCGGCGCAGTGGCGGCGCTACTACAAGCACCTGCGCCGCTGCGCCAAGGAGGGCACCACCGTGCCCCTGGCCATCGAGGTGGACGGTGAGTTCGCCGGGCAGCTTACCCTGGGCGGCATCCAGCGCGGCACCGCCTCCGAGTGCTGGATCGGCTACTGGGTGGACGCCGCGCGCACCGGCAGGGGAGTGGCCACCGCCGCCTGCGCCCTGGGCACCGACTACGCCCTGGCCACCCTGGGGCTGCACCGGGTCACCGCCACCTACCTGCCCAGCAACCCCGCCTCGGGGACCGTGCTGGGGCGCAACGGCTACCGCGAGGAGGGCTACCTGCGCGCCAACTTGCACATCGACGGCGCCTGGCGCGACCATCACTTTGTGGCGCTGGTGGCCGGGGACCCGCCGGGCACCTGCCTGGGCAGGCTGCGGCGCGCCGGGCTGATCCGCTGATCGGCGCGCCTCGGCTTTGCCGGGGGAGGCGCCGGTTATCCTACAAACGTTTTCCCCTACCCTGGAAGGTGCAATCTCGTGACCGGTGGCCTGCTGATACTCCTCATCATCGTGCTCTGGCTCTTTGTGCTGATCCCGCTTTTGCAAAGGGATAACAAGCCCATCCGCAAGACCGGGGAGGCCCTGGAGGAGACCCGCGTGGTCTACGAGGGCGGCACCACGCCCACCGGCACCATGCGCCGCAAGCCCAGGATCAAGGCCGAGGACATCCACTACACCGAGGAAAAACCCGCCGAGGACTACGAGGTGGTGGCCCCCGAGGAGGTGGCGGTGAGCGAGCGCGCCACCCCCGAGGAGGAGGACGTGCCCGAGGTGTATCTGGAGGGGGACGTGGTGCACGAGCTGGAGGCCGCCGAGGGCTCCGAGAGCGCGGAGGCCGACGGGGCGGAAGAACCTCAAGAGGAGGCCGTGGCCCCCGAGGAGCAGGGGGACACCTACGAGGTGGACGAGACGCACACCACCCCGGAGGACCTGCTCTACGCCCCCGCGAAGCCGGAGGCCGAGGGGGAGCCCGGCGAGCGGGCCGAGGACCCGGACGAGGACGAGGCGGAGGAGGAACTCAGCGAGGAGGAGCTGGAGTTCGCCGCCAGCCGCCGCGGGCGCGGGGGCTGGGACCCGGAGACCGACGCCGCCAACTCCGCCGACCGCTACCAGCGCCGCCAGCGCACCCTCATGGGGCTGGGCGGGATCACCGCCCTGGCCCTCGTCCTCGCCGTGATCTTCGGCGGCTGGGTGTGGGCCGCGCCGGGCGCCTGCGCGCTCCTGCTGCTCATCTACCTGCTCGCCCTGCGCTCCCAGGTGCGCCAGGAGGAGGCGCTGCGCCGTCGCCGGATCAGGCAACTGCGCCGCGCCCGCATGGGCGTGCGCCACCGTGACGACGAGGCGCTGCACATCCCCCGCCAGCTTTTGCGCCCCGGCGCCGTGGTGGTGGAGATGGACGACGAGAGCCCGGACTTTTATCACCTCGAGACGCGCGCGGCGGCCACCCGGGAGCGCGTGGCGGACGCGCGCGGGGCCTACGAGAGGCGCGCCGCGGTGTAGTTGACCTGCTGGTTCGTCGAATCCGTGGGGGAGGGGGTAAAGTACTCAGGCATTGGGGCTATAGCTCAGTTGGTAGAGCGTTGCGTTCGCAATGCAAAGGTCAGGGGTTCGATTCCCCTTAGCTCCACCATAAAACCCGCTTGCGCGGAAGATCGCGCAGGCGGGTTTTGCTATATCCATGCGGGGATGAAGGCGAAGTGAGAACGCGGCGAGAGGGGATAAGGTGATGGCTATGTTCGGTGGTTTTTCTCATCCTTGCCCTCTCCCGGATCTGCCCCGCGTGGGCTTTGACGCCGCATATCACGCGCTGCTGAAGAACCACCCCTTTGCCACCTGGTCCACCGCGCGCCTGGAGGGCCTGAACTTCACCTTTCCCGAGGTGCAGACCATCATGTCCGGGATGACGGTGGGAGGCCACCCGCTGCACGATCTGGACGAGGTGCGGGCCATCGCGGAGGCGTGGGGCCTGGTGGTCCGGGAGGCGAAAAAACGCACCCCCGTGACCCGGGAGATCGCGGAGCGGATCAACGGGACGGTGTCCCGCTCTCGAACCTCCCTGGGCGGGCGCGGCGGGATCGTCCGCACCCCGGAGGGGGACTACCAGGCGCCCTCCCGGGAGGAACTGGACGAGGTATGGGCCTGGTGGGAGGGCAACGCCCCCACCGAGGCCGCGCGGCGCGCCCTCCTGCGGGTGCCGTTCATGGCCCGGGCGCAGTTCTTCTGGGACGGGAACAAGCGCACGGCGGTGATGACCGCCAGCCTGGAACTGGTGGCCCACGGGTACATGCCCTTCACCGTGTCCGGGAACAAGCAACTGGAGTGGCACCAGGCGCTCACCGAGCTGTTCATGCGGGACGACGCCGCGCCGCTCATCGCGGTATTGGAGGAATCCGCGCAGCCGTTGTGATGTGGGAGGCGCCTGTGCGCTTCCTATGCCATAATCGCGGCCATGAGGTCGCGCGTATGGAGAAGGGTATTCTTTGTTCTTTCCTGCCTCATGCTCGCGGTGAGCGCTGGGGTGCTCGCGGCCGGGTTCGTGTGGGGCAATCTCATTTCCTTTGCCGTGGTTCCCGCCATCACCATTATCTCCTGCGTGATCGTGCGCGCGGCAAGGAAAAAGATTCTCTTTAGCTCTGCGGGGCTGGGGTTTCCCGAACTCGTGGCGGTGACGTGCGGGGCGGTGGCGCTCGTGTGTTTCTCCTTTTCCATGGCCCTCGCGGAGACGGAGCCGTCGCGCATAAGCCAGTACACCATCGCCTTTTTCTGTGCGGCCTTGTTATTCACGCTGCTGGGGGACCGCCAGGAGCGGTGACCCTAACGATGTGATGGGTATCGTTGGAGGAAGAATGCGGCCGGTGGTCGTCGTCCCACGCTGGGACAGCGCGCAGTTGGCCTTAAACCGCAAGAGAAGGGGGAGAAGCAGGATGCGCACCGCCATGATCGCCGGGGCCTTCGCCGCGTGGGTGTTCGCATTGATCGTGCTGTTGATCGCGGTGCAGGGCCACTTTAACCGCAAGGAGATCAATCAGCTTGTGGATGAGGCGCACGAGCGGGGGATTTCCTACGAACTCACCGTGCACAACGAGTGGACGTATTCCTATACCTTCTCCGCCTCCGAGCCCGGCGAATAGCAAAAACCCGGCGCGCACTCGCGCCGGGTTAACCGCGTCCGCTACTTGTTCTCGGAGCGGGTCTCGGACACCGTGGTCTTGGGGTGACGCTCGGCGGTGGCCTCCTTGACGTAGCGCCCGGTAATGGCGCTGCGGTGGTCCTTCTTCTCTTCCTTGTTGGAGGAGTCGGTCACGCTCAATCACCTCGCTTTCCAGGGCCGGTTGCCCCTGCGGGCCAGGCTACCGTTCTTTTTCCTTCCGGGGCGCAAGGAGATACACCATGATCGCCCCGGCGGAGGCGGGGATGATTCCGCTGGCTAAGTCGGAGAGGATCCGCCCGCCGAGGGCGAAGAGGACCTTGAAGGCGAGGAGGGCGCGGACGTAGGGGGGACATGGTTAGAAGTGGCTCTCCTTTGCGTCGGTGGGCAGGAGGTAGACGCCGTCGATGAGGTCGTCGGGGGTAAAGGACACCCGTCCGAGGCATTCCCCGGCCTCGAAGTGCAGGGTGGTCACCCCCACGGCGGTGCCCACCACGCTCCCGTGGAGGGGTTCTCGCGCGTTGGTGCGGCTGGCGGCGGTGACGAGGGTGTCGCGGCAGCCGTCAAAGTCGCCGTAGTCCCCGATGGTGGAGGTCCATGCCTGAAGGAACACCTCGGGGGTGAGTTCCTTGCGGGCGTCGGGGTGGAGCAGGGCGGCGGCCTCGTCCCATCGCTGGGCGTCGATGTGGGCGAAGAGCCGTTCGGTGAGGTCGATGAGGATTGTCACGGGGCGGGTGCGCATGGGTTTTCCTGTTCTGGGGTCGATGGGAGCGCCGAATCTCTTGAAGGCGGCCTGCCGGGAGACTCCGAGGGCCGCGCCGATCTCGGCCCAGGAGGAGCCCCGGGCGCGGGCGGCGTGGACGGCGCGGTGGAGCTGCTGCTGGGCGGCCTCGATGGCTTGTTGTGCTTGGCGTATGCTGTCCACGCCCATAGTCAACCCTACGTTGACACTTCTGTCAATGTAGGGTTGACGCCCCGCCAAGCGCCGAACCCTACCCCCACACCCCCGAGCTGCCGCGCCGCCACGACCCCACCAGGTGCGTGTCCACCACCCCCACCGCCTCCATGAGGGCGTACATGGTGGTGGGCCCCACGAAGCGGAACCCCGCCTTCTTCAGCGCCGCCGCCAGCGCCGCGGACTCGGGGGAGCGGGTGGGCACCTCCTCCATCGTGCGCGGTGCCGGGGTGGTCTCGGGCCGGAAGGACCACACCAGCTCCGCGAGCCCGCCCACGGGAACCAGGTCTAAGGTGGCGCGGGCGTTGGCGATGGCGGCCTCGATCTTGCGGCGGTTGCGCACGATGGAGGCGTCGGCAAGCAGCCCCTCCACCTCGGCGGGCCCGTACCGGGCCACCGCCTCGGGGTCGAAGCCGCAGAACGCGCGGCGGAAGGCGGGGCGCTTGGCCAGGATGGTGGCCCAGGACAGGCCGGACTGGAAGGACTCCAGGGTGAGGCGCTCGTACATGCCGCGGTCGTCGCGCACGGGCATGCCCCATTCGGTGTCGTAGTACTCGCGCAGGAGGGCGGAGGCGGTGGCCCAGGGCGGGCGGCGCAGGCCGTCCTCGCAGAGGATGGTGCCGTCGGTGCTCATGGTGCTATTAGACTCCTCGCGGCGTTGTCGGGTTCCCCTCAGTGGGGGCGTGCGGGAGGGGAGGTCTAGAGTGCGGGGAAGAAGATCCCTACAAGTATATGGAGGTACCTTGACCGCACGCCCACAGCAGCACACCCCACGACGCCACGCCCTCATCCTCGCCCTGGCGGTCGGCCTGGCCGCCCTGAACCTGCGCCCGGCCATCGTGGCCGTGGGGTCCGTCCTGGATCGGATCTCCGCCGCGTACGACGCCCCCGGCACCCTGTCCGGGCTGCTCACCGCGCTGCCCGGCATCTGCTTCGCCCTCTTTGGGGTGGCGGCGGTGCCGCTCTCGCGCCGCCTGGGGCTCACGGGAACCCTGCTGCTGGCGATGGCGCTGGAGGTCCTGGGCCAGGCGCTGCGGCCGGTGATGGGCAGCATGTGGGGGTTCATAGCGCTTACCGGCCTGGTGGTGATGGGCATCGCGCTGGTCAACGTGCTGCTGCCCGCGTGGATCAAGGGCGCGGGCGGGCTCGCGGCGGTGCGGCTGATGACGATCTACACCACCGTGCTCAGCGTGGGCATGTTCCTCGGCCCGCTGTCTCCCATGCTCACGGACTCCTGGCGCGGGGTGCTGTGGATCTGGGCGGGGGTGGCGGCGCTGCAGCTCCCGGTGTGGGGGCGGCTGATCCTTTCCGCGCGCACGCAGGCCGCGCCCTCCCGCACCCCGGACCCCATCCGGGGCAGCCTGTGGCGCTCGCCGCTGGCGGTGGCCATCACCGCCTTCTTCGGCCTGCAGTCCATGAACGCCTACATCCAGATGGGCTGGCTACCCACCGTCCTGGCGGAGGCGGGGGCCAGCCCCCGGGTGGCCTCGGTGGGCCTGGCGCTGGTGGGCGGCCTCGGGATCGTCGGCGGGCTGATCGTCCCGCGCATCGCGGCCCGCAGTGCGCACGCGCACTGGGTGATCGTGGGCTTCGCCGCCTCGACGGCGGCCGGATACCTGGGGCTGATCTACGCCCCGATGAGCGCGCCCTACCTGTGGTCCGCGCTGCTGGGCATCGGCGGCTTCTGCTTCCTCATGGCGCTCGCGCTCATGCCGGCGCGCACCAGCGCCCCGGAGGTCACGGCCAGGCTCTCGGCCTTCGTCCAGTCCGTCGGCTACCTCCTGGCCGCCGGTGGGCCGCTGCTGGTGGGCGCGGCCCACCAGGCGCTGGGGAGCTGGGGGCCGATCCTGTGGGTGCTGCTGCTCAGCAGCGTGCTGATGGGAGTAGTGGGCTGGTTCGCCGGGCGCGAGGGCAACGTGGACGCGCAGTTGGCCCGGCAGGCAAGGTAGCCTAGAGGCCATGGACAGGCCGGTGATACGGGATGGTGCGCTGCTGATTTTCCGGGCGGTGCTGGGGCTGATCTTTGTGGCCCACGGGTGGAAGATCCTCATGGTGGACGGCATCACGGAGACCACCGGGCAATTCAGCGCCTGGGGGGTCCCGCAGCCCGCCCTGTCCGCGTGGATCGCGGGCATCGCGCAGCTCGCCGGGGGCGCGCTGCTGGTGATCGGCCTGCTCACCACCGTGGTGGCCGGGGCCCTGGCCCTGCTCATGGTGGCCGCCATCTACTTCGTGCACCTCACCCCCAGCGTGGAGACCCTGGAATACCCCGTGGTGATGCTGGTATCCCTGCTGATGATCGTGGTGTTCGGCTCCGGGCGCGCCAGCGTGGACGGGGTGCTCACCCGATGATCGCGCACGAGGTGATCCAGGCGGAGCTTTCCGCCCGGCTCGACGGCGAGGCGGGCCGCCTGGACGACGACGTGGTGGAGACCCACCTGGACCAGTGCGAGCAGTGCCAGGCGTTCTATCGCCGGGCGGCGCGCCTCCAGCCTCTGCCCGCCCCCGCGGGCCGGGAGCCGGGGGAGGAGCTGACCAGGGCCATCCTCACCGAGGTGGAGCCGGAGTGGCGGCGCCACTCCGGTGCCCGCCTGGCCTCCCTGACCGTCGCGCGCCTGAGCCTCGCGCTGCTGGCGGTGCTGCACGCGGTGGTGGCGGTGCGGATGCTGGCCGATACCGGCGGGCTGCTGGAGACGGTGGACGGCGGCCGGGTGCTCAGCCCCGCCGCCGACCCCGCCCTGGCGCGCCTGCTGGCGCAGGGGGCCGCGGTGCGTCTCGCGCTGGCCGCCGCCCTGCTTCTGGGGGCGTGGCTGCCGCGCCTGCTGCTGGGGCTGCTGCCGCTGCTGGGCGCGTGGACGATGTTCAGCCTGGGCTTTGGCATGAGGGACTTCCTGCTCGGCGGCACCAGCCGGGGGCAGGCGATGGAGCTGGCGGTGCTGGCGCTGACCACGGGGGCCGCCGCCTGGGCGTGGGTGAGCAGCGGCGGGTGGTCGCGCTGGCGCGCCGGGCTGCTGAGCTAGGGCGCTGTTGAACTAGGCCGCCGACTAGGGCCGCCGTCCGGCGGGACTGAGGGCGCGCCCCTAGCGCCAGCTCGGCATCCACATCATGGAGTCGAAGTAGCCGTCGGGGATGGCGTAGCCGTAGAACAGCGGGGAGAAGTACAGGAACATGGCCACCACCGCCGCCAGGTACGCGGCCACGGTCAGGGTGCCCCGGTGCAGCGTGCCCCCCGCGAGGTCGCGCAGTATTCCCCGGTTGACCTGCCCGCCGCGCCCGCAGAGCTGGCCCAGGGTCAGCGCGATCATGGCGATGCTAAACGGCACGAGCGGGGAGGCGTAGAAGAAGTACATCTGCCGGTCAAAGGAGGCCAGCCAGGGGATAAAGCCCGCGCTGAAGGCCACCAGCGGCACGAGGAAGCGGCGATCGCGGCGCACGAACAGACTCCACAGCGCCCAGAGCAGCACGGGGATGGTGAGCCACCAGATCGCGGGGGTGCCAAAGAGGTACACCATGCGGCGGCAGGTGCCCGCCCCGCACTCGATGCCGGTGGACGAGTAGTACAGGATGGGCCGTCCGGAGACGAGCCAGGCCCAGGGCTTGGAGTCCCAGGGGTGGTGGTGGCCGCCCGAGGAGGTGAGCTGGGCGTGAAAGTCCAGGACGGAGAGGTGGTAGTACAGCCAGCTCGCGGCGGTATCGGGCAGCGCGCTGAGCCAGGAGTGGTCCGAGGAGGCGATGGTGCCGTCGGCCGCCGCATGGCGGTACACCGAGGTCTCCGAGGAGAACCAGGCCCGCCACGACCACAGGTACAGCGCGGCGGGCAGGAGCACGAGGGAGGTCAGGGCGGGGAGGGTGTCGCGCAGCAGCGCCCCGAGCACGGGGCGGGTGGCCCCGTAGCGGCGGCGCAGGGCGAGGTCGCCAAACACGCTGAGCAGCCCAAAGAACGCGATGTAGTACAGCCCGGACCACTTCACCCCCAGCGCCAGGCCCAGGCACACCCCGGCGGCAAAGCGCCACCAGCGGTACCCCAGGCGGGGGCCGTAGGGGGAGTTGCCCAGGTTCCCCTCGGCCCAGGCGCGGTGGAGGCGTCGGTGGATCTGCTGGCGGTCGGCCACCAGGGCCCAGGCGGCGAGCAGGACGAAGAGCACCTGGAAGATGTCCAGCATTCCGTAGCGGGAGGTCACCAGGAGCACGCCGTCGAAGGTGGCCAGCAGGCCCGCGAAGGCGGCGATCTGCCAGGAGTTGCTCAGCGAGCGCACGAATCCCATGAGGGCCAGCACCACGAGGCAGCCGAAGAGCGCCGCCATGAACCGCCACCCCAGGGGCGTGTAGCCGAACAGCCGCTCGCCCAGGGCGATGATCTGCTTGCCCAGCGGGGGGTGGACCACCAGCCCGTAGGCCGGATTGTTCTCGATCCCCCCGATCAGCGGGTTGATGGTGCTGCGCACCATGTCCCACGCCTGGGGCACGTAGTGCTTCTCGTCGAACACGGGCGTGCCCTTGGCGGCGGTGGAGCCGAGCCCGATGAAGCGCGTGAGCAGGGCCAGCACGCCGATCACGGCGAAAGAGTAGGCCTCGGGGCGGCCCCAGGGGGAGCGCAGCGGGGCGGGGGGATCGGGCCTGCGAAAGCGGGGGAGGGTGCTCGGCGTGCTCACCCGTCAGATTTTAGGGGCCTCGGGGTGCTGCGGGTAAATGTGCCATGCTGTACCCATGAACTCCTCGCATCTCGACGCCGCCCTGAGCGCCCCGCTGCCCACCGGGGTGGTGCTCGCCGCCACGCCCCTGGGCAACGTCGGAGACGCCACCCCCCGGCTGTGCCGCCTGCTCGCGGAGGCGGACGTGATCGCCGCGGAGGATACCCGCCGCACCCGGGCGCTGGCCCAGGCCCTCGGCGTGGAGATCACCGGCCGGGTGGTCTCCAACTTCGACCACAACGAGGAGCAGCGCGTGGAGGCGCTGCTGGCGGCCGCGCGCTCCGGCACGGTGGCGGTGGTCACCGACGCCGGGATGCCCGTGGTCTCCGACCCGGGGCTGCGCCTGGTCAACGCGGCGCTCGAGGCGGGCGTTCCGGTGAGCTGCGCCCCCGGCCCCTCGGCGGTGCCCACCGCCCTGGCGCTGTCCGGCCTGGAGGTGGGGCGGTTCATCTTCGACGGCTTCGCCCCCCGCCGCGACGGCGCCCGGCGCACCTGGTTGGAGTCGCTGCGGGGGGAACAGCGCGCGGTGTGCTTCTTCGAATCCCCGCACCGGGTGGCGGAGACCCTGGCCCTGGCCGCCGAGGTGCTGGGGGAGCGGCGCCGGGTGGCGGTGTGCCGGGAGCTGACCAAGACCTACGAGGAGGTGCGCCGGGGACCCCTGGGGGAGGTGGCCCGCTGGGCGGCCGAGGGCGTGCGCGGCGAGGTGACCGTGGTGCTCGACGCGGCGGCGAAGGAGGAGCGGGACGCGGCCTCGCTGGTGCCGGAGGTCCTGGCGCGGGTGGCGGAGGGGGAGCGGCTTAAGGCTGTGTGCAAGGAGATCGCCGCCGCCAGCGGGGTGCGCACCAGGGAGCTGTACGACGCCGCCCTGGCCGCGCGCGGCTAAGTCAGGCTCCTCACACAAACTCTCAGCAAGATGTGACCTTTCCGTGACCTTTTTGCCCGCGGTGTGCGCCGTGCGCTGGGCTTATGTGTGATTACGGGAGGGTAACGATCCTGGCGGCGGCGTTTATTCCGGCGCTCCTATCGCCGCGGTAGGTTTGATATATCGCGGGGGCTGCTTAATGGTGGAGTGTATGACACATCCGCATGAGTATGAGAGAGAGGGGGAGCAGGCCTCTGCCACCGAGCAGTTGGCGGCCATGCTCCAAGGGCAATCCGCCATTAGCGCCGGATTGGATCAATATACCGAAGCGGATATCACCCTGGAATCCGAGGATGAGGGCAAGGGGGTGAACTGGCCGGTGGTCTCCGCCGCCGGCGCCGTGGCCCTGGCCATGGTGGTCTGGGGACTCGTGGGCTCCGAGTCCTTCGCCTCCTTCGCGCAGAGCGCCCTGAACTTCGTGGTGACCAACTTTGGCTGGGCCTTTGTCCTTTTTGGCACTGTGTTCGTGGCCTTCGTCGCGGTGATCGCGCTGAGCAAGTTCGGCTCCATCCGGCTGGGCCGGGTCAACGAGGAGCCGGAGTTTAGCTCCGTGTCCTGGATCGCCATGATGTTCGCCGCCGGCATGGGCATCGGCCTGATGTTCTACGGGGCGTCGGAGCCGCTGACCTTCTACCGGCAGGGGGTGCCCGGGCACGCGGAGGAGGACGTCAACTCCGCCATGGCCTCCGCGATGTTCCACTGGACGCTGCACCCCTGGGCGATCTACGCCATCGTGGGCCTGGCCATCGCGTACTCCACCTTCAGGATCGGGCGCAGGCAGCTCATCTCCTCCGCGTTTACCCCGCTGATCGGGGAGCGGCGCGCCAAGGGGTGGCTGGGGCAGCTCATCGACACCCTGGCGATCTTCGCCACCGTGTTCGGCACCGCCTGCTCCCTGGGCGTGGGCGCCATCCAGATCGGCGCGGGCCTGTCCGCGGCGGGCATCGTGGAGTCCCCCGGGATGTGGACCATCATCGGCATCGTCTCGGTGCTCACCCTGGCCTTCCTGCTCTCCGCCGTCTCGGGCGTGGGCAAGGGCATTCAGTATCTCTCCAACGCCAACATGGTCCTGGCGGCCATCCTGGCCATCGTGGTCTTTGTGCTCGGCCCTACCGTGGCCGTGCTCAACCTCATCCCGGGCTCCATCGGCGGCTACCTCTCGGAGTTCTTCTCCATGGCCTCGCGCACCGCCACCAACTCCGACGGCGAGTGGCTCTCGAGCTGGACCATCTTCTACTGGGCCTGGTGGATCTCCTGGTCGCCCTTCGTGGGCATGTTCCTCGCGCGCATCTCGCGCGGGCGCTCCATCCGCGAGTTCTGCGTGGGCGTGCTGCTCATCCCGGCGGGCGTGTCCACCGTGTGGTTCGCCATCTTCGGCGGCACGGCGATCACCATGGAGCGCGAGGGGCAGTCCGTGTGGGGCGACGGCTCGGCGGAGAACCAGCTCTTTAACCTCCTGCACAACCTGCCCGGCGGCCAGGTCATGGGCATCGTGGCGGTGCTCTTGCTGGGCACCTTCTTCATCACCTCGGCGGACTCCGCCTCCACCGTCATGGGCTCCATGTCCCAGTACGGCCGCACGGACGCCCACCCGCTGGTCTCCGCGTCCTGGGGCCTGCTGACCGCGCTCATCGGGCTCACGCTGCTGGTCTCCGGCGGGGACGACGTGCTGAGCAACCTCCAGAACGTCACCATCGTGGCCGCCGCGCCCTTCCTGGTCATCGTGATCGCCCTGATGTTCGCGCTGGTCAAGGACCTGCGCAACGACGTGATCTACCTGGACTACCGCGAGCAGCAGCGCTTTGCCCGCAGCCTGGCCCGCGAGCGGCGCATTCACCGCGAGTACCTGCAGCGCGAGCAGCAGCGCGCGCGTCGCCTGGCGCGCCGGGCCAAGCGGCACGAGCGGGCCGGGGGTGGGCACGCGGCAGACAGATAAATTAGGCTAGAGCGCATGACCAAAACCGTGCTCGTTTCTGTTGCCTGGCCTTACGCCAACGGTCCCCGCCACATCGGCCATGTGGCGGGGTTCGGCGTTCCCTCGGACGTCTTTGCCCGCTATCAGCGAATGCGCGGCGCCGAGGTGCTCATGGTCTCCGGCACGGACGAGCACGGAACCCCGCTGCTGGTGCAGGCAGACAAGGAGGGGGTGTCCGTCAAGGAGCTGGCGGATCGCTACAACCGGCAGATCGTGCAGGACCTTGCGGGCCTGGGGCTGTCCTACGACCTCTTTACCCGCACCACCACCCGCAACCACTACGCGGTGGTGCAGGAGCTGTTCAAGGGCCTCTACGAGAACGGCTACATGATTAAGCAGACCACCATGGGCGCGGTCTCGCCGCGCACCGGGCGCACCCTGCCGGACCGCTACATCGAGGGCACCTGCCCCATCTGCGGTGCCGACGGCGCGCGCGGCGACCAGTGCGATAACTGCGGCAACCAGCTCGACCCGGTGGACCTTATCAAGCCGGTGTCCAAGATCGACGGGGAGACCCCGGAGTTCGTGGAGACGGAGCACTTCCTGCTGGATCTGCCCTCCCTCGCGCAGGCCCTGGAGGAGTGGCTGAGCACCCGGGAATCCTGGCGGCCCAACGTGCTCAAGTTCTCCCTGAACCTGCTGCGCGACCTCCATCCCCGCGCCATGACCCGGGACATCGACTGGGGCATCCCGGTGCCGGTGGAGGGCTGGCAGGACAACAACGCCAAGAAGCTCTACGTGTGGTTCGACGCGGTGGTGGGCTACCTCTCCGCCTCCATCGAGTGGGCCTGGCGCTCGGGAGACCCGGACGCCTGGCAGAAGTTCTGGCGCAACCCCGAGGCCGAGGCCTATTACTTCATGGGCAAGGACAACATCACGTTCCACTCCCAGATCTGGCCCGCCGAGCTGCTGGGGTACGCGGGCAAGGGCGCCAAGGGCGGCGACCTGCACGCCTACGGCGAGCTGAACCTGCCCACCGAGGTGGTCTCCTCGGAGTTCCTCACCATGTCCGGCTCCAAGTTCTCCTCCTCCAAGGGGGTGGTGATCTACGTCAAAGACTTCCTCGAGGAGTTCGGCCCGGACCCCCTGCGCTACTTCATCGCCGTGGCGGGCCCGGAGAACACGGACACGGACTTCACCTGGGACGAGTTCGTGCGGCGCATCAACAACGAGCTGGCCAACGGCTGGGGCAACCTGGTCAACCGCACGGTGTCCATGGCGCACAAGAACTTCGGGGAGGTGCCCGTCCCCGGTGCCCTGCGTCCCGAGGACGAGGAGATCCTCACCCTCGCCCGGGAGTCCCTGGACGCGGTGGGCGAGTGCCTGGAGCAGTCCAAGTTCAAGGCGGGCATTACCGCCGCGATGCACGTGGTGGGGGAGGCCAACGCCTACATCGCGGCCCAGGAGCCGTGGAAGCTGGCCAAGGACGAGGCCCAGCGCGAGCGCCTGGCCACCGTGCTGTGGACGGCCCTGCAGGTGGTCAGCGACTGCAACGTCATGCTCACCCCGTACCTGCCCGCCACGGCCCAGCGCGTGCACGAGACCCTGGGGCGCGAGGGGATCTGGGCCGCCCAGCCCGAGGTGAGCGAGGTGACGGACGACGCCCCCGTGGAGCTGGTGGGCACCGGCTTGCCGGAGGAGGGCCAGCGGTACCCGATCATCTCCGGGGACTACGCCGCCCAGCAGGCGCGGTGGGAGCGCGTGGACGTGGTGCCGGGCACGGCGCTGGCCAAGCCCACGCCGCTGATCAACAAGCTGGACCCCGAGCTGGCGGAGACCGGCCCCGCCTGGGCGCCGGTGCAGTAGCGGGGGAGCCCGGCCCGTGGGGCGTCGGGTCAGGCGCGGCGGGGGATAAAAGGTCCTTTGTTTTCTGCGGGGGCGCGCTGTGCGCAACGTTATAAAAAGATACTTTCGTATCCGGGGGTGGGGGCGGCGGTTGTGTTTCCGCTGGCGCGGTGGGGGTCCCGGGGCGGGGCCGCCAATGGGTCATTTGGGGTTTTATACGGTATCCCTATGCGGCGCGTCCCGGGGGCCTGCGGACCATTAGATATACCTCTTCGGGGGTGGTTTCCGGCGGTATTATGAGTGGCGTAAGGAAAATAAAAATAAAAACCGGAAAGGTGCGGCGGTCGTGTTTTCTTTTCGTCCCGTTATGGGGGTAATCGTGGCCAGTTCTGCCATAGCGGCGGGCATCGTTGTTTCTTCCTCTGCGGCGGCCTTTGCCTATAATTGCGCGGATTATCACGTGGCAACCATTGTCCGCCTTACCAACGAGTACCGGCAGGAGAACGGGCTGGCGTCGCTGAAGTGCGATGATGACCTGGTGGAGGGGGCGCAGGCCTGGGCCGACGCGATGCGTCGAAAGGGCAAACTGGAACACCAGTCCGGGTATTACGCGGAGAACGTCGCCTGGATCGGGGCTGAGGCGCAGCCGGATCGGCTGGTGCGGGCGTGGATAGACTCCCCGGGGCACCGCAACAACATGCTGAACCGGGAGGCCGAGTATATGGGCGCCGGGTGGAGCTACGAGAAGGGCAAGGGCACCTACGGCGTGCAGCGATTCTGGTAATACGGGGGCATGGCTAAGAAGAAACCCAGGCCCACGCCCGAACCCGCCGACTTCCTCCCGCACCTCGTGGACGCGCACACCCACCTGGCCTCCTGCGGGGCGCGCACCCCCGAGGAGATCGACGCCGTGGTGGCGCGCGCGGTGGACGCGGGCGTGGAGCGGATCTGCACGGTGGGCGACGGCCTGGAGGAGGCGGAGCAGGCGCTCGCGGCGGCGCGGCACCATCAGCGCGTGTACGCGGCCTGCGCGATTCACCCCACCCGCGCCGCGGAGCTAGACGAGGCCGCCCGGGCGCGGCTGGCGGAGATGGCCGCCGATCCGCGCTGCGTGGCGATCGGTGAGACGGGGGTCGACACCTACTGGTTGCGGCACGACCCCGAGTCTACCGCCCCCCTGGAGGTCCAGGAGGAGGCCCTGCGCTGGCACGCGGACCTGGCGGCGCGCTCGGGCAAGGCCCTGATGATCCACAACCGGGAGGGCGACGAGCACCTGCTGCGCATCCTGGACGAGGTTCCCGCCCCGCCGGCGGTGATCCTGCACTGCTTCTCCTCCCCGGTTGCCACGGCGCGGGAGGCCATCGAGCGGGGGTGGGTGCTGAGCTTCGCGGGCAACGTCACCTTCAAGCGCAACGAGGAGCTGCGCCAGGCGGCGGCCCTGGTGCCCCCGGGGCAGCTTCTGGTGGAGACGGACGCCCCCTACATGACCCCGGAGCCCTACCGGGGCGCGCGGAACGAGCCGTTTTTGGTGGGGCACACGGCCCGGTGCGTGGCTCGGGTGCGCGGGCAGGAACCGGAGGAGCTGGCGCTGGAGGTCTCGCGCACCTTCGACGCCGTCTACGGGCTGGCGTGACTGGTGTGACCACCGTGATTCCTGTGCCTGACCTGCTGGGATTCGCGCGCGGCGGCGGGCCGCGAGGCTGGACACGGCGGGGCGCGTTACCGTACTGTTATGTGGGTTGACATGATCCCGCTTCCCTGGAGAACTCTGTAATGGCACCCAAGCACACCTCAACGATCCGCCGGATCAACAGCAGCCACTCCATGCCCCTGCGCGTGGCCACGGGCGGCGTGCTGGCCACCATGGTGGTGGGCGGCGTGGTGGTGGCCCAGGGGCAGAAGTCCGTGGTGCTGGACCTCAACGGGGAGCGCACCGAGCTGACCACCATGTCCAGGGACATCGCCGGGGCCCTGGAGGAGGCCGGGGTGGAGGTGAGCACTGGGGATCTGGTGTACCCGGCCCCCTCCGAGAAAGTGACGGACTCCGGGACCATCACCGTGCGCACCGCCAAGCCCGTGGCCCTGGTCATCGACGGCGAGGAGCAGGGCATCCGCTCCACGGCGCTGACCGTGGAGGACCTGCTCAGCGAACACCCGGAGATCGAGCCGGGCTCCGAGGTGACCGCCGAGGGGTCCAGCCGCATCACCGACGGCATGAAGCTGGAGATCACCTCGCCCAAGATCGTGGCCATCCACGACGGCAAGGACGTGAGCTACACCTCCCTGGCCGCCAAGACCGTGCGCGACGCCCTGAAGCAGCGCGGGATCGAGCTGGGCGAGGACGACGTGGTGCGCCCCGGCCTGGACACCCCGCTGAGCAAGAACCTCAGCATCGTGATCGACCGCGTGGAGAAGGTCGAGGAGAAGGGCACCGAGGAGATCGAGCCCCCGGTGGAGTACGTGGACGACGCTGACCTGCCGGAGGGCGAGGAGTCCGTGGTGGAGGAGGGGTCCGCCGGGGTCCGCGAGGTGATCCGGCAGATCCTCCGCGTCAACGGCGAGGAGAAGGAAAACAAGGTCGTCCACGAGGAGGAAAAGACCCCGGCCCGCGCCCGCGTGATCGCGCGCGGCACCAAGTCCGGCCCCCGCTCGGTCACCGTCTCCTCCCGCGCCGCCGGGAGCGGCGAGACGTCCTCCGAGGAGGGCGGCGCCTCCGCTCCCGCGGTGCCCCAGGGCGGGGTGTGGGACTCCCTGGCCCAGTGCGAGGCCGGGGGCGATTGGTCCATCAACACCGGCAACGGCTTCTCCGGCGGCCTGCAGTTCACCCCCTCCACCTGGGCGGGCTTCGGCGGCACCGAGTACGCCCCGGAGGCCCACATGGCCACCCGCGAGCAGCAGATCGCCGTGGCGGAGAGGGTGCAGGCCGCCCAGGGCTGGGGCGCCTGGCCCGCCTGTACCGCCAAGCTCGGCATCCGCTAGGGCATGGGAAGCCAGCCCGCCCGCCTGCTCGGGCCCGTGGAGATCCGTCGCCTTGCAGAGGAGCTTGGGGTCAACCCCACCAAGAAGCTGGGGCAGAACTTTGTGCACGACCCCAACACCGTGCGCCGCATCGTCGCGGCCGCGGAGCTGAGCCCGCAGGATCGGGTGATCGAGGTGGGCCCGGGCCTCGGCTCGCTCACCCTGGCGCTGCTCGACACCGCCGAGCAGGTCACCGCCGTGGAGATCGACGACCGCCTGGCCCGCCGCCTGCCGAGCACCGCGCGGGAGTTCGCGGGGGACTACGCGGACCGCCTCACCGTGGTCAACCGCGACGCCCTGCGCCTGGGCACGGGGGACGTGCCTCAGCCGCCCACCGCCCTGGTGGCCAACCTCCCCTACAACGTCTCCGTGCCCGTGCTGCTGCACCTGCTGGCCACCTTCCCCACGCTGCGCCGGGTGCTGGTGATGGTGCAGGCGGAGGTGGCCGACCGCCTCGCGGCGGACCCCGGCTCCCGCGTGTACGGGGTGCCCTCGGTCAAGGCGAGCTTGTACGGGCAGGTGCGCCGCGCGGGGGCCATCGGCAAGAACGTCTTTTGGCCCGCCCCGCGCATCGACTCCGGCCTGGTGCGCATCGACTGCTACCCGCCGGACCGGGCCCCCTGGCCGCTCACGGAGGAGACCCGCCGCGCCGTGTTCCCCCTCGTGGACGCCGCCTTTGCCCAGCGCCGCAAGACCCTGCGCGCCGCGCTGTCCGGGGTGTACGGCTCCGGGGCGGCGGCGGAGGAGCGGCTGCGGGCCGCCGGGATCGACCCCCAGACGCGCGGCGAGCGCCTGAGCGTGGCGGACTTCGTGCGCCTGGGAGGCGCGCAGTGACGCGGCGGGTGGTGCGCGCCCGCGCCCACGGCAAGGTCAACGTGTTCCTCGGGGTGGGGGAGGCCCGCGCGGACGGCTTCCACGACCTCTCCACGGTGTTCCAGGCGGTGAGCCTGCACGACGACCTCGCGGTGGAGGCCGTGCCCTCCCGCCGGGTCGCGCGCGGCCCCCACGTGCGGGGCGTGCGGGTCACGGGCCTGGACGCCCACAAGGTGCCTACGGACTCCACGAACCTCGCGGTGCGCGCCGTGGAGGCGGCGGTAGGCCGTTACCGGCGGTGGCACGGGCTGGGCTGGGCCCCGGCCTTCTACCTGCACCTGCACAAGGGCATCCCCACGGCCGGGGGCATGGCCGGGGGCTCGGCGGACGCCGCCGCCGCGCTGCGCGCCACCGCCGAGATCCTCGCCGCCGAGTACCCCGAGCACCCGGCCCTGGCGGAGTGGGAGCTGCACGAGATCGCCGCCGAGCTGGGCTCGGACGTGCCCTTCACGCTCATGGGCGGCACCGCCTGGGGGCGCGGGCGCGGCGAGGACCTCACCCCGGTGCTGAGCAAGGGGCGCTACCACTGGGTCTTTGCGCTGTCCCCCCGGGGGCTGTCCACCCCCGAGGTGTTCAAGGCGCTCGACGAGCTGCGCTACGCCCGCCCCGAGCGGCGCCCGCGCATGGACGTGGACGCGATCAACGCGGCCCTGGCCACCGGCGACCCCCTGGCGGTGGGGGTGCACATGCACAACGACCTGGAGGCGGCGGCCCTGAGCCTCATGCCGGGCCTGCGCGTGGCGCACGGCGCGGCGGTGGAGCTGGGGGCGGTGCGCTGCGTGGTCTCGGGCTCGGGGCCCACCCTGGCCTTCCTGTGCCGGGACGAGGAATCGGCGGCCGCGGTGGCGGAGGAGTTGGTGGGCCAGAACCTGGCCAGCCGCGCGGTGGTGGCCCACGGCCCGATGCCGGGGGCGCGGGCGGTGGGATAGCCGACGGGGCGGCTATGCATCCGTCCAGAGGTGCGCCTGGGCGAGGTCGGGAGGAGTCGAGGGCTCCTCGACGAAGCTTGCGATGGGCCCAACCACCCGGGCAAGCGCGGCAAGCGTGCTCATCGGCGCCTGCCCCTCCCCGCGTTCGACGCGCGAGAGGACGTCGTGAGGAATCCCTGCTTTTTCCGCCAGCGCCGCCTGGCTGAGACCGTTGCGTGCGCGGGCGGCGCGTATCTCCCCACCGATCCGGATCAGGGCTGTCTTCGGTGGCCGCACGGACGTCCTCCCTTCCTCTGCGGGGCGTGGTGGCGTTGTATATCTGAGGATAGCCGCGCGGCCGCCCCGGCCTACACCCCAGTCACCTCCATCTCCACCGGAGCGTGCTCCACCTCGTGCCGCGCCACCGCCTCGCCCGCCTCGAGGTCCACCACAACGAGCCCACTTGTGGCGTCGCTGACGTAGGCGGTGGAGCCCGCCACCTTGAGGATCGGGCCGGGCTCCTGCCAGTCCTCCTTTTCCTCCCAGGGCTCGATCACCGGTATGCTGCGCAGCACCTCGCCGCGCTCCATGTCGATGATCTTCAGCGCGCCGTCGGTGGTCAGCACGATCCCGCGCCCGGACTCGTCGCGGCCCAGGGAGCGGAACCAGTAGGAGGCGCCCAGGTCCACGGTGCGCAGCGAGGCGTCGCGGGCATCGATGATCGCCACGGCGGTGGGGCGCTCGTGCTCGGCGTGGGGGTCGGTCTTGTGATCGCCCAGCACGTAGGGGGAGTCCGGGTGCCCGGCGAGGTTGCCGGAGCGCTGGTAGGCGGTGTCCACGGGCACCTTGGCAAAGCCGGTGCCGTCAAAGACCACCGGCCCGTTCTCGCAGCCGAACACCACGCGCTCCCCGGCCACGGCCTCCCCATGCACGCCGGGGCAGTCGGTGGTCTCCGCCGAGGCGTGCCCCTGGGCGTCGAGGAGCCGCACGGTGGAGCGCTCCTCCTCGGTGCCCGCGGTGGCGAGCAGGCCCGCGCCGAGGGGCACGGCCACGCCGTGGTGGGCGGAGCCGGTGGCCACGCGGCGGGCCGGGGCGGGGGAGGCCTGTGTGAAGGAGTCGGTGGGCAGCAGCGTGGCGCTGCCCTCCCCGTCGGAGAAGAGCGCGGTGGTGCCGCCGTGGGCCACCACGTGCCCGGCGCGCGGGGCGTCGAAGGCGGTGGAGGTGAGCACCGGATCGCCGGAGTAGGCGTGGGAGTGGTCGCCGTGATCCACGCGACGCGCGGCGGCGTCGTAGAGCAGGAACTCGTCCCCGGCGGTGACGAGCAGGGTGCGACCGTCGCCGGTGGGGTTGAGGCGTAGGAATCCCTCGCGCGCGGTGGTGGCCAGGGGCTCGCCGGTGACGGCGTCGAGGGTGGTGATGCCGCCGTCGTGGGTGTAGGTCAGGCGCGGGTGGAGGGAGGAGACCCCTGCGAGCTCGGTGAGTTCTGCGAGTTCGGCGGGGCCGGTGTGGGCAGTGCGGGCGGTGTGGGAGGTGGGGTTGGTGCAGGCGCAGAGGGTAAGGCCGGTGCTGAGGAGGGCGGCGAACGCCGCGGTGCGTTTCATGCGGCGAAGCCTAGCAGATAATGAAAACCATTATCAATAGTGTGGGCGGGGTGCGCGTGGCATAGAATTGACCAGCGTTATGGCAAACCTCATCAACATGGAGGCCGTTTCCCTCTCCTACGGCCTGAAAACCCTGCTCGACGGCGTCTCCCTGGGGGTGCAAAGCGGCGACCGCATCGGCGTGGTGGGACTCAACGGCGGCGGCAAGACCAGCCTGCTCGAGGTCCTCACCGGCCTGGCCGCCCCGGACTCCGGGCGCGTCTCCCACGTCCACGACCTGCGCATGGCCGTGGTCACGCAGCGCGCCGACCTCGACCCCGAGGCCACCGTGGCCCAGGTGGTGCTCGGCCCGCTGGGCCTGGAGACCTTCGAGTGGGCCTCCAACGCCAAGGTGCGCTCAGTGCTCGGCGGCCTGGGGGTGGCGGCCCTGGGGCTGGACACCCCGGTGGGCAGACTCTCCGGCGGGGAGCGCCGCCGCGTCAACCTCGCCGCCGCCCTGGTGCGCGAGCTGGACCTCGTGGTGCTCGACGAGCCCACCAACCACCTCGACGTGGAGGGGGTGCAGTGGCTGGCCTCCCACCTGCTGGGCCGCAAGATCGCCCTGGTGGTGGTCACCCACGACCGCTGGTTCCTCGACACGGTGGCCACCCGCACCTGGGAGGTGCACGACGGCCGGGTGGACGTGTACGAGGGCGGGTACAACGACTGGACCTTCGCCCGCGCCGAGCGCGCCCGCCAGGCCGACGCCGCCGAGGCCCGCCGCCGCAACCTCGCGCGCAAGGAGCTGGCCTGGCTGCGCCGGGGCGCGCCCGCCCGCACCTCCAAGCCCCGCTACCGCATCGAGGCCGCCGAGGCGCTCATCGCGGACGTGCCCGCCCCGCGCGACTCCGTGGAACTCATGGCCTTTTCCAAGCGCCGCCTGGGCAACCGGGTGATCGACCTGGAGGACGCCCGCGTGGAGACCCCCGACGGCCGCGTCCTGGTGGACGGCCTGACCTGGCGGCTCGCGCCCGGCGAGCGCATCGGCCTGGTGGGGGTCAACGGCTCCGGCAAGACCACCCTCCTGCGCACCCTGGCGGGCGAGCACCCGCTGGCCGCGGGGCGCCGCGCGGAGGGCCGCACGGTGCGCCTGGGCTGGCTGCGCCAGGAGCTTGACGACCTCGACCCCACCCGCAGGCTGCTCGACGCCGTGGAGGACGTGGCCACCTACGTCACCCTGGGCACCAAGGAGCTCTCCGCCTCCCAGCTCGCCGAGCGCCTGGGCTTTTCCGCCAAGCGGCAGCGCACCCCCGTGGGCGACCTCTCCGGCGGGGAGCGCCGCCGCCTGCAACTAACACGCGTGCTCATGGCGGAGCCCAACGTGCTGCTACTCGACGAGCCCACCAACGACCTCGACATCGACACGTTGCAGGAGCTGGAGTCCCTGCTCGACGGCTGGCCCGGCACGCTCGTGGTGATCTCGCACGACCGCTACCTCATCGAGCGCATCGCGGATAGCACCTGGGCGCTCTTTGGCGACGGGAGGCTGACCAACCTTCTCGGGGGCATAGAGCAGTACCTGCGCCGCCGCGCCGAGGAGGCCGCCGGGGCCGGGGCGGCCACGCTGGACCTCGGGGACAAGACCCCCGCCCCGGCGGCCGAGCGCCCGAGCAGCCAGGAGTACCGCCAGCTCTCCAAGAAGATGAACAGGCTGGACAAGGAGATGGCCGCCCTGGAGAAGAAGATCGCCGCCTGCGAGGCGGAGATGGCCGAGGTGGCGGCGGCCACCCCGCCGGACACCCAGCGCCTGGCGGAGCTGGACGCCCGGGCGCGGGACCTGCGCGAGCGGCACGAGGAGGCCGAGGCCGCCTGGCTGGAGGCCGCCGAGGAACTCGAGGGATAAGCGCCCTCGTGGCTGCCGCGCGGCGTCTTTCATCAGGCGGCGGGGACGCGAGGTTCGAGTAGGGCCGGTACACTGGCGGCCATGATTTTGATCAACGTGGTGTACCGACCCAAGCCCGAGTACGTGGAGAACTTCCGCGAGAAGGTCGAGGAGTTTACCCAGGCCACCCGCGCGGAGGAGGGCAACATCTTCTTCGACTGGTACCGCAGCACGGACGACCCCGGCGTGTACGTGCTCCTGGAGGCCTTCCAGGACGACGCCGCCGAGGCCCATGTGAACTCCCAGCACTTCAAGGACGCCTGCGAGCTGTTCCCCGAGCTGCTGCTGGAGACGCCCAAGATCATCAACACCACCATCCCGGGCAAGACCGAGTGGGACCGCATGGCCGAGTTTGCCGTGGACTAGCCCCCGGTAGACTGGTTGCTCATGAGCCATGAGGAACCGCACAGCACCAACCCGCCCAAGCTGAACAAGAAGGCCTACGAGAAGGAACTCAAGCGCCTTCAGGCGGAGTTGGTGGACATGCAGCAGTGGGTGGTGGAGACCGGCGCCCGCCTGGTGATCGTGATGGAGGGGCGCGACGCCGCGGGCAAGGGCTCCGCGATCAAGCGCATCACCCAGTACCTCAACCCGCGCACCTGCCGGATCGAGGCGCTGCCCGCCCCGAACTCCCGGGAGCAGGGCCAGTGGTACTTCCAGCGCTACGTGGAAAAGCTGCCCACCGCCGGGGAGATCGTGATCTTCGACCGCTCCTGGTACAACCGCGCCGGGGTGGAGCGGGTCATGGGCTTTTGCACCTCGCAGGAGTACCGGCGCTTCCTCCACCAGGCGCCCATCTTCGAGCGGCTGCTCGTGGAGGACGGCATCATGCTGCGCAAGTACTGGTTCTCCGTCTCCGACGAGGAGCAGATCGCGCGCTTCCAGTCCCGCCGCAACGACCCCCTGCGCCGCTGGAAGCTCTCCCCGATGGACCTGCAGTCCATCACCCGCTGGGAGGAGTACTCCCGGGCCAAGGACGAGATGTTCGTGCACACGGACATCCCCGCCGCGCCCTGGTACACGGTGGAGTCGGAGGACAAGAAGCGCTCGCGGATCAACGTGATCTCGCACCTGCTCTCCACGGTGCCCTACGAGAAGATCGAGCGCCCCCTGCCGGAGATACCGGATCGCCCCACCTCGGACCGTGACTATCAGCGCCCGCCCCGCGAGGACTTCCGCTATGTACCGGACGTGGCGGCCCGGCTGGAGGCCGGGGCCAAGGGCGGCGATAAGGCCGGGAAGAAGGGCAAGAAGACTAAGAAGAAGTAGCCGCCGCGTCCGAGGGGGCCTCCGGGGCGGGGTCCTCCTCGGGGTTGCGCCCCGGCGTCATCAGGTCAAACCGGACGATGATGAACCGGAACAGCAGGTAGTACAGCGCCCCGTAGGCCAGCCCCGCCGCCAGGATCAGCCAGGGGCGGGTCCCGATGCCCCAGTTGAGCAGCAGGTCGGTGGCCCCGGCGGAGAAGCCGAAGCCCATCCGCACGTCCAGGAAGTTCATCAGCGCCAGCGCGGTGCCCGTGAGCACCGCGTGGACCGCGTACAGCGGCATGGCCACGAACATGAAGGAGAACTCGATGGGCTCCGTGATGCCGGTGAGGAAGGCCGTGAGCGCCAGGGAGAGCATCGCCCCGCCCACGATCTTCTTCTGCGCGGGCCGCGCGGTGTGGTAAAAGGCCAGGCAGGCGGCGGGCAGCGCGAACATCATGATGGGGAAGAAGCCGGTCATGAAGCTGCCCGCCGAGGGGTCGCCCGCCAGGAATCGGGCGATGTCCCCGTGCACCACGTCCCCGGCCTGATTGGTGTAGGAGCCGAGCACGAACCAGGGCACGAAGTTGAGCAGGTGGTGCAGGCCCAGGGGGATCAGCGAGCGGTTGGCCAGCCCGTAGAGGAGGCCGCCCACCACGTCGTTGCGCTGCACGGACTCGCCCGCCCAGGTCAGGGCGGCGTCGAAGTAGGGGTAGACCAGCAGCAGGGGGATGGCAACGAGCACGGCGCTTAAGCCCACGATCATGGGCACCAGGCGCTTGCCGCTGAAGAAGCCCAGCCAGTCCGGCAGCCGGGTGCGGTGAAAGCGCTGCCACTCCAGGGCGGCGATGATCCCGATGAGCACGCCGCCAAAGACGTTGTAGTTCACCACGGCCTGCTCCCCGTTGGCGTCCGTGACGCCCTCCAGCACCAGCGGGGACATCGCCTCGAAGGTGCCGGTGAGCATGAGGTAGCCCACCACGGCGGCCAGGGCGGTGGAGCCGTCGGTCTTCTTGACGAAGCCCACGGCGATGCCCACCGCGAACAGGATGGGGAGGTTGGTCATGATCGCGTTGCCCGCCCCGGCGAGCAGGTGTGCTAGCCAGTTGAGCGCGGTGATCTCCGGCCAGCGGCCCAGCAGGTCGGGTTGCCCGGCGCGCAGCATGAGCGCGGCCACCGGCAGTGTGGCGATGGGCAGCATGAGCGAGCGCCCCAGCCGCTGCAGCACCTGCATGCTCTTTCCTTTTTTCTTGGCAGACATCGCCGCTCCTTCGTGTGAGAAAAGGGAAGGAATAAAGAAACAAGGTCAGTGTATATGCTGGTACCCGTTACTTAGGGACGTGAGGAAAGGAGTGTGCGGCATGGCACAGATCAACACCGAGGGCATTATCGCAGGCCTGGGCGGCGCGGAGAACATCGAGGAGATCGAGGGCTGCATCACCCGCCTGCGCACGGTGGTGGGGGACGCCTCCGCCGTGGACGAGGCCGCGCTGCGCGCCGCCGGGGCCATCGGCGTGGTCGCCGCGGGCACCGTGGTGCAGGTGGTGGTGGGGCCGCAGGCGGAGATGATCGCCGAGGACATCGAGGACCTGCTGTGACCGGGTCGGTAGAGGCACGCGAGGTGGGTGCCCCGCTGGCGGGCGCGGTGATCCCGCTGGGCGAGGTCAACGACGAGGTCTTTGCCTCCGGCATGGTGGGCAAGGGCGTGGCCGTGGTGCCCCAGGCCACGGGCCGCATCGAGGTGGTGGCCCCGCTGGGCGGCACCCTCAAGCAGGTGCTGCCGCACGCCTTCATCGTGATGGATAAGGCCGGGGCGGGCATCCTGGTCCACGTGGGCATCGACACCGTGGAGCTGGGCGGCAAGGGCTTTGAGGTGCACAAGGCCAAGGGGGACGAGGTGCGCGCCGGGGAGCCGGTGGTGACCATCGACGCCCCCGCGATCGCCGCCGAGGGCTACGACCTGACCTGCCCCGTGGTGGCCATGGCGGGAGAGATGGGCGAGCTGCTGGCCGCCGGGGAGGTGGAGCGCGGGCAGGCGCTCTACCGGGTGCGCTAGGACAGCATGGACTCCAGCACCGTGAGCACCCCGGCCTCGGTGTTGGGCGGGGCGATGTGGTCCGCGGCCTCCTTGAGCAGCGGGTGGGCGTTGCTCATGGCGTAGGAGGTGCCCGCTGAGCGCAGCATCTCGAGGTCGTTGAGGTAATCGCCAAACGCCACGGTGTTTCGCTGCTCCACGCCCAGGGCGCGGGCGAGCTGGGTCAGGGCGCGGCCCTTGTTGGCCTCCGGGCTCATCACGTCCACCCAGTGCTTGCCCGAGACCACCGCGCGTTCCTCGGGGGCGGCGGCGCGCAGCAGCGGGGCGGCCACCGTCTCCGCGTCCTCGGCGGAGTAGAGGGCCACCTTGATCACGCAGTCGTCCACCGCCTCGTGCAGGTCCGCCACGGTGCTCACGCGGTGGTAGTACTTGGATACCTCGTCCAGGATGTCGGGGCTGTTCACGTAGCCCATGGTGGGGGTGCAGATCACCATCTCCATGCGGCCGGGCGCGGCCTGGGCGGCGTCGATAATGGCGTGCGCGGAGCGGGCGCGCATGGGGGTGGTGGAGACCACCTCGCCCCCGGAGTACACCACCGTGCCGTTCTCCGCGATGAGGTTGAGGTCCCGCCCGAGGGGGCCGAAGAGATCCTGAAGCGTGGCCAGCTGGCGGCCCGAGGCGGGGACGAACACGATCCCGGCCTGTACGAGGCGGGGGTAGAGATCCCAGAATCCCTCGGGGATCTCGCCCCGGCCGTCCAGGAACGTGCCGTCCATGTCTGCCGCCACCAGCCGGTGCTTCATCGCGTCCTTTCCGTGCGCTCCCGCGCGGGCCCTAGTGATATGGAACACTGGGGGCATGACGACAACGACGCCGCCCGTGCTCACCCTCGTGGAAAACACTACCGGAATCATCCGGCTGAACCGCCCCCGCGCGCTCAACAGCCTCAACCCGGAGATGGTGCGCGCCATCGCCGAGGCCCTCGACCGCTGGCGCGACGATCCCGCCATTACCCAGGTGCTCGTCGAGTCCGCCGGGGAGAAGGGCTTTTGCGCGGGCGGCGACGTGCGCTACGCCCGCGAGCGCATCCTCGAGGGCCGCGCCGGGGAGGTGGACGAGTTCTTTGCGCGGGAGTACGCCATGAACAAGGCGCTGGCGGCCTACCCCAAGCCCTACGTGGCGCTCATCGACGGCGTGGTCATGGGCGGCGGACTGGGGATCAGCGCCCACGGCTCGCACCGCGTGGTCACGGAAAGGGCCTTTGCCTCCATGCCGGAGATGGTGATCGGCTACATCACGGACGTGGGCATGAGCTGGGTGCTCCAGCACCTGCCCGGTAGCGGCCAGGCGCTCGGGGCCTTCCTGGGGATCACCGCCTGGCGCCTCAACCCGGCCGAGATGCTCTGGACGGGCCTGGCCACCCACTACGTGCCCTCCGATCGGCTCGGCGCGCTGCGCCGGGAGATCATCGACGGCGGCGTGGAGGCGGCGCTGCGCGGCTGCGACGCCGCCCCGGAGGCGGAGAACCGGCTGCTGGCCCTGGCGCCCGGCATCGAGCGCGCCTTTGCCGAGCCCCGCTGGTCGCGCGTCGCCGCCGCCCTGGACGAGCACGCGGACCTGCGCGCGGTCGTGGAGAAGGCCCTGGCGGAGGCCAACCCCTCCTCGGTGGTGGCCGCCGCCGCGCTCTTTGCCGCCAACGCCTCCGTGGGGCTGGAGGAGGGGATCGACAACGAGGCCCGCCTGGCCAAGGCCCTGCGCGAGGACCCGAACTTTGCCGAGGGCGTGCGCGCGATCCTGGTGGACAAGACCCACGACGCCGCCTTTAGCCCCGCGCGCTACGAGGACGTGGACGAGGAGGCCATCGCCGCGCTGCTCACCTAGCGCGCAGGCTGGCCACCGCCACCCCGCCCTCCATCACCCAGGGCCAGCTCAGGCCGTTGCGGGTGAGCACGTCCCCGCGCAGAGCCTCGGGGAGCACGAGGTCCTTGGCGGAGTAGCCCAGGAGGTATTCGTCAAAGGCCGGAAGCTCCAGGCGCAGGCTCAGGGCCGCCTCGATCTCCGCCGGGGTCACCCCCTCCTGCCACGGGGCCATCCAGTAATCCTGGCCCCCGCAGCGCACCGGCAGCAGGCCGCCCGCCGAGGCGAGCGCCGCGGCGGCCTGGGTCTTGGGGAGCTTGGACCACGCCATGAGATCGGGCACGCTCACCGGCCCGTGCCCCGCGGCGTAGCGGGCGCCCAGCTCGGCCAGGGCCTCGGCCCCGGAGAGCTCGCGCTGGGCCACGGGCAGGTGTTCCACGTGGAGGAAGGTCTCGTCCGCGCCGCGCCGGGGCCCTGCACCACCTCGCCCTCCCCGCCGAGGGCGCGCAACAGGTGCGAGCCGCGCCCCTGCTCTGGGTCCACGCCCGCGCGGCGAAAGACCTCGTAGGCCTCCTTCCGGGGGAGCCCCCGGGGTCCACGCTCCCGCAGTACCCCGTGGAGGGCGCGCCGCGCCGCCTCTACGTCGGCCTCGCTGAGCCCCAGGCGGGGCCGGTGCCCTCGCTGCCCGCCCGCCACCCGGGGGTAGAGCAGGCGGCTGAGCCAGCGCACGTCCTCGGCGGGCAGGAAGTGCAGGGTGCCGCGCTGCGGCCAGGAGCGCACCAGGCTCAGGGTGGCGACCTCGCCCAGGACCTCCTCGTCGGTGCGCCCGCTGCGCAGCGCCAGCGCGCGAATCCCCGCCGGGTAGGTCTGACCCTGCACGGCCAGCAGTGCGCGGGCCACCCCCAGGGCGCTGCGGTAGCGGGGCCGCGCGGCTGAGCTTGCCAGTCCCTGCGCGATGAGCCTGCGGGCGAGGAGCTCGCGCGTGGAGATCTCCGTCATGAGGTGCGCCCTCGCGCCCGCTCGTAGGCGGCCAGGGCGCGCCGGGGATCGGCAAAGTCGGGCAGCGCCCGCGAGGTCACCGCCTCGCGCACCTCGGGGCGCAGCGGCGGCAGGCGCAGGTGCGGGGCGTCTAGCAGCACGAGCGCCGTGACGCCGGGCGCCACGCCCGCCACCGCGTGCGTCCAGGCGCCCAGCAGCGGCTTGGCGATCACGGCGGCGTCCCACCGGGTGGCCCGATCCAGCGGCAGGCGCGGGGAGATCAGCGGGAGGAGGCCGTGGCGCAGCCCGAAGGCGTACAGGGGGCGGCTGGCCGCCTGCGCCGGCTGCGGGAGGCGGGCGTCCGCCCACCCCCAGGTGAAGGCGTGGCGGTCGAAGGTGCCTACCACGCGCGCCGCCATGCCCTCGGCGGTGCCGGAGGCGAGGTCGAGGACCACCTGCTGCGCGGGGTGCTGGGACTCGAAGAACATCTGGTGTTCGATGGAGAGGTAGGCGGCGTCCGAGAACACGTCCGCGAGGGTGGGGGAGCCGTGGTCGGGCACCTGGAGGGCGGCCTCGCCGTCGAAGAGCACGGGCTGCTCGCCCAGGACGAGCCGGTCGCCCTCCCCGCGCAGGGGCAGGCCGCGCGCGGCGGCGAAGTCGCGGAGTTGGGCCCGGGGGTCCGAGGGGCCCTGCCGCAGGCCCTCGATGAGGCAGCCGCGCAGCGCAACGTCGGCGGCGTCCAGGTGGAGGGCCACCACCATCGCCCCGCCCTGCGCGCGCGGGGCGAGCACGGCGGGGGAGGCGTCGAAGAGCTCCCCGGCCAGGGCCACGAGGTCCTCGCGCGCGGGCTCGGCCTCGTCTGCGGAGGGGTGCCGTAGGGTGAGCCACCGCCAGGCGTTGCCCTGAATCTCGGCCACGCGGGTGCCGCGCAGCCGCCGCGTGCCCGCGAGCACCTCCACCGGGGCGTCCGGGGTGGGGTCCTCGGCGGAGGGGCCGCTGAACTCGAGCGGGCCGGGGAGCCGGTGGAGGGCGGCGAGCCCCTGGGCGCGGGCGATGAGGTTACTCATGCCCGCGATGATACGTGGCGGCCCGCCCGCGCCTCAGGCGAGGCGGCGCAGCACGTCGAAGGCGCGGCGCAGCAGCCGCTCCCCCTCTGCGAGGGGCTGGTGTGGCTGCCGGTAGAAGTCCAGCAGGGCCACGGAGGCGGCCTGGGTGGCGGCCCCCAGGGTGATCTTGACCTCGAACACGCTCATCTCCGGGTAGCAGGCGTGCATCTGCTCCACGAGCCCCTGGAGCTGCTCGTCCAGGGACTGCTTGATGTCCTTCTTACCCAGGGCCTCGGCCACCTCGCCCAGGCGGGTGAGCACGTACAGCGAGGCGGAGTGTGAGGTGGTGCGGTGCAGCCCGCGCACCACCACCTCCTCCAGGGTGCTCAGCAGGGAGAGCCCCTCGGGGACGTTGTGCACCTCCTCGAGGAGGGACTCCACGCGCCGCGTGATGGAGTAAAACAGCGCCTCCTCGCGGGAGGAGAAGTAGTTGTGGAAGGTGCGGGGGGAAACCCCGGCGGCCTCCGCCACGGCGGCGACGGTCAGCCCCTCCACGCCCTGGGTCAGGGCGATGTGGGTGGCGGCCTCGGCGAGGGCCGCGCGGGTGGCGGCCTTCTTGGTTTCCCGCAGGTTGGTCATGACGATGCCTTCTACTTGTCGTGGTGCTGCTGGTGGTTGGCGGCGGACATCTCCGCGAGGGCGGTGCCCTCCACGTCCACATTAGGCAGGATGCGGTCCAACCATCCGGGGATCGCCCAGGCTCGGTCGCCCAGCAGGTACATGGTGGCGGGGATGATCATCATGCGCACCACGAAGGCGTCGAAGAACACCGCGGTGGCCAGGGCAAAGCCCATCGTCTTGATGAAGGGGGCGTCCTGCAGGATGAACGCCGCAAACACGGACATCATGATGAGGGCGGCGGCGGTGACCACGCGGGCGCCGTGGGCAAACCCGCTCTCCGTGGCCCGCGCGGCGCCGAGCCCGTGGTGGTAGTCCTCGCGCATGCGGGTGACCAGGAACACCTGGTAGTCCATGGCGAGGCCAAAGACGAGCCCGATGAGCATGATGGGCAGGAAGCTCAGCAGCGGCTGGGGGTCGCCCACCAGGCCCAGCCAGCCCTCCTGGAACAGGGCCACCGTCACGCCGAAGGTGGCGGCCACGGACAGGCCGAAGCCCAGGGCCGCGATGAGCGGCACCCACACGGAGCGGAACACCACCATCAGCACGAGGAACGCCAGGGCGAGCACGATGGCGACGTACGGCAGCAGCACCTCGGAGAGGCGGTCGGACATGTCGTCGAAGATGGGGGTGGAGCCGGTGATGCCGTAGCTCGCCCCGGTCTCCTCGTGGAAGGCGTCGGCGTGCTCGCGCAGGGACACCAGCGTCCGGGAGGTGGACTCGTCGGTGGCCCCGCCCTCGGGGGTGATGAGCACCTGCGCGGCGGTGCCGTCCGGGCTCGTGCCCGCGATCTGCGCGTTGACCACGCCCTCGGTGGCGGAGAAGTCCTCCACCGCGCGGGCGAAGGCGGGCAGGCGGTCCTGCTCGGGGAGGTCGCCCGCCTCCACCAGGGCGATCATCGGGGCGTTGCGGCCGGGGCCGAAGGACTCCGCCATCGTGTCGTAGGCCTCGCGCTGCGGGGTGCCGGGGGCCGAGGAGCCGTCGGTGGGCATGGCCAGGCGCATGTTCAGCATGGGCAGCGCCAGCAGGCCCAGCGCGAGCACGCCGCCGACCAGGGAGAGCCAGGGGTGGCGGCCCACCCGGCGCGCCCACCGGCGCCCGAGGGTGGGTGTGGTGCCGTCCGGGTCCGGCACGGTGGGGCCGGGGACGCGCCCGGCAAAGACCCGGGTGCCCAGCAGGCTCAGCAGCGCGGGGAGGAAGGACAGGGAGACGAGCACGGCGATGGCCACGGTGAGCGAGGCGGCGAGGGCCATCCAGGTGAGGAAGGGGATGTTGATGATGGACAGCGCCGCCAGGGCGATGAGCACGGTCAGCCCGGCAAAGACCACCGAGGACCCGGCGGTGCCGGTGGCCATGCCCATCGCGTGCGCGCGCTCGGCGGGGGAGAGGTCTCGGATGCGCCGGGCGAGGTCCTTGGGGTCGTGGTCCTCGCCCCGGCCGTCCTTGGCCTTGATGAGCGCGATCATCTCGTTGCGGAAGCGCGAGGCGATGAACAGGGCGTAGTCGATGCCCACCGCCAGGCCGATCATGGAGGCCAGGGTGGGGGTCATGTCGTTGACGTCGTCGGTGATGAGGGTGGCAAGCTGCACCCCGAGGATGCCGATGCCCACCCCGATGATGGCGGAGAGGATGGGCATGCCGGCGGCCAGCACGGAGCCGAAGGTCACGAGCAGCACCACCGCGGCCACGGCCAGGCCGATCAGCTCGGAGGTCATGTCCATCTCCCCGGCGCCGTTGAAGGCGTTGCCGCTGTAGGTCACGCTCAGCGCGTCGCTGTTGGCGCCGTCGAGGATGTCGGTCACGCGCCCCAGCGCCTCGGCGTCGATGTCCTGGGCGGTGGGGGCGTCGAAGGTGAGGGTGGCGGTGCCGGTGCTGCGGTCCTGGCTCAGCGGGCTGAGCGCGGCGATGTTCTCCGCGACCTGCTCGGCGGGCAGACCCTGGGCCTCAAGCTGCGGGGCGAGCTGGGCGCGCATGCCCTCGGCGGCGAGCGCGGGGTTGACCAGGGCGTCCGTCTCGGTCAGCTCCCCGGTCTCCTTCAGCTCGCCCAGCAGGGCGTCCACCTGGGCGGCCACCCGGGGATCGTCGAGGGTGGCGCCGTCCTTGGCGTGGAGCACCACGGTGCCGCTGGCGGCGCTGAGGGAGTCCCCGGCGTCGGGGAAGAGCTCCTGCATGCGCTCCTGGGTCTCCACGGCGCGCAGGCCGGGGATGGAAAAGGAGGTGGAGGGGGACTTGGCAAAGGCCCCGGCCAGGCCGCCGAGGGCGACGAGGAGCACCAGCCAGAAGGCGAGGAAGGGCCATTTTTTCCGGTAGGCGAGGCTGCCCAGCCGGTAGAGAAAGCGCGACATGGGGTTTCTTTCTGCGTGGGGATCGTTTTCTTGCGCATGGTATGTAAAAATGCATTACTTGTGCAAGTTTTCGTTTCGGCTGCACGCCGCGTGGCTGGGCCCGCTGGGTCCTGCCGGGGTGGCCCAGGCGATCGGGCTGCCGGGGCGGCCGGGCGCTAGAGTGGGTACCCATCGTCGCCCGGCCTCCCCGTACCCCAGGAGCATCCTTGATCCTTCACGCCGCCTCCATGGCCCTCGCAGATTCCGTGAACGTCCTGCTCATCGGGGTGCTCGTGGCGCTGGGGGTGCTGCTGCCGCGCGCCGGGGGCTTTGGCCGCCGGGCCGGGCTGCTCATCCTGGGCGACTGGCTGGGCGTGCTCCTCTACGCCCTGCTGGTCATGCTCATCTTCGACGGCCTGGGCGACGCGATCAGGGCCGCCCTGGAATCCCCCTGGTACGCCCTGGTGCTCCTCGTCTTTGGGCTCGCCTCCCTGGTCGGCACCGCCCGCAGCACGGGGGAGTCCACGGTGGGGCTGGTGCGCCGGGTGCTGGCCCCGCTGCGCGGCCCGGCGCCGCTCACCCCGGTGGTGGGGCTGGTGCTCGGGGTGGTGCAGTCCGCCACCTCCGTGCCGTTTTACCTGGGCATCGGGGTGGTCTCCGCCGGGGACTTCAGCGCCGCCCAGCGCTACCTGGGCATGATCGCCTACGCCGCCGTGGCGCTGAGCCTGCCGGTGCTCAGCGCCCTCGCGGTGGCCTGGGTGCGCCGCCGCCCGGGCTCGGCGGTGGGGCGGCTGTTCGCCTGGGCGCGCGCCAACCCCCTGCCCACCATCCGCATCGCGGGGTACGCGGTGGGGGGCTTTCTGACCCTGCTGGGGGCCTGGACGCTCTACGGGGTCGTCTCGGGGTAGGTCAGGGCCAGCAGGTCCGCCTCCAGGAGCCGGAGGTCCTCGGGGGTGAGGATCGCGCCCCACAGCGGTCCGGAGATGGAGCCGTCGGTGGCCGCGATGATCAGGCGCGCCGTGGCGGGGTCCAGGCCGTCCGCGTGGAGCTCGCGTCGCCAGCGCGCGGCGTCGTCCTGCGTGACCTCGCGCAGGCTCGGCTCGGACATGAGATGGGCGGCGAGGGCCAGCTCCTCGCGCGCCGCGCCGGGGTCGTGGACGTCCGCGAAGACGGTGCGGATGTAGGCGCGGCCGAGGTGGCCTGGGCAGCGGTCCCCGGCGTCGAGGTCTGCCCGCTCCACCTGCGCCCGGAAGCGCTGCACCACGTCCGTGACCAGGCCGTGCAGCAGCTCGTCCTTGCTGGGAAAGTGGTAGAGCAGCCCGCCCTTGGACACCCGGGCCTCCCGGGCGATGGCGGAGAGGGAAACGCCCGGCCCGTGGGCGCGCACCAGGCGGGCGGCGGCGTCGAGGATGAGGCGGCGGGTTTCCTCCGGGTTGCGGGTGGAACGGGCCATGGCGGTGCCTTTCGCTTATCGACGGTGGCTGCGGTGCTCTTTGGTGCTCTGTGGTGTTGTTCGGCGGGAATCGGTGCGGCTAGTGCGCCGCCGGGGCGGCGTCCCTGTGGTTGGGGATGAGTCTATAGGCCACCGCCGCCGCGCCCAGCATGACGGCGGCCGCGACGAGCGTAGTGGACTGCATGGCGGAGACGAAGGCCTCCCGGGCGGTGGCCCACGCCCCGCCCGCGGGGTCGAGCGCGGCGGCGGCCGAGGCGAGGGAATCCCGCGAGCGCTCCGCCGCGCCGGGGTCGGTGCCCTCCGGCAGATCGAGGCGCAGCCGGTAGAGCACCGTGATGAGCGAGCCCAGGACGGCGATGCCCAGGGCCACGCCCAGCTCGTAGGCCGTTTCCGAGATGGAGGAGGCGGCCCCCGCCTTGTCCTGGGGCACCGCCGAGACCACGGCGTCCACGCTGAGCGTTTCCGCCACGCCCACGCCCAGCCCCAGGGGGACGGTGGCCAGCACCACCCAGGCCAGGTTCTCGTTGCCCTCCACCGCCGCGATGAGGGCGAGGCCGAGGGCCCCGGCGAGGAGGGAGGCGGCGATGGCGCGCCCGCGCCCGAGGCGGGCGAGCAGGACGCCCACCACGGCCGCGGCGGCCATGGAGGCCAGGGCTACCGGCAGCTCCGCGAGGCCCGCCTGGAACGGACTGAGCCCGCGCGCCAACTGGAGGTACTGGGAGAAGAAAAAGAGCGCCCCGCTGAGCGCGAACACGGAGATGAGGTTCACCAGCACCGCGCCGCTGAACGCGGGATTGGCAAAGAGCGCTATCTCGATCATGGGGTAGGCGAAGCGCCGCTGTCTGCGCATAAAGAGGTAGCCGCTGAGCGCGCCCACCGCCACCGCCAGGGCTACGCCCGGGGTGAGCGCGCCGCCGGTGGCCTGCTTGAGGGCGTAGACGAGGGGGACGATCGCCAGCATGGACAGGGCGCTCGAGGCGAGGTCGAAGGGGCCCGGATGGGGGTTGCGCGATTCCGGCAGCAGCCAGCCGCCGAGGATCAGGACCGCCAGCGTGACGGGGAGGTTGATGAGGAACACCGAGCCCCACCACAAGTGCTCCAGCAGGGCCCCGCCGATGAGGGGGCCGAGCGCGATGCCGCTGGCCGCCGCCGCGGACCACGCCGCGATGGCGCGCGTGCGCTCGGCGGGGTCGGTGAAGATGCTGCGGATGAGGGACAGGGTGGAGGGCATGATGGTGGCCCCGGCGATGCCGAGCAGGAGGCGCGCGGCGATGAGGACCTCCGGGTTGGGGCCAGCGCGGCCATGAGGGAGGCGGCGCCGAAGGCCCCGGTGCCCAGCAGAAGCAGGCGCTTGCGCCCGATCCGATCCGCGAGGTTGCCCATGGTGACCAGGAGGCCCGCGAGGGTAAGCGAGTAGATGTCCCCGATCCACAGCACCTGGGTGGCGGTGGGGGCGAGGTCCCGGGTAAGCGCGGGGACCGCGAGGTAGAGCACCGTGGAGTCGATCACGAGCAGCAGCACGGCGCTCACCAGCACCGCCAGGCTGCCCCATCGCCGCAGCGGGGTCATGGCATCTCCTAAAACTGTACCGTCTGGACGGTTAAGTTTTATCAGGGCCGAGGGCTGGGGTGCAAGGCGGCGCCCGTGTTGTGTAGATTGTTGAACAAATAATCAATGCGATGGGTCACATCCGCGCGTTCGGGTGGCTCCCACAGGCAGAAAGGGAAGCGTTATGAACGAGGCCTCGGCCCAGTCCCGGGCGCGCGCCAGCGCGGGGCGCACCGCGATCCTGGGAGCCATGTTCCTGATGGCCACCAGCGCCATCGGTCCGGGATTTCTCACCCAAACCAGCGTGTTCACCGTGCAGATGGGCGCGGCCTTTGCCTTTGCCATCCTGGTGTCCATCCTCGTGGACGTGGCCATCCAGATGAACGTGTGGCGCGTCCTGGGCATTACCGGGCTGCGCGCCAACGAGCTGGGCAACACCGTCCTGCCCGGCCTGGGCTGGGCCATGGCCGCCTGCGTGTTCGCGGGCGGGCTGGTGTTCAACATCGGCAACATCGCCGGCTCCGGCCTGGGGGCCAACGCCATGCTGGGCGTCGATCCCGCCGTGGGCGGGGTGGTCTCCGCGCTGGTGGCGGTGCTGGTGTTCCTCTCCAAGCGCGCGGGCATGGCGCTCGACCGCATCGTGGCCGGGCTGGGCGCGCTGATGATCCTGCTCATGCTGTACGTGGCCGTGGCCTCGGCCCCGCCGGTGGGGGAGGCGCTGAAGAACACCGTGGCCCCCGCGGAGGTGGACTTCCTGGTGATGACCACGCTGGTGGGCGGCACCGTGGGCGGGTACATCACCTTCGCGGGCGCGCACCGCATGATCGACAGCGGCTTTACCGGCCCGGAGAACCTGGGCCACATCACCCGGGGCTCCGTCCTGGGGATCATCGTCACCGGCGTGATGCGGGTGCTGCTCTTCCTCGCCGTGCTGGGCGTGGTGGCAACCGGGGTGACCCTGGCCAAGGACAACACCGCCGCCGACGCCTTCCACCACGCCGCCGGGGAGATCGGGCTGCGGCTTTTTGGCGTGGTGCTGTGGTCCGCCGGGCTGACCTCCGTGATCGGCGCCTCCTACACCTCGATCAGTTTTGTGACCACCCAGGCCACCTCTCCCCGGGTGCGCTCGTGGGCCACCGTGGCGTTCATCGCGGCGTGCGCCGTGGCCTACGCGCTGCTGGACTCCGCCCCACAGACGCTGCTCATCTTCGCCGGGGCCTTCAACGGGCTGATCCTCCCGGTGGGCTTCGCGGTGGTGCTGTGGGTGGCGTGGCGGCGCCGCGACCTCCTGCGCGGCTACCGCTACCCGCTGTGGCTCAAGGCGCTGGGCACGGTCGTGTGGCTGCTGACCATCTACCTGGGCTGGAACTCCCTGTCCGGGCTGGTGGCCCTGTGGGGATAGCTGCCGCGTAGGGAGCTAGCGCTCCATCATCCCCGCCACGAGGTCGCGGGTGCGCGCCAGGGAGGCGTGCAGCAGCTCCGCCGCGCGCGCCGGGTCGCCCGCCCGCAGCGCCTCGGCCACCCGCCGGTTGTCCTCGATGAATCCGCCGTGAAAGCGCGGATCGCGGCGCTCGGCGGAGAGGAACACCAGCCGCATGCGCGCCAGGAGCTGCTGCATGGTGTGCGCGAGCGCGTCCGAGCCCGCCCCGGCCACGATCTGCTGGTGGAACGCCTGGTTGGCCCGGGCCACCTCCGCGAGGTCGCCCCGGGAGTGGGCGTCCTCGGCGCGGCGCACGGCCGCAAGCAGGGCCTCGGCGTCGGCCGCCCCGCCCCAGCGCAGGGCGGCGGGCTCGAGCACCATCCGCGCGGCGTACAGGGAGCGCACGTCCTCCGCGGTGGGGGAGGCGAGGAACACGCCCCGGTGCGGCTCGCGCGCCACCAGCCCCTCGGCGGCGAGCATGGCAAAGGCCTCACGCAGCGTGTTGCGGGAGACCCCCAGCCGCCGCGCGGCCTCCACCTCGCGGAGCCGATCGCCGGGGCGGAAGTCCCCGGCGGCGATGGCGCGGCGCAGACGCTCCGCCGCCTGCGCTGCTCTCATGGTTCTTCCTCGCCTACTCGATCTGGGCCAGGGCGGCGCCGCGTTCCACGGCGTCCCCCGGGGAGGTCATGAGGTGGATCGTACCGGAGCGCGGCGCGGCGACGTTGGATTCCATCTTCATCGCCTCCACGGTGGCGATGGCCTGCCCCTCGGAGACCTTATCGCCCTCCTCCACCTTCCACGCCACCAGCGTTCCGGTGTAGGGGCAGGGCACCGCGCCCTCATCGTCGCCCGGTTCCGGCTTTGGGGCGTTCGGAGCCGCGTTGGCGGGGGCCGGGGCGGCAAACAGGGAGGCCGGAAGGCCCACGGTGTGCAGGCGGCCGTCGATCTCGATGCTCACGGTGGTGCGCTCGGCGTAGGCCTCCTCGATGGCCTCCGGGGTATCGCCCAGGGCCGGGGAGTATTCCTTGTCCACCCAGTCGGTGTAGACGCTTAGGCTATCGCCCACGAGCGCCGGGTGCTCCACGATGTCGCGATGGAACGGCAGCACCGTGCGCACCCCCTCGATGCGGAACTCGCGCAGGGCGCGGCGCGCGCGCCGCAGCGCCACCTCGCGGGTGGGGCCCCAGACGATGAGCTTGGCCAGCAGGGAGTCGTACACCCCCGGGATGGTCCACCCCGCGCGCACCCCGGCGTCCACCCGGATGCCCGGGCCCAGCGGCGGCTCGAAGGCGGTGATGGTGCCGGGGCAGGGGACAAAGCCGTGGGCCACGTCCTCGGCGTTGATGCGGAACTCGAAGGCGTGGCCGTGGGAGGCGGGATCACCCTCGAAGGACAGGGGGCGGCCCTCCGCGATGCGGAACTGCTCCGCGATGATGTCGATGCCGGTCACGGCCTCCGTCACCGGGTGCTCCACCTGCACCCGGGTGTTGACCTCCAAGAAGGAGACGGTGCCGTCCTCGGAGACGATGAACTCCACGGTACCCGCGCCCACGTAGCCCGCCTTGCGGCAGACCTCGCGGGCGCCCTCGACGATGGCGCGGCGCTGGGCATCGCCAAGGAAGGGCGCGGGTGCCTCCTCCACGAGCTTCTGAAAGCGCCGCTGCGTGGAGCAGTCGCGGGTGCTCAGCACCGAGACGTTGCCGTGGCGGTCCGCCAGCACCTGGGCCTCCACGTGGCGGGGCTTGGTGAGGAACTTCTCCACGAAGCACTCGGGGCGGCCGAAGGCCTCGCGGGCCTCGCGCCCGGCGGAGGCGAAGGCGTCCTCGATGTCCTCGGCCCTGGATACCACCTTCAGCCCGCGCCCGCCGCCGCCGAAGGCCGCCTTGATGGCGATGGGCAGGCCGTGCTGCTCGGCGAAGTCGCGGGCCTGCTCCCAGCCCTCCACGGGGTCCGAGGTTCCGGGGGCCAGGGGCGCGCCCACGGACTCCGCGATCCGCCGCGCGGCCACCTTATCTCCCAGGGAGTCGATGGTCTCCGGGGCCGGGCCGATCCAGGTCAGCCCGGCGGCGAGGACGTCCCGGGCAAAGTCCGAGTTCTCCGAGAGGAAGCCGTACCCGGGGTGGATGCAGTCCGCGCCCGCGCGCACGGCCACGTCGAGGATCGCCGGGGCGTTCAGGTACGTCTCCGCCGGGGAGGTCCCGGGCAGGCGGTAGGCCTCGTCCGCAGCGCGCGCGTGGGGAGCCTCGGCGTCGGCGTCGGAGTACACGGCGATGGACCTCATGCCGAGGTCGGCGGCCACCCGGGCGATGCGCACGGCGATCTCGCCGCGGTTGGCGATCAGGACGGTGGACAAGGGGGTGATCTCGCTCATGGGTGTTTCTCCTCTCACTGGTATTCCTCAAAGCGCACCCGCGATCCGGCGGGGAGCTGGGCGGCCACGTCGAGGTCCTCCGGGATCACGGTGGCGATCACGGGGTAGCCGCCGGTGACCGGGTGATCGCGCAGGAACACCACGGGGGTGCCCTGCGGGGGAACCTGGACGCAGCCCGCGACCACGCCCTCGCTGGGCAGCTCGCCGTCCCGCTCCCGCTCCAGCGGGGCGCCGTCCAGGCGCAGCCCCACGCGGTTGGAGCGCGGGGTCACCGTCCACTCACGGCCGGTGAGCGCGGCGACGCCCTCGCGGAACCAGGCGTCGCGCGGGCCCGCCACGCACCGCAGCACCGTCACGGCGTCCGCGGACACCCGCAGGGGGTTGGCCCCGGCTGCGCGGGCCGCGCCGAGCCCGTGGGGCGGGTGGACGCGGAGGGTGTCCCCGGCCCGGAGGGGTTCCGGGCCCAGCCCGGAGAGCACATCGGTGGAGCTGGAGCCGAGCACCCGCCCCGCCGCAACGCCGCCGCGCACCGCCAGGTAGGAGCGCTGCCCCGCCCGGGCGGTGCCGATGCTCAGAGTGCCGCCCGCAGGAAGCAGGCGCGCCCCGCCGAGGGGCACCTCGCGCCCGTTGATGCGGACCGGGGCGAGTGCCCCGGTGACGGCCACGGTGGCGTCGATGAGCGCCGCGACCTCAAGCCCACCGATGTTCTCTATCAGGGCGGCGCCGGGGGCGTTGCCCACGGCCTCGTTGGCGGCGTAGGCGCTGGCCCGGTCCGCCGCTCCGGAGCCAGTCACGCCCATATCGCCGTGGCCGCCCCGGCCCCGGTCCTGCACCAGGCTGAGCAGGCCGGCGTCCTCCACGCGCAGGGCGGGCAGGCTCGGCCCGGCGAGCGCGGTGGACCCGGCGGTCTCTGTGCCTCCCGTGACCGCGATGGACTCGCGTACCGCGCGGTAGCGCACGGCGTCCCCGGGGCGGATCGCCGCGGGCGGGGTGGCGGCGGAGTCCCACATGGGGGTGGGGGAGCGGCCGATGAGCCGCCAGCCGCCGGGGGAGGTGCGCGGGTAGACGGCGGAGAAGGAGTCCGCCAGGCCCACCGCGCCGTGCGGCACCCGGGTGCGCGGGCTGCTCAGGCGCGGCACCCGGCGCGCCCGCTCCGGGTCGGCGGGGGCGCAGTAGGCGAATCCGGGGGCGAAGCCGCCGAAGGCCGCCCGCCACCGGGTGCCGGTGTGCCACGCAATCAGCTCCTCGCGGGAGATCCCCAGGAGGTCGGCGGTGTCCTCGAGGTCCGGGCCGTCGTAGACCACCTCCACCTCCACCTCGCGGGCGGAGGACGCGGCGGCCGCCTGCGGGGTCAGGGAGCCGAGGGCCCGCGCCGCCCGCTCGGCCTGGCGGTCGGAGTCCAGCACCACGAGCACGGTGGCCGCCGCCGCGATGACCTCCCGCTGCCCGGGCAGGGGGTGGGCGCTCAGGTGGGCGTGCCAGCGCAGCGCGAGGTCGAGCTGGCCCAGCTCCACGAGCAGGGCGCGGGTGCCCACGCGGTGGATCGCGGCGCTCATGAGGCGGTGGGCCCCTCGACGGTGGCGGGCGCGGCCACGGCGCTGCGGATGGCGATGCCGTCGGCGCGCAGGCCCTCCACGATGGCCCGGGCCATGTCCACCGCGCCGGGGGAGTCCCCGTGCACGCACACGGATTGGGCGTCCACGGGCACCACGGTGCCGTCGATGGCGGTGACGGCACCGGTGGTGGCCACCTGGCGGACGCGCCGCAGCACCTCCTCGGTTCCGTGCAGCACAGCGCCGGGCTCGCGGCGGCTCACCAGGGTGCCGTTCGGGAGGTAGGCGCGGTCCGCAAACGCCTCGCGGATCACCGTCATCCCGCGCCCCTCGGCCAGATCCACGGCCACGCCGCCGGGCAGGAGCATGAGGGGGAGGTCCCCGAAGGCGCGCACCCCGTCGATCACGGCCTGCGCCTGCTTCTTGTGCGTCACGATGGCGTTGTACAGCGCCCCGTGGGGCTTGACGTAGGAGACGGTGGCGCCGTGGGCGGCGGCGAGCGCGGAGAGCGCCCCGATTTGGTACAAGACCTCGTCCGCCAGCTCGGCGGGGTCGTAGTCGATGAAGCGGCGGCCGAAGCCGGGGGCGTCGTTGTACCCCACGTGCGCACCAAGGGAGACGCCGCGCTCGGCGGCCCGGCGGGCGGTGGCGGAGATGGAGTGCGGATCGCCGGCGTGGAAGCCGCAGGCGACGTTGGCGCTCGAGACGAGGGCGATCATGGCGGCGTCGTCTGCCACGGGGTTTCCCGCCGTGGTCTCTCCCAGATCCGCGTTGAGGTCGATGCCGATCACGGTGCTCCTTCCCTGATTGTTCAACAATCCTTGAGTGTGGGTCCGAGTGTAGCGTTGGGCCGGTCTTTTGTGAAGGAGGTCATGTATGGGGGTGGCGTGTGTGGTGGGCTGCGCGTGAGATGCGCGGCAAAAAGCCCGCTCGATATGGAAAACCCCAGTGAATCCTTATAAGGTATTCAGAGAGCGTTACGAAAGGGGTTGCAATAATGAAACGACGCTACGTATTCAAGGGCCTGGCCTGCGCCATCGCCCTGACCGCAGGAATGAGCGGTGCCGCCGTGGCGGCCGCGGAGGAGGCCTCCGCGACCGAGACCACGCAGGCGAGCGGCCAGTCCGCCGCGATCGCCCTGGCGGAGGAAATCTTCGAGCTGACCAACGCCGAGCGCGAGGACCAGGGGCTCGACGCCCTGCGCTACGACACCACCCTGGGCTGGACGGCCCAGCAGTGGGCCGAGGAGATGTGCGGTAACCACGAGGTGAGCCACTCCGATGACGCCGAGGTGGAGAACGTGGCCTGGTTTGGCACCCTCCCGAGCGCGGACGAGGTCCTGCGCGTCTGGATGGAGAACCCGGGCGCCAAGGAGAACGTGCTCGATCCCGAGATGAGCAAGATCGGCATCGCCCAGGCCGAGGACGGCTCCTACGTGGTGCAGCGCTTTGGCGCATAAGCGTTCACGCAAACGCTGAGATAACACGAGGCCGTGTCACGCGGCGCAAGGCCCCCGAGGGATTCGGGGGCCTTTCTTCGTTGGTGGGGGTGGTTGATGGGGCATGGCGTGGGGCTCACCGGGCGGCGGCCGGGCCCCTATTCCAGCACCAGCCCCACGTTCGTCCCCGGCAGCTCCCATGCCCCGGCCTCCTCCGGGACGCCGTGCAGCAGGAACTCCCGGGTCTCCTCCGGCAGCGGGATGAGCCACCCCTCGTCCGGGTCGAGGGTGGGAGGGCCCTCGCCGGGCATGAGCGTCACGTCCCGGGCGCCCGTGCAGGTTAGGTGTAGCGCGGTGCCCCGGTCCAGCGCTGATCGCAGCGCTGGCAGCGCCTCCGGGGCGGTGGTGAGCACCACCAGGGACTCCGCCGTGTGCGCGTGCAGGTGGGGCACCGGAACCCGGTGCGCCGCGCGCGGCGGCCGGGGCAGGCGCGCGGCGGGGCTGCGGCGCGGGCCGCGCAGGAACCGGGGCAGCCAGCGCGCCATCTAGTCCGCCACCATCGGTTCCAGCGTGAACTCCGGGTGCTCGCGCTCCACGAAGGCCAGCTTCCACTTATCGCCAAACAACGCCACCAGCTCGCCGTCGGTGCGGGTGAAGATCTCCACCCCGCGCTGCCTGCCCAGCCCCGGCGCGGACTGCGCGTCCGTGCGCCGGGCCACCTTGTAGGGCACCGGGTCGGCCTGCGTCTCCACCCCGTACTCGTTGAGCATGCGCGCCTGCATCACCTCGAACTGCATGGGGCCCACGGCGGCCATCACGGGGGCGGCGTCGCCTCGGGCGTCGTTGCGCAGGATCTGCACCACGCCCTCGGCGTTGAGCTGATCCAGGGCCTTGCGGAACTGCTTGTACTTGCCCAGGGACTTGGCGCGCAGGGTGCGGAAGTGCTCGGGCGCGAACTGCGGCATGGGCGGGTACTGCACCTTGCGCCCGGCGAAGATCGTGTCGCCCGGGGCCAGCGCCCCTGCGTTGACCAGGCCCACGATGTCCCCCGGGTAGGCCGTCTCCACCGTGGCGCGGGTGCGGCCGAACACCGTGAGCGCGTACTTGGTGGAAAAGGAGCGCCCCGACTGCGCGTGGGTGACCTGCATGCCGCGCTCGAACTCCCCGGAGACCACGCGCATGAAGGCCAGGGTGTCCCGGTGGTTGCGGTCCATGCCCGCCTGCACCTTGAAGACCACGCCGGAGAAGGCATCGTCCACGCCGCGCTCGCTGTCCATCGCGCTTGTCGACGCCGCCACGGCCGCCTCGTCCGCCGCGCGCGCGTGCGGGGCGGGGGCCAGGGCGCAGAGGGTGTCGAGGATCTGGTGCACGCCGAAGTTGAGCATGGCCGAGGCGAAGATGAGGGGAGAGGTCTCGCAGTTTTCAAAGAGGTCCTGATCGTGCAGGGCGCCGTCGGCGGCCAGCAGCTCCGCCTCCTCCTGGGCGGTCTCCCACACCTCGCCCTCGCGCCGCGCCGCGGCCTCCGGATCGAGGTGCTCCTCCGGGGCGATGCTCGCCCCGCCCGCGGTGCGGGTGAAGTGGATGTACTGGCTGACCTCCCCGGAGTCCCCCACGCGGGCCAGGCCGCGGAAGTCCCCGGCCTCGCCCACGGGCCAGAACAGCGGGGTGGGCTGCAGGCCGATCTCCGCGACGATCTCGTCCACCAGCTCTAGGGGGGAGCGGCCCACGCGATCCCACTTGTTGATCACGGTGATGATGGGCAGCCCGCGCGCCTTGCACACCCGGAATAGCTGCAGGGTCTGCGGCTCGAGGCCCTTGGCGGCGTCGATGAGCATCACGGCGGCGTCCACAGCCATGAGCACGCGGTAGGTGTCCTCGGAGAAGTCCGCGTGGCCGGGGGTGTCCACCAGGTTGATCATGTAGGGCTCGCCAGTGTGCCCGTCCGGGGCGTACTCGAACTGCAGGGCGGAGGAGGCGATGGAGATGCCGCGATCCTTTTCCATCTCCATCCAGTCCGAGACGGTGGCCTTGCGGCCCGCCTTGCCGTGGACGGCGCCGGCCTCCGCGATCATGTGCGCGTGCAGGGCCAGGGCCTCGGTGAGGGTGGACTTACCGGCGTCCGGGTGGGCGATGACGGCGAAGGTGCGGCGGCGGGAGGCTTCAGCGGCGGTGCTCATAGGGTATTAGGGTACTTCAGGCCCTCGGACTCGGAGGATTCGGAGCCGGGCTGCGTGCCCCACCGCTTTTATTGACGTATCCATAAATCTGGGAGAAGATACTCCCATGAAGATCGGCATCATCGTTGGTTCCATTCGCCAGGGTCGCCTGGGCGAGCAGATCGGGCGGTGGGTGGCCCGGGCGGGAGGGGAGCGCGCGGCCTCGGGCGCGTGCGAGTACGTCCTGATCGACCTCAAGGACTTTGACCTCCCCCTCTACGCCTCCGAGGTGCTGCCCGCAGCGGCCAACAAGCGCTACGAGGACCCGCGCGTGCAGGAGTGGTCGCGGGTCATCGACGCCTGCGACGCCTTCGTGTTCATCACCCCCGAGTACAACCGCTCCGTGCCCGGCGCGATGAAGAACGCTGTGGACTGCCTGGGTGCGGAGTGGCGGGGTAAGCCCCTGGGTTTTGTGGGCTACAGCGCCTCCGGCGGCATCCGGGCGGTGGAGCACTGGCGGGCCATCATGGCCAACTTCGAGTGCCCCATGCTGCGCACGCAGCTTGCTCTGAGCATTTTCGATGACGTCCAGGACGGCGTGTTCACCCCCGGTGAGCGCCAGGCCGCCTCCCTGGACGCCCTGCTGGGCGAGCTGGAGCGCGCGGCGCGGGCGGCCTAATCCAGGGGCAGCCCCGTTCCTAGCGCCGGTGGATCTCGTTCTGGGCGCGGGCCAGCCCCTGGCCCACCACCAGGCGTGCGGCCTCCGCGGCGTTCTCGATCCCGGTGCGCAGCTCGGGGGTGTCCTCCAGGTCGCCCAGCACGTAGTCCACCACGGGGGTGCCCTTGGGCGGGCGCGAGATTCCCATGCGCACGCGCACGTAGTCGCGCGAGCCCAGCTCCGCGCTGAGCGACTTCAAGCCGTTGTGGCCGTTTTCCGCCCCTCCCTGGCGCAGCCGGACGGTGCCGGTGGGAAGGTCCAGCTCGTCGTGCAGCACCACCACGCGCTCCGGCGGCAGCCCCAGGGCCTCGGCCAGGGGGGCCACGGCCTGCCCCGATTCGTTCATGTACGTGGTGGAGCGCAGGAGGGCCACAGGCACGGTGTCGATGCTCGCGCGGCAGGCGGTCACCGGCGCGCCGGGGTAGGGCAGCAGGGGCGCGCCGCCGCGCAGGGCGTCGAGAGCCAGGTAGCCCACGTTGTGCGGGGTGCGCTCGTAGCGCGCGCCGGGGTTGCCTAGACCGATGATGAGCCATTGCACGCCGTGGAGGTCGGCCTCGGGGGTGGCCGAGGGGCGCAGGAGGTGCATGATTCGAGAAAAGAGTGCCACCGCCTCATCATGTCACATAGCCTTGGAGAGCATGAGCATCCTTGACACCCTTTCTACGCCCATCGTGGCGGCCCCGATGGCCGGCGGCCCCTCCACCCCGGCGCTGGCCTCGGCGGCGTCGCGCGCCGGGGGCCTGGGCTTTCTGGCCTCGGGCTCGATCGACGCGGGGCGGCTGGCCTCGGACATGCGGGAGGCGGCGGGCGTCCGATACGGGGTGAACCTCTTTTGCCCGCAGCAGCCCTACGGGGACCTCTCAGCCCTGGAGGGGCTCGTGGGCGACCTCGCGGGCTTCTTCGAGAGCCACGGTCAGCCCGCCCCGGCGCTGCCCGCGGTGGACTACACGATGGGGTGGGACGCCAAGTTTGCCGCCGTGCTGGACGCCGTCCGGGAGGGAGTTGGCCCGGCGGTGGTCAGCAGCACCTTCGGCGTGTTCTCACCGCACGAGGTCGATTGCCTGCACTCCTACGGCGTGGAGGTCTGGGTAACGGTGACAAGCGAGCGCGACGCCGTGGCCGCCGCGCGTGCCGGGGCGGACGCGCTGGTTGTGCAGGGCCCGGAGGCGGGCGGGCATCGCTCCACCTGGACGGTGCAGGAGGAACCGGACGCCCGCCCGCTGCGGGAGCTGGTGGGTGCGGTGGCCCGGGCGGTGGACCTGCCCCTGGTGGCGGCCGGGGGTCTTTCCACCCCGGGGGTGGTGGCCGAGGCGCTGACCTGGCCGGGGGTGCGCGCGGCGTCCTGCGGCACGGCCTTTCTGCTGGCTCGGGAGGCCGGAACCTCGGCGGCCAACCGCAGCCTCCTGGAGCGTGCGGAGGCGGAGACGGTGTCCACGCGGGCCTTCTCCGGGCGCTACGCGCGCGGCCTGGCCACGGCCTTTACCCGCGAGTACCGGGAGGTTCCGCCCTCCTATCCGCACCTGAATGCCCTGCTCAAGCCGCTGCGCTCCGACCCCGACTGCGCCTATTGCCTCGCGGGGGAGGGCTACCGGGAGGCCAAACCTCTACCCGCAGCAGACATTATGGAACTACTCGGTAGCCTCACAGGAAACGCTCGGTAATCGGGGAGGGAGGGGCCCTAGCGTGGGGTGCGTTCCGTTGGTTTTCCCCGAAAGGACCCTTCCGTGTTTCGTTTTCGCCCCTACCCCTCCGCCGAGGACCGTGGCCCCGCCGCAGACGGTGAGGTCCATCGCTTTGAGGGCCGCCGCCTCGACCGCCAGAACGAGGGTCCCGAGGATCAGGGCCTGGCCTTCGACCTCGGCACCGTGCTCAGCCGCCGCAGGCTCCTCGGCGGCCTGGGCCTTGGCGCCGGGGCCCTCGCCCTGGCCGCCTGCGCGCCCGGCTCTGAGTCCTCCGAGTCCTCGCAGCGGGCCAGCTCCACGGCCACCGGCAACGCCGGGGCCGCCGTGCCCGAGGAGATGAACACCGAGACCGCCGGGCCCTACCCCGGCGACGGCTCCAACGGCCCCGACGTGCTGGACATCACCGGGGTGGAGCGCTCGGACATCCGATCCTCCATCGGCGGCGGGGCCACCGCGGACGGCGTGCCGCTGACCGTGCGGCTGAACCTCATCGACCTCTCCAAGAGCAACGCCCCCTACGCGGGCGCGGCGGTGTACATTTGGCACTGCGACGCCGAGGGGCGCTACTCCATGTACGACGACGCCCTGCTGGAGGAGACCTACCTGCGCGGCGTGCAGGTGGCGGACTCCAACGGTACTGTGACCTTCCAGACCATCGTCCCCGGGTGCTACGCCGGGCGCTGGCCGCACATCCACTTCGAGGTATTCCCCGACTCCGCCTCCATCACGGACGTGAACAACAACGTGCTCACCTCCCAGCTCGTGGTGCCCGAGGAGGTGGCCCGCGCCTGCTACTCGGACTCCCGGTACGCGGGATCGGCGGAGAACTTCTCCCAGATCACCCTGGACACGGACAACGTGTTCAGCGACGGCTGGGACGATCAGGTGCCCGCCGTGAGCGGCTCCGCGCGGGATGGCTACACCCTCACTATCGACGTCGCGATCGACCCCACCACCGAGCAGGAGATGAGCAACCCCGCGCCCATGCCGGGCCAGGGCGGACCGGGCGGTGAAGGAGGGCCCGGCGGCCCGGGTGGCCCCGGTGATAACGCCCCGCAGGGTCCGCCCCCGTCGGGTGGCCGCCCGCCGCAGCCCCTGCAGGGTTAGGCCACGCGACGCCGCCGGTTCAGGCCCCGCGCCCAGCAGAGGAACCTCGGGTTGTTCACCAGCAGCATGAACGCCACGGCGAGCCAGAATAGAACGGCGATCCACTCCCGGCCGCCGATGTAGAGGGTGGCCTCGAGCGCGTAGATGGGGGCGAACACCAGGAACGTGCGGTTGACAAAGCGATCCGGGCGGGTGGAAAACACGGTGCGCACCGCCCACAGCGTGGCGATCACTGCCGCCGCCATGAGCAGGCCGCCGAGCGCGGGCGCGAGGGAGTAATACTGCTTCTCCATGCCCTCGCGCGCCGTGCCGAAGGAGGGCAGGGCGACCGCGATCAGCCAGGCGAGGTTGAACAGGCGGGCGCGGCGGGTGCGCATGCTTACTCCGTTTCGGGTTCGAGGCTCTTGGCCCAGGTGAGGAAGTAGTGATTCTCCACGATGGTCATCCATATGACGAACGGCCAGATGAGCACGCTCAGCCATTCCCAGCTTCCGATTCCCGCCGCGGCCAGCAGCAGGTAGAGTGGCCAGAACACGGAAAAGGTGCGCGTGATAAAGACGTCGGCGCGCGTGGTCTTCATGATGCGCAGGCCCCAGACGACGGCCCCGGCGGCGGCCAGCGCGGTGGCGATGCCAAACAGGGCGGAAAACGGGTGGTAGCGCGCGCCGGTGCCGCCGAAGAGGGGGAAGGCCAGGACGAGGAGCCAGACGATCTTTGTGACGGTTGCCTTGGATACCCGCATTATTCCTCCTCGAAGATCGTGGTGTTGGCGATCTCTCCCAGCCCCTCCACGCGCACCCGCACGGTATCGCCGTGGCGCAGGTAGCGCTTGGGGGAGCGCGCGTGGCCCACGCCCGCCGGGGTGCCGGTGACGATCACGTCGCCCGGTTCCAGCGGATACAGGGCGCTGATGTACTCGATGAGTGCCTCCGGGGAAAAGACCAGGTCATCCGTGCGGGCCTCCTGCATGGGGGCGTCGTTGAGCCAGGTCTGCAGCGGCGCGCCGGGCCGGAAGGCATCGCGGGTGGTCAGCCAGGGGCCAAAGCCGCTGGAGCGCTCCAGGGACTTCCCCTGGTGCCACTGCTGGGTGCGGTACTGGTAATCCCGCAGGGAGTAGTCGTTCATGATGGCGTACCCGGCGATGTGCTCGGCGGCGGCCTCGGCGGACACGCGCCGCGCCCGCGTGCCGATGACCACCGCCAGCTCGCCCTCGAAGTCCGCCGCTTGCTGGGCCCAGGGCGGCAGCGGCACGTCGTCGTAGGGGCCGGTCAGCGCCTCGGGGAACTTGATGAACAGCGTGGGGACGTCCGGGCGCTTATGGCCCATCTCCTCGATGTGGCGGGCGTAGTTCAGCCCCACGCACACGATCTTGCCCGGGCGCGGGATCACGGGGGCGAGGTCTTGGGGCCGCACCACGCGCCGCGAGCCCGTGGCCGTGCGGGCGATCTCTTCCCAGTGCTCCTGCCGCAGCAGGTGCCCCACGCTGGGGTAGCCCGCCAGGACAGTGGCGGTGGTGGGGTCGGGATCCAGGCGGGCGGCGTGCGTGCCGCCATCGGGGGATCGCAGTGTGGCCAGGCGCATAGGCCCCTAGGCTAGCAGCCTTTCCAGCTCGTCGGCGGCGTCGGCGCATAGGATCGGCAGGTGCTCTTGTTCCGTCCGGGAGAACGGCTTGAGCACGAAGGCCGCCGGGTCCATGCGCCCCGGCGGGCGGCCGATCCCGCAGCTTAGGCGCGCGTAGTCCTTGGTGCCCAGGGCCTTGGTGATGGAGCGCAGCCCGTTGTGCCCGTGATCCCCGCCGCCGGGGCGGGCCTTGATTCGGCCAAAGTCCAGGTCCAGCTCGTCGTGGATCACCACGATCCGGGGCGGCGGCACCTTGTAGAAGTCCGCGAGGGCCCGGACCGGCCCGCCGGAGAGGTTCATGAAGGAGCGTGGGCGGGCCAGGATGAGCCCGCCCACGGAGCACGCGTCCGTGTTGGTCTTGCGGTGCACGCCAAGCCGGGAGCCGGGGTGGCGGGCAAGCACCTCCTCGAGGACCATGACGCCGAGGTTGTGGCGGGTGGGGGCGTAGCGCGCGCCGGGGTTGCCCAGGCCCACGACGAGGAAGGGAGGGGTGCTCATGAACATACAGGGTAACGCAGAATAAGAACAACGCCCCGGCGGGTATCCCGTCGGGGCGTTGGGTGGGGGAGGCGGATTACTCCGCGTCCTCCTCGGTGCTTTCCTCGGACTCGGCACCGGCCTCGGCGCCGCCCTCCTCGGCGGCCTCGGCGGCCTCCTCCAGCTCCTCGTCCACCTCGGGGTAGGTGATGGAGACGATCACGGTCTCCTCCTCCGCGATCAGGGTGACGTCGCCCGGCAGGTCAAGCTCGCCGGCGGTGATCTTGGTGTCCACCTCGAGGCCCTCGATGGAGACGGTGATCTCCTCGGGGATGTTGAGCACGTCGGCCTCGACCAGGAGCACGTCGGCGTCCTGGATGGACATGGTGCCAGCGGCGGGCTCGCCCTCGAGCACCACGGGAACCTCCACCTCGACCTTCTCGCCGCGCTTAATGGCCAGCAGGTCGATGTGGTCGATGTCCAGGGTGAGCACGTTCTGGTCCACGTTCTTCACCATGGTGAGGTACTTCTCGCCCTCGATGTCCATCTCCACGATGGCGTTCACGCCGTTGTTGCGCACCAGGGCCTGCATGTCCAGCAGCGGTGCGGAGAAGTGGACCACGCCGTCCAGCTCCGGGCCGTAGATCACGCCGGGGATCTGCCAGTCGCGGCGCAGGCGGCGGGCGGCGCCCTTGCCAAACTCGGTACGGTTCTTGGCCTCAAGAGTGGGGTACTTAGCAGCCATGAGACTCTCCCATCATCGTTGTGTCAGTGAAAGGGAGCGGGCCGCAACAAAAAACCTGCGGCCGGCTCGCGTGCTCGCCGAGTCTCCGCAGGGAAAATCCGTGCTCCAAGAGTTACTCACGATCGCGTCGATAACGGCCCCGATTGGGGCCCTCGCCGAGACTGAACGATTTTAGCACCGCGCGCCGGTGTGAGGCAAGGCCGAGGGCATCTGTTGTGGGGTGTGAGCAGCGGTGTTAGCGTGTGGGGGAATTATTCGATTTTCGTTAAATAAAATATGGGGACGAGCGCACGGTGAGCATGGATGGCACGCAAGGGGAGAAGAACGCGGCGTGGAGCGAGGAGCACCCCACCGTGGGGCGGGGGAGTTCGCGGGGGCGGACAAAGCTCGACGTGATGGAGGCGGTGCGCTGGGCCTTTTTCACCCTGTGGCGCAACCCGGGCGTCTGGATCCTGGGCACGCTGCTGCTGGCGGTATCCGTGTTCGCGGCGCTGGCGCTGCTGGGCCTGACCCTGGTGGGCGTTGAGCACGCCCTGGGGGTGGACCTGGAGGGGCTGACCCCCGAGGGCTGGGGCCTGGAATGGGGGTTTGGCCCGGAGATCGCGCTCATCCCGCTGCTGCTCACGCCGCCGCTGTACTCCGGCGCGCTGGCCCAGGTGAGCCGCCCCCGGATCGGGTACCGGGACTTCTTCCGCGATACCCACTACTGGCGGGTGGTCCTCATCTCCCTGGCCGCGGCGGTGTTCTGGTGGGCGGTGGACTACCTGGTCAGCGCGGCCATGCCGCCGCGCTTCGAGGGGGTGGGTAATGACACAAGCTTCTGGTACCACCTCGGGGCGGTCGTGGGCGGGCTGCTGGCGTTCTTCTTGACCATGCTCACGCACCTGTTCACGCTGGCGTGGGCCTGGTACGCGGCCGACGGCTACGGCTTTGGCCACGCCGTGGTGGAGGGCAGCACGGCGGTGTGGCACAACGCCATCCGCCTGATCCTGCTGTACGTGGTGGGATCGATCCTTGGCATGCTGGGGATCGTTCTGACCCTGCTGCTGGGCGCCCTGATTATCCTCCCGGCCTCCCTGTTGATCGCCGCGCACCTGTGCCGCCAGGCCAACGGCGGGGAGCTGCCCCGCGCGTAGCGGGCGGTCCAACATCCACGGCGGGGCCGGACTACAGGCGGGGGAGCGCAACACAGGGGGAGCGGGAGCGCAACACGAAAAGGGGGCCGCGCGAACAGCGCGGCCCCCTTACCTTTGCGTGGCGCCCGGCTACGCCTGGCCCTCGAAGAGGTGCGTCACGGAGCCGTTCTCGAAGATCTCGTTGATGGTCTGCGCCAGCAGCGGGGCGATCGAGAGCACGGTGAGGTTGGACCAGCCCTCGGTGGACTGCGGCAGGGTGTCGGTGGTGATGACCTCCTCCGCGCCGCACTGGGAGAGGCGCTCGCGGGCGGGATCGGAGAACACGCCGTGCGTGCAGGCGATCACCACGGAGCGCGCCCCGGCCTCCTTGAGGATGCCCACGGCCCCGGAGATGGTGCCGCCGGTATCGATCATGTCGTCGATGAGGATGCAGTCCTTGCCCTCCACGTCGCCCACCACGCGGTTGGCCACCACCTGGTTGGCCACGTCCAGGCTGCGGGTCTTGTGCACGAAGGCCATGGGGGCGTCGCCCAGCGTGTTGGCCCACTTCTCGGCGGTCTTCACGCGCCCGGCGTCCGGGGAGACCACGCAGAGATCGTCCAGGGAGTACTTGGAGGAGATGTAGTCCGTGAGGATCGGCATGGCGTGCATGTGGTCCACGGGGCCGTCGAAGAAGCCCTGGATCTGATCGGTGTGCAGGTCCACGGAGACGATGCGGTCCGCCCCGGCGGTGCGCAGCAGGTCGGCCACCAGGCGGGCGGAGATCGGCTCGCGGCCCCGGTGCTTCTTGTCCTGGCGGGCGTAGGGGTAGAAGGGGAGGATCGCCGTGATGGTGCGGGCGGAGCCGCGCTTGAGGGCGTCGATCATGATGAGCTGCTCCATGAGCCACTTGTTCAGCGGCTGGGTGTGGGATTGCAGCACGTAACAATCGGAGCCGCGCACGGACTCCTCAAAGCGCACGAAGATCTCGCCGTTGGCGAAGTCCCTGGCGGTGGTGGGCGTTAGCTCGATGCCGAGCGCCTTGGCCACCTCCTCACCGAGTTCCGGGTGGGCACGCCCGGAAAACAGCATCATGTTCTTGTGGGTTTGCTTCCAGTGAGCAGTCATGGGATCTGCGTTAGCCTTCCTGGTCGGCGCCGGACTGGTCGGAGGCGGGCCGCGCGGCGCGCGCCCGCTGGGCGGCCCGGGCGGCCGGGGACCCCGGGCGCTTGCGTTCCACCCATCCCTCGATGTTGCGCTGGCGCCCGCCGGAGACCACCAGCGCCCCCGCAGGGACATCTTCCTTAATTACTGTACCCGCCCCGGAGTACACGCCATCACCCACGGTCACCGGGGCGATGAACATGGTGTCCGAGCCGGTGCGCACGTGATCGCCCACCACCGTGTGGTGCTTGTTCACGCCGTCGTAGTTCACAAACACGCTTGACGCCCCGATGTTGGACTCCTCCCCGATGGTGGCGTCGCCCACGTAGGTCAGGTGCGGCACCTTGGAGCCGCGCCCGATGGTGGCGTTCTTCGTTTCCACGAAGCCCCCGAGCTTGCCGCCCTCGCCCAGCTCGGTGCCGGGCCGCAGGTAGGTAAAGGGCCCCACCGAGGAGCGCGGCCCGATGACCGAGGATAGCGCGTGGGCGCGCACCACGGAGGCGCCCTCGCCCACGGTCACATCCACCAGGGTGGTATCCGGGCCCACCACGGCGCCGTCGGCCACGCTCGTGGCGCCGCGCAGCTGGGTACCCGGCTCGATGGTCACGTCGCGCCCCAGGGTGACCGTGACGTCGATGCGGGTGCTGGCGGGGTCGGTGACGGTCACCCCGCCGCGCATGGCGGCCTCCACGGTGCGGCGGTTAAGCTCCTGGCCCGCGGCCGCGAGCTGCACGCGGTCGTTCACGCCCGCCAGCTCGCGGGGGTCGTCGGCCAGGTGGGCGCGCACGGTGTGGCCCTCCTCGCGGGCGATCCCCAGGACGTCCGTGAGGTACAGCTCGCCCTGGGCGTTATCGGAGTCCAGGTGGGCCAGCCCGTAGCGCAGCACGTCGGCGTCGAAGGCAAACACCCCGGAGTTGACCTCGCGGATGGCGCGCTCGGCATCCGAGGCGTCCTTCTGCTCCACGATGCTGGTCACCTGCCCCTCCTCGTTGCGCACGATGCGCCCGTAGCCGGTGGGGTCCTCCAGCTCGAGGGTCAGCACCGTCACGGCGGTGGGGGACTCGGTGTGCGCCTCCCGGAGCTTGCTCAGCGTCTCCGGGAGCAGCAACGGGACGTCGCCGTTGGTGACGATCACCGTGCCCTTAAAGTCCGGGATGGCGTTCAGGGCGCACTGCACGGCGTGCCCGGTGCCCTTCTGCTCCTCCTGCACCGCCTGCACTACGGGGCGGCCCAGCTCCTGGGCGATGGCCTCGGCGGCGGGGTTGACCTGCTCGCGCTGGTGGCCCACCACGGCCACCAGGTGCTCCGGCTCGATGGCCGCGGCGGCGTGCAGGCTGTGGGAGAGCAGGCTGCGGCCGCCGATGGCGTGCAGGGTCTTTTGGGTGGCCGACTTCATGCGGGTGCCGGCGCCCGCGGCCAGGACGATGACGGCGCAGTCAGCGGTGGTTGCAACGGACACGGAAAGGGTACCTCCGACGGGGTTTGCGGAAACGCGGTAACCAGCACAGCATAACCCTTCGGGTGGGCGCCGGGGGTAGCCTGGGTGGTGGCAAGAACCGCACACGATCGAGGAGGCGGCGGTGGAGAGAAGAACGTTTCTGCGCGGTGCGGGCCTGGGCGCGCTCGCCCTGGCGGCGGCCCCGCTGCTGCCCGCCTGCTCCGCCGGGCAACCCACCCCGCGCGGCTACTCCGGCCAGGCCCGCCCCCTGCCCATCCCCCCGCTGGCCGAGGGGGAGCTTATCGACGCCGCCCGCACCTTCCGCCTGGACGCCACGGCCGTGGACGCGCAGATCCTCCCCGACGCCACCACCCCCGCCTGGGGCTTCAACGGCGCGCACCTCGGCCCCACGCTGCGGCTGCACCGCGGCGAGGACGTGCAGATGGAGGTGATCAACCGGCTCGACGAGACCACCACCATCCACTGGCATGGCATGAAGCTGCCCGCCAGCGCCGACGGCGGCCCGCACCAGCCCATCGCGCCGGGGCAGCAGTGGCGGCCGCGCTGGACGGTGGACCAGCCCGCCGCCACGCTGTGGTACCACCCGCACCCCCACGAGCGCACCGCCCTGCACGCCTACCGGGGGCTGGCCGGGATGATCCTCGTCGAGGACGAGGCATCCCGCGCCCTGCCGCTGCCCTCCGAGTACGGGGTGGACGACATCCCCGTGGCGATCATGGACCAGAAGTTCCACGAGGACGGCCGCCTCGACGAGGAATCCGACCCCGACCTGGGGCTCAAGGGCGATACCCCCACCGTCAACGGCATCACCCACGCCTACTTCGACGCCACCGCCTCCGCGCTGCGCCTGCGGCTGCTCAACGCCGCCACCATGCGCTTTTACCGCCTGGGCTTCTCCGACGAGCGCCCCTTCCACGTGGTGGCCACCGACTCCGGACTCCTGCCCGAGCCCATCGAGGCCACCGACCTGCCGATCAGCCCCGGCGAGCGCGCCGAGATCGTGGTGAGCCTCAAGCCGGGGGAGACGGTGAGGTTGGTCTCGAGGCCCTTCCCCGACAACCTCGGCGTGCCCCAGGACGAATACAGCCTGGACTTTGGCCTCCAGGATTCCTTCGACCTGCTGGAGATCCGGGCGGCGGAGAACCTCGCCGCCTCCCCGGAGCTGCCGCGAACCCTCAATCCCGACGCCGCCCGCGACGTGGCGGTAGCCGGGGCGATAGAGCGCGAGTTCGTGCTCAACACCTTCCAGATCAACGGGCAATCCATGGACATGGGCCGCGTGGACGCGACCATCGACCGCCAGGGCCCGGAGATCTGGACGGTGACCAACGAGAACGCGGACTGGATACACAACTTCCACATCCACGACGCCGCCTTTAGGGTGCTCTCCCTCGACGGCACGGAGTCGGAGGTATTCACCTCCGGGTGGAAGGACACCGTGGCCCTGCCGCCCGGAGCCACGGCGCGCCTGGCGGTGGAGTTTGGCTACTATCCCGATCCCCACTGGGCCTACATGTATCACTGCCACATGCTCCTGCACGAGGACTCCGGCATGATGGGGCAGTTTGTGATCGTCGGGCCGGGGGAGCGGGCGGCGCTGATGGTGGGGGAGGGGCATGGGTAGCGGAAACCTGCCGAATCAGCCGAGGACACGGGAGCGGCTCGCGGACTTATACGCCGATGATGCGGTGGCGCTGGCGGTTCTGCAACACCTCTGGGGATTCTTGCTACTGGTGCACAACGGGGCGTACGGGGATACCTGGTACGGGCTTGATCTGGGTATGTGGGGTGGCCGCCCGGCGGAAACATTCCGTCCCAGAGCGGCTGCTGGACGTGGTAAAAGCGGAAATGCGCCATCTAGGCGATTCGATTCGCATCGAGGAGAGCATCGCCCGCGTGCGGGCGATGAATGAAGAGACCACGTGAGGTTGTGCTTGTATCCCGTCTATTCCGAGCGCAGATCGGCCACGTCCACCCGGGTGCGCGCCGCGCGGGCGGCGATGCGCGCGTAGATCACCCCGGAGAGCAGCGCCACGGCGCCCGCGATCGTGAGGGGCTCGGTGACCTGCCCAGGATCCAAAACCTCGCTGATCTCCACCACATTAATGAAGGCGATGTCCGTGATGGTGGCCGTGATCGCGCTGATCCCGGCGGCCACCACCAGGGGCACCAGGGCGTAGAGGAACCATGCACGCCGTTGCAGCGAGGCGTTGATACCCACCACACCCAGCGCGGCGGTGAGCCGTCTGCGCCCCGACGCCGTGGTGGCCGCCGCGACGATCGTGAACACGGTGCAGGCGAAGACGGTCCACCAGCCCGCTATACGGTACAGCTCGATGACGTGACCGCGTCCGTAGAGCCGGGCGGCGTCGTGAACCGGCTTGGAGTCCACGAAGGCCAGGGGGTCTATGTACAGGAGTTCTTGCGCCTGTTCCGGGGAAAGGTCCGGGTAGTAGATTAAGTTGGCCTCGCGTGGGGCGACGGGCCGGTCTAGGAGCGTGGAGGCGAAGGAGAAAAGCCATGTGGGGTAGGGGAGTATGCTTGGCTGTTCTACTTTGCCTATATCCACTACGGTCTCCGGATTGCAGTTTAGTTCTACCTGCTTCGCCTCAGCCAGGGAGGCACAATCGGCGATGAGTGGGCTATCGTTCGTGGGGCTTAGCATAGGGGTACCGCCGGGAATTTCGGCTAAAATTTTCTCTGCTTTACCTGTAGCTACTAGGGAACCGGGCCCATTAAGATCTGCTTGATCGGTGAGATAGGTGATCAGCTGAGTAGTGATGACGGTGGTCAGGGCGGCCGCTAGGATCGCTAATCCCACCGCGGCGGGTCCGCGCGAGGCCGAGACATGCTCGGATTTGAGACGAGTGCCCGCGAGGAGCGCTGCGGGTGATCGTCGGGCTATTCTGCGCGCTATTGCGGCGGTGAGAAAGGAGATGGTCCCGCGCAGGCTCAGGGCGCACAGGGCCAGCCCGGCGATTCCTATGTAGAGTGGAGAACCACTGAGAAGGTCCACGAGCAGATCGCGCAGGAGCCAAGCTGCCAGGATGAGGCATATGCCTATGGGCCATGCCGTGATGGAGCGTTTCCGGGAGGTACGCGGTGCAGTACGCTGGCGGTAGGCGCTCATCGTGCACCACGAGATCGAGGCGAGAGCCACGCAGAACACCGGCCAGGAGAATACGGTGAGTTCCCGGGCGAACCACCGAGCCTCGGCGGGCATGGCGAGGCACAGGAGGGGCGAGAGCAGTACGGCGCCGAGCATGCCGCTGACCCACCCGGTTACCTGGATATACAGAGTCTCCGTGGCCGCGATGATCCTGCTGGTGCGGCGAGAAATACCGGAGGAAACCAGTGTGGTTAAAGAGACGTACCGTTGCCGCGCGAGGAGCGAACTGGCGGTGGTGGCGGCGATGAGGCAAGGCAGCGCCGCGAGGAGGGCACAGACCAAAAGTAGCGCTTTGACTGCCGGTTGCATGTCGAGGTCCGCAATCTGATACTGCGAAGCCGGTAAGTGATGCGCGTGTCCGAACCCGTGTGCCTTGGAGGCGGAAGCGATAAAGGGAAGAGCCTGTGCGCTACCCGGCAAGTCGATTTCCTGCGGCTCCACGCCTACCCACGCCACCGGCTCGTCGGGGTAGCGTAGACCTTCCACGCCCACTGTACCTACGGGTGTACCGGGGAGTGTGGCCTCCCCGGTATCCAGGAGTTTTTGTAATCCGGGCGAGGCCACGTAGGTGCCGGGTGCGGGGAGCTGTTCGATGCCGGGTGGCGGTGGGACCTCCGTGACGGGCGCGTTTCCGGGTGCCACGAGGAAGGTGGTGGCCTCCTTTCCGTCGGGGAGCGTGAGTCGGGAGGAAACCTGGGCGTAGGGTACGCTCTCCTCCGCGAGAAACTCGGTGCGCGGCAGGCGGGCCTCGGCGCGTTCGGCGCGATCTGAGATCATCTGCGGCAGCGCGGAGGCGAGGCAGAGGAACAGCACCGCCACGGCGGTGGCGGCGATGACCGCCACGCGCCCGAGGGAGCGGGACCGCAGGCTGATGGTGGCGCCCAGGCGTATCGAGCGCCACGTCGCACCGGAGTTACGCGGCCTTCTCATGGAGTCTCCCTCCTCTAAGTTCCAGGCGGCGGTGCGCCGTGCGGCTGACCTCCTCGTCGTGCGTGACCATGATGAGGCATGTTCCCCTGCTCCTTGTCTGTTCCAGCAGGGTGGCGAGCACGGACTCGGAGGTCGCGGGGTCGAGGGCACCTGTGGGCTCGTCGGCGAGCAGCACGGTGGGCTCGATGGACAGGGCGCGCGCGATCGCCGCCCGCTGCGCCTGGCCGCCGGAGACCCGGGCGGGGCGGCGGTGCGCGGTGTCGCGGTCGATGCCCACGCCCGCCAGCAGCTCCAGTGCGTCTCGCCGCACCTTCGTGCGCGGCTCTCCCCGGACGTAGCGGGGGAGCATGACGTTTTCCACCAGGGTGAGTTCCGGGACCAGCTCGGAGAACTGGAATACGTAGCCGATCTCGGACAGGCGCAGGGCGTCGTGTTCCCGGGTGGACAGGCCGGAGAGGCTGCGGCCATTGACGTACACGCTGCCTTCCTCCGGGGTGATCAGCCCGGCGAGCGTGTGCAGCAGCGTGGTCTTGCCCTCGCCGCTGCGGCCCACGATGGACACGCTGTCCCCAGCGGAGGCGGAGAGGTTGAGGCGGGAGAGGACGGCTGCGCCGTCGAGGCGGACGGTCACGTCGCGGGCCTCGAGGGCGGGGTGCGTGTGTGCTGTCATGGGGGAGAAAGAGGGGGTCGTGGTTGTATCGCTGTCCCTTTCACGCTAGCAACACAGCGCGCCGCCTAGCGCCCGTCCACCACCCGCTTCAGCTTCCCGCTCGAGCCGGTGCGCTCCATCTCGCTCGCCGGCACCGCCTCCGCCTCAAGGCTTAGCAGCCCCTCCGCCACCGAGAGCCCGAGGTAGGGTACGGTCTCGATCAACGCCTCGCGCGCGGCGCTCGCCCCGAGGCGCGGCGCGGCGTCGGCATCCAGCAGCACGCGGACGCGCTCGCGGTCGCCGCACCAGTCCACCCGCACCTGCGCGTCCCCGGCGTAGCCGCAGCGCTCGGCCAGGGCGTCGGCAAAGTTCTGGTAGTGGAAGGAGCGGCTGCCCACCCGGAACACGTCGCCGTAGCGGCCCAAGAGTTCCAGGCGCGGCACCAGGCTGCCGCAGCCGCACCGGCCCGGCACCTGGCGGCCGAGGTCGCCGATCTCGTAGCGCTCCAGGCGCTGTTCGGCGCGCACGCGGGAGCTAAACACCAGGCGTCCCACCTCCCCGTCGGGCACGGGGCGGTCCTCGTTCATGTCCAGCACCTCGAGGTCCAGCAGCGTGGCGTGCAGGTGGTGGACGGAGCCGGTGCAGTGGGTGCACTGGTAGCCCAGCGGGCCGAGGTCGGTGCTGCCGTAGGTGGCGGAGCGGATCACCTCGATGCCGTACTCCTCCTTCAGGGCGGCCACCTGCGCGGGCTGGAAGTGCTCGCCGCCGTAGTAGATCTCCCGGATGCCGCCGTACCGGATCAGCTCCTCGCGCCGCTCGCGCAGCAGCCGCCACAGGTGCGAGGGCATGCCGAACAGGGCGGTGGCCCGGTGGCGGATCGTCAGCCGCGCGATGAGCGCGTAGTCCGGGTGGGTGGACACGGAGATGGGAAGCTGCTGCGCGCCGAGGTATTCCAGGGAGGTGAAAAAGCTAAGGAAACCCCCGTACATGTTGCCGCCCACGAAGAGGTTGGCCACCCGCTGCCGGGTGGGATCGAAGCCCGCCGCGAGCAGCCCCTCCGCCACGGCGCGCATCTGGTCGTTGTAGTCGCGGTAGGTAAACAGGGAGAGCGCCGGGGCGCCCGAGCTGCCGCCGGACTGGAAGTAGAGCTGCGCGGCGCTCGGCGGCAGGCTCGCCAGGGCGCGCTGCACCTCGGGCTTGCCGATCGTCGGGGAGTGGGCGGGCGGGAGGCTTATCGACGCCCCCAGGAGGTCGTCGGGGGAGGCCACGGCGCGGTACTCCTCCTCGGTGCGCCGCACGGAGACCCTGCGGGAGTAGCGCTGAAGGGGGTAGAGGCCGTCGTGCGGCTCCGTGGGGTAGCCCTCGATCATGGCGCCGCAGGAGGTGACGCGGGTGACCCCGGCGGCGATGAGGCGGCGGGAGGCGGCGGCGACCTCCGCCGGGGTTCCTGCCACGGCGGCGGTCTGTAGGTAGCGCCGCATGGGCCGCAGGATCTCCCCGATGCGCCGGTGCGGCAGCGGCTTGACCCACACGCTGCGGTGCAGCGGGGAGGCGGCCAGCTCGGGGCGTCGATCCGCCATGACCCGCCACCCGCCCGCGGGGTCGGCAAGCACCTCGGTGTGGCCGAGGTGGGCCTCCAGCTCGGCCACGCGCTGCACGGTGGTGATCTCCGCGCGCTCGGCCTCCGAGGGCTGCGTGGCGGCGGGATCGGCCTGGCGCAGGCGGCGGGCCAGGCGGGCGGCCAGCGCCGTGACCTCCTGGAAGCTGTGGGTGTCCAGGTACACCACCTGCGGGCTGGAGCAGGCCTGCTGTTCCAGGCGGCAGACGTCCGCCGCGAGGGCGTCCAGCACGGCGTCGTCCCGCGCGGCCTCGGGGGAGAGGTAGGCCAGGGAGATGCGGTGCCCCCAGGCCACCACCCGGCAGCCCTCGGGGGCCAGGCGGCTAAAGGCGGCCACCGCCTCCTCGCCGCCCCACACCGCGATGGCGTCCGCGTGGCGGCACAGCGCCTCCTGCCAGTCGCGCCGGTCCGAGGGGAAGGAGACCACGATGATCTTCCGGGCGAGCGCCCCGGTGGGGTCGGCCCGGCACAGCGCGGAGAGGATCTCCACCGTGGCCCGGTGGCAGCCGCTGGCCGTCTTGAGCACGTTGAGGTTGCCGGTGAGCAGCCCCTCCACCACGCTGAGCGCCCCCACCACCGGAGCGTTGCCCGGCGCGATGTGCACAAGCAGGCCCACCGGGGCCCAGGCCTCGTAGATGGATCGGTGGGCGTCCGGGCGCCGCAGGCGGGCGGGGTCCAGGCGATCCCCCAGCTCGCCTAAGAGCCGATCCTCCAGCGTGCGGCGCGAGAGCGCCAGGGCGAGGGCCTCCACGGCGGCGGGGTCGAGGAAGCCCAGCCGGGCGCGCAGCGGGGAGTCCGGCTGCCGGAGGTCCTCGCTCACCCGCGCACACGCGTGGAGGACCACGCGGGCGGGCAGCGGGGAGTCCAGCTCCTGGTGGGTCAGGGCGTCGAGGGATTCCAGCCGGGAGAGGGCCTCGGGGCTATCGATGTCCCGGCCTTGCCACAGGTGCTTCATGCGTGTCCTTTCAGCAGTTCGGCGGCGGCGATGGCGCAGCTTCGGTTGCGGCTGACCCCGGCGCGGCCGTGGAGGATGATCCAGTCGGTGTCGGCCCCGCAGCCGCATTCGTGGGCGGGGTGGACGGAGGCCACGTCCCCCATGAGCACGCTGTGGGCGGGCACGGAGGTGATGTAGGGGCTGGTGAGGTGGAGGAAGCCGCGCTGCCCGTAACCCAGGGCCTTAAGCGTGGCCACGTCGCGGGCGGCGGCGCGCGACCAGACGGGCAGGTGGAGCCGGTGGTGGGCGCACTCCACCACGGGCACGCAGTGCTCCACGGAACCGAAGCTATCTCGGACGCGGGCGGGCGGGATGCCCAGCAGGTCGGAGACCATGCCTCGGAGCTGTTCCTTGGGGATCTCCCGGTCCGCGTGGTTCTTCCAGCCGCCGCCCAGGAACACCAGGGAGTCCGGGTGCAGCTCCACGGGCGGGCGCCCGAGGTCGCGCATGCGCCGCAGGGTGGCGGCGAGGAAGGCGGGGAAGCCGAAGAGGCGTAGGGGGACGGCGTCCCCGGCTGCGCGCTCGATGGCGGCGAGGGCGCCGAAGGGATCGAACTCGTGGGCCGGGCCCGCCCCGGCGGCGCCGGTGTGGCGCAGCGCGTGGGTGACGCGGCGGGCGGGGGCGAAGTCGCACAGGTAGTTGTTGGTAAAGGAGGTGCCCACCCGCAGGCGCGGCGCGGGCTCGTAGCTAAAGAGCAGGTAGTCCACGGGGGCATGCGGGGCGTACCAGCCGTAGTGGTCAAAGATGTAGGCCACCATGCGCTGGGCCGCGCCGATGGACCAGGCGTCGAAGAACATCTGGGACTTCTGCCCGCTGGTGCCCGAGGAGGTCAGCCGGAGGGCGACCTGCTCGCGGGGGACGGAAAGGACCTCGTGGCGCTTGAAAAAGGCGGCCGGGATCAGCGGCGGCTCCGCGCCGGGGGAGTGCTCCGCCTCGGCGCGCAGCACCCGGTCCCAGAAGGGGCTGCGGGCGCGGTGCCAGGCGTTGACCTCCGCCATGGCGAGGTCGAAGAGGCGGTCGGTGTCCTGGCCTGCGGCGTAGGGGTGGCGCAGGTCGCACAGCCTCTGCACGTGGGGCAGCGCGGCGGGGTCGGGCACGGCGAGCGGGAGGTCGTGGGGGAGGCTCATGGGGTCCTTACGGGGTGAGAAAGGCGGTGATGTCCGAGCAGGGGCGCAGCAGGTGGCGCTCCACGGGCTCGGCGCAGCAGGCCAGGAACACGAGGTCGTGGAGGGCGCCGCCGTGGCGGTAGGCCGCCGGGTAGTAGGCGGTCGGGCTCATGCCCGCGGCGAGGTGGGATTCCACGGCCGCGTTATCGGCCTCCCCGATCAGGGGGATCGCGGCGTCCAGGTAGTCGATTCCGCTCGCGCGCAGCACGTCAAGCGCCGGGCCCAGCAGCCGGGGCAGGACGTGGTGGCTGGGCCAGGTGTTTACCAGGCGGGCGTTGCCGTTGGCGGGATCGAGGTCCACCACCACGCCGGAGGACCCGGAGGCGGTGGCGATCGCGTGGCGGCGGGGGCGGCGCTCATCCAGCCGGTACAGCCGCAGCGGCGGCGCGGTGCCGGGCTGGGGCGCCCGACCGTGGGGGTAGGAGGGCGCCGCTGCGGGCGCGGGGACGAGCCGCCCCTCCCGGCCCAGGGCGGCCAGGGCGCGGGAGTAGAGCGGAAGCAGCCGCAGGGGCAGGCTGCCCGGGGCGCGGCGCGCCTCCCAGGCGCCGGGGGCGTGGCGCACGAACAGGCCCAGGGTCTCGCGCCGGGCCAGCCGCGCCGCGCGGGGCAGCACGCCCACGGGGCGAAAGCCCTGGTCCAGGACCACCCGCTGGGCCTGCGGGGAGCACAGGCGCACGGTGGCGTAGGCGGAGGGGAAGGCGCGGTTGCCAAAGGCGGAGGCGCAGGCGGCCTGGGACACCAGGTGCGCCAGGCCGTGGCCCGCGTGATCGGGGTGGACGGCGATCCCGGCCAAGACCCCCACCCCCAGCAGGGGGTCCTCCACCACCATCGCGGAGGCCACCGGCGTGCCCTGCGGGCCGCGCACCACCCGCCAGTGGGTGGTGGGCAGGGCGAGCAGGCGGCGCACCTCCGCCTCGTCCCTGCCCAGCGCCAGGGGGTAGGTCCCGCCGTAGACGTCCCGGTAGAGGCGCACCAGCGCGAGGGCGTCGCTTGACCTGGGGATCATGGCGCGGGCCTTTCTGCGGTGAGGCTCATCCGGGAGGCCGCCCGCCACGCCAGCAGCGCCACGGGGATAAGGCCGATCCCCTGAAGCAGGAACAGCGCGCGCACGCTCACCGCGTCCCCCAGCGCCCCAAAGACGAGGGAGGACACCGGCAGGGTGGCGCTGATGAGGGCCTGCATGACGGTGAAGAACGCGGGCTTGTCCCCGGCGGGCACGGCGCGCTGGAACAGGGAGACAAAGCGTACCCCGATGGTGCCGATGCACGCCCCCGCCAGCACCAGCCCGGCGGCGGTGACGGCGGCGTGCGGGATCAGGCCCGGCAGGGCCAGCCCGGCGGCGGTGAGCCCCAGGCCCGCCCCGCCCACCGTGGGCAGCCGCAGCGGCAGCCGGGGCCCCACAGCGGCACCCAGGATCGTTCCGGCGCCGAGCGCGGCCTCGAACACCGAGACGGCCGCTCCCGTGGTGTGCAACACCGTGCGCGCGAACAGCGGCATGAGCACGAACACCGCCGTGGTAAAGAAGTTGGCTGCCGTGAAGCACAGCAGCATGGTGCGCACGGTGGGCAGCCGCCGCAGCACGCCCCACGGGCGCGGCGCGGCGGCACCCGTGGCCCCGCGCGGGGCGGGGTGGGGGAAGCGCCGCGCGCCCACGAGCCCCGCCGCCGCGAGGTAGGCGGCCGCGCACGTGGCCAGCAGCCCCGCGGCGCCGAGGCCCTCCACGATCAGCGGTCCCAGGAAGCCCCCGGCAAGCCCGGCCACGGACTGGGTGGCGAGCTGGAAGCCGGTGGCGGCCTCGATGTCCTCGTCCTCCACCAGCTCCGGGATGGAGGTGGTCAGGCAGGGGTCGAACACCGCCTGGCAGGAGGCCAGGGCGATGGCCACCAGGCACAGCGCCGCGAAGGGCAGCGCGGCGCCGGGGGAGAGCGCCGCGCATGCCGCCGTGATCAGCCCCACGGCGCCCGCCGCGCCCGCCGTCCCCGCGAGCACCCACCGGCGGTCCCACCGGGCGATCAGCCGGGAGGACAGCGGCACCAGGAGCACGGCGGGCAGGGTCGCCGCCATGAGCAGCACGCCCGCCTGGCGGCCCGGGTTGGCCCCGCCGGTAAGCCCCACCAGCCACCACACGATGCCCACCTGGTAGAGCCGCGCGGCGGCCTGGGTGAGAAACTGCCCCGCCCACACGGCGGCAAAGCGGTGGTTGCGCAGCACCACGGGGGCGCTCATCGCTGCGGCCTGACGTCGATCACCCGCAGCAGCTTGCCCGAGCGCGGGTGGGTGGCGAGGTCCACGCGGCGCACCCACTCCACCGCGAGCGGTAGCACATGGCGCTTGCCCACCGCAGCGGCGTAGGCGGGGCGCTCGCGCAGCAGCGCGGCAACGATCCCGTCGGCCAGGCGGCCCAGCTCCTCCCGGTCGCCCTTGGGGTCGGCCACGGCGGCGCGCAGCACCAGGCCGTCCATGCCGTCCTCGTGGCGGGCCACGAGCTGCAGCGCGGTGATCCGATGGTCGGCGTCCTGGCGCTCCACCACGGCGTGCACGTCCTCGGTGTACATGGTGATGTGCGCGATGCGTAGCCCGTCCCCGGTGCGCCCCAGCAGCCGGAAGGTCCCGGCCTGCGGGTCCACCCACTGCGCCCGATCCCCGGCGGGGTAGCGCACGATGGGCATGAGGCGGCGTCGCAGGTCCGTGACCACCAGCGCGCCGGGCACCCCGGCCTCGGTGATGGGGGCGTGGGTCTCCTCGTCCAGGATCTCCGTGACGGTGTACGGCGCCCAGGTGCGGTGCACCCGCAGGTCCTCCCCGCCCACGGGGCGGCCCAGCAGCCCGGCGTCCACGCTGGCGTAACCCACGGACCCCAGGCGTGCCTGGGGGAAGGCCGCGCGCAGGATGGGGCGCTGATCGCCAAAGAGCAGCTCGCCGCCCATCAGGATGTGCTCCACCCGGGGCAGGCAGCGGCCCTGGGCCACCAGGTGCTCCGCGATGCCGATCACGGTGGTGGGCAGCGCGGCGATGGCGGTGATGCGCAGCTCGTCGAGCGCCCGAGCGGCGTCTCGCGGGCTGAGGCCCCCGCCGAGCGGGAAGCGGGTGGTGGCCAGCGGGCAGGCGGCCAGGGAATCCAGCACGAACGTGAAGCTAGCGTAGAGATCCCCCGCGTAGAAGAGGTTGGCCACCCGCGCCCCCGGTTTTAGGCCGGTCTCTGCGATCCCCGCGCCGAAGGCGCCGCAGAACTCCCGCCACTCCGCCGCGCTCCACCAGGAGAACTTGGGCGCGCCGGTGGTGCCGCCGCTGCGCAGCACCAGGGCGTCGGACGGCGGCTCGGTGAGCACGGCGTTGCTCCCCGGGCTGTTGGCCCGCCAGAAGGAGGCGGGGTCGATCACGGGGAGGTCGCCGAGCGTGACGCGCGGGGGCAGGTGCCGGTAGAGCCGCCGGTAATAGGGGGAGCGGGAGCGGACGAAGTGAAGATGATCCGCCAGGGGGTAGGAGGGCATGAAGGGAACGTCTTTACGTGTAGAGGGGAAAAGATGTACTGCTGCACTATTCCACCGATGGGCGGGGCCGTACATCCCGCCGCAACGTCGCGCCACCCCCGCATGGACATATATGTTCGGCAAGGCGAACATAGCGTGGAGGCTGGGGATTCCCCCAGGGCGGTGCGCCGGGCGGCGGGGTATCCGATCGGATAACGAGGGGGCGGGCGGGTGTTGGCCGGTGGCTCCGATGGTGGTGCGGTGCCCAGCTCTCGGGGCCCGCGCCGGGTAGCGGGGAGGCCCCGGGTGTTGGTGAGGAGATGAGGCGGGGTGAGAATGGGATACATCACGTAGCGGCGGGGGCGGGTTCCTGATTTTTTGCTGTGAGTTTCCGCTCCCGGGGTGCGCGTACCCCCCCCTTGGCCCTCGGCGGGGTGGGTGGAACATCTATTGTGGCGCGAGGCGCGCGGGTGTAACCTGCGCTGTACGTCAAGGTCGGTTCATCAAACGTGAGGACGGAAAACCAATGGGAGTGGGCTTAGTTCTTCGGCGCGCGCGGGGCGCGCGCACGGCGGCGCTGGCGGCGTCCCTGCTGGCGCTCGCGCCGGTGACGACGGCGGTGGCCCCGGCGCAGGCCGCGCCCGCCATTCAGCAGGGCGAGGCGATCCGGGGGCCGAATAACGCCCCCTGCGCCTTAAGCATCGTGAGCGCCACCACGGCCTATACCGCCATGCACTGCCTGGAGGGCGGAAAGGTGGGGGACAAGATCACCTCTCGGGCCGGTGCCGGGGTGATCGGCAGGGTGTCCGCCCTGGGTACCGATCTGCCGCGGGGTAAGCAGCTCGACGTGGCCAAGATCGACCTCGCCCCCGGTGTGACCGTCAAGGGGCACGTGGGCGCGGGGGACTCCGCGAGGCTCAAGAGCGGCGATCCCGTGCAGATCAAGGCGCCGGGCAACCGTGGCCGGGGCGCGATCGTGGACCCGAATCCCAAGTGGTATTCCATTAAGAACGATGGGAAATTCTACTCCTTCATCATCTCCGCCGATATTCAGACCTTTGGCGGGAACTCGGGCGGGGCCCTCGTGGATGCCCAGGACAACCTCGTGGGCGTGCTCGCGGGAGGTAACGCAAAGAACCGCTCCTATTACACGCCGATCAACGAGATCAGGGCGCTGCTCGGCTAGGCCTGCCGGGGGCGTCGAGGGGCGTCCTCTTTCTCTCTGTGATTCTCCCCGCGGTGGAGATTTGGTATTAAATGGGACGGGTTTTATTTTTCGGGTGCGGGTTATTTTCTTGGTAGAATGTATGCGGCATTGTGTGGCCGCCCGTGAAGGGGAAAGGTCTCGCATTTCCGGCGATATATCTCGTGAAGGAACCGTGGTCTCATGAATACCTCGAAGAATAACCTTCCCGTTGTTGCGATAACCGGCAGCTTGGGCCTGGTGGGCAGCAAGCTCACCAGGTACCTCCGGTGGCAGGGGCACACGGTGATCCCGCTGGTGCGCACGGACCCCTCGGTGCAGTCCCGCCTGTGGAACCCCGAGGACCCCGACCCCTCGATACTGCGGGGCGTGGACGCGCTCATTCACCTGGCGGGCGAGCCGATCTTTGGCCGCTTTAGCGCCGAGCACAAAGAGGCCATCCGCCAATCGCGGGTGGGGCCCACCCGCCGCCTCGCGGAGGTCGCGGCCCGCACCGAGTCCGTTACCACCATGGTCTGCGCGTCCGCCGTGGGCTTCTACGGCTACGCCCGCGACGGCCTCGTGGACGAGGAATCGGGGCGCGGGGGCGGCTTCCTGGCCGACGTCTGCGCCGAGTGGGAGGCCGCGTGCCAGCCCGCCCGGGACGGCGGGGTGCGCGTGGTCAACGTCCGCACGGGCCTCGTGCTGGATCGCACCGGGGGGCTGCTGAAGATCCTGGGCACGCTCACCAGGCTCGGGCTCAACGGCCCGCTGGCCGGGGGCGGGCAGTGGTTCCCCTGGGTGGGCGGCGACGACCTCGTACGCATCTACGCCGTGGCCGTGCGCAACGAGGATCTGCGTGGCCCCGTCAACGCGGTTGGCCCGGAGAAGATCACCAACAAGGACTTCACCAGGGCCCTGGGGCGGGTGCTGCACCGGCCCACGATCCTCCCGGTCCCGAGGCTTGCCCCGGCGCTTCTCCTGGGCGAGCAGGGCGCGCGGGAGCTGGCCCTTGCCAGCCAGCGCGTGGACCACCGCGCCCTGCGCCGCTGCGGCTTTGTCTTTTGCCACGACACGATCCACGCCGCCCTGGCGCACGAGCTGGGCTAGGGGGCCGCGCGTGAGGATATGGTCGCTGCACCCGAGCCTTGTGGATGGCAAGGGCCTGGTGGCCTGTTGGCGGGAGACGCTGCTGGCGCAGAAGGTTCTTCGCGGTCTGACCAGGGGATACCGGAACCACCCGCAGTTGGACAGGTTCCGCTCCTGCCCCGACCCCGTGGGTGCGGTCTGCTTCTACCTGCACGGGCTGGCCGACGAGGCGGACCGGCGCGGCTATCGCTTCAACCGGGACCTGGTGTGCCGCCCCGCGGACGCCCCGCTTGATGTCCGCCTACCCGTGCGGCGCGGTCAGGTGGCCTACGAGCGCGATCTCCTGCTCGATAAGGTGACGCGGCGCGATCCCCGGTGGGCTGCCGTGATCGAGGAGGGAGCCACCCCCGGCGACGCCGCGCCGCTGCACGAGCTGTTCTATGCCACCCCGGGTGGGGTGGAGTCCTGGGAGAAGATCCCGCCTCACGGCTAAGGCCCCACGGCGGGGGGATAAGGAAAGGCGGCCCCGCCGTCGCGCCCGGCGGGGCCGCCTCGTTCGCGAGGTCTCCGATGTGGCCCCGTCCTAGAGAGCCGAGAGCAGCGGCATGGCGGGGATGCCCACGCCGCTGAAGAACAGGGCGATCTGCGCGATCGACTTGGCGACGTCGAACGTGACCTCGGCCTGCTCGGTGGAAAGCTCCTGCTTCCTCTTGACCAGTTCTTCCCTCTGCTCCGGGGTGACGTCCAGCTCGTCGTACTCGCTGGTATCCACCGGGAGGGAGGAGCCCTCGCTGGGCGCCCCGGACCCCTCGGCGCCGTCCTCGGCGTGGGCGGGGACGACCGCGCCTGCGGTGAGGAGGGCCGCCGCGCCCGCGGTGGCAAGGAAACGCTGTGCACGCATGGTGTGGCTCCTGTTCGTTCTGGTGACCGTTGGGTGCTTAGAGGGCCAGGGCGAGGGGGATGCCCACGCCGCTGAAGAACAGGGCGATCTTCAGCACGCTCTTGACGGAATCGATGGAGAGCTTCGCCTGCTCGGTGGAGAGCTCCTGCTTGCGCAGGTCAAACTCCGCCTGCTCCACGGGGGAGAGGGCCTCCTGGGGGTCCTGCGAGGGGGCCTCGGTGTTGGCGGCGTCCGCCGAGGAGGAGGACTGCTCGGCGGCGGGCTGGGTGGCGTTCTCGGCGCCGTCCTCGGCGTGGGCGGGGACGACCGCGCCTGCGGTGAGGAGGGCCGCCGCGCCCGCGGTGGCAAGGAAACGCTGTGCACGCATGGTGTGGCTCCTAGTGGGGGGGGGAATAACACGAAAGGAAATGTAGAGCCCGAGAATAAGTATCGCCAGAATGGGGTGTCAAGGGTTTGCCGGGAAGTCGGTACTTTTGGATATTGCTGGCCGCGCACGGCGGAGGGGCGATCCCGCAACAATCCCGCGCGGGCCTCTGCGGCGGCCATGCCTCAACACTGCGCTGCACGCCGCATAGCGGGCGACCTGCTCATTTGCCGCGTATTCCTTGGCGATGATTCCCCGATCCGCTTCCCCACCAGGACTCGAACCTAGAATGACGGTACCAAAAACCGTAGTGTTGCCGATTACACCATGGGGAACCGCGCCCGGGCGATGAGCCCCAGCGCGTTAATACACTGTAGCGCATGGGGCGCTCCCGCATGCAACCGCCGCCCGCGTAGGGTAAGTGGGGTCCGAGCGCGCGTTCGGCCGCGCGACGAGCACCGAAAAAAGCGCCGCACGCGCGCCCGTGAGGACGCGGGGAGGAACCGACGTGAAGGAAGAAGGAACAAAGCAGGTGGCAGAGGAGACCGCGCAGGCCCCCGCGTTGGCGGGCCTGCTCAAGGTGGTAAGCCAGGACCCCAAGCTGACGGGAATGCTCACCCACGCGGGCGCCCCGGAGCTGCACCTCACGGGGCTGGATCAGGTGCGCCCCTGGGCGGTGGCGGCGCTCTCGTCCGCCGCGCCGGTCATCGTGGTCACCGCCACGGGCAGGGAGGCCGAGGACCTCAGCGCGGAGCTGCGGGCCATGCTGGGGGAGAAGGTGGCCCTGTTCCCCTCGTGGGAGACGCTGCCGCACGAGCGGCTCAGCCCCGGCGTGGACATCGTGGGGCGGCGCGCGCGGGTGCTGCGCAATCTTTCGCGCTACCGGGTGGTCGTGGCGGCGGCCCGGGCGCTGAGCCAGCCGATCCTCACGCGGGTGGAGGGCCGCGAGCCCGTCGTGGTGCGCGAGGGGCAGGACTACCCCCTGAGCGCGCTCACCGAGCACCTGGTGTTCCGGGCCTACGAGCACGTGGACATGGTGGCCAAGCGCGGCCAGTTCGCGGTGCGCGGCGGGATCCTCGACGTCTTTCCCACCACCGCGGATTACCCGGTGCGCGTGGAGCTGTGGGGCGATGAGATCACGGAGATCCGGCACTTTTCCGTGGCGGATCAGCGCGCCCTGCCGGACGCCACGGTGCCGGAGGTGGAGCTGTACCCGGCCCGCGAGCTGCCGATCACCCCGGAGGTGGCGGCCCGCGCCGAGGAGCTGGCGCGGCGCTACCCGGGCAACCCGACCCTGGTGGAGCTGCTGAGCAAGATCGCCGCGGGCCAGCCCGCCGACGGCATGGAGGCGCTGCTCTCCGTGCTCAGCGACGCCCCCCTGGCCACCCTGCCGGAGCTTGCGGCCCCGGGAACGCACATGGTGCTGGTGGGGCCGGAGAAGATCCGCAGGCGCATCGCGGACCTGGAGGCCACCGACCGGGAGTTCCTGGAGGCGGGTTGGGAGGCCGCGGCGATGGGCGCGCAGGGCGCGGCCCCCATTTCCGCCGAGGGCCTGGACTTAAGCGCCAGTTCCTACCGATCCTTCGACTCGCTGCGGGTGAGCGCCGAGGGGTCCGAGGTGCCGTGGTGGACGTTCTCTCCGCCGGGGATGCTGGAGGGCCCGGAGGAGGAGACGCTGCCGCTGGAGTTCGAGGCGGTGCCCGCCCCGCGCGGGGACCTCGCCAAGATCGAGGAGATGATGGCGCTGCTGCGGGCGCACACCACCGGTGGGGGCCGCGCGGCGTACATCACCCCCACCCAGGGGGCCATCAAGAGGATGACGGAGCGCTTCGCGGAGCAGGGCATCCGCGCGCACGTGGCCACCCCGGCGTGGGAGCCGCGCGCGGGCGAGGTGACCCTCTATCAGGCCCTGAGCCACGCGGGCCTGGTGTTCTCCGGGGCCGTGGTGCTCACGGAGACGGACCTGACCGGCAACCGGGTGGGGGACATCGCCGGGGCCAAGCGGCGCCCGGCGCGGCGTCGCAACCGCGTGGACCCGCTGGCGCTCAAGGCGGGCGATTACGTGGTGCATGAGACGCACGGCATCGGGCGCTTCATCAAGATGGCGGAGCGCGCGATCCGGGCGGGCGACGAGACCTCGCGGCGCGAGTACATCGTGCTGGAGTACGCGGCCTCCAAGCGCGGCCAGCCCGCGGATCAGCTCTGGGTGCCCATGGACTCGCTGGACCTGCTGAGCAAGTACACCGGCGGGGAGGCCCCCACCCTGTCCAAGATGGGGGGATCGGACTGGAAGAACACCAAGAAGAAGGCGCGGGCGGCGGTGCGCGAGATCGCCAGCGAGCTGGTGGAGCTGTACGCCAAGCGGCAGTCCGCGCCGGGGCACGCCTTCGCCCCGGATTCGCCGTGGCAGCGGGAGATGGAGGACAACTTCCCGTACGTGGAGACGGAGGATCAGATGGCGGCCATCGAGGCCGTCAAGGAGGACATGGAGCGGGCCACCCCGATGGATCGCGTGGTGGTGGGCGACGTGGGCTACGGCAAGACCGAGGTGGCGGTGCGCGCGGCGTTCAAGGCGGTGCAGGACGGCCGCCAGGTGGCGGTGCTGGTGCCCACCACGCTGCTGGCGCAGCAGCACCTCAAGACCTTCGAGGAGCGCATGGAGGGCTTCGCGGTGACCATCCGGGGGTTGTCGCGCTTTACCTCCCCGGCGGAGGCCCGGGAGATCCTCGCCGGGCTGGCCGACGGCACGGTGGACGTGGTGGTGGGCACCCACCGCCTGCTCCAGACGGGCGTGCGGTGGAAGAACCTCGGGCTCATCGTGGTGGACGAGGAGCAACGCTTTGGCGTGGAGCACAAGGAGCACATCAAGGCGCTGCGCAGCCACGTGGACGTGCTCACCATGTCCGCCACCCCGATCCCGCGCACCCTGGAGATGTCCATGTCCGGGATCAGGGAGATGTCCACCATCCTGACCCCACCGGAGGATCGCCACCCGGTGCTCACCTATGTGGGAGCGGAGGAGAGCCAGCAGGTGGCGGCGGCGATCCGGCGCGAGTTGTTGCGCGACGGCCAGGTGTTTTTCATCCACAACAAGGTGCGCGACATCGAGACGAAGGCCCGCGAGCTGCGCGAGCTGGTGCCGGAGGCGCGCATCGTGGTGGCGCATGGGCAGATGAGCGAGGAGCTGCTGGAGCGCACGGTGCAGGGCTTCTGGGACCGTGAGTATGACGTCCTGGTGTGCACCACCATCGTGGAGACGGGCCTGGATATCGCCAACGCCAACACCCTCATCGTGGAGAACGCGCACCACATGGGGCTGTCCCAGCTCCACCAGCTCCGAGGCCGGGTGGGCCGCTCCCGGGAGCGCGGCTACGCCTACTTCCTCTACCCGCGCGGGGCCACGCTCACGGAGACCTCCTACGATCGCCTCTCCACGATCGCGCAGAACAACGACCTCGGAGCGGGCATGGCGGTGGCCATGAAGGATCTGGAGATGCGCGGCGCGGGCAACGTGCTGGGCTCGGAGCAGTCCGGGCACATCGCCGGGGTGGGCTTTGACCTCTACATGCGCCTGGTGGGGGAGGCCGTGGAGACGTACCGGGCGCTGGCCACCGGGCAGCCCCTGGACGCCACGGACCAGGGGCCCAAGGAGATCCGCATCGACCTGCCGGTGGACGCCCACATACCGGACACCTACATCAACGCGGAGCGGCTGCGCCTGGAGGCGTACCGCAAGATCGCGGCGTCGGGCTCGGAGGAGGACCTGCGCGCGATCGTCGGGGAGATGCGGGACCGCTTTGGCGAGCTACCGCGCGAGGTCCTCCGGCTGCTGGCGGTGGCGCGGCTGCGCAGGCAGGCCCGCGCGGCGGGCATCGCGGACGTGGGCGTGCAGGGCACCCGGATCAAGTTGCACCCGGTGGAGCTGCCGGATTCCAAGCAGGTGCGCCTTCGGCGGCTGTATCCGGGGGCCACCTACCGGGCGGCGGCCAAGGCGGTGCAGCTTCCCTTCCCCAAGGCGGGGCCGAAGGTCACAGACCCGCAGTTGCGCGACGAGGAGCTGCTGCAGTGGGCGGCCAACGCGCTGACCTCGCTGTTCGACGTCCCTCCGCTGGACGTGCGCGGGCGGGAGGAGGCCGCCGGCGGGGCCGGTGCCTCGGCGGACTCAGGGAACACAGGGAACACAGGGAACTCTGTGATCTCGGTGGGGGAGTAGGCGGCGCGGGCCCGCGCCGGGGGGCATCTGCGGGGTGCCTCCCCCAGGGTGCGGCGGTGTTCCCCGGAGAAAAACGCAAATGCGCCCTTTTGGGTCCGCTGTGGCCTAGATTATTCTGTATCTCTTTCCCGCGCGGGGAAAGAGGGTGAAAGAAAGGTGAGAACCATGGGTGCCGAGTCGGGTCGAGGGAAGGAACCGGGCGCGCGTGCGCTACTCGGGCGCTCCTCGGCCCCGCAAGGCGCCGAGTGCGGGTACAACTTTTCTCTATAAGACATCCCTTAGAAAGGGGACACCATGACCATCAACCTCAGCGGGCGGCACTTTCTCACCCTGCTGGATTACACCCCGGAGGAGATCCGCTACCTCATCGATCTATCCAGGGAGTTCAAGCGGCTCAAGCGCGCCGGGACCCCGCACAGGTACCTCGAGGGCAAGAACATCGTCTTGCTCTTTGAAAAGACCTCCACGCGCACCCGGTGCTCCTTCGAGGTGGGCGGCAGGGACCTGGGTATGGGGGTGACCTACCTGGACCCGAACAACTCGCAGATGGGCAAGAAGGAGTCCATCAGGGATACCGCCCGGGTGCTGGGGCGGATGTACGACGGCATCGAGTACCGGGGATACGGTCAGGAGATCGTCGAGGAGCTGGCCCGGTACGCCGGGGTGCCCGTGTGGAACGGGCTGACCACGCAGTTCCACCCCACGCAGATGATCGCGGACATGCTCACGGTGGAGGAGAACTTTCCCCAGGGCGTTGCGGGCCTCAAACTGGTGTTCATGGGGGACGCCCACAACAACGTGGCCAACTCCCTCATGGTGGTCTGCGCCAAGCTGGGCCTGCACTTTGTGGCCTGCGGCCCCAGCGCCCAGATGCCGGAGGACGATCTCGTGCGCACCTGCCGCGAGCTGGCCCGGGGCAGCGGCGGCAGCGTCACGCTCACCGAGGATCCCCGGGAGGCGGTGGCCGGGGCGCACGTGGTGTACACGGACATCTGGGTCTCCATGGGCGAGGAGTCCGAGGAGCTGTGGCGCGAGCGCATCGCCGCGCTGGAGCCCTACCGCGTGACCGCCGAGCTGATGGGGAGGGCGGACAAGGACGCCATCTTCATGCACTGCCTGCCGGCCTTTCACGACACCGCCACCACCGTGGGCGCGGAGATCGCCGAGCAGTACGGGATCGAGGAGATGGAGGTCACCGAGCAGGTGTTCGAGGGGGAACGCTCCCGAGTGTTCGATGAGGCCGAGAACCGCATGCACGCCATCAAGGCGATCATGTACGCCACCCTGTCCTAGGCGGCCGCCGGGCGCACGTTGGGTGCGCGGCCGCGCGGGCGTGAGGGGAGGGGGCTCAGCGTACCCGTGGCGGCGATGAGAGATGCGCCATGCGCCCGGTTGCGCGGGGCGCGCTGTGCTAGCGTGAGGTGGAGCGAGAAGGGCCGTGGTTTTCTTGCGCTTCACGCATAAAGGCATCCTTTAAGTAGCCGCACAGAGAGGCGGGGAAGGAGGTCACGATGAGCACGCACGGACACGAGGTAGAGCTGCTGAGCGCAGCGGATATCAAGCGCACCGTGGCGCGCATCGCGCACCAGATCATTGAAAAGACGGCGCTGGGGTCGGCGGAGGGCGAACGGGTGGTGCTGCTCGGCATTCCCACGCGGGGGGTGCCGCTGGCGCGGCGCCTGGCCCAGTGCATCGAGAAGTTCTCGGGGGAGAAGGTGGCCGTGGGGTCGGTGGACATCACCCTCTACCGCGATGACCTCGCCACCGGCCCGCACCGGACCCTGCAGCGCACCGACGTCCCCGCCGAGGGGCTCGACGGCGCCACGGTGGTGCTCGTGGACGACGTGCTGTTCTTCGGCCGCTCCGTGCGCGCGGCGCTCGACGCCCTGCGCGATCTCGGCCGCCCGGAGGCCGTGCGGCTGGCGGTGCTGGTGGATCGCGGGCACCGCAGGCTGCCCATCCGGGCGGACTTCGTGGGCAAGAGCGTGCCCACCGCGCTCAGCGAGGACATCGACGTCCTGCTCGACGAGGTGGACGGCCGCGACGCCGTGCTGCTGCGCCGCCCGGAAGGCCCCGAGACCAGCCCCGATACCCGCGAGGAGAAGGCCGAGTAAATGAAGCACCTGTTGAGCATCGCGGACCTCAGCGCGGAGGAGATCACCTCCCTGTTGGACGAGGCCGATAACTTTCAAAGGCTCCTCTCCGAGCGCGAGGTAAAAAAGCTCCCCACCCTGCGCGGCAAGACCGTTTTTACCCTCTTCTACGAGAACTCCACCCGCACCCGTTCCTCCTTCGAGCTGGCCGCCAAGTGGCTCAGCGCGGACACGGTGAACATCTCCGCCTCCACCTCCTCGGTGCAAAAGGGCGAGTCCCTGCGCGATACCGGCCTGACCCTCAAGGCGCTCGGCGCGGACGCCATCATCATGCGCCACCCCTGCTCCGGCGCGCCCGCGCAGCTCGCGCAGTGGGTGGCCCCCGGCGGGGACGGCCCGTGCGTGATTAACGCCGGGGACGGCCAGCACGCCCACCCCACCCAGGCGCTGCTCGATGCCGTGACCATGCGCCAGCGCCTCGGTTCCTTCAAGGACCGCAAGGTGGTGATCGCGGGCGATTGCCTGCACTCGCGCGTGGTGCGCTCCAACGTGGAGCTGCTCACCAAGGTCGGGGCCCAGGTGGTGCTGGTGGCTCCGCCCACGCTCATGCCCTTTGGCGTGGAGACCTGGCCGGTGGAGACCTCCTACGATCTCGACGCCGAGATCACCGACGCGGACGCCGTGATGATGCTGCGCGTGCAGCAGGAGCGCATGCGCGGCGGGTTCTTCCCCTCGGCGCGGGAGTACGCCGCGCGCTACGGGCTCGACGCGCGCCGCCTGGCAAAGATGCCCAAGGGGGCGCTGTTGATGCACCCGGGCCCCATGCTGCGCGGCATGGAGATCGGCTACGACGTGGCGGATTCCGATCAGACCGTGGTGCTCAACCAGGTGACCAACGGCGTGCACGTGCGCATGGCCGTGCTCTTTGCCACCGTCCTGGGCGAATAACTCACAAGAGGAGACAACAACAATCATGGCAACCGATTACCCCCAGACCGGCCCGCTGGGCGCCCCCGAGCCGGGCAGCCTGCTCATCCGCGAGGTGCGCCCCTACGGCGAGGGCGAGCCGGTGAACGTCCTGGTCACCGACGGCGTGATCGCCTCCCTGGACGCGGGCGACGCCGCCGCGAACCGCGTGGTGGAGGGCCGCGGCGGCGTGCTGCTGCCGGGCCTGGTGGACATGCACGTGCACTTCCGCGAGCCCGGCCGCGAGGGCGCCGAGACCATCGCCACCGGCTCCCGGGCCGCCGCGCGCGGCGGCTTTACCGCCGTGTTCACGATGGCCAACACCACCCCCGTGATCGACCAGCCCGTGCTGGCCGACGCCGTGTGGGCCAAGGGCCAGGAGGCCGGGCTGTGCGACGTGCACCCGGTGGGGGCCATCACCAAGAACCGCGAGGGCACGCAGCTCGCGGAGCTGGGCTTGATGGCGCAATCCCAGGCCCGCGTGCGCGTGTTCTCCGACGACGGCACCTGCGTGGATAACTCCGCCCTCATGCGCCGCGCCGTGGAGTATTCCAAGGCGCACGACGTGCTGCTGGCCCAGCACTGCGAGGACCCGGTGCTCACCGAGGCCGCCGTGGCCCACGAGGGCCCCACCGCCGCCCGCCTGGGGCTGCGCGGCTGGCCGCGCGCCGCCGAGGAGTCCATCGTGGCCCGCGATCTGCTGCTTAGCCGCGACTACGGCGGCCGCGTGCACATCTGTCACGCCTCCACCGCGGGTACCGTGAGCCTGCTGAAGTGGGCCAAGGAGCAGGGCATCGAGGTCTCCGCCGAGGTCACCCCCCACCACCTGCTGCTCACCGACGCCCGCCTGGAAACCTACGACGCGGTGAACAAGGTCAACCCGCCGCTGCGCGAGGACTCCGACGTGACGGCCCTGCGCCAGGCGCTCCTCGACGGCGTGCTGGACTGCGTGGCCACCGACCATGCCCCCCACGCGGCGGTGAACAAGTGCTGCGAGTTCGACCACGCGCTGCCCGGCATGCTGGGCCTGGAGACCTCCCTGGCGATCATCGCGGAGATCTTCGTGCGCGAGGGCCTGGCGGACTGGCGCTGGGTGGCCAAGGTGATGAGCGAGCGGCCCGCGCAGATCACCAAGCTGCCCGGGCACGGCCGCCCCCTGGCGGTGGGCGAGCCCGCGAACCTCGCCGTGGTGGCGGAGGATCGGCCCTGGACGGTGGAGCCGCGCGAGCTGGCCTCCAAGGCGGAGAACACCCCCTTTGCCGGGATGGAGTTCCACACCAAGGTGGCCGCCACGGTGCTGCGCGGCAAGGTCACCCACGAGGGCTAACTTGGCTAGAGGAGTGGCTCCGTATTGGAGCTACTAAGCCACCAAAGAGAGTTAGGGGGGGGGGAAGCTGTCTTCCGTCTGAGATGGAGACAGTTTCACTTGTGATGCGATATGCTGGCGCATTAATCCCGCTACAGAGGAGGAAGTTTTCCTTGGGGTGGACCTCGGCAGCGACTTTTGTGCCGTCGAGGCGCAGTAGGGCATTATCATCCTGCTGTAGCTCTGGCAAATCACTTTCTTTTACACTGAGTGCTTCTGCTACCTGATTTCGTGGTGCATCGGAACAAAGTGCAACGTATTCTTTCCATTCATCACCATATATATTGGCGAGAGTGAGTATCACATTTCCGGAATCAATCCCTCTTTCGCTAGCGGCCTTTTCTGTGGCTGCAAGTAATGCTTGGTCATCCTTCGAGTCTGTGGAACATGAGGAAAGGAGAGGGGAAAGTGAGGTTAAGAATACTAGGGTAGAAATTTTTACTATTCTGTTCATAGGAGCATTACCTCAAGCTTATTCTCCCCATTTTTTATGGAAATATTTTGGACTCTTGATTCGTTCCCCTTTCGGCTAACAACATTATCCTTTACTTCTGCGTTTTCGATGCTAGAGTTTTCGAAAACTTCTTGATCTTCTGGGAATATCAAGAGGCTGGTTCGTTCTTTTCCATCGTCAAGAACGCTGCGAATGCCCTTCTCCTGGTAGGTGGATATATCTGTTTTGGTGGAGGCTGTGACTATGCCATCTGTGATGGCAAGCTCAATCATCTCATTGGAAATCTTGTTGATGTATGCTCGACGATTTCCATTTTCCCAGCGTTGGGACTCTGGATCGTAATCCAGTACATTTTGGGCGAAGAGAGTCATACCTCCGTCCAGTATACCACCAATCCAGGCTTTTGCGGGGGCTTCCTGTCCCGCTCCACCCATGTTTACTTCCATGTGTTTATAGGTGAATGAGGCGGGTTCATTATTGAGTTCATCACCACGCACTTCACAGCTATCGCCGCCGACGGCGGTGTAGTTTCCGAGCCTGCATGTCATTCGGACAAAAGGATTTCCATGAAGGCCGCTATCGGCACTGCTGGAGTTTCGCAGGAAACCTGTCGATGGTGCACCTTCCGTTTTTGTTTCTCCCGGCTTTACGATTCCCTCAAACCACGTATTGTCTACCGCGCTGGCTGCTGGTGCAAGGGAAAAGCTTGTTGCGACTGTCGTTACGATTGCTGTCATTAGGGAAGGTGTGTGAAATCTCTTCAAGATGAACTCCGTTACGGGTATGGGGTGGTGTGATTTCGATCCTAGGCAAGTCTTTGCGGTTTGGCAAGGGTTGTTTAAATTTTTTGAAAAAGAAGCATAAATTCTTCCCGCTTGCTGCCAGTATGCTGTGTATATTGTACAATGGTTATGTTTCCTTGTTTTTTCGGTTTTGATATGCGAAGACCTGCACCAAAGAGTTTTTGGTACAGGTCTTAATTTTTGTGTGGTTGGGAGTGGAACAAAATGCCCTACAGGCTCAGCGCGCCCGTGCCCAGGCCCCAGGCCGCCACGGCGGAGGCCAGCACCACCACCGCCACCACGGCCCACTCGAAGGGGCTAAACAGCGGCTCGCGCCTGCGCAGCCGGGTGACCGCGTAGGGCACCAGGCCGGGCAGCAGCGCCAGCGCGCCGAAGAGCACGTAGGTGGGGTCGGCGGCGTAGAACAGCCACAGGGAGTACACCAGGGCAACCCCGCCCACCAGCAGGTGGCGCTGGTTATCGCGCGCGCTCATGGCGGGGCCGGCGTCGTTAAAGGCGATGCCCGCGCGCGGGTGCGTCAGCCCGCGCCCCCGGGCGGCCAGCAGCACCAGGTAGAGCGCGGAGAAGAGGTAGGGCAGCAGGTAGAGCACGGTGGCGAGTTGCACCATGGAGACGTAGGTGGTCTCGTTGAGGAAGAACACCACCACGAACATCTGGATCACGGCGGTGGACACGAGCTGCGCCATCCAGGGCGCGCCGGAGCCGTTGGTGGCGCCCACCCTGCGGGGCAGGAGGCCGTCGGCCGCCATGAGCATGAGGGGCTCGGCGCAGAGCATCTGCCAGGAGACGTAGGCCCCCAGCACGGAGAGGCACAGGCCCGCCGAGACGAGCCCCGCGCCCCAGGGGCCCACCACGACCTCGAGCACGGAGGCCATCGAGTTATCCGGCAGCGCCGCCAGCTCCGCTTGGGTGAGCACGCCGAAGGAGAGGGCGGACACGCTGACCAGGAGGGCCAGCACGGAGAGGAAGCCGATCACGGTGGCGCGTCCGATGTCGCGCCGGGAGCGGGACTGCCGGGAGTACACCGAGGCCCCCTCGATGCCGATGAACACCCACACGGTAAACAGCATGGTGCCCTGTATCTGCTCGAACACGCTGGCGCCGCTGGCCGCGCCCCAGAAGTCCAGGGTGAAGCGGTCCCAGCTAAAGCCGAGGAAGGCGGTGAGCACGATGAAGGAGAAGATGGGCAGCAGCTTGGCCACCGTGGTGACGGTGTTGAGCAGGGCGGCCTGCTGCACGCCACGCGCCAGGATGGAGAAGATGATCCACGTCAGCGCGGAGACCTCCAGGGCGGTGGCGAGCCGGTGCTGCTCGGAGAAGATCGGCACGTAGTGGCCCAGGGTGGTAAAGAACAGCGTGGCGTATCCCACCTGCGCGATGACGGACCCCAGCCAGTAGCCCCACCCGGAGGCAAAGCCGATGAAGTCCCCCAGCCCGGCCCGCGCGTAGGCGTACACCCCGGAGTTGAGGTGCGGCTTGCGGCGGGCCAGGATGTGAAAGACGAAGGCCACGGACAGCATGCCCACCCCGGCGATGGCCCAGCTCATGAGCATGGCGCCGGGCGCGGTCACGGAGGCGATATTCTGGGGCAGGGAGAAGATCCCGGCGCCCACCGTGGAGCCGATGATGAGCGCCACGAGCGTCCACATGGGGACGGAGGGGGTGCTTTCTTCCTGGGAGATTCCTACAGTCACCCAACCAATTTATCGGATTGGGCAATGGAGATAAACCCGCCCGCCGAATATCCCGTACCGTGGGAGGGCGCTAGTTGCATAAGAACAGCGAAAGGATGAAAGCAATGGGTTTTCTTGACGAGGCAAAGCAGAAGGCCGGGGAGTTCCTGAAGTCCGATAAGGCCGAGCAGCAGACCGATCAGGTGCTGGACAAGGCCGCGGACCTGGCCAAGAACAAGCTGGGCGAGGACAAGGCCGATCAGGTGGACAAGGTGCGCAACGCCATCGACGACAAGATCGGCGGCCAGTCTCAGGCCGATACCCCCGACGAGCAGTAGTGCTCGCGCTGCTTCTCGACGCCCGCTGGCCCGCCCAGATCCCCCTGGACGCCTGGGGGCGCTGCACGGGGCCGGTGCGCGGCACCGAGGAGGTGCCGCCCGGCGTGGTGAGGCGGCTGGGGGAGCTGCTGCCGCTCGGGGAGGGCACGCTGGTGACCACGCTGCCGGAGGAGATCCCGGAGGGCTGCGAGGCCGTGGCGGCGCCGAGCCTGGACGATCCTGTGTGGCGGGCGCGCCAGGTGATGCGCCGGGCGCGCCGGATCGGGCAGTGGGAGCGGGAGCAGACGCACGCCACCCTGGTGCCCTACCTGCTTGAGGAGGCGGCGGAGTTCGCCCAGGAGGTGCGCGGGGGCGGCACCAGCCGGGACCTGCGCGCGGAGCTGGGAGACGTGCTGCTGCAGGTGCTCTTTCACGCCCAGCTCGCGGAGGAGCGCGGGGACTTTGACCTGGACGGCGTGGCCATGAGCTTTGTGCATAAGATGCGCTCGCGTGCGCCGTACCTCTTCGACGGCACCGAGGAGGTCGTGCCGGCGGCCGAGCAGAAGCGCCTGTGGGCCGAGGGCAAGCGGCGGGAGCGCTGCGCTACCATGAATCCTCATGGCGGGTGAAGGGCGTAGGGCGGCGGGCTGCGGGTGCGGCATCGTGCTTGCCCTCGTCCTGGTGATCGCGCTGGTGGCCTGGGGGTTTGCCGTGCTGGGCGGGGAGAAGGGGGTGCGCAGCCTCCAGCCTGTTCCCCGGGAGATCCCGCCGCGCGCGGGCGAGGAGGTCCCCGGGATCGACGTCCACGCGCCGGGGCGTACCTCGGACAAGCTGGGCTTTTGGGCCAAGCCCCTCGCGGAGGACACCGGCATCCCCGAGGCCGCGCTGCGCGCCTACGGCAACGCGGAGCTGATCGCCGCGGACGCCTGGCCCGGTTGCCACCTGCGGTGGACCACCCTGGCGGGCCTGGGCTACGTGGAGACGCGCCACGGCACCTATTCCGGCAAGTGGTTCAGCCACTCCAGCATCGGGGAGGACGGCGTGGTCTCCCCGCCCATCGTGGGCATCCCCCTCGACGGCTCGCCCGGCGTGGAGGAGATCCCGGACACCGACGGCGGCCGCCTGGACGGGGACAGCGAGCACGACCGCGCCGTGGGCCCCATGCAGTTCATCCCGGAGTCCTGGGCGCGCTACGGGCGCGACGCCAGCGGCGACGGCACGGCGGACCCGCAGCAGATCGACGACGCCGCGCTCACCGCCGCCCACCTCCTGTGCTCCGGACGGGACCTCAGCGACGCCGACCAGTGGGAGGACGCCATTCACTCCTACAACATGTCCCAGGAGTACCTGGTGAAGGTGCGCGACACCGCCAACTCCTACGCGCTGCGCCAACCGGCACCCTAGAGGGGCCTTATGAGGGGGCCTTAGTCACAGCCGGGCATGTTCGGGCAGACTCGGGCACCCACGCGCGGGGATTTTCTGGAACAATTGAGCGGGGAGGCGCGCTGGCGCGCCCCGTCCCAGGAAAGTACCGATTGATATGGCAATAGGAGGCCACGGTGGCTGACATCATGCACGTTTTTGCCCGCGAGATCATGGATTCCCGCGGTAACCCGACCGTTGAGGCGGAGGTGTTCCTCGACGACGGCGCGCACGGCGTGGCCGGCGTGCCCTCCGGCGCCTCCACCGGCGTGCACGAGGCGCACGAGCTGCGCGACGGCGGCGAGCGCTACCTGGGCAAGGGCGTGACCAAGGCCGTAGAAAACGTGAATGAGGAGATCGCGGACGAGATCGCCGGCATGGAGGCCGACGACCAGCGCCTGATCGACCAGGCGATGATCGCCCTGGACAGCACCGAGAACAAGTCCCGCCTGGGCGCCAACGCCATCCTGGGCGTGTCCATCGCCACGGCCAAGGCCGCCGCCGAGTCCGCCGGGCTGCCGCTCTACCGCTACATCGGCGGCCCCAACGCCCACGTGCTGCCGGTGCCCATGATGAACATCGTCAACGGCGGCGCCCACGCGGACTCCGGCGTGGACGTCCAGGAGTTCATGATCGCCCCCATCGGCGCGGAGACCTTCGCCGAGGCGCTGCGCACCGGCGCCGAGGTGTACCACGCGCTGAAGTCCGTGATTAAGTCCAAGGGCCTGTCCACCGGCCTGGGCGACGAGGGCGGCTTTGCCCCCTCCGTGGGCTCCACCAAGGAGGCCCTGGACCTCATCGTGGAGGCCATCAAGAAGGCGGGCTTTGAGCCCGGCAAGGACGTGGCCCTGGCCCTGGACGTGGCCTCCTCGGAGTTCTACAAGGACGGCTCCTACCACTTTGAGGGCGGCCAGCACACCGCCGAGGAGATGGCCAAGGTCTACGAGGAGCTGATCGACGAGTACCCCATCGTCTCCATTGAGGACCCGCTGCAGGAGGATGACTGGGAGGGTTACACCGCCCTGACCGCCGCCATCGGGGACAAGGTGCAGATCGTGGGCGACGACTTCTTTGTGACCAACCCCGCCCGCCTGCGCGAGGGCATCGAGAAGAAGGCCGCCAATGCCCTGCTGGTCAAGGTCAACCAGATCGGCACCCTCACCGAGACCTTCGACGCCGTGGAGCTGGCGCACCGCAACGGCTACCGCACCATGATGTCCCACCGCTCCGGCGAGACGGAGGACACCACCATCGCGGATCTGGCCGTGGCGCTGTCCTGCGGGCAGATCAAGACGGGCGCCCCGGCCCGTTCCGAGCGCGTGGCCAAGTACAACCAGTTGCTGCGCATCGAGCAGGAGCTGGGCGAGGCCGCCGTGTACGCGGGGCGCGACGCCTTCCCGCGTTTCCGGGGCTAGGAGCCTGCGTCGGGGGTAGATCAGCGGTGGGCCGTGCCGGGGGGGGGCGGCCCACCGCTTTTGTTTTTGTGGGTGCGTGGGGGCCATGCGATGAAGGGGGCCGCTGGCTATATTATTTCTTTCGTTTTTGGGTTGGTGATTTTCCGGTTTGTTTGTGTCCGGGCGGGCAAATTGGCTAGATTTTTAGCGTTTCTTCCTGGGGGATTATAGACCTTCGGGGTTGTGGTGGTGGCTTTTTGGGGTGTGGGTTATAGCACTGTGGAGGGGGTGGACGGGGTGTGGGTGGGGGAGTAGTTTCAGGGTTATTGCAGGGTTTTTCAGTGTTGGTTTATCGTGTGTTAAGGGGGGTGTTTGTATGTTGCGTCGTGTGGGGTTTGTGGTTGTGGCGTTGTCCGGAGCGGTGGCCTGTGGGGCGGGTGTGGCTAGGGCGGGTCCGGTGATTGATTTTTTGCCGTACCCGGTGGCTCCCTTTGGTGGGGAGAAGGTGTTGCCTGATCGTCAGGTGGAGCGTGTGACGGCGGATGGTTGGGTGCTGCATGCGGTGAAGTCCCAGGAGCGTATTCATGTGGCGCCGCCTTTGGATTCGTCTGTGACCACGGGGGAGGCTTTTGGCACGGTCACGGGTCGGGTGTGGATTGATGGTGAGGGGTTCCCGGAGTTGTCCGGTGCGGTGTTTGAGGCGGGGGTATCAGATTGGTTGCGGGGTGGATGTGTCCGGTGGTGTGGATTATGACGTGACGGGGACGGTGGGGGTTGCCCCGCACGCCACGGTGGGTATGGAGGGTGGCCCGCACGCCAGCATGGGGGTAGATGGTGGTCCCAGTGCGCAGCTTGCTGGGGAGGCCGGGCCTGATGTGAAGGTGACCCTGCCGGAGGGGTCGTTGACGGCGGGCGCGGATGCGAAGGTGAAGCCACAGGTGGGCGCGGATGCCACGGGTAAGGCGGAGGTCGGCGGGGATGCTACGGCGAAGGGGGAGGCGGGGTTGGATGCGAAGGCGGAGGTGACGCCGAGTATTCGGGGGCATTTTCATCCGGGCAAGGTGACTAATGTGGCGTTGGTGTCTATGCCTGTTGACCCGGGGTTTAAGCGTGCTGGTGGTGGTTTTACTGGGGCGCATCTCCAGGTTAATGGGTGTTTCGGGCCTGTGACGGTGCGTTCGTATGTGACTGTTTCTGCTTCGTCGGTGACCTCGGTAGATGCGGTGAGCGTCTACGGGGATGCCCAGCGTATTCGGTAAGGCGTGGGGTAGCAGACAGGGGTATGTCATGGGACAGCATGATGTGTATGACGGCGGGGTAGATGAGGCCGTGGTGGTAGACGAGTATGACCAGGGTGGGGGTGAGGCGGTTTATCCGGTGGAGACGGGAGGGCCTGCGGATTCTGCAACCGCATCGCCTGCTGGTGTGGCGGTGTGGGTCGCGGTGGGCAAACTCTTGTTGGGGTTGGTCGGCATGGTAGCGGTGTTGGCGTGTAGCGAGGGCATGGTCGGATTTGTGCAGCGGTGGGGTTATGTTCCGGTGATGTTGGTGTACATGCTTGCGATGATGCTCACCGGTGGCCTTGTTGCGGCGGGGGCGATGGGGTTGTGGTCGGTGATGCGGGGAGAGAAGTGATATGGCCAAGGCGGTGTTAAGGTACGGTCGGGGGCTGATGGCGGCCGGGGTGTTGGAGTGGTGGTGCGGGTTGGGTGCGCCTGTGGTGCAGGCGGAGACTCCCGCGCAACGGTGTGAGCGGGAGACTGCCCAGTGGAATGCCACCGAGGAGACGCTGTGGAGAGCGGTGCACCCGGGGCAAGAACCCGGTCCTGGTGCGTGGCCGCCCTATGTATGCGTCGGCGGGCCGGGTGCTCCTGATGGCGCTCCCAACGGGAGCCAGCCGGGGGCGGGGAGCCCGCCGGTGGTGGGCGATCAGCCCTTGGGGAGTCAGGAGGAGTCTGGGCATCAGCGCACTCATCGGTGGGATGATTCTTCTCCTCATCCGGGGAGGGTGCATCATTATGAGGGTTTTGGGCCGCGAGAATCCCAGTACTCCCAGGATATGCGGGATACGCGCTTAGGTGGGCGTTACGGAGGTCAGGGCGATTCCTCGGGGCGGCTCTCTGGTGTAAGCGGTGCGGATTCGGCGCGTTCGAATGTTCCTCGGGTAGCGGCGTGGGAGGTGGAGATCTCTCGAGACCACAACGGGCAGGACGAGGCGACGCCGCAGCGCGTGCAGGTGGTGGCGGATGAGCAGGGCCGTAGCCTGGTGGTGGATGACAAGGGGCGGGCCACCGGTGAGGTCGTGGTGATAGACCCGCAGGATGGGCGCACGTCGGTGATCCGTGATCAGGGTGTGGTGGGCAGGTTTTTGATATTGAAGAAAACCGCGAGGAATCTTCCCCCACCACGACGAGTACCATTTCGGCCCCGGACGTGCGGGGTGATAGGAGTGTGCGTGGTGAGTCATCGCCCACTGAGGCGGTAGTGAGCCGGGGCGGGGACTCCCCGATAGATGGGATGCTCGGTGGTGTCGGGGCGGCAGTAGGAGCGGCTGCGGCTGTGGGCAGGCGCATACGCCGTCGTGACGATGCGCACCGCATGGATATTGACTGGGGAGGGGGACGAAAGCAGTCCCTGGTGCTGCTGGAGGGGCCGGAGTCCGCGCGGGAGCACGTGTTTGAGATGGATGTTACTGTTGGTGGGCGGATGGTGAAGAACCCTGATGGGTCCGTGGATGTTGTGGATGCCCGCGGTGAGGTGGTGGAGCATGTGGATGCGCCGTGGGCGTTTGATGCCGCCGGGCGTCGGGTGCCGACGTGGTATGAGGTGGGTGAGGGCAATCAGCTTGTGCAGGTGGTAGATCCGGAGCGTACGACGTTGTTGCCTGTGTTGGCGGATCCGGATCGGCGTAAGAGCGGTACTGGTGGGTATAAGGCTGGTAAGGCTGCTGGGAAACCTGAGCGGAAGAAGATTAAGGGTGTTGGTGCCCCGCCGCCGGGGAAGGGGCAGGGTAAGCCTGTTAAGCCCACGACGCCGCCTGCGGGTAAAACACAGAGCGTGGGTAAGCCTTTGCCACCGGATGCGCCTCGGCGGAAGATTAAGAGTGTTGGTGCTCCGCCGCCTTCTCCTGCGGGAGAGAAGAATTTGTTGGGGAAGTATCCTAAGCAGGATCCGCAGAATGTTTGTACTCCGTCCCCGCAGAGCCAGCAGGGCAAGGACCTGATCAAGAAGTATCCTGCGGGGAGTAAGCCGTTACCGCCGGATTACAGTGGGGTGGGCAAGCCCTTGCCGCCGGATGCCCCTCGTAGGAAGATCAAGGCGGTGGGAGGGCCTCAGCCTAATCCGTATGAGCCGTTGCCGGAGAAGAAGGGCGCGAAGGGCTCGGGTAAGAGTGATGCTGGTAAGTCGCTGAAGTCTGACGCTCCGAGGCGGAAGATCAAGCGTATTGGCGCACCGCCGCCGCGCCCACCAAAGGATCAGGGGAAAGTCGTTGAAAAGACTCATGAAGTTGTTGGTGTGGCTTCTACCTTTGGCGGGGATATGCAGAAATCTTCGCATAGAGCTGATAATGTAAAAGAAAAGATAGGAGGGGAGAAAGTCTATCGAGAGGTTGGAAAGCATAGGACACCTAGTTCGATGGAGAAGGCTGGGAAGGCTATATCTAATTCGAAAGTACTGAATCGAATGGGTACGGCGGGAACTGTAATTTCGGTTGCCCCGGAAGCTGTGCAAGTTGTTACGGATTCTGAGCATGCGGGAGGACGTGCTGGGAAAGCGATTGGAGGCATCGGGGGTGGAGTAGGCGGAACCTATATAGGGGCGACGATAGGGGCGCTAGGAGGGCCTTTTGCTCCACTTACTGTTCCTCTCGGCGGCGCTATTGGAGGTTACTTTGGGAGTGAATATGGAGGACAGGCTGGCGAATATGTAGGGCAAAAAGCTCAAGACAAAATTCTCTAGTCCAAGAAAGTGTGAAGGGATTTACTGTTAGGATCTAAGTGGGCGTTGTTTTATTCATGATTTCATTTCAGATAATAGCCCTTTCTTTTATTTGAGTTGCAATTCTAGCTGCGTATATATAGAGTGATGCCTTATGATGATTTAAGGGCGAGAGTATTGGCGCATGCACACATTGCCATTCCCTGATTGTAGTTTTCATTTCCGTTTCTGCATTCTATGTCATTGAGGGGAGGATTTTTAGTTTTCAATTCTTGTTCATGTCGGTAGTTCTCCCTGTCGTGGGAATATTAGTTCTCATCCCCTCAATGCTGATGATGGAACTTTCTGTGCGAGACTTGTTTAATGTCCCGTATACTAGAATGACTATAGTAGTTTTATTCAACGTGTGGGCTTGCAGGGTTGATATGTTGCTAATGTTCTTCACTGGGAAGGGGTGGAGAATTTCCGATTCCCGAGCGGGAAAATGGGAGACTGTATTTCGACGAGCCGAGGAGCTGGGATGTGGTAACCTGAGGCATTAAATTCAAAGTCTAGCATGTTATATAATGTTGGGGTATTTTATGATTAAAGATTCCAAATTAATTCACCATCTTAGATTTTTGTAATCGTACCCTAATATTTCGATATTTTACTTACGGTGGTATATGGCATTTCTGATAGGGTGGAGCTGGACCGGATTGATCATCCAAAGGGGAAGTTCTTAGGTAACAGGGGAGATTCTTTCCCGATGCGTTCCATGTATCCAGACAAGGCCTTAGGCCAATACGCGGAACCTATACGGACAAATGTTCCACTGCCCGATAATATGAGGGTTCGGTTCGGTGAGATCGCTCCCGCTTTTGAACAGTCGGGAGGGGGAATGCAGTACGTATTTGAGGAGTTTAATGAAAATACCGGAGTGTTTGACATGGCGAGTTTGGGATTTCTTCTGGGTAAGAATTATCTCAGGAAGGTGTAAGCTCTATGTATATTATGCCTTACGGTTCTCTGTGGTGGGCGGAAGGAAATAGTGGTTCTGGGTGTGATTTTCGGGTGACCGCTGAGCAGTGGGATATTGTAGCCCGTTCCTTGCGCAGGTATGAGGAAGGTGTGCACCGTTATTTTGGTTATCAACCCGATAAGAGGGTTTGGGTTGGTAACTCGTATATTATGTACGGAGATTCTGGCCAGCTAGAGATGGATTCTTTGTATGTCGGTGTACGGCTAGGTCCAAGGAAGAGGATAATATCGACCTGGTTGTCTGTATTCCTTTCTGATCGGGATGAAGAATCGTATAGCTTTGATTTATTTGGGTCCTTTGACTTGACATGGAAGCATGTTCTTTCTTTGGGATTTGGTGCGGGGATGTTTTCTCTATTCCGAAAGATGGGAAAAGGGAGGGGGGATATTTTTCTTTGAAAAAATTCTTCCACCAGGGGTTCTGCGGATTGAAATTAATAGTGAAGGATTTCCCTCGGGAGAGTGTGGAGAGGTGTGGGATTCTTTCATCTCACGAACAAACCTGCCTCCCTGTAATGGTCCGGGGTCTCCTTCATATATGGGTTTTGGAATCCTTATAGGGGCGGATATGGAAAAGGATTTATGGTACCACACCCGTTTGAGGGATTTATTTGACATTGCTTACGCATTTCATATGGATCCATCGGACTGGGTGGATCTTCTCTTTGAGGCGGGATTCTCTGATCTGAAAGATGCTGACAATGTGTAGCGCTTTCCGTGGTATATCCTCCTGCTTCCTTGGCGGTGTTTTATGAAAATAATGCCTTACGGTTCTCTATGGCTGGCGGAAAGGAATAGTGGTCCTATTTGCGATTTTCATGTGACCGATGGGCAGTGGGATATTGTAACCCGTTCCTTGCGCAGGTATGAGGAAGGCGTGCACCGTTATTTTGGTTATCAACCCGATAAAGGGCTCTGGGGTGGTGACTCATATATCATGTATGGGGATCAAGGCCCGTTGGATTTTACTGAAGGATATACAGGGATTCGGCGCCAAGTACGTTTCTGTCAATGGCAAGTTGCATCATTGTCCGACAGGGGTGAGGAAACCCTATCTGTTTTTCGGTCTTCCACATTTGAATTGTCTTGAAAAATGTTATAGGAAAGCTTATTTGGGAGAACTTCTTCTTTTCCGGCCTGTGGTATGAATCTCGTAGGAGCTCCTTCTTTTCTGCATGGAACATGGATCGGTCTCATCTCTTTAGGATCGGGCGTGATAATGATTTTCTGGAAGGCTTCACCGAAGGTGCCGAGGCTGCATACTATAGTGTCATGTCTCGCTACAGCATAAGAGAACAGGGTGTGTACTCCTCCCCGTTTTCTGGTCCGGGATATATATTCCTTGATCGGCATGATGAAGATTCATGGATCGAAAGCCCTATGGGAAATAGATCGGACCTTTCCTGGTCATTCGGTCTGGGCGTAGAGGAGTGGGTGGATCTCTTGTTCCGGGTGGGATCGTCTTGAAAGCACTCGTGGTGTGTGGTGGTGCGCACGGCAGCGGTGTACGCAGTGGTGGTGGTCGCCTCGTAGTCTGTAGCCAGAAGAAAACGTACAAAGCCTTCAAGAGTAAGAGGAGAGCATGATGTGGGATCGCATCGGCAGGGTGCAGGGCAACTATATGTGGAATGCTACGGATAGCTTTCCGATGCGCTCCTTGCCCCCGTGGATACAGCTTGACCCCTACCTGCGGCTCGAGCACACCCGCACATCCCTCCCGGAGGGAATACACATCCGCTCGGGGCGTGTTGCCCCCGCGTTCGAGCAGCCCGGGGGTGGCACCCAGCATCTGTGTGAAAAACAGATTTACGTTGGCGATACCTGCGTAGGGGTCGAGCCGGTATCCGTTGCGGAGTTGATCGCAAGGGGCATCGTCAAACCTCTCGCAGACGACGGCGGTAGGGAAGCAGAGGAGTAAAGGGTATGAAGGTAGCGGACTTTGCGGCTTTATCATTGGCCGAGAACAACGCGGATGCTGTCTCCTGGTACGTCCCGTTCTCGCCGTTAAGCGATGAGGACTGGCAGACGGTGGTGCGGGGCGTGCAGCATTATGAGCAGGCCGTGCAGCGGCACCTCGGTCGGCAGGTGGATCGCTCGGTGTGGGTGGGCGATACCTACGTGATGTACGGCGAGGACGGGCCGTTGGAAACGGGCCCGGGGGATGTGGGGGTGCGCCGCAAGCGGCAGCAGCCTGCGGGCTGGTGGCCGTGCGTGCTGACGGATCGTGGCAGGGAGGCCTCCGGCGGGATCGCGCAGGCGGGTTGTTTTGAGGTGGCCTGGAAGCAGGTCATGTGGTGGCTGGTGTTGGAGCACTTCCTCCTGTCTCCGCAGTGGAGGCAGCAGGGGCGTACCTCCTTTTTCCAAGGCGAGCTAGCCCCGGGGTGTTCGTGTCTTAAGGTTGCGCCTGAGGGGCCTCGGCCCGAACCTCTGGTGGTGCCTGCCCCGCCGGAGATGGAGGTCCGTTCGGGCCGGGCGAGTGTGCAGTGGTGGAGGGATCGCAATTGGGTGTTGGATCCGGGTCAGGGGCCGTCGTTGTCGTGGGGGTCGGGGTATGTGTTTACCTCAGATGGTGTGGCGGGGCAGTGGTACATGTACGGCAGCGAGTCCTTTACGGATTTGTCGTGGGGGTTGGGCGTTGAGGTAGAGGAGTACATCGACCGCCTCTTTGAAGCCGCTCTATAACCACCGAGTGTCGGATACCCCCGCGCGCGTCTAGTGCTCGCCGCAGTTACTTGGCGCCGGTATCCCCTGGAACCTGTCCAGCAGGTACCCGAAGCTATCGCCCAGGCCGCCCGCGAGGGGAAGGACGTGGTTGAGGGTGCTGCCCGGCGCGACCTCGGGCAGCGGGTCGCTGCGGAAGAGCACCGGCGTTCCGGTGGCGCAGTAGGCGTCGGCCAGGGCGCGCACCTGCGGGTAGGGGATGGTGTCGTCGTTGACGCCGGCGTGGATCATCACGGGGCCGGTGGGGGCGCGCTGGCCCAGCCTTTGCGCGTCGAGCGCCCGGCGCAGCATGGGGGAGTGGGCGATCGTCTCGGAGAAGGACTCCCCGGTGGTGGAGAGCTCCCTGCTGTGCCGCCCGCCCCAGGCGAGGATGGCGTCGGGTATGCACATGGCGGGGGTTTCGGTGAAGTAGCGCCACCCCTCGGCGTTGAGTAGGGGCGCGATCTCCTCGCGGAAGATCGCGGGGTTCCGCTCGGAAAAGCCCATCACCGCCATGCCCAGAACCCCGAAGATGGCGTTGCCGTCCACGGCGTCGATGACCTCCGCGAGGTTCGCGGGCGGTGCCCCGGCGAAGGTGCCCACGATGTTGAGCGCGGGCGCGTAGGAGGCGGCGTGCTCCGCCGCGGCGGCGGTGGCCCCGCCGCCCTGAGAGTATCCCCAAAGGCCGACGGGGGAGTTGGCGTCGGCGGAGGCGTCGAGGAGGGTGGCGCGGGCGGCGTCGAGCACGGCGGCGGCCTCCTCCCGGTGGCGCACGTAGGTGTGTGCCCCGGGGGTGCCGAGCCCCACGTAGTCGGTCATGGTCACCCGGACCCCGGCCAGGAGGGCGAGGTGGGCGATGGGAAGCTCGTAGTTCATGCCCAGGGCGGCGGTGTGGGGATCGATGGAGAGTAGTCCGCGCGAGGGCGCGCAGGCGTCGGCCGCCCCGCGGGTGCCGGGTGCGATGACGAGGGTGGGGCGCGGCCCCTCCCCGAGCCACGGGAGGGTCGGTTCCAGCCGTATTCCGGAGACGGCCACTGGCGCGCCGTCGCTCAGCGTGGAGGAGTACAGGATCCTGGAGGCGCGGGCGGGCCAGCCCTGGGGGAGGAGATCGGGCGCGGGGGCCGTGCGGATGGGTACGCCGGGTTGTATGGGCAGGGTGGGTGGCGGGAGGTAGAAGGGGTCGTCGGGGTCGAAGAGCGGTGCGGCCTGGGCGGGGGCGGCGATCCCGTGCAGGAGGGCCGCGAGGCAGGCGGTCAACGCAACAAGTTTTTTAGAGAAAAATATATCCACGGGGAAATTATTCCGCCCGGCGCGGAACCTGGCAAGCGCGGGCGTCGGGGCCGGGCGGGGCGCTGCTTACAATGGTGCCCATGCACATCACGGACCTGCCGGAACGCTCCCAGGACTACCTGAAGACGATTTACGATCGCCAGGAGTGGGACGGCGGCGCGGCCAGCCTTTCCGACCTCGCGGCGGCCCTGGGGCAGCGCCGATCCACGGCGTCGGAGGCCATCAAGAGGCTGGTCGGCGCGGGCCTGGTGGATCACGCCCCCTACGGGGACGTCACGCTCACCGAGCAGGGGCACCGCCTGGCCGTGCAGTTGGTGCGCCGCCACCGTCTCATCGAGTCCTTCCTGGTGCAGTACCTGGGCTACCGCCTCGATGAGGTGCACGACGAGGCCGAGGTGCTGGAGCACGCCGTCTCGGACACCTTCGTGGAGCGTATCGACGCCGCCCTGGGGCATCCGCAGCGGGACCCGCACGGCGATCCCATCCCCGGCGTGGACGGCCACGTGGACGAGCCGGGCGCGGTGGCGTTGTCCTCGGTGCCGCCGGGGGCGAGCGCCGTGGTGGAGCGGGTGCGCGACCGCGACCCCGCCCTGCTGCGCTACCTGAGCGACCACGGGGTGCTGCCCGGCGCTCGGGTGGAGGTCCTGCCCCCGCCCTACCCGGGCATGGCCCTGCTCAGGGTGGGGCGAGACGAGGTGAGCGTGAGTGCTGCGGCGCTGGAATCCATCCTCGCGCTAAGATAAGAACCCTATGGCACCCAGCGACCGGAAACCCAAGCGCCAGCGCGGGCGCGTTCCGGTGTCCCACCGCGATACAGAACCGGAAGGCCCGCGCGCCCGGCTTCGCGTGCCCACCGTGCGGCTGAGCATCGCGGAGAGCGCCGTGATCGTGGTAGTGGCCATCCTCATTCTGGGGGCGGTGGCGGTGCCGCTGCGCAACTACTTCCAGGGGCGCACGGACATCGCCCGTACCACCGAGGCCATCGCGCAGAAACAGGAGGAAAAGGACCGCCTGCTGCGCGAGATCGACCGCTACGGCTCGGAGGCCTACCAGCGCGAGGAGGCTCGCAAGCGCCTGGGCGTGATCGAGGAGGGGGAGACCGCCTTCCGCATCCTGGACCCCGCCATGAGCACCAGCTCCGAGGCCGCGCAGGACCAGGACGAGGAGGGCACGCAGCAGTGGTGGAGCGTGCTGTGGGACTCCATCGCCACCCCCGACTCCGCCACCTCCGAGGAGCCGCTGGAGGCGGGCGAGGTGGACACGCACATGCCCATCGAGGAGGGGCGTCCCCTAGACTGATCGGCATGACAGTCAGCGCAGCCGATCTTTCCACCGTTGCCGAGCAGTTGGGCCGCGCCCCGCGCGGGGTGCTCGACATCGCCTACCGCACCCCGGACGGCGCCCCCGCCGTGGTCAAGACCGCCCCGCGCCTGGAGGACGGCACGCCCTTTCCCACGCTGTACTACCTCACCGACCCCCGGCTCACGGCGGAGGCCTCGCGCCTCGAGGTGGCCCGCGTGATGGCCTGGATGACCGAGCGCCTGGGGCGCGACGATGCCCTGGCCGCCGACTACCGCGAGGCCCACGAGCACTACCTCGCCACCCGCAACGCCATCGAGGACCTGGGCACCGACTTCTCCGGCGGCGGCATGCCCGACCGTGTGAAGTGCCTGCACGTGCTCATCGCCTACGCGCTCGCGGAGGGGCCCGGCAGGCTGCGGCTGGGAACGGAGGCCGTGGCGATGGCCGCCGACCACGGAAACCTGCGCGGTACCGCCATCCCCGCCGACTGGCCCACCGCCGCAGACCTGGGCATCAACCTGGACGACTTTGACTTCTCCCGAGCGTAAGGGGCACCCGATGACTCGACTCGCCGCCATCGACTGCGGAACCAACTCCATCCGCCTGCTCATCAGCGAGATCGTGGGCGGTATCCCCCGGGAGATCCACCGCACCATGGAGATCGTGCGCCTGGGGCAGGGCGTGGACGCCACCGGCGAACTGCACCCCGACGCCCTGGCGCGCACCCGCGCCGCGCTGGAACGCTACGTGGACACCATGCTCTTCGAGAAGGTGGAGCGCGTGCGCATGGTGGCCACCTCCGCCACCCGCGACGCCGAGAACCGCGAGGACTTCTTCGCCATGACCGCCGAGCTGCTGGGGCGCGTCCAACCGGGCGCGCAGGCCGAGGTGATCTCGGGGGAGGAGGAGGCCCTGCTGTCCTTCCGGGGCGCGGTGCGGGACCTGCCCGCCGAGGCCGGCCCCTTCTGCGTGATCGACCTCGGCGGCGGCTCCACCGAGTTCGTGGTGGGCCCCCACGACGGCGACCTGGCCGGGGCCACCTCCGCGCAGATGGGCTGCGTGCGGCTCACCGAGCGGATCATGCGCAGCGACCCGCCCACGGCCTCGGAGGCGGAGATCGCCCGCGACTACATCCGCGAGCGCCTGGACACGGTCACCACCCTCGTGCCGCTGTCCCGCGCCGCGACCTTTGTGGGCTGCGCGGGCACCTTCACCACCCTTTCCGCGCTGGCCCAGGGCCTAGAGCGCTACGACCCCTCCATGATCCACTGCTCGGAGCTGAACTTCGACGCCCTGCGGGTGCTCACCGGCCAGCTCGCCGCGACCCCCTCGGCCGAGCGGGCCATGAACCCCGTGATCCACCAGGGGCGCGCCGACGTGATCGGCTCCGGCGCCATCATCGTCCAGGAGATCATGGACGTGATCGAGCGGGAAACGCCCGCGAGGTCCTTTGTGATCTCGGAGAAGGACATCCTGGACGGGATCATCGACAGCCTCCGCGATCCTGCTTGATCCCGCCGCGCGCTCACGCGCTATACTCAACCGAAGCACCCGCCCGGTGCGCCGGGAGCCCGCGTTCTGGTTCCCCAGGCCGGGTGGCGTAGGCCCCTATAGCCCAATTGGCAGAGGCAGCAGACTTAAAATCTGCTCAGTGTCGGTTCGAGTCCGACTGGGGGCACTATAACCAGGGAAAACAGGGTCGGAGACGGGGGAAACGAGCCACTTCCATCATAAACCCATCACAAACAAACCAGCCCCAAACCCCACCACCAGAACATTTTTTCGCCACCAGGGAACCCGCGCCACGGCCCCGCAGTCTAATCAAAACATGATGCTCCTCATCGACGCCGACGACGGCCGCTGGCAAGCCATAGGACCCCCGAAGAACTCACCGCTGCACTAATAGCCCGCCTACCACGCAGTCTGAACGAGAGTGATCTAGCTGTACTGGCGGCGCTTGTTATGGAGTGTAAGCCGGGAGACGTGATTATAGAAGCTCTCCAGTGCAAGAAAAAATGATTTTCACGCCTGAAATATTTTCTCTACTTTTATAGCAATATTTATATCAGTGGGATATTATTCTAACCAGTTTATGTCGTGCAGATTGTAGGTATTAATTATAGAATTTCAAAAAATAGGGTAAGATTGTGGGTTATGCAAAGCTGGGAACATCCGCTGTCCGTTGGTGTAAAGGGGGCGAATCCCTTATGATGTAGTTGAGTTTCCTTCCATGGAAGGACACTCAACTAACCAAAATTAATGTGCATGTACTGCGTATATGGCACTTTATTTACCCGCTGTAGTGCGGCTGCTTGGCTATTTTCCCCTCTATTTTATCCCGGTTTGAATTAAGTTTCGTTGGGATAAATAGATGTGTGACTGCAAAAATGATAGTAGCAACACGGGAAATGTCATTAGGCAATGCTATGGAAATGAAAATGATTGCCATGAAAAAGAACGTGGTGCGAATCTTCTCGGCCCACCTGTCCCGTAAATTACTCTTCGCATGAATAGCCATGCCGAATGTTGCAAGCAGGGCTATTGCATACATCCATGGGTACCAAGAATCTGCGAGAAAACCGGAAAACCCATGAACCTCTATGATGGAAGATGCGCATACCGCGAAAACTGCACCAATCAACTCATAGATTCGAGATGTGGGCCCAGTAGGTGACATCATATTAATCATCTTCGATTTCTGCCCTTAGCGGCGGGAATCCCCACTTGCTATAGAAGGTTATCCCCTTACCCTGTGCGACAGCTCCAGTGATTTTAAGGGCGAGATCAGCGAAGAAAGCAAAACCGAGTGCACCACCGACTGAGGCAACCAGCGTCCCGATTGGACCTGCTTCGATGGATGCCCAGGCAATGAAGGCTGCCTCTAGGGCATAGGGGCCCGCTTCGGCTGCAGCAACGAGAGTAGCTGCAGCACCGTACTTGAGATCGTTATTACTGATGTGTCCAAGACGGTGGTCATATGTTGTGACGATCCGCTTATCACTCTTGCCGCGATCAAGGGTCTCTTGATCGAGATTCATGATTGCGTGAAGCTGTTCAAGCTCGGAATCTGAGAAATCGTAGTTTGACTTGATTTCCTCATCGGTCAGGTCAACGGTTAGTTTTTCGTCTTCTGCTCCCTGGTAGTGTTCTCCGATGGAAGCTACCTTTTCGACAAACTGGAGGTCCTCTTCCGATATATTTTCTAGCGTTTCGACTATTGCATCTTCAGGCCAGACGGTTTCTTTTTCATTGTCGGTTTCTGCATTTGCGACGCTGTGGGGAAAGGTTAATGCGAGAGCGGTGCTTAGTGTAATTGCTTTAATGGTTTTTTCATTGCTTCAACCTTTCTTGTTTTTAGTGAAGGAAAAATCCTGGGTACGCTTTTTATTTTCGATTCTCTATCCTGTATCTCCTTTCCGTTGACTTGAACCTTAGGGCATTATCTTGGCCTCTGCGTGGAAACGGAGGCGTATCCCCCCATTATGGGTGTGTACGGAAGTTGGCCTTGCTGGTGAGCCGGGTTATATAATGTATAGACTTTATGGGGTCCAGGTGGTGGGATGAGTTGGGGGTCTGCGGGGTATTGGCGCCCTCTAGGCTGATAGGCATGGACGAAGCGGAGAAACGGCGACTGCTGGACGCTTGCGCAGCGCGAATATGAGGAAGCTGTGAGGGCGGTGGAGCTGCCGAAGGTGCGTCGTAGAGAGGCGTTTGCTGCTGCGCTACGCATGCGCATAACGGCGCGGGAGATAGCCGAGATTACGGGGCTGTCGGGCTCTGTAATTACCCGTCTATCTAAAGGTCAGCGTTAATTTTGACGCGCGCGTCATCTTAGTTTGGTCTGGTTGAGGCGGCCTGGGTTGGTCGGAGACTAGGTTTTACCCTAGGAGGACGATCAGCATCATGGCACGGCCCAGCAAGTACGACACTGCCACCCAAGAACGCGCGGTACGTATGTACTTCGAACGTCTCGAAGACGGCGACATCTCCAAGGCAGCCGCCCGCCGAGAGATCGGCGAACTGCTCGGCGTAAAGGAATCCACCCTGCGCAACTGGATCCGAAAACAGGAAAAGCAGGAACAAGCACCCCAGCCCGGCTCCCTGTCTTACGAGCAGCTCCAGGCTGCCTACCAGGAGCAGGCCAAGGAAGTCGCCAAACTGCGACGAGCCAATGAGATCCTCAAGACGGCGTCAGCTTTTTCGCCCAAGCGGAGCTCGACCGCAAACTTTGGTAGTCGTGGATTTCATCCGCACCTACCGGAACCGCTTCGGGGTCGAGCCAATCTGCGAAACCTTGACTGCCCACGGCATCGCGATTGCCCCGAGCACCTTCTACGCCCACCAGTCCCGCGGCTTCGGCCCCACCGGAGCCGAACTCGACGAAGCGTACGCCGCCCACCGCATCTACCGACTGTGGGAGGAAAACCGCAAGGTCTATGGCCGGCGCAAGCTCTGGAAAGCAGCCATCCGTGACGGCATGCTTATTGGTCGTGACCAGGTGGAACGGCTGATGAAGATCACCGGCATCCGCGGTGTGTCCCGCGGGATGCACCGCAAGAAGACGACCGTGGCCAATCCTGCGCACCGCCGGCACCCGGACCGAATAGGCCGTCGGTGGAGGTATCCGTCGCATCCGGATCAGTGGTGGATCGCGGACTTCACCTACGCCTGGACGCGGGAGGGATTCTGCTACGTCGCCTTCATCGTCGACGCCTACTCGCGGCAGGTCCTTGGCTGGGTCGTCACCACGGTGATGGACACCAGGATGGTGCTCATGGCCCTGGAACACGCGTTGTTCAGCCGCAGACGCACCCGCATGGATTTCACCGCCACCGGCATCGTCCATCACTCGGATGCCGGGGCGCAATACACCTCGCTGGCGTTCACCGACGCGCTGGCAGACGCCGGACTCCAGGGCTCGATCGGCTCGGTCGGTGATGCTCTGGACAACGCGATGATGGAGTCGACGATTGGGCTGTACAAGACTGAGCTCATCGACGTCGATCCCGCATGCACATGGAGGGATGCCCGGGAGGTCGAAACGGAAACGGCCTCGTGGGTCTACTGGTACAATCACCAGCGTCTGCATTCGTCGATCGGTGACGTTCCCCCGATTGAATACGAGCAGGAGTACGAGGAATTCAACACCACCCGAAAAGCCCAGTAAGGCTTTTACCCGTAGTCTCCGAAAAACTCAGGCCGATTCAGTTTTTGCGCGCCCCCGCACTATGGCCTTTCTCACGCCGTGGCTAGGCCTGGCCTGTGAGCGTGAGCCAGATGAGTGCGATGTTGAGCGTTACGATCGCCGCGCACACCACACCCGCCGCCGCGTTCAGGGGCGCGGGATTGGCCCATCGCCCCATGACCCGGGCGCGGGAGGTGAGCCAGGCCAGGGGGATGAGGGCGAAGGGAATGCCGATGCTTAAGACCACCTGGCTGAGCACCAGGGCCCAGGTGGGCTCGGCCCCCGAGGCGAGGATGATGAGTGCGGGCACGAGGGTGATGCAGCGGCGGGCCAGCAGGGGGACACGGATGTGCAGGAGGTCGCGCATGACCATGTCCCCCGCGTAGCATCCCACGGAGGTGGAGGCCAGCCCCGAGGCGAGCAGGCCGATGGCGAAGATCACGCCGATGCCCGCGCCGAGGTGCGTGGCCACGGCCTGGTGGGCCCCCTCGATGGTGTCCGTGCCCTCCACGCCGCGCAGCGCCTGGGCGGCCAGGCAGAGCATGGCGATGTTCACGCTGCCCGCCACGGTCAGCGCCAGGCCCACGTCCACCTTGGTGGCGCGCAGGTAGTGGCGCATGCCGTCCTCGACCTGCGGGCGGAAGCGGTGATCGCGCACCAGCCCGGAGTGCAGGTAGATGGCGTGGGGCATGACGGTGGCCCCGAGCATGCTGGCGGCGAGCAGGACGGTGGGGGTGCCTTGGAATCGGGGGACGAGCCCCTGGGCCATCGCGCCCAGATCGAGCCCGGAGACGAACAAACCCGAGACGAACCCGAGGGTGATGACAGCGAGGAAACCCACGATCACAGCCTCGAAGCTGCGCTGGGTGCGCTGCCCCTGGAGGGCGAGCATGGCCAGGGACACCGCCGAGACGATGAACCCGCTGAGCAGGAGCGGGGTGCCAAAGAGGAGGTGCAGCGCCACCGCGCCGCCGATGACCTCCGCGATGTCGGTGGCCGCCACGATGATCTCCGCCTGGCCCCAGTAGAGCCAGCGCGGGACGCGGGGGAGCCGCCCTGAGAGTTCCGCCGTGAGGCTGCGCCCGGTGACGAGCGCGAGCTTGGCGGAGAGGTACTGCACCAGCGCCGCCATGAGGTTGGCCAGGACCAGCACCCACAGCAGGAGGTAGCCGTACTCCGCCCCGGCGGAGAGGTTGGCGGCCACGTTGCCGGGGTCCACGTACGCGATGGCGGCCACGAAGGCGGGGCCGAGCAGGCTGGTGATCCTTGGCTGCCTGCGGGCGGGGGCCTCGGGGGAGGAAAGCACCGTTTCACCTCACGATCATAAAAAGTTCAATTGGTTGAACTCATGGTAGCCGCGACGGGTCTCAGCGGGCAAAAACGGAAAAGGGGAACTTTGAAGGTGTGTGCCGCGTTCACCATAGTGACATGCTCCGAGCAAAGGAAAGGACTGGGGAACCGCGATGAGAAGCAGCAACCCGGTATTTAGCAACCTCACAGAGACCACCGAGCGCGAGCTGCGCGAGGGCGGCTACCAGCAGGCCTCCGCCGAGCGCCCGATGACCATCGACGACGTGGTGACCAAGACCGGCATCACGCTCGCCATCATTATCGGCCTGGGCATCGTGAACTTCGTGATCGGGATGAGCAACCCCAGCCTGGCGGTGCTGCTCACCGGCGTGGGCGCCATCGGCGGCTTTATCACCGTGCTGGTCTCCGCGTTTAGCAAGAGCTTCGGCTCCGCCGCCGTCACCCTCATCTACGCCGCCTTCGAGGGGCTGTTCGTGGGCGGCTTCTCCTTCCTCTTTGCCAACACCGGCTTCACGGAGGGGATGACGGGCAGCGGCAGCGCGGACATGGCGATCATCGGCCAGGCCATCCTGGGCACCGTGGGCGTGTTCATCGGCATGCTCGTGGTGTACCGCACCGGCGCGGTCAAGGTCACGCCCAAGTTCAACCGCATCCTCACCGGCGTGATCGTGGGCATCGCGGTGCTGGCCCTGGGCAACCTCCTCACCGCGCTCATCTTCGACTTCAACCCGCTGCGCGACGGCGGCCCGCTGGCCATCGTGTTCTCCCTGGTGTGCATCGTGCTCGCCGCGATGAGCTTCCTCCAGGACTTTGATCAGGCCGATCGCCTGATCCGCGCCGGTGCCCCGGCGAAGAACGCCTGGGGCGTGGCCCTGGGCCTGGCGGTCACCCTGGTGTGGCTCTACACCGAGATCCTGCGCCTGCTCAGCTACCTGCGCAACGACTAAGCGCGGGCCCCGGCCTCCTCGCCGGGGGAAGCATAGAAGGAGGGCCCGTCCCGGTAGGGGACGGGCCCTCCTTCTATGTGGTGAGGAACCCGAAAGGGCGATCTAGGAGGCGTCGAGGGGGCGCCCGTTGAGGCTCACCTGAGAAAACACCGGGGAGCCGTCCACGGTCACCGGCTCGCTCAGCTCCAGGGTGACGCGCTCCGTGGAGCCGTTCGGGTTGATCTGCACCCCCTGGCCGGTGGCGGAGTCCGTGTCCCACTCCCACTCCAGGGCGGTGACCTGGTTGGCGCCAAAGCAATCGAGCTGCACCTGCGAGGGCTCGACGGTGGGGGTGCGCGTGCAGTCGATGAACTGCGTGGCGTTCGCGTTCAGCTCGGAGGGGGCCGAGCTGGTGGTGGCGCTTGCCGAGGCCGTGGAGGCCGGCGCGGAGGCGGCGCGCTGCGGGGAGGCGGAGAAGCTGGTGGCGGTGGCCACCTTGTCCTCGGAGTCCTGCTGGTGCGGCGGGCTGCACGCCGCGATGGCCAGGGCGGAGGCCGCCACGGCGGCGAGGGCGAGGGAACGGGAAATGGTCATGGGGGTAAGTCCTCTCGGGGAAAGAACGGGAACCTTACTTGGAGGAACGGGGGGTAGCGGCCTTGTCCGAATCATAGGGTGCCGCGGAGACGACCGTCACGGTGAGCGTGTTGCCGTTGGGGGCGGTGTACTCGCGGGTCTCGCCCTCCTTGGCGCCCACCACGGCGGCGCCCAGCGGGGACTGCTCGGAGTACGTCTCCAGATCCTTGTTGTCGGAGGCGGCGGCGCGGGTGCCGATGAGGAAGGTCTCCTTATCGTTCTCGTCGCCGTTGTAGTAGACGTGCACCACGGAACCCACGTGGGCCACGCCCTCGATCATGCTGGAGCGCTCCGTGGTGGAGTTGGCCAGGATCTCGGAGATCTGCTTGATGCGGGCTTCCTCCTGGTCCTGCATCTCGCGGGCGGCGTCGTAACCGGCGTTCTCCTTGAGGTCACCCTCCTCGCGGCGCTCGTTGATCTCGGCGGCCACCACGGGGCGGTGGTTGATCAGGGCCTGCAGCTCCGACTCCAGCTTGGCCTTGGTCTCCGGGGTGATGTACTGCTTCTGCTCATCTGCCATGTGGGTGTCCTTTCACCGATTCATCGTTATGTGTGCAGGTCTAGCATAGGCGCGCTACAGATCCATGTAGGAGGGGATCTGCGTGGAGCATCCGTAGACGCTCCCGGATACCGCCCGGTCGCGCGTGGGGATCTCCACCGCGAGGCGCTGCGTCTCCGGGCCTCCGGAGGGGATCAGCACCTCGCGGCGCCCCACCTCCGCCTTGTCGTAGTTCATCGCGGTGACGATGCAGTAACTGGGCACGCCTGGTTGGCTGCGCGTGACGTCAATGTCCAGGTGCATGGTGGCGTCGTCCACCCGCTCGAAGTTGGTCATGGCGGCCTTCACTGTGGGCTCGTCGCGCGTGGAGAGGTAGCGCGCCACCACGATCACGAACGCGATGAGCAGCACCACCATGAGGACGGCGATGACCTTCCCGCTGAGTCCCTTGGACCCCTCGGTGGGGCGGGCGGCGCCGTACCGGGACCGGGGACGCTCAAAGGGCTGTGAGGCCATGTGTTTCCACCACCAGTGCAAAACGTGTGCGAACAGTCCTGTATAGACTAGCCGATTTATATGCCCTCCCCGGCAATCGAGGGGCCTAAGATGTAGGCACATAAAAACGGCACGACGTGCCCGCGCCGCACGAACAAGAGGAAAGGAACCGTGATCCACGTGAGCGGACTGCGCCTGCTAGCGATCCACGCGCACCCGGACGACGAAGCCTCCAAGGGCGCCGCCGCGATGGCCAAATACGCCGCTGAGGGGCACCGCGTGATGGTACTCATCTGCACGGGGGGCGAGCGCGGGGACATCCTCAACCCGGCGATGGACCGCCCCGGGATTCGGGAGAACATCAGCCGGGTGCGCCGTGAGGAGATGGAGCGCGCCGCCGCCGCGCTGGGGGTGGAGCACCGCTGGCTGGGGCACGTGGACTCCGGGCTGCCCGAGGGCGACCCGCTGCCCCCGCTGCCGGAGGGCTGCTTTGGGCTGGAAAGCGGCGAGGACGTGGCCGTGGAGCTGGTGGAGGTCATCCGCCAATTCCGCCCGCACGTCATCATCACCTACGACGAAAACGGCGGCTATCCGCACCCCGATCACCTCAAGGTGCACGAGGCCTCCATGATCGCCTGGGAGAAGGCGGGCGACCCGGCCTTTGCCACCGAGGACCCCGAGGGCGGCGGACCCCAGGAGCCCTGGGAGCCGCTCAAGCTCTACTACACCCACGGCTTTGTGTACGAGCGCCTCAAGCTCTTCCACGACCTCCTGGTGGAGCGCGGCGACGCCAGCCCCTATGCCGAGATGCTGGGCCTGATGGAGGAGAACCAGGTGGACATCATGTCCCGGGTGACCACCCAGGTCCCGTGCGCCGAGTTCTTCGAGGCGCGGGAGGAGGCGCTGCGCGCGCACGCCACCCAGATCGACCCCCACGGGGGATTCCTCATCACGCGCGCCGCCGAGCAGGCGCGCCTGTGGCCCACGGAGGAGTTCGAGCTGGCCGCCACCCGGGTTCCCACCGCCCTGCCGGAGAGCGACCTTTTTGCCGGGGTGGAGCGCCCCTAGCATCAGACCTAGGCGCGGCGGCGGGGCTTGGAGTAGCGCGGGGCAGGCAATACACTGGTGGGCGTGATGATGGTGTCTGATCTCTCCGCCTACGCCGCTCAGGGGTACTCCGTGCTGGCCCAGCAGGGCAGCGGCCCCCTCGGCGCGGACTTCGGCAAGGCCTCGCCCATCGGCCTGCTGGTGCTCGTGCTGCTCGCCGCCGCCGTGCTGTACCTCGGCTGGGCCTTTCACCGCCGCTTTAGCCGGATGAATCGCCGCCGCATGTTCGCAGAGAAGCACGGCATCGACCCCTTCGACGAGCAGGCCCTGGACGCGGCGATGGAGCAGGCGGGCGTGCTCGATCACAAGAAGAAGCACTGGCTCTAGGGCCCATGATCCGGCGTAGACTAGCGCGCGTGAACCTCCTCCCGCGCCGCCTGCTGTACCCGCTCTACGAGCTGCGGTTGCGCCGGGAACTCAAGGGGCTGCCGCAGCCCCGCCACGTGGCCGTCATGTGCGACGGCAACCGGCGCTGGGCGCGCGAGGCCGGATTCGAGGATGTGAGCCACGGGCACCGCGTGGGCGCGCGCAAGATCGGGGAGATGGTGCGCTGGTGCCGCGACACACAGGTGGAGCTGGTCACCGTGTACCTGCTGTCCACCGAGAACCTGCGCCGCAGCCCCGAGGAACTCGGCATGCTGCTGGCGATCATCGCGGACGTGGTGGACGAGCTGGCCTCCCCGGCCAACAACTGCCGGGTGCGCCTGGTGGGGCACCTGGAGGCCCTGCCCACCGAGGTGGGAACGCGCATCGCGCAGGCGGTGGCGAGCACGCAGGGGCACACCGGCGTGGCCGTCAACGTGGCCGTGGGCTACGGCGGGCGTCAGGAGATCGTGGATGCCGTGTGCGACCTCGTGGAGCGCGAGGTCGCCGCGGGCACCCCGGCGGCGGAGCTGGCGGAGAAAGTCACCGTGGACTCCGTATCCCACCACCTCTACACCTCCGGGCAGCCGGACCCCGACCTGCTGATCCGCACCTCCGGCGAGCAGCGCCTCTCCGGGTTCCTGCTCTGGCAGGCCGCCTACTCCGAGATCTGGTTCACCGACACCTACTGGCCGGCCTTCCGCCGCATCGACTTCCTGCGCGCCCTGCGCGAATACTCCAAGCGCACCCGACGATTCGGAAAGTAGGGCAGGCTCATGACCCAGGTTCTGTACCAGTCCACCTACGGGGCCACCCGGCGCTATGCCGAGGCCCTAGCCCGGCGGCTTGGCACCACCGCCGAGCCGCTTGACGACCCCGCGCGGCCCCCGGGCCCCGGCGACGCGGCGGACGCCGGGCCGCTCGTGGTGCTCTCCCCGGTCCTCGGCCCCACCATCGCCGCCGCCTCCTACGCGGCCCGCCACGACCTCGGCGGGCGGCCCGTGGCCTGCGTGGCCGTGGGCATGACCCTGGTGGAGGAGGCCCGCCGCAAGGACCAGATGGCCGGAATCCTGGGGGACAAGGCCCCGCGCGTGAGCCGCTTCTACCTCCCCGGCGCCCTGTACTACTCCCGGCTTTCCACCGCGCACCGCCAGATCCTGCGCGGCATCGTGGGGGCGCTGCGCCTCAAGCCGGGGAAATCTGAGAACGAGCGCGCCATGATCCGGGCCTACAACAAGGACGTGGACCGGGTGGACCTGGGGGAGCTGGAGCCCATTGTGGAGTGGGTGGAGGCGCACGTGCATTGAGGGGGTGCCCCGCGGGAATATAGCGCTTGACAGATATAAGAGGGGTGCTTAGTCTGATACCCAGTGGCGGCGTTGGGATACGCGTACCGCGCTGATTCCGGAGGTCAGGTCATGTGCATGACCTGACCTCCGAGCGTATATGGGGGAAGAAATGTTTATCGCTTACCTTGATGAGTTCGGCCACCAGGGTCCTTTTATCAGTCCTGAGCACAGGAAATATAACACTCACCCGATTTTTGGCTACGGGGGCTATGTTATTCCCGCCGAACATGCGCGGGCTCTTGGTGGTTATTTTGAGCAGATAAAGTGGGATCTCCTGTCCTGGGAGATTGAGAGGGATAGGGCGCATCCACACCGATGGGAGAAGAAGGGAGCGCGGCTTCTTACTTCCACGAACCTTTCCAGGTATGGTGGTGAAATACGCCCTGCTTTGAAACGTATTTATGAAAAATTAGATTCCGTGGGTGGGCGCATATTTTTCTTTGGCCAAGAGACGCCTTGCGGGCCTGTCTCCGTCACAGGAGAAACATCGAAGGATCGAGAGGCTCATTGTCTGATTCAAACCGCACGGCGCCTTGGCACATATGCGAAGGTTAAGGGTGGGAATATGTTCATCATTATGGATGCTACCGACACGGATAATCGGGAGCGTGCGGTGGCTACCCTGGGGCGTACCATCTATTCCCGTGAGGGGGACACCGATAGCATTATTGAGATCCCACTCCAGGCGGATAATCGTCTCTACGGAACCATTCAGTTGGCAGATTGGACATGTGCCCTGCTTATGCGTATTTCGCACTATCATTTTTGCGAGGGATCGGACGCTCGTTGGTCGGTGGATCTTGCCCGGCGCGTATGGCGGGCACGCTATTTCACTCCAAACTCTATTATCTGGTCAAACGATCTTCTCCGTCGTGAAAAATGCTTCCCTGGAAGCCTTCTAGGGGCGCATCCTTTTTGAGAAAAGATCAAGAACAAAAATGGAAGGCACGGCATATGCATTGAATGTGGCGGTGGTATGGCTTAGCACGCAGAAGAAGCTGTCGTCGGGAAGAAGATGATTCTGGGGAAGGCTCATCGTGGGATATGGCGCCCGCATGATCCACGAGGCATACGCCCGAGCAGGGCTAAATCTTTCTCAGCCTGACCCGCTGCACGCGGTGGTCGCTGTCCTTGGTGAGCACCAAGGAGGCCCGCACCCGGGTGGGCAGGATGTTTTCCACCAGGTTGGGCAGGTTGATGGACTGCCAGATCTCCCGGGCGGCGCGGGTCGCAGCGGCGTCGTCAAGCTCCGCGAAGTGCCTAAAATGCGCGCCGGGCTTGCGGAAGGCCCCCTGGCGCATGGTGAGGAAGCGGTCGATGTACCAGCGCTCGATCACGCTGGTGCGCGCGTCCACGTACACGGAGAAGTCGAAGAGATCGGACACCATGAGCGTGGGGCCCGTTTGCAGCACGTTGAGCCCCTCGAGGATGAGGATGTCGGGCCGGTGCACCACGTGCTCCCGGTCCGGCACGCGGTCGTAGAGGTGGTGGGAGTATACGGGGGCGCGCACCTCGGGGGCGCCGGACTTGACCTCGGTGACAAAGCGCAGCAGGGCGCGGCGGTCGTAGGACTCCGGGAATCCCTTGCGGTTCATCATGCGGCGCGCGCGCAGCTCGGCGGCGGGGTAGAGGAAGCCGTCGGTGGTGACCAGGTCCACCTTGGGGTGAGAGTCCCAGCGCTGCAGCAGCACCTGGAGCACGCGGGCCGTGGTGGACTTGCCCACCGCCACCGAGCCCGCCAGCCCGATGATGAAGGGCGGGTGCTCGCGGGAGGCGTGGGGGCGCTGGGTGCCGTCGAGGAAGGTCTCGGTGGCCTCGCTGAGCTTCTGGCGCGCGGTCACCTGAAGATGGATGAGGCGGCTCAGCGGGAGGTAGACCTCCGCCACCTCCGCGAGGTCGATGTTCTCGCCGATTCCGCGCAGCCGCACCACCTCCTCCTCGGTGAGCACCTGGGGCATGGATTGGCGCAGTTGCCGCCACTGGGGGCGGTCGAAGTCGAGGTAGGGGCTGACGACGGGGGCACGCGACATGCCCACCATTGTGCCCCGAACCGCGCCGGGTGCGGTCATCGCGCCGGTGCGGTGGCGGTCAGGGGCGCGGCGGGTGGTGCGGTGGGGGCGCGCCGGGCGCGTGGTCGCCACCGGGGCCACACGGCGGCACGTGGCGGTGTCGCGGCGGTGTCGCGGCGAGGGAGCGCCGGGCGCGGCATAAAGAGGTGGGTAAAGGGGCGGGGTGCGGCTAGACTCTCAGGGGAAGTTTCCTCAAAAACGAAAGGTGGCTCAGGCCGCGATGAGCAAGGACGTGCGCACAACCCCCCTGGCCGAGGTGGACCCGGAGGTCTCCCAGGCGATCTCGGGGGAGCTGAATCGCCAGCGCAGCACCCTGGAAATGATCGCCTCGGAGAACTTTGTGCCCCGCGCCGTGCTGGAGGCCCAGGGCTCGGTGCTCACCAACAAGTACGCCGAGGGGTACCCCGGCCGCCGCTACTACGGCGGCTGCGAGCACGTGGACGTGGTGGAGGACCTGGCGCGGGACCGCGCCAAGGCCCTCTTTGGTGCGGAGTACGCCAACGTGCAGCCGCACTCCGGCGCCCAGGCCAACGCCGCCGTGCTGCACGCGGCGGCCCGCCCCGGCGATAAGATCATGGGCCTTTCCCTCGCGCACGGCGGGCACCTGACCCACGGCATGAAGATCAACTTCTCCGGGCGCCTCTACGACGTGGTGGCCTACGAGGTGGACTCGGAGACGATGCGCATCGACATGGACCGCGTGCGCGAGCTAGCCCTGGAGCACCGCCCCAAGGTGCTCATCGCGGGCTGGTCCGCCTACCCCCGCACCATCGACTTCGCCGCCTTCCGTTCCATCGCGGACGAGGTGGGGGCGGTGCTGTGGACGGACATGGCGCACTTCGCGGGCCTGGTGGCCGCCGGGCTGCACCCCTCCCCGGTGCCGCACTCGGACATCGTCTCGAGCACGGTGCACAAGACGCTGGGCGGCCCGCGCTCCGGGCTGATCCTGGCCAAGGAGGAGTGGGCCAAGAAGCTCAACTCCGCCGTGTTCCCCGGGCAGCAGGGCGGCCCGCTCATGCACGTGGTGGCGGCCAAGGCCACGGCCCTGAAGATCGCCGGGACCGAGGAGTTCAAGGAGCGCCAGCAGCGCACGCTGGAGGGCGCGCGCCTGGTGGCCGAGCGCCTGACCGCCGAGGACTGCCGCGCGGCGGGCGTGGACGTGCTCACCGGCGGCACGGACGTGCACCTCGTGCTGGCGGACCTGCGCACCTCCAACCTGGACGGCCAGCAGGCCGAGGACCTACTGCACCAGGTGGGCATCACGGTCAATCGCAACGCCGTGCCCTTCGACCCGCGCCCGCCGGCAGTCTCCTCCGGCCTGCGCATCGGCACCTCGGCCCTGGTCACCCGAGGCCTGGATGCCGCCGCTTTCGAGGAGGTCGCGGACGTGATCGGCACCGCCCTGGCCGCGGGCCAGAACGCGGACGTGGAGGCGCTGCGCGCCCGCGTGGCCAAGATCGCGGAGCACTACCCGCTCTACGAGGGCATCGAGGACTGGAGGATGCTGAGCTAAAACCCCACGGCGCCCCCACGGCGCCCGCGCGGTACCCACGCGGTACCGGAACGCAAGAACGCACCGAGGCGGCGCCCCGGTCCTCCCGTAGGAGCCGTGGGGCGCCGCCTCGGTGCCGCGTGGGGCAGGGGGCGCTAGGCCTCGCCGCTCGTTGCGGCGTCGTCCTCCCCGGCGGCGCGCCCCTCGGCCAGGGCGGCGCGCTCCCGGCCCAGCCACTCCGGCTGGTGGGCCAGCAGTTCCTTGATCTCGGCGGTGGTCATGGGCTTGTCCATGTCGTTGCGCTTGAGGGCGGCGATGGTGATGCCCAGCTTCTGGGCCACCACGGGGCGCGGGTGCGGGCCGGTGCGGCGCAGCTCCGCCAGCCACTCGGGCGGGTTTTCCTGCAGGTCGCGCAGCTCGGCGTGGGTGATGGCGCCCTCGCGGAACTCGGCGGGGGCGGCGGGCAGGTAAATGCCGAGCTTCTTGGCGGCGGTCTGCGCTCTCATCGCGGTGCCGGAGGGGGTGCGCACGTCCTGGTTGGTTTCACTCATGCTGTCTCACGGTAGCATTATCCGCATGTTGCGCCTCGCCTTTGTGACCGGCACGGAACCGGGAAAGTGGTTCGATCGCTTTGCGCAGCGCACCGACCACGGCGGGCTTATGCCCCTGGACAGCGAGGACCCCCTGGCCCTGCTGGAGGCGGGCGAGGCGGACCTCGCTCTGGCCCGCCTGCCCGACGCCCGGGTGGGGCAGGATCATCACGTGGTGCGCCTCTACGCCGAGGCGCGCGGCGTGGCGGTGCCCAAGGGCAGCATCTTTGCCGAGGCCGGGGACCCCGTGGGCGCCGCGGACCTCGCCGGGGAGATGGTGCAGTACCGCGTGCCCGCCTCCGGCGAGGTGAACGTGGCCCAGGTGCGCGCCGCGCTGGCCGTGGTGGCGGCCAACGTGGGCGTGGCGATCGCCCCGCGCCCCCTGCTCAAGATCCTCAGCCGCAAGCAGGTGGTGCCCCTGCCCCTGGCCGGGGACGCGGACGAGCGGGGAGAACCCGTGCCGGAGACGCACATCGCCCTGGTGTGGCGCCGCGAGGCGGATAGCGACGCGATCCAGGACTTCGTGGGCATCGCGCGCGGGCGCACCCGCAACTCCTCGCGGCAGGCGGCCCCCAGGCGCAGCGCGCGGGAGAAGGCCAAGGCCAAACAGGAGCGCCGGGCCGGGAGGGCGCGGGGCGAGAAGAAAAAGACGCAGAGGGATCAACACCGGGCGGGCAGGAACGCGGGTAACCGCAGGAGGACGAGATGAGCAGGCAGGCGAGGGCGGCGAGGTGGGGTGCGCTGGCGCTGTGCGGGGCGCTCGCGGCGGGGTGTGCCGCGCCGGGGGAGAACCCCGCCGCCGAGCGGACCGGCGAGCCGACGGCCCCGGCCACAGCGGAGCACAAGGTGGGCGGTACCCCGGTGCCGCCGGAGGTGGCCCGCGCCACGGAGCAGGCGGAGGAGGGCGGGGCGACGGTGCTGGCCGTGACCGCCGAGGAACCGCAGCGCTACCTCGTGGAGTTCAGCGACGGCTCCTCGGTGGTGTACTCCCCGGAAACGGGCGTGCAGCGGGTGCGCGGCAAGCTCGCCCGCATCTGGCTGCGCGAGGGCGGCCTGGGCGCCCCGGTGGGGCTGCCGGTGGCCGGGGAGGAGGAGCTGCCGGACGGCAGCGGATGGATCCAGCGCTTTGAGCGCGGCAGCGTCTCCTGGGCCCGGGACGCGGAGGGCCAGTACGGGGCGGAGGTGCAGTCCTAGCCCCGCGCGGGTTTGCGGGGCTGCGGGTCTGGGGGCTGGGGGGCTGGGGCCGGAGGTAAGAAAACTTCACCCCGCGTTCAACTGCTATCCACCTGCGGTGCCTAGCCTGGCCTCGTGGTCACACCGAATCCGCGCATCCGCCCCCGCATTCTGCGAATGCGGGGGCCTTTTGCCGTGGTGGCGTCACCTATCCGTTGCCCCGCTGTCTTTGTAAGGAATGGAGCCTCATGCCTTCGTCGCACGCCCGCACCTACGTGATCGATACCTCGGTGCTGCTCTCGGACCCCCGGTGCCTGAGCAAGTTCGCCGAGCACCACGTGATCCTGCCCCTGGCCGTGGTCTCGGAGCTGGAGGCCAAGCGTCAGCACCCGGAGCTGGGGTGGTTTGCCCGCGAGGCGCTGCGGCACCTCGAGGAGCTGCGCGCCACCTACGCGCGCCTGGACGAGCCGGTTCCCGCCAACGAGGAGGGCGGCACCTTGTGCGTGGAACTCAACCACCAGGATCAGTCGGTGCTGCCGCTGCCCCTGCGCGGGGAGGGCGGCGACCAGCGCATCCTGGCCTGCGCCCTGAATCTCCAAGAGGAGGGCCACGAGGTGACGGTGGTGACCAAGGACGTGCCCCTGCGGGTCAAGGCCGGGGCCGTGGGCCTGGACGCGGACGAGTACCACGCCCAGGACGTGGTGCTCACCGGCTACTCCGGCATGGACACCCTGCACATTCCCGGGGAGTTTATCGACGCCCTCTATGCCCACGGGGAGGTGGACCTGCCGGAGGGGGAGACCCAGGAGGGCACCCCGGTGCGCGAGCTGCCGCTGCACTGCGGGCTGCGCCTGCAGGGGGCCACCCAGTCCGCCCTGGCCCGGGTGGGGGTGGGCAGGCTGGTGCTGGTGCCGGGGGACCAGCAGGCCTTCGGGCTGCACGGGCGCTCGGCGGAGCAGCGGGTGGCCCTGGACCTGCTCAACGACCCGGAGGTGGGCATCGTCTCCATCGGGGGCCGCGCGGGCACCGGTAAGTCCGCCCTGGCCCTGTGCGCGGGCCTGGAGGCCGTGCTGGAGCGCGGGGAGCACCGGAGGATCATCGTGTTCCGGCCCCTGTACGCGGTGGGCGGGCAGTCCCTGGGCTTCCTCCCCGGCTCCGAGGACGAGAAGATGAACCCCTGGGCGCAGGCGGTGTATGACACCCTATCGGGGCTCGTCTCGGACAACGTGCTCGAGGAGATCCACGAGCGCGGCCTGCTCGAGGTGCTGCCCCTGACGCACATTCGCGGGCGCAGCCTGCACGACGCCTTCGTGATCGTGGACGAGGCCCAGTCGCTCGAGCGCAACGTGCTGCTCACCGTGCTCTCGCGCCTGGGCTCCGGGTCCCGGGTGGTGCTCACCCACGACGTCGCCCAGCGCGACAACCTCCGCGTGGGCCGCCACGACGGGGTGCAGGCGGTGATCGAGAAGCTCAAGGGCCACGAGCTGTTCGCGCACATCACCCTGCGGCGCTCGGAGCGCTCCGCGATCGCGGAGCTGGTCACAGACCTGTTGGAGGAGCACTGAGGTATAGCCGAGCCCCTCGTTGCGGCGCTCGGTTGCGCGCGGCGGTGGAAAGCGTCACAATCGTCTGCATGTCACAAGCGTCCTTTAGGATCAGAGCGTTCGAGGAGCGGGACTTCCCGCAGGTCCAGGCCATCTACGAGCATGGCCTGGATACGGGGCATGCCAGCTACGAGCGCAAGGCGCCCACCTGGGATAAGTTCCGCACCTCCAAGATCATGGAGACGGTGTTTGTTGCGGTCGAGGAGGAGGACGACGCCAAGGTGCTCGGCTGGGTGTCCGCCGCGCCGGTGTCCTCCCGCCAGGTGTTCAGCGGGGTGGTGGAGGACTCCATCTACATCGGCCCCGAGGCCCGGGGGCGCGGCATCGCCGGCGCGCTGCTGGATCACCTGGTGGAGACCTGCGCCAGGCTGGACAAGTGGGCCATCCACTCCTGGATCTTCCCGGAGAACGAGGGCTCGGCCAAGCTGCACCAGTCGCGCGGCTTCGAGAAGGTGGGCACCTACCACCACCTGGCCAAGATGCCCTACGGGGAGATGGCGGGCCAGTGGCGCGACACGGACGTGTGGGAGAAGCTGCTGCCCAAGCCGGACATCGCGGTGGAGGACCTGCCGGATAACTAAGCTACGTTGTACGCCTCACAGGGCCGGGACGCATACGGTGCGCCCCGGCCTATTTTTCTCGGGTGACCGCGTACACGCCCACGCTCAGCGCGCAGAAGGCCGACGCGCCCAGCAGCCCGCCGAGGGTGCCCAGCGGTCCCGTGGGAGAGAAGGCGAGGAGGGCCAGCCCCAGCGCGGAGGCGCAGATCAGGGCGCGCGGCGCGGCGGGGGAGAAGCCGGGGCGGTCGTCGGCCCGCAGGGCGCGGGCCGCTAAGGCGAACGAGGTGAGGGCGATGCCGAGCGGGGCCAGCCACCCGCTCGTGGCGCACGCGGCGGACATCACGCTCGCGATGCCCACCGCTATGGCGGCCGCCTGCCACTCGCGCATGATCTAAGAGATCGTCTCCTTCAGCTTGTCTTCCTTCACCCACACCAGGACCGCCGAGCATAGCAGGGCCAGCGGCATGAGGAGCAGGAAGATGGGGGTGAGGGCGTCGTTGTAGCTGGTCTCGATCGCCTGGCGGATGGGCTCGGGCAGGTCCGCCAGCGCGCCGGGGGTCAGGTGCGAGGAGCCGTCGCCGAGCTGCTGGCCTGCGGGCAGGTTGCGCTGGAGCTGCGTGGTGAGGTTGCCCACGAACAGCCCGCCCACCAGGGCGGAGCCCACGGAGCCGCCGATCTGCCGGAAGAAGTTGTTGGTGGCCGTCACCGTGCCCACCATGCCCACGGGGAAGGAGTTCTGCACGATGAGCACCAGGATCTGCATGGAGCAGCCCATGCCGAAGCCGAAGAGGAAGAGGTACAGGCCCACGATCACCAGCGAGGTCTCGGCGTGCAGGGTGGACAGCAGCGTCATGCCCACGGACACGATGAGCAGGCCGAAGATGGGGAAGGCCTTGTACCGGCCGAATTTGGAGACGAGGTTGCCCACCACGATGGAGGTGCCCATCAGGCCCACCATCATGCTTAGCAGCATGAGGCCCGCCCGGGTGGGGGTCATGCCGTGGACCATCTGCAGGTAGGTGGGCAGGTAGGCCAGGGAGCCGAACATGAAGATCCCGATGCCGAAGCCGGACACGGTGGTGAGCACGAAGTTGCGGTTCTGAAACAGGCTCATGGGCACCAGTGGATCGTGGGCGCGCGTCTCCACGAACACGAAGAGCGCGCCGACGACCACGGCGGTGGCGATGAGGCCCAGGATCACCGGGGAGCCCCACTCGTACTCGTTGCCGCCCCACGTCATGAAGAGCACCAGGGCGGCGGTGGCGATGGACATGGTGACCATGCCCAGCCAGTCGAAGTTCAGGCGCTTGGGCTTGGGCGGGAGCTGCAGGAGGTAGGAGATGGCGGCGATGGAGACCAGGCCGATGGGCACGTTGAGCCACAGGCCCCAGCGCCAGCCCAGGCCGTCGGTGAACCAGCCGCCGAGGATCGGGCCGAGCACGGCGGAGACGCCAAAGACGGAGCCCATCACCCCCATGTACTTGCCTCGCTCGCGGGCGGTGGTGACCTCGGCGGTGATCGCCTGGGAGAGGATCATCATGCCGCCCGCGGCCACGCCCTGTAGCACGCGGGCCAGGATGAGCACGCTCATGGACTGCGCGGCGCCGCCGATGAGCGATCCGAGGACGAAGAGGGAGTTGGCGAAGAGGAACAGCCCCTTGCGGCCGATCTGATCCCCGAGCTTGCCAAAGATCGGCAGCGCGATGGTCTGGCCCAGGAGGAAGCCGGTAATCACCCACGTCATGTGGTTGACCCCACCCAGCTCGCCCACGATGGTGGGCAGCGCGGTGGAGAAGATCATCTGGCCCAAGGAGCTCATGAGCATGGCGAGCATGAGCGCGCCGATGATCCAGGGCAGGCGCTGTTTGCGCGAGGGTTCCTGGTGCTGTGGTGTGTGCGTGGTCATCGTTCCTTCTCTGTCGAGGGGTGTATTGCTCGAAGATTGCGCAGCGCGCGGTGGCCGCTGGCGCGCAGGGACTCCGCGGTGGTGTCGTGCTCCGCCATCCACATCCGCATGCCCAGTTGCAGCGCGGCGCTGGCCAGGGTGACCACGGCGTGCGCCTCGTGCTCGCCGGGGCCGCCCAGCCGCCGCTGGTCCGGGTGGTGGTCCACGTAGCGCTGCACCATCTGGGCCACCGCGTGGTGAACCTCGTGGGACTGCGCGAGGTGGTTGTAGGAGAGCGCGGGATTATTGCGCCGGATCGTCTTGCGGTGCCGCAGGAGCTGGACGTCATGGTCCGCCACGAAGGCGTGGAAGAGGGCGTCGAGCACCGCCGCCACCAGGTCCTCGTGGCGGGTGCGCACGAAGTCCTCCTGCTCCTCGGGCGGGGGCATGCGCGCCGGGCGGCCCAGCACGGCGATCTCTTTGGACTCCACGTAGTTGAAAAAGGTGCGGCGGGAGACCTCAGCGGCCGCGCAGATGTCCTCCACGGTCACGGCCTCGTAGCCGCGCTCGAGCACCAGGCGGGTGGCCTGCTCCTCGATGGCGCGCAGGGTGGTGCGCCGCTTTGCTTCCCGGAGTGAGGTGGTGTCGTTCTGCACGAGACAAGAAGGTACCCCCAAAGTATACTGAGTGCAAAAATGCACGCGATCTACTTTTGCAGTCCTTTGTGCCTGTGGGTGTTCGACGCCGGGGCCGTAGACATGAAAAACCCCGGGACACGGGGCCGTGGCCGCCGCGCCCCGGGGAGGGCAGAGGGGTCTCTAGCGCTTATCGCGGTCCGTGTTGGCCATCGCCAGCACGTCCAGGCGCTTGTCCAGCTCCTCCTCGGTGAGCTTCTCGCCGTCCACGAAGCCCAGCTCGATCACGGCCTCGCGGATGGTGATCTCCTTGGCCAGCGCGTGCTTGGCCACCTTGGCGGCGGCCTCGTAGCCGATGGCGGAGTTCAGCGGCGTGACGATGGAGGGGGAGGACTCCGCGAGCGTCTTCATGCGCTCCACGTTGGGCTCGATGCCGTCCACCAGGCGCTCGGCGAACACGCGGGCGGTGTTGGCCAGCAGGCGGGAGGACTCCAGCACGTTGCGGGCCATCATGGGGATGAACACGTTGAGCTCGAACTGGCCCTGGGTGCCGCCGAAGGCGATGGCGGCGTCGTTGCCGATCACCTGGGCGGAGACCTGGGTGGCCGTCTCGCACAGCACCGGGTTAACCTTGCCCGGCATGATGGAGGAGCCCGGCTGGAGGTCCGGGAGGCGGATCTCGGAGAGGCCGGTCAGCGGGCCGGAGCCCATCAGACGGATGTCGTTGGCGATCTTGTACAGGGACACCGCGATGGTGCGCATGGCGCCGGAGTACTCCACCAGGGCGTCGCGCGCGGCCTGGGCCTCGAAGTGGTTGCGGGCCTCGCTCAGCTCCTCCAGGCCGGTCAGCGAGCGCAGCTCCTCGGTGACCTTGGCGCCAAAGTCCGCGGAGGTGTTGATGCCCGTGCCGGCGGCGGTGCCGCCGATGGCCAGCTCGCCCAGGCGGGGCAGGGTGGCCTCCACGCGCTCGATCCCGGCCTCGATCTGGCGGGCGTAGCCGCCGAACTCCTGGCCCAGGGTCACCGGCACGGCGTCCATGAGGTGCGTGCGGCCGGACTTGACCACGGACTCCCACTCGGCGGCCTTGGCGGCCAGGGAATCGCGCAGCACCTTCAGGCCGGGGATGAGGTCCTTCACGGCGGCCTCGGTGGCGGCCACGTGGGTGGCGGTGGGGAAGGTGTCGTTGGAGGACTGGCCCATGTTCACGTGGTCGTTGGGGTGGACCTCCACGCCCGCGGCCTTGGCCAGGGAGGCGATGACCTCGTTGGTGTTCATGTTGGAGGAGGTACCGGAGCCGGTCTGGAACACGTCGATGGGGAACTGATCGTCGTGCTTGCCCGCCGCGATCTCCTTGGCGGCGGCGATGATGGCGTCCGCCAGGGTGGCGTCCAGCGCCCCGGAGTCCTTGTTCACCTGGGCGCAGGCGGCCTTGAGCAGGCCCATCGCGCGGATCTGCGCGGCCTCGAGCCCGCGCCCGGAGATGGGGAAGTTCTCCACCGCGCGCTGGGTCTGGGCGCGCCACAGGGCGTCGATGGGAACCTTGACCTCGCCCATCGTGTCGTGCTCAATGCGGTATTCGGTCATTGCTATCACCTTTGCTTCTCGCGTGTTCTAGTCCATGGTCCAGTATGGCGTATAAGCGCCGCCCGGGTGGGTGTGATGATGACCTCAGAGGTCGGAGAGGTAATCCACCGCGGAGTACTCCTGGAGCTTGGAGAGCTGGTGGCGGGACTCGAGGTAGCGCAGGGTGCCGGACTTGGAGCGCATCACCAGGGAACGGGTGGTGGCACCGTTGCTGCGGTAGGTCACCCCGCGCAGCATGTCGCCGTTGGTCACGCCGGTGGCGGCGAAGTAGCAGTTGTCCGAGCGCACCAGTTCGTTGGTGCCCAGCACCTGGCCCAGCTTGTGCCCGGCGGCCAGGGCGCGGCCCTTCTCCTCGTCGTTGCGGGGGGCCAGCACGCCCTGGATCTCGCCGCCCATGCACTTCATGGCGCAGGCGGTGATGATGCCCTCGGGGGTGCCGCCGGTGCCCATCATGATGTCCACGGAGTTGGCCACGTCGTCCTGGGCGGCGGCCACGGCCCCGGCCACGTCGCCGTCGGAGATCAGGCGCACCTTGGCGCCCGCGCGGCGGATCTCCGCGATGAGGTCCGCGTGGCGGGGGCGATCCAGCACCACCACGGTGACCTGGGAGGGGTGCAGCCCCTTCGCCTTGGCCACGGCGTTGATGTTGTGGCCCACGGGGGCCTCGATGTCGATCTTCCCGGCGGCCTCGGGGCCCACGGCGATCTTGCGCATGTAGAACACCTCGGAGGGGTCGTACATGGAGCCGCGCTCGGCGGCGGCGATCACGGAGATGGCGTTGGGGCGCCCCTCGGCCATGAGGGTGGTGCCGTCCACCGGGTCCACGGCGATGTCCACCTCGGCGCCGAAGCCGGTGCCCACGTGCTCGCCGTTGAACAGCATGGGGGCCTCGTCCTTCTCGCCCTCGCCGATGACCACCACGCCGTTCATGTTCACGGAGTTGATGAGCTCGCGCATGGCGTCCACGGCGGCGCCGTCGCCCTCGTTCTTCATGCCCCGGCCCACCCAGCGGCCGGAGGCCAGCGCCGCCGCCTCGGTCACGCGCACCAGCTCCATGGCGAGGTTGCGGTCCGGCACCTCGGTGTTCTTGTGGTTTTCTGGACGGCTTTCATTCATCTGTACTGCGGCCTCCTGCGGGCAAAATGGTACCAGGGAACCCCTACATTGTTGCACCGCGGGGGCAAAGCGCGGACATATTGCACCCAAATGAGGGTAGGCAGGCGTACTTCTCCTGGAGTTTCCGGCGCCCCCTTCCGCGCCGCCCGCCGCGAACCCAGCCGCGCGGACCGTGTGGCTTTCCGCGCGGCGGTAGTGGGATACTAAGGCGCGTGGCAGAGAAACCAAGGATCTTTCAAGACGGCCGGGACATGACGCTCTCCCTCGTGGCCATCGTGGCGATGATGGTGGTGGGCGTGGGGGCCACCGGCCTGTGCTCCTTCGAGCCGGGCAACCCGGAAAACGGTCCTGTGCCTACGGCGGACGCCTCCGCCTTCCTCGGGATGGAGGCCGCCAGCGCCGCCTTCCCGGTGCGCCTGCCGGAGGTCCCCGAGGGCTGGACCGCCAACTCCGCGCGCCGCTCCAGCCTGGGCGGGCAGCCGGTGCCGGTGGTGGGCTACATCACCGACCACGAGGGCTACCTCCAGCTCACCCAGACCGGGGAGCCGGTGGCCGAGGCGGTGCGCGGCTACGACGAGGACCCGCGCGAGCGCGACCGCTCCGTGGAGATCGAGGGTATCCCCACCGAGGTCTACACCTCCACCGACCGCGAGGTCCGCGACCTCTGGGTGGCCGACCTCGGGGATGCCCGCCTGCTGCTCAGCGGCGCGGCCACCGAGGAGGAGTTCCGGGCGCTCATCGAGGCCACGGCCAAGGCTCAGCCCCTGCGCTCGGCCTCCTCGGGGGACGCGGGGGTGGGCGCGGTGTCGGCAGAGCCCTCGGCCGCGCCCTCCGAGCCGCGCTGAGCTAGGGCCGCCTCCACCCTCGCGGAGGCCCGGTCGAGCTGCTGCTCGCAGCGCGCCGCCAGCGCCTCCCCCCGCTCCCAGTAGGCCAGGGACTCGTCCAGGCCCATCTGCCCCAGCTCCAGGATCTTGACCACCTCCACCAGCTCGTCGCGCGCCTGCTCGTAGCTCAGCGTGGACACCTCGGGGAGCTCGGCGGCCCATCCGGTGCCAAAGGTATCGGGATTGCTCATGCTCGTTCTCCTTAATACAAAGCTCTAGTCGGCGGGGGTGGCGGACATGCCGGCGGCGGTAATCGAGCCGTCGGCCACGCGGATGCGCAGCTGGCTGCCCGGCGGTGACTGCGCGATGGAGGTCACCACCTGCGGGTCGGAGCCGTCGCGGGGGACCACCTGCACCACGGCGTAGCCGCGCGCCAGGGTGGCCGCGGGCCCCAGCGCGGAGACCTGGGCGCGCAGGGCGGACACCCGGGCCCGCTCCGTGCCGAGCGTGTGCTCCACGTCCCGGCGGATGGTGGCCAGCGCGCGCCGGGCTTCCTCGCGGCGGGAGAGGATCGGCGTGAGCGGGTCCGCCAGCACCGGGCGGGAGCGCACCTGGCGCAGCCCCTCGCGCTCGCGGCGCACCCAGCCCCGCAGGGCCGCCGCGCCGCGCGCCCGCAGCTCCCCGAGCAGGGCCCGCTGCTCCGCCACGTCCGGCACCACCCGCTTGGCGGCGTCGGTGGGGGTGGCGGCGCGCAGGTCCGCCACGTTGTCCAGCACCGGGGTGTCCGGCTCGTGCCCGATCGCGGAGACCACCGGGGTGCCCGCCGCCGCCACGGCGCGCTGTAAGGCCTCCTCGGAGAAAGGCAGCAGGTCCTCCACGGAGCCGCCGCCCCGGGCGATGATGATGACGTCCACCTCGGGGTCCGCGTCGAGTGCGCGCAGAGCCTCCACGATTTCGGGCACCGCCGACGCCCCCTGCACGGCGGTGTTGATGACGCGGAAGTCCACCTCCGGCCAGCGGTCCCGCGCCACGGAGAGGACGTCGCGCTCGGCCGCCGAGCCGCGCCCGGTAATCAGCCCGATCCGGGTGGGCAGGAAGGGCAGCGGGCGCTTGCGGGAGGCGTCGAACAGCCCCTCGGCGGCCAGGGCGCGGCGCAGGTGTTCGATGCGGGCCAGCAGCTCGCCCACGCCCACGTGGCGGATGTCCGTGGCCCACAGGGAAAAGGAGCCGCGCCCGGCGTAGAAGGCGGGCTTGCCGTAGACCACCACGCGGTCGCCGTCCTTGAGCGGCGTGGGGGCGTCGCGCAGCAGGGAGGTGGGGCAGGTGAGCTGCACGGAGGCCTCCGCCTGGGTATCGCGCAGCGTCAGGTAGGAGAGCTTCCAGGAGGGCTTGACGTTGACCTGGGTGAGCTGCCCCTCCACCCAGATGTGGCCCAGGCGCTCGATCCACCCCTTGACCATCGCGTTGAACTCGCGTACCGGCAGCGGGCTGCGGGCCGTGGTGACGGTTTTAGCCATGCGTGATGCGGCTCTCCTTGACTGGCGGACATGATCGTTTCACCCAGTCTATGCCCGTGGGGCGGGCTTTGGTTACTGTGGTCAGCATGACCGCGAGCAAGACAGACGGAGACAAGACGGTGCTGCTGGCCGCCCCGCGCGGCTACTGCGCGGGCGTGGACCGGGCCGTGGAAACGGTGGAGCGCGCCCTGGAAAAGTACGGAGCCCCCGTCTACGTGCGCAAGGAGATCGTGCACAACCGCTACGTGGTGGACACCCTCTCCGAGCGCGGCGCGATCTTCGTGGAGGAGACAGACGAGGTGCCCGAGGGCTCCCACCTCGTGTTCTCCGCCCACGGCGTGAGCCCCCAGGTGCGCGGGGAGGCCAAGGGGTTACAGCTTAAAACCCTCGACGCCACCTGCCCCCTGGTCACCAAGGTGCACAACGAGGTCAAGCGCTTTGCCCGCGACGGCTACCACATCCTGCTCATCGGCCACGAGGGCCACGAGGAGGTGGAGGGCACCGCGGGCGAGGCCCCCGAGGTGACCCACCTTGTGGACGGCCTCGACGGCGTGGACGCCCTGCCGGACTTCCTGGAGCAGGAAAAGCTCATCTGGCTCTCCCAGACCACGCTCTCGGTGGACGAGACCATGCAGATCCGCGAGCGTCTGCACCGGCGCTTCCCGCACCTCCAGGACCCGCCCAGCGACGACATCTGCTACGCCACCCAGAACCGACAGGTGGCCGTGAAGGCCATCGCGCAGCGCTGCCAACTGATGATCGTGGTGGGCTCCCAGAACTCCTCCAACTCCAAGCGCCTGGTGGAGGTGGCCCTGAAGCACGGCACCGAGGCCGCCCACCTCATCGACTACGCCAACCAGATCGAGGACTCCTGGTTCGACGGCGTGGACACCGTGGGCGTGACCTCCGGGGCCTCCGTGCCGGAGATCCTGGTGCGCGACGTGGTGGAATCCCTAGCGCGGCGCGGCTACACCTCCGTGGAGGAGATCACCACCGCCAGCGAGAAGATCACCTTCGCGCTGCCCAGGGACCTGCGCCCGGCCCGGACGTAGCCGGGGGCGTCGCGCGGCGCGGGGGCTAGGCCGCGTGGATGTAGCGGGACACGGCCTTTCTCACGAGCTCCTGGGGAGCGAGTTCCTCGGCCCGCGCCGCTGCGGCGAACGCCTCCCAATCGTCCACGACGTCCAGGAGCCAGCCGAGCGTGCCGACGGCCCCCTCGAGGTGTTCCTCGGTGATCCCGTTCTCGTAGGGGACGGGGTGGTTCTCTTCGGTGTGTGGTGCATGGGCTTATGTTATCCCTGTGAGGCATAGCGGGGCGTTTTCCACCCCGGTGTGGGGCTGGTGGGGATCGCTGGCGTCATGGTGTGGGATGGAACGATCTTTTCATTCCGCCCCGGGGCTGGTGGGAGCCCCAGGAGCAACGCCGTGGCGTGGCAAGGCGTTCTCATTCCGCGCTGTGGCCGGTGTGCACCACTCCCGTCACACCCCGGAGTGGAAACGGCATGGCTCCCTCAACCCGAGCCCTGCCTCCGAACAGTGCGACGCCCCGCGGCCGGTGGGGGCGGCGGGGCGTCGCTAAGCGGTATCAGTAGTCCCGGCGATGGGGGCGTCGGGCGCCGGGGTAGTCCTGCCGGGGCGCGCCGGGGTAGGTGCGGCGCTCCCGGTCCGCGTGCTGCGCGGAGTGCCGGGGCCGGGACGAGGCGCGGGCGCGATCCGAGGGCCACGGGGAGGAGGGCTCCTCCGGCGGGGCGGCGGTGCGCGGTGGGCGCTGGGGGGTGCGGCCGGAGGAGGCGTGCCGCGTGCGCCGGGCCGCCGAGGTGGAGTTGAGCCTGCTCACCGTCTCCTGGTTGCGCTGCTCGGCCTCGGCGGTGCGACGCCGCAGCTCCCGTTCCCGGCGCTCCCCCTCCGCAACCCGGCGGCGCAGGAGGGAAAGGCGCAGGAAGGCGATGAGCGTGCTGCCCAGGGTGACAAAGAACAGCACGGGGAAGAGCTGCAGCAGCGGGTAGAGCGCCGTGACGAGCGCGGTGGTGGAGAAGCCCGAGATGTTGGGGCTCAGCGCGCGCCCGTTGAACCAGGAGGTCAACACCGTGATCGCGGTGAAGGAGAGCGGGATGCAGGCCACCGTGATGAACAGGCCGCGCGCCTCCGTGAACAGGGCCACCACCAGGCTCGAAAGAACGAACAGGATGATGTACGGGGCGCCGATGGTGTGGTTGAACATGCTCAGCAGCAGCCCGGTGAGCAGGGCCGCGACCACGATGGACACGCCGGACCACGTGGGCAGCCCGGCGGGCCTGCCCTGGGAGGGGCGCGGGTGAGGGGTCACATGAGACACGTCGATCAATCCTAGCGCGGCGTTGCATCGTCGGGGCTGTGATATTTGGCGCGCAGCTCCAGGCCGCTCTCCACGCTCAGCCTCCCCACGGCGGAGCCCTCGGGGGTGACAAAGGAGACGTCGGCAAGCTCCCGTTCCCCGGAGCGCAGCATGGTGACGTCCTGGAGGTAGCGGAAGAGCACCGCGAACATCGCGGCGGCGGGCACCGCGAGGAAGGCCCCCACGATGCCGAACAGGCTGCCGCCGATGGTCACGGACACCAGGATGATGACCGGGTGCAGGTTCATGGCGCGCGACTGCAAGATGGGGGAGAGGATGTTGCCCTCCAGCTGCTGCACCGCCACCACGACCACGAGCGTGGCCACCGCCTGCGGCACGCCCAGGGAGACCAGGGCGATGAGTACCGCCAGGGCCCCGGCGGTAAACGCCCCCACGATGGGGATGAAGCCCGCGAGGAAGGTGATGACGGCCAGTGCGAGGGCCATCGGCACCCCGATGATGACCAGCCCCAGCCCAATGAAGATCGCGTCCACCAGGGAGACCAGCGCCTGCGCGCGGATAAACCCGCTCAGCGTGCGCCACGAGCGGGTGAGCAGCTCCGTGGCGTGCCAGCCCTGGCGCTGCCCGGCCACCCCGCGCACCCAGGGCAGGAAGCGGTGGCCGTCCTTGAGGAAGAAGAAGGTGAGCACCAGCACCACGCCCAGGGTGACGGCTATCGACGTCACGGTGGACACGCCCGTGAGGATGCCCCCGGCGATCGCGCCCGCCTGCTCCTGAAGCCAGGTGGCGGCCTCGTTGATGACCACGTCCAGCTCCGTGGAGCCGATGTTCAGCGGCGGCTGCTCCAGCCACAGGCGCAGGCGCTGGATGCCGTCGAAGGCCTGCAGATACAGCACGCCGGACTGGCGCACGATGTCCGGGGCGATGAACACGAACACCCCGCCGATGAGCAGGAAGAAGGCGAGCAGCGTGAGCAGCGCCGCCAGGGCTCCGGGGACGTGGTGGCGGCGCAGCCAGTCCGTGGGCCCGTAGAGCACCGTGCACACGATGATCGCCAGGATCACCGGGAGGATGCCCTGCCAGAACTCCCGCAGGATGATCGAGCCCACGAAGGCCGTGGCCACGATGATGAGCACGCGCAGGCACAGCCGGGCCGTGGAGCGCAGCGAATCGCTGATGATGACGGAGCGATCCACCGGCGGCGGGCACGGCTCCCGGGGGGACTCCTCGGCGGGCCGCTCGGCCGCCTCTGCTTGCGTATCTTGCTTGTCCGTCACAGGAGACATTGTGCCCGATAAAGGTACGGCGGGGCCAGCGCCGGGCGGGCGCTGGTTCGGCTGCGTGGGGTCGGCCGCGTGGGGGCGCTGTGTGGTGGTGGGCGCTGGCGTGTTGCGTGGGCGCGGCGGGTGTGGGGTGGCTTGTGTGTGGTGCTAGCGGGCCAGACGCAGGGCGCTGGCGACCAAGGGGATCTGCAGCGGCAGGCGCAGCAGGGAGATCGCGGCCTTGGCGCGCGACTGCGGCACCCACTGGCGGGCCATCTCCACGTTGGCGGGAAACACCGCCACGAACAGCGCCGCCGCGGCCCTGGCCGCGACCTTCCGGGTGGCGGGGTGGTTCAGGCTCGCCGCGAGGGCGACCTCCGCCGCGCCGCTGGCGTAGGTGGACAGGCGCGGGGACCCCGGAACCCAGGAGGGCACGATCTGATCGAAGGGCTGGGGCTTGAGGAAGTGAAGGACGCCCGCGACGCCGAGGATCGCGGTGAGGGCGCGGCGGGAGAGGTGGAGGATGCTCATGGCTTTGAGGGTACGCGGGTGGCGGGGCGGGGTGAGCCGAGCGGGGTGGGGCTGGTTTGGTGGGGGTTAGCCCAGCGAGTCGAAGCGGCTCGCGGACTGGGCGTAAGAGACAAGGAGCCAGCCCAGGAACGCGAACGCGACGCCCGTCCCGCAGCACCAGGGCACGGCGATAGTCCTGGGGGAGGATTCTCCCCGAAGAGTGGTGCCCGCGGCCAGGAAGAACGCGGTGACAACCCCCAGGAAGGCGGCTCGGTGGAGGGGGAAGTAGCAGGGGAGGCTGAGTGAGTAGATCAGGGAGTACCATGCCAGGGCGGCTCCGAGGAGGGCGGAGAGGACGATCAGGAGGGTGTTTCTCATGGCGCAAGGGTCCTTGTGGTCGGGGTGGGCGAGTGTAGCATGTGGGGCGGGAGTGGTTTTGGTGGGGGAAGTTGTTGGTGTGCGGGTAGGGAGGTTATGGAGTGATCGACCCGCTGATGTTCCGCAACAGCGCCAGCGGCCCCGCCGACCCCATCGAGACCTGGGGCGCGGAGGTGTACCACGCCGTGCTGGACTACGGCGGGATAGAGGACTGGCGCCCCTTCTTTGCCGCGATCCGGGCCAATCCCCACGGGGAGGTGGCGCGCCGCATGGAACGGCTCGTGGCCCGGCGCCCCTGGGACGGGGTGAGCGCTGCGTTCACCGTGGTGACCAAGAAGGCGCGGGGCGACGCCGACGCCTTCACCCAGCCCCAGCACCCGCTTGAGGCGGCGGAGCCGGACGTGTAAGCCCGGCCGGGCGGTGGCTTGATAGGATAGGCCACCGTGAGCCTTACTCTTGGAATCGTCGGTCTGCCCAACGTGGGAAAGTCCACCCTGTTTAACGCCCTGACCCGCAACGATGTGCTGGCGGCCAACTACCCGTTCGCCACCATCGAGCCGAACGTGGGCCTGGTGGAGCTGCCCGATCCGCGCCTGAACCGCCTGGCGGAGATCTTCGGCTCTGAGCGGATCCTGCCTGCCACCGTGTCCTTCGTGGACATCGCGGGCATCGTCAAGGGCGCCTCCGAGGGCGAGGGCATGGGCAACGCCTTCCTCGCCAACATCCGCGAGGCCGACGCCATCTGCCATGTGGTGCGCGCCTTCGAGGACGACAACGTGGTGCACGTGGACGGTAAGGTGGACCCCGCCGCCGACATCTCCGTGATCCAAATGGAGCTGATCCTGGCCGACCTCCAAACCATCGAGAAGGCCCTGCCGCGCCTGGAGAAGGAGGCGCGCAAGGATAAGGACAAGGCCGTGCTGGTGGACGCCACGAAGAAGGCGCAGGCGATCCTGGAGGACGACCGCACCCTCTACGCCGCCTCCGTGGCGGGGGAGATCGAGCTGGCTGCGTTGCGGGAGCTGCACCTGATGACAGCCAAGCCCTTCCTCTACGTATTCAACGCGGATGAGGCGGTGCTGACCTCGGAGGAGCGGAAGGCCGAGCTCTCTGCTTTGGTGGCTCCCGCCGACTGCGTGTTCCTGGACGCCGCCACCGAGGCGGAGCTGCTGGAGTTGAACGAGGAGGAGGCCAGGGAGCTGCTGGCCTCCGTGGGGCAGGACGAGCCGGGGCTGGCGACGCTTGCCCGCGCCGGATTCGACACCCTGGGCCTTCAGACCTACCTCACCGCCGGGCCGAAGGAGTCCCGAGCCTGGACTATCCGTAAGGGATCGACCGCCCCACAGGCGGCGGGCGTGATCCACTCCGACTTTGAAAAGGGCTTTATCAAGGCAGAGATCGTCTCCTTTGCTGATCTGGATGCTGCGGGTTCCATGGCCGAGGCGCGTGCCGCGGGCAAGGTACGGCAGGAGGGCAAGGAGTACGTGATGGCGGATGGGGATGTGGTGGAGTTCCGATTTAACGTTAGGTAAGAGTAAGGGGGCTATCAAATTAATTTGATAGCCCCCTTACTGATCTACAATTCCGTAAATATTCCATTCTCCATTTCAAAATTTTAATCTGCGAAAATAATCTTGCATACCAGTCTGCCTTCTCGCGGGTAAGATATTGTGCTATCATTCTTGCCTTATTTAGCTTGCCTTCCCCGGTGGCACCGGAGCCCCCTCCGGCGGCAAAATCTTCGGGTACGTCCTCACCTCACTCCGCCCCTCGGACTCAGCCACCTCATCGGAACCCCCGCACCACTCATCCCACCCCGCCACCTCGCAGGCACCCAGTTTCCCTCCACCAGCTTCCTCTGGGAAAGCCACCCCAGGGTCAGCACCCCAAACCCCCACGGCGCCAATTAATGCCAGCCCCACCGCGCCCCCGGCCTGCGATGCCCACTCCAAGAGCAATCCGAGCCAACCGAAGTCGGCGTCGCCGAATGTGGTGTTGGCGGAGCCGAACGTGCCGAGCACGCCTACCAGGAAGGCTGGGAGGAGGCTGATGAGGAGCCCGTTGGCGAGGGCCCCGAACACCGCGCCCCGGCGCCCGCCGGTGGCGTTGCCGTACACGCCCGCCGCGCCGCCGGTGAAGAAGTGCGGCACCAGCCCGGGGAGGATCAACGCGACGCCGAACGCGGGGTTGAGCCATAGGGAGAGCGCGCCCAGGCCGATTAGTCCGCCGCAGAAGGAGGCGATGAAGCCCACCAGCACGGCGTTTTGGGCGTAGGGGAACACGATGGGGGCGTCGAGAGCCGGGATGGCGCCGGGCACGACCTTGGCGGCGATGCCCTGGAACGCCGGTACCAGCTCGCCCAGGATGGTGCGCACGCCGAAGAGGATCACGGCCACGGCCACGCCGAATTGCAGCCCCTGGGTCAGCGACTGCATGAGGTAGTTGCCCACGCCGGTGACGCCGTCGGGGAAGGCGTCGAACGCCTCGCCCGCCCGGTCCGGGCGAGGAACATCGCGGCCAGCACCAGGTACATCAGCGCCATGGAGAGCGCGGTGGCGACCATGGAGTCGAGCAGAAAGCGTAGGCCCTCCGTCAGCTTGAGGTCCTCGGTAGAGGGGGACTGCGCGGTTCCCTTGCCACCCACCAGCGACCCCACCGCGCCCGCAGCCACGTACCCGGCGGTGCCGAAGTGCCCGATGGCGATGGAGTCGTCGCCGGTGATCCGCCGCGTCCAGGGGTGCGCGATGGCGGGCAGGGACACCATCAGCACGCCCAGCAGGATCGCGCCGAAGGGCACCACCACCCAGGAGGCGTACCCGGCCGTGGCCAGGATCATGGTGAGCAGTGTGGCCATGAAGAGGACGTGATGGCCGGTGAGGAACACGTACTTCATCGGCGTGAGGCGCGCCAGGGCGAGCGATACCGCGAAGCCCAGGATCATGATCCAGGCGACGCTCCCGCCGAATTGATCCTGGGCGATGCCCACGATCGCCTCGTTGGTGGGCACCACGCCCTGCGCGCCCGTGGCCCCGGTGATCATGGCGCCCAGCGGTTCCAGGGAGGCGGTGACGAGGTCGGCCCCGGCCCCGATGAGCAGGAAGCCCAGCGTCGCCTTGATGGCCCCGCCCATGACCTGCCCGGCGCCCTTATTTATGGCGGACAGCCCCACGGCGGTGATGATGCCGATGAGGAACGCGGGGACGGATAGCACCTCGTTGACCAGGAAGTTCGCAATGGAGAGAAGAAAATCCATGATCGATGTTCCTTAGATGTCGTAGAGATCGCGCAGGGCGGCGTCAATTTCGGGGGCGGAGGTGAAGTCCTCGATCACGCGCACGGGCACGCCGACGTCGCCGAGCGTCGCGGCGATGGCGCCGGAGGTCAGCAGGAAGTCCGCCTCCTGCGCCCGGCCCTTGGCGGAGATCGTGTCCGTGGCCTCCACGGTGAGAAACGGCCCCCAGCCCCAGGCGTCGAGCACCTGCTCCAGGGTGTTCTTTAGGAACAGTGAGGTACCCAGGCCGTTGCCGCACACGGTATAGATCTTGCCCTTCGAGGGCACGGAATCCCCTCGCCGCCCCGTAACGGCAGGGGCGGACGCACATGAGGCCTCGCTCTTCCGGGGTCTCGCGGTGCCGTCCCGGAGTATCCTACGCAGCTCCTCCTCGGTGCCCAGGGCGTCGAGCTGCGCGCGCACCTGCGGGTTGCCGAGCAGGGCGGCCAGCTCCTTCATCGTCTGCAGGTGCGCCGAGGAATCCCGGGCGGCCAGCGCCACGACGAGGCCCACAGGGTCGTGGGCCTTACTACCAAACGGCACCGGGTTGTTCAGGCGCACCCAGGAGATCGCTGTTTGCCTGACCGCCTCCGAGGAGCGCGCGTGGGCAAGCGCGAACCCCGGGGCCACCACGATGTAGGGGCCGTGGTCCTCCACCGATTGCACCATAGCCGCGGTCTAGCCGGGGGTGATCTTTCCCGCCTCCTCGAGCAGGCCACCGGCGAGGTTGAGGGCGGCGCGCCAGTCCTGCGCCTCGCCGTGTAGGTTCACGGCGCCGGGTGGGAGTAGGTCGTTGAGCATGGACATCGGGGCCTCCTACCGCCAGCAGCCATGAGAAGAGATCCTTGCATTGATTATAGACTTTGGCTGCTTTGTACCCCCGCAGGAGTTGAGCGCGATGGCGCGGGGGAGGGGCGTGCCCTGCGCCCCTGGTGCTTGGGGTTTTGAGTGCCGGACGGGGCGCGTGGGGGAGGGGCAGTGCTCCCGGCGTCGGTCGGTTGTGGCCCTCACCGGGCCGGAGGGTGAAGCCCGCCGCGCGCTGCCCCGGCTCGATGTTGAGGCGCGTCCTCGGAACCGCGCGGCCGGAGCACTCGCCGCGATCAGCGGCTCCCCGCACGCCTCCCCGCGCGGCCGACGCCACGGCATCGGGCCGCCCTCAGTCCTCCCGGCGGTCCTGGCTGTGGATCGCGGTGAAGCAGACGACCGCGCACAGCGCGGCGAGGGCCGTTCCGGTGAAGCAGATGAGCGAGAGACCGCTGGTGAAGGCGGCGATGGCCTCCTCGACCAGGGAGGAGGGGAACATCTGCCCCAGCAGCTCGAAGCGGCCCGAGGCGATGGCCTCCCGGGCGGGGGCGGGGGCCCACGGGAGGGCATTCACCCGGGTGGAGAGGAGGGCGCCGAACACGGCGACTCCGGTGGCGGTACCCAGGGGGAACGCGGTGTTCGCCGCGCCCGTAGTGGCCCCCGCACGGGAGGCGGGAACCACGGCGAGGGCGAGGTTCATCATGTGAGGCATCGCCGCGCCCGAGCCGATGCCGATGACGAACAGGGGGCCGAGGGCGCGGGCCCAGGTGGCATCCGGCCCCAAGGCCAGTCCCAGCCACAGCAGCCCGATTGCCGTCACCGACATGGCTCCGCCGGTGACGAGGTTGACGTGGTTGCCGTGGCCGAGGGCGGAGGAAGGGGCGGCGATGACGACCATCGGCAGGGCGAGCGCCAGGAGGACGAACCCCACCTGTACCGGCGAGAGGTGCTGCCGCCCGGAGAGCCAGAAGATGAGGTATGGCAGCAGGCCGAAGGTCACCAGGCGGCCCGTGAAGGAAAGGAGCATCGCAGCGGAGAAGGTTGGGATCCGGAACAGGTGGAGGTCCAGCAGCGCATCGCGGCCATGGCGGAGCTGGAGGCGCGCAAAGCAGAGGAGCAGGATGGCGGCTGCGACGATTGCCGCGAGCACCGAGGGGGAGCCCCACCCGGAGGTCGGGCCTGTGACCAGGGCGTAGTTGAGGGTGAACACGCCGATGGCCACGAGGGCGGTGGAGAGCCAGTCGGGGGAGCCGCTGCGCCGCTGCGGCTCGGGGGCTCCCCGCCCCGCCGCCAGCATCGCGGCGATGGCCACCGCGCTCACGGGGAGGTTCACCACGAAGATCCAGCGCCATCCCCCGCCGCCCACGAGCACGCCGCCCACCAGCGGCCCCAATGCGGCGGCCGCAGCCCCGGCGGCCGTGAACGCGCCGACGGCGCGGGCCCGTCCCCTCTCGTCGCCCTCGTGGGTATCCGCGAGGATGGGCATGCAGGTGGCAAAGACGAGGGTTGCGCCGAGCGCCTGGATCACCCGGCCCGCGATGAGCCAGCCCGAGCTTGGCGCGAGGGCACAGAGCAGGGAGGCCAGGCCGAAGAGGGTGTGGCCGCCGATGAACAAGGGGCGGCGGGGCACGCGGTCGCAGAGGGCCCCACAGCCGAGCAGGAGGGAGGCGAAGATGAGGACGTAGCCGTTGACGATCCATTGCGAGTCCTGGAGCCCGGCGTCGAGATCGCGACCGATGTCCGGGAGGGCGATCGTGACGACGGTCATGTCGAGGGTCATGACCGCGGCGGACAGTGCGACCACGGCAGTGGTCAGGCCTGCTTTCATGAGAAGTCCTTCGGATAGGGGGACGAAGATGGGGGTGAAAATCGGGGGTGGGGAGGGTGATATTCCCCATGGACAAAAAGTTCAATAGACTGAATAGTACACTATCGTGGTGTGGCTGGATAGGCTAGGGTGGCCTAATGTGCCATGTGCTTAGCTAAGCGTTTTCTAACTCACCCGTCGAAAAGGTCGAGAGATTAACTAATAATGGTAATCATTATCAATAGTGATGTATAGTGAACGATCATGATCAATCGACCCCGGATATCACTGGATAACCACGATGTCGACCCTGCGCACACCGACGCCCTCTGCGGGGGATCGGACCCCGCCACGAGTGACGGGCAACGGCGTCCGCTCACCGCGACGCAACGCGCCTACCTGCGCGGACGCGAGCCCGGACAGCCCCTGGGCGGGGTAGACTGCATGGCCCTCTTCGAGTTCCACCGTGACGTCGGCGGGGGAGACCACCTCGACATAGAACGACTCCGCGCGGCCGTGGCAACGCTGCGCCGCCACCCCGTCATGCGCTCGGCGATCCTCGACGGCGAGCACCGGGAGATCACCCCCGCCGAGGAGGGAGGCGCGGGCCTCCCCCTGACGATCTCGGTGGACGATGCACGCCACGATCGCACTGCGGGCGCTGCGGGCTCAGGGGACGCAGAAGACACAGAAGGTGCGGGGTACATCGAGGAGATCTGTGCGGGGCGGCGAGCGGAGATCCTGGCGCGGCACGCCCATTACGGCGCTGGCGAGCTGGGATGGATAGACATCCTGCGCGGGGAGACCACGGAGATCGTTCACGTCGCGGTGTCCCTGGTCGCCGCGGACCTCGCCGGGGTCGGCGTCGTCCTCAACGACCTCGCGGCGGCCTACGCAGGCGGGGCCGAGGCCGGCGACGAGCAGCGCCCCGGCGTGCGCACCTTCGCCGACATCGCCCGCGACGAGCGCGCGGGGCGGCGCCGCGCCCCCGCCGCGGGCCCCAAACCCGACCGCGCCGCGGAATACGATCACCTCCCGCCCCCGCCGACCTTCGGGGGGCTCCTCGGGCGCGCGGAGACGATTGGGCACGGCGTGATTCGCCGCGAGACTACGTTCTCCGCGGACCGCTGGGAGGCCCTCGGGCGCGCCGCCGAGGTGTGCGGTTCCACCCGTCCCGGGCTCGTCTTGGCGGTGTACCGTCACGCCGTGGGTCTGTGGTCGGGCCGGGACGCCCTGAGCATCGTCGTCCCGGGCCTCGATCACCGCGCCACCCCCCGCGACGTGCTCGACCGCACCCAGACGTGGGTCGTGCGCCCGGACGCGGCGGCGGGCCGGACGCTCGGAGAGGCCGCGCGGGAGGCCACCGCGGAGCTTCGCCGGCGCATCGGCATCGGAAGGGACTCCATCGACGAGCTGGGCGAGGCCCTTCGCCGTGGCGAGGGCCACCCCGGCGTCCTCCCGGTGGTTCTGACCTGCGGCGGGGAGGCCGTATTGTGCGATCCCCGCGTGGAGGAGGTCTTTGGGTCGCTGACAGCCACCGGCTCGGTGACGCCGCAGGTGCTGTGCGATCTCCAGGTCCTTCGCATCGTGGAGGACGAGGTGCACGTGGCCCTGGACGTCCGTAGCGGCGCCTACCCCCGGCAGGTGGGCGAGGAATTGTTCGATGCGGTCGTGGAGGGACTCGCCGCCATCGCCGACGCCGCCGAGCAGAACCCCGACGATGGCGAGGCCGTCGCCGGCCTCATGATCGACGACGTGGTGCGCCTGCCCTCCCGGGTCCGGGACCGCAGGGCGGCGCTTCGCCGCGATGCGTCGGCCCCCGCCGGTCTGCTCCACGAGCCCTTCCTCCGGCGGGTCGAGCTGGACCCGGAGGCCGTCGCCGTGATCGACCCGGCGGAAGGCGGCGTGCTGACCTACGCGGAGCTTCACCGCGCGGCGATGACCCTGGCGCGCTCCCTCGCGGACGCCGTGGCGCCGGGGGACGTGGTGGGCATCCGGCTGCCCAAGGGGCGCGACCAGGTGACTGCGGTGATGGCCGCGATGTACCTCGGCGCCACCTACCTCCCCGTGAGCGTGGACGCGCCGCAGGAACGGCTCTCCACGATCCTGTCCGTGGCGCTGCCCGCTGCGGTCATCGAGCGGGTCGATCCCTCCGTCTACGAGGAGTCCTCCCCGCGCCCCGACGCCGAGGCCGCCCCGGAGGTGCTTCCCAGGGCGCTCGCCCCCGAGGACCCGGCCTACGTGATCTTCACCTCGGGATCCACCGGCACCCCCAAGGGCGTCGTGGTCTCCCACGCGGCGGCCTCCACCACGATCGACGCGGTCGTGGAGCGCCACGCCATCGGTCCCGCCGACCGGGTGCTGACGGTCTCCTCCCTGGACTTCGACCTCAGCGTCTTTGACATTTTCGGACTCCTCGGAGCCGGCGGAGCCCTCGTGTGCATCGGAGAGGGCGATCGTCGGGACGCCTTCGCTTGGGCGGAGCTCATTCGGCGGCACGGCGTCACCGTCTGGAATAGCGCCCCCGCGCTGGCGGACATGCTCGCCGTGGCCGCGGGCGCGGAGCACCTGCCGCTTCGGCTGGCCCTCGTCTCGGGGGACTGGGTGCCGCTCGACCTCCCCGGCCGCCTGCGGGCGATCGCCGAGGGGATCCGCGTGGTGGCCATGGGAGGCGCCACGGAGGCCGGCATCTGGTCCAACGAGTACATCCTCGACGGCCCCGCGGACCTGCCCGAGGGGTGGCCCTCGGTGCCCTACGGCCGCCCGCTCCCCGGACAGGAATATCGCGTCGTGGACGAGGACGGCCGCGACTGCCCGACGGGCGTGACCGGCGAGCTGTGGATCGGCGGGCGGAGCCTGGCTGAGGGGTACATCGGGAGGGATGACCTGACCGAGGAGAGGTTCGTCTGGCAGCGCCAGGGGAACGCCCCCGCGCAGCGCTGGTATCGCACCGGCGACCTCGGCTACTGGGCTGCGGAGGAGACGGCCGGGGAGGGGAATGACCTGCTGTTCTTCGTCGGGCGCCGCGACGATCAGGTGAAGATCCGAGGGCACCGCGTGGAACTCGGAGACGTGGAGCACCACCTGTGCCAGGTCGACGGGGTGGACAAGGCCATCGCCCTCCCCGAGCCGGGGCACCGCGCGCTGGCCGCGGTCGTCATTCCCGCCGCCGGGGCGCGGGTGACCCCGGAGGAGGTGCGAGGCCACCTCGAAAGGAGCCTCCCGGAGTTCATGGTGCCCAGGGAGATCGCGGTGGTCGAGTCCGTGGGGCTCACGGCCAACGGGAAGCTCGATCGCGCGTGGGCCGCGCGCCACGTGGCCTCGATCGCCGGGATCGGGGACGAGGACCCGGGCCTGGCGCCGCGACCCGACCGCGCCGCGACCCTGACCCTGATCTGCGAGGCGTGGGCGCGCGCCCTGGGTAACGACGCGCCGGGCGAGATGAGCGGCGAGATGAGCCTCGAGGCGAACTTCTTTGCGCTGGGCGGGGACAGCCTCGCCGCCACCGAGGCGTGCGCGGAACTGCGCGCCAGGGGAGTGGGCGTAACCGCCGCGGAGCTGTTCGCCCACCCCCGCTTGGAGGACTTCGCCGCAGTGTGCGCGGCCGCCCAGCCCCCTGCGCCGGACCCGCGCGCCGGGCGCGCGAGCGCCCCCGCCGGGGCCGTCGATCCCGCCGACGAGGGGGAGGCGTTTCCCCTGTCCCCGCTCCAACGCTCCTATGCACTGGGTGCCGACGGAATCCGGGGAACCGTCCGCTCCCTGACCGTCTACGCGGCGATCCTGCGCCGCCGCGGGGAAGGGCCCGGGGCTGCCCCCGCGGAGGGATTCACCCGAGCCGAGGTCACGGCGGTGGCGCGGGACCTGGCCAGCCGGTGCCCGTCCCTGCGGGTGGTCCGGGCGGGGGACGACGCCCAGCGCGCGATCCCCTCCGACGAGGCGGTGACGGTCACCGTCATGGGGGAACACGGGGGAGTATTGCGCGAGGCGCTGGAGGACTGGGAACCCCGGACGCCCCTGGAACTCATCATTCCCCGCGAGGACTCCCCGGAGCTCGGCGTGGCCATCGACTACTTTGCGCTCGACGGCCGAAGCCTCGCGGAGATCGTGGGGGCGCTCTCCGACGCCCTGGCGGGAAGCCACCGCGAGCTTTCCGGGTCAATCGCGGAGTTCGCGGCCTTCTGCCGCGCGGCCGCGCCGCCGAGCGGCGTTCTGTTGGACTCCGCCCCGCGTCCGCCGCGGCTCCCCGTCATACGCATCCCCGAGCGCGCCGTGGGCTTCCACAGCCTCCGCGCCACGGTTCCCGCCTCCGACCTCGCGCGCCGCGCGCGTCGGCTGGGAGTGACCCCCTCCGCCTACCTCCTCGCGGAGTACGGCGCGGTCCTCGCGGGCGAGTCCGGACTTGAGGACGTCGGGGTCGTGGTGCCGCTCATTCATCGGCCCGCCGAGGCCGGCGCCGGGCGGCCGCCCCTCCTCGGTTGCTTCTCCCAGCTGGCGGTGTGCCGCTGCCGCAGGTCCCCGGACCACCGTGGGGTGCAGGATCAACTCGTTGAGGGGATGGCGGGCCTTACCCCCGCGCCCGTCTCCGAGGGGAGGAGGGGGGCATACCCGGCGGTATTTACCTCGGTGCTGGGCTACGACTCCGCTGCGCTCTCCGGGGCGGGGGGCGGTTCGGGCGCGGTCGTCGAACCCGTGTGGTCGCTCACCAGAACCCCCGGCGTCCTCATCGATTGCCAGGTTTGCGCCCTCGGGGCCGATCGCGGGCTCGTGGAGCTGCGGTGGGATATTCCCCGGGGAGTCCTCGACGAGCCCCGGCTCTCCTCGATGTTCGAGCGATTCGCGCAGGCGGTGGGGGCGACGGTCGCTGAGGCCTCGCCGCCGCGGGGCGCGGCCCCCGGCATTGGCATGGCGTCGGGGCTGCTCGAGGCCGTCACGAGGGAGCTTGACGCGCGGGGCGCGGACGTCGTGCCGTGGGCTCGCCCGATCGTCGCCGCCTGGCGACGCTTCGTGAGCGAGGGCCCCGAGGGCACGGGGTTGCGCGACGCGCCGGTGTCCTGGTCCGAGCGGGATGCCCGGTACCTGGCCGACGTCGTGTGCGGAAAGGCCCGCCGGTACTCGCTCCTGGAACACCCCGTGCTCTCCCCGCGCGAGCTGGTCTCCGTGGAGCCCGCCGTGATCCGGGCGATGGACGTGGTGCGCCAGCGGATCGCCCTGTCTCCCGGGGCCTCCGTGGTCGAGATCGGGTTCGGCGCGGACCCGTCGTTGTCCCCGGGGCGTGGCAGCTGGACGGTCGTGGAACCGGATGATCGGATCGCGGACCTGGCGACCGTCGAGGGCCGGACGTGCGTGGGCGGCGTTGAGGAGCTCGAGGGCCCCGCCGACCTGGTCCTCGCCTGCGGTACCCTCCACAGGGATCCGCGGCTGCCCGCGGCGCTCGCCTCCGTTCCCCTGGGTGCGGAGGCGGAGGTGCACCTCGTGGAGGCTCGGCGGATGACGGCCGCCTCCCTCCTTTCTGCGGCGGTGCTCAACCCCGCGATGCTCCGGGGCGACCTCGCCGTGAGCGATGCCGAGCAGCTTCTTGGGCTGCTCCGCGACCGGGGCCTTGCCTTGCGGTACCTCGAGGCGGAGGACGACCACACCCTCGTGCTGCGCGCCGCGCCGGGCGAGGGAACCACGGTGCCCGCCGTCGCGGCGCCGGTTCCGGACCAGGCGGGGGAGGGCGATGCGCCCCGATCGCCCGCGGCCTCGTTGGAGGAAATCTGGCGCCGGCATCTTCCCGACCTCGACGCTGTGCCCTCGCCCCTGCCCGGGGACACGGACTTCTTCCACCGGGGCGGCGACTCGCTCATCGCCACCCGGGTGGTGGCCGACCTCCACGCCGCCGGGCACGAGGGGGTCCGCGCGGTAGACCTCTTTAACGAGCCCACTTTCGGGGGCTTTCTCGAGCGCTGGTCCCGGACCGACAGCGCGCGGCGCACGGCGAAACCCGAGGCGGAGCCGACGCGGGAGGCCCCGCGGGTGCCGCTCGACCGATGGCCGCTGACGAGGGTTCAGCGCGCGTATCTCGCGGGGGAGAACCCGGACCAGTTGCTCGGGGGCGTGCCGGCCCGGTGCTGGTTCCTCTTCGACTCGCCGCGCCTGGACGTCGATCGCCTCCGTGCGGCGGTGAGGGCCGTGGCGGAGCGGCATCCGGCGCTCCGCGCCCTCCTCGATCGCCCGGGCGAGGCCTTCGTGATCCAGCCGCCGCGGGACGCGCCGCCCATCCTCTCCGAGGTACCGGACGCCGAGCTCGCGGTGCGGGGTTATGCGCCGGATCACCGGGAAACCGGCCCGCTGGCGCTCTTTGCGGACGGCCGACGGCTCGGGATCTCCATGAGCAACCTCCTCCTCGACGGCGCGTCCATGATGCTGGTGATGGAGGATCTCTCGCGGGCATACGAGGACCCCGGCGCCGTGAGGAAGATGGGGGAAGGGGCGGCGACGCTCGCGGAGTACCTGGCGCGGCGCCCGTGGCTCGTGGAGGAGTCCGCCCCCGTGCCCACCGCCGCCGGGATGCTCGCCCCGGGGGACCTCGCCAGCAAGGTGGGTCGGGTGCTCGCCGCGGCGCCCCCCGCGCCCCTGGTTCCGCCCGCCGCGGACGTGCTTTCCCTCAATAATCCGAGGATGGAGCGCGTCTCCGCGGACCTCCCCGCCGACCGGTGGAAGGCAGCGTGCGCGCGGTGGGCGGAACTGAGGGTTACCCCCGCGGCGGGCGTGCTCGCGGCCTTCGCCCGCGTGCTGGCAGATGAGACACACTCGGACTCGCTGACCATCAACGTCACCCGCTTCGACCGCGACCTCACGGCACCGGGCATCCCCGAGGTTGCGGGGGACTTCACGGCACTTAGCCTCGTGTCCTTGAGGGGACTGCGGTCCGGGGCCCTCGCCGGGACGGCCGCCGAGGCGCAGGCGGAGCTCGCCCGCGCGGGCGAGCCGGAGCGCGACACCCTCCGCGTCGCGGCCCGCGCGGTGCGCGCCACGGGTAACCCGGCCGCCGGGCTCTTCCCGGTGGTGTTCACCTGCGGCCTCGGGTTGAGCGGGGGGCCGAACCGGAACCGGGCCTTCGCGGAACAGAGCTTTGGGACCCGGGTTGCCGCGGGATCCACCACCCCGCAGGTGGTGCTCGATCTCCAAGTCGCGGACGACCGGGATGGGCTGCACCTGACCGCCGATTACCTGACGCAGCTTCTCCCCGAGGCGAGGGTTCAGCGCATCGTAGACCGGACCGTCGAGGCGCTGATCGGCGGCACGGAATCGCCCAGGGGGCCGGGCGAAACGCCCGATCCGATCGCCGAGGCGTGGGCCTCGGCCCTGGGCATCCCGGCGTCCTCCCTCACCGAGGAGACCAACTTCTTCCGGGAGGGTGGGGACTCGCTGCGGGCCACGGAGGTCGTGCGCCGCCTGCGGGATCGCGGAATGCGGGTCTCCCTGCGAAGCCTGCTGGCGCGCCCCACCCTGGGGGATTTCCGCAGTGAGCTCACCCCCGAAGGCCCGGGCCATAAGGACGAGGGGGATGAGTGGTTCGACCTCACGGACGTCCAGGCTAGCTACCTTCTCGGGAGGTCCTCGGCCTATCGGGATGGCGGAATAGCCTGCCAGGGGTACGCCGAGTTCGCGGTGGATGTGTCCCTCCTGGCGAGCGCCAGGGGGGAGTACCCCGAGCGCTACCCGGCGCGGAAGCTTGTCGCGGCGGTGACCGAGGCGTGGAGCAGGGTCGTCTCCCTTCACCCGATGCTGCGCGCGGTGATCGACCGCGAGGGTAGGCAGCGCATCGACCGCCGGGCCGAGGTTCCCCTGCGCGTGATCGAGGTCCCGGGGGAGGCCGGGGCCGCCGAGGCTGTGCGGGCCGACGTTCGGAGGGAGCTGTGCGAAAAGAACTATCCGATCGGCCAGGCGCCGATGCTGGACGCCGTGCTCACCCTCGGCCACGGGGATCCGGTTTTCCACCTCTCGGTAGACCTCATCATCACCGACTACGTGGGCATTCGGACGGTGGTTGCCGACCTGGACCGGTGCCTGGCCGAGCCGGGCTCGCCCCCGCCGGCGCCCGAGGCGAGCTTCCGGGACTGGATCGAGGAGCGCGCCCGGCGCCGACGAACCCCCGAGGGGCGCGCCGCGATCGAGCGCGACCGCGCGTGGTGGAGGGACCGGCTGGGGGACCTACCCCCGGCGCTCGTCTTCTCCCCGGACGCCGCGGGCGCGGACCCCACCGGGGATGCGGGCACCACGCGCCGCTCCCTCGCCCTCGACGAAGCCGAGTGGAACCGATTCTGCGAGGCCGCGGCCGATGCGGGGGTGACGCCCTCCGCCCTGGTCCTGGGGATGTTCATGGCCGTCGCCCGGCGCTACGCGGACCTGGATCTGGCGGAGCAGGATCGCGCCCTGGTGACGGTGACCACGGTGGATCGCGCCGAAGGCCCCGGGGATCTGTCCAGGGTAGTCGGGGACTTCACTTCCACGGTCCTCGTCGATGCGCCGCTGGAGGCCGATCCCAGGAAGAACGCCCTCGGCGTTCAGGGCTGCCTGATGGATGCGCTGGAGCACCCGGAGTATCCCGGGGTCCGCGTCCTGCGGGATCTCCGCGCCGCCGGGGGAGAGTGCCGCGGGAGTGTGCCGGTGGTGTTCACCTCCACCGTGGGCGTGCGCGCCGAGGAGGAACCCCGGGTGCTGCGGTTGGTTCCCTACAGCGCGATCAGCAAAACCCCGCAGGTGCTGCTGGATGTGCAGCTCTCCCCCGTGGGGGAGGGGGTCACCTTGGATTGGGACTCCCGCGACGGCGGATTCCACCCCGACGTGCTGGACCAGGCGTTTGAGGACTTCCGGATCGCGGTGAAGGGGACGGCCGCCACGGGGGAGGCGGCGGCGCTTCCCCCGCGCACCCCCGCCCCCGCCGGGCGCGCGCTCACCCTGGCGGAGGCCTCCGGCGATCCCGCGGACGCGTTCCTCCACGGTCCCTTCCTCCGCCGGGTGCTGGAGGATCCGGACGCGCCCGCCGTCCTGCACGAGGGCCGGAGCGTCAGCCGCGGTGAGCTGTACGCGGAGGCGGTGCGGATCGCGCGGACCCTGCCGGAGGGCGAGGGGCCCGTGGTGGTGGCCGAGGAGCCCGGCGTGGCGCAGATCGCCTCCCAGCTCGCGGCCCTTCTGACGGGGCGCCCCTTCGTTCCCGTCGATCCCCACTGGCCCGAGGTCCGGCGGCGCAGCGTCGCGGACGTCCTGCGGCGCGCCGCCGGGGAATTCGCCGGGGCATCGGCGCACGTGCGCGGGGAGCCGGTGGAGCTCCCGACGGCCGATGCCGCACCTGAGCAGGCCCCCGCGTGGGAGGAGGCTCGGGGCGCTCTCCGGGAGGCCCTGGCCGGCGGCCTGGCGCGGCCGGTGGTGGGGGCGCGCTCGGGCGCGGGGGCAGTGACGCCGGGCGATCTGGCCTACGTCATCTTTACCTCCGGTTCGACGGGCACGCCGAAGGGCGTCGCGGTGACGCACTCCCAGGTGCGAGCGACCCTGGACGACATGCACGGGCGCCTGGACCTCGGCCCCCGCGACCGCGTCCTGGCGGTCTCTCGCCCATCGTTTGACCTGGCCATCTTCAACGTTTTCGGCCTGCTCGGGGCGGGCGGGGCCGTGGTCATTCCGGCGTGTGGAACCACGCCCGACCCGGAGACGTGGGAGCGCGACATCCGGGAGTACGACGTGACTGTGTGGAACTCCGTGCCCGCCCAACTGACGATCCTCCTCGACCGCTGCGCGGATGCCGCCGCGCCCTCAGCGCGGCCCCTGCCCTTGCGGCGCGTGCTTGTCTCCGGGGATCGCGTGCCCGCCGATCAGCCTGCCCGCCTCTGGGAGGCGGCTCCGGGGGCCGAGTTTCTCGCTCTCGGGGGCGCCACCGAGGGGTCGATCTGGTCGATCGCCCACAGGTGCGACCCCACCGACGCGGGTGGCCCCATTCCGTATGGCAGGGCGCTCTCCGGCCAGGCCGTGTGGGTGCTCAACCGGGACGGCGAGGCCGCCGCGCCGGGCCAGCGGGGCGAGATAGCGATTGCCGGCGCGGGGGTTGCCGTCGGATACCTCGGCTCCGACGAGGCCGGACGGCGCGCCTTTGGCGTGGAGGAGGCGACGGGGGAGCGCCGATACCTGACCGGGGATGCTGGAGTGTGCCGCCGCGACGGGGTCATCTTCTTCGGTGGACGCCTCGGGGACGGGCAGGTCAAGATCCGGGGGCATCGGATCGAGATCGGTGACGTGGAGAACGCCGTGCGGTCGGTGGAGGGGATAGCCGATGCGCTGGTCGCGGCGGGCCCCCCGAGCAACGCTGGAGCGCAGGAGCTCGTCGCCGTGGTCGTCCCGGAGCGGCGTCCCATCGGGGAGGTGGACCCCCTCGCGGAGCGGCTGCGCCTGCTCCACGAGCGCATCCGGGTCGATGGCGCGGCCGCGGAGGCCTTCCGCCGCATCCGCGACCTCGCGGTGGACGCCGCCCGGGACGCCATGGCCGCGCAGGTGGCCCGGGCCCGCGATGCCGTGGTGTCTCAGCGCCACCCCAGGGACGATCGCGGCGTGACCGCCGTGGAGCTGGCCGCTGCCCTGGGAGCCGAGGGGCGTGCGGGGCTCATCGCGCGGTGGCTGGACGAGCTGCGCCCCGCCGGGCGGATCACGGTGGACGACGGGGCGGTGACGTCGGTCGTGGCACCGGATAGTCCCGCCGCGCGCGAGGACCGCTGGGCGGAGATCCGCCGCCTCGACCGCGAGATCGGCTATGGCAGCGTGCAGCTGGAATACCTGCGCCGGTGCCTCGATTCCCTGCCGGGCCTGCTCGATGGCTCGGTCGATCCCCTGAGCCTTCTCTTTCCGGAGGGGGATACCGACGTGGCCCGGGCGGCGTACGGGGGCAACATGCTTTCCTCGTACCTCAACGCGGTGTGCGCGGAGGTGGTGGCGCATCGGGTGGGCGCGGCGACGGACGAGCGGCCGTGCCGCATCGTGGAGATCGGCGGCGGCGTTGGGGGCACGACGGCCGATATTCTCGCCGCGCTCGACGGGGTGCCGTCCTCCCGCTGGGATTACCTGTTCACCGACGTCTCCCGGTACTTCACGGACCTAGCCGCGCGGGAATGGCCCGCGCTGCGCACCGGACTGCTGGACATCAACCGCCCCGCGGCGGGGCAGGGCGTTCCGGATGGCTCGGCCGACGTGGTCGTCTGCGCCAATGTGCTGCACAATGCCAGGGATATTCGCGCCGCGGTGGAGGCGGTGTTCCGGATGCTGGCCCCGGGCGGGGTGGCAACCATCATCGACTCCACGGCCACGAACGCGCCGCTTATGGCGTCCATGGAGTTCAAGGAGGGGTTGACTGGGGCCACCGACGCCCGGGCGCGTACGGGTTCGCCCTTTTTCGCGCTGGCCGAATGGCGCGAGGCGCTCGACGCCTCCCCCCTGGAGACCGTGGCGGTCATGCCCCCCGCGGGCGACGTCCTGGAGCGGGGGGCGCAGCACGTGTTCGTTCTCCGGCGGCCGGACGGCGGGGAAGCGTCGCCGCGAGCGGCGGCCGCCCCGACTCCGGAGGCGGTCCGGGAGGCCGTGGCGCGCCTCGTGCCGGAGTACATGGTTCCCCGCCGGGTGATGGTCGTCGATGCGCTGCCGATGACGCCGAACGGAAAGCACGACCGATCGGCGGTGGTGGGCCTCGCGGGAGTCGGGGAGCGCGCCGCGCGGGAGGCGACCCCGGGGGCGCCCGCCGCCCCGGCTCCTCGGCGGGGAGGCCGGGACGCGGTGGAGCGGGCCTGGCGGGAGGTGCTCGACCTTCCCTCCACGGAGGCCCTCCCCGGCGACGCGGACTTCCACGAGCTCGGCGGCGATAGCCTCCTGCTGGCGCGCTGCATCGGGCAGATGCGCCGGGACCTCGGCGGAGACCTGCCCAGCTGGGATGAAACGCTCCGTGCTATTGTTGCGGACCCCACGCCCGACGGATGTCGCCGCGCGCTCGGCGTGGCGACGCCCGGCGATGCCCCCGCGCCGGACGCACCGCCCGCGCCGCCGGGGCGAGCATCAGCCGCGGCACCCGACCCTGCCCCGCCGCGAATCACCTCCCTCGTCGCCGGATCCGGGCCCGTGACGGTGCTCATCCACGACGGCTCGGGAACCCTCGGCCCCTACGGGCACCTCGTCGAGGAGCTGCGGAGCAGGGGCGCCGGAGCCGTCCTCGGGATAGAACGCTCGCCGGGCGATGCGTACCTGGAGACCGACGCCGGGATCCTCTTCCACGAGCTCACCGAGCGGTATAGCGACGCCCTCCTGGACGCCCTGGGGAGCACCGAGGAGCCCGTCTCCGTCGTGGGGTACTGCATGGGCGGCCTGCTCGCGGTGGGCATCGCGGATCGGCTGGCGGCCTGCGGATTCGAGGCCGAGGCGACGGTGGTGAGCTCCTACCGGATGCCCTTCATAGTCACGGATCCGAGGCTGCTCGACTTCAGCTTCGCGCGTCTCCTGCGGGCCCGACCGCAGGACATGGGCCTGGGCGTAGACGAGGAACTCCTCGGCTCCGCGATCTGCTCCGCCCGGGAGGCGGGTGTAGCGGACATCACCGCAGAGGCGCTCGACCGGCACGCGGATCCCCGGCTGCGGGCTCAGCTCCGGGAGGCGCCCTCGGGGAGCGCGGACCGGTTGGCGGCATTCCTCGCGGTTCACCCGGAGTGGGACCGAGAATCCCTCGCATCCCTGCGCGAGGTCTACGTGCACAGCCTCGCGGCCGTCGTGGCGTACTCGGAGCCGCCCGTGGCCGTTCCGGTTCGGTTCCTGCGCCAGCGCGGGGCCCTCTCCTTCCTCCCGGGCCTGAGAGAGGACATGACCTCCTTCTGGAGGGAGCACTGCCTGGGCGAGCTCGAGGTCGTGGACGTGGACGGCGACCACTTCTCCTGCCTGGATCCCCGCCACGTCGCGGCCATCGCCGACCTGATGTACCGACCGAAGGAGATATCGTGAACGAAATGACGGCGCGGGGTGTGCCCCGCCCGGTCGTGGCCGTGGTGACCGGCGCGACCGGAGCCGTGGGGGCCGCCGCAGTGCGGGAGCTCACCCGAGGGCTCGGGCCGGGCGACGCCCTGGTGCTCGTGGGCCGCTCGGGGGACCGGCTCGAGGCGCTGCGGGGCGAGGCGAACGCCGAGAACCCCACGCTCGTCGTGTGGTGCGAGGAGCTCTCCCTGCCCGCGGGCGGCGGCCCCGGTGAGATCGGCGAGGCCGCGTCGGCAGTGCTGAATCGAATCGCGGAGCACCCCGCGGTGTCGGGCGCGGTGGCGGGCGGCTCGGCCGTTCTCCTCAACGCCATCGGCCCCTCGGCGTCCGTGAGCGTTCCCCTCGCCGCGGCCGCCCTGCGCGCGGGCTTTCACGTGGTGGACCCCGGCGGTTCGGACCGGGTGATCGGCGAGGCGGACGGCCCGGCGCGCGAGGGTGACCGCGCGGCGCTCTTCGGGGCGGGGGTTCAGCCCGGACTGACCGGAATGATGATGGCCCGGGCGGTCCTCCTGGCCGGGGACCCGGCGGAGTCTCGCGTCACGATGCTGGTCGGAGGGAAGCAGCGCCTCACCCGCTCCACCCTCGACGAGTACCTGGGCTCCCTCTCCGCTGACGGCGGGTGGCCGGGCGCCATCTGGCGGGACGGCCGGGTGCTTCGCGGCCACGGGTACTCCGAGGTGGCCATACCCGGCTACGCGCCGCCGGAGGGGACGACGGTGAGCGTGCACCTGGACGAGGAGTACGCGCATCGCGCAGGCGCCCTCGGGGTGGGCGAGCTCCGGGCGGCCAACCTCATGGACGCCCCGCAGACGGTCTCAGCGATGCGCCGGTGGGTGGCCGGGGAAATGACGGCCGCTGCGGTGGCTGAGGTATCCGCGCAGGAGGTGGCGCAGACCACGAGCGATGCGGCGGGGAAGAGGCCGTGGTTTGGCATCGACGTCCACGTCAGCGGGGCGACGGGGCTGGAGGTCCGCGCCCGCTTCCGGTGCGAGGACAGCTATGCGGCTAGCGGAATGGCGGCGGCCCAGGCCGCAAGGACGGTGGTGGGTCGGGGAACCGGCGGCGCGATCGCGCCGGGGGCGCACTGGGCCTCCGCCACGGCGGCGGCCGATCCCTGGGCGTCGTGGCCGGAGGTGACGATCTCCTGCGAGCGGAGGGAAGGGCAGCCCGGCGGCATAGCCGTCATCGGCGCGGGCTTCGGGGCGCACTACGCCCGGGCCCTCGCGGGCGCGCCCCGGTCGGGGCTTTCGTGCATCGGCGGGCGCGGCGGCCCCTCCGGGCGAGCGCTGGCCGAGGAGCTGGGCGTGACCTATGTGAGCCTCGGTGACGCCTCGATCCCCTCGTGGGAGCGGATGCCGGGCGCGCTTGCGGGCGCGGTGGTGGCTGTGCGGAGCGAGATCGTGGGGGGCGAGGGGGATCGGATCGCGGAGGGCTTTCTCCGCGCCGGCATCCCGGTGCTTCAGGAGCTTCCCCTCGCGCCCGATGCGGTCTCGCGGCAGCTGACGCTGGCGAGGCGGCACGGCACCCGATTCCTCGCCTGCGGGCTCTACGAGTACACGGCCCCCGTCCGGTGGTTTATTCGCGCGGTGGAGCACCTGCGGCGCCGGACGCGCGTGACGCACGTCCTCCTCCGGACTAGCCATCAGATCATGGATCGCGCCGGCCTCATCCTCGCGGAGGCGCTGGGCGCGGTCCCCGTGGGGTCGCACTCTTCCGCTGGCACCGCGGCGCCGGAATGGGCGCTCGTGTCCGGGCGGTGGGGGCGCATTCCCGTGGACGTGATGGTGGCGCGGCGACTCGACCCGAGGGACCCGGATAACCACTCGCAACCCTTCATGTCGGCCGTGGTGGAGACCGCGGACGGGGAATTGACGTGGGAGGGGCCTGCGGCCGCGCCGCGGTGGCACCCGCGCCCGCATTCCCGCGGCGGGCGGATCGCCGATCCCGAGGGGGCCACCGAGGTGACGTGGCTGCCACCGGGCGGGGATGCAGACGCATCCACGTGGGGCGGCGTCGTGGGGCGCGTGTGGCCGGAGGCGATTCGCGCCGCCGTCGCCGACTTGACGGAGGGCGGGGCGTCGCCGGAGGAGGCCCGCCGCCGCGATCGCCGCACCCTCCTGGTGCTGCGGTGGTGGTACGACGTCTCCGCTCGGCTCCCCGCCCCGGCGCGGATTACCTCGCGGGAGCCGGTGCCCATCGAGCCCCCGGAGGTGGAGCCATGAGCGGCGTGCTCGTGCCCGTCCCCGGAGGGTGGCGCGGTCCCGAGGCCCCGGCCGTGGTCGTCTTTCCCCATGCGGGCGGAAGCCCCCGGCAATACGCCGCGTGGAGCAGGGCCATGGCCGGAATCCCGGGGGCGCCGAGCGTCCTCGGGGCGATCTACCCAGGGCGGGACCGGAGGATGTCGGATCCACATCCCCTTACCCTCCAGGATCTCGCGAGGGAGATCGCGGACGCCTTCGTCCGCCTCCCGGAGCCCCCCGCCGTGCTCGCCGGCCATTCTCTGGGCGCCACGGTGGCGGCCGAGGCGGCGCTGGAATTGCGGCGGCGGGGTGCGGTGCGGCGGCCACCCGTGCTGGTGGTCAGCGGCCAGGCCTCGCCCGACCTCGCGGGCGGAGGCGGCCTACATCGGGCCTCCGATGAGGAATTGCTTGCCGACGTGAGCCGGATCGGCGATTCCACGGCCCGGGCGCTCGCGGACCCGGACGTGGCCGCCCTGCACCTCCCCGCGATCCGGGAGGACTACCGACTCATTGAAACCTATAGATCAACTCGACGTCAGGAGAGCGTCATGACATCACACATCGTTGTAGTAAGGGGAAGCGAGGACACCGAGCTTCCCCTCGAGGCCGCGGCCGGGTGGCACCGCTGGGGAACGCGGGTCACGGGGCCGGTCCGCGTGCCCGGGGACCACCTTCACCACCTCACCCGCCCCGAGCTCGCCCTCCTGTGCGGCGGCCTCGCGAGGAAGGGAGCGGAGCTATGAGCGCCCCCGAGGTCGCCTCGACCGCTCCGGTTCCCGCCCGGGGGAGCAACAAGGAGGGTGGCAAGGAGTCGGCCCTGACGATCACCCTGCGCACGATACACCCGGTTCTTTCCGCCGTTGCCGTGGCGCTGGTTCTCCAGATCGTGGGCTCCGTCCTCGCCGGTATCCAGTTCCTAGCCCTCGCGGAACTTGCTCACCGGCTCCTCACCCGGGGCGGCGACGCCGCCGCGTTACAGGGCCCCACTCTGCTATTCCTCACGGCCCTGGGATTCTCCGTGCTCGGCGGCGCCCTGGCGCTGCTGGTCACGCATATCGCGGACGTGGAGCTTCAGGCCCGGCTGCGCCTGAAGCTCGCCCGCAAGCTATCCCGGCTGCCGCTGGGATGGTTCGATGCCCGCTCGTCCGGTCGGGTGCGGCAGCTCGCGCAGAATGACGTGGATTCGCTGCACCAGCTTGTGGCGCACACGATCGTGGAGTTCACCGCCGGGGTGCTCACTCCGCTGGTGAGCCTGATCGTTTGCTGCGTGCTGGACTGGCGACTCGGGCTCGTCGCGCTAATTCCCGCGGTGCTCTACGTCCTGACCTATAGCCTCCTCGCCCCGCGCTCGAACGCGGAGGTCATGGACCGGATTCACGAGGGCCTGGCCGGCGTATCCGAGGCCATCGTGGAGTACGTCAACGGCATCGCCGTCCTCAAGATTTTTGGTCGGGCCGGGCAGGGCTCGCGCCGCTTTGCCGAGCGCTCCACCCGCTTTCTCACCGAGTTCGGTGAGATGGTCCGCCCGCAGATGCGCGCCCACGCCGGCGCGGTGATCTTCCTTTCCGCCGCCACCGCCGGAGCCGTGGAGGTGGCCTTCGGGCTGTGGTTCGTTCGTGCGGGCTGGAGCCGCCCCGCGGACCTCGTGGTGGTCACCGTGATCGTCATGCTCCTGCCGGCCGCGGTGCAGACCGTCGCGGTGAGTCAGCGCTCCCTGACCCAGGCCGTGGATGCCGCGCGGCGCATCAGCGAGGTTCTCGACGAACCCGAGCTGCCGCGCCCCGAGCGGCCGATCCGCCCGAGCGGCACCGCCGTCTCGCTGCGCGACCTCACGTTCGGCTATGACCCGGATCATCCGGTGGTCCGCAACGTGACCGCTGATCTCCCCGCCGGCGGGGTTACGGCGCTGGTTGGCCCCTCCGGGTCGGGCAAGTCCACGCTGGCCTCGCTCATCGCCCGGCATCGGGACCCGCACGGCGGGTCGGTCGCCATCGGCGGCGTCGATGTGCGGGACATCGATCCGGAGGTACTGCGGGGCCTGGTGGGCACCGTGTTCCAGGACCCGCAGCTCATGGTCCTTAGCGTCGCGGAGAACATTCGGCTCGGCTCGCCGGGCGCGAGCGATGCGGAGGTGGAGGCGGCGGCCCGGGCCGCGAACATTCACCACCGCATCGCCTGCCTACCCCGGGGGTATGACTCCGTGATCGGGGAGGATGCGCGCCTGTCCGGGGGTGAGGCCCAGCGCGTGGGCATCGCCCGCACGCTGCTGGCGGACGCGCCGATCTTACTGATGGACGAGGCGACCTCCGCGACGGATCCGGAGGCCGAGGCTGCGATCCAGGAGGGGCTTAACAGGCTCACCGCGGGGCGCACCGTGGTGGTCATCGCGCACCGGCTCACGACGGTCGTCGACGCTGACGCGATCCTCGTCATGGACGGCGGCCGGGTGGTCGAGCGCGGAACGCACCGCGAACTCCTGGCGGCGGGCGGGTGCTACGCCCGGCTGTGGGAGGACATGGAACAGAACGAAGAGGAGGTCACCAAATGATTCGCGCTCTCATTGCCCTCTCCGGTGGGGCCGGGCGGCGCCAGCTGCTGACGGCCGTCGCCCTCGGCGTCCTGTCCGGGGTAACCCAGGGCATCGTCGTTTTATGCGTCATTCCCGTTCTCGCGGATATCGCGCGGGCCGATTGGCAGGGGGCGATGCACGCCGCGCTGTTCATGGCCGTTTTCCTCGTGCTGCACGCCGCGGTAACCATCGTGGCAACCTTCGCCGGGTTCACGGCGTCGCTCGGCGTGATCCGGTCCATGCATCGCGGGCTGGGGGAGAGGTTGGTCCGGTTGCCGCTGAGTTGGTTTGGGCCGCAGACCCAGGGCCGCGCGTCCCATGTGGTGGTCCGGGGCACGCTGTTCGTGGCCACTGCCGCGATGGATGTGCTTGTACCGCTGCTCGTCGGAGTCGCCATGCCGGCGACGGTGGCCGTGGGCACGCTGCTGGTGGATTGGCGGATGGGGGTGGCCCTTGTTGCCGCCGCGCCCGTGGTGTGGCTGACCTCGCGGCTGGCGGCCCGGTGGGAGTCGGCGGGCGAGGATCGCGTGCGCGGGGTGCGCGCCGAGACGGACCTGCGGCTTCTGGAGCTCTCGCGTAACCAGGAGGTCCTGCGCTCCGCCGGGATGGCCGGCGATTATCCCCCGTTGCGTCGCGCAGTGGAGGCGCAGCGCGCTGCGGGGCGGCGCGCCTTGTGGCTCTCCCTCGGGGGGATGGTCATCCAGGGCTTTGTGATCCAGACTGTCCTCGGCATTGCCGTGGCGCTCTCCGTGTGGTCGGCCCTGGACGGCGCCGACCCCGTGACTGCGGTGGCGCTTATCGGCCTGGTCACTCTCGCTGCCGGCCCGCTTCGGGTTGTCTCCTCGATGCAGACCGCGCTGCATCAATCGGAGGCTGAGATCAACGACGTCCGGGAGGTGCTGGAGACCGCGCCGCTGCCAGAGCCCACCGACCCCGTGCCGTATCCCCGCCATTCGGAGGTGGTGATGGACGACGTCACCTTCTCCTATGGCAAGGAGGAAGTCCTGAAGGGCTTGAGCGCCCGCTTTGCGGCGCGCAGCTGCACGGCGGTGATCGGGCCCTCGGGCTCCGGAAAAACGACGATCGTGAGGCTCCTTGCCCGGCTCTGGGATGTTACGGGAGGGTCAGTGCGCATCGGCGGCGTGGACCTGAGGGATATGGCCTCCGAGGACCTGCACGCGCACATCTCCATGATCTTCCAGGACGTGTACCTCTTCGACGACACGCTCCGGGCCAACGTCATGCTGGGCAGGGAGGACGCCACGGAGGCCGAGCTGCTCGAGGCCGCGGAGAGGGCGAGGGTAACGGAGATCGTCGAGCGGCTGCCCGAGGGCTGGGATACCCGGGTGGGTGAGGGCGGTCGACTGCTCTCTGGAGGCGAGCGCCAGCGAGTTTCCGTGGCGCGCGCGCTGCTCCGCCGGGCACCGCTGGTGCTGTGCGACGAACCGAGTAGCGCCCTCGACTCCTCGACCCGGCGCGCGGTGACCTCCGCCCTGGAGGACCTCGCTAGGGACGCGACCGTGGTGGTCGTGGCGCATCAGTTGGAGACGATCCGCAGAGCGGACCGCATTTTGCTGGTGGAGCACGGTAGGATCGCGGCCGAGGGAACTCACGAGGAGCTCTCGGCCTCGGACGAGCGCTACCGGCGGTTTTGGTCGCTCCGGGAGGAGGCGGGCCGCTGGAATCTTGCGGCGGATCGTTGAGAATCGCGCAGTTCAGGGGGCGGGGCGTACGCCGCTCCGCCCTCGGCCCCGATCACCGAGCGATGCCCGGCAGGCGCATCCCGCCAACGGGAATCACACATCACGCCTATCGCCACGCGTAGGCATCAGCACATCACAGAAAGGTCATCACGATGGCGAATAATATTCATACACAGTCCGATCACACCGCGCAGCGCCGCCCCTCCACGGGCAGCGAGCTGGTATCCCTCGGGGTGTTCACGGTGATCATCGCCGTGGTCAGCACGGTATGCAACATGATCGGCGTCCTCGGGCCGCAGATCCAGCCCGTGGGGGCGGTCATCGCCGCCATTCTTAACGGGATCCCCTTCATTCTGTTCCTTCGGCGCGTCCATCACTTCGGCCTGGTGACCGTGATGGCCACGCTGCTGGGCCTGATCTCCGCGATGCTCGGCCACGGCCTCGTCGGTGTTCCCATCGCCGTGCTCGTCGGGCTGCTGGCGGACGCGATCCTGCGCGGCGGCGGATATGCGGATCCCCGCCGCAGCGTCCTGGGATACGGCGTGTTTGGGCTCTACCCGCTGGGGAACCTGCTGCCCTTGCTGTTCATGCGGGATGCGATGGTGGAACGCTATGCGGGAACGCCCAATGAGGAATGGATCCGGGCCTTCAGCGAGTTCTTTTCCGCCCCGATGATCCTCGCGCTGGGGGTCCTCCTCTTCCTCGGGGGACTGGCGGGCGGATGGCTCGGCCAGTGGATGGCGCGCACCTACTTCTCCCGGGCCGGCCTGTGAACCGGACACTCGCCGGTGCGCTCGATCCACGGGTGGCCATCCTGTGCCTATTCATCGCGGACACGGCGTTGCTGACGGTAGGCACGGAGGTCATGGAGGTCGCGGGGGTGGGCGTCGCCGCGCTGTGCCTCGTAGCCGCACGTCGGCCTCTCGCTGCTGGTTTCTTGGTGGCAGCGGAGGCGCTCCTGCTGGTCCTCGTGCACCTGGTGCTTCCCGACGCTGCGGGCACGGCCGAAAAGATCCTCGCTACTGTGCTTTTCGCCGGGGGACTCACCCTCCGCTTCGTTATCGCTGGGGTCATCGCGTGGGTGCTCGTTGGCGGCATCACCACTGGCGCGCTGCAGGCCGCGCTGGGCTGGGCGCGGGTGCCGCGGGTGTTGGCGGTCCCGGCCATCGTCGCCGTGCGGTTCCTCCCGGTCGTGGTCGATGATGCCCGGGCCTTGCGCGAAACCCTGGTGCTCCGGGGAGTCGTCCGCTCCGGGACGGCGTTGTTTTTCCATCCGGTGACGGCGGTGCGCCACGCGGTCCTTCCGCTCGTGGCGTCTTCCCTGCGCACCGGCGATGAGATCGCCGCCTCGGCGCTTCTGCGGGGGCTCGGCGGTCACCGGCGGCCCACCTCGGTCGTTCGACTGCGCTTCGGCGCAGTGGACATCATCGCGGTGCTTCTCACTGCGGCCGTGGTCGCCCTAGCCCTCAAGGAGAGCGTCGGATGATCCGCACCCATGATCTCACCGTCAGCGTCGGGGGCGATGAGCCGTCCGTCCTGCTGGACCGAGTGGAGCTGCACGTTCCGGAGGGGCAGTGCGCCCTGGTCACGGGCGGATCCGGGGCGGGGAAGAGCTCGCTCATCGGCGTGCTCAACGGCCTCATCCCCCACGTGCGCCCGGCTCGGATCGAGGGCTCGGTGTCGGTGAACGGCATCACCCCCGCCGATGTGGAGCTGGCGGATGCGGGGAGGGTGGGCGCCACCGTGTTCCAGAACCCCCGGACACAGTTCTTTGCCACGGATGTTCTCTCCGAGGTGGCCTTCGGAGCCGCGAATCACGGCGTTCCCCGCGAGGAGATCCTGGAGCGGGTAGCCGCCGCGGCGCGGCGGCTGGGCCTGGAGCACCTCCTCGACCGGCAGATGACCGAGCTCTCCGGCGGGGAACGCCAGCGGGTGGCGCTCGCCTCCGCCCTCGTCGCGCGCCCCGCGGTGTATCTTCTGGACGAGCCGACGGCGAACCTCGACGAGGCCTCCACCGCCGCAGTGGCCGAGGCCGTGGGTGCGCTCCGCCGGGAGGGGGCGACGATCCTCGTGGCGGAGCACCGGGTGCACCACCTCAGGCGGGTGGTCGATCGGGTGGTGGAGCTCCGGGCGGGGCGGATCGCCGAGGACCGACCGGCGGAGGCCTTCTGGGCGATGGGCGAGGACGCTCGCCGCGAGGCCCGGCTCCGCAGCCTCGAGGCACCGGCGGAGCCCTCCCTTCCCTCCGCGTTGGAGGAACACGGCGCGCCGGGCGAGGGGCTGGAACTGCGTGATCTCGCGGCCTCGCGGGGTGGGCGTCGATTGTGGACGGTGCCCTATGCCCAGATGCCCCGCGGCGCGGTGACCTGCATCACCGGGACGAATGGTGCGGGGAAGTCCACCTTGGCGCGCGTTCTCCTCGGCCTTCACCGGGCGCGCGGCTCCGTGGCCCTGGATGGCGTGGAACTCTCTCGGTCCGCGCGACGCCGACGGTGCGCGGCGGTGATGCAGGACGTGAACCGTCAGCTCGTGGGGTTCAGCGTGGCAGAGGAGCTCGCGGTGGGCAGGGGGAGGCCGGAACCCGCCGAGGTGAAGCGGATCCTGGGGGAACTGGGCCTCGCGGGGCTCGAAGACCGCCATCCGCTGAGCCTGTCAGGGGGTCAGCGCCAGCGATTAGCGGTGGCCACGGCCTCGGTGGGGGGCGAGGGAGGGCGCGGTGCCGATGTTCTCGTTTTTGATGAGCCGACCTCCGGATTGGACCTGCGGTCGATGGAATCGATGGCGGCGGTGATCCGTCGATGCGCCGATCGCGGGGCGATCCTCGTGGTCATCACGCACGATCGGGAGCTGATCGAGCTGGTGGGGGACCTGGAGCTTCGCCTTCCGCTGACGTCGTAATGGAGGTGGGCGTGGGGGCTCGCGGTGCCGGGGTCAGAGGGCCCGGCACCGCTCGGCCCGCTGCGCTGAGCCGGGTGATCGGAGGGGAAGGGAATTACTTATCGGGGGCGTGGTTCTTGGGGCTTAGACTTTGTGGGGGAAATGAACCGTCGCTCATTGCAGTGTCAATACAAGAGGTGCGTCGATTGAAGAGAGGGGCCAGTTTTGAGCTGACGGCAAGAGGAGTGGGAGTGCCGAGTGGTTGATATTGCGGCGGATATTCGTGCTGGGCGAGCGGGTACGGTGCCCTTGGCTGAGGTGAATGTAGAGCTGGGCGATCCGGGTCTACCGGATGTGGACGATCTGTGCTGAGGGGGAGGGGGAACTTGCCTGGAGAAGCGGTGTGGAGAAGCTGCCCCAGAACGGGCAGGTGCGCATCTACCCCAGCGAGGACGCCGAGAACGCCGCGTGGATCAGCCGCACGGACTACGGCGTGACCCGAAGGTAGCTCAGGCCCGCGCGCCAGGGATGGCAAGGCCGCGCGACGCCGCGGGGCGGGCGGGTTTATTCCTCGGCGTTGCCGGCCTTCCACTGCTCCCAGGGAATGTTCCAGTCCCCCAACCCATCAAGCCCGTTGAGCTCCCCGCCGATGGTGTTGCGCACCTTAACGATATCCCCGCGCTTGACGGTGTTCTGGAACCACTGCGCGGCCTCGTCGGTGACGTTGATACACCCGTGCGAGGTATTCGTATTGCCCTGCGCCCACACCGACCACGGCGCGGCGTGCACGTAGATCCCCGAATAGGACATCTGCGTGGCAAAGTCCACGGTGGTCTTATACCCACCGTCCTCCTTGGACAGGCCAAACGTCTCGGAGTCCATCACCAACGAATCATGCAGATCCCCGATGATGTACGTGCCGTTCGGTGTGGGCCATCGATCCGAACCCAACGA
>NZ_AQXB01000006.1 GCF_000375365.1 Corynebacterium mastitidis DSM 44356 | reverse complement strand
CGTCTGCTGTGCAGTGTCTGGCATGACACGCCCCCTGGTTTGGGTGGGGTTGTGGTTGTGTTGGTGGTTGATGGTGGTGGGGAAACGCCCGGTCCCTTTTCGAACCCGGTAGCTAAGCCCATTTCATGCTGATGGTACTGCACTCGTTGGGGTGTGGGAGAGTAGGTTGCCGCCAACACTAAAACTTCATCAAAAGGGTGGGGTAGGGAAACTCGTGATGGTTTCCCTACCCCCCTTTTTTTGTGTGTATAGGTGTGTGCGCGTGCCGGAGGCGCACACCAAGCAAGGGGCAGCAGGGGGGGGCACGGACCAACCCAAACCCACCAATCCTACTGTCACCCCCTCGGGTATAGTGAACCCCGTGGAAAAGCAGCACATGAATCGAGATCGTCGGCATTCGCAGCGCGCGGGGAGCCGCAATGGCACCAACCCGCAGCGCTATGGCTTCCGGGAGGAGCGCGCCAAGAAGCGCGAGAACGAGCCCGCGATTGCCGAGGACGTGGATATTCGGGATCTCGATCCGATGGTGCTGCAGGATCTCAAGGTTTTGTCCAAGCAGAACGCGGAGAGCGTGGCCAAGCACATGATTATGGCGGCCACGCTGATGGACGAGGACCCCCAGTTGGCGCTGCGGCACGCCCGCGCGGCGAAGAACCGGGCGGGCCGCGTGGCGGTGGCGCGGGAGACCAACGGGATCGCGGCCTATCGCGCGGGGGAGTGGAAGGAGGCGCTGTCCGAGCTGCGGGCGGCGCGCCGGATGAGCGGCGGCCCGGGCCTGTTGGCGCTCATGGCGGATTGCGAGCGCGGCCTGGGGCGCCCGATGAAGGCCATCGAGATCGGCCGCTCGGAGGAGGCCTCGGAGCTTGATCCGGAGTCCCGGGTGGAGCTGGGGATCGTGTTGGCCGGAGCGCGGCAGGACCTGGAGCAGTTTGACGCCGCGGTGCTCACGCTGGAGCAGCTCAACCCCTCCCTGGAGGCCACGGGCTTGACTGCGGCGCGCCTGGACTACGCCTACGCGGACGCGCTCGCGGCCGCGGGGCGAGAGGAGGAGGCCAGGGCGTGGTTTAAGCGCGTGGTGGAGCTGGACGAGGAGGGCCTTTTTGACGCCCAGGAGCGGCTGCAATGACGCTGATCCAGCGCTACGATGCCTTGCTCTTTGACCTGGACGGGACCGTGTGGCACGGGGATGTTCCCATTCCGGGCGCGGCGGAGGCCCTGCGGGGGTGCGATCCGATCTACCTGACTAATAACGCCTCGAAGGCCCCGGAGGAGGTGCAGGACAAGCTCGCCGGCATGGGCTTTCCCCGGGGCAGCGTGTTGACCTCGGCGCAGGCGGCGGTGGCGCTGGCTGCGGAGACTAAGCCGGGTGCCTCCGCGCTGATTCTCGGGGCGGATTCCTTCCGTCGCCTGGCCCGGGAGGCCGGGCTGCGGGTGGTCGAGAGCGCGGACGAGCGCCCGGACTTTGTGCTGCACGGGCACAGCCCGGAGACCGGGTGGCGCCAGCTCTCGGAGGCGGCGCTGGCCATTCGCGCCGGTGCGCGCTATATCGCCTCCAACCGGGATACCTCCCTGCCCTCGGAGCGCGGCCTGATGGTGGGCAACGGCTCCATGGTGGCGGCGGTGGAGTCGGCCACCGGGGTGCGCGCGGTGGCCGCGGGAAAGCCGGAGACCAGGATGTTCGAGCAGGCGGCCCGGGGCGCGGAGCGGCCCCTGGTGATCGGGGATCGCCTGGACACGGACATCGCCGGGGGCGTGGCGGCGGGGATGGACACGCTGCACGTGCTCACGGGCGTTTCCACGGCGTGGGATCTGCTCACGGCGCCCCCGGAGCACCGCCCCACCTACGTGGCGGAGGATCTGGGGGGACTGCACATGGAGCCGGAGGCTCTTCGCCCCGGCCCCCGGGAGGGGGCGCGGGCCTATCGGGACGGCGACGCGATCGTCGTGGAGGGGCCTGCGCACCAGGGGCTGCTCGCGGCGCTTCCGCTGGCCTGGGAGGCCCCCTTCTCCGAGGTCCGGGGCCTATGAGTCCGGAGGAGCTGCGGGAGGAGCTGGATAGGATACTCGACCAGGGAAACACCGCGGACGTTTTGGAAGAGGCTCACGATCTTTTGCAGGGCGCGCTGAGGAAGGATAGTTGATGCGCAGGAGGCTGGACGCGGAGCTGGTGCGCCGCAAGATCGCTCGTTCCCGGGAGCAGGCGGTGGAGATGATCCGCTCCGGTCGCGTCACGGTGGGCGGCTTTCCCGCCCACAAGCCTGCGACCGTGGTGGAGGAGGGGGCGTCGATACGCGTGGAGGCCGCCGAGGAGGACACCTGGGCCTCGCGCGGGGCGCACAAGCTCATCGGCGCCCTGGACGCCTTCGGGGTGGACCCCTCGGGACGGCGCGTGCTGGACGCGGGGGCGTCCACGGGTGGCTTCACGGACGTGCTGCTGCGGCGCGGGGCCCGCGAGGTGGTGGCCGTGGACGTGGGCTACGGCCAGTTGATCTGGCGGCTGCAAAACGATCTCCGGGTGCGGGTGCACGATCGCACCAACGTGCGCTCCCTGACCCCGGAGCAGATCGGGGGCACCTGCGAGATGATGGTGGGGGATCTTTCCTTTATCTCCCTGCGGCTCGTGCTCCCGGCCCTGGCTCGGTGCGTGACCGGGGATCTGTTCCCGATGGTCAAGCCCCAGTTCGAGGTGGGTAAGGAGAGCCTGGGCAGCGGCGGGGTGGTGCGCAGCGCGGCCCTGCGCGCGGAGGCCACCGCACGGGTGGCGCACGAGGCGCAGGAGCTGGGCCTGGGCCTGCGGCAGGTGGTGGCCTCGCCGCTGCCGGGGCCGCAGGGAAACGTGGAGTTCTTTTTGTGGCTCACCCGGGGCGCCCCTCCGGCGCGCAACGTGGAGGAGATGGTGGCTCAGGCGGTGAAGGAGGGTCCGCAATGACGCGCGAGGTGCTGTTGGTTCCCCCGATGGGCGATAACGTGGAGGCCGCGCAGCGGGCGGCGGAACTCCTCGCCGCGGGCAACGTGACCGTGCGACCCCCGAGGGCGGGCGTCAGCGCGAACGTGGAGCTGGTGCTGGTGCTCGGGGGCGATGGCACCTTCCTGCGCGCCGCCGATATCGCCCACGAGGCGGACCTCCCGGTGCTGGGCATCAACCTGGGGCACGTGGGCTTCCTGGCGGAGTGGGAGGCGGAGTCCCTGGAGGAGGCCGTGGGGCGGGTGATCGACCGCGATTACCGGGTGGAGGATCGCATGACCATCGACGCCACGGTGCTCTCGGAGTCCCTGGCCCCCATCGCCCACGGCTGGGCGCTCAACGAGGTCAGCATAGAAAACGTGCACCGGCACGGAGTGCTGGACGCCAGCCTGGAGGTGGACGGGCGCCCGGTGAGTTCCTTCGGCTGCGACGGGGTGCTGATCTCCACGCCCACGGGCTCCACCGCGTATGCCTTTTCCGCGGGCGGCCCGGTGTTGTGGCCGGAGCTGGACGCGATCCTGGTGGTGCCTAACAACGCGCACGCGCTGTTTACCAAGCCCCTGGTGATAAGCCCGCACTCCACGGCCGCGGTGGAGTCCCTGTCCCCGGCGCGCGTGGTGATGGACGGCTTCCGCGAGGTGACCATGCCCGCGGGGGCCCGGGTGGAGGCGGCCCGGGGCACGCGGCCCGTGCGGTGGGTGCGCCTCGACGATTCCCCGTTTGCGGATCGCCTGGTGTCCAAGCTGGACCTGCCGGTGCAGGGCTGGCGTGGTAGGAAGGATAACCATGCTGGCTGAACTCACCATTGAAAACCTCGGCGTGATCCCGCAGGCCACGGCGGAGCTCAGCGAGGGGCTCACCGTGCTCACGGGGGAAACCGGCGCGGGTAAGACGATGGTGGTCACGGGCCTGCGCCTGCTCACGGGCGGGCGCGCGGATGCCTCGCGCATCCGCAACGGGGCGAGCAAGGCCGTGGTGGAGGGGCGCTTCGTGGCGGGCGCGGAGTCCGCCGCCATCGCGGAGGAGGCGGGCGGCGAGGCGGACGAGAACGGCGAGTTCATCGCCTCGCGCACCGTGGCGAGCAGCGGGCGGTCCCGCGCCCACCTGGGCGGGCGCGCGGTGCCCGCCGCAACCCTGGCGTCGTTTAGCCAGGGCCTCCTGACCATCCACGGCCAGAACGATCAGCTCCGGCTGCGGGCCCCGGAGCAGCAGCGCGAGGCCCTGGACCGCTACGCCCGGATCGACCTCGGCCCCTACCGGGAGGCGTATCGGGCGTGGAAGGAGCTCCAGCGGGACCTGCGGCGCCGGACGGAGTCGCGCCGAGAGCTGGCGCAGGAGGCGGACCGCCTGGAGTTTGCCCTCAAGGAGATCGCGGAGGTGGACCCCCAGCCGGGCGAGGAGGAGGAGCTCGCGGCCCTGGTGCGCCGCCTCCAGGACGTGGACGGGCTGCGGGAGCAGGCCACCACGGCCCTGGCGGCGATCGACGGCGCGGAGGCCTTCGGGGAGACGGACGAGGCGGACCCGGCCTCGACGCTGCTGGGGCGCGCGGCCCACGCCCTGCACGGCGACCCCGTGCTCGACGAGCTAGGCCAGCGGCTCTCCGGCATCACCTCGGCGCTGGGGGAGATCACCGCCGAGCTGGGCGCCTTCCTCTCCGACCTGCCCACCGATCCCGACGCCCTGGAGACCGCCCTCCAGCGGCAGTTCCAGCTCAAGACCCTCACCCGCAAGTACGCGCCGGACATTGACGGCGTGATCGCCTGGCGGGACAAGGCCAGGGACCGGCTCGAGCGGATGGATACCTCCACGGAGGCGCTGGAGGAGCTGAAGAGCAAGGTCGCCGCGGCGCACGAGGACGTGCTCGCGCTCGGCACCCGGATCAGTAAGGCCCGGCGCCGGGCCGCCACGGAGCTGGGCGCGGCGGTCTCCGAGGAGCTGCACGGCCTGGCGATGCCGAAGGCGCGCCTCATCGTGGACGTTCGGGTGGGTGATCCCGGCCCGGAGGGCCTGGACGAGGTCTCGCTGCTGCTGGCCGCCAACCCGGAGGCCCCCGCCCGCCCCGTGGACGCGGCGGCCTCCGGCGGCGAGCTGTCCCGGGTGATGCTGGCCCTCGAGGTGATCCTGGCCGGGGTGTCCCCGGGCACCACCCTCGTGTTTGACGAGGTGGACGCGGGGGTGGGCGGGCGCGCCGCGATGGAGATCGGGCGCAGGCTGGCGCGGCTGGGCAGGCACAACCAGGTGATCGCGGTGACCCACCTGCCCCAGGTGGCGGCCTACGCGGACACGCACCTGCACGTGGCCAAGGACGACACGGTGACCTCCGGGGTGGAGGTGCTCACCGGCCAGCGCCGCGTGGAGGAGCTGGCGCGCATGCTGGCGGGCCTGGTGGACGCCACGGGCCTGGCGCACGCGGCGGAATTGTTGGAGCGGGCTCAGGAGTTTTCCCGCGCGCCTTCGCCACTTAGCGGCGAGAACGCGCCATCATGAGTGCATGAGTCTGTTCTCCCGCAAAGACGATCTCCCCGGCACGCACGGGGTGCTGCGCGATTGTACCCCCAGGGGCAAGGGCCTCAAGCGTTTTTCCCAGGGGGACATCGCGGTTATTGATTCCCCGGATATTTCGCGCCGCCTTGCGCAGGATCTCATCGACCTCCGCCCCTCGGCGGTGGTCAACAAGTCCGCCTTTAGCACCGGGGCCGTCCCCAACTTCGGCCCCACCATGCTGCTGGACGCCTCCATTGTGCTCATCGACTCCGTGGGGTCCCTGGGCGGGCTGCGCGACGGCAAGAAGGGGCGCGTGACCGAGGAGGGCGGGGTGTACCACGGGGATAAGCACCTGGCCGACGGCCACGTGGTGGCGCGGGAGGAGGCCGAAAAGACGTTCAACGAGGCCCAGCGCTCCCTGGTGGAGCGCATGGAGGCCTACTTTGGCAACACCGTGGAGTTCCTCAACTCCGAGGCGCCCCTGCTGGTGGACGGCCTGGGCATCCCGGACATCGGGGAGGACATCCAGGGGCGCAAGACCCTGGTGGTCAGCCCCGGGGCGCGCCATCGCGAGCAGGTCGAGGCGCTGCGCTACTTCATCCGCGAGTACGAGCCCTACATCGTGGGCGTGGAGGGCGCCGCGGACACCCTGGTGGACATGGGCTACCGCCCGCACCTCATCGTGGGAAACCCCGTGGAGGTGGGGGCGGAGACGCTGCGCAGCGGCGCGCGCGTGGTGCTGCCCGCCGACGCGGACGGGCACGCCTCCGGCCTGGAGCGCATCCAGGACCTCGGCATCGGGGCCATGACCTTCCCGGCGGCCACGGACTCCGCCACGGACCTGGCGCTGCTGCTGGTGGAGTACCACGGCGCGGAGCTAATCGTGAACGCGGGCGCCCCGCTGAGCCTCGACGGCATGTTCGCGGGCAAGCACGCCCCCGCGGCCCTGGTCACCCGGACCAAGGTGGGCACCAAGCTCGTGGACGCGGACTCCGTGGCCAACCTCTACATCGTTCCCTCCGGCGGCAGCCTCGGCTGGCTGTGGGCGATCCTCGGGGTGCTGGTGGCCTGCGCCGCGATCGTCCTCATCGCGGGCATGGGCGGCGAGGGCAGCTTCAACCAAAATCTCATCGATACCTGGAATAACCTGGCGCTGACCGTCCAGGGCTGGTTTAAGGAGTAACGCATGGCAAAGGGAGTAGTCATCGCCGGCCTGGGCTTTGGCATCGCCATAGGCTCCGCCCTCGGGGCCTTCGTGCTCGCCCCCGTGGACCACACCGACGAGGAGGCCGTGTCCCGCGCCGAGCGGGAGGCGCAGAACAAGGCGCAGGAGGCGGACGCCTCCGATGAGGTGGTGCAGGCCCTGGCCCCCGCCGCGCTGGCGGGCACCCTGGAGCAGCGCCCGGTGCTGATCTTTGCCACGCCCGAGGCCGCGGACCAGGTGGGGCCGGTGCGCAATTGGCTGAATCGCTCGGGCGCGATCGACGCCGGGCAGATCACCCTGGAGCGGCGCTTTAGCGACCAGGAGGGCGCGGACAGCCTCAAGACCATCGTCACCAACACCCTGCCTGCGGGCGCGCAGCTCTCCGAGAACAGCCTGGACCCGGGGACCCACGCGGGCGAGGCCCTCGGCTCCGCCCTCATGCTCAACCCCGAGACCGGAGAGCCGCAGGCCACGGAGGAGGAGCGCGCCGACCTGCTCAGGTCGCTGCGGGACGCGGGCTTTATCTCCTATGCCAGCGGGACCATCCTGCCCGCCCAGGGGATCGTGATCCTCACCGGGCAGGAGGAGGGCTTCGCGCAGCGCAGCCTGGAGAACTTTGCCAAGGCGCTGGACACCCGGGGCAACGCGGTGACCTCGGCCCGGGGCGTGGATAGGGTGTCCGAGCAGGTCAACCTGGTGGTGAGGCTGCGGGATCTGTTAAGCTGAGGTTCCGTGAAAAAATATATTTTTGTTACGGGGGGCGTGGTTTCCTCTTTGGGGAAGGGGCTGACGGCGGCGAGCCTGGGGCAGCTCCTGACGGCGCGGGGCCTCTCCGTGACCATGCAGAAGCTCGATCCCTACCTCAACGTGGACCCCGGCACGATGAACCCCTTCGAGCACGGCGAGGTCTTTGTCACCGAGGACGGCGCGGAGACGGACCTGGACCTCGGGCACTACGAGCGCTTCCTCGACCGGGATCTCACGGCCAACGCCAACGTCACCACGGGCAAGGTCTACTCCACGGTGATCGCCAAGGAGCGCCGGGGAGAGTACCTGGGCAAGACCGTCCAGGTCATCCCGCATATCACGGACGAGATCAAGGATCGCATCCTGGCGATGGACGACGCCGACGTGGTGATCTGCGAGATCGGCGGCACGGTGGGGGACATCGAGTCCCAGCCCTTCCTCGAGGCCGTGCGCCAGGTGCGCCACGAGGTGGGCCGGGACAACGTGTTTTTCATCCACGTCTCCCTCGTGCCCTACCTTGCCCCCTCGGGGGAGCTCAAGACCAAGCCCACCCAGCACTCCGTGGCGGAGCTGCGCTCCATCGGCATCGTCCCGGACGCCCTGGTGCTGCGCTGCGACCGGGAGGTCCCGGAGGCGATGAAGAAGAAGATCGCCCTGATGTGCGACGTGGACGAGGAGGGCGTGATCTCCTGCGCGGATTCCGCCTCCATCTACAACATCCCCGAGGTGCTGTACCGCGAGCACCTCGATACCTTTCTGATCCGCCGCTTGGGCCTGCCCTTCCGCGACGTGGACTGGACGGCCTGGGCCGACCTCCTGGATCGGGTGCACAACCCGCGTGGCGAGGTCACCGTGGGCATCGTGGGCAAGTACATCGACCTGCCCGACGCCTATCTCTCCGTGGTCGAGGCGGTGCGCGCCGCCGCCTTCGCGCACCGGCTGCGCGCCCGCATCCGGTGGATCTCGGCGGACGACCTTACGCCGCTGTCCGAGTGCGACGCCCTGGTGGTTCCCGGGGGCTTCGGGGTGCGTGGCATCGAGGGCAAGATCGAGGCGGTGCGGTACGCCCGCGAGAACAAGGTCCCGCTGCTGGGGATCTGCCTGGGGCTGCAGTGCGTGGTGATCGAGGCCGCCCGCAGCCTGGGACTGGAGGCCTCGTCCACGGAGTTCGACCCCGATACCCCCGCCCCGGTGATCGCCACGATGGCCGAGCAGGAGGACGCCGTGGCGGGGCGCGCGGACCTGGGCGGCACCATGCGCCTGGGCGCGTACCCGGCGCGCCTGCGGGAGGGGTCGGTGGTGGCCTCGCTGTACGGCACCACCGAGGTCTCGGAGCGGCACCGCCACCGGTACGAGGTGAACAACGCCTACCGCGCGCGGATCGAGGAGTCCGGCCTGGTCTTTTCCGGCACCTCCCCGGACGGCGGCCTGGTGGAGTTCGTGGAGTATCCCGATCACCCCTTCCTGGTGGCCACCCAGGCGCACCCGGAGTACAAGTCCCGCCCCACCCGGGCGCACCCGCTCTTTGAGGGATTGATCGCGGCATGTATGAAGTAACCGAATCCTCCCTGCTCCTGGACGCCTCCATCGTCGCCGTGCGCCGGGACGCCGTGACCATGCCTCGGCGCGTCGCGCACCGCGACGTGGTGGAGCACTTCGGCTCCGCCGCCGTGGTGGCCTATGACGGCGAGCGCATCGCGCTGATCCGCCAGTACCGGCACGCGCTGGGACGGCGGCTCTGGGAGCTGCCCGCCGGCCTTCTCGACGTTCCCGGGGAGTCCGCGCTGGACGCGGCCCGGCGCGAGCTGCGGGAGGAGACGGGGCTGCGGGCGCGGACGTGGGGAATGCTCCTCGACCTCGCCACCAGCCCGGGCATGAGCGACGAGGCCACGCGGATCTACCTGGCCACCGACCTGAGCACCGTGGAGCGCCCCGAGCCCGAGGACGAGGAGGCGGACATGGAGCTGGCATGGGTGCCCCTGGACGAGGCCAAGCGCATGGTGCTGCGCGGGGAGATCGTGAACTCCATCGCGGTGGCGGGCATCTTTGCCGCCGCCGAGGGGGCCGCGCGCCCCGCCGAAAGCCCCTTCGACCTGCGCCCGTATGCCCTGGCGAGGAGGCGTGATGGAGCTGGCGGAAACCTGGCTTAACCACCTGGCGGTGGAGCGCGGGCTCAGCGGGAACACGCTGAGCAACTACCGGCGGGACGTGCGCCGCTACCTGGACTGGCTGGGCAAGCCGCTGGCGCAGGTGACCAAGGCGGACGTGGAGGCCTACGTGGCGGACATCCAGCGCGGCGGGCTGTCTGCGGCCTCGGCGGGCCGGGCCCTGGTGGTGGTGCGCGGCCTCCACCGCTTTGCGGTGGAGGAGGGGGCGCTGGACGTGGACGTGGCGCGGGAGGTATCCCCGCCGCGCACCGGGCAGCACCTGCCCGACGTCTGGTCGGTGGAGGACGTCAGCGCCCTGCTGGACTCCATACCGGGGGAGAGCCCGATCGACCTGCGGGACCGGGCGCTGCTGGAGCTGCTGTACGCCACCGGCGCCCGCATCTCCGAGATCGTGGCGCTGGACGTGGACGACGTGGACGAGATGCTGGTGCTCACGGGCAAGGGCTCCAAGCAGCGGATGGTGCCGGTGGGCACGGCCGCGCTGCGCGCGGTGGAGGCGTACACCGTGCGCGGGCGCCCGGCGTTCCAGGGCGGGCGGGCGCTGTTTTTGAACCGGCGCGGGGGGCGGCTCTCGCGGCAGAGCAGTTGGGCGGTGCTCAAGGCGCGCGCGGCGGCCGCGGGGATTGACAAGCACATCTCCCCGCACACGCTGCGCCATAGCTTTGCCACCCACCTGCTTCAGGGCGGGGCGGACGTTCGCGTGGTGCAGGAGCTGCTCGGGCACTCCTCGGTGACCACCACCCAGATCTACACCCACGTCACCGCGGACAGCCTGCGCAGCGTGTGGCGGCAGGCGCACCCCCGGGCCTAGCGGGCGGTGCGGGGCGGTGCAGGGCAGCGCGGCGACAGGGGGCGTCGGCGGGCCGGGTCAAGTCCACGGACTTGTTTCTGTAAAGGCCGGGGCGACCCTGTAGTCTTGTAGCAGGAATGACACCGGTGTAGTTCAGTCAAGGAAGTGGGTATGACTGTGGGCGATGACGTCGGGCTAACGGGCAGGCCGCTGCGTGACCTGCCCGAGCCCGCCCCGCTGACCAGCCACGGGCCGGCCACGATCGTGGCGATGTGCAATCAAAAGGGTGGGGTGGGCAAGACCACCTCCACCATCAACCTGGGCGCGTGCCTGGCGGAGCTGGGCCGTAAAGTCCTGCTCGTTGACCTCGACCCGCAGGGGGCGCTGTCCGCCGGGCTCGGCGTCCCGCACGAGGACCTGGACGTCACTGTGTACAACCTGCTGGTGGACAACCGATCCAGCATCCACAGCGCGCTGCACCGCACGAGCGTGCCGGGCATGGACCTGGTGCCCGCCAACATCGACCTCTCCGCGGCGGAGATTCAGCTGGTCAACGAGGTGGGGCGCGAGCAGACCCTGGCGCGCGCCCTGCGCCCGGTCATGAGGGACTACGACTTCATCATCCTGGACTGCCAGCCCTCCCTGGGGCTGCTCACGGTCAACGCCCTGGCCTGCGCCCACGGGGTCATCATCCCCATGGAGTGCGAGTACTTCTCCCTGCGCGGCCTAGCCCTGCTCACGGACACCGTGGAGAAGGTGCGCGACCGCCTGAACTTTGACCTGGACATCATGGGCATCCTGGTGACCATGTTCGACCGCCGCACGAGCCACGCCCGCGAGGTGATGTCCCGGGTGGTGGAGGTCTTTGGGGACAAGGTCTTTGACTCCGTGATCACCCGCACCGTGCGCTTCCCGGAGACCTCCGTGGCCGGGGAGCCGATCATCTCCTGGGCGCCCCGCTCGCAGGGCGCGGAGCAGTACCGGGATCTGGCCAAAGAGGTCATCGAGCGGGCGTGAGCGATTTCCGCGTGGCCCTCGATAACTTCGAGGGCCCCTTTGATCTGCTGCTGCAGCTCATCCACGCCAAGAAGCTCAACGTCACCGAGGTGGCGCTGGCGGAGGTCACCGACGAGTTCATCGCCTATACCCGGGCGCTGGGCGCGGCGGCGGAGCTGGAGGAGACCACGGAGTTCCTCGTGGTGGCGGCGACCCTGCTGGACCTGAAAGCCGCGCGCCTGGTCCCGCGCGGGGAGGTGGACGACGAGGCGGACATGGAGCTGCTGTCCGCCCGCGACCTCCTCTTCGCCCGCCTGTTGCAGTACCGCGCCTACAAGAAGGTGGCGGACCTGCTGGCCCAGTGGCAGCGCCGCGCGCAGCGGCGCTACCCCCGCGCGGTGGGCATGGAGGAGCGCTACGCCCAGTTGCTGCCGCCCGTGACGCTGCCGGGCCGGGAGAGGTTCGCGGAGATCGCCGCCGGGGTCTTTCGCCCGAAGCCCCCGCCGGAGGTGGGCACCGATCACCTGCACCAGGTGGCGGTGTCCGTGCCGGAGCAGGCGGGGCGGCTCATGGACATGCTGCGCCTGGCCGGGGTGGAGCGCTGGCTCACGTTTGCGGTGCTCACCCGGGACTGCGGCGTCTCCATGGAGGCGGTGGGGCGCTTCCTCGCGCTGCTGGAGCTGTACAAGGCCAAGGCGGTGGAGGTGGACCAGCCGGACCCGCTGGGCGAGCTCAGCGTGGCCTGGACCGGCCTGGAGGTGGATCCGGCGGTCGTTGCCGCAGCTAATTGGGATTAAGGTGGTGCGCATGGCGGCAATCATCGATGTGGAACAGTGCGCCGGCTTGCGGGGCAAGGCGGCGATCCTCTACGCCACGGATCACCCGGGCGAGGGCATTCCCGGCTCGCTGGCGGTGGACCTCAGCGAGCCCGTGGCCGATCCCCGGGATCGCTTCGAGGCCCTGGGCATTAGCGACGCCACCCCGGTGGTGGCCTACGGAGAGCTGGCGCCCTGCGTGTGGTGGCTGGCCAGGGTGGCGGGCCTGCGCAACGTCGCGGTCCTTGACGGCGGCCTGCACGCCTGGGAGGCCTCCGGGCGCGCCACGGGCGCGCTGGGGGAGCCCGGCGGGCGCGGGACGATCACCGCGGACATGGCAGAGGAGTTCATCGCCGAAGAGGAGGAGTCCGACGGCTACGTGACCACGCTGCGCGTGGACGAGGCCCTGCACGCCGCGCTGGTGGACGAGCGCGGCTACTTCTCGCCCTCCGCGCGGCGGGTGCTGGAGGAGCGCGCGGGCGGTGCCCGGGCGCTGATCTTTAGCCGGGGGGAGCGCGCCTGCGCCGGGGCGCTCGCGGCCACGGTGGCCGGCTACGGGGACGTGCGGGTGATCCCGTGACGCTGCGCTCCCAGATCGAGTCCATCCTGCTGGTGGTGGACGCCCCGGTGACCCCGGCCAGCGTGGCGCGGGCGGTGGAGGCCGAGGAATCCGTGGTGCTCGACGCGCTGCGGGAGATCGCACGGGACTTTGACGAGCGCGAATCCGGCTTTGACCTGCGGGAGAGCGCCGAGGGCTGGCGGCTTTATACGCGCCAGGCCAACGCGCCCGCGGTGGAGGCCTTCGTGCTCGACGGCACGCAGACCCGGCTCTCGCGGGCGGCCCTGGAGACGCTGGCCGTGGTGGCGTATCGCCAGCCGGTGACCAGGGCCCAGGTCTCCGCCGTGCGCGGGGTCAACGTGGACGGGGTGATGCGCACCCTGCAGCTGCGCGGCCTCATCAAGGAGGCGGACGCCCCCTACACCTACGCCACCACGGAGCTGTTCCTCGAGCTGATGGGCATGGACTCGCTGGATCGGCTGCCGGATCTCGCGCCCCTCTTACCGGAACTCGATCATATTGATGAGGAGTATCCGGGGTAGGATGACGGGCGCAGAGTAAGCACTCCAGGAAGGACACATTTGTGAAGGACGAGCCCATCGAGCTCTCTTTTGCCCGCCCCGCGCGACGTCAAAACGTGAGTCTCAGCGAGCGCCGCGAGAACCCCTCGGCGGGAGGAGTTCGCCTTCAGAAGGTCCTCGCCCAGGCGGGGGTGGCCTCGCGGCGGCACTCGGAGATCCTCATCGACGCCGGGCGCGTGGAGGTCAACGGCACGGTGGTGCGCCGCCAGGGCATGCGCGTGGACCCCAACGTGGACATCATCCGCGTGGACGGTGTGCGCGTGAACGTCAACGAGGAGACCGTGTACTTCGTGCTGAACAAGCCGCGCGGGATGCAGTCCACCATGCACGATGACATGGGCCGCCCCTGCATCGGGGACATCGTGGGCGAGCGCGTGGCCGCGGGCAAGCGCCTCTTCCACGTGGGCCGCCTCGACGCGGACACCGAGGGCCTCATCATGCTCACCAACGACGGCGAGCTGGCCAACCGCCTCATGCACCCCAAGTACGAGGTGAAAAAGACCTACCTGGCCACCGTGCTCGGTGAGGCGGACAAGGCGCTCGTCTCCGCGCTGCGCCGGGGCCTCGAGCTGGAGGACGGCCCCGCCAAGGTGGACTACGCGCAGGTGGTGGACGCCCACAACGGGCAGTCCATCGTGCGCGTGGAGCTGCACGAGGGCCGCAAGCACATCGTGCGCCGCCTGCTCAAGGAGGCCGGCTATCCGGTGCAGCGCCTGGTGCGGACCAAGATTCACACCGTGCAACTGGGGGAGCAAAAGCCCGGCTCCATGCGGGCGCTGAACAGTTCGGAACTAACTAGCTTGTACAAGGCGGTGGGAATGTGAATCAGCCCCAACTGATCGTCGCGGTGGACGGCCCCGCCGGGACGGGCAAGTCCAGCACGTGCCGGGCGCTCGCGGAGCGCCTGGACGCCCTCTACGTGGACACCGGCGCCATGTATCGCGTGGCCACCCTCGCCGTGCTGCGCGCCGGGATCGATCCGGCGGACACCCGGGCCGTGGTGGCCGCCACCGCGGATCTGCCCACGGACTACGACGAGGAGGAGATTCGCGGGCCGGAGGTGACCGCGCACGTCTCCGCCGTCTCCGCCATCCCCGAGGTGCGCAGGAACCTCGTGGAGTTTCAGCGCCGGGTGGCGCTGGAGGCCGGGCGCGCGATCGTTGAGGGGCGCGACATCGGCACCGTGGTGTTTCCCGATGCCCCGGTGAAGGTCTACCTCACGGCGGAGCCCGAGGTGCGCGCGCGCCGCCGCTACGAGCAGGACCTCGCCGCCGGGCGTAAGGCGGAGTTCGAGGCGGTGCTCGCGGACGTGCTCCGCCGCGACGAGGCGGACTCCACCCGGGAGGACTCCCCGCTGCGCCCCGCCGAGGACGCCGTGGTGGTGGACACCTCCGAGATGAGCCTGGAGGAGGTCGTGGACCACCTCACCGGGCTGATCCTGGACAGTGAGATGGCCCTGGAGTACGAGGAGGACCACGAGAGGGAGGCCCTGTGCACGGTGGCCGTGGTGGGCCGCCCCAACGTGGGCAAGTCCTCCCTGGTCAACAGGTTCCTGGGCCGCCGGGAGGCCGTGGTGGAGGACAACCCCGGCGTGACGCGCGACCGCGTGAGCTATCTGGCGGAGTGGACCGGGCAGCGCTTCTGGGTGCAGGACACCGGCGGCTGGGACCCCAACGTCAAGGGCATCCACGCCGCCATCGCCCGCCAGGCGGAGGCCGCCATGGCCACCGCGGACGTGATCGTGCTGGTGGTGGACTCCAAGGTGGGCATCACCGCCACGGACGAGGTCATGGCCCGGCGCCTGCAGCGCGCCGAGGTGCCCGTGATCCTGGTGGCCAACAAGTTCGACTCCGACGCCCAGTACGCCGACGTCGCGGAGCTGTATTCGCTGGGTCTGGGCGATCCCTACCCGGTCTCGGCCCAGCACGGGCGCGGCGGCGCGGACGTGCTGGACAAGATCGTCGCCTCCTTCCCGGAGGAGCCCAAGGCGGCGTCGATCGTCTCCGGGCCGCGCCGGGTGGCGCTGGTGGGCCGCCCCAACGTGGGCAAGTCCTCCCTGCTCAACAAGTTCACCGGCGAGGAGCGCTCGGTGGTGGACAACGTGGCGGGCACCACCGTGGACCCGGTGGATTCCCTGGTGCAGCTCGACCAGCACCTGTGGAAGTTCGTGGACACCGCCGGCCTGCGCAAGAAGGTTCGCAACGCCCAGGGCCACGAGTACTACGCCTCGCTGCGCACGCGTGGGGTCATCGACGCCGCCGAGGTGTGCGTGATGCTCATCGACGCCTCCGCGCCCATCTCCGAGCAGGATCAGCGCGTGCTGAACATGGTGCTGGAGGCGGGCAAGGCCCTGGTGATCGGGATGAACAAGTGGGACCTCATGGACGAGGACCGCCGGTGGGAGCTGGACCGTGAGCTGGACCTCCAGCTCGCGCACCTGCCCTGGGTCAGCCGCATCAACATCTCCGCCAAGACGGGGCGCGCCCTCCAGAAGCTGGAACCGGCCATGCTGGAGGCCCTCGAGAGCTGGGACCAGCGCGTCTCCACGGGCAGGCTCAACAACTGGCTGCGCGAGACCATCGCCAAGAACCCGCCGCCGATGAAGAACAACCGCCTGCCCAAGGTGCTCTTTGCCACCCAGGCCAGCACCCGGCCCCCGACGATCGTCCTGTTTACCACGGGCTTCCTCGACGCCGGATACCGCCGCTACCTAGAGCGCAAGCTGCGCGAGGAGTTCGGCTTTCACGGTAGCCCGGTGCGCATCGCGGTGCGCGTGCGCGAGAGGACGAAGGCGTCGCAGCGGTAGGGCAGCGCCACCACGGAATCGGGGCGGTATCCGGAGTGCTCGTAGAGGTACCACTCCAGGTTCTCCTGCACCCGGCGGCGGACGCGCTGCGGGGAGCGCAGCCAGTAGGAGCGGGTGCGGGCCAGCGCGATGATCTCCGGGGGCGTCAGCGCGTCCGTCCAGGCGGTGCGCACCTCCCGGGCGATGGCCCAGGGGGCGGCGATCTCGGGAAGAAAGCCGGGGCGCAGCACGTCCCCGGCGTGCATGATGCGGGTTAAGCGCAGCACCCAGGGGTCGGAGACGTCGATGGTGTTCCAGGCCAGCAGGACCACCCCGCCGGGGCGCACGATGCGGTCCAGCTCCGCGCAGGCCAGGGGGACGTTGACCCAGTGCCACGTCTGCGCGCAGGCGGCGGCGTCCACGGAGGCGTCGGCAAGCCCGGTGTGCTCGGCCGTGGCCTGCCAGGCCGGGGCGTACCGGGCGGCGAGCCGGATCATCTCCGCGCTGGGGTCGAGGGCGAGCACCGCGTGCCGCCGCGCGAGGGCGGCGGTGAGCTTGCCGGTCCCGGCGCCGATGTCCACCACCGTGCCCGCCCCGCCCAGCAGGTCGGTGACCTCGGGCGGGTAGGAGGGGCGGGCGTCGTGGTACTCGCTGGCCCCGGTGCGGAAGGCCCGCGCGAGGGCCAGGCGCTGCTCGGTATCGCGGAAGCGTGGCCGCTGCGCTCGGGAGGGATACACGGGTTAGGATGGTACCCCGTGCTCTTTTTGCTTCGCACCATCGTCTCCCGGCGCGCCCTGCTCGCCGGGGCGCTGATGTCCCTTTCTTTCGTGTGCAACGGGCTGACCCCCGTGGTGGTGGGCCGCGCCATCGATCATTCCATCGCCTCCCGGGAGCCGCTCTGGCCGTGGCTGGCGGCGCTGCTCGGCCTCTTCGCGGTCAACGCGCTGTGCGCCTGGCGGGGCCGTTGCCTCGCGCTGCGCGCGGTGCAGGAAAAGGACCACGAGCTGCGCATGAGGGTCACCGACCGCCTGGACGCGGGCATGGAGCCCGGGGCCTTCCTCTCCGTGGCCAGCGTGGACACCCGCCGGGTGGCGGATGCCGTCATGCTCATGGTCTTTCCCGTGGCCGAGGTGGCCTCCATCCTGTATGCCTCGGTGGCCCTGGTGACCGTCTCGGTCCCCCTGGGCCTGGCCGTGCTCTGCGGCGGGCCGCTCATCGTGTGGGTATCGCTCCGCGCCGCCAGGCCCCTGCGCCGCGCGGCGGTCGCCCGCCAGGCCTCCGTGGCCCGGGCGGCCTCCGTGGCCACCTCGATCCTCGGCGGTCTGCGCACGCTCAAGGGCCTCGGCGTCACCGGGGCGGCCGCCCGCCGCTACGGTGACGCCTCGGAGGAGGCCTATCGCCGCGCCGTGGCGGCCAACGCCGCGCACGCCAGGCTCAACGCCACCACGGACGCCGTGGGCCTGCTCTACGTGGTGGGCATCGCCCTGGCCGCCGCGCGCATGGACTTAAGCATCGGGCAGCTCATCGCGGTGGTGGGCATCGCGCAATTCATCATCCACCCCATGACCATGCTGGGCAAGAACATCGCCTCGCGCTGGGCCGCCGCGCAGGCCAGCGCCGAGCGCATCCGCGCGGTGCTGAACGCCCCGCCCGCCCCGACCCCCGCCGAGGCCCCGGAGGGCTCCGGGCTGGAGGTGCGCTCCGGGGAGTGCCCGTATGCCTCGGGCCCCGGGGTGATCGTGGCCCCGCGCCGCGCCCACCTCTTCGACGGCACGGTCTACGAGAACGTACACCCCGACCCCGAGCGCGCCCGCCACGCCCTGTGGGTCGCCGCGGGGTCCGAGATCCCCAACAGGGACGTGGGCGAGGGCGGCGCGGCGCTCTCCGGCGGACAGCGCCAGCGCGTGGCCCTGGCCCGCGCCATCGCCACCCGGGCCCCGATCCTGGTGCTCAACGAGCCCACCACGGCCGTGGACTCCGTCACCGAGCACACCATCGCCCGGCGGGTCCGCGCCGAGCGCAGCGGGCTGACCACCCTGGTGTATAGCGAGGCCCCGGCGTGGCGGGAGGCGGCATGTTCCCCGTAGCCCCGTGGTCGCAGATCCGCCGCCAGATACGGCCCACCCCGCGCTTTGCGGCGGGAATCGTCCTCCTGCTCTGCGGCTCCGCTCTCAGCGTGAGCATTGCCGCCCTCATGGGCCGCCTCGTGGACGGCGAGGCGGTGGCCCTCGTGGCCCCGCGCCTGGTGGGCGCGGCGCTCGGGGCCGCGCTGCTCAGCGCCTCCGGCTTCTACCTCGTCTCCACCCAGGCTGAGCGCGGCATCGCCACCCTGCGCGCCACGATGGTGGGCACCGCCCTGGCCCTGCCCATACACCGCGTGGAGGAGTCCGGCACCGGGGACCTGGTCAGCAGGTCCACCGACGACGTCGCGGAGCTGTCCTCGGCGGTCACCGGCACCGTCCCCATCCTCTCGAGCTGCCTGTTCACCGTGCTCAGCACCGCCGTGGCCCTGGCCTCCGTGGACTGGCGCTTCCTGGGCGTGCTCGCGGTCGCCCCGCTGTACTACGCCGGGGCGCGCCGATACCTCGCGGTGGCACCGCGGAGCTACGCCGAGGAACGCGCCGCCCGCAGCAGCAGGGCGCGCCGGGTGCTCGAGGCCGTCCACGGGGCGGAGACGGTGCGGGCCTACGGCATGGAGGAGGAGATCCGGCGGGGGATACGCGAGTCCTCCCGGACGGTGATGGAGCGCGGCATCCACGCGCGCGGCACCCTGGTGACGCTGCAGGCGTGGATCACCCTGTGCGAGTTCCTCACGCTCGCCCTGGCTCTGCTGATCGGCCACGGCCTGCACCTGAGCGTGGGCACGGTGACCGGGGCGCTGCTCATGCTGATTCGGCTGCGCGGCCCGGTCATGATGTTCATGCGGGTGCTCGACACGGTGCAGTCCGCCTACGCCTGCCTCGCGCGCATCGCCGGCGTGCCCGAGGCCGGGCCGCAGGAGGACACCGGCGTGGGGGAGCCCACGGGCCGCGCGAGCCTGGAGCGCGCCTGCCTGAGCTACGGGGACGGGGGCGTGCGCGGCATCGACCTGCGGCTCGACGGCCAGGTGGTGGCGCTCGTCGGCGCGTCCGGGGCGGGCAAGACCACGGTGGCGGCCCTGCTGGCGGGCCTGCGCGTGCCGGATGAGGGGCGGGCGTTGATCGACGGAGTGGAGGTATCCCGCCTGTCCGATAGGGAGCGCGCCGGGCGCGTGGCGCTGATCTCCCAGGAGGTGCACGTCTTTGGCACCCCGCGCGAGGACCTCGCCTTGACCCAGGCCTCGGAGGAGCGCATGCGGGAGGCGCTGCGCCGGGTGGGGGCGGACTGGGCCGAGGACCTGGATCGGGAGGAGCCCCTGGACCCGGTGCAGGCGCAGCAGTTGGCGCTCGCCCGGGTGCTGCTGCTCGATCCCGCCCTGGTCATCATGGACGAGGCCACCGCCGAGTCCGGAAGCCTGGACGCCGCCGCGGCCGAGGTGATGCGGGGCCGCACGGTGTTGGTGGTGGCCCACCGTCTTGACCAGGCGACCCTAGCGGATAAGGTTTTGGTTATGGAAAGCGGCGAGGTGATAGAGCAGGGCAGCCACGAGGAGCTGCTCGCGCGCGGTGAGCAGTACGCCCGGCTCTGGCAGGCCTGGACGAGGGGCCGCCGCGGATGAAGCAGCTCCGCGCGGTTCTTGCGCTCGTGGCCGTGGGGATCATCGCCGGGTTTTCCCTGGTGGGACTCGTGTCCGTGCAAAAGGAGGAGGAAACGGGCTACGAGCCCTTCCCGGAGACCGAGCCCGGAAACAGCTCCGTCATCGCCTTGGAGTCCGCCGGGCTGAACCGCTCCCTGATCCTCTCGCGCCCCGCCAGCCCGGCCCCGGAGGCCGGATACCCCGTGATCTTCATGTTCCACGGGTGGCAGGAGACCGCCGTGCTCATGCAGGAGTACGCGCAGATGGACGGCGCGCAGGCCCTCGTGGTGTACCCGGACGGCCTCGCGCGCGCGTGGGGCGGCGGCCCGTACGCCGAGACCAACGAGAATCGCGGGGACGAGACCCTGGTGCGCGACATCGTTGAGCGGCTGGATCGCACGTACCCCATCGACCGGGAGCGCGTCTTTGCCGCGGGCATGTCCAACGGCGGCGGCTTTGCCACCCTGCTGGGCTGCCGGGCGGACGATGTGATCAAGGCGGTGGCGTCCGTGTCCTCCGCCAACTACGACGGCCTGCGCGACGGCTGTTCGGAGGCCCCCATGCCCACCCTTGCCATCCACGGCACGGCGGACCAGGCCATGCTCTTCGACGGCGGGACGCGCCACGGCGCCCGCTACTATTCCATCGCGGAGGCCAGGGAGGCCGACGTGGCGCGCAACAAGTGCCGGGAGCCCATCACCAAGATGGTGGGAGAGACCATCGAGCGCACCGTGTGGCAGGGCTGCGACGCCCGCACGGAGTTCTACACCATCTACGGCGGCGTGCACATCTGGGACGGCAAGCCGGAGGACCAGAACGCCACTGTGCCCCCGCGCTTTGCCACGGAGACGCTGCTGGAGTTCTTCGGGGTGGAGGAGGAATAAAAGAGGAATAACGGGGGAAACAAAAAAGAGGGCCGCGAGGGCCCTCTTTTTTAAGAGTCGGACTGACAGGATTTGAACCTGCGACCCCTACACCCCCAGTGTAGTGCGCTGCCAAACTGCGCCACAGTCCGCCGTGCATTGTCTGCAACGAGTAATCAGGTTACAGCAGTGTGCTTATTTTACTAAATCCCCAGCACACAGGCCCTAAACCAGGCGTCGATGAGGTCCGCCACCCGGTGCGCGGCCCCCGGGGCGGTGAGCATGTGATCGGCCTCCACGCTGAGGCAGGACGCGTGCGGGACGAGGGACTCGTCCCAGGGGACGATCTCGTCCGTGGGGGAGTGCACCACCAGCAGCGGGCCGGGGAGATCGCGCAGCGGCGGGTGCGCGGCGAGGTCGTCGAGGAAGCCGGCGGGCAGCCCCACCGGGTACCCGCCGATGACCGCCCTGTCCCCGCTGACGTAAGGCAGGATCGAGGCGTGCGGGTCGCGCGGGGTGCCCACGGTGGCCAGGGCGGCGCCCAGCCCAGAGCGCAGCACGGCCGCCCCGCCCAGGGAGTGCCCCACGAGCAGGCCCGGGGCGGCGTGGTGCCGCTCCATCCAACCGTAGGCCTCGCGCAGCTCCGCGATGTTCTCGCTGAGCAGCAGGGAGGTGAAGTCGAAGCGCAGGGTGGCGATGCCGTGGTGGGCGAGCCGCTTGCTGATGCGCGCGGTGGCGAGGTTGCGCCGCGAGCCCGCGAAGCAGTGCGCCATGAGGGCGTAGGCCTGCGGGTGGTCGGGGGCGTCGAGAGAGCCCTCGGTGAAGGGGAGACGGACGTGTTGGGAACGCATTTTCACTAGGATATGGGGGTTGTAACCCGCACGCTACGGAAGGCATCACGTTATGGGCGCATTTGACTGGTTCTGGAAGGCCATGGGCTCGGGATCGAGCAGGAACCAGAAGCGCAGCATCGCTATCACGGATAAGGCCGCCGCGCGCTCCGAGGGGCTGGCGGAGTGCAGCCGGGAGGAACTGGGCGAGCGCGCCCGGGCCGCCACCTCCGGGGGGCAGCTCAAGGACCCCGCCGAGTTCCTCGCGGTGCTCGGGGAGGCCTCGCGGCGCACGCTGGGCATGACGCCCTTCAAGGTGCAGTCCCAGGCGGTGCTGCGCCTGCTGGAGGGCGACGTGGTGCACATGGCCACCGGCGAGGGCAAGACCCTAGTCGGGGCGATGGCCGCCACCGGCTTCGCCCTGATGGGCAAGCGCGTCCACGTGATTACCGTCAACGACTACCTGGCCTCCCGCGACGCCGAGTGGATGCGCCCGCTGGTGGAGTTCTTCGGGGTCAGTGTGGGCGCGATCACCCAGCGGCTCGGGCCGCAGGAGCGGCGCGAGGCCTATGCGCGCGACGTGGTCTACGGGCCGGTCAACGAGATCGGCTTCGACGTGCTGCGCGACCAGCAGGTCACCGAGCGCGCGCAGGCGGTGCAGGCCCCCGCGGACGTGGCCCTGGTGGACGAGGCCGACTCCGTCCTGGTGGACGAGGCCCTGGTGCCGCTGGTGCTGGCGGGAAACCAGCCCGGCGCCGCCCCCACCGGCCAGATCACCGACGTGGTGCGGGGCCTGCGGGAAAAGGAGGACTACACCACGGACGAGGACCAGCGCAACGTGTTCCTCACCGAGCAGGGCGCGCACAAGATCGAGCGCGCCCTGGGCATCGAGAGCCTCTACGACGACGAGCACGTGGGCGGCACGCTCATCCAGGTCAACCTCGCCCTCCACGCCCGCGCCCTGCTGCACCGCGACGTCCACTACATCGTGCGCGAGGGCAAGGTGCAGCTCATCGACGCCTCCCGGGGCCGCGTGGCCGACCTACAGCGCTGGCCCGACGGCCTCCAGGCTGCGGTGGAGGCCAAGGAGGGCCTCAGCGTGACCGAGGGCGGAAAGATCCTCGACACGATCACCCTCCAGGCCCTCATGGGGCGCTATCCCCTGGTGTGCGGCATGACCGGCACGGCGGTGGAGGCCACCGACCAGCTCCGGCAGTTCTACGACCTGCGGGTCTCCGTGATCGAGAGGGAGAAGCCGCTGCGGCGCTTCGACGAGGCGGACCGCATCTACGCCACGATGGAGGAGAAGAACGCGGCCATCGTGGAGGAGATCGCGCTGCTGCACGGCACCGGGCAGCCCGTGCTGGTGGGCACGCAGGATGTGGCCGAGTCCGAGGCCCTGGCCCAGGCCCTGGCCGCGCGCGGCATCGAGGCCGCCGTGCTCAACGCCAAGAACGACGCCCAGGAGGCCGAGATCATCGCCCAGGCCGGGCAGCCCGGCAGGGTCACCGTGTCCACGCAGATGGCCGGGCGCGGCACCGACATCCGCCTGGGCGAGGGCGTGACCGAGGGCCTGGCCGTCATCGGCACCTCGCGCCACCGCACCGCCCGCCTGGACAACCAGCTGCGCGGGCGCGCCGGGCGGCAGGGGGACCCGGGGCTCTCCCTCTTCTTCGTCTCCCTCGAGGACGACGTGGTGCTCACCGGCGGGGCGGGGGAGCAGGTCACCGCGCAGCCGGACCATCAGGGGCGCATCGAGCAGAAGAAGATCCAGGACTTCGTGGAGCACTGCCAGCGCGTCACCGAGGGGCAACTGCTGGAGATCCACGCCCAGACCTGGAAGTACAACAGGCTGCTGGCCGATCAGCGCGAGATCATCGACGCCCGCCGCGCCCGCCTGCTGGACACCGACCAGGCGTGGGAGGAGCTGGCCGAGCGGGCCCCGGAGCGGGCCGCCGAGGTGAGCGGGGGCAATCAGGCCACGCACAAGGCGGCGCGGCAGATCATGCTCTACCACCTCGACGCCGCGTGGGCCGATCACCTGGCGCTCATGGACGACGTGCGCGAGTCCATCCACCTGCGGGCGATCGCCCGGGAGACGCCCATCGACGAGTACCACCGCATCGCGGTGCGCGAGTTCAAGGAGCTGGCGCAGCGCGCCGTGGACGCGGCGGTGGAGACGTTTAAGGAGGTGCGCATCGACGAGGACGGTGCGCACCTGGAGGATCACGGCCTGGTGCGCCCCTCGGCCACATGGACCTATATGGTCTCCGATAACCCCCTGGCGGGGGGCAATTCCGTGGTGCGCGGCATCGGAAATATCTTCCGGTAGCATGTTGATCGTACGCGCATCGTTATGATCCGGAGACCACACCGGTGATGAGGCCACCAACCGGTGGGGATTATGCGCCCTGATCCACAAGTCTGTCTCGGTAATACCTGTGGCCAGGAGGCATAAATATCCGAGGGGACCACCATCGACACCATGACCCCCGGCGCTCTAAGTAGTACGCCGGGGAAAGCGACGCTGCCCGGTGGTGCGCGCATCATAGAATCATGAGCGAGAACCCCCACGGCGTGCGCCGCGCCTGCCGGTGGGGGTACCCCGCAGATGACTGACCAGGTGCCCCCGCTATACACGGGGTGTGAGAGATCCTGGGTAGGCCAGGCAAGCCCCTCACGGTGGCGGATACGACTCCCTCCACCACGAGGGAACTAAGACCAATATCGGCACCACCCGCGGTGAACTCTACAAGCTTATGCACCTGGCCTGACAGCAAGATCGCGTCCTAGAGGAATACCCCGCCGTCATACACGTAACAGCGGGAGCAGCATCGGGGTCAGGGAACACCGCCCACCGTGGCATCACGGGTAGTGGCTGTGGGGCAGGGGCGCACTCGCACAGGGCACGTCCTGAAGCGTCTCCCGTGAGTGCCCCACAGCACCCCACGGCGATATTGAGCGCTTCTTGAAGGGACTGCAGGGTCTGCATCATCAGGCAAACACCGCTTGCCCACCGGCCATGAACACCGAGAAGAAACCATGCCCACGGCATGGAACTAAGGGGTGATAGGTAAGAAGAATTGAGGCACCAACTATCTTCAGATTGGCACCTCAACTCTTAATCAGTCTCACGCCTTTTTCTTTGAGGAATGGATGAGACTCTTGCCCCGAGACGAGATGGAGAGAGTCGGCAGGAAAAAATGAAGAATGCCAAACCCTATCGTAAATACTCGCGCAATATCATTCGGGAATGCGATGGTAATAAAAATTACTGCCGCAAAGAAAAATATCACACGAATAACATCTTTCCAAGGATCCTTTTTCCTCGACGCGGATGCTAGAGCTGCGGAGAAAATGACAACAAAAAGCGCTCCATACATCCACGGGTAAGGTGTCTCATGCAGAAAACCGCTCCAGCTATAACGCTCAATGCTGACCGAAGCGTAAGCTGATAATACCGCCCAGATTAGCTCTGGTGCACGATTGAACAGACTCTTATTATGCATGATGAAACTCCCTCTGTTGCGTTAGTCTTCTTCGACTTCAACCACGAGAGGTGGGAATCCAGCACGACCATAGAGGGTCAAGCCACGCCCACTCGCGACCGCAGCGAGGATCTTAGCTGCAAGATCGATGAAAAACCCGGTACCGAGAACTGCGATGGCACCTGTAATAGCTGTTCCGACTGGCTCACCTTGAATGGATCCCCAGGCTACGAAGGCAGCTTCCAGCGCGACAGGGCCTGCTTCTGCTGCCGTGACCAGGGTTACGGCAGCGCCGACGGTCAGATCCTGGTGGGAGATGTGAACGATTCTGTGGTCATACGGAGTGATGAACCGTTGGTCGCTCTTGTTCTGGTTAAGAGTCTCTTGATTCAGGTTCATGATTCCATGAAGCTGTTGAAGTTCTTCATCGGAGAACCCATACTCAGGCTGGATCTCTTCATCGGTGAGATCAACAGTCAGTTTCCCGTCTTTTTGGCCTGATAGTGTTCACCAATGGAGGCCACCTTTTCGATGAACCGCAGATCCTCATCTGACATGTTCTCTAGGGCCTCAGCCGCCGCTTCTTCAATCCAGACAGTTTCTTTCTCCGTCTCGCCGGTTTCTGTGCTAGCAATATTTTCGGTGAATGCCAGTGCAATCATAGTTCCGGTTGCGATAGCCTTGATGGTTCGTGATTTTTCATGTTTCAACCTTTCCTGGCTTTTGTTGAAAATGCCTGTCCTTGAAGATTTTATTTTTGGGTTCCGTATCCTTTCTTTCGGTTCTTCTCCAGGGTACATCAATGATTCTCGGGCTGTAATGCATGTGGTTTATGCGCCCCCTTCTGGGTGTGTACGAAGTATGATTATACGGGTGAGGTTGATCACCAAAAAGTCTGAACCTTTATATGTGTCAGGTCACTCCCTCCGTTGGCGTGATCGGTAGGTTTCTGCTGTGACACGATTGCAGGCGGGAGGCTGGAAGCGGTAGGTTCCAGGAAATGGGCGGGCCGCCAGGCCTCGAGTTATATACCATGCCACTCATGGTGGGACTGATTGCGGGGGATCCGTGCTCTCTAGGCTGCAGGGTATAAACCAAGTCTATGGCTGGAAGGATGAGCGTTGGGGGATGGGAGGTTGAGGGGGCTGTTCTGGTGGAAACTTGCTTGCAAGCAATCCTGTCCTGTTTCTCGCAGCACAACCACCACCCGCCAGGAAGAATGATCGCCGCCCTGAGAATGCGAAGCACCCCGCCACTGGCGAACCTACCGAGGACCGCCAGTGCACCGACAATGATTGTGGCCCTCGCCCAGGATGGGCTCCTGGGCGAGGGGGCTCAGGGGCTATGAAGGATCATCCTTTCGCCATCGGTCTGTACGAAAGAATGATCCGCTACCCCCAGTTAAATGTCACAACCGGGGGTGGCGGAGAAGAAGCCTCCTATGTGGAGATGGTAACTCCTGAATAATTAGTTTTTGATTCGCTCCTTGGTTGGCACTTTCCAGTAGTTCCAGCCCCAGAATATATTCCAGATAAAGTACGCCGACCAGGCATAAAAAAATGGGCCAGTCTTAGTGTTATAGGGTTTTGTATCTGGATTGCTCTTGGCTACGAAGAAAATGCTCAGAAATGTCAGGGCCATGATTATGGCGATGTACAAGGCTGTAAGCCACACCGAGTGGAGTCGGAAAATGGCATCCAGGGTAAGTAGGAGAAGTACGCTTCGTGCGATTCCTCGAGCGTATTGTCCGAGGAAATAATTATGCCCACCACCCCACCCCGACCAAACAGCAATAATATAGGTTCGCTGCTTGGTTCGAGTTATGGGACCGTCCCGGATATAATCAAGTTCCTTGTCGATATATTCCGGAGTGTAGCCAAACACGTCTATGCTACCCTTGGCCCGTTACTGCACAGCTTCCGGCAGCAACAGCGAGACGTCCCGCCAAGACTGCGGGGTTGGAGCCTCCCATGGCCTTGATTGCTCCTTCGACACCGTAGCCGAGGGTTCCACTCGCGGCCATTTCTCCGTAGACGCGAACGATCAGCTCGGCTGCTTCTCGGAAGTGTCGATCCTTCAATTTCTTCCCGATCTCGACGGTTTTCTCGCGATCGGGAAGGGGGAAGGGGAGCATTCCAGCGAGGACGCACTCGGCGTAGGCGGCCCAGTCCCACTCTGCAGCTCGGAATGAACTGTTGCGCGGAGTGAAGGGATCGTCCTCGTTGAGCATCTCCGCCATCAGCTCGAGGTTGGAAGGATCAATCTCGGGGGCGACAGATACGGCTTCTTGTTCGTTTACATGCCATTCGCCATTCTCATCTTGAGAAACGACATTTGAGTAAAAATACTCAAAGCCTGCTGCGAGTTCGTCAGCGATCTGTTCCTCTTCTGATGACAGGGTATGGGTGGAAACCTGATTTACGGACGAGGGGTTTTCTGCTGCCTCTGCAACGCTCACGGAGGAAAAAGCTACGGATATTGCGAAAAGTGCGGAGAGAGATCGCTTTGCGATCTTCATGTTGGCTCCCTGCTTGATTACATGTGCATGATCCAGTGTGTATATGTAATTTTTCCGAGTCAAGGAATGGTGATTTCCCTAGGCCCTTTTGGGGGTGTCCGAAAGTAGGTTACGCAGGTGAGATCGGCCATATAACGTGTGGACCTTTTGCTGGTGTCGTGCCGTTCTAGGGTGGGGCAGTGGATGTTCCCGTGGGGGCATGGCAGTCCAAGTTATGACTCGAAGGATGAACCTTGGTGAAGCGGGGTACTGGAGGCTGCTCTGGTGGAGACTTGCTCGTGCGGGAAACGGGACTACTCGTATTCAGGCTTCTCTTGATTCGGGGTGCGGCAAGGACTTGCACGCCGGAACGCTAGGGCACCGTTCCGGCGGTATCGTCGTGCGATGAAACAGTCCATCACTCCTTCCCGCAGTGTACTGATTCTGGCACCCGTAATCTTGATAGGTGGTTAGGCGCGCTTGAACGCCCTCCGCGTAGGCCGCTTGGAGACCCGAAGAGGGGATTTCCGCTGTAGGCGAGTGCGTTGCGAGGGTTAGCACCCAAACTGGTCGGGGAATCGCACACATGCTGGGGATAGCGGTTGGTCGGGGCTGGAGCCATCGCCGGAGTCTGGGTTGAATGTCGGCTCAGCGTAAGGCGCAGCCGGGACGAACTCACCGAGCGGTACGGCCTCCTCTACCTCCGGGTACTGCTGAGGCGTCCATGCTGCACGCATTTGACTGTCACACGTTTCACTCCACCAGCTGGTGCCATCAGTGCAGAAAAGCGGTTCCAAACTGGTGTAAGCTCGGGTCTCCGCACGATGAGATTGCTGTCTCGAGGATGGGGGAGGTTTTAGCTGGTGCTACCTCTTGTGGCGTGGGGTCTACATCGAGGGGTGGACCTTGGGAGCGACAGTTTCTTCGGCTTCAGTGCTGGTTGGCTGGTTGCTGTCTGGGGGTTGAACTTTTCAGTTCGGACGTTGCAGGGGCATGGCCTTTGCCTTTTGTGCTGCCCTGATTGGTGAAGCTTTCTGGGGTTAGTTCCTACCTCAGCTAAGGACAGAACGCTTCAACCTTCATCGAACGACATGCCTCAGACGTAGAAGCCGCAGCACAACTCGGACACCTTGGAGATACAGGAGTCACACGACGGCACTACATCCGAGCACGCGCAGCGCAAGCCCCAGACCTATCGAACATACTTGAGAAACTGGCAGGCTAGGGTTTTATCATTAACCCATCACCTTGAAGCCCAACCGGCCCTATCCCACGCACCCCTGCAGGACACGGTAGGTTGACAGATTTAGGTTTCACCAGGTGAGATACATGAAGAGAGGCATCTAGGGGCGACAACCCCCATGCGCTTCATAACATCGCTATGATGTGAAGTTGGCGTTGACTCAACAAGTGGAGGTTAAAAGATGAGCGAGAACACCGGGACCGGCCAGCCGCAGGTGGAAACCACCTCGGTTTTCCGCGCCGACCTGCTCAAGGAAATGGAATCGGGTGCGCCCGCCGCCGTGAGCGCGGAGAACCTCCCGGAGGGTTCCGCTCTCCTCGTGGTCAAGCGCGGCCCGAACGCGGGCGCCCGCTTCCTCCTGGACCAGGCCACTACCACCGCGGGCCGCCACCCGGAGTCGGACATCTTCCTCGACGACGTGACCGTCTCCCGCCGCCACGCGGAGTTCCGCCTCACCGACGACGGCGAGTATGAGGTGGTGGACGTGGGATCCCTCAACGGCACCTACGTCAACCGCGAGCCGCGCAACTCCGAGACCCTGTCCACCGGCGATGAGATTCAGATCGGCAAGTTCCGTCTGGTTTATCTATCCGCCAAGTAACCCCTTTGTTGTTGTATGAGCGCTGTAACTAAGGCGGCGGCCGCGCCGAAGCCGAAGAAGACGATGTCCATCGGCGTGGTCCTGGAGCGGCTGCGTCAGGAGTTTCCCGACGTCACCGTGTCCAAGATTAGGTTCTTGGAGTCCGAGGGGCTGGTGACCCCCCAGCGGACGTCCTCTGGGTACCGTCGCTTCACTGACGACGACGTGGAGCGGCTTCGCTATATCCTCACCACGCAGCGCGACAACTACCTCCCGCTGAAGGTCATCCGGGAGCAGCTTGAGGCCATGGACTCCGGGCAGGTGACCGCGATCTCGCATTCGCTGGTCTCCCCGGAGAACTTCCGCAGCTCCCCGTTCCGCCTGACGGACGTGGAGGTGGCCCGCAAGGCGGGCGTGGCCGAGTCCGTGGTGGAGGAGTGCGTGGCCGCCCGGCTCATCAGCCCGGATGCGGCGGGTATGTTCACCGCGGACGACGTCACGGTGGTGAGTAACGCCGAGGCCCTGCGCGGCTTCGGCTTCGACGAGCGCCACCTGCGCTCGCTGCGCAACGCCGCGCGGCGCCAGGCGGACCTGATCGGCCAGGTGGCCGGGCCGGTGGCCAAGTCCCGTTCGCAGAGTGCCAAGCAGGAGGCCGAGGAGATGAGCCAGCAGATGAGCGCGCTGGTGGTCTCCCTGCACGCCTCCCTGTTCAAGAAGGCCCTGCGAGACGAGCTGGATCTATGATCCCGGTAGAGTTTCACGGCGTGCGCCGCACGGGGCCGGAGGATTTTTATTGCGTGGTCCTGCGCTGGGCCGAGCGCAACCGGCTGCTTCCGCTGTGGGTCGCGCCGGCGGCGGCCGCGGAGATCGAGGCCCGCGCGGCGGGCTATGTCCCGCGCCGCCCCGGGACCGTCGATCTGCTCGCGGAGGCGCTGAGCGCCATCGGGGTGGAAAAGGTGGGCATCACCAGCGCCTTCGAGGGCGTGTTCGTGGCCGAGATCACGCTGAGCGACGGCACCGAGGTGGACGCCCGCCCCTCCGACGCGCTCATGGTGGCCCAGCTTTTGGGCCTGCCCTTCTCCGTCTCCGAGGACGTGCTCACCCAGTTCTCCTTCTTCGCGGCGGATTCCGCGCTGCGCGAGTACCTGGGCCTGAGCTTTGGGGAGGAAGGCGCGGAGGATGCGCATGGGGCGGAGGATTCCGCCTCGGGGGACGCGCAGGCGGACGCCGACTTCGAGCGCATGATGCGCGAGCTCGGGGTCTCCGAGGAGGATCTGTCCGGAGGCGAGGGGGACGAGGGGGATGACAACGATGAGGGCTAGGTCTAAACTTCAACTTGAGGTTTAAGTTTTGGGCGTGTCGCGCGGTCACCACTTGACCTTGGGATAACCTTGGCATTGAATAAAAAGCCAAAGACCTACAGATCATTGGAGTACTGACGGTGAGCAACAACCAGGATCGCCCTGTGCAGGAATCACTCTTCGACCTCGGCCCCGGCGAAGAGGTCGGGTACCGGGTGCCCATCGCCTGCCAGGTGGCGGGGATTACGTACCGTCAGCTCGATTACTGGGCGCGCACCAACCTGGTCAAGCCCTCCATCCGGGGGGCGCAGGGCTCGGGCTCGCAGCGCCTTTATTCCTTCCGCGACATCCTGGTGCTCAAGATCGTCAAGCGGTTGCTGGACACGGGCATCTCCCTGCAGAACATCCGCCTCGCGGTGGAGCGGCTGCGCGACCGCGGCGTGGACGACATCGCGGAGATCACCCTGGTCTCCGACGGCACCACCGTGTACGAGTGCCACTCCGCCAACGAGGTGATCGACCTGCTCGGCGGCGGCCAGGGGGTCTTTGGTATCGCGGTGCCGGGCATCGTCAAGGAGCTCTCCGGCACCATCGCGGCCTTCCCCTCGGAGCGCATCGCGGGGGAAAGCAACGTCATCGCGGTGGACGAACTCGCGGCCCGGAGGGCCCGCAAGTCCTCCTAGCCGCTGCTTAGCGGGCGTACTCCGTAAGGAGCGGGTCCGCCTGATCGCCCACCTGCACAACCTCCAGGGAGACCTGGGGGTTTTCTAGCGTGGAGGCAAGCTGGCGGCCAAAGGCGGCGTCATCCAGGTCCTCGGGGGCGGTGCCGGAGGTAAACAGCACCACGCGCGCGGGCTGGCCCGTGGCCTGCGCCTGCTCGGCGGCGGTGCGCAGCGCCGCCAGCACCGAGGTGCGGGTCAGCGGAATGCCGCCGGTGCCAAAGCCGTTGAGCACGGGGGTGATCTCCTGGGCGGGGCCGAAGCCCACGTTATCGCGCCACGGGCGGGTGACGCCGGGGTTGAGCGGGGAGGAGTAGTTCCACAGCGCCACCGGCTGCTCGAGCGCGGCGGCCTCCTCGGCCAGGCGCGCGCGGGTGGCGTCAAACTGCGGCGCCATCTGCGCGGAGGCGTCCAGGAGGAAGAGGGTCTGCGGCTGCGCGGGCGCGGCCTCGGTGGCGTCGGGGTTCTCGGAGTTTTCGCCCTCATCGTTCTGAGCGCCCTCGGGGAGGTTCGGGTTGTTCACCTCGATGGCGGAGAAGGTCAGCTCCGCGCCCGGCAGCGCCGTGAACACGCGCCCCTCGGGGTTGGTCAAGGAGGTCACGGCGAGGGGAACGGCGGGGTCCTCTGGTGCGGGCACCTGGGAGTCGCGCGTCACGAGGGACTCGGCCTGCTCGGGGTCCCCGGCCAGCGCGGAGGCCGCCGCCTGGGCCACCGCCGGATCGCTGCCGTAGTACACGGACTGGGGGTCCACCTCGCCCTCGGGGGCCTGCGGGGTGCTCAGCCCCACCGGGGTGCTGCCCACCACCTTGGGCGGCTCGGGGGAGCGGCTCAGCCCCTGCTCCGCGAGGGCGGCGTCCGCGGCGGGGGAGTCCACCGCCACGTAGACCTGGGCCTGGGAGGGGGAGCTCACCAGCTCCGGGGTCACGCACTCCTCGGAGAAGTCGCGCAGGAACATGTCCGCTGCACCGGGGTACTGCTCCGCGACGTGCAGGACCGTGGGGTTCTCGCACGCGCCCTGGGCCTGGGAGGACTCGGAGGAATCGTTCTTGTGGTAGAAGAGCCACCAGACTACCGCGAGGATCACGAGGATGATGACGATGATCGTGGTGATCGTCGCCCCGTGACTCTTAGCTTCTGTCCTATGTTGACCGGGCACCGAGCAGTCCTCCCTTAGGTAGTCTCACTTTTAGCTAGAAGTTTAGCGTCTTTGACGATAGAAACAATCTTGATGAGCCGGTCGCGGATGGGCTCCGCGGCGTGCGCCAGCTCGCGCTGCCTGCGCACGTACTCGGCCTTGCCCTCCGGGGTCTCGATGGGCACCACCCCGAACCCCAGCCCGCGCACGTCGTACGGCGAGGCCTCCATGTCCAGCACCCGGGCGCGGCGGGCGAGCACGAAGGCGTCGAGAAGTAGGTCGCCCGGCACCAGGGGGCCGAGCTTGTGCGCCCACTTGTAGAGGTCCATCGTGGCGTGGACGCAGCCGCGCTGCTCGTGCTGCGCCTGGGCGGGGCGGCTGAGCACCGTGAGGTTGAGGGGGCGCGCGGGCGGGGTGAAAAAGCGGAAGGCGTCGTAGTGCGTGCAGCGCAGGCTGTGCTCCTCCACGACCTCGTTGGTGCGCGCGCCCAGCCGCAGCGGCAGATCGTGGCGCGGGGTGCCGTGGTAGACCATCGCCCACTCGTGCAGGCCAAAGCAATCGAAGCGCGCGGGGTTCGAGGCGGTGCGGGAGAGCAGCTCACCGATCTTGGCCACCCCCTCCCCGCGCCTCCGGAGGAAGGCGTCCACGTCCACACCCACGGGCTGCTCGCGGCGGTAGTCCCGCCACCCGGCGTGCGGGGGCTGACCGAGCAACTGGGTGCCCAGGCCGGGATGCCAGGAGCGCAGTTGACCGGGGCGCACCTGGTAGTAGTCGAAGAGGAAATCGTAGACCGGGTGCTTGCGGTGGTTGCGGCGGCGCTCCAGGTGGGCGCGGGTCAGGGCGTCCGCGCGGTCGGCGTGCTCGCGCATCCGGGCGCGCCACTGGGCGGGAACCAGGTAGCGCACTAGGCCTCCTCGTGCGTCCAGTCGGTGACGGTTCCCACGTACTCCTCGATGAGGTCCTCCAGCGCCACGATGCCGATGAGTTCGCCGCGATCGCGCACCTGCGCCATGTGCGCGGAGCGCAGGTGCAGCGTGTGCAGGGCGTGATCCAGGGGTTCCTGGCCGTCCACGAAGATCAGCGGCCGCAGCTGGCTGCGCGGGATCACCGCGTCCGGGGACGAGGAGGACATCCACCCGAGGACGTCCTTGACGTGGATGTAGCCCAGGTAGGAGCCGTCGCGCCCGGTGACCGGGAAGCGGGAAAAGCCCGTGTCCTGGACCAGCCGTTCCAGGTCCGCGATGGTGGGGCCGCTGCGGCCAAAGTCCAGGCTGCGCACCTGCGGCAGGGGGATCATGACCTCCTTGAGGCTGCGGTTCTCCGAGCGCAGCGCCTTGTTGAGGCGCGCGTGCTCCTCCGCGTCGATGTACCCCTCCGCGCGGGACTCCGCGATCATGGAGGCGAGCTGCTTTTGGTCCACGGTGGAATCCAGCTCGTCCTTCTGCTCGATGCCAAAGAGCCGCAGCGTGATCCGGGCGATCCAGTTGAGCAGCTCGATGAGCGGGCGGGTGACGCGCACCCAGCCGATGATGCCCGGTGCCAGCCACAGCGCCAGCGTCTCCGGCCCGGCGATGGCGATGTTCTTGGGCACCATCTCCCCGAAGAGGATGTGCAGGAAGGTGATGATCGCCAGCGCGATCACGAAGGACAGCGGGTGGATGAGGTTGGCGGGCACCCCGAGGGCGCTGAAGGGCTCCTCCACGAAGTGCGCTACGGCGGGCTCCGCGACTTTGCCGAGCACCAGGGAACACAGGGTGATGCCGAACTGCGCGCCGGCCAGCATGAGGGAGAGGTGCTCGGTGGCGTAGAGCACCCGGGGCGCGCCCGCCCGGCCCTGGGCGATGAGCGCCTCCACCCGGTCGCGGCGCGAGGAGATCAGGGCGAACTCGCTGGCCACGAAGAAGGCGTTGGCCAGCAGCAGGGCGGCGATCAGGGCCACGGTGGTCAGGATGCTCACTGCTGGTACTCCTTTGCCTCTTCCTCCGTGATGGGGGTGAAGATGACCCGGTCGATGCGGCGCTCGTCCATGCCGGAGACCCGCGCGATCCAGCGGCCCGAGGAATCGCCCAGCACGGTGGCGTCGCCCACCTTGGGGATGCGGCCGATCTGCGCCATGATGAGGCCGCCGAGGGTCTCATACGGCCCCTCCGGGGCGTGGTAGCCGATCTCCTCCGCCAGCTCGTTCGTGCGCACCAGCCCGGAGACCTCCCAGCTCGTGCCGAAGCGCTGGAAGTCGCGCTGCGCCACCTGGTCGTCGTGCTCGTCGTAGACGTCCCCGAGGATCTCCTCCACCACGTCCTCGATGGTGATGATCCCCGCGGTGCCGCCGTATTCGTCGGCCACCAGCACCATCTGCGAGCCCGCCGAGCGCACGGCCTTGAGCACCGCGTCCCCGCCCAGGGACTCGGGGATCGCCGGAATCCGGCGGGCCAGCGAGCCCACCGTGACCCGGTGGCGGTCCGCTGCGGGAACGGAGAAGGCGTCCTTGACGTGGACCACGCCGAGCGTCTCGTCTAAGTCCCCGTTGACCACCGGGAAGCGCGAGTGGCCGGTGTCCAGGCTCAGCGCGATGAGGTGGCTGACGCTCTCCTGGGCCTGGAGCAGGTCCACGGTGGAGCGCGGCGTCATCAGCTCCTCGGCCGTGGTCTCCCCGAACTTCAGGGAGGCCTCCAGCACCTCGGCCTTGGTGGCGTCGATGCCGCCCACGCCCACGGAGTTGCGCACCAGAGACCCCAACTCCTGCGGGGAGCGCGCGGAGGCGAGCTCGTCGGCGGGCTCGATGCCCATCCGGCGCACCGTCCAGTTGGCGGCGACGTTAAGGAAGTTGATGAACCACTTGAAGGAGACGTTAAAGACGTGCACCGGGTGGACCACCAGCCGGGCCACCGGCAGGGGCATGGTGATGGCGATGTTCTTGGGAACCAGCTCGCCAAAGACCATGGACAGCACCGTGGCCACGATCATGGCCAGCACCAGGGCGAGGGTCTCCGAGGAATCCGTCCAGGACAGCAGCGGGGTAAAGTACCGCGCCAGGATCGGCTCCGCGAGGAAGCCCGTGGCCAGCGTGGTCACCGTGATGCCGAGCTGCGCGCCGGAGAGCACGAAGGAGAGGTTGCGGAAGTCCCGCTGCACGGCGCGCGCCGAGGCGTCCCCGCGCTCCTTGACGTGGTTATCCACCGTGGAGCGCTCCACCCCCGTGAGCGCGAACTCGATGGCCACGAAGAGCCCCGTGCTGGCCGTCAGGACCACGAAGCCGAGGAGGGAGAGAATACCTATGAATATGTCCATGGTGGGGGCGGGTCTTACGCTCCAGCCTTCTTCTTGGGAACACGTGCACCCGTGATCTTAGCCAAAGCGGGGGAGTCCGGGGTGATTTTGCACTCCTGCGCGTCCACCCCGGCCTTGCGCAGAAGCTGGGACACCTCCTTTTCCTGCTGCTCCATCACGAGGGTGACCACGCTGCCGCTGTGCCCGGCGCGCGCCGTGCGCCCCGCCCGGTGCAGGTAGGCCTTGTGCTCGGCGGGGGGATCGACGTGGACCACCAGGGAGACGTCGCCGATGTCGATGCCGCGGGCGGCGATGTCCGTGGCCACGAGCACCGGCACGGAGCCGTCCGCGAAGCCCTCCAGGGCCCGGGTGCGAGCGGACTGGCCCTTGTTGCCGTGGAGCCCGGCGGCGGCGATCCCGGCGCGCTGGAGCTTTTTCACCTGGCGGTCCACCCCGTGCTTGGTACGCATGAACATGATGGTCCGGCCCCGGCGGGCGCCGATGCGCAGCACCACCTCGTTGCGCGCCTCGCGGGTGCCCACCAGGAACGTGTAGTGCGTCATCGTGTCCACCGCCGCCTGGGCCGGGGCGGTGGAGTGTTCCACGGGCTCGCGGAGGTACCTGTTCACCAGCGTGGACACCTGGCCGTCCAGGGTGGCGGAGAAGAGCAGCCGCTGCCCGGCGGGGGTGAGGTCAAGCAGCCTGCGCACCTGGGGCAAAAAGCCCATGTCCGCCATCTGGTCCGCCTCGTCCAGGGCGGTGATGCGCACCGCGTCGAGGAACAGGGCCTTTTGGTTGATGAGGTCCTGGGCGCGCCCGGGGGTGGCCACGAGGAGGTCCACGGGGGCGGCCAGCGCCGTCTTGTGCCGCTTGATGTTGATGCCGCCCACCACGTCCAGGACGCGCAGGCCCAGGGCGGCGGCGGGGTCGGCCAGGCGCTCCCGGATCTGAGCGGCCAGCTCCCGGGTGGGCACCAGCACCAGGCCCCGGGGGTGGCCGGGGCGGGACGGCGCCCCGGCAAGTAGCGCCAGCATGGGCAGCCCGAAGGCGAAGGTCTTACCCGACCCGGTGGGGCCCCGGCCCAGCAGGTCGCGCCCGGCGAGGATGTCCGGGATGGCGGCCTCCTGGATGGGGAAGGGGTGGGTGATCCCCTCGGAGCGCAGGCAGCGCTGGAGGGAATCGGGGAGGCCGAGGTCTACGAAAGAAGTCACCCGGCGAGTCTACTAGGCCTCCACCTCGGAGCGGTCCTCGGACCACAGGGTGTGGAAGCGGCCGGGGCGATCGGTGCGCTCGTAGGTGTGCGCGCCGAAGTAGTCGCGCTGCCCCTGGATGAGGGCGGCGGGGAGGCGCTCGGAACGCAGGCTGTCGTAGTAGGACAGCGAGGAGGCGAACACCGGGATCGGCAGGCCCATCCGGGTGGCGGTGACCACCACGCGGCGCCAGGAATCCAGCGACTCGGTGATCTGCTCGGTGAAGTACGGGTCCAGCAGCAGGGACTCCACCTCGGGGTTTGCGTTGTAGGCATCCACGATGCGGTTGAGGAACTTGGCGCGGATGATGCAGCCGCCGCGCCAGATGGTGGCCAGGTCGCGGGGATCGACGTCCCAGCCATGCTCCTGGGATCCGGCCTTGATCTCGTCGAAGCCCTGGGCGTAGGCCACCACCTTGGAGGCGTACAGCGCGCGGCGGACGTCCTCGACGAAGCCCTCGGGGTCCTCCAGGGTGCCCAGCGCGCCGGAGGGCAGGGACTGCGCGGCGCGGCGCTGCGGGCGGGCGCTGGACAGGGCGCGCGCGAACACCGCCTCTCCGATGCCGGTCACGGGGATGCCCAGGTCCAGGGCGGCCTTGACCGTCCAGCGGCCGGTGCCCTTCTGCCCGGCGGAGTCCACGATGACGTCGATGAGCGGGCGGCCGGTGGCGGTGTCCACCTGGGCGAGCACCTCGGCGGTGATCTCGATGAGGTAGGAGTTGAGATCGCCCTCGTTCCACTCCCTAAAGATCTCCGCGATGCGCGCCGGTTCCAGGCCCGCCGCGTAGCGCAGCAGGTGGTAGGCCTCGCCGATGACCTGCATGTCCGCGTACTCGATGCCGTTGTGCACCATCTTGACGAAGTGCCCGGCGCCGTCCGGGCCGATGTGGGTGCAGCAGGGGGTGCCGTCCACGTGCGCGGAGATGTCCTCCAGCAGCGGGCCGAGGGAGGCGTAGGACTCCTCGGTGCCGCCCGGCATGATGGAGGGGCCGTTGAGCGCCCCCTCCTCGCCGCCGGAGATGCCGGTGCCCACGAAGTGCAGGCCGCGCGCGGAGATCTCCTTCTCCCGGCGCACGGTGTCGGTGTAGAGGGCGTTGCCGCCATCGACGATGATGTCCCCCTCCTCCATCGCGTCCGCGAGCTGATTAATCACCGCGTCGGTGGCGGCGCCGGCCTGCACCATGATGATGGCGCGGCGCGGGCGCTCCAGGGAGGCCACGAACTCCTCGATGGTCTCGGCGGGGAGGAAGCTCCCGTCCCCGTAGCGCGCCATGAACTCCTCGGTCTTGGCGGCGGTGCGGTTGTACACCGCCACCGTGTAGCCGTGGTTGGCAAAGTTTCGGGCGAGGTTAGAGCCCATGACCGCGAGTCCGATGACGCCGATCTGAGCCTGGGAATGATCAGTCATGCCAAAAGACTACCCCGAGGGGTGCGCAGGTGCTTGGATAGAGGGATGGACTTTCAAGAACTCATGCGGCGGGCCTCCCGGGGCCCGCTCGACGCCGCGGCCCTGAACATCATCAACGGCGCCCAGGAGGGCGCGGAGGCCGCCCTGGGCATCCGCTTTACCGCCGTGGGGCCGGACGAGGTGCGCGCCGAGATGGCGGTGGACGGGCGGCACAAGCAGCCGATGGGGCTGGTCCACGGCGGGATCTACTGCGTGCTCACGGAGGGCGTGGCCTCCCTGGCGGCCCTGGTGGCCTCGGAGGGGCTGCCCATCGTGGGCGTCAACAACACCACCGACTTCCTGCGCTCCGTGACCGAGGGCACCATCGTGGCGCGCGCAACCGCGCTGCAGCGCGGCAGGCGCACCCAGCTCTGGGAGGTGCGCATGGAGCACGAGGGCGCGCTGGTGGCGCTGGGCAAGCTGCGCACCATGACCGTTTAGACCCAGCCGCGCCGCCGGCACACCCACAGCACCAGCAGCACCGAGGCCGCCATGGAGGCCAGGGCGAGGGGATAGCCGAAGGACCAGTGCAGCTCCGGCATGTCCTCGAAGTTCATGCCGTAGATCCCCGCGATCAGGGTGGGCAGGGCCACCATGCCCACCAGCACGGAGAGCTTGCGCATGTCCTGGTTCTGCTGGAGGGAGATCTTGGCGGCCCCGGCGTCGATGAGCGCGGAGAGGCGCTCGTCGAAGTTGACCACCCTATCGCGCGCGATGTTCGCGTTGTCCGCCACGTCCCGGAAGTACGAGCGCACCTCCTTGCTCAGCAGGTCCTGGTGCCGGGTGAGCAGCGCGTGGAGCGCGGCGGGGAGGGGGTCGAGGCTGTGGCGCATCTCCAGGACCTCGCGCTTGAGCTGATAGATCTCGTCGATGTGGAAGTCCGAGCTGGGATTGAACACCGCCTCCTCCAGGTCGTTGAGGTCCTGCTCCAGCTCGTCCGCGATGGAGGCGTAGTCCTCCACGATGAGGTCCGCCGCCCGCCACGCCAGGCTGAAGGGGCCGTGATCCTCCAGCTCCAGCGGGCGATCCATGCCGGAGATCAGCCCCGCCACCTGCGCCCCGTGGCGCACGGTGAGCAGAAAGTCCGGGCCCACGACCATGTGCACCTCGCCGGTGCGGATGATCTGGCGGGGATCGCTGGGTTCCTCGGTGTAGGCCACCGTGCGGATCACCAGGAAGAGGTGGGCATCGTAGCGCTCCACCTTGGGCCGCTGGCGCGCGGTCACGGCGTCCTCGACGATCAGCTCGTCGAGGCCAAAGCGCTGGGCCACCTCGAGCATCCGCGCGCTCGAGGGGTGTTCTAGGTCCACCCAGGTGAAGTCCCCGGGGCCGGAGGCGGGGATACCGCCGCGAAAGGTACGGCATACGTCCATGGGCAACGACGATACACCGGCGGCGCGGCGGTCCCGCTGTGCGGGGCTCGCGGCTGGGGCCTGGGGTGAGGGGCGGCTAGGGGAGGAGGCTAGGCCACGATCTTGAACACGATGGCGCTGATGGCCACCAGGCCGGAGATCACGATGAACACGTTGGAGGCCTGGCCGCGATACGGCGCCAGCGCGGGCACCTTGGAGATGGCGTACATGGGCATCAGGTAGAGCAGCGCGGCGATCACGGGGCCGGAGAGCGTCTCGATGAGATCCAGCACGCTGGGGTTGACGATGGCAGCCAGCCAGGTGGTCAGGAAGATGAAGGCGTACACGCCCAGCGTCAGGGGGCGGGCGGGAAGATCGCGCCGGGCGATCCCGCGCACGATGCTCTCCGCGCCCTCCGCCGCGCCGAGGACGTGGCCGAAGTAGGAGGAGACGATGGCCGCGATGGCGATGACGGGCGCCAGGTAGGAGAGCACCGGGTTATCGAACACGTTGGCCATGTAGGAGAGCACGGGCAGGTTGGCCTCGCGGGCCGCCGCCAGGCCCTCCGTGCCCAGCGCCAGGGAGCAGGACCAGACGAAGAACATGGTGAACACCGTGAGCAGGACGGCCGTGTAGGCCAGCACCACGGAGGCCCGGCGCGTGGCCTTGTCCCCGTGGTTGCGCTGCATGGCCAGGGAGAACTGGGAGATGGCGGGGGAGTGGTTGAAGGCAAAGACGAGGACCGGGATCACCAGCCACACCGCGGCGGCGGTGGCCCACACCCCCTTGCCCGGGGCCCCGAAGAATCCCTGCAGGTCCCAGGAGGGGATCAGGTAGAGGGAGATGGCCCCCAGCAGGAAGATCAACGGATACACCAGCACCTGCGTGACCGCCAGCATGAGCTTTTGCCCAAAGACCAGCACCAGCGTCATGGCCCCCACGAGCAGCCCGGACAGCAGCGCCCGGGGGATGGAGGGCCCCCCGAGCTGGTTGACGATCAGGCTGTCCACCGTGTTGGTGATGCTCACCCCGTAGATGAGCACGATGGGGTAGATGGCCGCGAAGTACAGCAGGGTGATCACCCAGCCGATCTTCTCCCCGAAGTAATCGCGCGCCACCACCGTGATGTCCTCCCCCTTGCGCGGGGACACGCACACCATGCGGGCCAGGGCGCGGTGGGAGAAGTACGTCATCGGGCCGATGAGCAGCGTGGCCACGAGCAGCGGCCACACGCCGGAGCTGCCCGCGTTGATGGGCAGGAAGAGGATGCCGGCACCCACGGCGGTGCCAAACAGGGAGATGGTCCAGCTAGCATCGAGGCCGCGCGGCGGGCGCTGCGTGGGAGTAGCCATAGGAAGCGTCCTTGCTCTTGAGTGGGTAATTCCTATGACACTGTAGAGCCTCGGGTGAGTGCACACACAATCAGCGGCAGGAGGCCTGCCGGAAGAAATCGCGCTCGAAGTAGCACGCGGCCACGAACGCCCGCGCGGCCCCGAGGCGCTGGGCCTCCGAGGCCTCGGAGAGGGCGTGCTCCACCCGGCCGATGGCGGCTCGGGCCTCCGCTATGAAGGCGTCGTCGCCGTAGGCCGAGAGCCACGGGGCGTAGGGGTGATCCGGGGTCACCGCGCCGCGCAGGCGCAGCCCGATGTGGGCGTAGAGCCAGAAGCAGGGAAGCACCGCCGCGGCCGCCTCCGGGTAGGAGCGCTCGGCGGCCAGAAACGAGGTATAGGCCAGCGTGACGGGCGAGACCTCCACCGCCTCGGTGCCGCCGTGCCCGAGCAGCTCGCGGTGGAGCTGGGCCTCCTCCTCCACGCATACGGCGGCGCTGCGCGCCCAGCGCGCCGCGTGCTCGGGGTGCCTGCAGCGCGACGCCACCCCGGCCAGCGTGCGGGAGTAGGAGCGCAGGTAGTGGGCATCCTGCGCCAGGTAGAACAGGAAGTCCTCGCGCGGCAGGGTGCCCGCCTCTAGCTCCTCGAGGAAGGAGAGCGCGTAGGTTTGCCCCAGCGGCTCCCGTGCCAGCCGCCACAGCGCGCGCGTCCACGGACCCACGGCCCAGGAATCGTCCGGCTCCGGGCACGGGGAGAAGGCCGTGGGCAGCGGCCAGGGCTCGGCGCAGGCCGCGGCGCTCAGGCGGCGGCTGCGGTGGCAGTGATCCACTGGGCCGTTGCCGGTGCCCACCTGTAGATCACCCCCGTGCCGGATGGCCTCCACCAGCCAGCGCGTGGACCACCGCAGCGCGGCGGCGGGGCTGGCGTCCAGCACCAGGCGGGCGGCCAGGCTGGAGGAGAGGGAGCACCCGGTGCCGTGGGTGTGGCGGGTGGTGATCCTCGGGCAGGGCACGCGGGTCACGGAATCGGGGGTCACCAGGGCGTTGTCCGCGTGGCGGGCGTCCAGGTGCCCGCCCTTGACCACGAAAGCGGTGTTCCACGCCCGCGCCAGGGGCCGGGCCTGCGCCACGGCCTCCTCCAGGGTGCGCGCCGGGGCGGAACCGGCCAGCACGGCCAGCTCCGCGAGGTTGGGCGTGACCACGTCCGCCTGCGCGCACAGCCCGCGCAGGGCGTCCTCGGCCTCGCGGTCGAGCAGGCGATCCCCGCTGGTGGCCACCATCACCGGGTCGAGCACCACCGGGGAGACGGGGTGCGCGCGCAGGTAGGAGGCCACGGCGTCGATGGTGTCCGCGGTGCCCAGCATGCCGATCTTGACGGCGTCCACGGAGACGTCGTCAAACACGGCGTCGAGCTGGGCGAGCAGGAAGTCCCGGGGCGGGGTGTGCACGGCCCGGACGCCGCGGGTGTTCTGCGCCACCAGCGCCGTGGTCACGGAGAGGGGAAAGCCCCCGGCCTCGGAGATGGCCTTGATGTCCGCCTGGATGCCCGCGCCCCCGGTGGGGTCGGTTCCGGCGATGGTCAATACGCGCGGTATCACGACAAAATCCCTTCGCTAGTCCGAACTAGAGCAGGTTCCACGGGTATGATCTCAGCGCCACGGCGCACCCCGTTTGCCTGCGTTCAGGCTAGCAGAAGGGATAGAGGGGGGAGGGGGAATTACTTCTCCCCGAAGCGGCGGGTATCGCGCACCTCGATGGGGAAGTCCGCGTCCGAGCCCACGAGCCCGTTGAGCTTGTTCAGGCCGTTGCGGCCGTGGAGCTGCTGGCGGGTGGTGGCCAGGTTCCAGCGCTTGCGGGACAGCGCGTTGAGGCCCCAGGCGAAGGCCGCCACCAGGCGGTTGCGGAAGCCCACCAGGTACATCACGTGCACGGCCAGCCACAGCACCCAGCCGATGAAGCCGCTGACCTCGACCTTGCCCATCTTCACCACGGCGGAGAAGCGGGAGATCGTGGCCATGGAGCCCTTGTCAAAGTACTCGAAGGGCTCGCGGTTCTCCGGCTTCTGCTCGCCCTCGACCTCGGCGGCGATCTGCTCGGCGGCGTACTGGCCGGTCTGGATGGCGGTCTGGGCCACGCCCGGCAGGCGGTTGAGGCCCATCATGTCCCCGATGACGAACACGTTCTTGTGCTCGCCCACGGTGAGGTCCGGGTTGACCTGGACGCGCCCCGCGCGGTCCACCTCCACGCCGGCCTGATCCGCCACGAGCTTGCCCAGCGGGGAGGCCGCCACGCCGGCCGACCAGATCTTGGTGTAGCTCTCGATGGTGTGCTCCTCCTCGCCGGCCTTGTAGGTCACCGAGGTCTCGTCCACGTTGGTGACCATCGCGCCGAGCTTGACCTCCACACCCAGCTTCTCGAGCTGGCGCTGGGCCTTGCGGCCCAGGCGCTTGCCAAAGGGCGGCAGCACCTGGGGGGCGCCGTCGAGAAGCAGGATCTTGGCGGAGTCGGTGGAGAAGTTGCGGTACTCGCCGGAGAGCGTGCGGTGCGCCATCTCCGCGAGCTGGCCCGCCAGCTCCACGCCGGTGGGCCCGGCGCCCACGATCACGAAGGTGAGCAGGCGCTCCCGCTCGGCGGGGTCGGAGGTCAGCTCCGCGCGCTCGAAGGCGCCGATGATGCGGGCGCGGATCTCCAGGGCGTCGTCCAGCGTCTTCATGCCGGGGGCGTACTGGGCAAAGTGGTCGTTGCCAAAGTAGGACTGCCCCGCGCCGGCGGCGATGATGAGGGAGTCGTATTCGTAGCTGCGCTCGTAGTTGCCCAGGTGGGTGGTCACCGTCTTGGTCTCGATGTCGATGTCGGTAACCTCGCCCTTGACCACGGAGGCGTTCTCCTGCCCGGCCAGGATCTGGCGGGTGGAGGGGGCGATCTCCCCGGAGGAGAGGATGCCCGTGGCCACCTGGTACAGCAGCGGCTGGAAGAGGTGGTGGTTGCCGCGATCAATCAAGGTGACGTCCACGTCGGCGTCCTTGAGATCCTTCGTGGCAAAAAGGCCGCCGAACCCGGAGCCGATGACGACGACGTGGTGGCGTCCGCCAGCCGGGCGGTAAGGCTTCTGGGAAGATGACATGCGCTTTTACTGCTCCTGTTTTCTCATGCGGTGCGATTCTTGCAGTGATAGCAGATGATGATAGTCGGCTACCTCACCTTTGGCAGGGTAGGGGCCACAGGAATCCACCCATTCGGACCGAAACACAGAAACATGGGGGCGTGCATTTTTGGTTTAGCGCTCCCGCCGGAGTTCTCGGTATCGTGGTTCAGCGGTACTGGTTAACGGGGACGGAGGCGCAATGGCGGATCGGCATCACCGGCAGCACCGTCATCACCCTCATCTCGACGCCATCGACCTGGACGCGTGGCCGGGGCTGGGGGCCACGGAGCGGGACTGGCGGATGCGCCGTCGGGCCCGCCGCGCGGAGGCGGAGTTCGCGGACGCCTGCGAGGCCGCGGGCCTGGAGCTGGAATCCGAGCGCCCCGCGCTGCTGGTGGAGCGCGACGAGCTTTTCTACCGCCTGGCCACCTCGGGATGGCTCGGCCTGGCGGAATCCTACATGGCGGGCGAGTGGCACGCCCCCGACCTCCACGCCGTGCTCTTGGCGCTGCTGCGCGCGGACTACAAGCCCCATCGGGGGGCCGTGGAGCCGGGGCGCTACGACGGCGGCGCGCTGCCCGCCGACCTCGTGGAGTTTTCCTCCGCCGACGGCATGAGCCTCATGGGCGGGCTCTTCGAGTCCGGCGTGCCCACCACGGTGCGCGAGTCCGTGCCCAGCTTTGTGCGCGGCGCCGGGCACGGCAGCGAGCCCGCGACGCACTTCGTGGACGTCACCCGCGTGGCCCCTCCGGTGGCGGTGGAGCGCGCCGACCTCGCCGCCGGGCAGCGGGGCGTGGTGCGGGCGCTTCTCGACGCCGCCGAGGTGCGGCGCGGCACCGACGCCGTGGAATACCCGGCGGCGGGCGCCGCGGTGGTGCTGGAGGCCTCGCGCCGGGGCGCGAACCTGGGCGCGGTGACCGCCGACGAGGCCTGCGCCGGGGCCATCGAGGAGCGGCTCACCCTGGCCGGTGCCCGGGGGCGGGTGCTGGCGGTGCCGGAGGTGGCCGGGGGAGTCCAGCCCCCCGCCGAGGCCGTGGTCAGCGCGGAGTACCTGGAGCTGCTCAGCCCCCGGCAGCGCGGGGAGTATGTGGGCAGCCTGGACCGCTCCCTGCGTCCCGGCGGATACTGCGGGGTGCAGGCGCTCGTGAGCACGGAGGCGTTCGGCGCGGCGGCCCGCCGCAGCCTGGACGCGCTGCGCGCCTACATCTGGCCGGGGCTGGATTACCCCAGCATGGAGCAGGTCTACCGGCTCACCGACCAGTCCAGTCGGCTGCGGGTGGTGGGGCAGCGGCACTTCGGGGAGCACTACTCGCTGGCGCTGAAGCTCCAGTCCGAGTGCTTCGAGGCCCACTCGCGGGAGGCCGCCGCCGCCGGGTTCGACCAGGTCTTTCGCCGCCTGTGGCGGTATCAGTTTGCGCTGCGGCGCGCCCTGCTGGACCTGGGCATGATCGACGCCGTGCAGCTCAGCCTCACGCACCGCCGACGCCGGGGGCGCTAGATCCGCGTCATGTCCCGCTCGCGGGTCTCCCGCATGGCGAGAATGGCGAGCAGCGAGACGCCGGAGACGCCCGCCAGGTAGACGCCCACGGAGGCCACGCCGAACTTTTGCGCCAGGGCGGTGGCGATGAAGGGGGCGATGGCGGCGCCCAGGATGGACGCGGCGTTGTAGGAGATGCCGGAGCCCGTGTAGCGGACGTTGGTGGGGAAGAGCTCCGGTAGCACGGCGGACATGGGGCCGAAGATGAGGCCCATGAGGAACATGCCGATGGTGAGGAAGGCCAGCACGCTGCCGGGGGTGCCGTCCTGGAGGAACAGCGCGAAGGTGGCGCTGAAGGCGATGATGGCCACGGTGACCCACAGCAGGGTGGGCCTGCGTCCGACGCGGTCCGCCAGCCAGCCGGAGAGCGGGACGCCCGCGATGAAGGCGAAGATGGAGACGAGCTGGAGCTTGAGGAAGTCCGTGTAGGCGAAGTCCAGGCCGGTGGGGCTGATCCCGTAGGACAGGATCCACGTGGTGACCAGGTAGAAGAGGGTGTAGCAGCCCACCATCACGAAGGTGCCGATGAACAGGGGGCCGACGGCGGTGAGGAACACCTCGCGCAGGGGAGAGGTCACGCGCTGATCGCGGTCGATGGCCTGCTGGAACACCGGGGTCTCCTCCAGCCGCAGGCGCACGTAGAGCCCCACCGCGACCATCACGGCCGAGGCCAGGAAGGGGATGCGCCAGCCCCACACCATGAAGGGATTGGTGAGGTCTCCGTTGGTGTAGTCGAAGGCGGTGACCAGGATCAGGAAGAGCCCGTTGGCCAGGAGGAAGCCGAAGGGTGCGCCGAGCTGCGGCCACATCGCGGCCCAGGCCCGCTTGCCCTCCTCTGCGGTTTCCGTGGCCAGCAGCGCGGCCCCGGACCATTCCCCGCCCAGCCCCAGGCCCTGGCAGAAGCGCATGAGCGCCAGCAGGGCGGGGGCGAGGATGCCCACCTGCTGGTAGGTGGGCAGCATGCCGATGAGGAAGGTGGCGATGCCCATGGTGAGCAGGGCAAAGACCAGCGTGGCCTTGCGTCCCACGACGTCTCCGAAGTGTCCGAACACGATGGAACCCAGAGGGCGGGCCAGGAACGCGAGGCCGAAGGTGGCGAACGAGGCCAGCAGGCCGATCGTGGGGTCCTCGGACTTGGGGAAGAAGAGGTGGGGGAACACGGCGACGGCGGCGGTGGCGTAGACGTAGAAGTCGTAGAACTCGATGGTGGTGCCCACGGTGGAGGCCGTGACGATGCGCGCGCGATCGCGGGAGGTCAGCGAGATGGTGGCCGGTGTGGCCGGAGCGGAGGCGGTCATGGACAAAAACCTTTCGAATGATTGGTACATCATAAGGTAGTGTCCCGCTGCATGAGATGGCAAATCCTGTAAAGTGAGATGAAAATATTGCTTTCGCTTTCTCGGCGGCTGGCGTTGGATAGAGGGCTATGAACACACTTCCGCCCTGGGGGCCCGCGTGGGCCGGGGCTGCACTGGGAACGGGTGGCTTTGCCACGCTGAGCCGCCTGCATGGCTGGGACTGGCTGGCCAACGCGCTGCTGCTCCTCGCGGCGGCGCTGATCGTGCGGATCGCGGCGGGCTGGTGGCGCCACCGCGTGCCGCCGCTGGAGCGCGCGGCCGCCCCGGCCTGGGCGCTGCTGGGTATGGCGATCACCACGGTGGGCAGCGCGCAGACGGCCGCGACCCATCAGTGGTGGCTGCACGGGCTCCTCGTGGTCCTGGGCGCGGCGATCTGTCTGGGGGCCAACGCGGCCTATTGGCCCGTTTTGCGCGGCGAGCCCACCTTCCTCTCGCTGTTTCCCGTGATGTGCCCGGTGGTGCCCGCCGTGGGGCTCGCGCAGTGGGCCGAGGCCGGGATGCCGGGGGCGTCCGGGGCCAGGGTGCTGGGGTGGCTTCTGTGCGCGCTCGCGGTATGCGGGGCGGTTCCCGCCTTCGTTCTTGTATATCGGCGGATGCTGCCGTGGGGCCCGCCCGCGCCGCTAGCGGCCACCTGCTGGATCCCCCTGGGCATCGTGGGGCAGTCCGTGGTGGCGGTGGTGACGCTGGGCGGTCCGCGCGCCTACGGCTGGGCGGTGCTCGCCCTGGGCCTGCCGCTGGCCCTGTGGGCGGCGTGGCGGCACTGGGGCAGCCTGCCGGGCTGGGCGCCGTACAACCCGACGTGGTGGGCCTCGACCTTCCCGGTGGCCACCTGCGGCGCCGGGGCGTACGCGCTGAGCGGCGGCCAGGGTTGGTGGGCCGCGCTCAGCCTGGGGCTGTTGTTCCTCCTGGCGGCCCATTGGTGCGTGGCGGCGGCGAGGGCGGCCTCGTGGCGTTTTAAATCACTGTGACTATTTTATCTCTCCCCGGAGGCACACGGTGGTGGAGCCGCCGATCCATGTCTCGCCGCCCTCGTGACGGACGGTGATCTCGCCTTGACGGTGCAGCCGCGCCCCCTGGGAGACGGAGTACGCGCGGGGCGCGCGGCCCGTGGCGATCATCCACTGCGCCGTGGAGGCGTTGAGGCTGCCGCAGACCGGGTCCTCCGCGATCCCGGCGCCGGGGGCGAAGGCCCGAATCTCGAAGGCGTGGCGGTGGCCCTCCGGGTGCGGGCCGATCGCGCCGATCTTGGCCTCGGGGATGAGGCTCAGGTCCGGCTCGAGGTTAAGGACCGTCCGGGCGCTATCGAGCAGCACCACGGCCCAGCCGGGGCCGTTGTCCACCCACTGGTGGTCCACGATCCGCTGGGGCGGCACCCGGAAGGCCTCCGCGATGCGATCCAGGTACTCCGGGTCGAGCGGTCTGCCGCGGAGGGTGGGCGGCGCGGCGAAGAAGAGCAGATCCTCCGTGCGGCGCACCGGGACGAGCCCGCCGGAGCACTCCTGGACGAGGGTGGTTTTATCCGTGCCGTGCAGCTCCGCCCAGGCGCGGGCCGAGCCCAGCGTGGGGTGCCCGGCGAAGGGAAGCTCCCGGGTGGGTGTGAAGATGCGCAGGCGGTAATCGGCCCTCGGCGTGGTGGGCGGCAGCACGAAGGTGGTCTCGGAGAGGTTGGTCCAGCGCGCGATGGCCTGCATGTCGGAGTCGCGGAGCCCCTCGGCGTCGAGGATCACGGCCACGGGGTTGCCGCCGTAGGGGTGGCGGGAGAAGACGTCTACTTGCATGAAGGGGCGCATGGGGGCATGATACAGGATTCTAAAATGACATAATGTACATTATCGGACATTGTGCTGGGGCGGAGGTTTTATGCGGTTTATGCGGTGGATGCGCGTTTATGCGTGATTTACACCGGTGGCATGGAAACCCAGCCGGTGCCGCGCAATCCCTTTCATCCCACCTTTCTCCGGCGGTGATCGCCGGGCGCGAGAACGAGCGGCGCCAGTTCGAGCTGACTCTCGCGGAGGGGCCCGGCAATCCGTGGCGCACCGCGCTGATCTCGGGAAGCCGTGGGCCCGCGAATGCTCTTAGACCTCGTCGAGGTGACCATCCCGCGCGTGTACGACGCCCTGGATGACGCGCCCACGCCGCGCCGCCGCACGCTCACCGGGGTCTCGCTGAGCCATCTTGGTTCCGTCAGCATGGCGGCGGAACGTGCCCGGCCGTTGCCGGGGCGCAACCTCCTGAGCGAGCTGCAGGACCTGGCCGAGGTCACCGCGCCGCGCGCCTGAGGGCTCGGGACGGCGTGACGGTCAGGGACGTCGCGGCGGCGATGGGTTCCACCACCACGAGCGCCTCCCGCCTGCGCCACGAGCTGATTTATCGGGAGCTGATCGTGGCGCATTCGCGGGGAAAGGTGCAATTTGCCGTGCCGTATATGGCGGAGTATTTGAACGCGCTCATCAGGTAGTTTTCCCAGGTGAGGGCGGCGCGGGCCCGCTTTAAGGTATGGGGGTGCGCGCATGAGGGGTTGCTCCCCTGCGGGCATAATCGGGTACGGTGGTTGCTGTTGGACTTCAACGCACCCGAAAGGATGAAGAAATTATGAAGAAGACTCTTCGCGTTCTCCCCCTCCTGGCCGTGGCTCCCCTGGCCCTGGCCGCCTGCTCCTCCGACGAGGGCGATAGCACCGAGACGACCGTTGAGACCACCGTGGCCACCACCGCCCCGGCTTCCTCCGCCGCCGAGTCCATTTCCTCCGAGGCCGTCGAGGCCTCCGAGGAGGTTTCCGAGAAGGCCGACGAGGCCGTGGACACCATCAACGACAAGAAGGACGAGGTGTCCAACGACCTTGGCGAGGCCAAGGACGAGGCCGGCGACAAGCTTTCCGACGCGAAGGACGACGCCGCCAATAAGCTCTCCGACGCCAAGGAAGACGCCGCCGACAGCCTGTCCGACGCCGCGGGCAACGTCTCCGACAAGCTGGACGAGCACGCTCACTAATCGCGCTGGCGGTACGCCGCCACCAGTTGCCAAGCAGTAATCCCGCCCAGCGCCACGGCGATGAGGCCCACGAGCCACATCTGCTGGAAGAACACCCACAGGGTGAAGGCGACGATGACGATGAGGCGCAGCCACAGCGCCGGGATCATCCGGGCGGGATTCATGCGTTCTTCTCCAGGGCCAGGCGGACGTTGATCTGCCCGTGCTCGTCGATGGAGGCCGCCACGAAATCGGGGGTCTCTACCGCGTAGTCCGCGCGGTCTATCTCGATGTCGGTGGACACCACCACCGAGTCGCCGCTGCGCAGCACCTTCATCACGGGCTCCACGTCCCGCGTGTGCCCGTGGAGGGTGAGCCTGCCGGGTACGCGCACCTCCCCCATCGTGCCGTCGTCCGGCAGGCCGGTGAGGTCCACGGGCCCGGAGATCTCGAAGTCCGCGGTCGGGTGGGTCTCCGTCTCGAGAATCTTGGTGCGCACGTTGATGTCGCGCCGTTCGTTATCCGAGGCCACGGTGGTCATGTCCACCGTGATCAGGCCGCCGACGAGGGAGTTATCCTCGATGCTTAGCGACCCCTCCACGTGCGTGGTAGACCCGGAGGTGACGCGCTTGTCCCCCGGGAGGATCTCGTGGAAGGTGTACCCGGCCGAGGTGGTGTTCCCTGTCGCCCTGCCGGTGACCTCCCAGTGGCCGTTCATGTCCGTGGTGGCGTGCGTGGCCCCCTTGGCGTCGATCCCCTCGGTTTTCACCCCGGGGCCGTTCATGGCCCCCAGCACCGTGGGCAGGATGGATAGCACCGCGATGAGGATGATCGCGGTGACAAAGGCTGCGATAACGATCTTGCGATTACGCGGCATGGCTTACCTCAACTTCTCTATCGAACGCGCTAGTTCCACCAGCTCGGTGCACAGCTCCTGAAGCTCCTCTCCCCCCGCGCCCTCGCGCGCGGCGGTGGCGATGTCCTCTGCGGAGCAGCGTAGCTCGAAGAGGGAATCCTGAAGGCGCTCCGCGCGCTCCTGCGTCATGATCACGGCGTCCTGGGGAATCCTGGTGCCGGTGATGTTATGGCGCTGCTCGTACGCGCGCTGCTTGCAGGACGGGCAGCAGTATTTCTTGGGGCGCCCCCGCGTGGAGGGTTCCATCTCCTTGCCGCACCACGCGCAGCGCTGTTGCTTCTTATACGTCACATGACTCATCCTAGCCCCCGTGGGCGGGGTGGGAACAAACCGAGCGCATAGTCCGTTATACTCGCGTAGTTGATACTAATCGCGGGATGTAAAGGATGATGCTGCAATGGCAGATCGGGTGCTCCGAGGCAGTCGCATGGGTGCGGTCAGCTACGAGACGGACCGGGACCATGACCTGGCCCCGCGCCAGATGGTGAAGTACCGCACGGACTCCGGGGAGATCTACGAGGTCCCCTTCGCGGACGACGCCGAGATCCCCGGCGAGTGGATGTGCAAGAACGGTCAGCTCGGCATCCTCGTGGAGGGCGAGGGCGTGGACGCCAAGCCGGTGAAGCCCCCGCGCACCCACTGGGACATGCTCCGGGAGCGCCGCAGCATCGAGGAGCTGGACGAGCTGCTGGAGGAGCGCATCGAGGCGCTGCGCAAGCGGCGCCGCAACGCGGCCAAGCTGCTCAAGCAGCAGAAGGAAGAGGAGGCCAAGGCCGCCGGTAAGTAACCACCCCGGCGCGGCGTGGGCCCTTGCGCACCGCGCCTTAGGCATGAAGGAAGCCCGGAGGCCGCGCGGCCTCCGGGCTTTTTTCGGCACGGCTAGATCCGGTGCTTGCGGCGGAACTTACCCACCTCGTGGCCCACGAGCTTGCGCACCTCGGAGTAGACGTTGCCGATCTGCTCGCTCCGGTGCGCCGCCCCCCACCTTGTTACCTGCACCAGGCTGTCCTTGACAAAGCTGCCGTCCAGCTTGGACTCCCCGATCTCGCGCTCGGTGAAGGTGATGGGGACCTCGCGCACGTCGTGGCCCGCCTCCACGGCGCGCCAGGCGAGGTCCACCTGGAAGATGTAGCCCGCCTGGGCCAGCTCGTCGAGGTTCAGCTCCTCGAGGATCTCCCTGCGGTAGGCGCGGTAGCCCGCCGTCATGTCCGAGAGCCCGGCGCCCAGCGCCAGGGAGATGTAGAGGTTGCCGACCTTGGAGAGCAGCCAGCGCTTCATCGGCCAGTTAACCACGCGGCCGCCGGTGACGTAGCGGGAGCCGATCACGAGGTCGGCCCCGGCGTCGATCTCCTGGAGCAGCAGGCGGAGCTGCTCGGGGGCGTGGGAGCCGTCCGCGTCCATCTCGCACAGCACGGTGTACCCGGCCTCCAGGCCCCACTGAAAACCCGCCACGTAGGCGCCGCACAGGCCGCCCTTGCCCGCGCGGTGCAGGACGTGCACCTGATCGTCCTGCACCGTCAGGGCGTCGGCCCGCTCCCCCGTGCCGTCCGGGCTGTTATCGTCCACGATGAGAACGTCCACCTCCGGGGCGGCGGTGCGCACGCGACCGACGATGAGCGGGAGGTTCTCCAGCTCGTTATAGGTGGGGATGATCACGAGCGTTGCATCGCTAGGACGGGCCACTGAGTTACTCCTTACGGGATGCGGATGAGCGCCGGCGCCACAAGGCCACGAGCGTACCTAATGCCCCAATGATAGCGATGCCCGCTTGGACCCAGAAACCGAATCGCACGGCCGGGGTGAGGGAATCGCGCAGGGGAAGGGTGTCCGTGAGCGTGGCGGCCTCGAAGATGCCTGTGGAGGATCGTACCTCGCCGTCGGGCGCCACGAGGGCGGAAACGCCGGAGGTGGCCGCCACGATCACCGCCCGGTCCGTCTCGATGGCGCGCATCCTGCTCATGGCGAGCTGCTGGTAGGTCATGTCCGTGAAGCCGAACGTGGCGTTGTTCGTGGGCGTGGTCAGGATGCGGGCCCCGCCCCGCACGGCGGAGCGGTAGGCGTCGTCAAAAAGCACCTCGTAGCAGGTGGCCACCCCCACCGGAAGCCCCGCGGCGTGGACCACGCCCGTGCCGTGCCCGGGGCGGAAGTCCCCGGCCTGGTCCACGTAGGGGGAGACGTGCCGCAGCAGAGAGCGCAGCGGCATGGTCTCCCCGAAGGGCTGCAGGAAGCGCTTGTGGTGGTACTCCCCCGGCCCCGTGGCGGGGTCAAAGACCATCATGGTGTTGTGGGGGCCCTCCTCGTCGGAGGTCAGGGTGCCCACCAGGATGGGGGCCCGGGTGGCGTCCAGCGCCCGGCCCAGCAGGGCGTGCGCGCGGGCGTCCGTGAGCGGGTTGACGTCCGCGGAGTTCTCCGGCCACACCACCAGGTCCACCGGTGAGTCCAGCTTTTCCGTCTCCCGCACGTGGCGCTCCAGCACCGCGCGGCGCTGGGCGTTGAAGTCCAACCCCATGCGCGGCACGTTGCCCTGGACGGCGGCCACCCGCACCTCCCCGGTGTCCCGCGTGGGCCAGGGAACGAGGCTGAGGGCGAGCACCGCGAGCGCGCCCAGCACCGCGCCGCGCGAGCGCAGCCGAAACAGCGCGCAGCCCACCAGCGCGGCCGCGAAGCTCACGGCGGCGGGCCCGCCCAGGTAGGCCAGGTGCGCCAGGGGGCCGTCGATCTGCCCCCAGGCCAGCCGCCCCCAGGGAAAGCCCCCGAAGGGCCACGAGGAATACAGGTACTCCACCGCGCACCACCAGGCGGGAAAGAGCACCACGCTCCCCCGGCGCAGCGCGGCCCCGCCCGCCCCGAGCAGCAGCCCGAACAAAGCCAGTACGGCGCACAGCGCCAGGTAGGGGGCGGAGCCCACGAACTCCCCCACCCACGGCAGCAGCAACAGGTACAGCGAGAGGGCCTGCACGAGGCCCAGGAGTGCGCCCTCGCGTAGGGAGCGGGCCCGGCGCAGCGCGTGATACAGCAGGCCGAGGCCGACGATCCCCGCGGGCCACCAGCCCAGGGGCTCGTAGGAGGCAAAGACCAGGAGCCCGGAGAACGCCGCCGCGGCGAGGCGCCACGGCATCTTACTTGAAGTCCTCCGGCTTGATGTTCCTGCTCCACTGCTGGACCTCGTCCTCGTCGATCACCTCGGCAAAGGACCCGTAGCTCGTGCGCTGGCGGTAGGCGCTGGCGCGCTGGAAGCCGCGCATGCCTGCCTCCTCGATCCTGGTGCGCAACTTGCGGGCCAGGCTCCGGCGGACCAGCGCGCGCGTGGGCGGCAGGATCAGCAGCAGGCCCGCGATCGCGGTGGCGAAGCCGGGCAGGGCCACCAGCACCGCCCCGGCGGCGATGAGGCCGTAGTTGCCCATCGCCTCCCCGGGGCGAATGCGGCCCCCCGCAGCGGAGCGGGCGATGGCGCGCATCTCGAACGTGGCCAGGAAGAGCCCGCCGAAGAACACCAGGATCAGGGCGAGCAGGGCCCAGCCCACGCCCAGCAGGTGGGCCACAGCCCAGAAGGTCAGGGCCTCCACGAGGATATAGGGTAAAGCGAGAAAAAGTGGCACCCCACCAACCTACCTATATCGCGCCCAACACGTCCGCCACGGTGCCCGCCACCACGGCCGAGCCGCGCGCGGGGCGCGCGATCAGCGCCACGGGGATGCCCAGGGCCTCGGCGGCGGTCACCGTGGTGCCCAGGTCCGGGCGCCCGGTGTCGGTGAGCACGATCCCGTCGATCTGGTGATCCCGCATGAGCTTCTTCTCCCCCGCCAGGTCCCCCACCCCGGGGGCGATGACGCGGTGCCGGGCCGGGGCCTCGGCGCGCCGGGGGCGCTGGGCCTGGCGCAGCACGTAGAGGTTATCGGAGTCCGCCGCCAGCGGGGCAAGATCCACTCCCTCGGCGTCCACCAGGATGTGATGGCAGTTCCGCTGCGCCCAGGCGGCGGCCTCGGCCACGCTGGTGGCCTCCAGGGCGGGGCTCAGCGGCCAGCGCCGGGGCGAGTACGCCACGAGGGGAACCCCGGTGGCGTGTGCGGCCTCCTCGATGTCCGCGTGCGAGGGGTCGAAGGGGTGCGTGGCGTCCACCATCGCCTCGATGCGCTCGCGCACCACGAGGGCCGCCAGCTCCGCCGGGGAGGCGGGAAGGGCCGTGGTGACCTCCCAGCCCGCCGCGGTGAGCGCGGGGCCCACCTCTCCCCCTCCGATGACTAAAACGCGCATGCGCATGGAAACCTCCTTTACCGGGGCATCCTACGCCATACCGGGCGCGGCACCAGACGCATGGCATAGGCCAGCAGCCGGAGGCGGCCGGGAATCCACAGGGTGCGGCTGCCTCTGCCGCCTCTGCCACCTCTGCCGCGCAGCACCTCGGCGGCCACCGCCTCGGCCACCTGGTGCGGGAGCACGGACATCGGGGCGGGCCTCATCCCCTCGGTCATGCGCCCGATGACAAAGCCGGGACGCGCGGTGATCAGGCGCAGCGGGGTGCCGTGAAGGCGGTCGGCCAGTCCCTGGCAGAAGGCGTCCAGCCCCGCCTTGGTGGAGCCGTAGACGTAGTTGGCGCGGCGGGCGCGCCACCCGGCGATGGAGGAAAAGGCCACGATGACCCCGCCGGGCATCGCCTCCGAGAGCGCGGTCAGGGCCACCACCTGCGCGGTGTAGTCCACCGTGGCGATCTGGGCCGCGTGGTCGGGGTTGCGCTGCGCCTCCTGTTGATCGCCGAGGATGCCGAAGCACACCAGCGCTATCTCCGGGATCCGGGAATCCAGCAGGCGGCGCAGGCAGGAGCCGCCGAGGTCCGTGGCCTCGAAGGGATGGGCCTCCACGCTCAGCGCCCCGGCGTCCAGCAGGCGGGCGCGCAGCGGCTCGAGCGCCTCGGGGCGGCGGGCCGCCAGGACCACGTCCCGGCCCCGGCACAGCCGCAGCGCCAGCTCCCCGCCGATCTCGCTGGTGGCGCCCAGCACGAGCAGCGGCCCCATCAGCGCAACTGCCTCGGCTGGTTGTTCAGGCGCTCGCACCCCTCGGCGGTGACCACCACGATGTCCTCGATGCGGCCGCCGTGGCGGTCCTCGAAGTAGATGCCCGGTTCCACGGAAAAGGCCATACCCTCCTCCAGCACGAGGTCGTTGCCCTCCATGATGAAGGGCTCCTCGTGCAGGGACAGGCCGATGCCGTGGCCGGTGCGGTGGAAGAACTCCGGGCCGTAGCCCGCCTCGGAGATGATCTCCCGCGCGGCGGCGTCGATCTGCGCGGAGGTGGCCCCGGGGCGCACGGCCGCGCAGGCGGCCTCCTGAGCCAGCCGCAATACCCGGTACCACTCGGGTTCCCCGGCGGGGCCGCCCACCACGTAGGTGCGCGTGCAGTCCGAGTGGTACCCCACCCCGTACGTGCCGCCGATGTCCACCACCACGATCTCCCCCGCGCGCAGCCGCCGCTCGGAAAAGGAGTGATGGGGGTTGGCCCCGTGGGGCCCGGAGCCCACGATGATGAAGTCCACCTCCCGGTGCTCGCGCAGGATCAGCGCGCGCAGGTCCGCGGCGACCTCGGCCTCGGTGCGGCCCGCAGCGAGCAGGCCGGGCACCTGCTCGTGCACCGCGTCGATGGCCCGCGCCGCCGCGCGGAGCTGGGCGACCTCGTGGGCGTCCTTGAGCATGAACAGCTCGCGCAGCCGGGTGGTGGCCAGCGTGGTGGCGCGCGGGGCGCAGCGGGACTGCAACGCCAGGACGTGGGCGGTAGTCAGGGACGCCCCCAGCCCCACGGGCCCCTCGCCGGGCAGCTCCACGAGCAGGTACGGGTCCGCTCCGTCCGCCCAGGGGCGGATCTCCACGCCCAGCTCGCCCAGGAAATCCGGGTCGAAGTCCGCGACGTCGGACCGGGGAACCACCAGCGCGGGCGCGCCCTCGGCGGGAACGACCAGGCCGGTGAAGCGCTCGTGGGTCTCGGTCCACGAGCCCAGGAGGTAGGCCATCTCGGGGCCCGTGCCGATCACGAGCCCGCCGAGCCCCTTGCTCTGACACAGGGCGGCGGCGCGGGAGAGCCGCGCCGCGTACACGGAGGCAGGAAAGCGATGCATGGGGCCATCCTACAGCCCCACCGCCACCACCCCCCGGCGGATGGACTGGATGGCCCGGCGCGCCTGCGCCCGGGTGTGGTCCCGGTAGGCGGTGGCCGCCACCTGCTCCAGGAGGTCCACGACCTGCCTGCACCAGCGCACGAAGTCCCCCGGGGTCAGCTCCGCCCCGCACTGCGCGGCGGCGGCCAGGCAGTAGGCCAGGGGTGCCCCGGCCGTCCACTGATGCATGGCCAGGGCGAAGGCCCCCTCCGGCGCCGGGGAGACGGGGAGGCGGTGGCGCTGCTCGTCGTGGGCCAGCTCGGACCAGAGGCGCTCGGTGGCGCCCATCGCCGCGCCCATCGCCTCGGTGGCGGCCGTGGGCTCGCCCTGGGTGGCCTTGCGGTTGTCAAAGACGCACAGGGAGGCCACGCCCGCCAGCTCCGCGGGGTCCAGATCGTCCCAGATCCCGCGGCGCAGGCACTGCGCCACGAGCAGGTCCGCGGCGCAGTGGATGCGGGCCAGGCGCTGCCCTTCCTCGGTGAGAGCGTAGCCCGCGTAGTCGGTTTCGGGAGCGGCCGGTGTGGTGGAGCCCGTGGCCGCGGCGTCCGTGGAGATGTAGCCCTGCTCCGCGAGCAGGTCGAGGATGCGGCGGAACGTGTGGGCCAGGGTGTCGCTCGCGGAGACCTGGTGGCGGCGCTCCTGGTCCCGGAGGCGCAGGATCTTCTCCGCGTGCCTGCTCAGGTGCTCCCGGTCGGCAGGAGGCCAGTGGTGCACGCGGTGGGCGCGGACCTCCTCGCGCAGCCGGGCGACCTCCTTGGAGGGGCGCACGCGGGCCGTGGTCTTGAGCTTGGCCGGTCCCCGGAAGCGGTGGAGGCCGCGCGCGATGCCCCGCGCGTTGCGGCGGTGGTTGCCCGGCACGCGCATGTGGCCCAGGCGCACGGGGGCGTTGCCCAGGGAGCGGCCCTCGATGCGCCCCGTCCAGCCGTTGGCGGCCACGACGAGGGGGCGGGGGTCGTCCGAGCGCCGGGCGGGCTCGACCACCACGGCGATCAGCGGGCGCTTCTTCCCCGGCAGCGCCAGCACCTCGCCGCGCGTGGCGGAGGCGAGCAGGCGCGCGATCTCGGCGTCGCGCTGCTGCCGGGCGCGGGCCCGGTGCTGCTTCTCCTCCGAGGAGAGGCGCTGGCGCAGCCCGACGTAGTCGAGCAGGTCCTCGCGGTCACCGGGCGGGTTGAGGGCCCGGAAGGCGCGCTCCAGCTCGTGCTCCTGCTCGCGCAGCCGCGCCTGGACGCGGTCGAGCGCGAGGGCCTGGTCCACCACGGAGGCGTCGGCCTGGAACTGGGCGAAGGACATCTCCAGCAGGTCGATGGCGCGCCGGTAGCCGTTGCGGCCCAGGAGGTTAACCGACATGTTGTACCCGGGCTGGAAGGTGGAGACCAGCGGATAGGTGCGGGTGGAGGCCAGCCCGGCCACGGCCTCGGGGTCGATCCCCGGGGTCCACTGCACCACGGCGTGGCCCACCACGTCGATGCCCCGCCGCCCGGCGCGCCCGGTGAGCTGGGTGTATTGCCCGGGGGTGAGGTCCACGTGGGCCTCACCGTTGAACTTGACCAGGCGTTCGAGCAGCACGGTGCGGGCGGGCATGTTGATCCCGAGGGCGAGGGTCTCGGTGGCAAAAACCGCGCGCACGAGGCCCCGGGCGAAGAGGTCCTCCACGACGTGCCGGAAGGCGGGGAGCATCCCGGCGTGGTGGGCGGCGAAGCCGCGCGCGAGGGCGGCGCGCCACTGCGCAAAGCGCAGCACCTCCAGGTCCTCGGCGGGGATGTCCGCCACGGCCTGGGTGACGATCTCGCGGATGCGCGCGGCCTCCTCCTCGGTGGTGAGGCTGATGCGGGAGCGCAGGCACTGGAAGAGCGCGGCGTCGCAGCCCGCGCGGGAGAAGATGAAGAAGATGGCCGGGAGCATGTCGCGCCGCCGCAGCGCCTGGATGGCGTCGGGCCTTGAGGCCGGGCGGTGCCGGTCGCGGGCGGCCTCGCGCAGCAGCGCCGGGGAGACCTTCTGGCCCTCGGGGTCGAACAGCGGGCGCAGGGTGCTTCCCACCAGCATCCACTGGTGCAGCGGCACGGGCCGGTGCTCCGCGACGATCACCCGGGTGTCCCCGCGCACGGCGGAGAGCCATTGGCCGAACTCCTCGGAGTTGGAGACGGTGGCGGAGAGCCCGATGATCCGTACGGACTCGTCCAGGCCCAGGATGATCTCTTCCCAGACCGCGCCCCGGGAGGCGTCGGCCAGGAAGTGAATCTCGTCCATGACCACGTGGCTGAGGGCGGAGAGGGCCTCGGAGTCCGCGTAGACCATGTTGCGCAGCACCTCGGTGGTCATCACCACGATGGGGGCGTCGGGGCGGATGGTTTGGTCGCCGGTGAGCAGGCCGATGTTCTCCGCGCCGTAGCGGTCCGCGAGGTCGTGATACTTCTGGTTGCTCAGCGCCTTGATCGGGGTGGTGTAGAAGCACGTGGTGCCGCGGGCAAGGGCCAGGGAGACGGCGAACTCCCCCACGATGGTCTTGCCCGCGCCGGTGGGGGCGCACACCAGCACGCCGGAGTCGGCCTCCACCGCGCGGCAGGCCTCCTCCTGGAAGTTGTCGAGGGGAAAGGAAAACTGCGCGGCGAAGTCGTGGAGGTGCGTCATTTAGAGAATATCGTCATAGTCGGCGGTGCGGAGGGAGGCGGCCGGGGTGACCGGGGCGGGGGCGGCGATGGCGGTGGCGGACTCATCCTCGGCGTCGAGCCAGTCGGGGCGCTCGCGCTGGCGGCGCTTATCGCGCAGGCGGCAGAACTGCAGGGCCAGCTCCACCAGGGCGCTCAGCGAGGCGGTGAGCACCACCATGGACAGCGGGTCCTGGCCGGGGGTCATGAAGGCCGCGAAGACGGCCAGGCCCACGATGATGTAGCGGCGCTTGTCCTTGACATGGTCGTAGGAGAGGATGCCCGCGATGTTGAGCGCGGCGATGAGCAGCGGCACCTCGAAGCTCACGCCGAAGATGAGCAGGAGGCTGAGCATGAAGCTGAAGTACAACTGGCCGTTGAGCGCGACGTCTTGGACCTCCGCGCCCAGGGTGAGCAGGAACTCCAGGCCGTAGGCCAGCACGACGTACGCCAGGACCGCGCCGGAGGCAAACAGCAGCACGGCGATGGAGACGAAGGAGGCGGTCCAGCGGCGCTCGTTCTTGAGCAGGCCGGGGGTGATAAAGCCCCAGAGCTGCGCCAGCCACACCGGGGAGGCGAGCACCGACCCCACCAGGGCGCTCACCTTGAGCCTGAGCATGAACATCTCGAAGGGCGCGGTGGCCAGCAGGCGGCACTCCCCCGAGGCCCCCAGATCCACGCGCATGCTCGGGTCCACCGAGCAGTAGGGCACGAGGAGGATCTCGCCCAGGGAGGGGATGCCGAGGAAGGAGCGCTGATACCAGATAAAGCCCGCGATGGTCCCCACGACCAGGGCGATCAGCGAGACGATGACGCGCCGCCGAAGCTCCTGGATGTGCTCGACGATGGACATCGTGCCATCGGGATTCTTCTTACTCACGGCTTAGAGGGTATCGCGGTAATCCGTGGTGTTGTGGGTGAGGTTCTGCTGCGCCTGCGGCTGCTGCTGGGGAATCTGCTTGGGCTCCTCGTCGTCCTTGTGCATCTCCTTGACCTCGGACTTGAAGATGCGCATGGAGCGGCCCAGGGAGCGGGCGGCGTCGGGCAGCCGACGGGCGCCGAAGAGCAGCACGAGCAGCACCGCGATGATGAGAAGTTCGGGTACACCGAGATTAGGCATGACGGGGCCTTTCTATCGAACGTGGGTAACGCTGCCATCATAGGCCGCCAGGGCTTGAGAGGCCCGGGCAGACACCTGTGAGCTTACCCGGGCGGGGCTGGTAATTCGCAGGCGGTCGGCATTGCCCAGCGCAAAGCGCGTGAGCCATTCCTCGGAGCCGTAGGGCATGGTGCCGGGTATCCACCCGCCCTCGGGCTTACCCAGCGTCATGGGGTAGTAATCCGCCAGCCAGGCGGCGTCGCGGCGCACCCTCAGGGCGGCCTGGTGGGTCAGGCCGAAGGAATCCGGGACGTCGGCCGGGGCCTGAGCCGGGGCGTTAAGCACCTCGGCGGCGCGCATGCGATCCAGGCGGAAGGTGCGGTGCCCGTCCTCCCAGGCGCTGAGGTACTGGTGGCCGGAGTCGGTAAACACCCGCAGGGGCGAGACCTCGCGCAGGCGCTCGGTGTCGCTGCTGGCGGAGGCGTAGAAGAAGCGCAGCCGCCTGCCTGTGGCCAGGGCCTCGCGCACCCGCTCCCCCACCTCGGGGCTTCGCTGCTGCGGGGCGGAGTCGAAGATGGCGCTGGGGCCGGTGATCGCGCGGAGCTTGGCCGCCGCCGAGCGCACCGAGGCGGTATCGAGCAGGCCGGGCTGGTTCTCCAGGGACTCCAGCATCATGAGCAGCACGGAGGCCTCCGCCGCGCTGAGCCGCAGGGGGCGATCCAGGCCCTGGTTGTTGGTGATCCGCACGGAGGTGTAGCTGTGCACCATGTCCACCAGTCCGTCCGGCATCAGCCCCGGCAGCCCGCAGCAGAACAGGCGGTTGAGGTCCGCCATGATCTCCTGCGGGCTGCGCCCCAGGTCGCGGGCGGCCTCGAACACGGACCGGCCGGGGTGCCGCTCGAAGTACGGAATGAGGTTGAGCACCCGGGCCACCTCCTCCACCCGGCCAAGATTCTTCACAGCGCCCCCTTCAGCAGTGCAATAACGTCCGCGCGCAGCTCGTCGTCCTCCAGCAACACCGCGTCCGGCCCGCAGGCGGCCACGGCGCGCACCAGCCAGTCCCGATCCACCGCCGTGAGCCGCACCACGTCCCCCTCGACGTCCCCGGCCTCGCGCAGCTCCACGGCCCTGCCGGGGCGCAGCCGCACCTTGGCATCCACCAGGCGGCGGTGCCGCTCCAACGCCTCCACCACGATGGCCTGGAGGTCCCGGCCCTGCGCCTCGTGCTCGCGCGGCCCGGCGTCGGTGAACTCCGAGGTGCGCAGCAGCCGGAAGGAGCGCGGCTGGCCGCGCTGAAGGTCGTAGCCCACCAGGTAGAGGCGGTCGCGGTGGTTGACGATCCCCCAGGGGTCCATCGCGCGCCGGGAGCCCTCCCGGTAGGAAAACTCCAGCCGCCGCCCCCGGGTGATCGCGGAGACGAGCGTGGCCAGGGTGCGGGCGGAGAGCCGGTCCCAGTCCCCGCTGAGACCCAGGGGGCTGGCGGCCAGGTCCCGCTCGGCGCCGCCGGCCGCGATCTTGGTCCAGCCGGAGCGAGCGAAGGCCCCGAGCTGGCCGCTGCGGCCCATCTCGCCCGCCACCCCGAGCACGGCGGCCTCCTCGGGGGTGAACTCCACGGGCTCCAGCTCGTAGGCGTCGCTGCGGATGCGGTAGCCGGGGGTGCCGTCGCGGTCGCTGACCTCGATGGGCACCCCCGCCTGGGCCAGGGTGCGCACGTCGCGCTGGAACCGCTTGCGCGCGGTGTCCTCGCTGACCCCGGAGTACCCGGTCACCCGCTCGCGCAGCCACCGGCCGGTGAGGTAGGGGCGCCCGGTGCGAGCGGCGTCGAGCAGGGCGAAGGTGAGGTTGACCAGCCGCTCGACGTCCCTATCCATGGTGCTCCTCCATGTAGCCGATGAGGGCGTCCAGGCGCTCGTCCACGGCGGCAAAGGGATCGCCCAGCTCGATGAACTGCGGCTCCGGGCGGTTGACCTTCAGGCGCAGCCAGTCCGCCGTGACGGGCGCGCCCAGCTCGCGGGCCCGGGTGAGGAACCGCCCGCGCAGCCGGGCCCGGGTGGTGGCCGGGGGCTCCTGGACCGCCGCGCGCACCTCCTCCTCGGTGCTCCAGCGGCGGATCAGGCCCTTGGCCTCCATGACGCGGGCCAGGCCGCGCCCCGGGCGGATGTCGTGGTACGCCAGGTTGACCTGGGCCAGGCGCGGGTGATCCCAGCCGCAGCCCAGGCGCTCGCGGTAGCGCTCCAGGAGGGAGAGCTTGATGGCCCAGTCGATCTCCCGGTCGATGCCGGAGCGGTCCCCGGTGCGCAGGGCGTGCAGCGTGCGCCCCCACAGGTCCACGACCTCGCGCAGCCGAGGGTCCTCGGGGCGCTGGGCGAGCCACCCGGAGGCGGCCTCGCACAGCGCGGACTGCAGCTCCAGGGCGGTGATGGTGGTGCCGTCGCTCAAATCCAGGACGGCGCGGGGGTCCTTGTTCACGGCCCGGATCGCGGCGATGGGATCGGCCAGCTCCCAGTCCGGCAGCGGGTAGCCCTCCTCGAGCATCTCCAGGACCAGCAGCGCGGAGCCCACCTTGAGCGCCAGGGTGGGCTCCGCCATGACGGAGTCCCCCACGATCACGTGCAGGCGGCGGTAGCGCGAGGAGTCCGCGTGCGGCTCGTCCCGGGTGTTGATGATGGGGCGCGAGCGGGTGGTGGCCGAGGAGACACCCTCCCACACCTGGTCTGCGCGCTGGGAGAAGCGGAAGCCGCCGTCGAGGTGCCCGGCCCCGCAGACGATCTGGCGGGTGACCATGAAGGCGAGCAACTGGCGGCCCAGGGTCTTGAGCACGGTGGTCCTGCCGATGAGGTAGTTCTCGTGGCAGCCGTAGGAGTTGCCCACGGAATCGACGTTGTTCTTCAGCAGGTACAGGGGCGTGCCCAGGGCCTGCTCCGCCGCGCGCGCCAGCTCGTCTAGCACGGCGTCCCCGGCGCGCTCGTGCGCGATGAGCTGGGCGAGGCCGTCGCACTCCGCCGTGGCGATCTCCGGGTGCGCGCCCACGTCCAGGTACAGGCGCGAGGCATTGGGCAGGAACACGTTGGAGCTGGAGTATTCCTCCACCACCGGGCGAAACAGCGCGCGGGCCAGCTCCTCGGGGCCGGCCCCGCGCCGCCCGGTGCTCAGCCCGTACTCCGTCTCGATGCCAAAGATCCGGCGGAGCATGGCTGCTACTGTCCGCCCTTCTGAACGTAGGAGTTGACGAACTCCTCCGCGTTGTCCTCCAGCAGGCCGTCGATCTCGTCGAGGAGGTCGTCGGTGCCGTGGGTGTTCAGGTGCACCTGGCCCACCTCCAGGGGCTCCTCGCCCTCCTCGTGGGGGCGGCGCTGCGCGTGAATACGATCGGACACGAGACTGTTCTCCTTTACCTTCAGGTGGGGCCGTTTAGCCCTGGGATTCGTAGCGGTCGAGGCGGTAGCCGCGCTCCCCCAGCGCGAGCAGGGCCTCGGCGGCGCTGCCCGCGGTGCGCAGGATCTCCCCCGCCTCCTCCTCGGTGAGCGAGCCCACCTCTGGCATGGACAGGCGGGTGGAGCCCACGAGGAGGGACTGCCAGCTCGCGGCGGTGACCTCCTCGGGAAAGCGCGCGGAGATGCTGCCCCGGAACCACGCCCTGCTGGTGGCCGGGGCCGTGGTGGCGGCGCGCGCGATCTCCTCCTGCCCGACGAGCGTGCGCATCCGCCCCCGGCGCACCAGCGCCGCGTACAGGCTGCGCTGCGGATCGACGTCGCTGTATTGCAGGTCGATCAGCCGCAGCCGGGGGTCGCTGGCCGCAACACCGCGCTCCTGGTAGGAGCGGATCAGGGCGTACTTTGCCACCCAGTCCAGCAGGTGCGCGGCGCGCAGCGGGTCCTCGCCCAGCAGGGCCGCGGCCTCGTCCCAGGCGCGCAGCACCCGCCGGTCCGCCTCGGTGCGCGGGCGCACCCGGGCGCGGTAGTGCCCGAGGATCTCTAGGGCGGTGAGCTCGCGGCCGTCGCGCAGGGCCAGCCGCTCGGTGAGGGTGAGGTCCCGCGAGACCCGCGTGAGGTCGCCCACGGGGTCGGCCAGGCGCAGGTCGCTGAAGTCCACGCCCTCCTCGATGGCGTCCATGACCAGCGAGGTCATGCCCAGCTTGAGCAGCGTGGAGGTGTGCGAGCGGTTGGCGTCCCCGACGATGACGTGCAGGCGCCCGTAGCGCTCGGCGTCCGCGTGCGGCTCGTCGCGGGTGTTGATGATCCCGCGATTCAGGGTGGTCTCCAGGGACACCTCCTGGCGGAAGTAGTCGGCGCGCTGGGAGATCTGAAAGCGGTGCTCCTGGCCCTCCTCGCCCACGCCCATGCGCCCGGCGCCGATGAGCACCTGGCGGGTGACGAAGAACGCCATGAGCCCCTGGGTCAGGGCCTCGAAGTCCGTGGCGCGGGAGTACTGGTAGTTCTCGTGCGCGCCGTAGGAGGCCCCCTTGCCGTCCACGTTGTTCTTGTAGATCTTCAGCGGCGGGCAGGGCTCGTGGCCCTTGAGCACGGAGAGGCCCTGATCGGTGAGCCGCTGCACGTCCCCGATGGCCGTGTGGGCGATGACGTCCCCGGCGGCGTCGTAGAGCATGGCCTGCCAGGCGTCGGCGCACTCCGGCGAGGAGTACTCCGGGTGGGCGTGATCCACGTACCAGCGCGCCCCGTTGTGGAGCATCACGTTGGCCACGCCCACGGCGTCCGGGTCCACCACCGGCACGGTGTGGTAACGGCGCAGGTCGAAGCCGCGGGTGTCCCGCAGCGGGGATTCGTCGTGGTAGTCCCAGCGGAAGCGGGCCCCGGTGTGCACCGCCGCGTGGGCCACCACCGCGTGGGTGGAGGTGACGATGGGGCTCAGCCCGGGCTCGCTGGGCGTGGCGATCCCGTACTCCGTTTCAGTTCCCAGGAATCGCGTCATGGCTCTCACCATAGCGAAGCGCCCGCGCCTCAACCACGCGCGCGTCCTTGCGGCCCACGATGCGCGACCACTCCTCCGGGTTGGAGGTATTGGGCAGGTCCTCGCTCTCGCGCTGCTCGGCGGCCACCGCGGCGCGCATGTGCGCGGTGGAAATGCCCGCGTGCGACGCCCCCGCCAGGTGCTCCTTGATGGCCATCTTCTTGGCCCGGTCCACCACGTTGGCGATCATGGCCCCGGAGGCGAAGTCCCCGTAGTGCAGCACCGCCGTGGAGCCGTCGCTTAAGGTCAGCTCCACGTAGGGGCGGGGGGCGAACATCTCCTCCACGGCGGCCTCGATGAGCGCCTCGGGGGCGTGGGCCACCGGGATGTCCCCGCCGAGGTAGCGCCGGAAGATGTCGCGGGCGGCGGCGGGCCCGGGGCGCTCGATGCGGATCTTCACGTCCAGGCGGCCCGGGCGCAGGATCGCCGGGTCGATCAGCTCCTCCCTATTGGTGGCTCCGATGACGATCACGTTGCGCAGGCCCTCCACCCCGTCGAGCTCCGTGAGCAGCTGCGGCACGATGGTGGTCTCCACGTCCGAGCTGCGCCCCGAGCCCCGGGTGCGAAACAGCGACTCCATCTCGTCGAAGAACACGATGACCGGCCGCCCCTCGGAGGCCAGCTCGCGGGCGCGCTCGAACACGGTGCGGATGTGGCGCTCCGTCTCGCCCACGTACTTGTTGAGCAGCTCCGGGCCCTTGACGTTAAAGAAGTACGCCGCCGACCCCCCGCGCCGGGACAGGGAGTGCGCCACCGCCTTGGCGATGAGCGTCTTGCCGCAGCCGGGCGGCCCGTAGAGCAGCACGCCCTTGGGCGGGCGCAGGTCGTAGGCGGCGTACAGCTCCGGGTGGGCGAAGGGCAGCTCCACGGCGTCGTGGATCTGCTCGATCTGGGCATCCAGGCCGCCGATGTCCGCGTAGGTGACGTCCGGGACCTCCTCCAGGGAGAGCTGCGCCACCTCGGAGCGGGGGATGACCTCGAAGCCGTAGGCGGACTTCGGATCGCACAGCAGGGCGTCTCCTACCTTGGGCGGGTGCTCCAGCAGCGGCCCGGCGAGCCGGATCACCCGCTGGTCCCCGGCGGAATCCTCCACCACCGCCCGGTGGCGGCCCAGGAGCTGCTGCACGGTGGCCAGCTCGCCGGTGCTGCGAAAGCCCGTGGCCTCGAGCAACTGGTGGCCCTGCCCCAGGCGCACCTGCGCGCCGGGCATGAGGTCGGCCAGGCACACCATCGGGGACATGGGCACGCGCAGCCGCCGCCCCTGGCTGACGATCTCCGCCGAGGAGCCGTCGCTCGAGCGCTCCAGGAAGGTGCCGTAGGTGGACGGCGGGGCCGCCATGTCCTCGATCTGTTGGTAGAGGTTGGAGAGCTTGTCCCGGGAGGACTTGAGCATCTCCGCGAGCTTGGTGTTGCGCTCCCCCAGGTACCTGTTGGTGCGCTTGAGCTCCTCGACCTCGGTGGCGAGCTTGATCGTGCGGGCATCGGGACGGGGAGTGCTCATGTGTCTAGCCTAGCCTAAGACTATCGCCGGGCCTTGCGCTGCGGGCGCGGCGGGGTGACCCCGTCCGCCAGGCGCCGCGCGCTCACCAAAAACGCCGTGTGCGCGTTCATCCGGTGCTCCGGGCGGGTAGCCAGGCCCTCCACCCGCCAGTCGCGCACCAGGGACTCCCAGGCCCGAGGCTCGGCAAAGCACTTCAGGCCGCGGATGGTCTCCATCGTGTTCATCAGCTGCGGCACGGTAGCCACGTAGGTCATGAGCACCCCGCCGGGGATCAACAGGTCGCGCGCGGTGTCCATGAAGTGCCAGGGCTCCACCATGTCCAGGATGATGCGGTCCACCGGCCCGCCCAGGTCCTCGGCGGTGACCTCCCCGAAGTCTCCCAGCCGGGGGTGCCAGTTGGCCGGGCGCGCGCCAAAGTACTCGTCCACGTTGTTCTCCGCGTACTCCAGGTGATCCTTGCGGATCTCGTAGGAGAACACCTCGCCGCCCTCGCCCACGGCCCGCAGCAGCGCCATCGACAGCGCCCCGGAGCCCGCCCCGGCCTCGAGCACGCGCGCGCCGGGGAAGATGTCCCCCTCCACCAGGATCTGCGCGGCGTCCTTGGGGTAGATCACCGCCGCCCCGCGCGGCATGGACAGCACGTGATCCACCAGCAGGTGGCGGAACAGCAGGAACTCGCTGCCCTGCACGGAGCGCACCACGCTGCCCTCGTCCAACCCGATGATGTCGTCGTGGAAGATCTGCCCCTTGTGGGTGTGGAACACCCCGCCCTCGGCGAGCACGATGGTGAAGTGGCGCCGCTTGGCGTCCGTGAGCTGGACGCGATCGCCGGGCTGGAAGGGGCCGGAATAGGCCATGGGGGCGGTTCCTCCTCCGAAGTAGGGTGGCTTAGCTATCGATCAAGTATGCCTCAAGGGCCTCCTGGAACCACACCACGTCCCGGGCCGCGCAGACCTCGCGGGCGGAGTGCATGGACAGTAGGGGCACGCCCACGTCCACCGTCTCGATGCCCAGGCGCGTGGCCGCGATCGGGCCGATCGTGGAGCCGCAGGGCACCGCGTTGTTGCCGGCGAATACCTGGGAGGGCACCCCCGCCGCCTGGCAGCACCGCCGCCACATGGCCGTGGTGGCGGCGGTGGAGGCGTAGCGCTGATTGGCGTTGATCTTGGTCACCGGCCCGTGCCCCAGCAGCGGGTGGTGCTCGGAATCGTGCTTCTCCGGGTAGTTGGGGTGCACCGCGTGGGCGGCGTCGGCGGAGACCATGGTGGAGCGCGCGTACATGGGGCGCGCCGCAACCCCGAGGGAGCCCGCGATGCGGTCCAGCACCTCCCCGAGCAGCGGCCCGGCCGCCCCGCGCGTGCTGGCGCTGCCCACCTCCTCGTGGTCGAAGGCCGCCAGCACCCACACCTGGTCCCCCTCCTCCCCGGAGGCCACCGCCGCCTGGAGCGCGCGCAACCCGGCGTAGACCGAGGTGAGGTTGTCCAGCCTGCCCGCCGCCAGCAGGTCCCCGCTGACGCGGCCCGGCTGGGCGTCGGCAAGCACCAGCCAGTGGCCAAAGACGTCCTCGGGCGCCACCCCGGCGGCCTGCGCCACCGCCTCCATCGCCGTGGCCTCCTCCGAGGTGAGGATCGGCTGGACGTGGGTCTGCCGGTTGATCTCCGCGTCCCGGTCCAGGTGGATGGCCAGGCGGGGGATCCGCAGCACCGGCTCCGTGCGCACCAGGCGGCGCGAGCCGTCCGCCAGCACCACCTCCCCCGCCAGGCACAGCTCCCGGTCGAACCACGAGGACAGCAGCGGCCCGCCGTAGACCTCCACGCCCGCCTGCGGCCAGCCCGCGCCCCGGCGCTCCGGCTGCGGCTTGAGCACGAACCCCGGGGAATCGGTGTGCGCCCCGATGATCCGGAAGCCGGGGTTCCCAGCCTCCTCCGGGATCCACCAGGCGATCACCGCCCCGCCCCGGCGCAGCACGTAGCCCCCGGGGCCGAGGTCCCACGGCTGCGCGGCGTCCAGGGCGCTAAAGCCCAGGCGGCGCTCCACCTCGGCGGCCGCGTGCGGCGCGCTCGGGGAGGCGGCGAGGAAGTCCAGAAAGTCACGGCTGTCATTCATGCCCTCTAGTCAACCACGGTTAGGCCACGGTTAGGCTAGGAAGCCATGAGCTCTCCGGCGTTGTCCCCCTCCCGCGCGAACGACTACCAGCAGTGCCCGCTGCTCTACCGCTTCCGGGCCATCGACAAGCTCCCCGAGCCCTCCACCGAGGCGCAGGTCAAGGGCACCCTCGTCCACGCGGTGCTCGAGGAGATGCACTCCTGGCCCCGGCAGGACCGCGACTACCCCGCGGCGGTCAAGCGGCTCACCCCGCACTGGGAGCGCATGTGCGCCGAGGACCCCCAGCTCAGCGAGCTCGTCCCGGACAGCTACCCCTTCCTGGTGGAGTGCCGCGCCCTGCTCAAGGGGTACTTCATGATGGAAAACCCGCAGGGCTTCGACGCCCACGCCTGCGAGCAGTACGTGGGCACCACCCTGCCCAACGGGGTGCCCGTGCGCGGGTTCATCGACCGCATCGACGTCGCCCCCACCGGGCAGGTGCGGGTGGTGGACTACAAGACCGGCAAGAAGCCGCTGCCGCGCTACTCCCAGAGCGCGCAGTTCCAGATGCGCTTCTACGCCCTGCTGTACTGGCGGCTGCACGGTCGCATCCCCGACCAGCTCCGCCTGATGTACCTCAAGGTGCACGACGACATGCTGCTGGCCCCCACCAAGGAGGAGCTGGAGTACTTCGAGCGCGACCTCGCCCGCCTGTGGGAGGCCATCGTGCGCGACGGTAAGGCGGGCACCTTCGAGCCCAAGACCTCCAAGCTGTGCGGGTGGTGCTCCTTTCAGGAGCACTGCCCCGCCTTCGGCGGCACCCCGCCGGAATACCCCGGCTGGCCGGACTAGAACAGCCCCGTGATGGAGCCGTCCGGGGAGACGTCAATGGCGTTGGCCGTCGGCTTCTTGGGCAGGCCCGGCATGGTCATCACGTCCCCGGTCAGGGCCACCACGAAGCCCGCCCCCGTGCGGGCCACCAGCTCGCGCACGTGCAGCGTGTGGCCCTCCGGGGCACCCAGGGCGGAGGGGTCGTCGCTGAAGGAATACTGCGTCTTGGACAGGCACACGGGCAGCCGATCCCAGCCGTGGCGGCGCAGCCGCGCCAGGTCCTTCTTGGCCCTGGGCGAGAACTCCACGTCGCGCGCCCCGTAGATCTCCCGGGCGATGGTGCCGATGGACTCCTCCACCCCGTCCTCCGGGTCGTAGAGCGGGTGCGAGCCCGTGGACAGGTTCTCCATCACGGCCCGGGCCAGCTCGCCCGCGCCCTCCCCGCCCTTGGCCCACACCTCGACCTCGCTCAGGCGCACGCCGAAGTCCCGCGCCCACCCGGCCATCACCGCCCGCTCCTCCGCCGAATCCGAGCTGAACAGGTTCAGCGCCACCACCGGCTCCACCCCGAACTTGCGCACGTTGCGCACGTGCCGCTCCAGGTTCACCAGGCCCCGGCGCAGCGCCTCGGTGTCCTCGGCGTTGTAGTCCTCGGCCTTTCCGTTGAACTTCAGCGACCGGATGGTGGCCACGATCACCGTGCCCGCCACGTCCAGGCCGTAGCGGGCCTTGATGTCAAAGAACTTCTCCGCGCCCAGATCCGAGCCGAAGCCCGCCTCCGTGACCACCACGTCGCCGCACTGCAGCGCGGTGCGGGTGGCCAGCAGCGTGTTGCAGCCGTGGGCGATGTTGGCAAAGGGCCCGCCGTGCACGAAGGCGGGGGTGCCGCCCAGGGTCTGCACCAGGTTGGGCCGCAGCGCGTCCTTGAGCAGCACCGTCAGCGCCCCCTGCGCCTGCACGTCGGCGGCGGTCACCGGCTCGCCCGCCCGGGTGTAGCCCACGGTGATGCGGCCCAGGCGCTCCTTGAGGTCCTCCAGGTCCGAGGCCAGGCCCAGCACCGCCATGATCTCGCTGGCGGCGGTGATGGTAAAGCCCGTCTCCGCGGGCACGCCGTGGGCCCGCCCGCCCAGGCCCGTGATGACCCCGCGCAGGGAGCGATCGTTGACGTCCACGCAGCGCTGCCAGGTGACCTGGCGCGGGTCGATGTCCAGGGCGTTGCCCTGGTGGATGTGGTTATCGATCAGCGCGGCCAGCGTGTTGGTGGCCGCAGCGATGGCGTGAAAGTCCCCCGTGAAGTGCAGGTTGATCTCGTCCATCGGTACCACCTGGGAATAGCCGCCGCCCGCGGCCCCGCCCTTGATCCCCATGACCGGCCCCTGGGAGGGCTCGCGCAGCGCGGCGATGGCGTTGTGCCCGGCGGCGCGCAGGGCGTCCGCAAGCCCGATGAGCACGGTGGACTTGCCCTCCCCCGCCGGGGTGGGAGACATCCCGGTGACCAGGATCAGCCTGCCGGGATCGCGGGGAGCCAGGGCCGTGGGATCGACCTTGGCCTTGGTGGTGCCGTAGGCGGTCAGCGCGGCATCGGGGATGCCCGCGCGCCGGGCGATGTCGGTGATGGGTTCGAGGCGGTGCGCCTGGGCGATGTCAACGTCGGTGAGCATGACCCCAGCCTAGCGGGATCACAGGAGCACAGAGCCGAAAAGATAGCCCAGCCCGACCGAGATCACGGTGTAGACCACCCCCGGGATGAGGAAGGGGTGGTTGAACACGGCCTTGCCGATGCGCGTGGAGCCGGTATCGTCCATCTCCACCGCCGCCAGCAGCGTGGGGTAGGTGGGCAGCACGAACAGCGCCGAGACCGCCGGGAAGGCCGCCACGGCGGTCAGCGGGCTGATCCCCATCGCCAGCGCCGCGGGCATGAGCGCCTGCGTGGTGGCGGCCTGGGAGTACAGCAGGGCGGCGGCGAAGAACAGCACCACCGCCAGCAGCCACGGGCTGCCCTGCAGCACGGAGCCCGCGAGGGACTCGATGCCCTCCATGTTGTTCTTGATGATGGTGGTGCCCAGCCAGGCCACGCCCAGCACGCAGATGCAGGCGGACATGCCCGAGCGGAACACCTGCGTGTTGAGGATGTCCGCCGCCGGGATCCTGGTGACCATGACGATGACCGTGGCCGCGCTGAGCATGAGCGCCATGATGGCCTCGTTGCGCGGCAGCGTGGGATCGGAGATCAGCCCCACCTGCGCGGACGTGAGCGTGGCGTAGAGCACCACGAGCACGATCGCCGCGAGGAAGATCCCCACGGAGGCCTTGGCCGAGCGGGTGGGGGTGTAGGCGGCGATCTTGGGCTCCGCCACCAGGCCCTGCTCCATGCGCTCCCGGTACACCGGGTCCTCCTCCAGGTCCCTGCCCAGCCGGTTGCACAGCCAGGCGGTGGGGAAAATGGCCAGGAACGTGGCGGGGATGACCACCGCCAGCAGCGCGAGGTAGGAGACCCCCAGCGGCTCCAGGATGGAGGCGAGAAAGACCACCGCGGCGGAGATGGGCGAGGCCACGATGCCCATCTGGGCGGCAACCACCGCCACCGACAGCGGCCGCGAGGGGCGTACCCGGCCCTCCTTGGCCACCTCCACGATCACGGGAAGGGTGGAAAAGGAGGTGTGGCCGGTGCCCGCAAAGACCGTCATGAGGTAGGTGACCACCGGTGCCCACAGGGTGATCTGGCGGGGGTTGCGGCGCAGGAACCGCTCCGCCCAATACACCAGCAGGTCCATTCCCCCGGCGCGCTGCATGGCGGCGATGGCGGCGATCACCGCCATGATGATGCCGATGACGTCGAAGGGAATGTCCTCCCTGCTCACCGGCGCGCCGGTAAGCCCGAGGAGGAGCACGCCCAGGCCACCGGCGAAGCCGATGGCGATGGAACCGAGCCGCGCGCCCAGCACGATCGCCGCGAGGACGATGATTATGTGCAGAATAAGCATCGGAGAAAACCCCTTTTGATATGCGGTTTTATAGCACCGTAATTATCCTGCGCGCGGGGCCGGGCGAGCAACTTTCTGTGATATTAATCGTCCAAATAAATGGTTCCCCGGAACTCCGGGTGCATGAGGTTCTCCTTGGACAGCACGCGGTCCAGGGTCTCCTTGTCCATCAGGCCCTTATCCAGCACGAGGTCGCGCACCTTGGCCCCGGTGACGGCAGCCTCCTTGGCGATGAGATCGCCGTTGTGGTGGCCGATGAAGGGGTTGAGGTAGGTGACGATGCCGATGGAGTTCTCCACGTAGGCGCGGCAGACCTCCGCGTTGGCGGTGATGCCCGTGACGCACTTGGTGCGCAGGGTATCGGCCGCGTTGCGCAGGATGCGCAGGGACTCGAAGAGGGCCTCCCCGATCACCGGCTCCATCACGTTGAGCTGGAGCTGCCCGGCCTCGGCGGCCATCGCCACGGTGAGGTCGTTGCCAAAGACCTTGAAGCACACCTGGTTGACCACCTCCGGGATCACCGGGTTGACCTTGCCCGGCATGATGGAGGAGCCCGCCTGGCGCGGGGGCAGGTTGATCTCGTGCAGCCCGGCCGTGGGGCCGGAGGAGAGCAGGCGCAGGTCGTTGCAGATCTTGGAGAGCTTCATCGCGGCCCGCTTGATGGCGGAGTGCGCGAGCACGTAGGCGCCGGTATCGGAGGTGGCCTCGATGAGGTCCTTGGCGGACTTGATCTCCAGGCCGGTGGTCTCGCTCAGGGCGGCCACCACCTGGTGCCGGTAGCCGGCGGGGGTGTTGACCCCGGTGCCGATGGCGGTGGCGCCGAGGTTGACCTCGAGCAGGCGCTCCGCGGCGGCGCGCATGATGGCCTGCTCCTCGCTGAGGTTGGAGGCAAACGCCCGGAACTCGTCGCCCAGGGTCATGGGCACGGCGTCCTGGAGCTGCGTGCGCCCCATCTTGAGGATGTCCTCGAACTCGGCGCCCTTGGCCTGGAAGGCGGACTGGAGGGCGTCGTAGGCCTCGATGAGGCTCATCAGCTCGTTGTACACGCCCAGGCGGAAGCCGGTGGGGTAGGCGTCGTTGGTGGACTGGGACATGTTCACGTCGTCGTTGGGGTTGATGACGTCGTAGGAGCCCTTGGGCTCGCCCAGGTGCTCCAGAGCGAGGTTGGCGATGACCTCGTTGGTGTTCATGTTGAGGCTGGTCCCCGCGCCGCCCTGGAAGAGGTCGATGGGGAACTGATCCATGCACCGGCCCTTCTCAAGGATCTCGTCGCAGGCCCAGATGATCGCCTCGGCCTTCTTGCGCGGCAGGGTATGCAGACGGCGGTTTGCCATCGCGGTGGCCTTTTTCACCTGCACCATTCCACGGATGAAGGCGGGCACCTGGTTGATGGTGTTGCGAGAGATCTGGAAGTTCTCCACGGCGCGCAGGGTGTGAATGCCGTAGTAGGCGGAGGAAGGAACCTCCATGGTTCCCAGCAGGTCTTCCTCCGTCCGAGTACCCGGGGTGGGGGTGCTCGCTTCCTGATTCTTAGCCTTGGCAGTCTTCTTCGACGTGGCCATGTGGAAACGGCGTCCTTTCTCGATGGGTGAATTGACGCCTCCATAGTAGCGAGGATGTGGTTTTTGCCTAGATCCTCGCTATGCGCAGGTCCGTGGCCAGGATCGCCTCGGCCCCCATCTCCGCCAGGGCGTCCATCACGGAGTTGGCCTCCGACCGGGGGATCATGGCGCGCACCGCCACCCAGTCCTTCCTGGTCAGCGGGGAGACCGTGGGTCCGGAGAGTCCGGGCGTGATCGCGCTGGCCTCGTTAAGCCGCTCGCGCGCGACATTATAATCGAGCATCACGTAGTGGTGAGCGTGCACGATTCCCTCGAATCTGCGTAACATCACACGCTGTTCGGGGGTAATATCGGGGGTACGTCCGACCACCACGGCCTCCGATCGGCAGATCGGCTCCCCGAAGGGCTCGAGCCCCTGCTGGCGCAGCGTGGCCCCGGTGGAGACCACGTCCGCGATCACGTCCGCCACCCCGAGCTTGATGGAGATCTCCACGGCGCCGTCCAGGCGGATCACCGTGGCCTCAATCCCCCGCTCCCGGAGGTACGAGCGCACCAGGTTGGGGTACGCGGTGGCCACGCGCTTGCCCCCCAGGGCGTCCACCGTCCAGGTCTGCCCCGCCGGGGCGGCGAAGCGGAAAGTGGAGGAGCCGAAGCCCAGCGCCAGCACCTCCGTCACCTCGGCCTGGGAATCGGCGGCGAGGTCGCGCCCGGTGATCCCCAGATCCAGCTCCCCGGAGGCCACGTAGATGGCGATGTCCTTGGGGCGGAGGAAGAAGAACTCCACGTTGTTGGCGCGGTCGATGACGTTGAGCGCCTTGGAATCGCGGCGGGTGGCGTACCCGGCCTCCTTCAGGATGGTGGACGCCACCTCCGCCAGCGCTCCCTTGTTGGGCACGGCAATGCGCATCATGTTGTTCTCCTAGGAGTATTAGAGGTAGCGGTAGACGTCGTCGGGCTTCAGGCCCCGGGAGACCATGATGACCTGGGCCCAGTACACGAGCTGGGATATTTCCTCCGCCAGCTCCTCGGGGGACTGGTACTCGGCGGCCATCCAGACCTCGGCGGCCTCCTCCACCACCTTCTTTCCTATGCCGTGCACGCCCGAGGCCAGCGCGGCGGCGGTGGCGGACTCGGCGGGATCGGCCTGCGCCCGTTCCTGCAGTTCCTGATAGAGGGAGTCAAAGTTCTTCACCCGCACGATTATCTCATGGCCGGGCGCTGAGGGTGAACCATCTCTCAACATCGTCCGCCCCGACCCCCTCGAAGGAGCGGGATCCGGCCGCCGCCCGCATGGACAGCGCCCCCTCGACGAGGTCCGCCTCCTCCTCCGGCAGGCCCACCACGCGGCACCCGGCGGCCAGCGCCGCGGTCATGCCCGCGCGGGAGTCCTCAAAGACCAGGCATTCCCCGGGTACCGCGCCTACCCGCCGGGCGGCCTCCAGGTACATGTCCGGGGCGGGCTTGAACCGCGCGACCTCGTCGCCCGCCACGGAGTCGCAGAAGAAGCCCTCCCCCACGGCGGCGATGGCCCTATCGGCCAGGCTGCGCTCGGTGTTCGTGGTCACCAGCATGGGGATGCCCCGAGCGCGCAGGGCCTCCAGCAGGGGGCGCACGCCCGGGCGCGGGGCCAGCGACTCGGAAAAGAGCGCCCCCACGCGGGCAAACATGGCGTCGTGCAGCTCCCGGGCCCGCCGGGGATCGACGCGCACCCCGGCGTGCTCCGCGCACACCCGGAGGGTGTGGCCGAAGGAGCCGCCCACCGTGGCGGCGCGCAGCTCGGGCGTGAGGCGGCGGCCGAGCCGCTCGCTGAGCTCGTAGGTGGCGATCCCCCAGAGCGGCTCGGAGTCCACCAGGGTGCCGTCCATGTCCCAGAAGACGGCCCGGGGGCTACTCCATGACGGGGAGGTCATGCAGCCCCACCTCCCCCACCCCGGCGGCCCGAGCCATGCCGCGGAACAGGTCGTTGAGCTCCGCGTACTCCTCCGGCTCGAGCACCGCGCCGTGGTGCTTGTCGTTGAAGGCGTACAGCTCCTCGATGGTGGCGCGCAGGAACACCGGGAAGGCCTCGGGGGCCTCCCCCTCCACGCGGTCGAGCAGCGTGGCGAGGATGCCGCGCAGCTCGGTCAGGGCCGCGGGGTCGAAGGGCTGGTCCCACAGCTCCTTCTCCCCCTCCTGGAGGTAGGCCCCGGAGACGAAGGTGGTGAGGTCCTCGATGAACTGCTCGATGGCGGGCTGAAACTCGGCGCGCAGGCCGACGGAGGGGTTGGTCATGGATTCCATTGTGGAGGAACTCCCCTACAAACGCACGCCGAGCAGGGACTCCACCGCCACCGCCACCGCGCTGCCCTGCCCCTCCTCGGTGCAGGTCTGCGCCCAGTGGTCCAGGGCGGCCAGGGCGCCGGGGGTGTCGAGGTCGTCGGCCAGGCGCTCCCGCACCCGGGCCACCACCTCCTCCGCGTGGTCGATCCCGCCGCCCCGGCGCGCCGCTGCGCGCCAGTACGCCAGGCGCTGCTCGGCCTCTGCGAGCACCTCCCGGGACCAGTCGCGGTCGCTGCGGTAGTGCCCGGAGAACACCCCCAGCCGGATGGCGGCGGGCTCGTGGCCCGCGCGCACGAGGTCGGAGACGAACACGAGGTTGCCCAGGGACTTGGACATCTTCACGCCGTCGAGGGCCACCATGCCGGCGTGCACGTAGTGCCCGGCCATGCGCTCGCAGCCCAGCCCGGCCTCCGCGTGCGCGGCGGAGAACTCGTGGTGGGGGAAGATGAGGTCCGATCCGCCGCCCTGGATGGCAAAGCGCGGCCCCAGGCGGCGGGTGGCGATGGCGGAGCACTCGATGTGCCAGCCGGGGCGGCCCGGCCCGAAGGGCGAGTCCCAGGCGGGCTCGCCGGGGCGCTGCGCCCGCCAGATCAGGGCGTCGAGGCTGTGCACCTTGCCGGGGCGCTCCGGGTCGCCGCCGCGCTCGGCAAAGAACTTCTCCATCTGTGCCCAGGAGTAGCCGGACTCGTAGCCGAACTGCTCGGTGGCGTCCACCGAGGCGTAGACGTCCGGGTACTCGGCGTCGTCCACGGTGTAGGCCGCCCCGCTATCGAGCAGCCTGGAGACGAGGTCGATGACCTCCTCCACCGATTCCATCGCGCCCACGTAGTCCCGGGGCGGGATCACCTCGAGGGCCTCCATGTCGCCCCGGAACTTCTCGATCTGGGAGGTGCCCAGCTCCCGCCAGTCCACCCCGTCGCGCTCGGCGCGCTCGAAGAGCGGGTCGTCCACGTCGGTGATGTTCTGCACGTAGTGCACCGCGTGCCCGTTGTCCAGGAGCACGCGGTGGGCCAGGTCGAAGGCCAGGTAGGTGGCGGCGTGCCCCAGGTGGGTGGAGTCGTACGGCGTGATGCCGCACACGTACATCCCCACGGGGCCGTCGTCGGGGATGGCGACCTCGCGGACCTCCTGGTCGGCGGTGTCGTACAGGCGCAGCGGCACGGGCTGGCCGGGGGCCGTGGGGATCTGGGGAGAGGGCCAAGAACGCATGGCATACACCCTAACCCCTTTTGCCCCGCCGGAGGCGGCGGGCCTACAGCAGGCCCGCCGCCAGCAGGATCATCACCAGGATGCCCAGCGGGATGCGGTAGGCGGCAAACCAGGAGAAGGAGTGGTGGGCCACGAACTTGAGCAGCCAGGCGATGCAGGCGTAGCCCAGGACGAAGCAGATGAGGGTGCCCACCAGGAGCTGCCCGCCGGAGGCCGCCTGCCCCACGGTGGGGTCAAAGACGTCCTTGAGGGAGAACAGCCCGGAGGCCGTCACGGCGGGGATGGCCAGCAGGAAGGAAAAGCGCGTGGCCACCTCCCGCTTCAGCCCCAAAAAGAGGCCGCCGGAGATGGTGCCGCCGGAGCGGGAGACCCCGGGGATGAGCGCCAGGCACTGGCACAGGCCCATCACCACGGCGTCCTTCATAGTCAGCTCCTCGTAGGAGCGCTCCTTGCGGCCCCACCTCTCCGCCAGGATGAACACGAAGGAAAAGAGGATGAGCACCGTGGCGGTGATCCACAGGTTACGCAGCGTGTCCCGGATCGCGTCCTGGAACAGCACCCCGGCCACGCCGATGGGCACGGAGCCCGCGATGACCATCCACCCCATGCGGTACTCGAAGCCCCGGGCCGTGCGGTCCACCAGGCCCCGGCACCAGGAGCGCACGATGTTCCAGATGTCGCGGGCAAAGTACACCACCACCGCCAGCTCGGTGCCCAGCTGCACCACGGCGGTGAAGGAGGCCCCGGCGTCCGCCCCCCAGAACAGCTCGGAGACGATGCGCAGGTGGCCGGACGAGCTCACCGGGAGAAACTCGGTGAGGCCCTGGACGATGGAGAGCACGATGACCTGAAGCCAGGACATCTGCTGGGGATCTGCGGCGGCAAGCAAGGTCACGTCGTTCACCCGCACGACCCTACTACTAGGCTGGGGCCGGTGGATCTAAGAACACTGGGACAATCCGGATTGCGGGTCTCCGCGATAGGACTCAGCACCGCTCAGTGGGGGCAGCGCGTGGCGCTCGACGCCACCCCGGGCATCCTCAAGGCCTTCCTCGACGCCGGGGGCAACCTCGTGGACGTGGCCTCCCCGGGGGCGCTGCGGGAGATACGGGCAAGCGTGAGCCTGCGCGAGGTGGTCCTCTCCGCGGCCTCCGGGGTCAACCCCGCCCTCCCGGCCGGGCGCAGGGTCAACTGCTCCCGCCGCGCCCTGCTCAACGACCTCGACGCGCTCCTGGCGGAGCTGGGCGTGGAGCACCTCGACCTGTGGAGCGTGGCCTACTGGGACCCGCACACCCCCGTGGACGAGGTCTGCGGTGCGCTCGACCATGCGGTGACCACCGGGCGCGTGCGCTACGCCGGGGTGCGGGACTACTCCGGGTGGCAGCTCGCGGCCACGCACGCCCGGCGCGGCGTGGTGGCGGCCCAGGTCCCCTACTCGCTGCTGGTGCGGGAGGCGGAGCTGGAGGTGATGCCCGCCGCCGAGTACCTGGGCGTGGGCATCATCGCGGCCGACCCCTTGGCGCACGGGGTGCTCACCGGGCAGATGGCCCCGGACGACCCGCACGCCCCCCGGCTCGGCGGGCAGCGCGCCGGGAAGATCTCGGAGGCCTTGCGCACCGCCGCCGAGGGTTTGGGGATCTCCGCCGCCACGGCGGCGGTGGCCTGGGTGCGCCAGCGGCAGGCGGTGGCCTCCACGCTGGTGGAGGCGCGGGATCGGGAGGATATTCGGCGCTGCATGCAGGCGCGGCTGCCGGGGCCCATCCAGAAGGCGCTTGACGATATATCGCGCTGAGGTCGCTGCTAGAGTTTTGTCTTGTGAAGACGGCGAAGAAGGCACAGCACACTGCTTCCCTGGCGTCCGCCGCGCTCGCGCTGGCGTGCGCGGCGGCGCTGGCGGGCTGCCAGTCCCAGGGTCCCTCGGACCTGTCGGAGGAGATGGGCGACGCCACCGCGGCGGCCTCGGCGCCCAGCGTCGATCCCGCCGGGGAGGTCGTGCCGCTGCCGCCGGAGCTGGCCGAGGTCACGGCCCTCGAGCGCGTGGGGGACGTGCTGGCGGTGCGCTCCGGGGGCACCCTGGCCTTTGGCACGGTGGAGGACTTCCGCCGAGGCGCGATCGCCACGGCGGAGGCGTCCCCGGAGTGCGGGGAGCTGACGGCGGCGGGGTCCTCCTTCCTCCTGGCCTGCGATCGGGAGGTGCGGGTGTACCCGGCAGCCTCCCCGCGCGAGGCGCAGACGCGCCCGGTAGACGGCAGGGCCACCGCCGCCACCCTGCTCAGCGGCGGCGAGCTGGTCACCGTCAACGACGAGGACGCCGAGGTGGTGCTGCACCCCGCCGAGGGTGACCCCGTGCGCATCGGGGTGGCCTCCCCGAGCACCCAGGTGCTCTCCCTGCCCCTGGAGGGGCGGCCCGACGCCGTGGTGCGGACCTGGGCGCAGGACACCACGATCCAGGACGTCGATTGGACGAACGAGCGCGAGGGCGGGCGCCTGCGCGTGGGGCTGGGCGTGGGGCGCGTCGCCGCCGGGCCGGACGGGCTGGTGCTGGCCTCCGACACCACCGGGGATCAGCTCGCGGTGTACACCGCCGACGAGGTGGTGCGGCTGCACCAGACGGTGCCGGTCCCGGACTCGCCCTGGGCGGTGGCCTGGGACGAGGACCACCGGCTGGCCTGGGTGGCCTCCACGGCGCGCAACGCGCTCACCGGCTGGGACATATCCCAGGGCGTTCCGCAGCGCCGCCACGAGCTGGCCACCGTGGCCAACGCCACCTCCATGGTGGCCCTCGACGACGGCACCCTGGTGCTGGCCTCCGCCAGCGGCGAGGGGCTGCAAGTGATCCCCGACCCGACCTCTTCCACGTAAAGGATTCCGCATGGGCATACGCAATACCGCTTACCGTCTGGTTCTCAAGGGGCTTTTTGCCATGGATCCGGAGCGGGTTCACGGCATGGTCGGAGACGTGCTGGGCATGCTGCAGTTCGTGGGGCCGCTCAACCGCCTCATAGGCAGGGTGCTGCCGGTGCGCGACCCGATCCTCGAGCAGGAGGTCTTTGGCGTGACCTTCCCCCGCCCGCTGGGCCTGGCGGCGGGCTTTGACAAGTCCGCCAACTCCCCCGACCTGTGGACCCCCATCGGCTTCGGCTACGCGGAGATCGGCACGGTCACGGCCTCCCCGCAGCCGGGCAACCCCGCCCCCCGGCTCTTCCGGCTCAAGGCCGATCGCGGCATCCTCAACCGCATGGGCTTTAACAACCCGGGTGCCGCGCAGGTGGCCACCAACCTGTACCGCCGCCGCTACGAGGACATCGTGGGCGTCAACATCGGCAAGACCAAGGTGGTTCCCCTGGAACACGCGGTGGAGGACTACCGGCGCTCCGCCAACCTCCTGGAGCACCTGGCCAGCTACCTCGTGGTCAACGTCTCCTCCCCCAACACGCCGGGCCTGCGGGACCTGCAGGCGGTGGAGTCCCTGCGACCCATCTTGGAGGCGGTGCAGTCCACCACGGACGCCCCGGTGCTGGTGAAGATCGCCCCGGACCTTTCCAATGAGGACATCGACGCCGTGGCGGACCTGGCCCTGGAGCTGGGACTGGACGGCATCGTGGCCACCAACACCACGATCTCCCGCGCGGGCCTGGCCACCCCCAACGTGGAGGAGATGGGCCCCGGCGGGGTGTCCGGCCCCCCGGTGGCGGACCGCTCCCTGGAGGTCCTGGCCCGCCTGCGCGGCCGCGTGGGCGACCAGCTCGTGCTCATCTCCGTGGGCGGCATAGAAACGCCCCAGCAGGCCTGGGAGCGGATCGCCACGGGGGCCACCCTCCTGCAGGGCTACACGGGGCTCATCTACGGCGGGCCCGAGTGGATCAGGAGGATCCACCGGGGTCTGGCCGACCAGCTCAGGGCGCAGGGCTTTAACAATATCTCCGAGGCCGTGGGCTGCGGGCGCCCCTGGGTGGACCGCTAGTTCTCGTACCAGCCCCAGAGCACGGCGCGGCCCAGGGAGTGGAAGTACAGGTTAAAGCCCAGCACCGTGGGGCTGGCGTCGGGGGCGACGTCCAGCTCCTCCACGTCCACGGCGTGCACGGCGAAGAGGTAGCGATGCGGGCCGTGCCCCTCCGGGGGCTGCGGCCCGTAGTAGGCCCGCTGGCCGCTATCGCCCACGAGGGTGACGCCCTCGGGCGTGGCCCCGGACTCCAACCCGGTGGCGGTGGCCGGGATGTTGAACACCGCCCAGTGCCAGAAGCCGGCGGCCGTGGGGGCGTCCGGATCAAAGCAGGTGATAGCCAGGGACTTGGTGCCCTCGGGGAGGTCGGACCAGGTTAGCTGCGGGGAGACCGACCGCGGGGCGGCCAGGGCCTCGGGGAGACGCTCGCCGTCGCGGAAGTCCTCGGAGGAGAGGGGAAACTCCGGCAGGTCCCTCAGCGGGGCGTAGGGGTCGGGGCCGGGGAAGCGGGAATCGTGGGCGTAGGAATAGCTCATGGCTCCACTACTACACGAAGTTGCACCGATGTTATTTCCCTTTCCGGGAAAACGCCCTGTGAACTGCGGATTTGTCGGCAAAGTGGCGGTGGGTTAAGGTAAACGTCGTTCGCATGAACCACCTGCCCGGGTGGCGGAATGGCAGACGCGCTAGCTTGAGGTGCTAGTGTCCTATTAACGGACGTGGGGGTTCAAGTCCCCCTCCGGGCACACCGAGGAAGGACCCGCCACGAGGCGGGTCCTTTTCTTTCGTTTAGGATGTCCCTATGATTATTCGGCCCTATCAGCCCCGCGACAAAGAGCGCGCCGTGGAGATCCTGCTGGCGGCCTTCCGGGAGGACCCCGCCTTCGCCCGCATCGCCGCGCTTGCCCCCGGCGCGGACGCGGAGGCCGTGCTGCGCGACCTCTTCGACCTCCAGGTGGGCCGGGAGTACGCCCCGTTGGGCGCGATCGACGTCGCGGAGGACGAGGGCCGGATCTACGGCGTGGCGCTGTGGAACCCGCCGGGAGCCCGGCTCGGGCTGCGGCAGCGGGCGCAGGTGGCGCTCGGCTACGCGCGCATCTTCGGCCCCGGGGCGCTCACCCTGTACCGCCACGAGCGGGAGCTGGACGCCTACCATCCGGCGTTCCCCCACTGGTACCTGTACGCCCTCGCGGTCTCCCCCGACGCCCAGGGCCGGGGCGTGGGCACCCGCCTGCTGCGCTCGGGCATGGATCGCGCGGGCCGCCAGGCCATCTACCTGGAGGCCTCCACCCCGCGCTCGGCGCGGCTCTACGAGTCGCTGGGCTTTGCCGCCCTGGGCGAGCTGCCCCGCCACGGCGCGGGCCCCAGCGAGCTGGCCATGTGGCGCTCGGCGGCGCGCTGACGGGCCGCCCGTGCGGGACTTCCTGCTGCTCCTGGTGCGCGACGCCCGCGCCACCGTCTCCGGATGGTCCCGGGCGCGCCGTGCGGCGGCCTGCGCGGCGGCCCTGCTGTTCGTCCTCCTCACGTGGCGGCTCGAGGCCCCGGACCTGGCCACGCTGCGGCACTGGGCGGAGCACACCGCCGCCTGGTTCCCGCTGCTGTTCTGGGCGCTCTATGTGGGGATCACCCAGTTCCCCGTCCCCCGCACCCTGCTCACCCTATCCGCCGGGCTGCTCTTTGGCCCCTGGTGGGGCGCGGCGGTGGCCCTGAGCGCCACCACGGCCTCGGCGGTGCTCTCGCTGGCGATCGTACGCGGGGCGCTCGGGGAATGGATGGCCCCGCGCCTGCGCCACCCCGGCGTGGCCCGGATCTCCGCCCGGCTAGAGCAGCGCGGCTGGCTGGCGGTGGGCTCGCTACGGCTCATCGCGGGCATCCCCTTTAGCCTGCTCAACTACGCCGCCGCGCTCTCCCCCGTGCGGGTGCTCCCCTTCGCGGCGGCCACGGCCGCGGGCTCGGCCCCGGGAACCATCGCCGTGGTCGCTCTGGGGGACTCCCTCGCCTCCGGCCTCGACGCCCGGATGCTCGCCGCCATGCTCCTGCTCGCCGCGCTGGGCGTGGCGGGGCTGGCGCTGGATCGACGCCTCCCGGTCAAGCCCTTGCCCTAGACGGCTAAGGCGCTAGACTGAAGGAATGTTTGCCCTCCACGCCCGGTATCGCGGGCGCGCCACGCGGCGCGCCGACCTCGTGGCCCGCTCCGCGCGGGCGCTGAGCACCGTCGAGGGGGTGGGCGACTTCGAGCACCTGGGAGTGGAGGACATCCGCGCACGGGTGGACACGCCGGAGGCGCTGTGCAACGTGGTCATGGCGCTGCTCTCCGACGGGGACTGGGCCATCGGCGTCGGCATCGGGGACCGCGCCCTGGGGGAGGCCACGGGCAGCCTCAGCCGGGCGGCCCGGCCCGGCACGGTCAGCGTGGGAAAGCACCCGGAGGCCGGGGACTTAGCCGCCGTCTTTGCCCTGGTGGGGCAGGTGCTGGCCAAGCGCACGGTGGAGGGGCGCGAGGCCACGGCCCTGGTGCGCGGCGGCCTCACCCAGAACGAGGCGGCCGCGGAGCTGGGCATCTCCAAGCAGGCGATCTCCCAGCGCCTGCAGGCCGCCGGGTGGCAAGCGGAGAACGCCGGGTGGCAGCTTGCGGTCAACCTCCTGCGGCAGGCGGCCGCAGCAGAGGGCGGGGATTAGGAGGGCTAGGCCTCCTCCGCCTCGGCGGTCTTGTTTTCTTCCTGCTTCACCAGCTCCGCGAGCGAGGGATCCACGGGCTTGTTGGCTACCGCGTTGGCGGCGGCCACGGCGGCGGCGATCTCGGGGTCGGACTCCGTGGAGAACCAGCTCTCGGTGTTGTCCGGCTCCGCCATCTCCTTGGTCTCCGCGTCCACGGCCTGCGGCTCGTAGCGGAACACGCCCTCCTCGTCCTTCTTGGCCATGGCGCGGGCGAACTGCTCCAGGGAGTCCCCGAACTGGGAGGGCACCATCCACATCGTGGAGGCCTGGCCCTCGGCCATCTTGGGCAGCTTCTCCAGGTACTGGTAGGCCAGCACCTCGGGGGTGAGCTTGGCGGACTTGATGGCGGCGTTCACCTTCTGGATGGCGCGCGCCTCGCCCTGGGCCTCCAGGTAGCGGGCGGCGCGGCGGCCCTCGGCGCGCAGGATCTCCGCCTGGCGGTCGGCCTCCGCCGCCAGGATGGCGGCGTGCTTCTCGCCCTCCGCGGCCAGGATGCGCGCCTGCTTCTCGCCCTCGGCGGTCTTGATGTCGGACTCCCGCTGGCCCTCGGCGCTGAGGATGGTGGCGCGCTTCTCCCGATCCGCCTTCATCTGCATCTCCATGGACTGCTGGATGGAGGGCGGCGGGTCGATGGCCTTGAGCTCCACGCGGCTGATCCGCAGGCCCCACTTGGTGGTGGCGGCGTCCAGCTCGCCGCGCAGGCGGCGGTTAATCACCTCGCGGGAGGTCAGCGTCTCCTCCAGCGTCATGCCGCCCACGACGTCGCGCAGCGTGGCCACGGAGATCTGCTCCACGCCCACGATGTAGTTGTCCACCCCGTAGATGGCGCGGGCGGGGTCGTTGATCTGAAAGGTCACCACCGTGTCGATGGCCACCGTCAGGTTGTCCTGGGTGATGACCGCCTGGGGCGGGAAGGACACCACGCGCTCGCGGGTGTCCACCCGGGCGCGCACCCGGTCGAGGAAGGGTACGAGGAACGTGAGTCCTCCCTCCACGGTCCGGGTGTAGCGGCCCAGCCGCTCGATCACGGCGGCCTGCCCCTGGGGGATGAGGGCGATGGCCTTGATGACGAAGAGGGCCACGAAGGCGATGAGAACGATGAGGACGAGGAACCCTGGTTCCATTTAGTCTTCCTTCCAGACGATGGCGGTGGGACCGTCGATGCGCACCACGGTGACGTGCTCGCCCGCGCGGTACGAGGCGTGGGGATCGGCCGCGGCGGCGGACCAGATGCTGCCGTCCAGCCGAACCTGCCCGGTCTTCGCGGTCACGGGCTCGATGACCTCGGCCCCGTGTCCCACCAGGGCGGCGGGCGAGGTATCGAGCGCCAGGGGAACCTGCATCCTGCGGCGCAGGAAGGGCTTGACGAAGAAGAGCAGGGCGAGGGAGACCAGGGAAAAGACGAGCACCTGAGCCCACAGGGGCGCCCCGAGCAGGGCGGTGCCGCTGGCGGCGAGCGCGCCGCCGCCGAGCATGAGAAGGGTGAACTCCCCCACCGCCAGCTCCAGGCCCGCCAGGACAAGGGCCGCGATGAACCAAGCGATGATTTCCACGGGCCCCAGCCTACAGAAAAGGGCGCCGCTAGGTGAGGTCAGATTTACTTAACTCGGGATTGGTGACGAAGTCCACGAGGCGCTCCACCGCCCCGATGAGCGTGGAATCGACGTCCCGGAACGACCCCACGGCCCCGTACACCCGGCTCCACCCCTCCTTGGGGTCGGACCATCCCACCCGCCTGCACACGCCGGTCTTCCAGTCCTCCCCGTAGGGCACCGTGGGCCAGGCCCGCAGCCCCAGGCGCTGCGGCTTGACCGCCTCCCAGATGTCGATGTACGGGTGCCCGGTGACCAGCACGTGGGGGCCCACCTGCCTGGTCAGGCGCGTCTCCTTGGAGCCCTCCACCAGGTGATCGGCCAGGACCCCCACCCTCCGGCCCGGCCCGGGCCGGAACTCCTCGAGGCGCTCGGGCAGGTGGTCCAGCCCCTCGAGGTACTCCACCACCACCCCCTCCACGCGGAGGTCGTGGCCCCAGATCTTCTCCACGATCGCGGCGTCGTGCACGCCCTCCACCCAGATCCGCGAGGGGGCCGCGACCTTCGCCTCGAGGTTGCGCACGCGCCGCGAACCGGAGTTGGAGCGTTCGGGGGCGCGGGGTGGCACGTAGCGGGTGAGGCTGACCCGCTCGCCCTCGTAGAGAAAGGCCCCGGGGCGCATGTGGAACAGTCGCTGGGTGCCGCGCCGATCCTCCAGGCGCACGAAGTCGCCGTCGTAGGTCCGCTCCGTGCCCACGATGGCGCCCACGAAGTCCTGGGCGGGCACCTCCACCACCTCGCCGGGGCGGGCGGGCACCTCCGGGTAGGAGGGGCGCTGGCGCCGGGCGTGGCCGGACAGTATATCTCCGCCGTAGGGGTCCTTGATAGCCATGATGCCCTACACTACTGGGATCATGCCTATCCGCCCCAACGTGTACTCCCCGCTCCAGCACACCGCCCTGTGGCTGGCCGCCTGGCTCTACGGCAGGGCGTCCACGGACGCCCTGATCGACGCCCTCGTGGACCTGCGCCAGCCGCGCTCCGTGGACGTCCTGCAGCGCCTGCGGGCCACGGCCCGCCTGCGCGGCCCGGAGCCCGCCGTGCGCCTGGTGCTCGCGGGCCCGGCCCAGCCCAGCGGGCTGCCGCACCCGGCCGACGAGCACGGCGCCCTGGTGATCCCGGTGGGCGGGGCCTATCAGGTGCTCATCGGGGTGCAGGGCGAGGACCGATGGCGCTGCCACGAGATCGACGCTCCCCCGGCGGCGCTGCACCTCTCCCCCGGCGAGGCGGACCTCCGCCTGGCGGACGCCACCCGCAGGGCCGCCGCCCTGATCGAGGCCGCGGGACGCAGGGAGTCCGCCCTGCCGGACCCCAGGCTGACGGTGGGCACGCTCAGCGACTTCTACGAGACCCCCGGCCTGCCGGAGATCGCCCCCAGGGCGGCGAAGCTGATCGCCCGGGCGGACCGGGTGGCCGCCATCATCGAGACCCTCCTGGATCGGGTGGGCGACCACAGCCTCGACCCCGAGCTGATCGGCCTGTGGCGCTACATCCGGGAGGCCCGGATGGCGGCGGTGGATTACGCGGTGCGGGAGATGGGCCGCTTGGCCGGCTGACAGCACCCCGGGTGGCAGGGCTCGCCGTTGACGGTGCAGCCGTTGACCGTGACCCCGCCGAGGCCCTCCGGGGCGCGGCCGCGGCTCAGCTCCTCGACCAGGTCCACCACCATGGAGGTAAAAAGCTCCGTGGGGCCCGCGGTGCGGGTGCGCTCCATGCGCATGCCGCGCTCGTCCACGGCCTGGCGCAGCTCGGTGTCGAGGTCCCACACCACCTCCATGTGATCGGAGATGAAGCCGATGGGGCACACTACGATGTTGTTGATCCCGCGCTCCTCGTGGAGCTGGCAGGTGTGGTCCACCACGTCCGGCTCCAGCCAGGGGATCGCCGGGCTGCCGGACCGGGACTGCCACACCAGGTCGTAGTCCTCGATCCCGGCGGCCCGCGCCACCAGGCGCGAGGCCTCGGCCACCTGGCGCTCGTACAGGCCCGAGTCCTCGGGGCCGCCCGCGGCCTCGTTGGCGCTTAAGGGCACCGAGTGCGCGGTGAAGATGGTGCGCGCGGCATCCTCCGGGGCGAAGCGCGCGTGCGCCTCCCGTAGGGCCTCGGCCATGGCGGCGACGAACTTGGGGTGATCGTAGAACTGCCGCAGCTTGGTAAAGGTCACGGCGGGCAGGCCGCGCTCCTGAAGGTGCTTGCGGATGCGCTGGATGTCCTCGTGGTACTGGCGGCAGCCGGAGTACCCGCCCCACGCCGAGGTGCTCAGCACCAGCGCGTTGCGCACCCCGTCCGCCGCCATCTGCTCGGCGGTGGCCTCCCCGAAGGGGTGCCAGTTCCTGTTTCCGAAGTAAACGGGCAGGTCCAGCCCGCGCCGCCGCAGCTCCCCCTCCACGTTGGCGATGATCTCCTTGTTGAGGCGGTTGAGCGGGCTGATCCCGTCGAAGTGGAAGTAGTGCTCCCCCACCACCTTGAGGCGCTCGCGCGGGATGCCGCGTCCCCTGGTGACGTTTTCGAGGAACGGAACGACCTCCTCCGGTCCCTCCGGGCCGCCGAAGGAAAGAACGAGAAGGGCATCGTAGGGCTGCTCAGGGCTCATGCCGTCCAGCCTACGACGCGAAAGAGAAGGGGGCCAAAATCTACACCATGCGCACGGCGTAGGGGCTCATCCCGGCCCACCGCACCGGGGAGACCTGGACGTAGGACCCGGACTGCGGGGCCTCGAGCATCTGGCCGTCGCCCAGGTAGATCGCCACGTGGGTGTTGCCGGAGGGGCCGTAGAAGATGAGGTCGCCGCGCTGGATCTCGCTGGGATCGATGCGGGTGCCGCGCTGGTACTGGTAGCCGGTGTAGTGCGGCAGGGAGATTCCCGCCCCGGCGAAGGCGTAGAGCACCAGGCCGGAGCAGTCGAAGCCCACCTTGTTGTAGTCGCCGTAGGAGTCGGCCACGCCGCCGTCGCGGATGCCCTGGCTCGGGCCGCTGGCGGTGCCGCCGCCCCAGGCGTAGGGCTGGCCCACCTGCGACATCGCGCGGGCGATCACCGTCTCGATGATCTCCGAGCGCGAGCCCTGCGCCGCGCCGCTGGCGGAGCTGGACAGCTCCGAGGTGCCCAGGACCTCCTCCACGGGCTCCTCCGTCACCGCCTCCTCGGCGGGGGTGCTTTCCTCCGCGTCGGCCTCGCTCGTGGCCTCGGGGGTGGTCTCCTCCGCGTAGCCCGCGTCGCCCTCGATCTCGGCCTCCACCTCGGGGGTGGCCTCCCAGGAGGGTTCCTCGGCCGTGGCCGTGGGGGTGGTGGGGGCCTCGCTGCTCGGCTCCTGCGTGGGCGTCTCCGGCGCTTCCTCGGTGCTGGGCGCCGCCGGGGCGGTCTGCTCCGCGGCGTCGGCCTCGCCCGCCCCCGCCGTGGCCTCGGGGTTCTGGATCTCCGCGACCTCGGCGGGCTGGGCGTCCTCCTCGCTGGGATAGGGGTTGTTCAGCTCCGCGTGCACCGGCTGGCGGCTTTCCACCGCGGCCGCGGCCGCCGCGGCGGCCCGCTGCTGCGCGCCGTGCTCGGCGGCGATCTTCTCCGCCTTCTTGCGGGCCTCCTCCGCCTGGCGTGCCTGCTCCTGGGCCCGCCGCTCCTTCTCCTCGGCCTGGTACTTTTCGAACTCCTCGCGCTGCTGCAGCAGGCTGCTCGCGTTGCCCTTGGCGGCGTCGAGCCGCGCCTGGGCCCACCGCTGCTCCTGCAGGAGGCGATCGTGCTCCTGGGAGCTCTCGGCGAGGGCCCGGGAGTTCTCCTCGATGGCGGCCTGCGCGGACTGCTGGGCGGCCGTGGCCTCGCTCTCGCGCTGCTCGGCCACGTTGCGCGCCTGCCGCAGCTCGGATTCCTTGTTGGCCGTCACGGTGCGGGCGCGGTCGAGCGACTCGATGGCGGCGCGCTGCTTCTCCGCGTTGGTGCGCAGGTAGGTGCTGCGGTCCAGGGAATCCTCGGAGGTGGTCTCCCCGGAGACGGCCCCCAGGGGGCTGGACGCGCCGCGCCGGTAGGCGGTGCGCGAGATCTCGTTGAGGGTTTTCTGCGCCTTTTCCAGCTCCTGCTGGCTGCGGCCGAGCTCCGTCCTGGCGGTGGCCGCGGCCTGACGCGCGCGCTCCGCGGTCCCCTGGGCGTCGTGCAGGTCCACGAGGGACTTGTTCACGGCCTCGCGTAACTGGCCCATCGAGAGTTCCAGCTCGGAGAGGCGTTCCTGGGCGGAGGTGACCTGCCCGGCCAGCTCGGACACGGAGGCCGCCCCGGTCTCGAGCGCGGCCTGGGCGCGGGCGAGGTCGTCATCGCTGGGGTTGGTGGGCGCCGCGGCCACGGGGAGCGCGGTGCACAGCGAGCAGGCGCATACCACGGTGGCGATGCTGGCCCTGGCCATGCGCGTGAAGGACGTCGTGCTCGACGCGGTTGTTCCCACAAAGTCTCCCTTCGGGCCGGTGGTCAAGGAATCAACCTTTACCGGCTGCCGTGAAGCGTTTCGACACGGAGGCGACGCGCGGGCCGGGACATCCGAGGGGAGGAGTATTCGCGGCAGGCTTCCCCACGTGCCCGAATACCGCCTCACCGCTCAAGAATCAGGACTTGAAATCAGCCCCGTCCGACCCGCGAGTCAATAGTCAAACCATAGGCCACCCCCACCCCTCAAGTCTCTTCCGCTTCAACTTTCACAGGCCGAGGACTAGGTGTGCGGGGCTGGCCGTGCGCGCGCAGCCAGCGCGGATGCCGGGGTCGGGGATTTTTAGTGATTTGCAACACTATTTGGGCGAACTTGCGTGTCGCTGCCCGTGGTCAAGTTTTATCTCTTGACGGCGAGCCTGCCCGCGAGCGAGGCGAGGGTGCACAGCAGCACCACGCTCAGCCCCACCGGCGTCCAGGGGATCGGGGTGGCGTCGAGGTGCTCGGGGAACTCCCGGACGGCGGTCACGTAGTCCCGGGTGCCGAGGAAGGCGTCCTGGGCGCGCTCGAGGTCGTTGCGCGGGTAGCGGGAGCTGACCGCCGCCCCGGACTGCGGGGCGCGCACGAGCACGGTCTCGATGCCGGTGGCCTCGTGCAGCTCCTGGGCCACGTCGCGCAGATCGGCCGCGTGGGCGGGCATGAAGTGCAGGATGGCCACGCCGAAGGTGCCCTCGCCCGCGCGCTCGGCGTCGTCCACGGCCCGGGCCATCGCGTCGCGCCACTCGGGGCTGACGTGCCCCGTGGTGGCCACTCCCCGCTCCCCGAGCTGCTCCTCGAGGGCTGCGAGGTCGACGTCGGTCGGAACCATGCTGCCTCCTTAAAGCGCCGCCGGGCCCGTGCGGGCGCCGAATCGCCCCTCATTCTAGCGGGGGTGGCGCGGGGCGCGGCGTTCATCAACAGAACGGCCGTACTGTTATGATGCTGTGAAACGAGGACCGGCCGGGGCCGGATAGTAGACTCGTGGACGAGCCTCGTGACAACGCCGGACTCCGGCTCCGGCGACGAGCCTTATTCTCAACCCGTTAGGAAGTGGAGCTCACTGTGATGGAAAGCAAGAATTCCTTTGACGCCAAGCGGAAGCTCAAGGTTGGCGAGAAAGAATACGACTACTTTGCCCTCGATGCCGTAGCGGGCATGGAGAAGCTGCCCTATTCCCTCAAGGTGCTCGGCGAGAACCTGCTGCGCACCGAGGACGGCAAGAACGTCACCGAGGAGCACATTCGCGCCATCGCGAACTGGGACCCCAAGGCCGAGCCCTCCACCGAGATTCAGTTCACCCCCGCCCGCGTGCTCATGCAGGACTTCACGGGCGTGCCCTGCGTGGTGGACCTGGCGACGATGCGCGAGGCCGTCACCGCCCTGGGCGGCGACCCGGACCAGGTCAACCCGCTCAACCCGGCGGAGATGGTGATCGACCACTCCGTGATCGTGGAGGCCTTCGGCGGCCCGGAGGCACTGGCCAAGAACGTGGAGATCGAGTACCAGCGCAACGAGGAGCGCTACCAGTTCCTGCGCTGGGGCTCGGAGAACTTCTCCAACTTCCGCGTGGTGCCCCCGGGAACCGGCATCGTGCACCAGGTGAACATCGAGTACCTCTCCCGCGTGGTGTTTGACAACGAGGGCGTGGCCTACCCGGATACCTGCATCGGCACGGACTCCCACACCACCATGGAAAACGGCCTGGGCATCCTGGGCTGGGGCGTGGGCGGCATCGAGGCCGAGGCGGCCATGCTGGGCCAGCCGGTGTCCATGCTGATCCCCAAGGTGGTGGGCTTCAAGCTCACCGGCGAGATCCCGGTGGGCGTGACCGCCACCGACGTGGTGCTCACCATCACGGACATGCTGCGCAAGCACGGCGTGGTGCAGAAGTTCGTGGAGTTCTACGGCAACGGCGTGAAGTCCGTGCCGCTGGCCAACCGCGCCACCATCGGCAACATGTCCCCGGAGTTCGGCTCCACCTGCGCGATCTTCCCGATCGACGAGGAGACCGTCAACTACCTGCGCTTGACCGGCCGCCCCGAGGAGCAGGTCGAGCGCGTGGAGGCCTACGCCAAGGCGCAGGGCATGTGGCTGGAGCAGGACGCCCCCGAGGCCGAGTACTCCGAGTACCTCGAGCTGGACCTGTCCACCGTGGTGCCCTCCATCGCGGGCCCCAAGCGCCCCCAGGACCGCATCCTGCTGACGGACTCCAAGCAGACCTTCCGCGAGCAGCTCGGCTCCTTCACCAATGACCCCATCTGCGAGGACGACTCCCCCGCCGGCGCCCGCATGGAGGGCGAGGGCGAGGCGGAGGACGCCCCGGAGGCCCTGGTGGCCGGATACAACTCCTCCCCGCGCGGCCACGGCGAGTCCGCCGCGCTGGGCGCCAAGGGCCGCCAGTCCAAGCCCGTGGTGGTGCAGTCCCCCAACGGCGGGCACTACACCGTGGACCACGGCATGGTGGCCATCGCCTCCATCACCTCCTGCACCAACACCTCCAACCCCTCCGTGATGGTGGGCGCGGGCCTCATCGCCCGCAAGGCGGCGGCCAAGGGCCTGAAGTCCAAGCCGTGGGTCAAGACGATCTGCGCCCCGGGCTCCCAGGTGGTGGACGGCTACTTCAAGCGCGCCGACCTGTGGAAGGACCTGGAGGCCCTGGGCTTCTACCTCTCCGGCTTCGGCTGCACCTCCTGCATCGGCAACTCCGGCCCGCTGCCGGAGGAGGTCTCCGAGGCGATCAACGAGAACGACCTCACCGCCACCGCGGTGCTCTCCGGCAACCGCAACTTCGAGGGCCGCATCTCCCCCGACGTGAAGATGAACTACCTGGCCTCCCCGATCATGGTCATCGCCTACGCCATCGCGGGCACCATGGACTTCGACTTTGAGACCCAGCCGCTGGGCCAGGACCAGGACGGCAACGACGTCTACCTCAAGGACATCTGGCCCTCCACCGAGGAGATCGAGTCCACCATCGCGGAGTGCATCACCCGCGAGATGTACGTGGAGGACTACGCGGACGTGTTCAAGGGCGACGAGCAGTGGCAGAGCCTGGACGTGCCCACCGGCAAGACCTTCGAGTGGGACGAGGACTCCACCTACATCCGCAAGGCGCCCTACTTCGACGGCATGCCCACCGAGCCCGCCCCGGTGGAGGACATCCACGGCGCCCGCGTGCTGGCCAAGCTGGGCGACTCCGTGACCACGGACCACATCTCCCCCGCCTCCGCCATCAAGCCGGGCACCCCGGCGGCGCAGTACCTGGATTCCCGTGGCGTGGAGCGCCAGGACTACAACTCCCTGGGCTCGCGCCGCGGCAACCACGAGGTGATGATGCGCGGCACCTTCGCCAACATCCGCCTGCAGAACCAGCTCGTGGACGTGCAGGGCGGCTACACCCGCGACTTCACCCAGGACGGCGGCCCGCAGTCCTTCATCTTCGACGCCTGCCAGAACTACAAGGCCGCGGGCACCCCGCTGGTGGTCATCGCGGGCAAGGAGTACGGCACCGGGTCCTCCCGCGACTGGGCGGCCAAGGGCACGAACCTGCTGGGCGTGCGCGCGGTGATCACCGAGTCCTTCGAGCGCATCCACCGCTCCAACCTCATCGGCATGGGCGTGATCCCGCTGCAGTTCCCCGAGGGCTCCTCCCACGAGTCCCTGGGCCTGGACGGCACCGAGGTCTTTGACATCACGGGCATCACCGCCCTGAACGACGAGTCCGCGGGCATCCCGGAGACGGTGCACGTCACCGCCACCAAGAACAGCGGCGAGACGGTGGAGTTCGACGCCAAGGTGCGCATCGACACCCCCGGCGAGGCGGACTACTACCGCCACGGCGGCATCCTCCAGTACGTGCTGCGCTCCATGGCCAAGGCCCAGTAGCCGAGTAGCCGCGCATCGTGCCCGTCGTTAGCCAAGCGGAGCTGGAGCGCCGCCGCCACGAGATTCTCGAGGGGGCGCGCCGATGCTTCGGCGAGTTCGGCTACGAGGGCGCGACGGTGCGCCGCCTGGAGGCGGCCACCGGCAAGTCGCGGGGGGCGATCTTTCATCACTTCGGTGATAAGGAGTCGCTCTTCCTCGCCATCGCCCGCGAGGACGCCGAGCGGCAGGCGGACGTGGTGGCCGCCGAGGGGCTGGTGGAGGTGATGCGGGACATCCTGGATCACCCGGAGCGGCACGACTGGCTGGCCACCCGGCTGGAAATCGTGAGGATGCTGCGCACGGACGCCTCCTTCCGGTCCCGCTGGCGGGAACACCAGCGGGTGCTGGATCGCGCCGTGCGCTCGCGCCTGCAGCGCAACGCGCAGCAGGATCGCATGCGCACGGACGTCCCCGTGGAGGTGCTCATCATCTACCTGGAAACGGTGATGGAGGGCCTCATCTCGCGGCTGGCCCTGGGCCAGCCGGTGGAGGGGCTGGCCCGGATGCTCGACCTCGTTGAGGACTCCGTGCGCAAGACCAAATAGACCGCTTAGTTCATATTATCCCCGGGATGATATAGACTAAGCGGTATGTCTTTATTCCTGCTGCTTTCCCTGCGCCAGAACGAGGCCGTGGCGGCCCTGGAATACCGGGACTTCCTGCGCGCCACCGGGCTTCGGCCCGAGCGGCTGGAGCAGCGGGTTCTCGGCTCCCCGGCGGCGGGCGTGGGCCCGCTGGACCGCTACGCCGGGGTGTTTGTGGGCGGCAGCTCCCTGAACATGACCGACCCCGACCCCGGCGCCTGGCAGCGCCACGTGGTGCGCGAGCTGACCGTGCTCATCGACGGCCCCGCGCCGGTGTTCTTCACCTGCTTTGGCACCGGGCTCATCGCCCGCGCCGTGGGCGGAAGCCTCGGCCACGACCACGCCGAGCGGGCGGGCCGGACCCGGGTGGAGGTCACCCCGGAGGGGCGGCGCGACCCCATCTTCGGCGGCCTGCCCGCCGTATTCCCCGCGCTGACCGGCCACACCGAGTGCGTGCTCTCGCTGCCCGCCCGGGCGGCGGTGCTGGCCTCCGGGCCCTCCTGCCCCGTCCAGGCGCTGCGGGTGGGCGGGCACACGTGGGCCACCCAGTTTCACCCGGAGATGGACCCGCCCGCCATGGCGCGGCGCATGGACTTCTACCGCCACCACGGGTACTTCGACGAGGAGGAGTACGACTCCATCGTGGAATCCCTGCACGCGGTGGACACCGGCCACGCCCACCGGGTGCTGGGGCGCTTCGTGGACTACTGCCTGCGGCGCAGCGAGCATACCCCCGATTACACTGACAAGGTATGTATGCCATCATGACCGTCACCGGCGAGGACCACACCGGGATCATCGCTGCGGTGACCTCCGCCCTCGCCCGCCACGACATCAACATCCTGGACGTTTCCCAGACCCTCATGGACAAATGGTTCACCATGATCCTGCGGGTGGAGTTTGACGAATCCCGCCACGGTATCGCCGCGATCCAGCAGCGGATGGCGGAGGTGGAAAAGGCACAGGGCCTGACCATCCGGTTGCAGTCGGAGGCGCTGTTTAGCGCCGTAAACGAGGTGTAAGGCCGTGTTTAATCCCCGTTCGGTGCTTGACACCATCGAGATGATCGAGAAGTACCGCCTGGACATCCGCACCGTCACCATGGGCATCTCCCTGCTGGAGTGCCGCCGCTCCACGATGGCGGAGACCGCCCAGGCCGTCTACGAGCGCGTGACCCGCCAGGCGGCCCGCCTGGTGGAGGTGTGCGAGGGCATCGAGGCGGAGCTGGGCATCCCCATCGTGAACAAGCGCATCAGCGTCACCCCCGTGGCCCTGCTGTGCGGCGGCCTGGAGGGCAACCCGGCGGACCTGGCCCGGGCGCTCGACCGCGCCGCCACCGAGGTGGGCGTGAACTTCATCGGCGGCTACTCCGCCCTGGTGGAAAAGGGGGCCACGGCCGCGGACGCCCGCCTCATCGCCTCGCTGCCGGAGGCGCTCAGCCAGACCGAGGTGGTCTGCTCCTCGGTCAACGTGGCCTCCTCCCGGGCCGGGATCAACATGGACGCGGTGGCCGACCTCGGCGCGGCCATCAAGGACGCCGCCCGGGCCACGGCGGACCGGGCCGCGATCGCCTGCGCAAAGCTCGTGGTGTTTGCCAACGCCGTGGGCGATAACCCCTTCATGGCCGGGGCCTTCCACGGCGTGGAGGAGCCGGACTGCGTGGTCTCCGTGGGGGTCTCCGGCCCCGGCGTGGTGGGCCGCGCGCTGGGCCCCCTGGAGGGGGCCAGCCTGGACCAGGTGGCCGAGGAGATCAAGAAGGCGGCCTTCAAGATCACCCGCACCGGTCAGCTCGTGGGCGCGATGGCCGCGCAGCGCCTGGGGGCGCCCTTTGGCATCGTGGACCTCTCCCTCGCCCCCACCGCCGAGCTGGGCGACTCCGTGGCGCACATCCTGGAGAACATGGGCCTGGGCCAGGTGGGCACCCACGGCACCACTGCGGCCCTGGCGCTGCTCAACGACGCCGTGAAGAAAGGCGGCATGATGGCCTGCTCGCGGGTGGGCGGGCTCTCCGGGTCCTTCATCCCCGTGTCCGAGGACAAGGGCATGATCGACGCGGTGCGCTCGGGGGCGATCTCCATCGACAAGCTGGAGGCCATGACGGCCATCTGCTCCGTGGGGCTGGACATGATCGCGATCCCCGGGGACACCCCGGCGGAGACGATCTCCGCGATGATCGCGGACGAGGCCGCCATCGGGGTGATGAACCATAAGACCACCGCCGTGCGGGTGATTCCGGTGCCGGGGACCCGGCCCGGCGAGGAGGTGAACTTTGGCGGCCTGCTGGGCTACGCCCCCGTCATCGAGGTGAACGAGGTGCCCTCCGAGGGCTTCGTCCGGCGCGGGGGCTTCATCCCCGCGCCGGTGCACGGCTTCCGCAACTAGTCGGGCTGCGGGAGGCTGCGGGGCACGACCTTCCCGGCGTCGTTGCGCGGCAGCGAGTCCATCCAGCAGATGAAGTCCGGGATGTTGTGCTGGGCCAGGCTGGTGCGCACCAGGTCGCGCACCGCCTCCTCGGTCAGGGCCCTGCCCGCGGCGGTGTCCTCGCGCACGATGTAGGCGTCGAGGCGGGCGATGATGTCGTTGCGCACGCCGCGCACAAAGACGTCCGCGATGCCCTCTTGCCGCAGCAGGAAGTCCTCCACCTCGCGCGGGTACACGTTCTCCCCGCCCTTGATGACCATGTCGTCGCAGCGCCCGTGGACGTGGAGGAAGCCCTCGGCGTCGAAGTGCCCGTAGTCCCCGGTGCTGAGCATGTGGTCGCGCACGTCCACCGCGTCGCGGCGGGAGAGGTAGCCGATCATGGACTCGGAGTTGGAGCTGTAGATCACGCCCCGCTCCCCCGGCCCGGCCAGGGTGCCGTCCTCCTTGTACAGCGCGATGCGCACGCCGGGGGCCACGGTGCCCGCCCGGCTGGGATCGGCCGCCAGCTCCGGGCCGCTGGCGGAGGCCACGGGCCCGTGCTCGGTGGAGCCGTAGAAGTTGCACACCACCGGGCCGAAGCGGGCGTGCAGGGCCTGGATGAGTGTGGGCGGGATGGCGTTGCCCGAGGAGGCGATGAACTCCGGGGGCCGCAGCGAGCGCTGCTTGTCCTCCGGCAGGGCCGCCAGGGCCTTCTCGAAGTCGCGGAGGAACACCGCGGCGGAGAGGATGCCGGTCACGCCGTAGCGCAGGCAATCCTCCACGGCCTGGCGGGGGTCGAACACGCGCCGCATGATGGTGGTGGACTTGGTGGCAAAGGCCAGGTTGACGTTCAGCCAGCCCCAGGCGTGGTAGGTGGAGCAGGTCATCTGGATGATCCCCTCGCGCCGCCAGGGGATCTTGGGCAGCAGGCTGGCCGCCACCGCCGGAGACTTGGGCACCCCGCGCACCACGCCCTTGGGGGTTCCCGTGGTGCCGGAGGACATGATGACGGTGGGGCTCTGCCCGGGGCGGAACTTCAGGTCCGGCGCGGGCGCCTCCGCGATGGCCTCCGCGTAGCCGATCACCCCGAGGGCGCTGGCGTCGCCGTAGGCGGCGATCACGGGGATCTCGCCCACATCCAGGGCCGGGATGAACTCCGCGTCCGCGATCAGCGCGGCGGCGCCGTAGTCCGTGATGGTGCGGGAGATCTGCTGCGCGGAGGAGCCGGGGTTGATGATCATGGGCACCGCGCCCAGGTAGGTGCAGGCGGCCAGCGTCATGGGGGTCACGCGGCTGTTGCGGGCCACGATGGCCACCTGGGCTCCGCGCCGCACGCCCCTGAGCTGGAGGGCGGAGGCCAGGCGCAGCGCCTCGTGGTGCAGCTCGGCGTAGGAGATGGAGCCGATGTCGTCGATGATCGCGGTGCGCTGCGGGCAGTAGTGGGCCGCGGTGTCGAGGAAGGTGCCCACGGAAAAGCCCCAGCGGGCGTAGCAGCGCGCCCAGTTGGCGGCGTCGCCGGGGGTGCGCATGCTGAGCATGCCGGCGCGGAGGATGTGGGGCACCGCGTGGGCGAAGGACCTCGCCTGCTCGCGGGCGGGGACGGACAGCGCGACGGGCTGTTCCATGCTGAAAAGTGCGGACATGCGGTACCTCTTAGCTGGCTGCGACGATTTCCGAGATCCTGGCCACGCCCAGGTCCGTCATGTGGATGGGGACGTTGCGGGGCTGGCCGAGGTCGATGGCGGCGCCGTACCAGCGCTCGCCGTCGGGGGCGCACATCCCGTGCCCCAGGGAGGCCGCGCGCAGGTCCACGTACTGCACCCCGGCCTGGGCGGCGGCGTCGCGGTTCATCGCCTCCGCCATGTTCTCCAGGTCCGTGGTCAGCGGCACGCCCTCGAAGGAGTGGATGTTGTTGCCGAGCTGGAGCAGGCAGGTGCCCACGTTGTCCGAGATGGAGGGGTAGCCCAGGACGCGGATGGCGGCCTGGGGCGCGGCCTGGCGGATGCGGCCTATCTGCTCGGTCAGGGCCGCCACGTAGGCGCGGTGGATCTCCTCGGGGGCCTTGCGGTCGGCCATGTTGAGGTAGGTGTCGTTGAAGCCCACCTGGATGAGCACCTCGCGGGTGGCGCCGTCGAGCGCGCCCTGCGCGATGGCGTCGTCGATCTGCGCGGAGATGCGCTTGCCGCCGGTGGACACCGAGGCCCCCGGGCAGGAGTAGTCGTGGGCCTCCATGCCCTTGAGGCGCGCCACCTGCTTGACCATGCCGTTGGGGTCGGAGGCGCAGTGGTTGTGCACGTTGTGCTTCTGCTCCTCCGGGATGGGCAGGCCCGCGGAGAGGTGATCGAGGAGGCGGGGGTTGGCCATGACGGAGTCGCCGAAGCCCACGAGGGCGTTGGGGGACGCGGTGGCGGGGACGGCGCTGAGTCCCAGCGAGAGGGCGACGGCGGACGCGGCGAACAGCGCGCGCCGAGACAGGGAACGGACGCTCATTTATTCTTCCTCTGCTTTCACGACATGAAACCTATGGGGCGGATGGTGCTCATGTTAATCGGAAATCCGCTGAAACCATACTAGGCCCGAGGTTATTTTGTCACCAAAATTGGAGCATTTATCAGATTGTTACACAGATACTCTACCCATCGCCGCGCCGCGGGCGGGCGTTACCCCGCGCGGGGGGATGGGTATTTATTTTCACATGGTGACCTGCGTCAATGCCGGAAGTTTGCGCGGAATGTACCGCACGGTCTGTCTTGTCTCCTAGGCTGGTCAGCAACCTATTCAGAGCGGCCGAGAGACCCGGCTCTACGACGCCGCAGCAACCCCCAGAGCCCTGGAAGGGTGCTACAGCCAGGTTCGATAGGGAGTAACCCATGTCTACTGCACACCTGTACGCCGGGTACCGCCCCGGCGTACCCACGGACACCCCCACCGTGTCCTTCGAGCTGTACCCGCCCCGCAACCCCTCCCGAGGGTCCGGGGTGTGGGCGGGCATCAGCCGCCTCATCGACACCGCCCCGGACTACGTCTCCGTGACCTACGGGGCCGCAGGAAAGCGCACCGACACCCGCGACCGCTCCGTGCAGGTGCTGCTCAACGTCCTGGACCGGCACCGGGATCTGCCCGCCGTGGCGCACCTGACCTGCCTGGGCTCCACGCGGGCGGAGCTCACCCTCCTCGTGCGCCTGCTGCTGCGCGCCGGGGTCCGCGACTTCCTGGCGCTGCGCGGCGATCCCCCCGGCGGGGACCCGGACTACCGCCCCCCGGCGGACGAGCCCGCCCGCGCGGTGGACCTCGTGCGCCTGATCCGCGAGGTGGCGGCGCAGGAACTCCCCCTGGGTGTGGGGCGCGGGTACAACGGCGCGGGCGCGGCCACCGCCGCCCGGCCGGAGGACTACGTCTCCATCGCGGTGGCGGCCTACCCCGCCACCGGGGGCCGGGCGCGGGCCAACGACATCGCGGCGCTGGCGGAAAAGGAGGCCGCGGGCGCGGACTACGCGATCACGCAGGTCTTTTACTCCGAGGAGGACTACGCCTCCATGGTCCGGGAGCTGCGCATGGTGGGCTCCAGGCTGCCGATCGTGCCCGGCATCATGCCCCTGCACGACCTCAACCGCCTGCGCGCCATGGAAAGGCTGGCGGGCATCCCCGTGCCCAAGCGCATCGAGCGGATCTTCACCCAGGCCACCAGCCCGGACCGCCTGGTGCGCGACACCTTGAGCGCCACCGTGGACCTCATCGGAGGGGTGCTGGACGCCGGGGCGCCCGGCATCCACCTCTATACCTTCAACCGTCCGCGCCCCACCCTGGACATCCTGGAGTACCTCCGGGCCTCGGGGTATCTGGGCAGGACCGCCGGGCCGCGCGCGCCGCGCGACCCGGCGGTGGACACGGAGCTCGTCTCCCTCGCCCTGCACCGCATGACCCCGAGCTACTACTGACCTCACCCCTCAAAGAGAAAGGTTTTGACCATCATGACCGTCTTTCCCTCCGCCACCGTGCTGGGCTACCCGCGCATCGGCGCGAACCGCGAACTCAAGCGCGCCCTGGAGTCCTTCTGGTCCGGACGCGGCGGCGACCCCGCCGAGACCGCCGAGCGGCTGCGCGCCGCCCGCACCGAGCGGCTGCGCGGGCTCGGCCTGACCGAGGAGTCGGCCGTCCCGGAGGACTTTAGCTACTACGACCAGGTGCTCGACGTCGCCATCGCCACCGGCGCCCTGCCCTCCCGGTTTGCCGCGGAGCGCGAGGCCCTGGCGCGGGCCCAGGACCCCGACTCCGAGGAGGCGCTGCGCGCCCAGTTCACGGTGGCGCGCGGGCAGGGCGATCGCCCCGCCCTCGAGCTGACCAAGTGGTTCGACTCCAACTACCACTACCTCGTGCCGGAGATCGGCCCGGAGACCGAGTTCGAGTGGCTCGGCTCCCCGCGCATCGCGGCGGCCCGGCTGGGCGCGCGGCCCGTGATCGTGGGCCCGGTGACCTTCCTCGCCCTGGCCAAGGCCAGCGAGGAGGCGCCGGAGGGTTACAACCCCCTGGATCGCCTGGCGGACCTGCTGCCGGTGTACGCGCGGTACCTGAGCGAGCTGAAGGCGGCCGGGGCGCGGTGGGTGCAGCTCGACGAGCCCGCCCTGGTCACCGACCGCCACCGCACCCCGCAGGAGCGCTCCGCGCTGCTGGCGGCGCTGCGCACCGCCTACACCGCCCTGGCCACGCCGGACGCCCCCCAGATTGCGGTGGCGCTGACCTACGGGCACGCCTTCGACGCCGTGGACGCGCTGGCGGAGACGGACGTGCAGGCCGTGATCATCGACGCCGTGCGCGGCGCGGTTCCCGGCGCGCGGGAGCTGGGGCGCTGGGGGCAGTCCCTCGCCGGAAGGACCCTGGGCGTGGGCGTGGTCTCCGGGCGTAACATCTGGCGCGCGGACCTCGACGCGGCCCTGGCCGTGCTGCGCGGGATCAAGGAGGGGCTGGGCGAGTCCGTGGCGGTGTCCGTGACCACCTCCACCTCGCTCCAGCACGTCCCGCACGACGTGGAGCGCGAGACCCAGCTCGATGAGGAGCTGCGCTCGTGGCTGTCCTTCGCGGACCAGAAGGTGCGCGAGGTGGCCACGCTGGCGCGCGGCCTGGCCGAGGGGGACGAGGCCATCGCCGCCGAGCTGGAGGAGGCGCGCGCGGCGGCGGCCTCCCGCCGGGCCCACCCCGGCGTGGAAAGGAGCGAGGTGCGCCGGGCCGTGGCCGGGGTCACCGAGGAGCAGCGCACGCGCGGCGACGCCGCCGCCCGCCACGCGGCCCAGGACGCGGCGCTGGGCCTGCCGGTGCTGCCCACCACCACCATCGGCTCCTTCCCCCAGACCGACGAGATCCGCCGTGCCCGCGCCGCGCACCGCGGCGGCAAGATCGACGATCGCGCCTACGAGGACGCGATGAAAAAGGAGATCGCGGAGGTCATCCGGGCGCAGGAGGAGATCGGCCTGGACGTGCTGGTGCACGGCGAGGCGGAGCGCAACGACATGGTGCAGTACTTCGCGGAGAACTTCGAGGGCTTTGCCACCACCGTGCACGGCTGGGTGCAGTCCTACGGCTCGCGGTGCACCCGCCCCTCGATCCTGTGGGGCGACGTCACCCGCCCGGAGGCCATCACCGTGGAGTGGTCGCGCTACGCGCAGTCGCTGACCAGCCGCCCGGTCAAGGGCATGCTCACCGGGCCGGTGACCATCATGGCGTGGTCCTTCGTGCGCGAGGACATCCCCTGGGGCGAGGTGGCGGATCAGCTCGGCCTCGCGCTGCGCGCCGAGGTGGGCGACCTGGAGGCCGCCGGGATCGGGATCATCCAGGTGGACGAGCCCGCCATCCGCGAGCTGCTTCCCCTGCGCGAGGAGGACCGGGAGGAGTACCTGGAGTGGTCCGTGGGCGCCTTCCGCCTGGCCACCGCCGGGGCCGCCGAGTCCACCAGCATCCACACCCACCTGTGCTACTCGGACTTTGCCACCATCGTGGACGCCATCGACCGCCTGGACGCGGACGTGACCTCCATCGAGGCCTCGCGCTCCAAGCTCAAGGTGCTGCCCGCCGTGGCCGAGCACGGCTTCCACCGGGGCCTGGGCCCCGGCGTGTGGGACATCCACTCCGCCCGCGTGCCCTCCACCGAGGAGATCGTGGAGCTGCTGCGCGTGGCCGTGGGGGCGCTGGATCCCCAGCAGGTGTGGGTGAACCCGGACTGCGGGCTCAAGACCCGAGGCTGGGAGGAGACCACGGCCACGCTGCGCAACCTCGTGGAGGCGGCGCGCGTCGTCCGGGGTGACCTGGATAACTAAGGGGGATATGCTCAGGGTCGCCTCTGTTTTTCTTAAGCGAAGGGAGCGTGACCATGAGCGCCGCAGCGCCCGAGAAGAGATCCACGCTGGGCACCGCCCGCACGATCGTTGCCGCCTCCAGCGGCAACCTCGTCGAGTGGTTCGACTTTTATATCTACGCCTTCTTCAGCGTCTACTTCGCGGACAAGTTCTTCACCGGCACCGGGGAGACGGGGGCGCTGCTGAGGTCCGCGGCGGTGTTCTTCGCGGGCTTTCTCATGCGGCCCATCGGGGGATACCTCTTTGGCCGGATCGCGGACCGCCACGGCAGGAAGCGGTCCATGCTCATCGCCATCCTCCTCATGTGCGCGGGCTCGCTGATGATGGCGGCGCTGCCCACGGCGGAGACGGTGGGCACCTGGGCCCCGGTGCTGCTGCTCGTGGTGCGCTGCCTGCAGGGCATCTCCGTGGGCGGGGAATACGGCTCCACCGCCACCTACATGTCCGAGGTGGCCACCCCGGGGCGCCGGGGTTTCTTCTCCAGCTTCCAGTACGTCACCCTCATCGGCGGGCAGCTCCTGGCGAGCCTGCTGGCGGTGACCATGACCTCCTTCCTCAGCGAGGAGCAGATCGCGGGCGGCTGGTGGCGCCTGCCCTTCGTGATCGGGGCCTGCGCGGCCGTGGTGGCGCTGTGGCTGCGCTCGCACCTGCACGAGACCACCTCCCGGGAGAGCCGGGAGGACGCCTCGGCGGGCTCCTTCCTGGAGATCCTGGTGGGCTACCCCCGCCCCTTCCTCGTGGTCCTGGGGATCACGGCGGCGGGCTCCCTGGCCTTCTACACCTTCACCACGTACATGCAGAAGTACCTGATCAACACCGGCGGCTTCGCCAAGGCGGACGTGGCGGACGCGATGACGCTCTGCCTGCTGGCGTTCATGGTGATCCAGCCCGCCGTCGGGGCGCTCTCGGATAGGATCGGGCGCAAGAACTCCATGCTGGTTTTCGCCCTGGGCATGATGGCGCTCCCGGTTCCCCTCTTCGGCTTCCTCCAGGGTCAGGCCTCCCTGTGGGCCTGCGCGGGGGCGATCCTGGTGGCGATGTTCTTCCTGAGCTTTTATACCTCGGTCTCGGGCATCGTCAAGGCGGAGATGTTCCCCGCGCACGTGCGCGGCCTGGGCGTGGGCTTTACCTACGCCATCGCCAACTCGCTGTTCGGCGGCTCCGCGGAGTACGTGGCCCTCGGGCTCAAGGACGCGGGCGCCGGGTGGGTGTTTCCCTGGTACGTGGTGGCGATGGCCGCCCTCGGGCTGGTGGCGGTGCTCTTCATGCGGGACCACCGCTACCACTCCACGATCGACGCCCCCGCGCCGCGCTAGGGGTACCGCTACGCCAGCTCCACGATCTCCATGTACTCGTCGCCCCAGAGATCCTCGGTGCCATCCGGCAGCACGATCACCCGCTCCGGCTCCAGGGCGCGCACGGCGCCCGGGTCGTGGGTGACCAGCACCACCGCGCCCGTGTAGGACCGCAGGGCGTCGAGCACCTGCTCGCGGGAGATGGGATCGAGGTTGTTGGTGGGCTCGTCGAGCAGCAGCACGTTGGCCCGGGAGGAGACCAGGGTGGCCAGGGCCAGCCGGGTCTTTTCGCCGCCGGAGAGGGTGCCCGCGGGCTGCTCCAGCTTCTCCCCGGAGAACATGAAGGCCCCGAGCAGGCCGCGCAGGTCCTGCTCGCCCGCCTCCGGGCAGGCGTCGATGGTGTTCTGCCAGACGCTCTTGGCGGGGTCGATCGTGTCGTGCTCCTGGGCGAAGTAGCCCACCTTGAGGCCGTGCCCGGTGACGATGCCCCCCTCGCCGTCGGTGCGCTCCACCCCGGCCAGCAGCTTGAGCAGGGTGGTCTTGCCCGCGCCGTTGAAGCCCAGCACCACCACCCGGGAGCCCTTGTCGATGGCCAGGTCGATGCCCGCGAACACCTCCAGGGAGCCGTACATCTTGGTCAGCCCCTTGGCGAACATGGGGGTCTTGCCGCACGGGGCGGGCTCCGGGAAGGAGATGTGCGCGACCTTGTCCGCCACCCGCACCTCGTCGAGGGCGTCGATCATCCGCTCGGCGCGGGCGGCCATCTGCTTGGCCGCCTTGGCCTTGGTGGCCTTGGCGCCGAGCTTCTCCGCCTGGGTGCGCAGCGCGGAGGCGCGCTTCTCCGCGTTGGCGCGCTCGCGCCGCCGCCGCGCCTCGTCCAGGGCGCGGGCGTCCTTGTACTTGCTAAAGCCCATGTTGTACACGTCGGCCTCGGCGCGCACGGCGTCAAGGTACCAGATCTTGTTGCACACGTCGTCCAGCAGCTCCACGTCGTGCGAGATCATGATGAGCCCGCCCTCGTGCTTGCGCAGGAAGCCGCGCAGCCAGGTGATCGAGTCCGCGTCCAGGTGGTTGGTGGGCTCGTCGAGCAGCAGCGTGGTGGCCGACTTGCCCGAGCCCGCCGTGGCGGCAAAGAGGATCTGGGCCAGCTCCACGCGGCGGCGCTGGCCGCCGGAAAGGGTGTGAAGCCGCTGGTCCAGGATGCGGGCGGGCAGGCCCAGGTTGTCGCAGATCTGGGCGGCCTCGGAGTCCGCCTCGTAGCCGCCCAGGGCGTGGTACTGCTCCTCCAGCCGGGAGTACTTACCGATGGCCTTGTCGCGCGCGGCCTCGTCCCCGCCCTCCATGATCTCCTGCTGGCGGATCATGGAGGCGCGGATGCGATCCAGCCCGCGCGCGGAGAGCACGCGATCCCGGGCCGTCTGCTCGATGTTGCCCTCCCGGGAGTCCTGCGGCAGGTAGCCCACCTCCCCGGAGACGGTCACCGAGCCGCCGTAGGGCTGCGTCTCCCCCGCCAGGATGCGCATGGTGGTGGTCTTGCCCGCGCCGTTGCGGCCCACCAGGCCGATGCGGTCCCCCGCCTGCACCCGAAGATGCTGGCCGGGGGCCGTCAGCAGGGTGCGGGCGCCGACGCGCACTTCCAGATCATTGGTGACAATCACAAGGAAGCAGTGTATCAACCGGCCTAGACGGAAAAACCGAGGGCGCGGAGTTGCTCGCGCCCCTCCTCCGTAATCATGTGCGGGCCCCACGGGGGCATCCACACCCAGTTGATCTGCAGCTCGTCCGCCGCTCCCCCGCCCACCACGGCGGCCTCGGACTGATCCTCCAGCATGTCCGTGAGCGGGCAGGCCGGGGAGGTCAGCGTCATGTTCACCACGGCGCGCTTGACCCCCTCGGTGGCGTGGTCGATCCAGATGTCATACACCAGACCCAGGTCCACCACGTTGATGCCCAGCTCGGGGTCGATCACGTCGCGCATGCACTCCTCGATGGTCGAGGCGTCCGCGACGTCCTGCTCCGTTTGGTCCGGTCGTTGTGGTTCCGTCATCGCTTCTCCAATGCTTCCGTGGTGGCCGCCTCGAACGCCTTCCAGCCCAGCAGCGCGCACTTCACGCGCGCGGGGTACTTGGATACCCCGGCGAACGCGATGCCGTCGCCGATGACCTCGGGATCGCCCTCGCGCTGGCCCCGGGAGGTAATCATCGCCTCGAACTCCGCGAGCTTGGCGCGGGCCTCCTCCAGCGGGCGGCCCACGATCTCCTGGGCCATCACGGAGGTGGAGGCCTGGCTGATGGAGCAGCCCTCGGCGTCGTAGGAGACGTCCTCCACCGTGTGGCCGTCGGCGGAAAGCTGCACCCGCAGCGTCAGCTCGTCCCCGCAGGAGGGGTTGACGTGGTGCACCTCCGCCTCGAAGGGCTCGCGCAGGCCCGCGTGCTCCGGGTTCTTGTAGTGATCCAGGATCACCTCCTGGTACATGGACTCCAGGTTCATGCGCTCACCCCAAAGAAGGTCTTGGCGGCCTCGATGGCCTCCACCAGGCGGTCCACCTCTGCCCTGGTGTTGTACAGGTAAAAGGAGGCGCGCGCGGTGGACTGCGCGCCCAGGCTGCGGTGCGCGGGCCAGGCGCAGTGGTGCCCCACGCGGATGCACACCCCGCGATCGTCCAGCACCTGGCCGAGGTCGTGCGGGTGCACGCCCTCGACCACGAAGGAGATCGCCCCGCTGCGATCGCGAGACTCGGTGGGGCCCACGATCCGCAGCCCGGCCACGCTCCCCAGCCGCTCCAGGGCGTAGGCGGTCAGCTCGCGCTCGTGCGCGGCGATGTGCTCCATGCCCACGGACTCCAGGAAATCCACCGCCGCCCCCAGGCCCACCACCTGGCTGGTCATCTGCGTGCCCGCCTCGAAGCGCTGCGGGGGCGCGGCGAAGGTGGTCCCCTCCATGCGGACCACCTCGATCATGGAGCCGCCGGTGAGGAAGGGCGGCAGGGAGTCCAGCAGCTCCCCGCGCCCGTAGAGCGCGCCCACGCCCGCGGGCCCGCACATCTTGTGCCCGGAGAACGCCGCGAAGTCCACGCCCAGCTCGCGGAAGTTCACCGGCTGGTGGGGCACGGACTGGCAGGCATCGAGCACCGTGAGCGCGCCGACGGCGCGGGCGCGGCGCACGATCTCGGGCACGTCCGCCACGGCGCCCGTCACGTTGGACTGGTGGGTAAAGGCAACCACCTTGACGGACTCGTCCAGCTCGAGGGAATCGAGGTCGATGCGGCCGTCCTCGGTGGCGGAGTACCACCTCAGCGTGGCGCCCGTGCGGCGGCACAGCTCCTGCCACGGCACCAGGTTGGCGTGATGCTCCAGCTCCGTGACCACCACGGTATCGCCCCGGGTTACCCGCAGGTCGCCCGCGCGCTCGTCGCCCAGCGTGAAGGCCACCAGGTTGAGCGCCTCCGTGGCGTTCTTGGTGAAGGCGATCTCCGAGCCGCGCGCGCCCACGAAGCGCGCGATGGCCGCGCGCGCGTGCTCGTAGGCGTCCGTGGCCTCCTCCGCGAGCTGGTAGGCGCCGCGATGCACGGGGGCGTTGGTGTGCAGCACGAAGCGCTCCTCCGCGCGCCAGACCCGCTCGGGGCGCTGGGAGGTGGCGCCGGAGTCCAGGTACACCAGCGGCGCCCCCCCGCGCACGGTGCGCGCGAGGATGGGAAACTCGGCCCGCAGCGCCTCGGTGTCGAGGCCGCCCTCGGGACGCAGGAACTCCGACGCCGCCATTACAGGAACTGCTCGTAGCCGTCGGCCTCGAGCTGGTCCGCCAGCTCCGGACCGCCGGTGGTGACGATCTGGCCGTTGGCAAAGACGTGGATGACGTCCGGCTTGACGTACTCGAGGATGCGCTTGTAGTGGGTGATCATCAGGATGCCGCCGTTGGTGTCGCGCTGGTAGCGGTTGATCCCCTCGGAGACCACGCGCAGGGCGTCCACGTCCAGGCCGGAGTCCGTCTCATCCATCACCGCGAACTTGGGGCGCATGAGGTCGAGCTGAAGCACCTCGTGGCGCTTCTTCTCGCCGCCGGAGAAGCCCTCGTTCACGGAGCGCTCGCTGAAGGACTTGTCGATCTTCAGGTTCTCGCGGGCCTCGTTGACCTCCTTGACCCACTCGCGCAGCTTGGGGGCCTCGCCGCGCACGGCGGTCACCGCGGTGCGCATGAAGTTGGACATGGACACGCCCGGGACCTCGGTGGGGTACTGCATGGCGAGGAACAGGCCCGCGCGGGCGCGCTCGTCCACGGACATCTCCAGGATGTTCTCGCCGTCGAGCAGCACCTCGCCCTCGGTGATCTCGTAGCGGGGGTGCCCGGCCAGCGTGTAGGCCAGGGTGGACTTGCCGGAGCCGTTGGGGCCCATGATGGCGTGAATCTCCCCGGAGTTCAGGGTGAGGTTCACGCCCTTGAGGATGGGCTTGGGCTCGGCGGACTCGTCGGAGGGAAGAACCTGGGCGTGGAGGTTCTTGATTTCCAGGGTAGACATGAGGTGATTTCTCCTGATCGTGGTGTGCAGTGTGGTCGGAGGTGGTCGGACGCGGGTGGGGCGTGGCTTAGGCGGTCACGCGCTCGAGCTCGCTGACCACGCGGGACTCGAGCTCCTCCCGGATCTCCTCCACCGGAATGTGGTTGATGACCTCGGTGAAAAAGCCCCGGATGATGAGGCGGCGGGCCTCGGCCTCGGAGATGCCTCGGCTCATCAGGTAAAAGAGCTGCTCCTCGTCGAAGCGTCCCACCGTGGCGGCGTGCCCGGCCCCGGCGATCTCGCCGGTCTCGATCTCCAGGTTGGGGATGGCGTCCGCGCGGGCGGCCTCGCTGAGCACCAGGTTGCGGTTGGTCTCGTAGGTGTCCGTGCCCTGCGCGTTGGCGCGGATGAGCACGTCGCCCACCCAGGTGGTGCGGGTGTCCGGCTTGTCCGTGGCGGGGTCGCCCTGCAGGGCGCCCTTGTACAGCACGTTGGAGCGGCAGTTGGGCTGCGCGTGGTCCACCAGCAGGCGGTTCTCAAAGTACTGGCCGTCGTCGGCAAAGTACACGCCCAGCATCTCGGCGTCGCCGCCCTGGTCCTCGAACTTCACGCGCGGCACCAGGCGCACCACCTCGCCGCCGAACACGGCCACGTTGTGCCGCAGCACGGCGTCGCGGCCCACCAGGGCGTTCTGGTTGGACAGATGCACCGCATCGTCCTCCCAGTCCGCGTCCACGATCACGGTGAGGCGGGAGTTCGCGCCCAGCACGAACTGCACGTTGTCCGCGTGGGTGCCGCTGCCCCGGTAGTTCAGGGCCACCGTGGCCTCGGCGCCCTGCTCCAGCTCCACGACCACGGCGCCGAAGGAGGTCACGCCCTCCCCCTTGCCGGTGACCGTGACGGTGACCGGCTGCGCGGTCACCGAGTCGCGGGCAAAGCTCACCAGGGTGGCGTCCTCCATCGCGGTCCAGGCCTGCGCGCCCACCCGGTCCGAGGGGGCGCCGGCGCGGGTGGCGCGCTCGTCGTCCTTGGCGATACGCTCGGTGCGCGCCTGCGCGCCCTCGGGGATGCGCACGTCCACGTCCGGGGCCACCGCCGGGGAGAAGGAGCCGTTGTGCAGGCCGCGCAGGCGGCGCAGGGAGATGAAGCGCCACTCCTCGTCCTTGCCGCGCGGCACCTCGAAGTCCTCCACGTTAAAGGAGGTCAGCACGTCGCCCTTGTTGTTGTGGGCGGTGGCGTTGGTGAGGGTCTTGGCCATTTATCCCACCGATCCTTCCATCTGTAGCTCGATCAGCCGGTTCAGTTCCAGCGCGTACTCCATGGGCAGTTCCTTGGCGATGGGCTCGACGAAGCCTCGGACGATCATCGCCATCGCGTCGGCCTCGTCGATGCCGCGGCTCATCAGGTAGAAGAGCTGCTCCTCCGAGACCTGGGACACCGTGGCCTCGTGGCCCAGGGTCACGTGGTCGTTGCGGATGTCGTTGTACGGGTAGGTGTCCGAGCGGGAGATGTTGTCCACCAGCAGGGCGTCGCACTCCACGTTGGCGGTGCAGTGATGCGCGTTGGCGTTGATCTGCACCAGGCCCCGGTAGGCGGCGCGGCCGCCGGAGCGGGCCACGGACTTGGACACGATGTTCGAGGAGGTGTACGGGGCCATGTGCACCATCTTGGCGCCCGTGTCCTGGAACTGCCCCTCCCCCGCGAAGGCGGCGGAGAGCACCTCACCCTTGGCGTAGGGGCCGGTCATCCACACGGCCGGGTACTTCATGTTCACCTTGGAGCCGATGTTGCCGTCGATCCACTCCATCGTGGCGCCCTCTTCCGCCTTGGCGCGCTGGGTGACCAGGTTGTAGACGTTGTTGGACCAGTTCTGAATGGTGGTGTAGCGGCAGCGGCCGCCCTTTTTCACCACGATCTCCACCACGGCGGCGTGGAGGGAGTCGGACTGGTAGATCGGGGCGGTGCAGCCCTCCACGTAGTGGACGTAGGCGTCCTCGTCCACCACGATGAGGGTGCGCTCGAACTGCCCCATGTTCTCCGTGTTGATACGGAAGTAGGCCTGCAGCGGGATGTCCACGTGCACGCCCTTGGGCACGTAGATAAAGGAGCCCCCGGACCACACGGCGGCGTTGAGGGCGGAGAACTTGTTGTCCCCGGCGGGCACCACCGTGCCAAAGTACTCCTTGAACAGCTCCGGGTACTTCTGGAGGGCGGTGTCCGTGTCCACGAAGATCACGCCCTGCTCCTCCAGGTCCTCGCGGATCTGGTGGTAGACCACCTCGGACTCGTACTGGGCGGCCACGCCCGCCACCAGGCGCTGCTTCTCCGCCTCGGGGATGCCCAGGCGGTCGTAGGTGTTGCGGATGTCCTCCGGGAGGTCGTCCCAGGAGGTCGCCTGCCGCTCCGTGGAGCGCACGAAGTACTTGATGCTGTCGAAGTCGATCTTGCTCAGGTCCGCGCCCCAGGTGGGCACGGGCTTCTTGTCAAAGATGTTGAGGGCCTTGAGGCGCTGCTCGAGCATCCACTCGGGCTCGTTCTTCTGAGCGGAGATGTCGCGCACCACCTCCTCGCTCAGGCCGCGGCGCGCGGCCGAGCCGGCGGCGTCGGAGTCGTGCCAGCCGTAGTTATAGCCGCCCATCGAGGCGATGATCTCGTCATCGTTCATGGGGCGCTGCTCGTCAAGGTTCTGCGTCGCCTGGGTCATGAACCGCTCCTTTCGTCAGGAGAATTGGTGGGGTGAACGGGAACGTTGGTGGTGCAGATCCCGTGGCCGTCCGCGATGGAGGCCAGCGGTTGCACGTGGGTGCCCAGTAGCTCGGAGATCACCTCGTGCTCTGCCTCGCACAGTTCCGGGTATTGCGCTGCCACCTGGGAAACCGGGCAGTGGTGTTGGCAGATTTGGATGCCGCCGCCCGCGCGCTGCACGGTGGCGGCATAGCCGTGGTCGTCGAACGCCCGTGCCAGGGCGTGCGCCGTCTCCTCGACGGACCTTCCTCTGTGCACGGAGCCCACGATGGCCTCGGTGCGGGCGCGGGCGAGCTCGCGGATGGCCTCGCTGCCCCCGCTGCGGCGCAGCGCCTCGAGGGCCAGGCCCGCCAGGGCGTCGTAATCGTGGCCAAAGTGCTCGCGGCCGCGGTGAGTCAGGTGGAAGTATTTGGCCGGGCGGCCCCGCGTGGTGCGCGTGGCGGAGCGCCGAGACTCGGCGTAGGCCAAACCCTCCTCGAGGAGAATGTCCAGGTGCCTCCGCACGCCGGCGGCGGAGAGGCCAAGACGCTCGCCCAGGGCAGCAGCGGTAAGGGGGCCGTGGGTGAGCAGGCTGCGCATGATGGCCCGGCGGGTGTCCCCCTCCGAGGAGCCTGTGGAGCGCGTCATGCGTACATCACCTCCTGTGATGGCGTACCGATTCTTCCGAGGAACGATCGTCTCTTTTTAGACAACACTAGTGTTACTAAAATTGTTCCCCGACGCAAAAGTCCCCTTCTCCCGCGCGGCGCCCCGCGCCCTCGCTACGATGATGCCTGTGCGACAACTACCCTCCGCGCTGTGGCAGGCGCTGACCCGCGACCTCCCGCGCCTGGGCGCGGCGGGCTCGCGCTCGGCGGGGCTGCACCGCGATGGCGACGCCGGGGAGGACCAGGCGGCCCCCTCGGCCACCCGGCGCAGCCGGGAGCTGCTGCGCTTTGCCCTCCTGCGGTGGGTGGGCACCACCGGGGCCCTGCTGCTGGCCCTCGGCGCCCTGGGCGGCGGGGCCCTCCCGGTGGTGGACAACCCCTATCAGTCCTTCCCCGGCGGCACCACCCTGAGCCAGATGATGCAGACCTCCTCCTCCGTGGTGCTGGTGGGCACCGCGCTCGTGGTGCTCGCGTGGATCGGGATGGCCCCGCTCGTAGGAGTCACGCTCTGGGGCCGCCCCCTGCCTCGGGTGGTCGGCGTCCGGCGGCTGTGGAGCACCTGGATCGCCTGGATGATCCCCCTGCTGTGGACCGCCCCGATCTTCACCCAGGACATCTACTCCTACCTGGCCCAGGGGGCCATCGTCCGCGAGGGCATGGACGCCTATGCCGCCGGGCCCATCGACCTGCTCGGCACCGATCACCACCTGGCCCGCTCGGTGCCCTTCATCTGGGCGCACTCCCCCTCCCCCTACGGTCCCGTGGCCATGGGATTCTCCGCCCTCATCAGCGGGCTGACGGGGGACTCCATCGTGCTCGGCGTGCTGGCCCACCGGCTGCTCAGCGTGCTCATGCTGGCGGCCGCGGGCTGGGCCGTGCTCTCCATCGCCCGGCGCTGCCGGGTGTATCCGCCCGCCGCTCTGTGGCTGGGCATCCTCAACCCCCTCGTGCTCCTGCACCTTGTGGGCGGCATTCACAACGAATCCCTCATGCTGGGCCTCATGCTCGTGGGCCTCGAGGTGGGCCTGCGCGGGGTGGAGCACCCCCACCCCCGCCGCCGCCTCGGACTGCTGGCCGCCTCCGGCGCGCTGCTGGCCTGCGCGGGTATGGTCAAGGTCACGGCCTTCCTCGGGCTCGGTTTCATCGGCATGGCCTTCGCCCGCCGCCTGCACCTGGGCGGGCGGCGCGCCCCGTGGGCCGTGGCGCTGGCCGGGCTGTTCTTCCTCGCGGTCCTCGCGGCCACCGTGGCGACGGTCTCGCTGCTCAGCGGCATCGGCCTGGGCTGGGTGACCGGGCAGGGCGGCGCCACGACCATACGCAGCTGGATGTCCGTGACCACCGACGTGGGCGTGATCGCCGGGGCGCTCGGCATGCAGCTCGGCCTCGGGGACCACACCACCGCGATGCTCCTGCTGACCCGGCTGGTGGGGCTGGCGGTGGCCGGGGCCCTGATCGTGCGCATGCTGCTGGCCACCCTGTGGGGCAGGATTCACCCGGTGGGGGCCTTCGGGGTGGCGCTCTTCGTGCTCGTGGTGCTGTTCCCGGTGGTGCACCCCTGGTACGTGCTGTGGGCCGTGGTGCCCCTGGCGGCCTGGGCCAACCGCGCGGTGTTCCGCGTGGCGGTGGTGGCCTACAGCGCGGCCTTTAGCTTCTTCGTGCTCCCGCGCGGCCTGGCGCTGCCCGCCGGGACCGTGGTGAACATCTACCTCGGCGCGGCCGTGGCCCTGGCCGTGCTGGTGCCCCTGGGCTGGTGGTGGTTCCGGCGCGCGGGCCTGGTTGGCCTAGACTGAGGGACCGTGCCTGTCGATAACGCCCTCGAACTGCGCGGCGTGGTCAAGTCCTACCGCGCCACCACCGCCGTCAACGAGTTATCGCTGTGTGCGCGGCACGGGGAGATCCTCGCCATCCTCGGCCCCAACGGGGCGGGAAAGACCACCACCATCGACATGTGCGTGGGATTCCAGCGCCCCAGCTCGGGGCGCATCAGGGTGCTGGGGCTCGACCCCGCCGCGCAGCCGGAGCGGGTGCGCGAGCGCATCGGCATCATGCTGCAGGGCGGCGGCTCCTACTCGGGGATCAAAGTGGAGGAGATGCTGCGGCTCACCGCCGCGTACAGCGCCCACCCCCTCGACCCGGAGTGGCTGATGGAGGTCGTGGGGCTCTCCGGCGTGCGCCGCCGCACCTACCGGCGCCTCTCCGGGGGACAGCAGCAGCGCCTCTCCCTGGCCCTGGCCCTCATCGGCCGCCCGGAGCTGGTGTTCCTGGACGAGCCCACTGCGGGGATGGACGCGCAGTCCCGCCTGGCGGTGTGGGAGATCATGCGGGACCTGCGCCGCGACGGCGTCACGGTGGTGCTCACCACGCACCTCATGGACGAGGCCGAGGCGCTGGCGGATCGCGTGGTCATCATGGATCGCGGCCGCGCGGTGGCCAGCGGCACGCCGGAGGAGCTCACCACCGGCTCCCAGCGGCAGGTGCGCCTGCGCACGGCCCGCGAGCTGGACGCGGCGGGCCTGGAGCGCGAGGCCGGGCTGCCCGCCGGGTCCTGCGCGGCCCTGCGCCCCCTGCACTACGTGGTGCGGGTGGACCCCACCCCGGACGTGGTGGCCGCGGTGGCGCGGGCCGCCGCGGCGCAGGGCGTGCTCCTGCGCGGCCTGGACGTGGAGCACCGCAGCCTGGAGGATGCGTTCCTCGAGATCACCGGCAGAGAGCTAAGGAGCTGAACCGTTGCCCTATCCCCGTGGTACCTTTGCCCCCGCGCCCCGGCGGGCCCCCAGGGCCGCGCTCGTGGCAGCGCAGGGGCGCATCGAGACCCTGCTTTTCCTGCGGCACGGCGAGCAGCAGTTGCTGAGCCTCATCATCCCGCTGGGGCTGCTCATCGGCATCGCCCACGTCCCCATCCTGGACGACCCCGACCCCCTGCGCCAGGGCTTTCCCATGATGCTCGCCATCGCGGCCACCTCCTCGGGCTTTACCGGACAGGCCATCTCGCTCGCCTTCGACCGCCGCTACGGCGCCCTGAAGCGCACGGGGGCCTCGGGTGTGCCCTCCTGGGTCATCATCGCGGGCAAGATCATCGCGGTGGCAACGATGGTGCTGCTGCAGACGCTGGTGCTGGGCACCGCGGCCTTCCTGCTGGGCTGGAGGGTGGCCCCCCTGGCCCTCGTGGTCGGGGCGCTCACGCTGATCCTCGGGGCCGCCGCGTTTACCTCCCTGGGCCTGCTCATGGGCGGCACGCTGGGCTCCGAGCTGGTGCTGGCGCTCGCCAACCTGATCTGGGTGCTCATGGTGGGCGTGGTGGGCCTGGTGCTCTACCACTCCCAGCTCGGCGTCGGTACCTGGTGGGACCTCGTCCCCTCCGTGGCCCTGGCCAGCGGGCTCACCAGCGCCTTCGAGGGGCACGTCCCCTGGATGCAGTGGGCGATCCTGGCTGTGTGGCTGGCGGCGGTGGCCACGGCGGCCCGGCGGTGGTTCCGCTTCAGCAGCTAGAGTGGGCGCGCACCTGTTTTCTCGTGATTTTTAGGAGTGCCCGCATGAAGGCCACGTTTATCCACGGCCCCGGCGACGTCCGCGTCGCGGAGGTGGACAAGCCGCGCGTGGTGGAGCCCACCGACGCCGTCATCAAGATCGCCGCCACCTGCGTGTGCGGCTCCGACCTGTGGAGCTATCGCGGCACCGACGAGGTGGCCGAGCCCACCCGCATGGGCCACGAGTACGTGGGCGTGGTGGAGGAGGTGGGAGACCAGGTGAGCACGGTTGCCCCCGGGGACTTCGTGGTCGGCTCCTTCTGCCTGTCCGATAACACCTGCGAGATCTGCGCGGACGGCTACCCCTCGCGCTGCGTCAACGGGGGCTTCGTGGGCGAGGCGCAGGCGGAGTACCTGCGGGTCCCGCTGGCCGACGGCACCCTGGTGGCAACGCCCTCCCACCCGGACGAGGACCTGATCCCCTCCCTGCTGGCCGCCTCCGACGTCCTGGGAACCGGCTGGTTCGCGGCGGACGAGGCGCAGGCGGGGCCGGGTAAGACCGTCGTGGTGGTGGGCGACGGCGCCGTGGGCCTGCTGGCGATCCTGTCCGCCAAACAGATGGGCGCGCGGCGCATCATCGCCATGAGCCGCCACGCGGACCGCCAAGCCCTGGCCCGCGAGTTCGGCGCCACCGACGTGGTGGAGGAGCGCGGCGAGGCCGGGGTGGCCAGGGTCAAGGAACTCACCGGCGGCCTCGGCGCGCACAGCGTGGTGGAGGCCGTGGGAACTCAGGAGTCCATGCGGCAGGCGGTGGCCTCCTGCCGCCCCGGCGGGCACGTGGGCTACGTGGGCGTGGCGCACGGGGTCTCCCTGCCCGGCGAGGAGCTGTTCGCCTCCGAGGTGCACCTCATGGGCGGCCCGGCCCCGGTGCGCAAGTACCTGCCGGAGCTGATCCGGCTGATCTTCGAGCGCGCCATCGAGCCCGGCAAGGTCTTTACCAAGGAGGTGGCGCTGGAGGACATCGCGGAGGGCTACCGGGCGATGGACCGGCGCGAGGCCATCAAGGTCCTGGTGCGCCCCTAGCCGCGATTTTTAGCAGCGATGCCCCGCCGTGATTCCTGGCCGTGATGCTTGGTCCTGATTCCCGGCCCTGATTCCCAGCGGCGTCGGCCCGGGCCGGTGGAAAGTTCCGCCGGTGCCGGGTGTTTTTTCTTACGCGCTCCCGCCGGGCCGCCGTGTGGGCTTTTGCCCCCAGGGAGCATTAGGCTAGTACCTTGTGAGTACCGTGCTGACCAACCTCAAAAAGACCCCCTCCCCGAGCACGCAGCGGCTCCTCGCGCTGATCCTGCTGCTGTGCCAGGGGGGCATCACGGTCACCGGTTCCATCGTGCGCGTGACCGGCTCCGGGCTGGGGTGCAACACCTGGCCGCAGTGCCACGAGGGCTCCCTGGTCCCGGTGCGCGGGGCCGCCCCCCTGGTCCACCAGGCCATCGAGTTTGGCAACCGCCTGCTTACCTTCGTGCTCGTGGCGGCGGTGGTGGCCGTGTTCGTGGGACTCGTGCGCGCCGAGCGCCGCGCCGAGCTGATCGCGTACGCCCTGGTCTCGGGCCTGGGGGTGGTGCTCCAGGCGGTCATCGGCGGCATCTCCGTGAAGCTGGACCTCCAGTGGTGGTCCGTGGCGCTGCACTTCTTGCCCTCCATGGTGCTGGTGTGGGTGGCCGCGCTGCTCTACGTCCGCGTCGCGGAGCCCGACGACGCCTCCCCCGTCCGCGCCTACCCCCGGGCCGCCCGGTGGAGCGCGGTGGTGGCCGCCTGCGCGATGGCGGTGGTGCTGGTCACCGGGACGATGGTCACCGGGGCGGGGCCGCACGCGGGCGACGCCGAGGCCGGGATGTCCGGGCGCCTGGACGTGGACATCGACGTCATGGCCCACGTTCACGGCTACCTCATGTACGCGTACCTGCTGTGCACCTTCGTCACCGTCGTGCTGCTCACCCGGTACCGCGCCCCGGAGCGGGCGCGGCGCGCGGGGCTCGTGCTGCTGGGGATGATCGTGGTGCAGGCCGCGATCGGCATCGCGCAGTACCGCCTGGGGGTGCCCCGGTGGTCCGTGCCCATGCACATCGCGATGTCCTCGGTGGTGGTGGCGTGCACGGCCTTCCTCTACGCGCACGGGTTCGTGCGGCAGAAAGCGCCCGCCGAGCGGCCATGAGGGTGCTACGAGCGGGAGCCGCCCCCGCGCTCGCCTCCGCGCCCGCGCCGCGCCCCGCCGAGGGTCAGGTGCTGGTGCGCACCCACGCCGCCTCCCTCGACCCGGCCCCCGAGGGGGAGATCATGGGGCTGCAGGGCACCGGCAGGATCGAGGAGGACCCCCAGGGCCTGCTGCCCACCGGCACCGCCGTGGCGTGGGCCGGGGTGCCCGGCTCCTGCGCCGAGTGGGTGTGCGTGCCGCGCCACCGCGTGGTGGCGGTGCCCCGGGGGATCGACACCGAGGTGGCGGCCACCATGCTCCTGCCCGCCATGACGGCGCACCTCCTGCTGTTCTCCCTGCGCCCCGTGGAGGCGGGGGCCACCGTGCTCATCAACCCCGCCGACGACCCGGTGGGCCTCATCGCCGCGCAGTGGGTCCACGCGCTGGGGGCCAGGGCGATCGCGGTGTCCGCCTCCGGGGAGTCCGCCCACCTCGAGCGGGCCACCGTGGTGCGCCGGGCGCACGTGGCCCCGCGGCGGGCCGCCGAGGTGGGCGGGGTGGACCTGGCGCTGCACGGGGCCGGAAAGCCGGGGCTGGAGCACGCGCTGTCCAGCCTGCGCCGCAGGGGCACCCTGTGCCTGTACGGGGACCCCGAGCAGCCGGTCAAGAGGCTCTCCCCCGTGGAGCTGGCCGCCCGGGGCTCCCTCTCCCTGGCCTGCCCGCGCCTGGAGGATTACCTCGAGGAGCCGGACGGCTTCCGGATGCGCTCGCAGGCCGTGACCCAGGCCATCGTGGAGGGGACGATCACCGTTCCCCTGGCGGGCGCCTGCGAGGCCGAGGAGGCGGCCGACGCCGCCGCGCGGCTGCGGCGGAATAGAAGCACCGGCCTGGTGGCCGTGCGCTTCTAGGCGGCCCCGGCGGAAACCCCTAGAAGGCCGCGGCGCCCCACCCCAGGGCCTGCCCGAAGGTCTGCCAGCCCAGGATGGCGTCCACGGAGAGCGCCACGAACAGCACCGCCAGGTAGTTGTTCGAGAGGATAAAGAGCTTCAGCGGCTTGACGTCCGCGCCCGCGCGCACGCCCCGGTGGAGCTGGGTGGCCATGAGGAGAAAGACCGCCCCGGATACCACCGCGCCCGCGAGGTAGATCCAGGAGGTGGCGGGCACCAGCAGCAGGGAGACGCCCACGGTGGCCCAGCTATACCAAAGGATCTGGCGGGTGACCTCCACGGGGGTGCGCACCACGGGAAGCATGGGCACCCCGGCGCGCTCGTAGTCCTCCCGGTACTTCATCGCCAGCGCCCAGGTGTGCGGGGGCGTCCACAGGAAGATGATGAGCCACAGCACGAGGGCCTGCCACCAGCCCCAGGCCGAGGCGTCCGGGGTGTTATCGGTGATCACGGCCCAGCCCACGGCCACGGGCATGCAGCCGGCGGCGCCGCCCCAGACGATGTTCATGTGGGTGCGGCGCTTGAGGTACTTGGTGTACACCACGATGTAGAACCAGATGGTGAACATGACAAAGACGGCCGCGAGCAGGGACCGGCACAGCAGCCACAGCCACAGGAAGCTCACCATGGTGAGCGTCCAGGCGAAGATCGCGGCGTTGCGGTTGGATACCGTGTGGCGCACCAGCGGGCGGGCCCGGGTCCGGCCCATCTTCTGGTCGATGTCGGAGTCCGCCACCATGTTGAAGGTGTTGGCGGCCGCCGCGCCCATCCAGCCTCCGACGAGGGTGAGCAGGATGAGGACGATATTGTTTTCCCCACGATCGGCCTGCAACATCGCGGGGATGGTGGCCACGAGGAGCAGCTCGATCACTCGTGGCTTCGTCAGCGCGATGTACGCCTTGATCGTGTTCAAGGAAAGTGCCTCCAGCGATGTCATGGTCTCCTCGGCCGCCCCGCTGCGGTCGAGCCGGGGTGCGCGTTCGTTCCCGCAGCGATCATATTCGCCGCCGTCGGGGTGCGCACAATCCTTTTCACTCTATCGTGTCCGGGTAATCCGCGGGGAACCGGAGGGGCACCGCTGTGCCGGGGAGAAAAACACTAAGGTGGTACCCACACCTTAAAGTCTTATTGAAGCGAACGTGAGGACAACACTGTGCCCCTCTCCCCCGAACTCCAAGCTCTCACCACGCGCCGCTACCCCGAGGGGTGGGCGGACGCCGATACCAAGGCCGTGGATACCGCCCGCGTCCTGGCCGCGGACGCCGTGCAGCGCTGCGGCAGCGGCCACCCCGGCACGGCGATGAGCCTGGCCCCCCTGGCCTACACCCTCTACCAGCGCGTGCTGCGCCACGATCCCGCCGATCCCTCCTGGGTGGGGCGGGATCGCTTTGTGCTCTCCGCCGGGCATTCCTCCCTGACCCAGTACATCCAGCTCTACCTGGGCGGCTTCGACCTGGAGCTGGACGACCTCAAGGCCCTGCGCACCTGGGGCTCCCTGACCCCGGGCCACCCGGAGTACGGGCACACCAGGGGCGTGGAGATGACCACCGGCCCCCTGGGGCAGGGCCTCTCCTCCGCCGTGGGCATGGCGATGGCCGCCCGCCGCGAGCGCGGGCTGTTCGACCCGGAGGCCGCCCCGGGCCAGTCCCCCTTCGATCACCACGTCTACGTGATCGCCTCGGACGGCGACCTCGAGGAGGGCGTGACCGCGGAGGCCAGCTCCCTGGCCGGAACCCAGCAGCTCGGCAACCTGATCGTGTTCTGGGACGATAACCGCATCTCCATCGAGGACGATACCCAGATCGCCTTCACCGAGGATGTGGTGGCGCGCTACCGGGCCTACGGCTGGCAGACCCTGGAGATCGAGGGCGGCGAGGACGTGGCGGCCCTCGAGGAGGCCATCGCGCAGGCCAAGGCGGAGACCACCCGCCCCACCTTCATTCGCGTGCGCACCGTGATCGGCTACCCCGCCCCGACCCTGGCGAACACGGGCAAGGTGCACGGGGCCGCCCTGGGCGAGGAGGAGGTGGCCGGGGTGAAGTCCGCCCTGGGCTTCGACCCGGAGGCGAGCTTCGAGGTGGCCGAGGAGGTCATCGCGCACACCCGGAAGCTCGTCGAGCGCGGGGCGCAGGAGCGCGAGCGGTGGCAGCGGGACTTCGACCGCTGGGCCGAGGCCAACCCGCAGCGGCACGCCCTGTTCTCCCGCCTGCAGGCGGGGGAGCTCCCCGAGGGGTGGGACGCCGAGCTGCCCGAGTGGGAGGCCGACGCCAAGGGCCTGGCCACGCGCAAGGCCTCCGAGGCGGTGCTCCAGGCCCTCGGGGCCACGCTGCCGGAGCTGTGGGGCGGCTCGGCGGACCTCGCCGGCTCCAACAACACGGTGATCAAGGGCTCCCCCTCCTTCGGCCCGGAGGCCATCTCCACCGGCGCCTTCCAGGCGGAGCCCTACGGCCGCAACCTGCACTTTGGCATCCGCGAGCACGCCATGGGCGCCATCCTCAACGGCATCGCGCTGCACGGCCCCACCCGCCCCTACGGCGGCACCTTCCTGATCTTCTCGGACTACATGCGCCCCGCCGTGCGCCTGGCCGCGCTGATGGGCACCGACGTCTACTACGTGTGGACGCACGACTCCATCGGCCTGGGCGAGGACGGCCCCACCCACCAGCCGGTGGAGTCCCTGGCGGCCCTGCGCGCCATCCCCAACCTCGCGGTGCTGCGCCCGGCGGACGCCAACGAGACGGCCGCAGCGTGGCGCGCCGCCCTCGTAGACGAGCAGCACGGCCCCAAGGCCTTCGCCCTGACCCGCCAGAACGTGCCGGTGCTGGAGGGCACCAAGGAGCGCGCCGCCCGGGGCGTGGAGCGCGGCGCCTACGTGCTGGTGGAGGGCTCGCGCGAGGTCCCGGACGTGATCCTCATGGGCTCCGGCTCCGAGGTGCAGCTCGCGGTGGCCGCCGCGCGGGAGCTGGAGGATCAGGGCATCGCCGCCCGCGTGGTGTCCGTGCCCTGCCTGGACTGGTTCGAGCGGCAGGAGCAGTCCTACATCGACGAGGTGCTGCCGCCCCAGGTCTCCGCCCGCGTCTCCGTGGAGGCGGGCATCGCCATGCCCTGGTACCGCTTCCTGGGCACCCGGGGCCGCGCGGTCTCGCTGGAGCACTTCGGCGCCTCGGCGGACTACGAGCGCCTGTACCGGGAGTTCGGCATCACGGCCGAGGCCGTGGTGGAGGCCGCCAAGGAAACACTCGCCTAGCAACGACGATTTTTTAAGGAGCCGCATCGTGAGCAACACCATTGAGAAGCTGGCCGACATCGGCACCATGACGTGGTTGGACGACCTCTCCCGGGAGCGCATCTCCTCGGGAAACCTGGAGCGGATGATCGCCACGGAAAAGATCGCCGGTGTGACCACCAACCCGGCCATCTTCGCCGCCGCGATGTCGGCGGGCACCTCCTACGACGAGCAGATTGAGCGGCTGCGCGCGGAGGGCGCCAGCGCCGACGCCGCCGTGTACGCCATGAGCGTGGAGGACGTGCGCAACGCCTGCGACGCCTTCGCGGAGGTATTCCGCGCCACCGGCGGGCGCGACGGCCGCGTGTCCATCGAGGTCGATCCGCGCATCTCCGCGGACGCGGAGGTCACGCTGAGGCAGGCGCGCGAGCTGTGGCGGCAGGTGGATCGCCCCAACGCGATGATCAAGATCCCCGCCACCGAGGGTTCCCTGCCCGCCATCGCCGACGCCCTCGCGGAGGGCATCAGCGTGAACGTCACCCTCATCTTCTCCGTGGAGCGCTACGCGCGGGTGATCGAGGCCTACCGCGAGGGCATCCGCCGCGCCGCGCGGGCCGGGCACGACGTCTCCCGCATCTTCTCCGTGGCCTCCTTCTTCGTCTCCCGCATGGACACCGAGGTGGACAAGCGCCTGGAGGCGCTGGGCACCCCCGAGGCGCTGGCCCTGCGGGGCAAGGCTGGCGTGGCGAACGCGCGCCGCGCCTACGGGCTGTTCCGCGCCGCCTTTGCGGAGGCGGACCTGCCGGAGGGGGCCACGGTGCAGCGCCCGCTGTGGGCCTCCACCGGCGTGAAGAACCCCGCCTACCCCGCCACCCTGTACGTGACGGAGCTGGCGGGCCCGGACACGGTGAACACCATGCCGCAGGCCACCATCGACGCCGTGCTGGCCGCCGAGGACCTGCGCGGTGACACCCTCTCCGGCACCCAGGAGGAGGCCGAGGAGGTCTTTGCCGCCCTGGAGCGCGTGGGCATCGACCTCGACGACGTCTTTGCCACGCTCGAGCGCGAGGGCGTGGACAAGTTCGTCACCGCCTGGGAGGAACTGCTGGACTCCATGGGTAAGCGGCTGTAAAGGGTATCTCTGGGATACTGGGCCGGGGCCGGATTCTCGCCGCCCCGGCCAGCGCTATTCTTTGTGCGAAAGGGAAGAGAAAGAACGTGATAAACCCATTGCGAGATCCCCGCGATAAGCGGCTGCCCCTTATCGCGGGCCCCTCGGGGATGGTGATCTTTGGCGTCACCGGGGATCTGGCCCGCAAGAAGCTGCTCCCGGCCATCTACGACCTCGCCAACAGGGGTTTGCTGCCCGCCGGTTTTACCCTGGTGGGCTACGGGCGCAGGGAATGGAGCAAGGAGGACTTCGAGCAGTACGTGCTCGCGGCCGTCAAGGAGAAGGCGCGCACGGAGTTCCACGAGAACGTGTGGCGGCGCCTGGCCGAGGGCATGCACTTTGTCACCGGCGACTTTGACGACGACGCCGCCTTTGACCGCCTGGCGGACACCCTGGCGGAGATGGACCGCACGCGCGGCACCTCCGGCAACTGGGCCCTCTACCTCTCCGTGCCCCCGGACTTCTTCTCCACCGTGTGCCATCAGCTGGAGCGCAGCGGGGTGGCGCAGGCTCCGGATCACTCCTGGCGCCGGGTGATCATCGAGAAGCCCTTCGGCCACGACCAGGAGTCCGCGGAGGAGCTGAACCACATCGTCAACGCGGTGTTCCCCGAGTCCTCCGTGTTCCGCATCGATCACTACCTGGGCAAGGAGACGGTGCAGAACATCATGGCGCTGCGCTTTGCTAACCAGCTCTTCGAGCCCTTCTGGAACGCGCACTACATCGACCACGTCCAGATCACCATGGCGGAGGACATCGGCGTGGGCGGGCGCGCGGGCTACTACGACACGATCGGCGCGGCCCGCGACGTCATCCAGAATCACCTGATCCAGCTCCTGGCGCTGGTGGCCATGGAGGAGCCCATCTCCTTCTCCCCCAACCAGCTCCGGGCGGAGAAGGTCAAGGTCCTGCGCGCCACCCGGCCCGTGTACCCGCTGGAGGAGACCACCGCGCGCGGCCAGTACACCGCCGGGTGGCAGGGCTCCACGAGCGTTAAGGGGCTGCGCGAGGAGGAGGGCTTCGACCCCGATTCCACCACGGAGACCTACGCGGCCTGCACCCTGGAGATCGCCTCCCGCCGGTGGGCCGGGGTGCCCTTCTACCTGCGCACGGGCAAGCGGCTGGGGCGGCGGGTCACGGAGATCGCCCTGATCTTCAAGTCCGCGCCGCACCATCTCTTTGGCGACCAGGGCACCCACGCTCTCGAGCACAACGCCGTGGTGATCCGCATCCAGCCGGACGAGGGCGTGCTCATGCGCTTTGGCTCCAAGGTGCCGGGCTCCGCGATGGAGGTCCGGGACGTGAACATGGACTTCTCCTACGCCGAGGCCTTCACCGAGGAGTCCCCCGAGGCCTACGAGCGCCTGATCCTCGACGCGCTGCGCGACGAGTCCAGCCTCTTTCCCACCAACGCGGAGGTCGAGCTGAGCTGGAAGATCCTCGACCCGGTGCTGGAGCACTGGGCCGCCCACGGCAAGCCCGACGAGTACCAGGCGGGCACCTGGGGGCCGGAGTCCGCCGATCGCATGCTTACCCGAACCGGCCGCGCCTGGCGGCGGCCCTAGAGAAAGGCGCAGGACGTGATCATCGACCTTCCCAACACCACCACGCGGGACATCGCCGCCTCCCTGCAGCACATCCACGAGACCACGGCCCAGACCACCGGGCGCGTGCTCACCCTCATCGTCATGGCGGGGACGGGGGACGACCTGCCGGAGATCATCCGCGCCACCACCGACGCCTCCTGGGAGCACCCCTCCCGGGTGCTCGTGCTCATCGACGGCGGCCCCGCCGAGGCCTCCGGGGTGGACGCGGAGGTGCGCGTGGGCGGCAGCGTGGGCGCCAGCGAGTTCGTCATCATGACGCTGCGCGGCGAGGTGGCCGCCCACGCCAACGCCGTGGTCACCCCCCTGCTGCTGCCGGACACCCCCATCGTGGTGTGGTGGCCCTCCCGCGCCCCCGAGAACCCCGCCGAGCACCCGGTGGGCAGGCTCGCCCAGCGCAGGATCACCGACTCCGCGCTGCGCCCGGAGGCATACTCCCCCGGGGACTCCGACCTCGCCTGGGCGCGCATCACCCAGTGGCGCGGGATCGTCTCCTCCGCCCTGGACGCCCACCCGCACGAGCCGGTCACCGGGGTGCTCATCAAGGGACCCCGGGTAAGCCCCAGCATCGACCTGGCGGCCGGGTGGCTGGCCCGGTGCCTGGGCGTGCCCGTGCGCCGGGGGGTGGCCACCCACGAGATCTCCGGCGGCCTGGAGCCCTGCGAGCTGCGCCTGGAGCGCCCCGGCGGGCCGATCACCATCCACAACCGCAGCCACTCCACGGTGTCCGTGCGGATGCCCCAGCGCCCGGAGTCCCTCGTGGCCATGAGCCCGCGTTCCACCGCGGACTGCCTGGCCGAGGAGCTGCGCCACCTTGACCCCGACGTCATCTATGCCGAGGCCCTGGCGAGCATGGGCTCGGTCGTCTTTGAGGAGGAATAATGCCGCAGATTCGCCGCTACGCGGACCTGAACGCCCTGGTGCGGGCCGCCGCCGAGGAGACCGCCCGGGTGATCGCCCGGGCCCAGGCCGGGGGGGACGGCCTGGCCCGGCTCGTCCTGACCGGGGGCGGGGCGGGCATCGCCCTGCTGGAATCGCTGAGCGCCCGCGAGGACATCGACTGGGGCCGGGTGCACGTCTTTTTTGGCGACGAGCGCAACGTGCCCGTGGCCGATCCCGAGTCCAACGAGGGGCAGGCGCGCGCCGCCCTGCTGGACAAGGTGGGCATCCCCGCCGAGCAGATTCACGGGATGGGGCTGGACGGTAATGCGGACATGGAGGCCGCCGCCGAGCGCTACGAGGAGGAGCTGCGCCGCTGGGCCCCGGAGGGCTTCGACGTGCACTTCCTGGGCATGGGCGGCGAGGGGCACGTCAACTCGCTGTTCCCGCATTCTGCCGCCACGGCGGAGAGCCGACGCTGGGTGGTGCCCGTGTACGACTCCCCCAAGCCCCCCGCACAGCGGCTCAGCCTCACGCTGCCCGCCGTGGGACGGGCGCGGCGGGTGTGGCTGCTGGTCTCCGGTGCGGCCAAGGCCGAGGCCGCCGCGGCGGTGGCGCAGCGCAAAAACGCCGCGGACTGGCCGGCCGCGGGGGCCAGGGGCGCGGCGGAGACGGTGCTCTTCCTCGACGAGGAGGCCGCCGCAGCGCTCTAGCGCGGGCGACCGAGGGGCCCTAAAGGCCCCGCGAGGCTGCCGTTAGGCGTAGGCCTGAATCAGGTTCAGGGCGATGATGCAAACCACCCAGATCAGCGCCACGATGATGGTGTAGCGATCAAGGTTCTTCTCCACCACCGTGGAGCCGGACAGGTTGGACTGCACGCCGCCGCCGAAGAGGCTGGACAGGCCGCCGCCCTTGCCCTTGTGCAGCAGCACCAGCACCGTCATCAAAACGGCGGTCAGCACAAGAATGATCTCAAACGCAAGAACCATGTCATTCCTTATTTCACGTCTATTGAGGGAACCCTCCCCACCCTACACCACGGGCGGGGAGGCCACGGGGAGCGCCGCCGGTTAGCCGGAGTTCCGCAGCGCGGTGGCGAGCCCGTTCATGGTGAGCTGGATGCCCGAGGCTACGCTGTCGCGCTGGTCACCGGCCCGGTAGCGGCGCAGCAGCTCCACCTGGATGATGTTCAGCGGCAGCAGGTATGGGTAGCGCGCCCGCACGGACCGCGCCAGCGCGGGGTTGTCCTCCAGCAGCCGATCCCGCCCGGTGACCCGCCCGAACATCTCGAGGGTGAGGTCGTACTCTTCCCGGATCGTGCGGTAGATCCGGGAGGCGACCTCCGCGTCCCCGATCAGGTCCGCGTAGAGCCTGGCCAGCTCCATCTCCGCCTTGCTCATCACCTGAGCCATGTTGGAGAGCACGGAGTTAAAGAAGGGCCAGGACTCGTTGAGGGCGCGCAGCTCCGCCACCCGCTCCTCCGGGTTCTCCCCCGCCTCGACCCACTGGTGCAGGGCGCTGCCCACCCCGAACCAACCGGGGAGCATGACGCGCGACTGCGACCACGAGAGCACCCAGGGGATCGCGCGCAGGTCGGCCAGCGTCTCCGTCTGCTTGCGCGAGGAGGGCCGCGAGCCGATGTTGAGCGCCCCGATCTCCTGCAGCGGGGTGGACTCGGTGAAGTATTGGATAAAGCCGGGATCCTCGTGCGCCAGGGCGGAGTACGCGCGCTGGCTGGCCTTAGAGAGCCAGGACATGATCTCGTAGGCGCGCTGGGGATCGTCCAGGTCGTTGATGTTGAGCACGCTGGCCTCCAGCGTGGCGGAGACCAGGGCCTCGAGGTTCCAGCGGGCGGTGTCCCGGGAGCCGTACTTGGCGGAGATGATCTCCCCCTGCTCCGTGATGCGCACGGAACCGGCCACGGCCCCGTGCGGCTGCGCGAGGATGGCCTCGTAGGAGGGGCCGCCGCCGCGCCCCACGGTGCCGCCGCGCCCGTGGAAGAGGCGCAGGCGCAGGCCGTGCTCGCGGCACACGCGCACGAGGTCCATCTCCCCGCTGTAGAGCGCCCAGTTGGCCGCGAAGTACCCGCCGTCCTTGTTGGAATCGGAGTAGCCGAGCATGACCTCCTGGACGTCCCCGCGCTGCCGCAGGTATTCGCGGTAGAGGGGCAGCCGCCACAGCTTCTCCAGGATGCCGGCCCCGGCGCCGAGGTCCTCGATGGTCTCGAAGAGCGGGATGACGTCCACGGTGCCGGTGGGGTGCTGCCCGCCGGCCCGGATCAGGCCCACCTCCTTGAGCAGCACCATCGGCTCGAGGACGTCGCTCACGGACTCCGCCATGGAGATGATGCAGTGCGGCACCGCCTCCGGGCCGAAGCGCTCCACGGCGGCCGCGGCCTGCCGGAAGATGCCCAGCTCCCGCTCGGTGACCTCCCCGTAGCCCGCGTGGCCGGTGGGCACGAGGGGGCGCGGGGTCTCCAGCTCCCGGACCAGGAGGGCGATCTTGTCCTCCTCGCTCAGCCCCCGGTAGTCCTCCGTCACGCGCGCCACGGAGAAGATCTCCGTGAGCACGTCCTCGTAGCTCTCGGAGTTCTGCCGGATGTCCATGGAGTAGAGGTGGAAGCCAAAGCTGTGCACCGCCGCCCGAAGCCGGGCCAGGCGGTCGTCCGCGATGATGTCGTCCCGGCTCGCGCGCAGGGAGGCGTCCACCACCGCGAGGTCCGCCTCGAACTCCTCGGCGGAGCCGTAGGGGGCGTGGGCGCGGTGCCACTCCCCCTCCACCGCCTCGGGCCCGATGAGGTGCGCGATGGTGGACAGCATGCGCCCGCGCATGCCGTGGATGGCCCTCCGGTAGGGCTCATCCACGCGGCTGGGCACGTCGTTCTTGCCCCGCTCGGCCAGCGCGTAGAGGTCCACGCTGACCTCGCTCATGCGGTCGGACACGCTGAGCTCGTGCTCCAGCCGGTGCAGCTCGGAGCAGTAGCGCTGGAGCACGGTGTGGGCCGCCCGGCTGGTGGCGTACTCCAGGGTCTGCGCCGTGACGTAGGGGTTGCCGTCGTGATCCCCGCCGATCCACGAGCCGGGGCGGATGATCGCGTGCGGGGGCACCTCCCGCCCCACCGCCTCGCGCAGGCGGGCCAGCACCGCAAGGTTGATGCGGGGGATCTCCTCGAGCAGGCTGAGCTTGTAGTAGCGCAGCCCCACCTCGATCTCGTCCTCGATGCGGGGGCGGGCCACCCGGATGAGGGCCGTCTGCCAGAGCACCGTGAGGCGGCGGCGGATGTCGGCCTCGATGGCCTCCAGGTCCCTCCGCGTGGCGGCGTTGTCCGGCAGGCCCAGCAGGCGGTGGCGGCGGCGCATGGCCGTGGCGATGTGCTTCTGCGCGTCAAAGACGGTGCGGCGCCGGGTCTCCGTTGGGTGCGCGGTGAGCACCGGGGCCACCAGCGTGTGCGGCAGCTCCTCCGCGAGCCGCTCCGGGGCCACCCGGGCGTCGCGGAACTTGGCCCAGGTGGCCTCCAGGGTGGAGTCCGGGGCCGGGGCGCCGCTGTACTGGTGGTCCAGCCGGTCCTGCTCGTCGTGCAGGTCCTCCGCAAGGTTGGCCATGAGGGCGAAGTGGCTAAAGGCCCGGATGACCGGCTCGGCGCGGTCCGGGTCGATGTCGCGGAACATGGCTACCAGGGAGGCCATGTCCTCCGTGCCCCCGGCGATGGAGAAGGCCTGGCGGCGGGCGGACTCCACGAGGTCAAAGACCTCGGGGCCCTCCTGCTGGGCGATCACCTCGCCCAGGATGCGCCCCAGGTAGCGTATGTCGTCCTGAAGGTTGATGGGTTGATCCACGATGGTGGGGGTGTCCTTCCTCATGACGCCGCGACGCCACCCAGCGTTGTGGGGGCGCCGCGGCGTCGGCATGCGTTTTTCCGTTTTAGTTCAGCGGACCGGCGGCGCTGGCCGCCAGCTTGGCAAAGGCCTGCCCGTCCAGGGAGGCCCCGCCCACGAGGCCGCCGTCCACGTCCGGCTGCCCCACGATCTCGGCCACCGTCTCGGCCTTCACCGAGCCGCCGTAGAGGATGCGGATGCCCTCGGCCACCTCCTCGGAGGCCAGCTCGCGGACGAGGCCGCGCAGCGCGTGGCACACCTCCTGGGCGTCGGCCGCGGAGGCCACCTTGCCGGTGCCGATGGCCCACACCGGCTCGTAGGCGATGACGGTGCGCGAGAGCTCCTCCGCGCTCAGGCCCTCGAGGGAGGCCCGGGTCTGCTCCACCACGTACTCCACGTGGGTGCCCTTCTCGCGGACCTCCAGGGGCTCGCCCACGCACACGATGGGCGAGATCCCCTTGTCCAGGGCGGCCTTGGACTTGGCGGCCACCTGGGCATCCGTCTCGTGGTGGTACTGGCGGCGCTCGGAGTGGCCGGTGACCACCCAGGAGCAGCCGAGCTTGGCCAGCATGGAGGCGGAGATCTCCCCGGTGTAGGCCCCGGACTCGTGCTCGGAGACGTCCTGGGCGCCGTAGGTGATCTGGAGCTTATCGCCCTCCACGAGGGTCTGCACGGAGCGCAAGTCCGTGAAGGGGACGGTCACCGCCACGTCCACCTTCTCGTAGTACTCCTTGGGCAGGGCGAAGGCGAGCTTCTGCACGGTGGCGATGGCCTCGAGGTGATCGAGGTTCATCTTCCAGTTTCCGGCGATCAAAGGGGTGCGTGCCATGAGGAAAAACCTTTCTGTTCTGCGGGGGTTACTGGGCGTCGAGGACGGCCACGCCGGGGAGTTCCTTGCCCTCAAGGAACTCCAGCGAGGCGCCGCCGCCGGTGGAGATGTGGGAGAAGCCCTCCTCGTCAAGCCCCAGGGCGCGCACGGAGGCCGCGGAATCCCCGCCGCCGACCACGCTGAAGGAGCCGTTGTGGGCGGTGGCGTCGATGATGGCCTGGGCCACCCCGGCGGTGCCCTTGGAGAAGGCCTCGAACTCAAAGACGCCCATCGGGCCGTTCCAGAACACCGTCTTGGAGTCCGCGAGCACCTCCGCGAACTTCTTCACGGACTCCGGGCCCACGTCCAGGGACTGCCAGCCCTCCGGGATGCCGTCGAGGGAGACCACGGTGTTCTCGGCGTCCGCCGCGAACTCCTTGGCGGCCACCAGGTCCACCGGGAGCACGATCTTCTCGCCGTAGCGCTCCAGCAGGTCCGCGCAGGTATCCACCATCTCCTTCTGCAGTAGGGACTCCTGGACGTCGTAGCCCTGGGCGGCCAGGAAGGTGTAGCACATGCCGCCGCCGATGATGAGGCGGTCCGCCTTCTGCGCCAGGGCCTCGATCACGCCGAGCTTGTCGGAGACCTTGGAGCCGCCGAGCACTACCACGTAGGGGTGCTCCGGGGAGGCGGCCACGGTATCGAGCACGTCCACCTCCTTGCCCACCAGGTAGCCCGCGTAGGCGGGCAGGCGCTTAGCCACGTCGTACACGGAGGCCTGGGCGCGGTGCACCACGCCGAAGCCGTCGGAGACGAAGGCCCCGTTATCGGCGGCCAGCGCCACCAGCTCCTCGGCGAAGGCGGCGCGCTCGGCCTCGTCCTTGGAGGTCTCGCGGGGGTCGAAGCGCACGTTCTCCAGCAGCACCACGTCCCCCTCGCTCAGGCCGTTGGCGCGCTCGTGGGCGTCCTCCCCCACCACGTCGCCGGCCAGGGCCACGTACTGCCCGAGGGCCTCGGAGAGCGCCTCGGCCACGGGGGCCAGGGAGTACTTGGCGTTGACCTCGCCCTTGGGGCGGCCCAGGTGCGCGGTGACGATGACCTTGGCGCCGCCCTCGATCAGGGCCTTGAGCGTGGGCAGGGAGGCGTTGATGCGGCCCGGGTCGGTGATCTCCCCGGCGTCGTTGAGCGGGACGTTGAAGTCGGAGCGCACGAGGATGTGGCGGCCCGCCACGCCCTCGGCAAGCAGATCGTCGATGGTCCTAATAGCCATGAGGGGTGAACTTCCTTTCGAGTGAAGAAAAGCGGCCCAGGTGTGCCGAGGCACACCCCGGGCCGCAGGGTTATCCAAGGATGGGCCTTAGAGCTTGGAGGCCACGTGCTCCGTCAGGCGCAGGAGCTGGCAGGTGTAGCCCCACTCGTTGTCGTACCAGGACACGACCTTGACCTGCTTGCCGATGACCTTGGTCAGGCCGGCGTCGAAGATGGAGCCGTGGGAATCCGTGACGATGTCGTGGGAGACGATCGGATCCTCGGTGTAGGCCAGGGTGTCGCCCATGGCGCCCTCGGCGGCGGCCTTGATGGCGGCGTTCACGGCCTCCACGGAAACCTCTTCCTTAGCGGTGAAGGTGAGGTCCGTGGCGGAGCCGGTGATCACCGGCACGCGCAGGGCGTAGCCGTCCAGCTTGCCCTTGAGCTCCGGGAGCACCAGGGCCACGGCCTTGGCCGCACCGGTGGAGGTGGGGACGATGTTCACGGCGGCGGCGCGGGCGCGGCGCAGGTCCTTGTGGGGGGCGTCGTGCAGGCGCTGGTCGCCGGTGTAGGCGTGCACCGTGGTCATCAGGCCCTCCTCGATACCGAAGGTATCGTTGAGCACCTTGGCCATCGGGGCCAGGCAGTTGGTGGTGCAGGAGGCGCCGGAGATCACGGTGTGCTTCTCCGGGTCGTAGTCCTCGTGGTTGACGTTGTACACGAAGGTGGCGTCCTCGTTCTTCGCCGGAGCGGAGATGATGACCTTCTTCGCGCCACCCTCAAGGTGAGCCTTCGCGGCGTTGGCATCGGTGAAGAAGCCGGTGGACTCGATCACGATGTCCACGTTGTGGGCGGCCCAGTCCAGGTTCTTCGGGTCGCGCTCGGCGGACACGGCGATGCGCTTGCCGCCCACGGTGATGGAATCGTCGTCGAACTCCACGTCCTGGTCCAGCTTGCCCAGGATCGAGTCGTACTTCAGCAGGGTGGACAGCGTCTTGTTGTCGGTCAGATCGTTAACGGCGACGACCTCGAGGTCCTCGCTGCGCTGCAGCACGGCACGGAAGAAGTTGCGGCCGATGCGGCCAAAGCCGTTGATGCCAACACGAATGGTCACTGTAAAAACTCCTCTAGGTTGAGAGCGGTGTCCAAAGCGCCAGGGGCGCTTTGCCTCACACGGACGAGTGTACCGCCCCCGGCCCGCGCCCGCAGCCACCCATCCGGGCGAGAACCCACAGAAACAAAAAGAATATCGGGTTTTTGCGCCGTTTTTCGGCGGAAACCCACAGGAAAACGTCCCCGGGCGGCGCCGCCCTACCCACATACGGGGGTAAGCGGGCGTCGCTCCCCGCGCAACGATCCCCCGACCCCGCAAAAAGTGATACTCACCACTTTTTACTCGTCGCCGTCAAGCATCTCCTCCGTGAGGGCGGAGCGGGTATCTTCCAGCCCCTCCTCCTGCGCCCGCTTGTCCGCCATGGACAGCAGGCGGCGAATCCGCCCCGCGATGGCGTCCTTGGTCATCGGCGGGTCCGCCAGCCGGCCCAGCTCCTCCAGCGAGGCCTGCCGGTGGGCCACCCGCAGGTGCCCCGCCTCCGCCAGATGCTCGGGCACGTCGTCCCCCAGCAGCTCCAGCGCGCGCTCCACGCGGGCGGCGGCCGCCACTGCGGCCCGGGCGGAGCGGCGCAGGTTGGCGTCGTCGAAGTTGGCCAGCCGATTGGTGCCCGTGACCTCCTCGCGCTCCTGGCGCAGGGCGTCCCACTCGAAGCGCGTGCGGTACGCGCCCATCCGGGTCAGCAGGGCTCCGATGGCCTCGGAGTCGCGCAGCGTGACCCGGTGCGTGCCCCGCGTCTCCTTGGGCTTGGCGGTCATCCCCAGGCGCCGAGCGCAGCCCACCAGCGCCAGGCTCGCCTCCTCCCGGGGGCACAGCACCTCCAGGGACACCGCCCGGCCGGGGGCGGCGAGGAAGCCCCGGGCGAGGAAGGCCCCCCGCCACGCGGCCTCCACGTCCCCGACGGTGCCGGAGACCACCTGCGGCGGCAGCCCCACGATGATCACGCCGGTGGGGCCGACCAACCCGGTGCGCCGCACCACGTCCATCGCGCCCGAGGTCACGCTCACCACGTGGCGGGGGGCCTTGCGACCGCTGCCGGGGCGCACCGTGCGCACCCGCGCCGTGGCCTCGAACAGGGCCTCGATCTCCCGGCGCAGGCGCTGCGCGGCGGCCAGGGAATCCAGCTCCGCCTCGATCAGGAGGCTCCCGCCCGCGTTCTCCATGGTGGAACTGCACCGCAGCATGGCCGCGACCTCCGCGATCCGGGCGCTCGTGCCGCGGGTCTCCACCGCCGCCAGCTCCGCCTTGGCCTTAGCGGTCAGCTCCGCTCTACCGGGTTCCTTTTTCTCCATAGTGCCGAGCAAGTCTAATATGCCTTGGCCAGGGAACGTAATGCCGCCGCCAGCTTGGCCGGGTCGTGGCGATTGGTGCGGCGCCCCTCCGCCACGGCCTCCACGTCCGCGAACTCCACGGTGGCCCCCAGGCGGGCGGCCGCGCGCTCCACGTGAGAGCGCTCGCCCCGGGTGGGGATGGAGTAGGCGTCGATGAGGATGCGATCCACCCGCAGGGCGGGCGCGTGCTGGGAGAGCATGTGGAGGTGGCGCTCCGAGGAAAAGCCCTGCGTCTCCCCCGGCTCGGCGGAGAGGTTCAGCACCACCACCTTGCGCGCGGGGGTGCGGTTGAGGGCCTCCACGATGCCGGGAACCAGCAGATGCGGGATCACGCTGGAAAACCACGATCCCGGCCCCAGGGTGACCACGTCCGCCTCCTCGATGGCGCGCTGCGCCTCCGGGTTGGCCGCGGGCTCCTCCGGCAGCAGGCGCACCCGGCGCACCGAACCGGGGGTGGAGGCCACCGCCACCTGGCCGCGCACCGGGCGCATGATCCGGGGATCATCGTCGAGCCCCGAGACGTCCGCCTCGATGTCCAGCGGCTGCAGGCACATCGGCAGCACCCGGCCCCGCGAGCCGGTCAGGCGGGCCACGGTGTCCAGGGCCTCCTGGGTGGAACCCAACACCTCCTCCAGGCCGGAGATGAGGAGGTTGCCCACCGCGTGCCCCGCCAGCGCCCCGTGGCCGCCGAAGCGGTGCTGGAGCGCGCGGGCCCACATCTGGTCCTCCTCGGAGTCCCCCGCCAGGGCGGCCAGCGCCATGCGCAGGTCCCCCGGGGGGATCATCTGCAGCTCCCGGCGGATGCGCCCCGAGGAGCCGCCGTCGTCAGCCACGGTCACGATCGCCGTGATCGTCTCGGGATCGCAGAGGCGATCCGCCCGCAGCGTCTGAAAAAGGCCGTGCCCGCCGCCCAGGCTCACGATGTGCCGCATGGCGCCTCCTCGTTTCTGACTCATCTCGGCCTAGTCTCGGGCGATGTCGCGGTGCACGACGTTGACGTTGAGGTCCGGGCGCCCGCCCAGCCGCTTGCCGATCTCCTCCGCGATGGCCACGGAGCGGTGGTGCCCGCCGGTGCAGCCGATGGAGACGGTCATGAAGTTCTTGCCCTCGTGCCGGTAGCCCTCCTGCATGGAGTCAAACATCTCCAGGAAGTTGCGCACGAAGGGCCGGGCGTCGCGCTGCCCCAGCACGTACTCGGCCACCGGGGCGTCGGTGCCGCGATAGGGGCGCAGCTCCGGCTGCCAGTAGGGGTTGGGCAGGAAGCGCACGTCCACGGTGATGTCCGAGTCCCGGGGGACGCCGTGCTTGAACCCGAAGGACTGCACCGTGACGTGGCGCCGCTTGTCCACCCGGGGCCCGAAGGTCTCCTCGATCCGGCGGCGCAGGTCGTGCACCGAGAGATCCGAGGTATCCAGCGTGACGTCCGCGTCCTCCTTGATCTCGCTGAGCACGCGGCGCTCCCGCGCGATCCCCTCCGCGAGGGTGTCCTCCCCCTGGAGGGGGTGGGTGCGGCGCACGCTGTCGAAGCGCTTAATCAGCACGTCGTCGCGCGCGTCCAGGAACAGGATCGTGGGAGCCAGCCCCCGGGCCCGCAGCTCTTCGAGCATCTGCAGCATGTTGCCCCGGAACATGCGGGCGCGTACGTCCGTGACCATGGCCAGCTTGCTCACCGGGGAATCCTCGGCGTCGCACAGGGCGGCCAGCCGCAGGATCAGCTCCGGCGGGAGGTTGTGCGCCACATACCAGTCGCGATCCTCAAAGACCTTGGCCGCGGTGGAAAGACCGGCCCCGGACATCCCCGTGATCAGCATGGGGGGCTGGGCGAGATGATGCAGGCTCATGGCGGCCATTGTACGTCAGTTCTTAAGGCTCATCCCCCGGGATGCAGCCCCTCGAACACCGCCCGGGCGAGCGCCGGGCCGAACCCCTTGACCTGCTCGATGTCCTCGGCGCTGGCCTCCTTGAGCCGCTTGAGCGAGCCGAAGTGGCGCACCAGCTCCGTGCGGCGGGCCTGCCCCAGCCCCCGGATGTCGTCCAGCTCCGAGCGCCGCATCCGCTTGGAGCGCTGCTGGCGGTGGTAGCCGATGGCGAAGCGGTGCGCCTCGTCGCGCACCTGCTGCAGCAGGTACAAACCCTGGGACTGGCGCGGCAGGATCACCGGGTCCTCCTCCCCCGGCAGCCACAGCTCCTCGAGGCGCTTGGCCAGGCCCACCAGGGTCACGTCCACGATCCCCAGCTCGTCGAACACCCGCTGGGCCGCGGCCACCTGCGGGGCGCCGCCGTCCACGATGAATAGTTGCGGCGGGTAGGCAAAGCGCTGCGCCTCGGCGGCCTGCTCCTCCACCCGCTCGTCGCTGAAGGTGGAGCCGTCGAACTCCTCGGACTCCGGCACCGCGCGCTGGGTGTGGTGCCGCAGGAACCGACGCCGCGTCACCTCCGCGATGGAGCCCACGTCGTCGCTGCGGCCCTCCCCTGCGGCCTCCTTGATCCGGTACCGGCGGTAGTCGGACTTCTTGGGCAGGCCGTCCTCGAACACCACCAGGGACGCCACCACGTCGGTGCCCTGCAGGTGGGAGATGTCCGTGCACTCGATGCGCAGCGGGGCGGAGTCCATGCCCAGGGCGTCCTGGATGTCCTGGATCGCCGCCGAGCGGGCGGTGAGATCCCCCACGCGCTTGAGCTTGTGCTGCCGCAGCGCGTCCTTGGCGTTGCGGGCCACCGTCTCGATCAGCGCCCGCTTGTCCCCGCGCTGCGGCACCCGGATCTCCACCGGGCCGCCGCGCATTCCCTGGATCGCCCGGGTGGTCTCCCCGGCGTCCTCCGGCAGCTCCTGCACGAGGATCTGTCGGGGGATGGCCTGGTTGCGGCGGGTCTCCCCGGCGTCCTCGCGGTGGGAAAGCTGATCCACGCCGCGCCGCCGAATCCGCTCCGATTCCTCGCGCTCCTCCTGGTCGGCGCGCTCGGCGGCGTCCCCGTAGAACTGCACCAGGAAGTTCTGCATGAGCGCGGGCAGGGCCGGGTCGCGCTGCCCCTCCTCCAGGGGCTCCGCGCCTCCGGCCTGGTCGCCGGACTTTTCCACCACCCAGCCGCGCTGCCCGCGCACCCGGCCGTCGCGCACGTGGAACACCTGCACTGCGGCCTCCAGCTCGTCGGTGGCAAAGGCCACGACGTCCGCGTTCGTGCCGTCGCCCAGCACCACGGACTGCTGCTCCATGAGCTTGTCGATGGCCCCCAGGTCGTCGCGCAGCCGGGCCGCGCGCTCGAACTCCAGCTCCTGCGCCGCCTGCTCCATCTGCCTGTTCAGGCGGGCGCGCACCGGATCCGTGTGGCCCTGCATAAAGGAGCAAAAGCCCTCCGCGATCTCCCGGTGCTCCTCCTCGCCCACCCGCCCCACGCAGGGGGCGGCGCACTTATCGATGTAGCCCAGCAGGCACGGGCGGCCCAGCTGCTCGTGGCGGTGGAACACCCCCTTGGAGCAGGTGCGCAGGGGAAAGACGCGGGTGAGCAGGTCCAGCGTCTCGCGCACGGCCCAGGCGTGGGAGTAGGGGCCAAAATACCGCACGCCCCGGCGGCGCGGGCCCCGGTAAAAGAAGGCCCGGGGGAACCTCTCGCCCATGGACACGGCGAGCATGGGGTAGGTCTTATCGTCCCGGTACTTGACGTTAAAGCGCGGGTCGAAGCGCTTGATCCACGTGTACTCCAGTTGCAGGGCCTCGACCTCGCTGCCCACCACCGTCCACTCCACGGCGCAGGCGGTGAGCACCATCTGGCGGGTGCGGGGGTGCAGCTGCGTGATGTCCTGAAAGTAGTTGGACAGGCGGGCCCGCAGGTTCTTGGCCTTGCCCACGTAGAGCACCCGGGAATCCTCGCCCCGGAACTTGTACACGCCGGGCTCCGTGGGGATGGCGCCCGGGGCCGGGCGATACGTGATGGGATCGGCCACGGCTAATCCTGGGGCATGTAGCGCGCTTCCAGCGCGCGGAACTTCTCCACGTCCCCCACGATGCTGGCGCGGTCGGCCGACTGCATCGCCCACATGGGCACGTACTCGAAGTCCGGCAGCTCCAGGCGCGCCATGCGCGAGCCACGGGGGAAGGCCAGGCCGTAGACCACGGACCAGTGATAAAAGCGGGTGCCGATGAAGTTGCGCACCTCCACGCCGTCCGCGTTGACGCGCACCCGGGGGCGCTGCAGGGCCACGAACACCAGGAGGGACAAGACTACGCCCACCCCAAAGAAGGCGAAGCGATCCACGGTGGTCAGGGCGGTGCCCGTATCGCCCACGCCCACCACCACGGACATGAAGATGTGCACCGCCATGATCACGGCCGCCGCCACCCAGGACAGCACCTTAAGCCGGGCGGAGGTCACCTCCAGCTCCCACGGCCGGGTGGACACCACCGCCGTGGGATCCGCGGCGTTATAGCGCTGCACGTCCGACTCGCTCAGGGGAGTCCCGCCGTGCTGATCCTTGCCCTGCTGCTTGCTGTCCACCCGCGCCTCGCTTTTCTGACCGGTACCTCGTTTGATTCTAGTTCCCCCGCGCCCTAGCCCGTAATCCCGCGCAGCACCACGGCGGTGTGCAGCGCCGCGATGGCGGCCTCCGCGCCCTTGTCCTCCACGGCGCCCTCCCCGCCCGAGCGCTCCACGGCCTGCTCGTAGGTGTGCGTGGTGAGCACCCCGTTGCCCACGGGGGTGGACTCGGTGAGCGCGATGCTGCTCAGCCCGCTCATCACAGACTCGCAGACGTACTCGAAGTGGGGCGTGCCGCCCTGGATGACGCACCCCAGGGCCACCACCGCGTCATAGCGGCGGGCCAGCTCCTGGGCCACCACCGGGATCTCCAGGGCGCCGATCACCCGGAACTCCGCCACGCTCGCCCCGGCCTCCCGGGCGGTGGCCACCGCCCGGGCGTGCAGCCGGTCGCAGATCTCCTCGTTCCAGGTGGAACTGAGCACCGCCACGGTGATGCCCGTGGCGTCGAGGACGTCGGTGCCCACGCTGGGCAGGCCTTCCTTAGCCATAACTGCTTACTCTCCTTCCGGGCGGCCCTGGCGGGCCTCCCACTGTGCCACGGCGGGCAGGTCGTGCCCCATGCGATCGCGCTTGGTCCGAAGGTAACGCACGTTGTCCGCGTTGACCTCCACCGGCACGGTCACCCGTCCCTCGATGACGAGGCCGTGCTCCTCCAGTGCGCTGCTCTTGCCGGGGTTGTTGGTGATGAGGGACACCGAACGCACCCCCAGGCAGCGCAGGATCTGCGCCCCCGTATCGTACTCCCGGGCGTCCGCGGGCTGGCCCAGGGCGAGGTTGGCCTCCACCGTGTCCATGCCCCGATCCTGCAGCGCGTAGGCCTTGAGCTTCTCGATCAGCCCGATACCCCGGCCCTCCTGCCCCCGCAGGTAGAGCACGATGCCGCGCCCGGCCTCCTGCACCATGCGCAGGGAGTGGCGTAGCTGCTGGCCGCAGTCGCAGCGCCGCGAGCCAAAGACGTCCCCGGTGAGGCACTCGGAGTGGATGCGCACCAGGATGTCCTCCCCACCGTCGCGGTCCGGCTCCCCCGCGATGAGGGCCACGTGCTCCTGCCCGGTGACGGTGTTGACGAAGCCCACGGAGCGGAACGTCCCAAACTCCGTGGGCAGCACCGTCTCCACCGCGCGCTCCACGAGGACGTCGTTGCGCCGCCGCCAGGCTATGAGCTGGTCGATCGAGATCATGCGCAGGCCGTGGGCGTCCGCGAAGCGGCGCAGCTCCGGGGCGCGGGCCATGTCCGTGGGATCGTCCTCGGAGACCACCTCGCAGAGCACGCCCGCCGGGCGCAGCCCCGCGGCGCGGGCGAGGTCGATGGCGGCCTCGGTGTGGCCGTCGCGCACGAGCACGCCGCCGTCGCGGGCGCGCAGCGGCACCACGTGCCCCGGGCGGGTGAACTGCTCGGGGGTGGAGTTGGGGTCCGCGAGGCGGCGGATGGTCTCCGCCCGGGAGGTGGCCGAGATGCCCGTGGTGCCGGTGGCGGCGTCCACCGTCACGGTGTAGGCGGTGCCGCGGGCGTCCTCGTTGCGGCTGACCATGGGGGGCAGGCCCAGGCGGTCGGCGTCCTCGTTGGTCAGCGGGGCGCAGATGTAGCCCGAGGTGTAGCGCACCATGAAGCCCAGCAGCTCGGGGGTGGCCTTCTCCGCCGCGAAGATGAGGTCGCCCTCGTTCTCCCGGTCCTCGTTGTCCACCACCACCACGGCCTTGCCCGCCGCGATGTCCGCGATGGCCTCGTCCACGCTATCCAGGTGAATCTTCTGATCCGCATTCACAGTCACGTCGATCACTTTAGCCCTACCGCGCCGCCGATCCGGACGTGGGGGCCACCAACCTTTCCACGTACTTGGCCAGCACGTCCACCTCCACGTTCACCGCGTCGCCCTCCTCCAGGCGGCCGTGGGTGGTCTCCGCCAGGGTGGCGGGGATCAGGGAGACCTCGAACCAGTCCGGGCCCAGCGCGGAGACGGTCAGCGAGGTCCCGTTGAGGGTGATCGAGCCCTTCTCCACCACGTAGCGGGCCAGGGAATCCGGGAGCGCAAAGCGCAGCACGTCCCAGTGCTCGGAGCGCCGCCGGTGCAGCAGGGCCGCCGTGGCGTCCACGTGGCCCTGCACCACGTGCCCGCCCAGGCGCTGCCCCACCGCCAGGGCGCGCTCCAGGTTCACCGGTGCCCCCACGCGCAGCGACCCCAGGTTGCTGCGGGAGAGGGACTCCCGCATGACGTCCGCGGAGAACCCCTCCTCGTCCCGGTCCGCCACAGTCAGGCACACCCCGTTGACGCTGATGGAATCGCCCAGCCGGGTGCCCTCCAGCACCGTGGCGGCGCGGACGCTCATCCGCACCGCGTCGCCCTGATCCTCCAGGGCCCGCACCGCGCCTACTTCCTCAACAATCCCGGTAAACATCACTCGCCTCTTTCCATCTCTATGAGCGTATCGGGGCCCAGCCGGTGCACCCGCAGGGTGCGCCAGCGCCGCGCCGCGTCCAGGGTAGGCGCCAGCGGGCTGCGCACCACGCCGAGGCCGCCGCCCAGCACCAGGGGGGCGACGTAGGCCTGCAGGGCGTCCACGTAGTCCCCGGCCAGGGCGGAGTGGGCCAGGCCCGCGCCGCCCTCGATGAGCACGTCGCGGTCGCCCTTGCGCCACAACGCCTCCAGGGCCTGCGGGATTCCCGGGTACTGCTCGAAGCCCTGCTCGCGCATGTACTCCGGCACCGCGCGCGTGCCGATCACCACGCGGCGCGGCTGGTGCGGGTACAGGCCGCGCGCGCAGCGCGCGGTGAGCGCCGGACGGTCCGCCCACGCCGTGCCCGTGCCCACGATGATGGCGTCGCGCCGCGAGCGGTCGAGGTGCACCCAGGAGCGGGCCTGGGGGCCGGTGATCCACCTGCTCGTGCCGTCCGGGGCGGCGGTGAAGCCGTCGAGGCTCTGCGCGAACTTGAGGGTCACGTGCGGGCGGTGATTGCGCATCGCCGCCAGCCAGGGCCGCAGCGGCTCCACCTCGGCGTCCAGCCGGTGCACCTCCACCCCGCGCTCCCGGAGGAACCGCGCTCCCCCGCCCTCCTCATCCCCGGGATCGGGGTGGGCGTAGTACACCCGGGCCACGCCCGCGCGCAGCAGGGCGCGGGTGCACGGGCCGGTGCGGCCCGTGTGATTGCAGGGCTCCAGGGTGACCACTGCGGTGCCGCCCTGGGCCGCCGCCCCCGCCTGGTCGAGGGCCACCACCTCCGCGTGCGGGCCGCCCGGGGGCTGGGTGGCGCCCACCCCGGCCACCCACCCCTGGGCGGCGAGGATCACGGCCCCCACCGGGGGGTTCGGGCTGGTGATCCCCTTGACCGCCCAGGAGGCCTCCACGGCGAGGTCGAGGGCGCGGCGAATCTCTAGCTCATCGCTCATGAGAGGCGGGCGCGCTCGCGCAGGGAGGTCACCATCCCGGCGGGGTCCTCGGCCTTGTACACGGCGGACCCGGCCACGAAGGCGTCGCACCCGGCCTGCGCGGCGGCGGCGATGGTCTCCTCGGAGATGCCGCCGTCGATCTCGATGAGGGTGTCCAGGCCCCGGGCGTCGATCTCGCGGCGCAGGGCGCGCACCTTGTCGAGCTGATCCGGCATGAAGGACTGCCCGCCGAAGCCGGGCTCCACGGACATCACCAGCACCTCGTCGAAGTGCTCCAGGTGCGGGAGATAGGGCTCGATGGGGGTGGCGGGCTTGAGGGAGAAGGCCGCCCGCACTCCCAGATCGCGGATGGTGCGGGCCAGCCCCACCGGGTCCTCCGTGGCCTCCACGTGGAAGATCAGGGTGGCGGCCCCGGCCTGCGCGTAGCGCTCCACCCAGCGCTCCGGGTTCTCGATCATCAGGTGCACGTCCAGCGGCTTATCGGTCAGGGCGCGCACGGTGGCGGTGATGTCCGGACCAAAGGAGAGGTTGGGCACGAAGTGCCCGTCCATGATGTCCACGTGCACCCAGTCCGCGGTGGAGATGCGGGCGATCTCCTCGCCCAATCGGGAGAAGTCCGCGGCCAGGATGGAGGGGGCGATAATCGGGGCGTGTTGCATGAAACCAGTGTAGCCAGGCCGCTAGGCCGGCGGCACACCCTACGCCCTGCGCAGCGCCGCGAAGAACATCGCGTCCGTGCCGTGGCGGTGCGGCCACATCTGCACCGAGGGGGCATCCCCCACCCGGTCCATGCCGGGAACCAGGTCGCGCGCGGGCAGCTCCTCGGCGCCCCGCTCCGCCACGGCCCGCTCCACGATCTCGCGGGTCTCCCGCAGGTCCGGGGAGCAGGTGGAGTACACCACCACGCCGCCGGGCCGGACCAGGTCCAGCGCGGCGCCGAGCAGCTCGTACTGGAGCGCGCGCAGCTCCTCGATGTCGGTCTCCTGCTTGCGCCAGCGGGCCTCGGGGCGCCGCCGCAGGGCGCCGAGCCCCGAGCAGGGGGCGTCCACCAGCACGCGGTCGTAGCCGGGGGTCAGCCCGCTGCGGCGGCCGTCGGCTACGTGCACCGTCACCGGCAGCCCGCGCACGGCCTTGCGGACCAGCTCGGCGCGGTGCGCGGCGGGTTCCACTGCGTCCACCCGCGCCCGGTCGATCCGGGCCAGCGCCCCCAGGAGCGCGGCCTTGCCCCCGGGCCCGGCGCACAGGTCCAGCCACCGGCCGGAGTCCTCGCCCAGCACCGGGGCGGTGGCCACCGCCCGTGCGATGAGCTGGCTGCCCTCGTCCTGCACCGCCGCGAGGCCCTGGCGCACGGGCTCCAGCTCCGAGGGGGAGCCGGATTCGAGGTACACGGCGTACGGGCTGTAGCGCCCCTCCTCGCCGCCGACCACTAGGGCCAGCTCCTCCGCGCTGATCTCCCCGGGCCGGGCCACGAGGTGCACCGTGGGGCGCAGGGAGTCCGCTTCCAGGGCCCGCTCCAGCTCCCCCAAGCCCGCCGCACCTGCCGCGTCCGCCCCCAGCGCGGCGGCAAAGGAGCGCGCGATCCACTCGGGATGGGCGTGGCGGAAGGCCGCCCCGGCGAGGGGGTCGCGGGGGCTGAGCCGCTCCACCCACTCCGGCGCGGGGGTGCGTGCCACGGCGCGCAGGATGGCGTTGGCAAAGCCCTTGGCCCGCTCCTGGCCCGCCTCCGCCACCAGCTCCACGCTGGTGTCCACCGCGGCGTGCGGCTCCACCCTGGTGTAGAGCACCTGGTAGGCGCCCAGGCACAGGGCGTCGAGCACCTCCGGGGCCACCTCCCCCAAGGGGCGGGAGGAGCAGTGGGCGAGCACCGCGTCCAGCACGCCCTGCATGCGCAGCGTGCCGTAGGTGATCTCGGTGGCAAAGGCGGCGTCGCGCCCCTTGATCTTGCGCTCGCGCAGCGCGGCGGGCAGCGCGAGGTTGGCGTAGGCGCCCTGGGAGCGCACCGCCGCGAGCACCTCGTAGGCCACGCGGCGGGGGGCGTCCACCCGGGAGCGCGCGGGGCGCGGGGTGGCTCGGCGCGGGCGGGCCCCCTTATCCCGGGAAGCCCCCCTGCCCCGGGACCCGGCCCTGGGGGCGGGGGAGGCGGACCGCCCGGACCGCCCGGATTGCTCGGAAGGCCCGGCCTGCCCGGACTGTGCCGCCTTGGAGCGGGAACGGAAACCGCCGGATCGCGTGCTCACAGGAAACACTCCCCTTCCTCAAGCCGGGTGCCCCGCGCCCAATCGGCGGCGTCCATCATCTTCTTTCCCGGCGGCTGGAGGCGGGTCAGCCGCACCGGCTGGGTCCCGGTGCCCACCAGCACCTCCTTCTTCGAGGCCGCGACGCGTCCCGGCCCCAGGCCGCGCACCGCGCTGTCCAGGGGGATCTCCACCGGGGCCAGCTTGTAGCGCTGGTCGCCCAGCGTGGTCCAGGCGCCGGGTGCGGGGGTGTAGGCCCGGATGGCGCGGGCGATCCGCTCGGCGGGGGCCGCCCAGTCCACGCGGGCGTCCCCGGTGGCGATCTTGGGGGCGTAGCTGGCCTCGCCCTCCTGCGGGACGGGGCGCAGGGCCCCGGATTCCAGGCCCGTCATCGTGTCCACCAGCAGCTCGGCCCCCCGGTAGGCCAGGCGGGTGAGCAGGTCGTCCGCGGTATCGTGCGCGCGGATCTCCTCGTTGCGGCTGGCCAGGACGCCGCCGGTGTCCAGACCCTCGTCGATGCGGAAGGTGGTGGCCCCGGTGACCCTGTCCCCCGCCCGGATGGCCGCCTGCACGGGAGCCGCGCCGCGCCACGCGGGCAGCAGGGAGAAGTGGAGGTTGACCCACCCGTGGGGCGCTGCGTCGAGCAGGTCCGGGGTGATGAGGTTGCCGTAGGCCACCACTGGGATGGCCTGCGGGGCCAGCTCGCGCAGGCGGCGGCGCAGCTCCCGCCCGTCCGGGGTGTCCGCCGCGAGGGTGGCGGGGGTAAGCACCTCGATGCCGTGGCGGGCGGCCAGCTCCTTGACCGGCGAGGGGCGCAAGCTGCGGCCGCGCCCCCGGGGGGCGTCCGGCCGGGTGATGACCGCCAGCACCTCGTGGCGGGACTCGATGAGCGCCTGGAGGGCCACCACCGCGGGCTCGGGGGTTCCGGCGAAAACGATCTTCATGTGCTGATATTCCTCCTCGTGCGGGCTACTGGGCCCCGAACCATGCGGACGTGCGTATCTGTGCCATGGCCTCCTTGCGGTCCGCCGCGCTCGCCCTCTTGAGGTAGAGCACGCCGTCGAGGTGATCCGTCTCGTGCTGAATGCAGCGGGCCAGCAGCCCGGAGGCGGAGATCGCCACGGGCTTTCCCTCCACGTCCAGCCCGCGCAGGCGCACGCTGCGGTACCGGGGGATGGACAGGGAGATCTCCGGGATGGACAGGCACCCTTCGGTGCCCTCCTCCTTCTCCTCGCCCAGCGGCTCCCACACGGGGTTGATCACGTGGCCTTTGAGCCCGCCGGGGACGTGCGCGCAGTCGAACACAAAGACGCGACGCAGCACGCCCACCTGGTTCGCGGCAAGACCCACGCCCCCGGCGTCCGCCATCGTCTCCGTCATGTCCGCCACGAGGGTGCGCAGCGCGGCGTTGAACTCCGTGACCTCGCTGGCACGGGTGGTAAGCACCGGATCGCCAAACAGGCGGATGGGCAAAACAGTCATGGTGCACCATTGTATCGCCTTAGCCCACGTGCACCGGATCCACCCGGATCCGCAGCGGCAGATCCTCGCGCCGCGCGATCCGGGCGATCATGGCCGCCTTGAGGGCCGCGCCCAGCTCCCCGCGCGGGCCGAGCGGGGTGCGCACCAGGACGCGCTGCGCGGGGCCGAAGCGCCGCTCGTCATACTCCCCCGGCAGGTGCTCCCCCGGGGGCAGGTCCACGGGCCCGAGGACGTCGGCGTGCTCCGGCAGGCGGGCCTCCCTGAGCACGCTATCCACGGCCGCCGCCGCGCCGTCGATGGCGGCCATGTGCACGGCGGGGGGAAAGCGCACCTCCCGGCGCTGCTCCAGCTCCCGCGCGGCCGCGGTGGGCATGTCCCAGCGGATGAGGTGCTGCACCACCGGCAGGCCGGGATCGGCCGCCACGATCACGCGCCCGCCGCGGCGATGCGGCTCCACCAGCGTGGCCACGGCGGCCCACTTGGCCAGGGCGTCCTCCTCCGCGCGCAGGTCCTGGCGACCCAACAGCGCCCAGGTGTCCAGCAGCACGGCGGCCCCGTAGCGCCCGCCGCCCGCGATCCGTGGCTCCGCCCCGGGGGTGGCCACCACGAGCGCGGGGGCGTCGGGGATCTCCCGGTGCTGGTGGTTGCCCCCCGAGGCGATCACCCGGACCGAGGGGAAGGCCCGGCCCAGCTCCTCGGCGGTGCGCTGGTTGCCGAGCACCACGGCCCGCAGCGCGGTGGCGCCGCACTGGGCGCAGCGGTGGCGGGTATCGGGACGCCCGCACCAGCGGCAGGTGGGCACCGCCGCCTCCCGGGACTCCTCCCGGGGCAGCCCCAGGGGGCCGTTGCAGTGCCGACAGCGCGCCGGCGCGCGGCAGGAGCCGCAGGCCAGGGTGGGGATGTATCCCTTGCGGGGGGTATGCACGAGCACGGGGCGACCCGCGTCAAGCCCCCCGCGCAGCGCCTGGAAGGCCACGGCCGGGATGCGGGCGGCGCGGGCCAGGGGGTCCTTGGCCAGCTCGAAGTCCGAGTCCCCCACGGCCTGGATGCGCGGCATCCGGGCGCGCAGGGCGTCCCGGCTGGCCACCAGGTCGTGCGCCCACCCGGACTCCACGAGGAGCTGCGCCTCGGCGGTGCGGGCGTGCCCGGCGATGATGAGGGAGGCCTGCTCCGCCGAGGCCCGCGTGGTGAGCACCTCACGGGAATGGGCGTAGGGGGCGCGGGGGTCCACGTGGTTCTCGTCGCCGTCGAAGAGCACCACCGCCAGCTCCAGGCGGGCCACCGGGGCGAACGCCGCCGAGCGGGTGCCGATGACGATGCGCCCCTGGCCGTGCAGGATGGAAAGGAAGCGCCGGTACCGCGCCTGCGGGCCCAGCGCCGCCCCGAGCACGGTGATCTGCTTGGCGCCCACGTGCGCGCGCAGGGCCGCCTCCAGGGCGTCCACGTCGCCCTGATCCGGGGCCACCACGAGCACCCCGCCCCCGCCGAGCGCCACCTTGGCGGCCAGGGCCGCCAGGGCCGCCGCCCAATCGTCCCCGGGGGCAATCTGCCAGGCCACCCGGGCGCGCCGCCGATCCAGCACGGCGTCCACGAAGGACTCCCCGTGCTGGTACCCGGACCACGGGGAGAGGTCCGGCTCCCCGGCCTGCCCCAGCTCCTCCCAGGGGGTCTCGGTGTCCGCCGCCTCCGCGCTCGCGTGCCGGGCGGGCACCGCCGCGCGGATGAGGTCGGAGCGGGTCCCCGCGTACCGGGCGCACAGGGCGTCCACCAGGCGGCGGGTGCGCTCCGGGTACACCACCTCGGGGGAGATCACCCGCTCCAGATAGCGCAGTTGCCCCGGGTGCTCCGTGGCCTCCGCGCGCTCGACGAGCATGGCGTCCACCAGCCTGCCCGCGAAGCGGATGCGCACGCGCACGCCCGGCCGGGCCTGTTCGGACTGCTCCTGGGAGACCTGGTAGTCAAAGAGGCGATCCAGGTGCGCCAGGCCCAGCAGCGGCAGCACCCGCGCCACCGGCCGCTCGGCTGCGGGAACGCGGGGGGAGGTGGCCATGCTGGCCGATTTTACAACCCCGCGGCCGCCCGCAGCGTGGCCGCCCGCTGCGTGCTCTCCCAGGGCAGCTCCACGTCCGTGCGGCCGAAGTGCCCGTAGGCGGCGGTGGGGGCGTAGATGGGCCGCAGCAGGTCCAGCTCGCGGATGATGGCGGCGGGGCGCAGGTCAAAGACCTCGCTGACCGCGCGCTGGATGTCCACGTCGCTCAGCCCCTCCTTGGCGGTGCCGAAGGTCTCCACGTACAGCCCCACGGGGGTGGCCCGCCCGATGGCGTAGGCCACCTGCACCTCGGCGCGGTCCGCCAGGCCCGCCGCCACGATGTTCTTGGCCACCCAGCGCATGGCGTAGGCCCCGGAGCGGTCCACCTTGCTGGGGTCCTTGCCGGAGAAGGCGCCGCCGCCGTGGCGGGCCATGCCGCCGTAGGTGTCCACGATGATCTTGCGCCCGGTCAGCCCGGCGTCGCCCATCGGGCCGCCCAGGGTAAACGAGCCCGAGGGGTTAATCAGCAGGGTGAGATCCTCGGTGAGGAAGTTGCCCAGCCCGGCGTCCTGGATCACCCAGTCCAGCACGTGCGGGCGTAGCTGCTTTTCCAGCCAGGCGGAGTCCACCTCGGGGTCGTGCTGCGTGGAGATCACCACGGTGTCCAGGTACAGCGGGCGGCCGTCCTCGTCGTAGGCGAAGGTCACCTGGGTCTTGCCGTCCGGGCGCAGGTGCGGGACGATGGCCTCCTTGCGCACCTGGGACAGCCGTCGGGAGAGCCGGTGCGCCACGGCGATGGGCAGGGGCATGTACTCCGCGGTCTCGTTGGTGGCGTAGCCGAACATCAGGCCCTGGTCCCCGGCCCCGGCCTGGTCGTCGTCCTCGTAGTGCCCGCCGGAGCGCATCTCCTGGGAGGTGTCCACCCCGTGCCCGATCTCGGCGGACTGCTCCCCGATGGCGATGTTCACCCCGCAGGTGGTGCCGTCGAAGCCCACGTCGGAGGAGGTGAATCCGATCCGCACCAGGGTGCTGCGCACCAGGCTGGGGATGTCCACGTAGCCGGTGGTGCGCACCTCCCCCACCACGTGCACCTGCCCGGTGGTCACCAGGGTTTCCACCGCGACGTGGGCGTGGGCGTCCTCGGTCAGGATCGCGTCCAAGATCGTGTCCGAGACGGCATCGCAGATCTTATCGGGATGCCCCTCGGTCACGGACTCGCTGGTAAAAAGCCGCACGGAGCGCGGGGATGGTGCCACGATTCTTCCTTTACTTACTCGTCGCTCAACTAATCACTCAGGATAGACCAAGCGGTCTATTGTCGCAACGGGCGGGCCACCGCCCCGAGGGCGTCGAGGTAGGCGCGGGCCACCTCGTGCTTGCTGGCGTCGGCAACCTCCTCCACCGCGGCGCTCTCGCCCGGGCGCGCCCGCAACAGCCACCCCCGGTTGCGGCGCTCCCCGAACACCTTTCCCACGCCCACCTCGTTGCACATGAGGAGGTCGCAGCCCTTGCGCTCGAGCTTGGCCAGGCCGTGCTCCAGGGCGGAGCGCTCGGCATCGCCCGTCTCCGCCGCGAAGCCCGCGATGACGGTCCCATAGGGCACCTCACCGCGCTCGCGAGCCAGGACGGTGGCGCGCAGGATGTCCGGGTTTTCCACCAGGGGCACGGCGGCCAGGGAGCCCTCGTCCCTGCCCTTCTTCAGCTTGGACTCCGCGGCGCGCGCGGGGCGGAAGTCCGAGACGGCCGCCGCCATCACGATGGCGTCCGCCTCCGCGCGGTGCCGCTCCACCGCCTCGGCCATCTCCGCCGTGGAGGTCACCCGCTCCACCCGCACCCCGGCGGGGGCCGGGAGCGCGTCGGTGGCCCCGGCGATCAGGCGCACCCGCGCGCCGCGCTGGGCGGCCACCTCGGCCAGGGCAAAGCCCTGCCTCCCCGAGGAGCGGTTGCCCAGGTAGCGCACCGGGTCCAGGTTCTCCTGCGTGCCCCCGGCGGTGACCAGCAGGCTGCGGCCCACCATGTCCCGGGGCAGCGCTCCCCCGGCAACGACCATGCGCGCCAGGTCCGCGATCTGCTCCGGCTCCGGGAGCCTCCCCGGGCCGCTATCCACGCCCGTGAGCCGCCCGGAGGCGGGCTCCAGCACCGTCATGCCCCGGGAGCGCAGCAGCTCCACGTTGGCCTGCGTGGCGGGGTTGAGCCACATCTCCGTGTGCATGGCCGGGGAGAGGATCACCGGGCAGGTGGCCACCAGCACGGTGGCGCTGAGCAGGTCGTCCGCCCGGCCCCCGGCCAGCCGGGCCAGCAGGTCCGCGGTGGCCGGGGCGATGACGATCGCGTCCGCCTCCTGCCCCAGGCGCACGTGCTGCACCTCGTCCACGCCCTCGAACACGGAGGTGCTCACGGGATTGCCGGACAGCGCCTCGAAGGTGGCCGCGCCCACGAAGTTCAGCGCGCTGGGGGTGGGGATCACCCGCACCTCGTCCCCGGTCTCCTTGAAGTTGCGCACCAGGTGGCAGGCCTTGTAGGCGGCAATGCCACCCGCCACCCCCACGATGATCCTCATGCGTTGCTGCGTCCTTTCCCGCGATAAAGGCCGCCACCCGGGCGGGCGGCGGCCTCGTGCAATACCCCTGCCGGGGCGGTTAGCGGCCTTCCTCGTGCTCGAGGAGGTCGCCGTCGATCTCGCGCAGGGCGATGGACAGCGGCTTCTCCCCGGCCTCCGGGGTTACGAGCGGCCCGATGAACTCGAACACGCCCTCGTCGGCCTGCTGGTAGTAGCTGTTAATCTGGCGCGCGCGCTTGGCGGCAAAGATCACCAGGGCGTACTTGGAGGAGACCTTTTCCAAGAGGCGGTCGATCGGCGGGTCGGTAATGCCCACCGGCGGATCGAACACCGGTTGCTTCTTCTCGGTCTCGTTACTCACGTTTGTCACTTGCACCTATTCTTCGGTAGAGAAACTTGCTACTACTCGCCCCGCAGGATACCACCGATGGCGGCCACGGCGGTATCGACATCGTCGTTGACCACCACCCGATCGAACTCGTCCATCGCGGCCAGCTCCTCGCGGGCGGTGGACAGGCGGCGCTCGATCACGTCCTGGGCCTCCGTGCCCCGCCCGGTGAGGCGCTCCACGAGCACCTCCCAGGACGGCGGGGCCAGGAACACGGTGACGGCCTCGGGCATCATGGCCTTGACGTTGCGGGCGCCCTCGAGGTCCACCTCGACGAGCACGGGCCGCCCCTCGTTCAGGGCGCGGCGCACCGGTGCCGCGGGCGTTCCGGAGCGCTGGAGGCCGCCGTGAATCTCGGCCCACTCCAGCATCTCTCCCCTGTCGATGCGCTCCTGAAACTGCTCCGGGGTGACGTAGAAGTAATCCACCCCGTCCACCTCGCCCGGACGCGGGCTGCGCGTTGTCATGGAGACGCTAAAGTACAGGCCCTCGACGTTCCCGCGGAGGCGATGAACCACCGTGGACTTGCCCACGGCAGACGGGCCGGCCAGCACCACCAGCCGACCCCGGGGGTCCTCGCCAGCCATGCGCTAGTCCTCGGAGTAGCCGAAGCGGTCCAGCAGCGCGCGGCGCTGACGCTCGCCCAGGCCGCGCAGGCGGCGGGTGGGGGCGATCTCCAGCTCCTCCATGATTTCCTTGGCCTTGACCTTGCCCACCTTCGGCAGCGCCTCCAGGAGCGCCGATACCTTGGTCTTACCCACGATCTCGTCGTCCTGGGCCTTGTCCAGGACCTCCTTCAGGGTCATGTCGCCGCGCTTGAGCTTTTCCTTCAGCTCGGCGCGGGCCTTGCGGGCCTCAGCAGCCTTAGCAAGAGCTTCCTTGCGCTGCTCGTCAGTCAACTTCGGAAGGGCCACGGGGTTCCTCCAGTTCGTTTTGTTTCTTTCTTCTTCGGCGGTGCGCCTGGAATACCATCGCCGCCTCGCGCCGATGTTCGCTCAGTGTAACACCGCCGAGGGCGGGCCACCGCAATCGGCTCAGGGCAGACGGGTTATCTGGGCTGAAATTCCAGCACGACTCCCACTAAAATAGCAGGAGAAACCCGCCGCCCCGGCAGCCGGTCACTCTTTGAGCTCGGCGGCGAAGGCGGACGCCGCTTTCCGCAGGTCAGCCGCGTGCGGACCGGCGTTGAGCACGGCCCGCGAGACATTAGGATAGGCCAGGTCCAGGCGCTCTCCCATGATTTGCGCCACGTCCCTGGCGCTCCCGCCCTGGGCACCCACGCCGGGCATGAGCACCGGGCCGCCCAGGCCCCGGCAGTCCGGGGCCTGGGTCACCGTGGCACCCACCACCACGCCGAGGTTGCCCAGGGCCCCGTGGGCCCCGTGGGCGGCGTTGCGGCGCGCCACCTCGTCCACCACCTGCTGGGAGATGGTGCGGCCGTCCTCGCCCCGGTGCCCCTGCAGGGCGCGGGCCTCCGGGTTGGAGGTGGCCGCGAGCACGAACACGCCCCGCCCGGTGGCCTCCGCCGCAGCAAAGGCCGGCTCCAGCGCCCCCACCCCCAGGTAGGGGGAGACGGTGACGGCGTCGCTGCACAGCGGGGAGGCCTCGTCCAGCCAGGCCGAGGCGTAGCCCGCCATCGTGGAGCCGATGTCCCCGCGCTTGGCGTCGGCCACCACCAGGGCCCCGCCCCGGCGCAGCCCGGCGATGGTCTCCTCCAGCACCGCGAGGCCCGCGGAGCCGAAGCGCTCGTAGAAGGCCACCTGCGGCTTGACCAGGCACACGGTCTCCGCGAAGGCCTCCACGCAGCGCGCGGAGAACTCCGCCACGCCCGCCACGGTGTCGTCCAGCCCCCAGGCCCGGAGAAGCCCGGGATGGGGATCGATGCCCACGCACAGCCGCCCCCGCTTAAGGGCCAGGGCCGCCAGCCGATCGCCGAAGGTCACTTCTCCACCGCCTGGGCCGCCGGGGCGTGCTCCAGCTCCTGGAGGGCGCGCACGGTAAAGCCCTCGCCGCGCAGGGCCTCGATCCCCTGCACGGCGGCCGTCACGCCCTGCACCGTGGTCACGGCGGGCACGCCCACGTTGACGGCGGCCGCGCGGATGTCGTAGCCGTCGTGCCGGGCACCGGAGGAACCCGCGGGCGTGTTGAGGATCAGGTCCACCTCCCCGCCCCGGATGCGGTCCAGGATGGACCGGCCCCGGGCGCCCGAGCGCACGTCCGAGCCCTTGAGCACCTCCTCGCACTCGATGCCGTTGCGGCGCAGCATGCTGGCGGTGCCGGCGGTGGCCAGGATCTTAAAGCCCAGGGAGGCCAGGCGCTGGATCGGGAAGATCAGCGTGCGCTTGTCCCGGTTGGCCACGGAGACGAACACTGTGCCCTCGGTGGGCAGGCCGCCGAAGGCCGCCGCCTCCGCCTTGGCGTAGGCCGCGCCGAAGTTGGTGGCCACACCCATGACCTCGCCGGTGGACTTCATCTCGGGACTCAGCAGGGTGTCGAGCATGCTGCCATCCGGGCGGCGGAAGCGGTTGAAGGGCAGCACCGCCTCCTTGACGGCGATGGGGGCCGTGGTGGGCAGAGAGCCGCCGTCATAGGCGGTGGGGATCATCCCCTCCTCGCGCAGCTCGGCCAGCGTGGCGCCCAGCATGATCCGGGACGCCGCCTTGGCCAGGTGGACGCCGGTGGCCTTGGACACGAAGGGCACCGTGCGGGAGGCCCGGGGGTTGGCCTCGATGACGTAGAGGACGTCGTCCTTCAACGCGTACTGCACGTTCATCAGGCCGCGCACGCCGATGCCCCGGGCCAGCGCCGCCGTGGAGCGGCGCACGTTCTCGATGTCCTCCGGGCCCAGCGTCATCGGCGGCAGGGCGCAGGCGGAGTCGCCGGAGTGGATGCCGGCCTCCTCGATGTGCTCCATCACCCCGGCCAGGTACACCTCCTCGCCGTCGCACAGCGCGTCCACGTCGATCTCGATGGCGTTGTCCAGGAAGCGGTCCACCAGCACCGGGTGGTCGCTGCTCAGCTCCGTGGCGCGCTCGATGTAGCTGCTCAGGGAGGACTCGTCGTAGACGATCTCCATGCCGCGCCCGCCCAGCACGTAGGAGGGGCGCACCAGCACCGGGTAGCCAATGCCGGCGGCGACCTCCCGGGCCTCGCTAAACGACGTCGCGGTGCCGAAGGCCGGGGCGGGCAGCCCCGCGCGCCGCAGCACCTCCCCGAACTCGCCGCGATCCTCGGCCAGGTTGATGGACTCCGGGGTGGTGCCCACCACCGGCACCCCGGCGGCCTCCAGTCGCTCCGCCAGGCCCAGCGGGGTCTGGCCGCCGAGCTGCACGATCACGCCCGCCACGGTCCCGGACTGGCTCTCCGCGTGGTAGACCTCCATGACGTCCTCGAAGGTCAGGGGCTCGAAGTACAGGCGGTCGGCGGTGTCGTAGTCGGTGGACACGGTCTCCGGGTTGCAGTTGACCATCACCGTCTCATAGCCCACGCGGGACAGCTCCAGGGCCGCGTGCACGCAGGAGTAATCGAACTCGATGCCCTGGCCGATGCGGTTGGGCCCGGAGCCCAGGATGATGACCTTTTCCTTCTCCCGCTGCGGGCTGACCTCGGACTCCGCGGCCGGGTCCAGCTCGTAGGCCGAGTAATGGTAGGGGGTGCGGGCCTCGAACTCGGCGGCGCAGGTATCCACCGTCTTGTACACCGGGCGGATGCCCAGCGACCACCGCAGGCGGCGCACGCCCTCCTCCCCCGCGAACTCGGGGCGCAGGCGGGCGATCTGGGCGTCGGAGAGCCCAAAGACCTTGGCCCGACGCAGCAGGTCCTCGGTGAGCACCTGGGCCCCGGTCAGCTCCTCGCGGAACGCCACCAGCTCGGCCAGCTCCGCCAGGAACCAGGGGTCGATCCCGGAGGCCTCGTGCACCTGCTCCACGCTCGCACCCCAGCGCAGCGCCAGCTCGGCGTCGTACATGCGGCCCTCCGTGGGGCGGCGCAGGTCCTCGAGCACCTCCTCCACCGAGGCGAACTCCGGGTCCGGGGCCGTCCAGAAGCCCGCCTGCTTCTGCTCCAGGGAGCGCATGACCTTGTTGAGGCCCGCGATGTAGTTGCGGCCGATGCCCATCGCCTCGCCCACGGACTTCATGGTGGTGGTCAGGGTGTCGTCCGAGCCCACGAACTTCTCGAAGGCAAAGCGCGGGGCCTTGACGATCACGTAGTCCAGGGTGGGCTCGAAGGCCGCCGGGGTGACCCCCGTGATGTCGTTGGTGATCTCGTCCAGGGTGTAGCCGATGGCCAGCTTGGCCGCGATCTTGGCGATGGGAAAGCCCGTGGCCTTCGAGGCCAGCGCCGAGGAGCGGGAGACGCGCGGGTTCATCTCGATGGTAATCAGGCGGCCGTCGCGGGGGTTGAGGGCGAACTGGATGTTGCAGCCGCCGGTGTCCACGCCCACCTCGCGGATGATGGCGATGCCCTGATCGCGCATCTTCTGGTACTCGCGGTCCGTGAGCGTCATCGCCGGGGCCACCGTCACGGAGTCGCCGGTGTGCACGCCCAGCGCGTCCACGTTCTCGATGGAGGCGATGACCACCACGTTATCGTCGCCGTCGCGCATCAGCTCCAGCTCGTACTCCTTCCACCCGAGGATGGACTCCTCGATGAGCACGTTGGCCTCCGGGGAGGCCGCCAGGCCGCCGCCGGCGATGCGCTCCAGGTCCGCCTCGTCGTAGGCCAGGCCCGAGCCCAGCCCGCCCATGGTAAAGCTGGGGCGCACCACCACCGGCAGGCCCAGCTCGGCCACCGTCTCGTGCACCTCCTCCATGCTGTGGCACACGCGGGACCGGGCGGACTCACCGCCGATGGAGGCCACGATGTCCTTGAACTTCTGGCGGTCCTCGCCGCGCTCGATGGCCTCGATGTCCGCGCCGATCAGCTCCGCGCCGTGCTTGGCCAGCACCCCCTGGCGGTCGAGCTGGATCGCCGCGTTCAGGGCGGTCTGCCCGCCCAGGGTGGCCAGCACCGCGTCGATGGGGTGGCCCTGGGCGGCCTCCTTGGCAAAGATCTTGTCGATGTACTCCGGGGTGATGGGCTCCACGTAGGTGTGGTCCGCAAACTCCGGGTCCGTCATGATGGTCGCCGGGTTGGAGTTGATGAGGGTGACCCGCAGGCCCTCCTCCTTGAGCACGCGGCACGCCTGCGCGCCGGAGTAGTCGAACTCGCAGGCCTGGCCGATCACGATGGGACCGGAGCCGATGACCAGGACGTGATTAATATCGTTGCGCTTGGGCATGGGATTCCTGAAATACCTTCCTGGTTCCGCTTACTTCTGGGCGCCGTGCTGGGCCATCAGCTCGATGAACTGATCGAACAGGGGGCTGGCGTCGTGCGGGCCGGCGGCTGCCTCCGGGTGGTACTGCACCGAGTACGCCAGGCCGCTCTCGAGGGCCACGCCCTCCACCACGTCGTCGTTGAGGCACACGTGGGTGACCCTGGCCGGGCCAAAGTCCGTGTCAAAGGTCTCCCCGGCCTTGCCCTTGAGCGCAAAGCCGTGGTTCTGGGAGGTGATGTCGATCTTGCCGGTGGTGACGTTGAGCACCGGCACGTTGATGCCCCGGTGGCCAAACTTCATCTTGTAGGTCTCCATGCCCAGGGCGCGCCCGAGGATCTGGTTGCCAAAGCAGATGCCAAAGAAGGGGATCTTCTTCCCCAGCACCTCGCGCACCACCGCCACCATGGAATCCGCGGTGGCCGGGTCCCCGGGCCCGTTGGACACGAACACGCCGTCCGGCCGGTACTGCTCGACGTCCGCCCAGGTGGCGGTGGAGGGCACCACCACCGTGCGCACGCCGCGCGCCGCGAAGTTGCGCGGCGTGTTGGTCTTGATGCCCATGTCAAAGGCCACCACCGTATAGCGGTGCTCCCCGGTGGGCTCCACCGTGTACGGCTCGGCGGTGCTGACCTGCGCGGAGAGGTCGGCCCCCGCCATCGGGTCCTGGCCGGCCACCACGTCCACCAGCTCCTCGACGGGGCGCAGCGCCTCCGGGCCGGAGAAGATGCCGGCGGCCACCGAGCCCTTGTCGCGCAGGTGGCGCACCACGGTGCGGGTGTCCACGCCTCGGATGCCCACGATGCCCTGCCGCTTCATCTCCTCGTCCAGGCTGCGCGAGGCGCGCCAGCTCGAGACCCGGGCCGAGAGGTCGCGGATCACCAGGCCCGCCACCCAGATGCCCCGGTCGCGGGACTCGTCGTCCTCGTCATTCCAGCCGGTGTTGCCGATCTGCGGGGCGGTGGCCACCACGATCTGCCGGTGGTACGAGGGGTCGGTCATCGTTTCTTGGTACCCGGTCATGCCGGTGGTAAACACGGCCTCGCCCAGGGTGGTGCCCTCTGCGCCCAGGCTGTGCCCCTGAAACGAGCGGCCGTCGGCAAGCACCAAGACGGCAGGAGAAGGAGGTGTAGACGTCACTGTATCGACCTTTCGGTTATGCGTACTGGGCTGCTGCAACGAGGGTTTACTCATCCGCCTTGTCCCCCATATGCTAGCCCTCCCCCATGAAGTCCCGCTGCCCCTCGGCAGCCGGTATGCCGGTGCGCGATGCGCTTGGCGACGCCGCGCGTGCTCGCCTCACTCATCGTGACCTCCTTTCCCGCCTCTCTGTGCGGCCCTTAAAGGATGTCCATTAATTGATATGACCTCGTGATACAAGGATCCCCGCCAGCATATCACCGCCACTTAGCTACAGTGGTGGGGAGATCATTAACTTCCCGCTGCAACACTGCAACATTGAGACCCTGCAACCCAAGGAGCTGCGTGACCCACTCAGAACACGACACCCCCATCGAGCCCGTCTCCGAACACACGATCGTGGACATCCTGGAGGCGGAAAACCTCGCCTACCGCCTCCAGGAGGAGCCCGCGATGGTGCGCACCGGATTCCGCAACGCCGCCATCTCGTTCGCCCTGGAGGGCGAGTACCTGGTGTGCGACTCCATGTGGCGCGGCCAGGTGGACAGCCAGCGCGCGGCCACGGCCCTGGCCGCCGCCAACGAGTGGAACCTCACCCAACTGGCCCCCACCCTGCGCTTCTTCGAGGGGTCCCCGGGCGCGCTGACCTTCTCCGCCTGCCGACGCCTCCACGTCGCCCGGGGGCTGAGCCGCAACCAGGCCGGGGCCTTCGTCATGTCCACCCTGGATACCATCGTGGCCTGCTTTCAGTGGCTCGAGGCCCAGTTCCCGGAGGCCATCACCTGGGACGATCCCCACAAGGACGGGAACGAAAGCCCCGCCGAGAACGCCGCCACCACCGAGGAGGAGGACAAGTGAACCAGGAACTTGCGCCCTTAAGCTTTGACCGCGTCACCGCGGCCATGCAGGAGTTCAACATCACCCTGTGGCCCACGGAGGACCCTAACGTGGCCACCGCCAACCTCAACGGGTTCCGCGTGACCTTCGCGCTGCTCAACTCCGTGCTCATCGTGCGGGCCGATCACCCCACCGACCTGGCCTCCGACTCCGGCGTGCCCACCCTGCACCTGGCCGCCAACCAGGTGAACTGCTCCGGCTTCGGGGCCAAGGCCGTGGTCTCGGACAGGGAGGAAAACCTGGTGGTGCGCACGGAGTGCGCGCTTCCCATCGCGGCGGGCGTGTCCGCCGAGCAGCTCACCTCCGCCCTGAGCGGAGCCGTGGACGAGGTGCTCGCGGGCCAGGATCGCGTGGCCCGCGCCGCCGAGGAACTCCTCGACCGGCAGGGTTAATCCTGTCCCTCCGGGGCCACCACGGCCTCCACGGCGATGGCCGCCCGGATCTCCTGAAGGTTCTCCGCCACGTCGTCCAGCACGGCGTGAATGTAGGGCGCGCCCTGCTCGCCGGAGTATTCGCTGGCCAGCTCCACGCCCTCCACCACCGCGGTGGCGGTGGGCACGTCCGGGTTGAACACCAGCTCCCACACGGACATGCGCAGGATCGCGCGGTCCACGGCGGGGATGCGGCCCAGCTCCCACTGCTCGCTGAGGAAGCGGGAGATGGTGGCGTCCACCGCGTCCAGCTCCTCGGCCGCGCCCAGCACGATCTGCCGGGTATATTCCGCGATGGGAGCCACGTGGTTGTCCGGCACCCGCGCCAGCTCCGTGCGATCCTCCACGATCGCCATCGGGTCCAGGTCGCGTGCCTCCGCCTCGAAGAGCACGTCCACGGCGCGACGCCGCGCCTTGTATCGGGCGCCGTGGCGGCGCCACTTGTCTTGCCGCTGCGTCACGGTAGCCACTAGTTGTTCACGCGGGAGAGGTACTCGCCCGAGCGGGTGTCCACCTTGAGCACGTTGCCGGTCTCGATGAACAGCGGAACCTGGATCTCCGCGCCCGTCTCCAGCGTGGCGGGCTTGGTGCCGCCGGTGGAGCGGTCGCCCTGCAGGCCCGGATCGGTGTGCTCCACCTTGAGGTCCACGGAGACGGGAAGCTCCGCGAACAGCGGCTCCTCGTCGTGGAAGGACACCTGCACGCGCATGTTCTCCAGGAGGAAGCGGGCGGCGTCGCCAAACTTGTCCTGGCTCAGCTCCACCTGCTCGAAGGTCTTATCGTCCATCACCACGTAGCTGCTGCCGTCGTGGTACAGGTAGGTCATGTCGCGGCGGTCAACGTTGGCGGTCTCCACCTTCACGCCGGCGTTCCAGGTCTTATCCACCGTCTTGCCGGAGACCACGTCCTTGAGCTTGGTGCGCACAAAGGCCGGCCCCTTGCCCGGCTTGACGTGCTGGAACTCGACGATCTGCTGCAGCTTGCCGTCGATCTTGAGCACAAGACCGTTCTTGAAATCAGCGGTGGTTGCCACTTAGCGGTTCTCCCTCGTGTGATCCGGTATCTAACTGTGCCAGTCTACAACACCATAAGGTCCTTGCTCACCCGGGTAATCACTTCCGGGGCCCCGGGGGTGATGATGAGCGTGTCCTCGATGCGCACCCCGCACCGCCCCGGCACGTAGATCCCCGGCTCGATGGTCAGGGTCATGCCCTCCGCCAGCTCCCCCTCGCCCGAGGCGGAGGCGTAGGGGCCCTCGTGCACCTCGAGGCCCACGCCGTGCCCGGTGGAGTGCACGTAATACTCCCCGTACCCGGCCTCCTCGATGATCTGGCGGGCAGCCCGGTCCACGTCCGCCAGCGCGGTGCCCACGGTGGCGGCCTCCACCCCGGCGGCCTGGGCGCGCCGGACCACCTCGTAGATCTCGGCGGCCAGCTCGTCCGCATGGCCCATCACCACCGTGCGGGTCATGTCCGAGTTAAAGCCCCCCAGGTGGGCGCCGAAGTCCAGGGTCACCACGTCCCCCTCCCGCAGCACCCGGTCCCCGGCGCCGTGGTGCGGCTTGGCGGAGTTGGGCCCGGAGGCCACGATGGTGTCGAAGCTCGTGCGCTCCGCCCCGGCCCTGCGCATCCGGTATTCGAGGTCGGCGGCCACGTCGCGCTCGGAGCGCCCCACCGCCAGCTCCCCGGCGGCCAGCAGGTCCTCGAACGCCCGGGAGGCCAGGTCGGCCACCTCCCGCAGGGCGTCCAGCTCCCGGGGATCCTTGACCAGCCGCTGCTCCTCGATGACCCCGCGCACCGGCACGAGGTCAACGTCCGCGCCCGCCGCCCGGGTCAGGGCGTCCCACTGGGCGGCGCTGACGTGATCCGCCTCCACCCCCACGCGGCGCGGCCCCTCGATCCGGCCCAACAGCGCCTCCGCGCAGGGCCGGGCGATGAGCGCCCGAATGTCCGGCACCTCCTCGGCCACCTGGGTGGTGTAGCGCCCGTCCGTGCAGATCTGCGGGTTGAGATCCTTGGAGAGCAACAGCGCGGCGTTGGAGCCGCTGAAGCCGGAGAGATACTGCACGTGGATGAGGTTGGTCACCAGCATCATGTCGATGCGCTGCCCCGCCAGGCGGGCCGCCAGGGTGCGGCGGCGCTGGGAATAACGGGTATCGGCCAGAGCCATAACGTCCTCCTCTAATTAAATCCTGATGAGCCTCACCATAGCCGCGCGGACCCGGGTTCCGCCGCGCGCCGCTAGAACGGTGCCCCAAGGCGCGCGTGCCTCAGCCGCGCCGGGCGAGAAAGTCCAGGGCCGCGCGGTAGCCCTCCACGCCCAGCCCCGCGATCACCGCCGTGGCGATGGGGGAAAGATAGCTGTGGTGGCGGAAGGGCTCCCGGGCGTGCACGTTGGAGATGTGCACCTCCACGAAGCCCGCGCCGTCGGCCACCTCCGCCAGGGCGTCGCGCAGCGCCACCGAGGTGTGGGTGAACCCGCCCGGGTTGATGATGACCGGCCACCCGGCGTCCGCCGCCTCGTGCACCCAGCCGATCAGCTCGTGCTCCGCGTTGGACTGCCGGCACTGCACCCCCACTCCCCACTCGGCGGCCCGGGCGGCGATCATCTCCTCCACCTGGGCCAGCGTGGTGGTGCCGTACACCTCCGGCTGGCGCTTCCCCAGCCGGTTCAGGTTGGGCCCGTTGAGCACCAGCACGTTCATGCCGTTTCCTCCTCGCTGATCGCCGCGTAGGCCGCGCGCAGCTCCGCCTCGTTTGGCCCCTCGATGCGGGTGGTGCGCCCCGCCGCGCCGTCGAGCGCCACGAAGCGGATCGCCCCGTCCCGGTTCTTCTTGTCCCTGGTCATGCCGCCCAGCAGGGCCTTAAAGTGCCCCCGCGGGTACCCGGTGGGCAGCCCCACCGAGGCCAGGACGTCGCGGTGGCGGCGCAGCAGGGCGGCGTCGATGAGCCCGCGCCCGTGCGCCAGGTGCGCCGCGTACATCATGCCCACGGCCACCGCCGAGCCGTGCCGCCAGCGGTACTCCTCGCGCAGCTCCACCGCGTGGCCGAAGGTGTGGCCGTAGTTGAGGATCTCGCGCAGGCCGGACTCCTTGAGGTCCTGGCCCACCACCTCGGCCTTCACCCGCACCGAGCGCTCGATCAGCTCCGGCAGCGTGCCGCGCGGGTCAAGGGCCGCCCGGGGGTCCTCCTCGTAGAGCCGGAGGATCTCCGGGTCCGCGATGAAGCCGGTCTTGATGATCTCCGCCGACCCCGCCACGATCTCCGCCCCGGGCAGGGTGTCCAGGTGGTCCAGGTCGATCAGCACGGCCCCCGGCTCGTGGAACGCCCCCACCAGGTTCTTCCCGGCGGCGGTGTTGATGCCGGTCTTGCCCCCCACGGCGGCGTCCACCATGGCCAGCAGGGTGGTGGGCACCTGCACCACGCGGATGCCGCGCATCCAGGTGGCGGCGGCGAAGCCCGCCACGTCCGTCACGGCGCCGCCGCCGAGTCCCACCACGGTATCCCGGCGGGTCCAGCCCGCGGCCCCCAGGCGGTCCCAGATCGCGCCCAGGGCGTCCAGCGTCTTGCCGGCCTCGGCGTCCGGAACCTCGATGAGGATGCTCTCCGGGCCGCAGGCCCGGGCCAGCTCCCGGGCGCGCTCCGCCAGCACCGGCTGGTGCAGGATGGCCGCACGCCCCCGGATCTCGGCGGCCACACCCCGGCTCAGGCCCGCCCCGATGGTCACGGTGTAGGGGCTCGGCCCCCGCACGTCAATGGCGTTCATGCGCTCGTCCCTTCCTTGTTTTTGCTTACTGCGCCCTGCTTACTGCTCCACGTCCAGGATCGCCAGGATCAGCGAGACCACCTGGGCGGGGGTGCGGCCGTCGGTGCGCACGCGGTGCGTGGACACCTCCCGGTACCAGGGCTCCCGCTGTTCCAGCAGGGCCCGGTAGCGCGCGGCGGGGTCCGCCGCCTCTAGGACGGGCCGGGTGCCCTCGGCCTGGGTGCGGCGCAGGCCCTCCTTTGCGCTCACGTCCACCCACACCACCACGTGCTCGCGCAGGAGCAGGCGGGTGCCGGGGTGCGTGATGGCCCCGCCGCCCAGGCTGAGCACCCCGGGGTGCTCCAGGGCGGCCGCCACGTGCCGGGCCTCGACCTCGCGGAACCCGGCCTCCCCCAGCTCCGCAAAGACCTCACCGCAGGGCTTGCCGCGCTCCCGCGCGATCAGCTCGTCGGTGTCGATCACGGCGAGGTTGAGCGCGTTGCCCAAGCGCCGGGCCACCGTGGACTTGCCCGCCCCGGGCGGGCCCACCAATACCACCGTGGGCGTCACGGGAGCTCCTCCTCGGGGAAGGAAAGCCGCCGCGCCACGTCCGCGAGGTAGCCCTCGATGTTCCGGCACGTCTCGGCCAGGGAGTCCCCGCCGAACTTCTCCAGCACCGCGCGCGCCAGCACCAGGGCCACCATCGCCTCGGCCACCACCGCGCCCGCCGGAACCGCGCAGACGTCGGAGCGCTGGTGGATCGCGGTGGCCGCCTTCCCGGTGGCCATGTCCACCGTGCGCAGGGCGCGCGGGACGGTGGAGATAGGCTTCATCGCCGCGCGCAGGCGCAGCGGCTGGCCGTTGGTCATGCCGCCCTCCAGACCCCCGGCCCGGTTGCTCAGGCGGGTGATGGTCCCGTCCTCGCGGACCATCTCGTCGTGCGCCTGGCTGCCCCGGCGGCGGGCCTCCTCGAAGCCGTCGCCCACCTCCACGCCCTTGACCGACTGGATGCCCATGAGCGCGCCCGCGAGCTGCGCGTCGAGGCGATCCTCCCCGGAGACGTGGGAGCCCAGGCCCACGGGCAGGCCGTGCACCACCACCTCGACCACGCCGCCCAGGGTGTCCCCGGACTTCTTCGCCGCCTCGATCTCCGCGATCATCGAGTCCTGCGCGTCCAAGGCGCGCACCGGGGAGGCGTCGATAGCCTCCGCGTCCCCCGGGGCGGGCGTGGCCCGGGACCGCTCGGAGGGGCCGATGGAGACCACGTGCGAGAGGATCTCCACCCCGAGGGCCTCGCGCAGGAAGTTCCGCGCCAGGGTGGCCGCCGCCACGCGCGCCGCCGTCTCCCTGGCCGAGGAGCGCTCGAGCACCGGGCGCGCCTCCCGAAAGCCGTACTTGACCATGCCCGCGAAGTCCGCGTGGCCGGGGCGCGGGCGGGTCAGCGCCGCCCCGCGCCCGGAGCTCATGGCGGCGGCGACCTCGGGGTCCTGCGCGTCCACGGGGTCGGCGGACATGATGGTGGTCCACTTGGGCCACTCGGTGTTGCCGATCATCACGGACACCGGGCTGCCCAGGGTGCGGCCGTGGCGCACGCCGCCCAGGATGGTGACCTCGTCCGCCTCGAACTTCATGCGGGCGCCGCGCCCGTAGCCGAGGCGACGGCGCGCCAACTGGGCAGAGATGTCCTCGCTCGTAATCGGAACCCCCGCCGGCATGTGTTCCACCAGCGCCATGAGCGCCTGGCCGTGAGATTCCCCTGAGGTAGTCCAACGAAGCATAGGCACCATTCTTTCACATCGCCGCCGCGCACAGCGCAGAAAGAATCATGGAGGGCCCGTGGGGCACGCTCGCGCGCCGGGTGACGAGCATGACCGCCAGGGAGATCGCGGAGGCGCCCGCCACCGCCACGCACCACCCCCGCGCGCCGCCGAGGCAGGCCATCACGCCCAGGCCGGCCGCCAGCTTGACGTCTCCCCCGCCCACCCCGTGGCTCCACAGGGCCACGCCCAGGTACAGCAGCGCCCACGCCGCGCCGCCGAGGAGCAGCGGCGGATGATGGACCACCGCCCACGCCCACCACGCCGCGGCCCCCGGCAGGGTCAGGGCGTCGGGCAGCCTGCCGTGCCGCAGATCCGCCCAGGCCAGGGCGCACAACCATACCCCCGTACACGTCCCCCACATGGGGGCCATTCTAGCCCAGGCGCTCGGCCAGGGCTTCCTCCAGCGCGCGGCGCATGGCGGTGCGCGGGGCGTCTACCCCCGTGAACTGCTCGAACTGCCCGTAGGCCTGGTGGGCCAGCATCACGTGCCCTCCCACCGTGCGAAAGCCGTTGGCCGCGGCCTGGGTGCACAGCGGCGTGGGCCAGGGATCGTAGATCACGTCCAGCACGGGGGCGTGGGCCAGGTCCCGGACGTGGCCGTCGAGGGCCGCGCTGGGCACGGTGGAGACGATCACGTCCACCCCGCGCGCCAGGGACGCCAGGTCCTCCCCGAAGCGATGCCCGCGCACGCGGCACCCGGTGCCCTCGGTCAGGGGGCGCAGCTCGTCCAGGCGATCGCTGCGGTTGAGCACGTCCACGCGCGCCACCCCCGCGCACGCCAGGGCGTAGAGGGCCGGGCGGGCGGTTCCCCCGGAGCCGATGAGCAGCGCCCGCTCGGGGCGGCGCACGCCCAGCTCCCCCAGCGCGCCGAGGATGCCCTCCACGTCGGTGTTATCGGCCCGCCACCCCGCCTCGGTGCGCACCAGGGTGTTGGCCGCGCCGATGGCGCGGGCCCGCTCGGTGGCCTCGTCGGCGCGACGCAGGGCCGCGAACTTCCCGGGCATGGTCACGGAGAAGCCCGCGTACTCGGGCCCCGCGCCGTCCACCACTCCGGGCAACTGCGCCTCCGCGCACTCGCGGCGCTCGTACTCCCAGCCCTCAAGCCCCGCCGAGGCGTAGCCCGCCCGGTGCAGCACCGGGGAGAGGGAGTGCTCGATGGGGCTGCCCAGCACGGCGGCGCGGCGCGGGGAACTCATCGGTTGCTGTCGAGCACGCCGCTGCCCATCGCTTCCTCCACGGAGCGCTGGTGGGCGTCGAAGTCGTCGTTGAACACGGTGGTGCCCTGCTGGTCCACGGTGACGAAGAAGAGCCAGTTGCCCTCGGCCGGGTTCTCCATCGCCTCGATGGCCTCGTCGGAGGGGGCCGCGATCGGGGTGTCCGGCAGGCCATCCTTGGCGTAGGTGTTCCACGGGGTCACCCGGGCGCGGTCGGCGTCCGTGGTGGCGACCTCCTGCTCGGAGAGGCCGTAGTTCACCGTGGAGTCGAACTCCAGGCGCATGGGCTCCTCCAGGCGGTTGAGGATCACGCGGGCCACCTTGTCAAAGTCCCCGGCGGGCGCCTCGCGCTCCACCAGCGAGGCGGCGGTGAGCAGCTCGTAGGGGGTCAGCCCGGTGGCCTCGGCCCGCTGCTCGATCCCGGTGGAGTTGTAGTAGTCCGCGGAGCGGGTGATGAGGTCGGTCAGGATGTCCTTGGCGTCCATGCCCGGGTCGATCACGTACTGGCCGGGGCGGATCAGCCCCTCGATCCGGCGCGGGTCGGTGCCGCGCTCCAGCACGGCGGGCACCGCCCACTCCGGCACCCCCAGCTCCTGGGGCGCGGTCTTGGCCGCGACGTCGTGGAGCTGGTCCACCGTCACGCAGTCGCCCGGCGTCTCCGCGCAGGAGACCTCGGAGATCATGGTGAAGATGCCCTTGCGGGTATCCCCGGCCACCACGGTCACGTCCATGAGGGTGGCACCGCCCTGCACGTCCAGCATCTCCACCCGGTTGTCGGGATCCAGCAGCGCCGCCACGGCGGAGGCCGCGCTCATCTCCTCCTGGAGGCGGTAGAAGCCGGGCTGGATGCTCCCGGCGTTGGGGTTGCTAAAGGCCGCGCTCTGGTAGGCGGCGTCCGTCTTGACGATGCCGCGCTCCTCCAGCTCCGCGCCCAGCTCGGACACGGAGGAGCCCTCCTGCACCTGCACCAATTGCACCACGCCGTTGCCCTCCCCCTCGTAATCGTTGCCGCCGATGGCTCCGATGGCGCTCAGCGCGATCCACACCAGGGCACCGAAGATCAGGATGATGGCGGCCACCAGCACGGCAGCCCCGCGCTGACGGCGCTTCACGTACTTGGGGTCCATCCGACGCCCCTTGGGCGATCGGCGCGGTTTCTTGGTCATTGGGACTTCTCCTCGTCGTCGACAATGGCGTGGGCGTGCGCATCCAACCAGCTCTGCAGGATCTCTACCGCAGCGGCCTGGTCGATGAATGCTCGTCCCTTCTTGGCGCTAACCCCCGATGCCTGGAGGGCCTGGGTGGCGGCCACGGTGGTCAGGCGCTCGTCCGCCAGGCGCACGGGCACCCGCCGATCGGTCCTGCGCAGCCGCCGCTTGATACGGAAGGCAATGTCCTTCGCGTGCTTGACGCTCCTTGATCCGTTTCCCTTGAGATCGCGCGGCAGCCCCACGACGACCTCCACGGCCTCGTAGGACTCGATGATCTCCAGCAGGCGGTCGATGTCCTCCTGGTCCCGGTCCTTCAGCCCGGTGCTGCGGGGCACGGTCTCCACCGGGGTGGCCAGGACGGCGGCGCGATCGCTCACGGACACCCCGATGCGCACGGTACCGACGTCGATACCCACGCGTCTGCCGGGACCGGGATCATCGGGCCCGGGGGTGTCCACCTTGACGACCATGAAAGACCGCACGCCTCCTTTGACAGCAATACTCACAAACCGGATTCACGAGGGCAACAAGATACGCTACGGACGCTTGCTGGCCAAGATCAGGGATAGTGTAACGAAACGGTCACAAAATACCTAATGCCGTAACTTTTCCGTAATATACGTTAACATCGCCCGCAATGCGAGCGATGTAATCAAATTACAGCGATTCCAATTCCTGCTTCACGGCCTCGAAGGCCTGCACCAGGCCCTCCACCCGGGCGCCGGAGCCCTGGGCCATGTCCGCCTTTCCGCCGCCCCGGCCCTCCACGTACTGCCCCAGCAGCTTGACCAGGTTGCCCGCGTGCACGCCGCGCTCCACCGCGGCCTTAGAGGCGGCCACCACGAAGGGCACGTTGCCCTTCTCCTCGTTCTCCGTGGCCAGCACCAGCACGGCGGCCTCGGAGCCAAAGCGCTGACGCCCCTCCGTGGCCAGGACGCGCAGGTCCCCCACCGCGCTGTTCTTGGGCAGGCGGGCCGTGACCACGCGGAAGCCGTTGATGGTGGTGGCCGCCGCCGCGTACTCCGCGGACTGCGCCGCCAACTGGGCCCGGTGCAGGCGCTCGATGGTCTTTTCCGACTCCTTGAGCTTGGCGGTGAGCTGGGAGATCCGCTCGGGCAGGTCCTCGCTGGGGCTCTTGAGCATCGCGGCCAGCCCGGAGGCCAGCGCCGCCTCCTTGGACATGTAGCGGAAGGCGTCCATGCCCGAGTAGGCCTCGATGCGGCGCGCCCCGGAGCCCACCGAGGACTCCCCCAGCACGGACACGGGCCCGATCTGAGAGGAGTGCGCCACGTGGGTGCCGCCGCACAGCTCCATGGAGAACGGACCGCCGATCTCCACCACGCGCACCACGTCCCCGTAGTTCTCCCCGAAGAGCGCCATCGCGCCCATCTTCTTGGCCTCCTCCAGGGAGGTCTCCGTGGTGTTCACCCGCCAGTCCGCGTCCACCGCCTGGTTGGCGATGGCCTCGATCTCGCGCACCTGCTCCGGGGAGAGCTGCCCGGTGTAGTTGAAGTCAAAGCGCAGGTAACCGGGGCGGTTCAGGGAGCCCGCCTGCACCGCCGTGGGGCCGAGCACCTGGCGCAGCGCGGCGTGGATGAGGTGCGTGGCGGAGTGCGCCTGGCGGGCGCCGTGGCGCCAGGCGCCGTCCACGGTGGTGGTCACGGCGCTGCCCACGTCCAGCCCGCCCTGGGCCACGGTGGCCTTGTGCACCCAGAGCTTCTTACCGATCTTCTGCACGTCGTGCACATCCAGGAGGGCGTCCCCGGCGCGGATCTGCCCGCGATCGCCGAGCTGGCCGCCGGCCTCGGCGTACATGGGGGTGGTATCGAGGATCACCTCCACCTCCTGCCCCTGGCGGGCCTCGCCCACCAGCGCGCCCCCGCTGAGCAGGCCCAGCACCGTGCCGGGCGCCTCCAGCTCCGTGTAGCCCACGAACTCCGTGGGGTGGTTGTCCACGAACTCCCGGTACACGGAGAGGTCCGCGTGCCCGTGCTTCTTGGCCTGGCTATCGGCCTTGGCGCGGGACTTCTGCTCGGCCATCGCCTCCTCGAAGCCGCGCATGTCCACCTCCAGGCCCGCCTCGGTGGCCATCTCCAGGGTGAGGTCGATGGGGAAGCCGTAGGTGTCGTGCAGCTCGAAGGCCTGCCGCCCGCTCACGGTGGTGGCCCGCTGCTCCCGGAGGGAGGCCACGGCCTGCTCGAAGAGGTGCGTGCCGGATTCCAGGGTGCGCAGGAAGGCGGCCTCCTCCGCCAGGGCCACCCGCAGGATGCGCTCGCGGTTCTCCGCGATCTCGGGGTACGAGGGGGTCATCGTGTCCATGATGGTGTTCATGAAGGACTCCATCGTGGTGCCCGTGGCGCCCAGCAGGCGCGCCGAGCGCACGATGCGGCGCAGCAGGCGACGCAGGATGTACCCGCGCCCCTCGTTGGAGGGGGTCACCCCGTCCAGGATGATCATCATGGCGGTACGCGAGTGGTCCGCGATCACGCGGAAGCGGATGTCGTTGGCGCGGTCGGTGTTCGGGTCCTCGTAGGCGGTGCCCGTGATCTTCTCTGCCGCCTCGATCACCGGGCGCAGCAGGTCCGTCTCGTAGACGTTGTCCACGCCCTGCAGGATGCAGGCCACGCGCTCCACGCCGAGGCCGGTGTCGATGTTCTTCTTGGGCAGCGGGCCCACGATCTCGAAGTTGCCCTTGCCCGTGCCCTCGCCCCGCTCGTTCTCCATGAACACGAGGTTCCAGATCTCCATGTAGCGGTTATCGTCCGCTATCGGGCCGCCCTCCTTGCCGTACTCCGGGCCGCGATCGTAGTAGATCTCCGAGGAGGGCCCGCAGGGGCCGGGAATGCCCATGGACCAGTAGTTATCCTCCATGCCCAGGCGCTGAATGCGCTCCCTGGGCACGCCCATCTTCTCGTGCCAGATGTCCGCGGCCTCGTCGTCGTCCAGGTACACCGTCACCCACAGGCGCTCGGGGTCCAGCCCGTAGCCGCCCTCCTCCACCGGGCCCGTGAGCAGCGTCCAGGCATGCGTGATGGCCCCCTCCTTGAAGTACTGGCCAAAGGAGAAGTTGCCGGCCATCTGGAAGAAGGTGTTGTGCCGGGTGGTGATGCCCACCTCGTCGATGTCCAGGGTGCGCACGCACTTCTGGATGGACGTGGCGGTGCCCTGGGCGAAGGGGGGATTCTGCTGGCCCAGGAAGTAGGGCTTGAAGGGCACCATGCCCGCGTTGACGAACAGCAGGTTCGGGTCGTCCAGAATCAGCGAGGCGCTGGGCACCTCGGTGTGGCCCGCGGCCACAAAGTGATGGATAAACCTCTCCCGGATCTCATGGGTCTGCACGAGCGCGTGTTCCTTACTATTAGTCCACTACTACGGGTGGCTACTTTACCCCAGGCCCGCGCCAAGCCGCGCCCGCCCTACCGCCGCTTGGCGCCGCGCACCATGCGCCGCAGCCGCCCCAGGTAGTCCCCGATGCGCTTTTCTCCCCCGTGATCGGTGGGCCGGTAGTACACCGCCTCGTCCAGCTCCTCGGGGATGTAGCGCTGCTCGACGACGCCGCGCGGGTCGTCGTGCGGGTAGCGGTACCCCACCGCGTTGCCGAGCTTCTTGGCCCCCGCGTAGTGGCCGTCGCGCAGGTGCGGGGGCACGTGCCCGATCCTTCCCGCCCGCACGTCCGCCAGGGCGGCGTCGATCGCCATGACCACGGAGTTGGACTTGGGCGCCGTGGCCAGGTGGATCGTGGCCTGCGCCAGCACGATGCGCCCCTCAGGGAAGCCGATCTTCTGCACCGCCTCGGCGGCGGCCACCGCCACCTGCAGCGCGGTGGGGTCCGCCATGCCCACGTCCTCGCTGGCGTGGATAATCAGCCTGCGGGCGATGAAGCGCGGGTCCTCCCCCGCCTCGATCATGCGCGCCAGGTAGTGCAGGGCGGCGTCCACGTCCGAGCCCCGGATGGACTTGATGAAGGCGCTGGTGACGTCGTAGTGCTGGTCCCCGTCGCGGTCGTAGCGCACCACCGCGCGGTTGACGTTGGCCTGCACCGTCTGGGCGTCCAGCTCGCCGCCGTCCGGGACCGCCTCGGCGGCGGCCTCCACGTAGGTGAGCACGCGGCGGGCGTCGCCCCCGGCCAGGCGCACCAGGTGCGTCACGGCCTCCTCGGAGACCTCGATCCGCCCGTCCAGGCCCCGGGGGTCGGCCACCGCGCGGCGCACCAGCACGCGCAGGTCCTCCTCGCTCAGCGGCTCGAGCTGGAGCAGCAGGGAGCGCGAGAGCAGGGGCGCGACCACGGAGAAGGAGGGATTCTCCGTGGTGGCCGCCACCAGGAGCACGGTGCGGTTTTCCACCGCCGCCAGCAGGGCGTCCTGCTGGGTCTTGGAAAAACGGTGGACCTCATCGATGAACAGCACCGTGCGCCGCCCGCGCGCGAGGTCGCGCCGGGCCTGGGTGATGACCTCGCGCACCTGCTTCACGCCCGCACTCAGGGCGGACAGGCCCACGAAGTGCTGGCCGGTGGCGGCGCTGATCAGCGAGGCCACGGTGGTCTTGCCGGTGCCGGGAGGGCCGTAGAGGATCACCGAGGCCTCGCCGGAGCCCTGGATCAGGCGACGCAGCGGGGTGCCCTCGCCCAGGACGTGCTGCTGGCCCACCATCTCGTCAAGGGAGCGGGGACGCATCCGCGCCGCCAGGGGCGCGGAGTCCGACACCTCGAAGTAGTCCGCGGCCCCGCGCGCGGCGGGCTCCTCCGGCCCCGGGCCAAAGAGCGATTCCTGCCCCATGCGCTAGGCCCCCGGCGCCTCGGCGTCGCGCAGGCGGCCCGCCACCTCGCGGGCAAAGTCCGCCACGGGCCCGCCTTCGCGGGCGGCGTACCTGTGCAGCGCGTCGAAGGTCTCGTAGAGGTCCCGGCGGATCATCAGCTCGTCCTCCCCGAATCCCCCCTCGCCCGCGGGACGCAGCAGGCGCTCCACTGGCAGCACCTGGTCCTCCTCCAGGCCGATGGAGCAGTCCCCCGCCGCCCGCGCCACGGAGTGCACCAGGTTGTGCGAGGTGCCCAGGTGCATGGCCGTGACCTCCCCCAGGGCCAGGCCCACCAGCGCGGTGACCAGGCGGGAGCGCAGGGCGTCCTCGTCGCGGACCTCCGGCCACAGGGAACGGACCTCGCGCGCCCAGGCGTCGATGAAGGCGTCGGCCTCGTCGTCCTCGATGGGGCGGGCAAAGAGGTACTGGGGAAAGCCGCCCACCACGCTGGCGAGGTCGAAGGCGGTGTCCCGGAAGTCCGCCCACTCGTAGTCGAGGAAGTGCGTGCGCTCGGCCACGATGATGTTGTCCGGCGAGAGGTCGAAGGGGGTAAAGGCGCGCTGGCCCCCGCGCAGCCGGCGGATGGCCTCGCGGGCCACCCGCTCCACGGCGTCGGGCACCTCGATCCCGGCCTCGCGCAGCAGCCCGAGGCCCTGCCTGATCCCGTGCTCCTGGGAGGCCAGCCGGTACTGGTTGATCCGGGCGGCCTTGGGGTGGGAGCGGGCCATGCGGGAGCGCAGGGAGATGAAGTCCCGCTCGCGCCGCGCGGTGGCGGCGTGCATGAGGCCCAGCGCCTGCCCCAGGTTGCGCAGGATGCCGATCCGGCGCTCCTCGTCCCCGCTGCTGAGCAGGTCCGCGAAGGTATCGCCCCGGCCGGAATCGGTAATCACCATGATCCGCTGGGCCACGTCGTAGGCCAGCAGCACGGGGCCGGGCCGCACGTCCTCGCTCAGGGAGGTGGTGAACTGATAGGCCACCACCTCGCGCACCAGGGCGGCGTCATCCAGGGCGTCGTCCGTCACCGGGATGTACTTGACCACCGCCGAGCGCTCCTGGAGGAAGGGGTTGGGGCTCAGCCGCACCCGCTGCACCACCGCGTTGCCGCCGCCGAGGAGCAGCTCGGCGTCCGAGCAGCGCTGGGTGCCGCCGAAGCGCTTGGACAGCAGCGCCTCCGCGCGGTCGAGGATCTCCTGATTGCTGGGCACCAACTCACCACTTCCTCATCGTCTCGGGCGCTATCCCTGCGTGCGCTCCTCGGTCTTCTTCGGCTCCGGCTTCTTCGGCTTGGCGTCGATGCCGGACTCCTTGCGCTGCTGCGGGGTGATGGCCGCCGGGGCGTCCGTGAGCGGGTCCACGCCGCCGCCGGACTTGGGGAAGGCGATCACGTCGCGGATGGAATCGAAGCCACCCAGCAGGGAGACGATGCGGTCCCAGCCGAAGGCGATACCGCCGTGCGGCGGGGCGCCGAAGGCAAAGGCGTCGAGCAGGAAGCCGAACTTCTCCCGCGCCTCCTCCTCGGAGATGCCCATGACCTTGAACACCCGCTCCTGCACGTCGCGGCGGTGGATACGGATGGAGCCGCCGCCGATCTCGTTGCCGTTGCACACGATGTCATAGGCGTAGGCGGTGGCCTCGCCCGGGTTCTCGTCAAAGCTGTCCAGCCACTCCGGCTTGGGCGAGGTAAAGGCGTGGTGCACGGCGGTCCAGGAGGAGTGGCCCAGGGCCACGTCGCCGGAGGCGGTGGCGTCCGCGGCGGGCTCGAACAGCGGGGCGTCCACCACCCAGGTGAAGGCCCAGTCGCCCTCCTTGATGAGGCCGAGCTTGGCGGCGATCTCCCCGCGCGCCGCGCCCAGCAGGGCGCGGGAGGACTTGGTATCGCCCGCGGCAAAGAAGATGCAGTCGCCCGGCCGCGCGCCCACGTGCTCGGCGATGCCCGCGCGCTCGGCCTCGGTGATGTTCTTGGCCACCGGGCCGGACAGCTCGCCGTCCTCGCCCACCAGGATGTAGGCCAGGCCCTTGGCGCCGCGCTGCTTGGCCCACTCCTGCCATGCGTCGAGCTGGCGGCGCGGCTGGGAGGCGCCGCCGGACATCACCACGGCGCCCACGTACTCGTTCTGGAACACGCGGAAGGTGGTGTCCTTGAAGAACTCCGTGCACTCGGTGATCTGGATGTCAAAGCGCAGGTCCGGCTTGTCCGAGCCGTACTTTTCCATCGCCTCGGCGTAGGTGATGCGCGGGATGGGGGTGGCGATCTCGTAGCCGATGAGCCTCCACAGCGCCACCAGGATCTCCTCGGCCAGGGCGATCACGTCCTCCTGATCCACAAAGCTCATCTCCACGTCGAGCTGGGTGAACTCCGGCTGGCGGTCGGCGCGGAAGTCCTCGTCGCGGTAGCAGCGCGCGATCTGGTAGTAGCGCTCCATCCCGGCCACCATGAGGAGCTGCTTGAAGAGCTGCGGGGACTGCGGCAGCGCGTAGAACGTCCCGGGCTTCAACCGCGCCGGAACCAGGAAGTCGCGCGCGCCCTCCGGGGTGGAGCGGGTGAGCGTGGGGGTCTCGATCTCCGTGAACTCGTGGGCGTCCAGGACCTCGCGGGCGGCGCGGTTGGCCCGGGAGCGCAGGCGCAGCGCCTCGCCCTGCTCCTTGCGGCGCAGGTCCAGGTAGCGGTAGCGCAGGCGGGCCTCCTCGCCCACCTCGCCGTGGGCGGCGGGGTCGTCAATCTGGAAGGGCAGGGCGGCGGACTCGTTGAGCACCTCCAGCTCCGTGACGTTGACCTCGACCTCGCCGGAGGGCAGGTTGGGGTTCTCGGAGCCCTCGGGGCGGGCCTCCACCACGCCGGTGGCCTTAATCACGTACTCGCTGCGCAGGTCGTGGGCGCGGGTGGCCACCTCGGAGTCGCGGAACACCACCTGGGCCACGCCGGAGCGGTCCCGCAGGTCGATGAAGATCACGCCGCCGTGATCGCGCCGTCGCGCCACCCATCCCGTGAGGGTGACGGTCTGACCAGCATGTTCTTTGCGGAGTTCCCCCGCAAGGTGGGTACGCAGCACGGAGCCTCGGTTCCTTCCCCTAGACGCTTATATTTTCCATGAGGGGCCACCACGGGCCTCATAGTACAAACGCGTAGTTTACCTTCCCCCTCGCGTCTGCGACCGCGCCGCCCCGTATCGGCTCCCGCTATGTGGCAGCATAGCAGCATGACCTTCCGTAAAGATGCTTCCTACGATACCGGGCGCGCCCGCTCCTCCAGCGGCGGGCGCGGCGGGCTGGTCGCCGGCGGCGGCGTGGGCACCGTGGTGCTGGTGGGCCTGTATCTCCTCCTCGGGGGCAACCCCTCCGACCTCGGTTCCCTGCTCGGCCAGGAAGGCCAGGGCGGGCAGAATGCCGGGGACTATAGCCTGGAGCACTGCCGCACCATCGAGGACGCCAACGAGCACGACGACTGCCGCATGGTGGCCACCGCCGAGACCATCGACGAGGTCTGGGCGGACCAGCTCCCCGCCCAGGCGGGCCTGTCCTACTCCGAGCCCGGCCTGCACCTGTTCCGCTCCTCGGTGAACACCGGCTGCGGGGCCGCCAGCTCCTCCACCGGCCCCTTCTACTGCCCCGCCGATCAAACGGTGTACCTGGACGTGTCCTTCTTCGAGCAGCTCGCCTCCCTGGGCGGCTCCGCCGGACCGCTGGCGCAGATGTACATCGAGGCCCACGAGTTCGGGCACCACATCCAGAACCTGGAGGACACCCTGGGGCTGAGCGATTACCGCAACCCCGGCGCGGACTCCAACGCCGTGAAGATCGAGCTGCAGGCGGACTGCTACGGCGGGGTGTGGGCGCACTACGCGGACGATAGCGAGGAGATCGAGGCCTTTAGCGAGGAGCAGCTCAACCAAGCCATCGAGACCGCCGGGGCGGTGGGAGACGACAACATCCAGCGCCGCTCCGGCGGCTCGGTCAACCCCGAGGGCTTTACCCACGGCACCTCCCAGGAACGCAAGGAGGCCTTCCTGCGCGGCTACGAGACCGGCACGATGGCCTCCTGCGACACCCTGGGGCGGGGCGTGTACCGGAGCTAGCCCCTACACCTGCAGCTCGGGGTGCAGGTCCTTGTGCTTGATGACCCGGTGGCGGCGCGCCGCGATGGAGGAGATCAGCAGGCACAGCGCCCACACGAGCACCAGCGTGGCGAGCGCCGCGAGCGCCCGGTGATCCCCGGGCTCGGCGCCCAGGATGGCGTAGCGGAAGAGGTTGACGCTGTAGGTCATGGGATCCACCGGGTGCACCCAGCTAAAGAAGGAGGGCTGCGTTTCCACCGGGTAGAGCCCGCCGGAGGAGGTGAGCTGCACCGCCATGAGGATCATGCAGATGACGCGCCCGGCGGTGGCCCCCACCACGGAGTTGATCATCTGGCTGATCGCCACGAACACGGCGGAGACCCCCCACATCGCCGCCAGCAGGTGCAGCGGGTGCTCGGATTTCAGGCCGATGAGGAACTCCAGCACCAGCCAGACGATGGTGGCCTGGGAGAGCCCCACGATCACGCCGGGAACATAGCTGGCCAGCACCGCGCGCAGCGGGGCCGTGCCGGAGTCCACCGCGCGCAACTGCAGGGGACGCAGCAGCATCCACATGGCGAAGGAGCCCATGAACAGCGCGAGACTGACGAAGAAGGGCGCCAGGCCCACGCCGAACTTGGTCACGTCCTGGTCCACCAGCTCTCGCTCCACGGGCTGACCGGCGGCGGCGGAGGCGTCGTCGAGGCGGTTGCCCTCCCAGGTGGGCACCTGGGAGGCGCCCTGGCCCAGGCGGAGGCTGAGCTCGTTGGCGCCGTCGTCGAGGCGGCCCAGGCCGTTGTTGAGTTCCCCGGCCCCGGAGTCCAGCGTCACCAGGCCGTCGCGCAGGGCGGTGGCCCCCACCGTGAGCTGGCGGCTGCCCTCCACGAGCTGGCTGGTGCCGTCGGCCAGCGTGTTGGCCCCCACGCGTAGCTGCGCGGAGCCGTCCTTGAGCTGGGAGATGCCCTCCGCGAGTTCCTGGGAGGCGCTGGCGGCGCGGTTCATGCCCGCGCGGTACTCGGAGACCGGGTTGCCCAGCTGGTCCGCGATCTGCCGCGCGCCGTCCTGAAGCATGAGCAACTGGTTGAGGCGATCCTGGCTCAGCCCGGCCTCCCGGATGCTCGCGGCCAGCCCCTCCACCTCGGCGGCCAGGCCGTTGGTCGGGGGAAGGTTGGCCTCGCGCAGCATGCCCGCGGCGTTGTCCAGCCTGCCCACGAGGCTTTCCTGCGCCTGCGCCACGCCGCTGAGCGTCCCCACCACCTGGTCCACGCCCCCGGAGACCCGGCCCGCGCCGTCGGCCAGGCGCTCGGTGCCGGCGTTGAGCTGGCCGAGCCCGTCCGCCAGTTGGCGGGAGCCGTCCTGGGCCCGGGCCAGGCCGTCGTCGAGCTGGCCCGCGCCGTCGGCCAGCTTGTGCGCGCCGGCGTCGGCCTCCCCGAGCTTGTCCGTCAGGGTGCCGGAGCCGTCGGTGAGCCGCTGGGAGCCGTCCGCGAGCTGGTCCGCGCCCTCCACCAAACGCCGGGAGCCGTCGCGGGCGGCGGTGGAGCCGTCCGCGAGCTGGCGGGAGCCGTCCACGGCCTGCCCCATCTTCTCCCCGATGGTGTTAAAACCCACCAGGAGCTGATTGCTGATCTTCTTGCCCAGCTCGGCGTCGATGCTCTGCAGCATGATGACGGTGGCCTGGTTGCCCAGCATGGTGGGGATGAAGCCGTTGTTGTTGTACAGGGCCACGTTGAGCTTGGCGCTGTGCGGGGCCTGCGAGTTGACGCTCACGGCGGCCCGGGAGAAGTCCGTGGGCAGCTCCACGGCAAAGTAGTAGTCTCCCCGGAGCACGCCCTCCCGCGCCTCCTGAGCGGAGACGAGGTGGAAGTCCAGCTCGTCGGACTCCAGCATCTTCTCCGCCACCTGCTGCCCCGCGTTGACGGTGGCACCCTCGCGCTGCGCCCCCTGGTCGGAGTTGACCAGGGCCACGGGCAGCTTGCCCATGTTGCCGATCGGATCGTAGTAGGCCCACACGAAGAGCCCGCCAAAGACCAGCGGCAGGCAGGTGACCACGAGGATCGCCAGGCGCGGGAGCACCCCGTGCCCAAAGCGCCGCAGCTCGGAGCCGATATGGAAAAGAGACATCAGTTTTCCTCCGAAAGGGTGGGAATCTGGTCCTGGCGGGTGGGCACGCGGGGCATGGGAGAGGCGGTTCCCGGCTCCTCGGCGGGCACGGCGCGCATGATCCGGGTGGCGTCCTCCTCGTCGCTCTCCCGGTGCCGCGCCTCGGCGCGACCGCCACCGGCGGCCTTGGGCCGCCCCGACTGCGCAGACCGCCCGGGCTGCTCCGCTGAGCCCGGGCCTCCGCCGGTATCGGCCTGGGGGCGCAGGTCGATCACGCGGTGCGCGATGCCGGAGGAGTCGGGGTTGACCGTGGAGGCGATCACCGGCAGGCTCAGGGAGAGCTCGCGCAGCTCGGCGAGGATCTCGTCGCGCAGCGCCATGTCCCGCACCTGGTCCACGTCGTCCACGATGAGCGCGGCGGCCTCGCCGCGCGCCACGAGCGCGAGCAGCACCCGCAGGCGGAAGCGATCGTGGGGGTTAAGCTCCCCGACCTTCGTCGCGGGGTCGATGTCCAGCCGCAGGGGTTCCAGCCAGGGGCGCACGAGGTCGTGTCCGAGCACGTCGCGGCCCACGCGCCTCCACCACGGGCTGGCCCAGTTGATCTGCTCGCGCAGCACGGCGCGCACGGGCACGATGCGATCGAGCGAGTCCACCTCCGTGGCCCCGGCCAGCGCCACGAGCCGGAAGATGTCCCCCTGCCTATGCGCGGAGACGCCCCGGTGTTCCAGGCTGACGGAGCCGGAGGTGGGGCGGCGGCGCCCGGCGAGCGTGAGGCTCAGCGCCGTGTGAAAGTTCTCCCGGTTGTTGCGCAGCAGGGTCAGCCCCGGCCCCACCGCAAAGCTCCATCCGGGTTCCGGCTGATCCGCCTGCACGCGGACGCGGTTGGCGGCAAGGGTAAAGGCCGCGCGGTGCCGTGCCCCTCTCCCATCGTTCATGCTGGTGTCCTCGTCATTCCCGATCAAGTGGAGGATAGACTATCACTTTTTAAGGCTCTATAATTCATCCGAGGCCGCCGCCGTGTCAACCCCACCGCCGCCTCCGGCACCCGCCCCATCGGCCTCCCCGCGAGGCAAGAAAGAGAGGTCCGCGCCGTGCGTACCGACGCCCGCGAGCGCAGGCAGCACATCATCGACGCCGCCTGCGATCTCTTCCGCACCACCAACGCCTCCGAGGTCACGATGGACCGCGTGGCCGAGCGCGCCGGGGTGGGCATCGCCACGCTGTACCGCAACTTCCCCGACCGCGAGGCGCTGATACGGCACTGCACGCTCTACCTCCTGGGGGTGGTGCGTCAGATCCAGGCCGATACCCTGGCCCGCTTCGCCGCCGCCCCCGAGCACGCGGAGCGCACGTGGCGGCGCTTCGTCTCCGAGCTGGTGGAGCTGGGAACCGGGGCGCTCGTCCCGGCCCTGGCCCCGGCCTCCATGCAGGACCTCGGCCCCGAGGGGGCGCCCCACCGGACCTCGGTGCGCGAACACACCCAGGCCATCCTGCGCGCCGCCGCCGCGCACCGGCTCGTCTCCCCGGGGTTGGCCGCGCACGAGTTCATCACCCAGCTCAGCGTGCTCACCCGCCCGCCGATCGCCGGGGTCGCGCGCCTTAATCCCGAGGTCACCGCCCAGCTCGTCGAGGGGTACCTGGATCACCAGCGCGAGCTGGGGCGCGCCCGCGCCTAGCCCGTTTCCTCCCGCAAACTTCCCTCCCGCCCGCCGCCGGTGGGCGCGGTTTTGCGGCGACGCCTTGGGGGACATCCCGGAGCGGAATAGCACGGCGTCGTTTTTGTTGACATATCATAGAAAGGCATTACCGGAACCCACCCGCGAAGGAGACAGATCATGCAGTTTGGCATCATGAGCGTCGGAGACGTCACCCAGGACCCCACCACGGGGCGCACCCCCACGGAGGCCGAGCGCATCGAGGCCATCACCGCCATCGCGCTCAAGGCGGAGGAGGTGGGCCTGGACGTCTTTGCCACCGGCGAGCACCACAACCCGCCGTTCGTCCCCTCCTCGCCCACCACGCACCTGGCCTACATCGCGGCCAAGACCACCCGGCTGCGACTATCCACCTCCACCACGCTGATTACCACCAACGACCCCGTCAAGATCGCCGAGGACTACGCCTTCCTCCAGCACCTCTCCGGCGGGCGCAACGACCTCATGCTCGGGCGCGGCAACAGCGGCCCCGTGTACCCGTGGTTTGGCAAGGACATCCGCCAGGGCATCCCCCTGGCCGTGGAGAACTACCACCTGCTGCGCAGGCTCTGGCGCGAGCGCGTGGTCAACTGGGAGGGGACGTTCCGCACCCCGCTCCAGGGCTACACCTCCACACCCTGGCCGCTGGACGACGTTCCCCCCTTCGTGTGGCACGGCTCCATCCGCTCCCCGCAGATCGCCGAGCAGGCGGCCTTCTACGGCGACGGCTTCTTCCACAACAACATCTTCTGGAACAAGGAACACACCGCCTCCATGGTGCACTCCTACCGACGCCGCTTCGAGGCCTTCGGGCACGGGCGCGCCGACCAGGCCATCGTGGGGCTCGGCGGGCACGCGTTTATCGCGGACACGGAGGCCGAGGCCAAGAGGCAGTTCCGCCCCTACTTTGATAACGCCCCCGTCTACGGCCACGGGCCCTCCCTGGAGGAGTTCAGCGAGCTGACCCCGCTGACCGTGGGCACCGCGGAGCAGGTCATCGAGCGCACCATGCAGTTTGCCGGCTGGGTGGGCGACTACCAGCGCCAGCTCTTCCTCATCGACCACGCCGGGCTGCCCCTGGAGGTGGTGCTCGACCAGATCGAGCGCCTGGGCCGCGACGTGGTCCCGGAGCTGCGCCGCCGCATGGAGGCCCGCCGCCCCGAGCACGTCCCCTCCGACCCGCCCACCCACGCCAGCCTGCGCGCCGACGCCCAGCGCTCCCACCCGCACTTCCGCGTGCGCCCCGGCAACCCCGAGGGCCAGGGCGCGCGGGGCACACGGGACGCACAGACGGGCGAGAAAGAAAACAAGGGAACGCGAGCCTAACTCGCCTACACTGGCACCACCCGCGATCTCACCGCGATACCCCCAAGGAGGCGCACCCATGCACACACTCACCGCGATCACCGCCGGGCTCTCCACCCCCTCGAGCACCCGGCAGATAGCGGAGCAGATAGCCCAGGCCACCTCCGAGCGCCTGGCCGACGGCGGCCGCGAGGCCGACGTCTCGGTGATCGAGCTGCGCGACCTCGCCGCCGACCTCGCCTCCGCCATGACCAGCGGGGGCCTGCTCACCCCCCAGCTCCAGCGGGCCATCGAGCGCGTCACCCAATCCGACGGCCTCATCCTGGTCACCCCCGTGTTCAAGGCCAGCTACTCCGGCCTGTTCAAGATGTTCTTCGACGCCCTTGACGCCCAGGCCATCGTGGGCACCCCCACCGTCATCGCCGCCACCGCGGGCTCCCCCCGGCACTCCCTGGTGCTGGACTACGCCCTGCGCCCGCTGCTGAGCTACCTGCGCGCCACCATCATGCCCACCGGCGTCTTTGCCGCCACCGAGGACTTCGGCGGCGCGGAATCCGGCGCGCTCACCGCGCGCATCGCCAAGGCCGGAGGGGAGCTGGCCCAGGCGATCGCGGGCAGCGCCCCCAGCGCCCCCGCCGGGGAGGAATCCTTCCTCGGGCTCCTCGACCAGCACGCCGGAGGCTAAGCATCGAGGACGCCGCCGACCATGTAACGTCGTGGAGGACCGTGACCCCAACCTGATTTGAAGGGTTCTCCATGACCATTAGCGTTGTCGATCTCTTCAGCATCGGCATTGGCCCCTCCTCCTCCCACACCGTGGGCCCCATGCGCGCCGCGCTGGCCTTCATCGACCACCTCCAGGGGGTCCAACCCGCGACGATCAGGGTGGAACTGCGCGGCTCCCTGGCCGCCACCGGGCGCGGCCACGGCACCGACCGGGCCGTGATCCTGGGGCTCGCCGGTTACGACCCCGTCACCGTGCCCGCCGACGCCTCCCCCGCCCCCGGGGAGCCCGTGGCCGTGGTGGGCACCACCACCGGCCCAGCCGGGTCCTACCCCTACGAGATCGACTTCAACCCCGTGGCCCTGGAACTCCACCCCAACGGGATGATCTTCACCGCCCTCGACGCCGCCGGCCAGCCGCTCTGCGCGCCCCAGGACTACTACTCCGTGGGCGGGGGCTTCATCCTCACCGGCACCGAACTGCGCGCCCAGCTCGACAGCGAGGGCGGCCTCGGCTCCGGCGCCGCCACCCAGGCCACCGAGGCCCCCGTGCCCTACCCCTTCGGCACCGCCGAGGAACTGCTCACCCGGTGCCAGGAACAGGGAAAGAGCGTGGCCCAGATCATGGCGGCCAACGAGGAGGCCCTCCACGGCGACCTCGACGTGGTCAACGACCACCTCGACCGCGTGTGGCGCACCATGCGCCAGTGCGTCACCGCGGGGATCTCCACGCGCGGCGTCCTCCCCGGCGGGCTCTCCGTGGTGCGCCGCGCCCCCGAGGTCTACGAGCACCTCCTCCAGGAACAGGAAAAGAACGCCGCCGGATTCGGCGCGATGGAGTGGTCCAACCTCTACGCCCTAGCCGTGAACGAGGAAAACGCCGCCGGGGGCCGCGTGGTCACCGCCCCCACCAACGGGGCCGCCGGGATCATCCCCGCCGTCATGCACTACGCGCGGGACTTCCTCGACGACTTCACCGCCTCCAAGGCCCGCGAATTCCTGCTCAGCGCCGGGGCCATCGGGGCCATCATCAAGGAAAACGCCTCCATCTCCGGCGCGGAGGTGGGCTGCCAGGGCGAGGTGGGCTCCGCCTCCGCGATGGCCGCCGCCGGGCTCTGCGCCGTGCTCGGGGGCACCCCGCAGCAGGTGACCTGCGCCGCCGAGATCGGGCTGGAGCACAACCTGGGCCTTACCTGCGACCCCGTGGGCGGACTGGTTCAGATCCCCTGCATCGAGCGCAACGCCATCGGCGCCGTAAAGTCCATCAACGCCGCCCGCCTGGCCAGGCTCGGCAACGGCACCCACCGCGTGAGCCTGGACGAGGTGGTACACACCATGGCGGAGACCGGGCGGGACATGCTCACCAAGTACAAGGAGACCGCCGCCGGGGGCCTGGCCGTGACCCTGGGGCTGCCGGTGAGCTTTACGGAGTGCTAACTGCTCCCCGCGCAGGGATCGGGTAATCCTTGGTTCCTGCCACAGGCTCCGGGCACGCGTCCACGCCTTGGATAGGGCTACGAGTCCTTCTTCAGGAGCGTTCCGGAGCGAAGAATCTTTTTAAACTCCTCAACATCTACGGCGCCATAGACAAACGGGGCAAGCTTAACAGAGGTTTTCTTTATTTCAACCCTATCCTCCTGAAAGGGAGTCTTTTTAACCACGCGCCACTCCCCGTATATCTCAAGGATATTAACAAATCCACCCTCCGAGAATTCCGAAAGAACCCCCGTGCCGGGTATTAAATCATAATGATAAAAATAATCAAGAGAAAAGGAGTAATGCGAGAGATAAAGCCGAGCCGGGCGACCCTTAAAAAAGGTACCACATACGTAGAATACAGCGGTCACGGATACCGCGTTTATTATGCTATACCCCGCATAGTAGACCCATGGAGAGAACTCTATCTCCATATCGAAAAATAGCATGTCGGACAGCATTGTTGACTGCAGAAGAATGAGAAAGGAGGAAAAATAAAAGGGCGAGTATAGGCGTAGAAATATCTCCTCGCCAGGACTGTGGGATAGCACCCTAGAGACCATCCACCCAAGGATTCTAGGATAATATCCAGCAAGGTGCATGAGAAACACGACGCTCATGCACAGGGTCATAAATAGAGCAACCCGCCGATTTGCAACAGGCCCGCATCAAATAGGAAGTAATATAAGAATCCCAGGAGCCCTAAGAAGAAGATTATGAAAAACGATCTTACAATAAATCTGATAAATGTGGTAACAATGGGGAACTTTTTCTTTATTGCAACAATTTTCGTCCAGAGAAAATAAGAAATGAGCACCGTTAAATACTCCTTTCCGAATTATTTTCTTCATTATAGCATGCTGCACTCGCGGAGGGCGGAACCTAGGTTATTCTGAACTGTAAAAATCACCCAGCATGCACCGAATCCACACCACTCACACTATCATTACTTCATTTTCAATATAGCCTATCGGCATACCGGTAATATTCGCTACGCCCTACCCTACTTCCCACCGCTGGGACACATAGCCCGAACCGAAGCATAAACATTATTAGTCCGACCAGTGCGTTCATTCTTCCGCTCGAATCGCACATTCCCCTTGCACCTTTCTTCTTCTCCGCGAGGAGAGGCCGTGAAGGTAAAATTATACGTCTTCGTGCGTCCGCTATACGGAAGATCAACCATCGATCCTCCCCCTTCCACCTTAACGTTCTCAACATGGTAGGAAGAATCCGCCTCATTCAAAAATTCTTCGAGGTCCACGGTATCAACATTATCCGGGGAAAAAGACAACACCCACAAACCAAAAACAAAAGCTACAGGCGTACCTAAAAGAAGAATAACACGACGGATCAACTTGGAAAGCTTGAGGGGGTTTCCATACGCCAGCCACGCAGGAAGAAAAAGAAAGAAAGTTATTAAAAATATAGCAGCGGAAGTCCAGTCCGTGGAATCAGCCGCATATATGCCCGTGACAGGAACATTATCTAGAGTCATATTCCCTCTCTTGTAAAAGGTGAAAATTACCACAGCCGCACTTATTCATGGGAAAGTAAATTTCCGGATCGTATTAAGTTCACAATCACTTCAGGCCCTTCAGAACCGTAGATATTGGAATTTATAAACTGGGTAATTACCCTATCTTTGGAATTGTAATCCTTAAAGAACAGTAACCTAAACTTTTCAACCCTCCACACTCCACGAATCTTGAATCCCTTACTAAAAAGAAGATTATCATTCTCCGATAGGCGTGCCGTACCTGGGACCAGGACATAGTCATTAAATGATTTAACAGAGAAGGAATCTTTCCGTACATGGAAATAGGTGACCCCAAGCTCTGGGGAAGACAACAAAGCCCATCCGCCCCAAAGCCACGGTAGGAGACCGAGAAAAGCCACCAATCCCAGACCTAGATAATCTACATTATCTACGTACCCTACATAAACCATGTCAAAAATTGATACCGTGGCCATTGCGACGGAAAGCATAAGTAGACACATTATCCTAATAATATAGGACTTTGTAACAATCTCCTCCTCTGGCACACATCGCACAACCCTAGCGAGCATTGATCCACACAAACGAGGGAAAATGAGCGGTATTAAAATATAGACGAACGAGAATAGCATCAACAGCATGGGGATTGAGGATAGGAGTTCGAAAAGCTCCCTATATCTTACACATAGGACCATCCATAATATTGGAGCGGAAAAATATATACCAGCAAAAGCCCTCGCTAATATATGTTTCATAATTCTCAAAACATTGCTCCAGAATTTATGAGCGTTTACTTACCTTAAGCACAAGGGGGTAGCGATTCTTTAGTCTTCCTTTTCTCCATAACGGTCATTCCACAATTCTTGACTTTTCTTTGTGGCATAAGTTCCCGCAATGACAGATGCAGCTCCAACCAACAAAACAGGCGCAGCCGGCCAAAGCACTGCAGCAGTACCGACAACTGCCAGGGAAGCAACTCCTCCAATGGAATTAGTTACCCACGCTTCAGTGGGATCCATACCATTTTTGATATCTGCGCCTGCCCCAATGCCGACACCAACACCAGTTGTGGCATACCCGCCAATTCTCGCAGCTTTTGCTACATCATCCACCGAAGTTCCAATAGCTTTTGCCGCATCCTGCCCTGAATCTTTAACATAATTTGCATATTTTTCAGCCCCTCCAAAAAAGGCGGCATTACCCATGTCTTTACCGACGTTAGCCGTGTCGGTTTTCCCCCAGGACTTTCCTTTAACCTTTTTCCTATTATCGTAATCCTTGCGAGTCATGTAGCCGTCTTGCTTGGTGACCACCGGGTCCCCTTCGGCATCCCACTCAAGTTCTCGGACGATGGATATATCGCCTTCCTTCTTCTCCCGTACCCAGTGGGTCCTCCCGCTGTTATTGGTTTTCCCATAGAGAACCGTCCCGTCCTCCATCCGATACACGGGGGTATCTATACCCTCAACGCTCTTCGCGCCGTCGTGCCAGCGGCCCTGGTCGTCCTGGAACATGCCGTCGTACGGATCCTGGGTGACGGTGCCGTTGTACCAGGTCTGGTTGTTCTCCCCCGTCTCGGGAGGCGATTCCACCAGCGTGTTGTCGATCATCTGGGCCTGATCGAGCCCGCCCTCGTCCTTCCACACCAAGGACGCAACGGCCTCCTGCTGCCCCTCGGTATTATTGTGCGTCCAGTCGGAGGTTCCGTACCCGTTGGGGTGCTCGGTGATGTAGCCGCCGTTGCCGTCGGCAAAGGAACGCTTGTCCAGCTCGCGGTTGTAATAACCGGGCACGGTCGTGCCCTGCGTGGGATCGGAAAAGGTCCCGTCTCCGTTGTTAAACGGGTGGTTGTCAATGTTGGAGCCCTTGCTCGTTCCGGTCCGGTTCGCCCAATCCTGGCGATCCTGTTGGGGCAGATCTACCTCGGAATTATTGATCGTCTTCAGGTTCGTGGGGCTGCCGTCCTCGTCCCATTGGACCTGGGAAAGGGACTCCTGCTTGGTTCCCTCCTTATTCGTTACCGTCCAGTCCGTGCGCCCGGAGCCGTCCTTACGCGGGTGTTCCGTCACCCTCCGGCCGTCCCCCAGTTCCCAGGAGCGCTGCCCGGTGACCGGATTCTTGCTCATGTTTTCCGGGTTCTTTGCCGGGTTGTCGCTGGCGGGCTTGGTGGCGCTGTACTTGTCCGGGTCGGCCAGGATCGGCAGCGCCGTGGTGTGCTCGGGGTCCACCACCTGAATGAGTTCCCCGGTCTCCGGGTCTACCTCAAAGTAGGTGGGCACCTCCCTCCCCAACGCATCGTATGCCCACGGGGCCTTCACGTGTTTCGTCACATTACCCTGTGCGTCGAGCACGTCCACGGACCCATCCGGGTTTTCCACCACGCGGCCGCCCGGAGGAACATCGAGGTCGTAGCGATACTCGCGCGGAGAATCCGGCCCCTCAAGCAGGATCAGGGACTGCTCCCGCCCGTTTCCCCAATTCAGGTCGCCCTGCCACGAGCGTTGACGGCGGCGTCGCTCCAGCACCCCAAGGCCACCGATGGCCGCGCCGACCGCGCCAAGCGGGGCCGCCGGGACGTCGTCCGTGTTCTCCCGTGCCTCGCCCTGCGGTGCCCCGGTGTTCTCCTGCGGAGCGTGACCAGGCGTATCTCCGGGAATAGCGGCCTCCGAGGAGGCGGTTCCCGCGTCCTCGGTGCCCTCCGGGTCCGGGGCAATCACCCGGCCCCGCAGCTCCTCCTGTACCTCTACGACTTTCTCCCCGGTGGTGGGGTCCACCCGGACTATCTCGCCGGTGGCGCGGCCGTCCTCTCCCACCACGGCCCGTGCCCCATCGCCTATGTCCGCTACCTGCACCGTGCGCGGCTGACCGTTATCCCCGGGCAGTTCCTCCTCCCAGAGGGGGATGGCGGGGACGTTGGATCGGGCGCTATCACCGGCAGAGGGCCCCTCGACTCGCGCGTTTCCCTGTTGAGAGGCACCACGGCGCGATTCTCCCAAAGGCCCCAGGCGCATGTCTTGCTCGTACTGAGAGGGGGTACGCCCGGAATCGTCCCAGCGATGCGTGCGCTGGTGCCCTTGGCTGGCGCCGTCATCCCAGCGGTGTTCCCGCCCGTACAGGGGACCGGAATCCTCCTCCCCCGTGGCACCGCTGGTTCCCTGCTGCCCGGCAGCGGGCGGCGCCACATTCTGCTGTCCGGCGTCGTTGCCCCCGGGGCCACCCACGCATACGTAGGGAGGCCAGGATCCCGGGCCGGGTTCCTGCCCCGGGTGCGACGCGCGCCATAGCGCCTCCATCGTGGCGTTATGCGCGGCCGTTTCCCTGGCGCAGCGCTCCTCGGGGGTCTCCGCATGAGCATACGGCGTGCCCAGGACCAGGACCGCCCCCGCGGCAAGAAGAGTGGCGCCGCGCAGAGGCATGCGCCCCGTCTGCTTCTTCATCACCTTTCCCCTTACCTCGCCGTCGCTCGGGTCCAGAGCGTGGTAAAACCGGACACCATGAGGGCCCCGCCGATAATCATGAGGACCACGTAGAAAAACATCACCGGGACGTATCCGTGCTGTTGGATGGGGCCATCGAGGTACTGCGACCAGGTCAGGGTGGCGATCATCATCGCCACACCCAGGCACAGGTTGGCGATGGGAATCCAGAGCGGAGTATGCTGCGGAGTCTGCGCGGTGGCCTTAGTCACTTCGATGGGGTATTCGCTGCGCTCATGCTGGCTCATGGTCGTTCTCCTTTACCTGATGCGCTGCGGATCGCCGTACACGTTGACGGCGTCGATAGAGGTGGGACTTATAGTGGAGATCGTCACGTAAGAGCGCACCGTTACCGGCCCCGCGCACCCGTTGACCTGGAGGTGCGCGCCGGTGAAACCGCCCGCCGCGCGCTTGTACTCCTTATCAATGGGCATGGACACCAGCGCCACGTTGGTGATCTTGCCCGGCTGCAGGTGCCCCTTGATCGCCGGGGATACCTCCGCCTTGCCGTCCACGCCGCCTTCGAGCTTGCCGGTGGCGTCGGCTCCGGCCTCGGCCTTTCCCGTGGCGTCCGCCCCGGTCTCCCCCTTGACCTTGCCGTCCGCGCCAATCTGAATGTTCCCTTCCGGTAGGTTCACCGATACGCTCGGCCCGGCCTCCCCGCCGAGCCCCATCTTCGGCCCACCCTCGACGCCTCCGGACACGCTCGGTCCGCCTTCCACCCCGCCGCTTACCCTCGGGGCAACGCCTACGGTCCCGGCGACCTCGTAATCCACGCCGGTGGAAATGTCCACCCCGCAGCCCACCTGATAGCCCGCCTCAAAGACGGCTCCGCGCAGCTCGGGCTCCCCCTGCCCCGTGATCCACACCTTGGCCTTGAGGCTGCCGAAGCTCTCCCCGGTGGTGACCGCAGAATCCAGCGGCGGGGCCACGTTGATCGTCTCGTCCTTCTTTTCCGCGTGCAGCACCCAACCATCCTCGGTGGTCTTTTCCAGGTATCGGTTCTCCAGGGACTTCTCCCCGCCAAAGGGGGCTGCGGGCCAGGGCACCATGTCCACCACGGGCTCCGCGTGCGCCATTCCGATCCCGGCTGCGGTAACGAGTCCTGTGATAGCCGCGCACGCCTGGGCGATCTGCTTTCTCATGGTCATAACCTCCACGGGTTCCTTTGAAGTTTTTAAGCCTTCATGAAGAAACGCTAATCCCACGGACACCATGCGCATCGGTTTTCGCAGATTTATTCTCAGAATCGGCGCATAAGTCCAATATATTGGACATATTACCCCCGTTTTCTTGCCTGTACCATTATCCAGGGCGTACCATTTATGCCCGCCCGATAGTACAAGGGAGGGACGCGGCACGCCGCGCCCTCCCTTTCCCCCTACAACCGGCTCCTACTCCCGCACCTCGTCCGCCACGAGGGCCACCACGGAGTCCAGCGCCACGTCCCGCTGGCTGTGCTCGGCCAGGTCCTTCACCGCCACGGTGCCCGCCTCCAGCTCCTGGTCCCCCAGCACCAGCGCCAGCCTCGCCCCCGCGCGGTCGGCCCCCTTCATCGCGCCCTTGAGCCCGCGATCCCCGTAGGCCATGTCCGCGCGCACCCCGGCCATGCGCAGGTCGTTGACCAGGGCGGCCATCGCGCGCTTGGCCCGCGCCCCCAGGGCCACCCCGTAGACCTCCACGCGCGGCGCGCTCAGGTCGATCCCCTCGGCCTCCAGTGCCAGCACCGTGCGGTCCACGCCCAGCCCGTAGCCGATGCCGGAAAGATCCTGCCCGCCGAGCTGCGCCAGGAGGCCGTCGTACCGCCCGCCGCCGCCGATGCCGGACTGCGCGCCCAGGCCGTCGTGCACGAACTCGAAGCAGGTCTTGGTGTAGTAGTCCAGCCCGCGCACCAGGTGCGGGTTCACGGTGTAGCGCACGCCCATGTCATCGAGTAGGCCGGTGACCTGCTCGAAGTGCTCGCGGCTTTCGGCGGAGAGGTGATCGAGCATCAGGGGCGCCTCCGCCACCATCTCGCGCACCTCGGGGCGCTTGTCGTCCAGCACGCGCAGGGGGTTGATCTCCGCGCGGCGGCGCGTCTCCTCGTCCAGCGGGAGGGCAAAGAGAAACTCCTGCAGCTTCTCCCGGTACTGCGGACGGCAGGTGTGATCGCCCAGGCTCGTCAGCTCCAGGCGGAAGCCGCTGAGCCCCAGGGCGCGGTAGCTGCGATCCGCCAGGGCGATGATCTCGGCATCCAGGGTGGGGTCGTCCACGCCGATGGCCTCCACGCCCACCTGCTGCAACTGCCGGTAGCGCCCCGCCTGCGGGCGCTCGTAGCGGAAGAACGGCCCCGCGTAGCAGAGCTTGGCCGGGAGCTGCCCGCGATCCAGGTGGTGCTCGATCACCGCGCGCATGACCCCGGCGGTACCCTCGGGCCGCAGGCTCACCGAGCGCCCGCCGCGATCCTCGAAGGTGTACATCTCCTTGGTGACCACGTCCGTGGACTCCCCCACGCCGCGCGCAAAGAGCGCCGTCTCCTCAAAGACCGGCAGCTCGATGTGCTCGAAGCCCGCGGTGCGGGCCTGCTCCACAAAGGTATCGCGCACCCGCACGAATCCGGCGGAGGCCGGGGGGACGTAATCGGGCACGCCCTTGGGGGCCTTATAGGCTTGATACTTCTTCTTCTCGCTCACCCCCCATACTCTAGCGCCCCACCCGCAGCAGGAAGGGGTTGGTGGCCCGCTCGTGGCGCACGGTGGTCTCCGGGCCGTGCCCGGGCAGCACGCGCAGACCCTCGTCCAGGCCCGCCACCGGCCCGCGCAGGGTATCCAGCATCGCCTCGGGGTCGGAACCGGGCAGGTCCGTGCGGCCGATCCCGCCCCGGAACAGCACGTCGCCGCTCCAGCACACCCGCTCGCCCACCAGCATGACGCTGCCGGGCGAATGCCCGGGGGAATGGATCACCGCGTGGTCGCTGCCCGCAATCAGCACGGCCTCCCCCAGCTTCTCGACGTCCCGGATGGGCACCATCGAGGCGACGTCGAACAGCTCCCGCAGCAGCGGCCCGCCGTCGAGCATGGGCACGTCCTCGGCGTGCACGCGCACCGGAACCCCGAAGTCGCGGGAGAGCTCCCCGGCGTCGCGGATGTGGTCGATGTGGCCGTGGGTAAGCACGATGGAATCGACCGTGAGCGAACCCTCGGCCACCGCCCGCCGCACCCGCTTAGCCGCGCCCATGCCGGGATCGATCACCGTGGCCCGGGCGCCGTCGTGCGCCAGGTAGCAGTGTGTGTCGAGGGGACCACAGGTAAGAGTGAGGATCTGCATGCACCCAACGCTACAATATGACAGATAGTTCAGACCCCCGACGCGAGATCCGAGGTACTACACCGGATGAACAACGAACAACGAGGCCAAGAGGCCCTCCAGCAACTTGATCGCGCCCTGCGCGGGCGCGACCGCGCCGAAAAGACCAAGCCGCTGATGGTGGTGCTCATGGCCGCCGTGGCGATCCTGGTCATCGTGGGTGGCATCGTCTACGCCGCGACCCGGGACGGCGGGGACACCGCCGCGGAAGGAAGCGGCGAGACCAGCAACGAGATGCCCACGCCCGAGGTTCTGGCGATGTCCCGCGAGACCCCGCTTGGCGACACCGTCACCTGCGAGTACCCGGACGCGGGCGAGGCCGCGAAGAAGGTAAGCAAGCCGCAGACGAAGGACGTCCCGGCCACCGGCACCGCCACCGTGACCCTGAACACCAACCAGGGCGAGATCGGCATGAAGCTGGACCGCTCTGTCTCCCCCTGCACCGTCAACGCCATCGCGCACATGGCCAAGGAGAAGTACTACGACGACACGGTGTGCCACCGCATGACCAGCGAGGGCATCTACGTGCTGCAGTGCGGCGATCCCTCCGGGACGGGCACCGGCGGGCCGGGCTTTAGCTTTGCCAACGAGTACCCCACCGACTCCCCCGAGGGTGAGGAGCTGCAGGTGGTCTACCCGCGCGGCTCCCTGGCGATGGCCAACTCCGGGCCGGACACCAACGGCTCGCAGTTCTTCCTCAACTACGAGGACTCCCCGCTGCCGCCCAACTACACCTACTTTGGCGAGATCGACGATAAGGGCATGGCCACCCTCGACGCGATCGCGGAGAAGGGCATCGAGGGCGGGGCCCTCGACGGTGCCCCGACCGAGGAGGTCAGGATCACCAGCGCCACGGTGTCCTAAGCGAATCCCCCGCGCCGCAGCGATCGCTCCCCGCCGCACACCGGCGGGGAGCTTTCTCATGCCCTCCTAGTTGGTCACGCGGTAGACGTCGAACACGCCCTCGGTGTTGCGCAGGGTGGTCACCAGCGCGCCTAGCTGCTTGGTGTCGGAGACCGCGAAGGTAAAGCGGATGGTGGCGATGTGGTCCTCGGAGGCGTGCGAGTTCATCGCCACCACGGAGAGCTTCTGATCCGTGATCGCCCTGGTGAGGTCCATGAGCAGGCCCTCGCGGTCCAGGGCCTCCACCTGCAGCGTGGCACTAAACACCGAGCCCTTCTGCTCCCCGGCCCACGCCACCTGGATGAGCCGCTGCGTCTCCGAGCGCAGCTTCTCCGCGTTGGTGCAGTCCGTGCGGTGCACCGATACCCCGCCGCCCCGGGTGACAAAGCCAAAGATGTCGTCGCCGGGGACGGGCTGGCAGCACTTGGCGAGCTTGGCCATCACGTCCGGGCTGCCCTCCACCAGGATCCCGGAGTTATCCGCCGTGGCCGTGGGCTTGGCGTTGACGATCTCCGAGAAGGGCGTGCGGCTGACCAGCTCGTCCTCGGCGGCCTCCTGGTCGCCAAAGATCGCCATGAGGCGGTGGGCCACCTGCTGCGCGGAGATGGTGCCCGCGCCGATGGCGGTGTAGAGGGCGTCCACGTCCGGGTAGTGGAGCTGCGCGGCCACCGTCTTCATCGACTGCGCGGTGAACAGCCGGTGCAGGGGCAGCCCCCCGCGCTGCACCTCGGCGGCAAGCGCGTCGCGCCCGGCCTCCAGGTGCTCCTCCCGGCGTTCCTTGCTGAACCACTGGCGGATCTTGGCCTTGGCCCGCCCGGAGACCACAAAGTCCTGCCAGTCCCGCGAGGGGCCGGCGTTTTCATCCTTGGAGGTGAAGATCTCCACGCGGTCCCCGGAGCTGAGCTTGGTCTCCAGCGCCACGAGCTTGCCGTTGATCTTGGCCCCGATGCAGCGGTGGCCCACCTCCGTGTGCACCGCGTAGGCAAAGTCGATGGGGGTGGAATCCACCGGGAGGTTCACCACGTCGCCCTTGGGGGTAAAGGCAAAGATCTGCTTGGCGGTGAGGTCGTAGCGCAGGGAGTCCAGGAACTCGTTGGGGTCCGCCGCCTCCTTTTGCCAGTCTAGGAGCTGACGCATCCAGGCCATCTGGTCCACCTCGGCCTGATCGCCCTTATGCGAGCCCTTGGTCTCCTTGTAGCGCCAGTGCGCCGCGATGCCGAACTCGGCGTTGTAGTGCATCTCGTGGGTGCGCACCTGTACCTCGAGCGGGCGCCCGGAGTTGGTCATCACCGTGGTGTGCAGGGACTGGTACACCCCAAAGCGCGGGGCGGAGATGTAGTCCTTGAAGCGCCCCGGCATGGCGGAAAAGAGGGCGTGCACCACGCCGATGGCGGCGTAGCAGTTGTGCACGTTATCCACGAGCACCCGCACGCCCACCAGGTCGAAGATCTCGTCAAAGCTGTGCCCGCGCACGATCATCTTCTGGTAGATGGACCAGTAGTGCTTGGGGCGCCCCATCACCTCGGCCTCGATGTTGTTCTCCCGCAGGGAGTCCTCGAGCTGTTCCTTGATCTCCGCCAGGGCGCGGTCGCGCTGCGGGGCGCGGTCGGCCACCAGGCGCACGATCTCGTCGTACTTCTTCGGGTACAGGATCGCAAAGGAGAGGTCCTCTAGTTCCCACTTCACGCTCGCCATGCCCAGGCGGTGCGCCAGGGGCGCGATGACGTCCAGGGTTTGCCGCGCCTTCTTGGCCTGCTTCTCCGGGGGGAGGAAGCGCATGGTCCGCATGTTGTGCAGGCGATCCGCCACCTTGATCACCAGCACGCGTGGGTCCTGGGACATCGCCACGATCATCTTGCGGATCGTCTCCGCCTCCGCCGCCGCGCCCAGGGCCACCTTGTCCAGCTTGGTCACCCCATCGACCAGGCGGGCAACCTCCTCACCGAAGTCCCGGGTGAGGTCGTCCAGGCCGTAGTCGGTGTCCTCCACCGTGTCGTGCAGCAGCGCCGCCACCAGGGTGGTGGTGTCCATGCCGATCTCCGCGGCGATGGTGGCCACCGCCAGGGGGTGGGTGATGTAGGGCTCCCCCGACTTGCGGAACACCCCCTCGTGCAGCCGCTCCGCCGTGGCGTAGGCGCGGTCCAGCACCTCCCCGTCCGCCTTGGGGTGAAACTGCCGGTGGATGCTCAGCAGGGGGTCCAGCACCGGGTTGACCTTGGTGCGGTGTCCGGTGAGGCTGCGCGCCAGGCGGGCGGACATGCCGCGCACTCCTACCGCGGCGCGGGGCTTGTTGGGGCGTTCCTGCGTCATGGGGTCCTCACGGCCTTCGCTGCTCGGGGTGGATAATAACCAGCGGGGTCTCGCCCAGCCGCTCCCGCCCGCCCAGGCCGGGAACCTCGAGCACCACGGCGTGGCCCGCCACGCGGGCGCCCACGCGCCGGAGCAGTAAGGCCGCCGCCGCGAGCGTGCCGCCCGTGGCCAGGACGTCGTCAATCAGCACCACCCGGCGCCCGGCGAGGTCCATGCCCTCGGCCGGGATCTCCAGGCAGGAGGTGCCATATTCCAGGGAGTATTCCTCGCTGACCACCGGCGGCGGGAGCTTGCCCTTCTTCCTGATCGCCACCACGCCCAGGCCCAGCTCGTAGGCCACCGCCGAGCCGAGGAGGAAGCCTCGGGCGTCGAGCCCGCCGATGAGTTCCGCGCCGAGCTCCCTGGCCGCCTGCGCGAGCGCCGCGACGATCTCGTGGAAGGCACGCGCGTCCGCGAGCGCCGGGGTGAGGTCCTGAAAGAGCACGCCGGGCTCGGGGAAGTCCTCGACGTAGCGCATGGTGCGCTCCAGCGCCGCCACGGCCTGGGGAAAGTGCGTTGTTCCCACCGTATTAATCCTCACTCGTTTGCCAACGGTCCATGTTCCAACCGATGCCGGCCAGCCCGGTGTACACGTTTACGTTACTCACCTGCGGGTCCACCGCGAACGAGCGGGGCTGCGCGGCCAGGGGCACGGCGGTGACCTCGTCCCAGAGCTGCTCCTCCGCACCGCGCAGCGCGGGCGTCTCCGTGTTCTCCAGCTCCATCGCGCCGTACTCGGCGGCCGGGTCCACCGCCCGCAGCACGGCGTCCATCGTGTCCATGCCCGGGGCGGCGATGCCCGCAAGGGTGGCCATGTCTCCCCCCTCGGCGGAGGCGTCCACCACGGTGATCCCGGCGGGCTCACAGGAGGCCCGCACGGCCTCCACCATCTCCGCCTTGCGCTGGTCCGGCCCCATGTACCCGATGCGCACGGTGCTGCCGCGCAGCGCCTCCGCGATGCCCACGTCCACGCCCAGGTGCGGGTCCGCGATGTCCGCGAGCTGGTGGCGCATCGGGTCCGTGGCGCTGACCACGTGCGCCGCCGTGGGCGCCACCTCCACGCCGCTCACGCTCGAGGAGGCCTGCGCCACCGCCGCCTGATCCACGCAGGCGGCGAACTGCCCACGGGCCTCCTTGGTGGCAAAGACGCCGTCGCTGCCCAGGACCAGGGTGTCCGTGAGCGCGCCCGGCTCGGAGTAGAGGTCGTAGGGGCGATCCCGCTCCGCCGACTTGATCCAGCGCTTGTTGCCGCCGCTGACGTCCGCCACGGCGATCCTCGTGGCGGTGCTCAGCCGCTCCCCGTCCACGCTGCCCGGCCACACCGTGAGGCGCTCCAGGGCGGCGGCGTCCCCGTAGTAGGAGTCGTTGCGGGCCAGCACCACCTCACCCTTGTCCCCCACCTTCTCGATGCGGTACGGCCCCGCCGAGACCTGCAGCTCGGGGTCGAAGGCGTCGAGGTTATACCCCTCGCGCCACACCCGCGCCAGGTCCGCGAGCGCCGGACGATCGTTGCTCACCAGCGCGCTGGTGAGCTGCTGCTGCGACATCCCCGCCTTGCGCGCGATGGAATGGGCGGGCAGCACCTCGCCCGGGCCGAAGAGGCTGCGCCACCGGCCGCCCATCTTCTTTTCAAAGACCACGGTGAAGGTCTTGGCCCCCGGGGTGCAGTCCAGGCTCTGCACCTGCTCCATCAGGGGCAGGTAGGAGCCGAAAAGCTCCGCCATGTCCCCCGCCTTGTAGGCGAGGAGGAAGTCCGTGCAGGTGATCTCCACCCCGTCGGAGAACCGGGCGTCCTCCGCGATGGAGTACACCACCTGGCGGTTCTCCCCCGGCAGGACCTGCGCGGTGGCCAGGTCGGTGTTGGGGATCATCTGCCCCGCGGGTCCCGGGGTGTACACCCCGGGGTACACGCGCGCGGACAGCGCCTGCGCGTTGCTGGACGCCCCCAGGGTGGTTCCCGCGTTCGAGGTCAGCAGCGGACCGCTGAGCAGGTAGGCGGGGTAGTCGGTGGTGGCGGCCTGGGGAACGTCCTCCTCCTGCTGCGTCCCGCAGGCGGCCACCGCCCACGCCATCGTTGCCGCCGTCACGCCGCCCACGACGCGCAGCGCCGCCCGCCTGAATCTGCGCATGTCTCCGCCCTCTGCTTTCTCCGCTTCCCGCGCGCCCCGCCCCGAGCACAAGCGCCCGGGCCCGGACGGGATACGCCGGTCGCGTGCTGGCGCGCGACCGGCGTGGTGGTGATCTAGGTCAGGATTATAGCGATGCAACCTGGTGGCACGGCACCAAGGGGGCCTAGGCCTGCGGCCTCCACGTCACGCTCCGGCCCTCCGGCTCCGCGCCCGCCTCGGCGTGCGGCGAGCGCACCACGCGGGCCCCGCGCGCCGCCGGCTCCTCGGAATCCTTAGGCCCCGCGCCGACGGGGGTGGCGGCCACGGCGGCGACCTCGCCGCTCCTGCCCTCCCGGTAGCGGGCCACCTCCTCGTTGTGGCGGCGCACCTGCCTGGTGCGGTTGGCGATGCTCACCAGGATCGGGGTGGCCAGGAAGATAGACGAGAACACGCCCTCGACCACGCCGATGAGCTGGATCAGCGCGAGATCCTTCAGGTCGCCCACGCCGAGCTTCCATACCGCGATCACCATGAGGGCCACGATGGGCAGCGCGGAGATCACCGAGGTGGAGATGGAGCGCATGACCGTCTGGTTCACCGCGGCGTTGGCCGCCTCCCCGTAGGTCTGGGTGCGCGAGCCCATGATCCCGGCGGTGTTCTCCCGGACCTTGTCAAACACGATCACCGTGTCATAGATGGAGAAGGAGAGCACCGTGAGCAGGCCGATGATGGCGGCGGGCGACACCTCGAAGCCGAACAGGGCGTAGATGCCCGCGATCACCACGGCGTCCACCAGCAGGGCGATCATCGCCGCGGCGGCCATCTCGCGCTTGAGGCGCACTGCGATGTACACGAAGGCCAGCACCAGGAACACGATCATGGAGACGATCATGCGCTTGGTGATGGTGGAGCCCCAGGACTCGGACACCGTGGACTCTCCCACCGCGTCCGGCGAGGGCGTGCCCGTGGCATCCTTGGGCTGGTAGGCCTCGAAGATCGCCATGCGCGCCCGCTGAATCTGATCCTCCCCCAGCAGCTCGGAGCTGATCTCCAGGGTGGCGGAGGAGCCGGAGCCCACCACCTGCGTGAGCTCCGGGGTCACCCCGGTGGCCTCCTCGAAGGTCTGGGCCACCTCCTCGGTGCTCAGGTCCGCGGCGGGCATGCTCATCTTGGTGCCGCCCTCGAAGTCGATGCTCATGTCGAAGCCGCGCACGCCCACGGCCACCACGCTTAGGGCCACCAGGGCCGCGGCGATCCAGTACCACAGGCGGGAGCGGCTGATGAAGTCCACGCCGCCCTCGCCGGTGTAGAGACGGTCAAAGAAGTTCATCGTGGGGTTCTGCACTGGGGTGGTGCTCATCGTTCCTCCTCCGTCGTGACCGCCGCCGCGGCGGCCTTGTTGCGCTGCTGCCCCAGGGCCAGGACCTTGCCCATTCCGTTGACGGCGGGCTTGGACCAGAAGGGTCGGCGCGCCGCCAGGTGCATGAGGGGGGCGGTGATCAGGAAGGTGACGAGCAGGTCGAACACCGTGGTCATGCCGAGGGTAAAGGCAAAGCCCTTGACCTCGCCCACGGCCAGGAAGTAGATGACCACCGACCCGATGAGCGTCACCATGTTACCCGTGATGACCGTGCGCTTGGCGCGGTCCCAGCCCCGGTGCGTGGCGGAGCGGAAGGTGTGGCCCTCGCGCACCTCGTCCTTGATGCGCTCGTAGATCACCACGAAGGAATCGGCGGTGGCGCCCAGGCCGATGATGAGGCCCGCGATGCCGGAGAGATCCAGGGAGTAGTCCACCCAGCGGCCCAGGAGCACCAGGGAGCCGTAGACGATGATCCCGGAGCACAGCAGCGTGAACAGGGAGATCAGCCCATAGAGGCGGTAGTAGGCGAACACGAAGAGGGCGATGGCGGCGATACCCACCACGCCCGCGATCAGCCCGGCCCGCAGCGAGGCCTCGCCAAGCGAGGCGGGGATGGTCTCCGTGGTGCCGCCGGACTCGCCGTTTTCCCCCGCGAAGGAGAGCGGCAGCGCGCCGTAGCGCAGGTTGTTGGCCAGGGTCTGGGCCTGCTCCTGGGTGAAGTTGCCCGTGATGGAGGTGCCCTCGCCCACCGGGGTGGGCGACTGGATCACCGGCGCGGAGATCACCTGGGAGTCCAGGGTGATGGCCACCTGCTTCTTCTCATACTCCCTGGTGAGCTTGGCCCAGGTCTCCGAGCCACCGCCGGTGGCAAAGGCGAAGTTGATCACCATCTGCCCCTGCTGAGGGTCGTACCCGCCAAAGATCTGCTTGCTGGTGTCGATCTGCGCGCCGGACAGCCGGGTGCCGTCCGCCCCGGCCTGCACCTCCAGCACGGGGGCGGGGTCCAGCAGGATCACCCCGGCGGGACCCGCCGCGCTGGGATCGCACGTCACCAGCGGCTTGGCCGGATCGTCCGTGCCCTGCAGGGGGTCGATGGAGCCATCGCAGGTCAGCAGGGTGCTCGCCGCGAGCTGCGTGGTGGGGTCCTCGGACTGCCGATCCTTGCGCAGCATCTCCGTGAGCTCCTGGCGACGCTCGGTGGCCTCGATGGAGTTGGCGGGCTCCGGCAGCGCGGTGGCGGTGATCTCGGGGGCCTTGGTCTCCTCCTGTCCCTCGGGGAGGGAGGAGTTCACGCCCTCCACCATCTTGTCCACCGCCGCGGTGGCCTCCTCCTTGCTCAGCACGCCGTACTTCACCCACCGGTTGGCCATGTCCTGCACCACGTCCGGGTACGCGGCCAGGTCGGGGGTGCCCCCCTGCGCCACCGGGCGGAAGAGCAGCTTGGAGGTCTGGCCCAGCGCGCGGGCCTGGGAGGTATCCTCACCCGGCACCGTAATCACCAGGGTGTTGCCGTCCGTGACCACGGAAGCTCCGGTCACCCCCATGCCGTTGACGCGGTTCTCCATAATCGTGCGGGCCTGGGCGAGCTGATCCTGGGTGGGCTCCGCGCCCTGCGGCACGAGCGTCACGCGGGTGCCTCCCTGAAGATCGATGCCCAACTTAGGGGTGGCGTGGCGATCCCCGGTAAAGAAGATCAGGGCGTACACCACGAGGACGATGAGGAGGAATCCCCCCATCGCCTTCTGCGGCCAGGTGCGCCTGGCCCTCTGCGAAGCCCGTGTTCTGGGTGCTGACACTACGTATTCTCCTCGTTCGCTCGCGTCATCGGCGCGCAGACAGACGGTTCTCGATGCACTTCAAGGAAGTCCAAGCCAACATGGTACGGCATAGAGGCTCGGAAACGGCAGCGACCTAGTGGTTCTCCGGGTGGTCTTGCTCTCCCCGCTCCCCCGCGGCGGCAGCCCGGCCCTCGGCGTCCAGGTTGCGCACCACGGCCATGAGTTCCCAGGTGGTGACCACGCCGGGGGCGATCTCCAGCTCCACGGCGTCCCCCTCCACGCGCACCACCGTCCCGTGCATTCCGGAGGCCGTGACCACGCGGGTCCCCGAGGTCAGGGCGCGCTGCGTGTCCAGGATCTCCTGCTGGCGCCGCCGCTGCTTGCGCAGCAGCAGGATCTGCGGGATGAGAAAGACGACGAGCAGGCCCAAGATGACGATGAGTTCCATGCCCCTTACTATCCCATAACCGGCGGCGTGGACATACCGATAGTGCCCTCGGGGGGCTCGAGCCCGAGGTGGCGCCAGGCCCGGGCGGTGGCCACGCGCCCGCGCCCGGTGCGCGCGACGAGCCCGGCCCGCACCAGGTACGGCTCGCACACCTCCTCCACGGTGGCGGGCTCCTCCCCCACCGCGATGGCCAGGGTGCTCACGCCCACCGGCCCCCCGCCGTGGCCGCGCACCAGGGCGCCGAGCACCGCGCGGTCCAGGCGATCCAGGCCCAGCTCGTCCACGTCGAAGATCTCCAGGGCGCCCCGGGCGGCGGCGAGGTCCACGTAGCCGTCCGCGTTGACCTCCGCGAAGTCCCGCACCCTGCGCAGCAGCCTGTTGGCGATGCGCGGGGTGCCCCGGGAGCGCGAGGCGATCTCCGTGGCGGCGTCCGCGTCCACCCGCACGTCGAGGATCTGCGCGGCGCGCTCGACCACCCTGGTGAGGTCCGCGACGTCGTAGAACTCCATCTGCGCGGTGAAGCCGAAGCGATCCCGCAGCGGCCCGGTGAGCATGCCCGACCTCGTGGTGGCCCCCACCAGGGTGAAGGGGGGAATGTCCAGCGGGATCGACGTGGCGCCGGGCCCCTTGCCCACGATGACGTCGATGCGGAAGTCCTCCATCGCCATGTACAGCATCTCCTCCGCCGGGCGGGCGATGCGGTGGATCTCGTCGATGAACAGGACGTCCCCCTCCATCAGGTTCGAGAGCATGGCCGCCAGGTCCCCGGCCCGCTCCAGGGCGGGCCCGGAGGTCATGCGCAGGGAGGTGCCCAGCTCCTGGGCCACGATCATGGCCATCGTGGTCTTGCCCAGGCCGGGCGGCCCGGAGAGCAGCACGTGATCCGGCACCACGCCTCGGTTCTTGGCGCCGCGCAGCACCAGGGACAACTGGTTGCGCACCTTCTGCTGCCCGATGAACTCCCCGAGGGACTTGGGCCGCAGGTTCTTCTCGATGTCCTGCTCCCCGGCGTTCAGGCGCGGGTTGACCTCCTGGGAGGGCTTGGGGGGCTGCACCTGGAACTCCGTGCGCTCGATGTCGGACATCCCCGGCTACTTCTTTCTTCCCAGATGCGCCAGCGCCGCGCGCAGCGCCTCGGCGGTGCCCAGGCCCGGCTGCTGCGCCGTCACGTGCTCCACGGCGGGCCGCGCCTGCTTCTCGGTAAAGCCCAGGCCCACCAGGGCCTCCACCACCTGATCCCCGGTGGCGTCCGGAAGCGCGATCTGCGCCGGGGCCTGCGCCTGCTCGGGGGCGCCTGAGCCCGCGAACTGCGCCACCTTCTCCTTCAGCTCCACCACCATGCGCTCGGCCATGCGCTTGCCCACGCCGGGGATCTTCTGCAGCCGCTTTGTGTCCCCGCCCGCGATGGCCTGGGCCAGCTCCGCCGGGTCGAGCACGGACTCCGCCGCCAGGGCCAGGCGCGGCCCCAGGCCGGACACTCCCTGCAGCGTGCCGAACATCTCGCGGCTCGCGGCGTCGGCAAAGCCGTACAGCACCATCGCGTCCTCCCGCACCACCAGGGTGGTCAGCACCGTGGCCTCCTCCCCCCGTGCCAGCGTGGCCAAGGTGGCGGGCGTGGCGTGGAAGTAGTACCCCACCCCCGCGCACTCGATCACGGCACCGCCGAGCTCCACGCTCAGCACGGTGCCCCGCAACGAAGCAATCAACGCAGTCCTCCTTGGGATAGGGCGGGCGCCAGCCTGGCGCGTTCCAGCAGCGGCGCCCGCCAGCAGTGGCACACCGCGAGCGCCAGGGCGTCGGCGGCGTCGGCGGGCTTGGGCGGCTCCCCGAGCCCGAGTATGCGGGTAATCATGGCGGTCATCTGCCGCTTATCCGCGCGGCCGTTGCCGGAGACCGCCTTTTTCACCTCGCTGGGGGTGTACATGTGTACCGGAATGCCGCGCTCGGCGGCGGCCAGCACGAGCACCCCCACGGCGTGCGCGGTGTGCATGACGGTGGAGACGTTGCCGCGCTCGAACACGCGCTCGACGGCCACCACGTCCGGGCGATACTCCTCCATCCACTCCCGCACCGCGCGGGAGAGCCGCAGCAGCCGCTCGGACAGCTCCGCCCCGGAGGGGGTGCGCACCACGCCCACGGCGATCGGCAGGACGGCGCGCCCCCGGCCCGCCTCCACCATGGAAAGGCCGCAGCGGGTGAGCCCGGGGTCGATCCCCATCACCCGCATTCCCTCTAGGTTCACTCCGTCCTCCTCGGCCCCGGCTCACGGCCGCGCGACGCTCGCGCGGACCGGCCTCGGGGCCATCGCCCCTCTATTTTTAGCACACAATTGCGAAACGCGCCCCGTCCCGCCGAGTATCCTCCGGCCGAGCGGGGCGCGTCGGAAGCGCGCCGAGGACGACGCCGCCAGGGGCTAGCCAGGGGCTAGCCAGGGGCTACGCCTCCAGCGCCGCCAGCACCTCCGGGGAGAGGCTCATGTTCGTGTACACGTTCTGCACGTCGTCGGAATCCTCCAGGGCGTCGATGAGCCGGAAGATCTTCTTGGCGTCGTCCGCCTCCAGGGGCACCTCCAGGTCGGCGCGGAAGTCCTGCTCGGCGTCCTCCACCGCGATCTCGGACTCCACCAGGGCCTCCTTGACCGCCTTCATGTCCTCCGGCGCGCTGACCACCTCGAAGAACTCGCCCACGGTGTTGACCTCCTCCGCGCCGGCGTCCAGCACGGCCATGAGCACGTCGTCCTCGCTCAGCTCGCCCTTGGTCACCTGCACCACGCCCTTGCGGTTGAACATGTAGGACACCGCGCCGGAGTCCGCCATGTTGCCGCCGTTCTTGGTCATCGCCGTGCGCACCTCGGTGGCCGCGCGGTTACGGTTATCGGTGAGGCACTCGATGAGGATGGCCACGCCGTTGGGGCCGTAGCCCTCGTACATGATGGTCTGCCAGTCCGCGCCGCCGGCCTCTTCCCCGGAGCCGCGCTTGCGGGCGCGCTCGATGTTGTCGTTGGGCACCGAGGCCTTCTTGGCCTTCTTAATCATGTCGTCCAGCGTGGGGTTGGCCGCCGGATCGCCGCCGCCGGTGCGGGCCGCTACCTCGATGTTCTTGATGAGCTTGGCAAACTCCTTGCCGCGCTTGGCGTCATTGGCGGCCTTCTTGTGCTTGGTGGTTGCCCATTTAGAGTGTCCTGACATCTCGCGGGTCCTTTCTGGCCGCACCGCCACGGGCCTGCGACCCGCCCGCGGCTCGAGCGGGGAGGCATCCGTGGCGGAAAACTAACGGCATCTCCGGGTACGGTTTTCCAGCTCGCTCGATTATACGCACCCACGCGCCACGCCCACGAGCACTCCCCTTGCTATTGCTCCTTAAGGGTGCGGGTCAGGCCCTCCTGCGCCACGGTGGCCACCAGGGTCCCGTCCTGGGCGTAGATCCTCCCGGTGCACAGCGCGCGCCCCTCGCTCGCGCTCGGGGAGACCTGATCGTAGAGCAGCCACTGATCCACCCGGGCGGGGCGGTGGAACCACACCGCGTGATCCAGGCTGGCCATCTGCACCGGGTGCCCCCTGTGCGGGGCCATGGCCCCGTACAGGATCGTCATGTCGGACATGTAGGACAGCGCCAGGGTGTGAAAGACCGGGTCGTCCGGCAGCCTCCGGCTGGCCCTGAACCACAGGCGCTGATGCCCGTAGCCGCCCTCCGCGTGGTTCTCCACCATGCGGAACTCCCAGTCCTCCCACTCGCTAAAGAGCAGGAGGTTCTTCTGCGGCAGGTACTCGCGCCCGTCGCTTAGCCCCTCGGGCGGGGGCACCTGCGGCATGGGCACGCTGTGCTTAGGGCCGGGATCGCCGGGGCGGCGAAAACTGACGTTGCCCACAAAGAGCGTGGCCTCCCCCTGCGCGGCCCGCACCGAGAAGTTGCTGTAGCTGCGCCCCCGGCGCACCGGCATCGCCTCCACGGTCATGCCCCGGGCGGCGTCGCCCCCGGAGACGAAGTACCCGTGCAGGGAATCCACCACCTTATCCTCCCCGAGGTCCGCCGCCGCAGCCACGGCGGCCGCGAGGCTCTGCCCCACCACCTGCCCGCCAAAGGTGCGCTTTTGCCGCGTGCCGGCCGCGATCCCCTCCCAGGTCTGGCCGCCGAGGGGGGCGACGGACAGGATCCTTTCCACGCTCTCCATGTAGTGCTCCTCATCTCTTTTTTCACTACACCGTAGCGCGTTTCACTCCCCCGGGAAAGACACGCACGCCCCTCCCACGCACGCGCCCGCGCCGGGGCCTACGCGCCCTCGGGTCGCTCCTCCGGGTTGGCCCGGTTCTCCCGGCCCTCCCGCGCGGACGGCAGCTCGAAGTACACCGGCAGCGGGGCCGTTCCCCCCAGGCGCAGCACCCGCACCGCCGGGCGGGTGCGCAGGGCGCGGGTGTCCGTCACCGCGTCGTTGTAAAAGCGCCGGGCCAGCTCCACCCGGGTGGAGGCGTCCACCACCTGGCGCGGCACCGCCCTTCCGGCGAGGATGGCCTCGAGCCTCTCCTCAGCCCGCGCCCGGCGATCCAGGGCGTGCACCGGGTAGTCCATCGCCAGGATGGCGCGCGCGGCGGCCTCGGCCTCCGGCACCAGGGCCTCCGCCAGGCTGGCCCGGCGATCCAGGCTGGCCTGGAGGCTCTGCAGCGCGGAATCGGTGCGGATGTGCAGGCGGTTGAGGCGCTGCGCCGTGAAGTACGCCCACGCCACCACCAGCGTCGCGATCACCGCCAGGGCTATCCACCACCCCATCAGCGCACCCCCACGGTCGTGCCGTCCGCCACCGTCTCGTACACCGCGAAGATGTCGCTGGCCACGGTGGACCAGTCGTAGCGGTGCGCGCGCGCCAGGCCCGCCTCCACCAGCCGGGCGCGCCGATCCGGATCCCGCAGCAGCGCGTCGAGCTTGGCGCGCAGGTCCTCGGCGGAGCCGTTGCGGAACAGCAACCCCGCGGGCTTCCTGCCGCCCGCGTCGCACACCGCCTCGAAGGCCTCCAGGTCACTGGCCACCACCGCGCACCCCGCGGACATGGCCTCCACCAGAACGATGCCGAAGCTCTCGCCGCCGGTGTTGGGCGCCACGTAGATGTCCGCCCGGCCGAGGATCCTCGCCTTTTCCTCGTCGCTGACCCGGCCCACGAAGTCCACGCCCGGCACCGCGCGGGGCTTGCCGCCGCCGATGACCGTCACGCGCACCCGGTGGGGCAGGCCGTCGAGGGCGCGCAGCAGGATGTCCAGCCCCTTGCGCGGCTCGTCGATCCGGCCCAGGAACACGATCTCCGGTATGCGCTCGCCCGCCCCGGGGGCCTCCGGGGGCCTCCGGTTCCGGCGATAGGCCTCCGTGTCCACCCCGTTGGGGATGAGCACCGGGTCCCCGCCCAACTGCTCCACCTGCCAGCGCCGGGCCATCTCGGAGACCGCGATCCCACCGCGGATCTTCTCCAGGTACGGCCGCAGCAGCGGCAAAAAGAGCTTCAGCAGCCGGGATCCCGAGGCGGAGGCGTGGTAGGTGGCCACCAACGGGCCGGTGGCGTAGAACATGGCCGCCATGGAGTAGCTGGGCGAGTTGGGCTCGTGGATGTGCACCACGTCGAAGTTCCCCTCGCGGATGAAGGCGCGGATGTTGCGCACCACCTGCGGCCCGAAGGCGAGCCGGGCCACGGAGCCGTTATAGGGGATGGGGATCGCGCCGCCCCCGCGCATCACGTAATCCGGCACGTCCGCGCCGCCGGTGGCCGGCCCCAGCACCCGCACCTCGTGGCCGCGCTCGCCCAGCACCCTGGCGAGGTCGAGGATGTGGGCCTGGACGCCGCCGGGCTCGTCGAAGGAATAGGGGCACACGATGCCAACGCGCATATGCTCAGGCTCCCTCCTCGGCGCGGCGCCGCTCCCGCAGGCGGGCGTCGCTCGGCCACAGCGGTTGGAGCATGTGCCAGTCCTCCGGGTGCTCCCGGATGTTGCGCTCGAAGATCTCCGCGACCCGCTGCATGGTGGCGCCGGTCTCCCCCACCTCCAGCTCCTCGGAGATGGAAAAGCCCCAGCCGTCCTTGCCCTCGAACCAGCAGTGCACCGCGTGCAGGGCGGCGCCGGTGTGCCGGGCCAGCTCCACCGCGCCCACGGGCATGGTGGTGGGCTCCCCGAAGAACTCCACCTCCACCCCCTTGTTCTTGATGTCGCGCTCGCTGAGCAGGCACACCAGCTTGCCGCGCTCCAGCTCCCGCCGAAGCTCCGGGAAGGGCGGGCGCCCGCCGGAGAGCGGGAAGATGTCAAAGCCCAGTAACCTGCGGTAGCCCACGAAGGCCTCAAACACCTCCTCCGGGCGCAGGCGCTCGGCCACCGAGACCACGGAGCCAAAGGCATCCACCGCGTACACCCCCGCCATGTCCCAGTTGCCCGAGTGGGTCAGGGCCAGCACCGCCCCCCTGCCCCTGGCCATCGAGGCCGCAAGGTGCTCCTCTCCCCGCACGCTGCGGCGCAGGCGCGGCGCCAGGCGGGGATCCCGCGCCTGCGTGGGCAGCCGAAAGGCCTCCAGCCAGTACCGGGCGTAGGAGCGGGTGGCGTCGCGCACCAGCCTCCTGGTGACGTTTTCCGGCCCCACCACGCGCGCCAGGTTGCGGCGTAGCTGCTCCATCCCGCGCCCGTTGTCGCTGGCGATGTCCGCCCCGCGCTCGAAGATCCACGCGCCCCACGAGGCGGGCAGCAGACGCACCAGGCGCCACCCCGCCAGGTAGCCCACCGTGCTGAGATCTCGACGATCCCGATGCCCCATGCGACGCCCTTTCCTCGTGAACCCTTGCAACACCTGCGCGCTAGCCCCGCGGTCCCGCACCGCCCGCGCGCCGGGCGGCCTCCTTGGAGCCCGCCGGGGGCGCGGAGAGCTCCCCGGCGAGCGGGGAACGCGAGGCGATGCGCAGGCGCTGCACCACCGTGAACACCGACCCTACCGCCAGGACCCACAGCGCGATGTCCACCGCATAGGGCACGCCCATGCCGTGCAGACCGATGCCGCCCAGCCCGATGATGAGCCGCTCCGGGCGCTCGATGAGCCCGCCGACCATCCTAAAGCCGCTGGCCTCCCCCCTGGCCTTCACGTACGAGATCACCTGGGAGCACACCAGGACCACCAGCGAGGCCGCCACGAGGGCCTTGGGGGCCTGGTAGGTGTACACCAGCCACCAGGTGATGGAGGCGAAGAGCACGCCGTCGGTGATCCGATCGCACGTGGCGTCCAGCGTGGCGCCGTACTTGGTGCCGCCGCCGCGCAGCCGCGCCATGGTGCCGTCGATCATGTCCGTGGCGGCAAAGAGCCCGGAGAGCGCCGCCGCCCACACCAGGTGCCCGCTGGGGATGAGCACTGCCGCCACGGCCATGGTGAGCGCCGCCCCGGCCACCGTCACGGCGTTGGGGGAAAGTCCGGTTCTCAGCAGGGCCGAGGCCACCGGCTCCACCACCACGGCCGCCGGGCGCCTGCCGTAGACGCTAAGCATCCTGATCCTCCTGCGTCGTCTCCGCGACCACCTGGGCCCACCCCTGGGCCAGCAGCGCGCGAGTGTCCCGCAGCGTCTGCGGGAGCACCTTGGTGCCCGCCAGCACGGTCATAAAGTTGGCGTCCCCGGACCACCTCGGCACCACGTGCATGTGCAGGTGATCGCGCACCGAGCCGCCGGAGCCGTGCCCGAGGTTGAGGCCCACGTTGATGCCCTGCGGGCGCGAGACCTTCTTCAGCGTGCGCACGGCGCGCTGGGCAAAGAGCATCAGCTCCGCGCTCTCCTCCGCGCTGAGCTGCTCCAGCTCCGCCACCTTGCGGTAGGGCACCACCATCATGTGCCCGGCGTTGTAGGGAAACAGGTTCAAAAGGCAGTACACGCGCGCGCCGCGCGCCACGATGAGGGCCTCCTCGTCGCCGCGGCGCGGGGCCTCCACGAAGGGATCCTCGGAGGACACCGCGGCGGCCACGTAGTTCATGCGGTAGGGCGCCCACAGCCTTTGCAGGCCGTCCGGCTGCCCCACCCCGGCGTCGGCCCAGGTCTGTTCGTTTCCCTTAGCGTCGCTCGGCAAGGCGAGCCTCATTCGGTTGATCGTTGATGCGATCCCCCACCCACGCCGCGATGAGGTCCACCGCCTCATCCACCGGCACGCCGTTGATCTGGGTGCCGTCGAGGAAGCGGAAGCTCACCGCGCCCGCCTCCACGTCGCGGCCGCCCGCCAGCAGCATGAAGGGGATCTTCCCGGTGGTGTGGTTGCGGATCTTCTTTTGCATGCGATCGTCCGAGGCGTCCACCTCCGCGCGGATGCCCCGGGCGCGCAGGGCGCTGGCGACCTCGTTAAGGTGCGGCACGAACTCGTCCGCCACCGGGATGCCCACCACCTGGCGCGGGGCCAGCCAGGCGGGAAAGGCGCCGGCGTAGTGCTCGAGCAGCACGCCGAAGAAGCGCTCGATGGAGCCGAACAGCGCGCGGTGAATCATGATCGGGCGCTTCTTCGAGCCGTCCGGCGCGGTGTACTCCAGCTGGAACCGCTCCGGGAGGTTGAAGTCGAGCTGCACGGTGGACATCTGCCAGGTGCGCCCGATGGCGTCGCGCGCCTGCACCGAGATCTTCGGCCCGTAGAAGGCCGCCCCGGCGGGGTCGGGCACCAGTTCCAGGCCGGACTTGGTGGCCACGTCGCTCAGGATGGTGGTGGCCCGCTCCCAGACCTCGTCGTCCCCCACGTACTTGTTCGGGTCCTTGGTGGACAGCTCCAGGTAGAAGTCGTCCAGGCCATAGTCGCGCAGGAGGGAGATGATGAACTCCAGCACGTCGGTGAGCTCCTGCTCGAGCTGCTCCTCCGTGCAGTAGATGTGGGCGTCGTCCTGGGTAAAGCCACGGGCGCGGGTCAGGCCGTGCACCACGCCGGACTTCTCGTAGCGGTACACCGTGCCAAACTCGAAGAGCCGCAGCGGCAGCTCCCGGTAGGAGCGGCCCCGGGTGGCAAAGATCAGGTTGTGCATGGGGCAGTTCATGGGCTTGACGTAGTAGTCCTGCCCGGGCTTGGTCTCCTCGCCCTCGGCGTTGTGCTCGGCGTCGAGCTGCATGGGCGGGAACATGCCGTCGGAGTACCAGTCCAGGTGGCCCGACTTCTTAAACAGCTCCCCCTTGGTCACGTGGGGGGTGTTCACAAAGGAATACCCGGCCGCCAGGTGGCGCTGCCGCGAGTGCTCCTCCATGGCAAAGCGCACGATCCCGCCGTCCGGGTGGAACACGGGGAAGCCGGAGCCGATCTCATCCGGGAAGCTAAACAGGTCCAGCTCGGCCCCCAGGCGGCGGTGATCGCGCTTCTCGGCCTCCTCCAGCATGGTGCGGTACTCGTCCAGGGCCTCCTTAGACTCCCAGGCGGTGCCGTAGACGCGCTGCAGGCCCGCGTTGTTCTGATCCCCCCGCCAGTACGCAGCGGAGGTCCGCATGAGGGCAAAGGCCGGGATGTACTTGGTGGTGGGCACGTGCGGGCCACGGCACAGGTCGAACCACTCCACCTCGCCGGTGCGGGGGTTGACGTTGTCGTAGGCCGTCAGCTCGCCCGCGCCGACCTCCGCCGCCTCGTCGGAGTCCGGGTCCACGTTGCCCTTGTCCTCGATCAGCTCCAGCTTGTAGGGCTCGGCGGCCAGGGCCTCCCGCGCCTCGTCCTGGGAGGCCCACACGCGGCGCTCGAAGCGCTGCCCGGACTTGATGATCTTCTTCATCCGCTTTTCCAGCGTGCGCAGGTCCTCCGGGGTGAAGGGCTCCGCGGCGTCGAAGTCGTAGTAGAAGCCGTTCTCGATGGCCGGACCGATGCCGAGCTTAGTGCCGGGGAACTCAATCTGCACGGCCTGGGCGAGCACGTGGGCAGCGGAGTGGCGGATCACAAAGCGCCCCTCCTCGCTGCAGGCGGGAACCAGGGCGAACTCGGCGTCCTGCGCCGGGGCGTGGGAGAGATCCCGGAGGTTGCCCTGCCCGTCCTGCGCGCACACGATGGCCTCCGGCCCCTTCGTGGGCAGCCCCAGCTCCCGCATGGCCTTGCCCACCGGCACCCCGGCGGGAACAAGCAAGGTGGTCTTTTCCGCAGCGTTCACCATGATCCTTCTTCGCGCTCCTTCTTGCGCTCACGCGGGCGACGGCATACCGGGCCGCCCCCACTGCTTGTGCATCCGCCCCGTGCCTTCTTTATAAAACCGGGCGGTAATCGGTCAATAGCTTACCCCCCGGGGAAACAAAGCAGGCAAGGCAGGCCTCCTCCCCCGGCCCGGGGATCGCGCCGTGCCCTCGTCGCCTCCTCCCCCGGCCCAGTACCCCGTCAGTCCAGCAGCCCCGAGCCCCAGAAGCCCCCGCGCTCCCCGCCGGTGCCCGGCGGAACGAAGTACACGGCGGAGCCGATGTGCGTGATCCACTGGTTGAGCCGGTCCGCCTGGTCCAGACGCTCCTGGATGGGGGTGAACTGGCGCGTGGGGTCCTTCTGGAAGCAGATGAACACCTGGCCGGAGTGGGAAAGATCGTCCGCGCCCGGCTCCGGGGCCACGTCCCAGTTGTAGGGGCGGCGCAGGATGCGCTGCTCCGGATGATCCGCCGGGGGCGTGGCCCTGGCCATATGGCTGTGCGGGTCGATGGCCGGGAGCCCATAGGCGTCACGCGCGGAGAAGTCCGCCGGGGTGTGCTCCTCCCCGCCGGAAAGCGGCGCGCCGCTGCCCAGCGTGCGGCCCACCACCACCTCGCGCGAGGCCCGGTCGAGCTTCTCCCACTCGTCCATGTGCATCCGAATGCGGCGCACCACCATGGCGGTTCCGCCGCGCGCCCACGGCGGGCCGTCCTCGATCCACACGTGCTCGGACAGCTCCTCCTCGCCCCGGGGGTTGATGGTGCCATCCTTTTGCCCAAAGAGGTTGCGCTTGGTCTCCTCCCGCGCGGGCTCCGGCGCGGTGTTCGCGGAGACGAAGCCCTGCTGCAGCCACCGCACGGAGGCGTAGTCCGCCCCCGAGCGCACCATGTTGCGCATCGCGTGGGCCACGGTGAAGGGGTCCTCCGCGCAGATCTGCAGCACCAGGTCGGACTGGCCCCACCGCTCCTCGAGGCGATCCTGCGAGAACTCCGGTATCGGCGCCAGCCAGGCGGGGCGGCGATCCGCCAGGCCCGCGGCGTCGAACGCCCCCTCCCCCCAGCCGCAGGTGATGGTGAGCCGAGAGGGACGGGAGGTGAGTTCCGGTTCCAGGCTGCCGCGCGGGGTGCGCCCGGCGCACAGCTCCCGGGCGTCCTGCGTCCACAGCCGCATGAGCCGCCGCAGGCCCTGGCGGTCCACCCCCGGGTGCAGGGAAAAGGCCACCAGGTTCAGGTGTGCCTGCTCCGGGGTGGCGATGCCGGCCTGGTGGGGCCCATCGAACTCCACCGTGCTCGCGGCGCGGTCCGCCTGCTCCCGCCGGTCCTCCGGGTTCTCGTCGCGCGCGTCCGCCGCGCAGCCCGCCAGGGCGAGGCCACCGGCGGACAGGGAAAGCCCGGACAGAAAGCCCCTGCGGCTCACCGAACTCATCTCCCGCTCGCCTCCTTAGTGCTGGTGGTCCTCGTGGTCGCCGTGCTCATCGTGCTCGCCGTGATCCCCCTGCTCGCCCTGGTCCAGGTCGCCGTAGTTCTCGTCCCCTGCGCCGATGGTGCGCACCGGGATCGGGTCGAGGTCCACCTCGGAGCCGTCGGACAGGAGCAGCGTCACGGTCAGGTCGTCGCCCGCCGCCACGGGGTGCTCGTACCCCATCACCATCATGTGATCGCCGCCGGGCTTCAGCTCGTGCGAGTCGTGCGCCGGGATGGTGTACCCGCCCGTCTTTTCCCGCATCACGCCATCGACGACCTCGTGGAGCTGGTACTGCGCCTCCCCCAGGGAGGTGGTGAAGGACTCCACGGTGATGTCCTTGTCCGTGTCGTTGACCAGCGTGCCAAAGATACTGGTCATGTCGTTGTCCTCGCCCTTGGCGCGCACCACGGCGTTATCCAGGCGGATGCCGCTTTCCGACGCCGCCGAGGTGCCACTCTCCGAGGCGCTGGAGGCCGTGGGGGCCTGGGTTGCGGTGGAGTCCCCCTCGCTGTTGGAGCATCCGGCCAGGGTCACGCCTGCCACGAGGGCCAGCGCCCCGGCGGCGATCTTGAGGTTCTTCATCAGTGCTTCTCCTTTTAAGTCAATGAGAGTGTGGGGTCACAAACGACGATTCCTGGCCACGGCGAGCACCACCACCGCCGCTATGGCCAGCACCCCCAGCCCGCCGACGACCCACGCCAGCGGACCGGAGACCGGGGCGGAACCCTCATCCTGAGCGCCATCGGCGGCGTCCCCGTCCTTCTCGGCCTCCTGGCCCGCCGCCTGCCCGGCCACGCTAAACGTGGTCTTGCCACGGGTGGCGTGCCCGTCCGAGGAGGTGATCTGGAACCCCACCGTGTAGTCGCCGGGGCCGGGGTTAATGTCCTGGGGCACCTCCACGCTCACCTCCTGCCCCTCCAGCTTCGGCTCCTGGGAGAACAGGACCTCGCCGGAGGAGGTATTGGAGACGGCTACCGTGTTAAAGGTGTCCCGGGGGATGCCGGAGAAGGTCAGCACGATGTCGCGGGGAAACTCCTCCACGGTGCCGCCGTCCTCCGGCGTGGCCGCGATGACGCTATCGTGCGCCAGGGCCACCCCGGGGCTGATCAGCCCTCCGGCGATCCCCAACGAGAGCGCGATCGCGCCCCTGCGTGCGATTCGAGCCGCCACCCTGCACCTCCGCTTTCCTTGCCTTCTCATGACGGATGAGAGCAAGAATACCCGCGCCATGACGCCGCAAGGCATTCTCACCGTCCCGTAATGGAGGAGTCGTTCGCGGACCTCGATAAGTTCCGGGCGCGCGAGTGCCGTGCGTCACGGGGGTTGCGCCGCGCGCAAGAAAGGCCCCATCGCTTAGCGATGGGGCCTTAGTACCTATGGTGGTCCCAGCTGGGATCGAACCAGCGACCTTTCCGGTGTGAACGGAACGCTCTTCCACTGAGCCATGGGACCGTGTGCCTGCCGTGTGGCTTGCGAGAAATAAGTTAACACGCGGCCGTCCAACGTTCCTAATTTGCAGGTCAGGGCGCTTTTCTCCGCAAAGAAGCGTCGGTGCGCGCCCACCACGAGGCATCGACCGGCCCCGACGAGGCCCCAGAACGAACACGCCTTCCCTTCCCAGGGGACGCAGACGCAAGACGCACGACGTAAGGCACTCCCCCGGCCGCAGCGGCCCGCCTGCCCCGCCGCGCCGCCTCCCCACGAAGCTCGGCGGCGGGACCACCCGCACAATCACCGACCGAGCAGGCGATTTGTCTCCACACCCCGGGCAGGATAGAGTTTGTCAACGCACAACGGCGGAGCCTCACGGGTTCTCGTTGGTGCGATGCGGATGTAGCGCAGTTGGTAGCGCATCACCTTGCCAAGGTGAGGGTCGCGAGTTCGAGTCTCGTCATCCGCTCCGGGTATCCCCCTAATTACCTGCGCGTTTAGCTCAGCGGGAGAGCGCTTCCCTGACACGGAAGAGGTCACTGGTTCGATCCCAGTATCGCGCACAGAGGAGAAATCCTCGATGCGG
>NZ_AQXB01000005.1 GCF_000375365.1 Corynebacterium mastitidis DSM 44356 | reverse complement strand
ACCTCGCCCACGCCATAAGGCGAGAGCGTGACCGAGGCCGTGGACGCCGGGGCGATCGTAGAAAACGTGGAGGTGGACTTCTCGCCGTTGTGATCCACGGCCTCGACCGTGTAGGTCCGCGCGTAGCCGAGCACCTCCGTGGTGGTCCACTTCATGCCATCGGCGGACAGGGTGGCCTCGACCTCGCGGCCCTCTTCGTTGGTCATGGTCACGCTCTCGAGGCCCTCGTCCTTGGACTCCACCGTCACCGGTGTGGTGGGATCGACCTCCTCGGATTCGTCGGCCACGGAGATGTACGGGGCCTCTAGCGCCTCGTCCTTAGTGTCGTGGGTGCTTTCCTGTGAGGCGCCCGGATTAATCGTGCACGCCGTAAGCCCGCCGCCAAGGGCCACCACCATCAGCGCCGCGACTACAACCCGACGCCCCGAACGCACCCGCACGTGCAACCACCTCCACACACCACGAAATACTCTTCAGTAAAGATTATCTATGGGTGTTCGCCCGCATAAATGAATCTTGGTCACCATATTTCCACAACTGCATTATTTCCACCTGTGCATGTAACTGCCTTATCTCCGGAGAAATGCATCTCGTAATGCTGGCCCGTTGTTGGTGAGTATACTTCTGTCAAAACCTGTTCAGTTTCCCCGTCAAGGGAGTACTGGTAGGTAAATTCCTGGAAGAATTTACGAGCAAAACCGGTAGTAGTGGGGCCTACGGCCACATAATTAGTGAAATCTTTATATTCGTCGATCCCGCACTTTGTCAACAACTCTTGAAGATCACCAGGAACGCCATCCTCCTCAAGGGTACTGTCTTAATAACAAGGCAAAGCCCAAGGGAAAGCCGATCCATGCGGGGAATGCAATTCCCAGGAACCATCTATTAACTGATAAACTTGCGTAGCATCCGTTTCGGCTACACCAATCTTTAACCAGCCTTGCTCGCAGTAATCAACCACGACCTCCGCATCCTCGGGGAACGTCTCATCAATCATATCTGGAAGATTACTCCCACTGCACATTTTATCCGAACTTGCAGACTTTTCTCCGCTGTCAGATTTCTTCGAATCATCCTTAGTGGTTTTGTTGCTCTTTTTATTTTTCTCTTTATCCGCTTCCGATTTTTCGATGGTGGAGTTTTTATTTTCCGAAGTGCTGGAGCTTTCTGGACCATTTGAGCCGGTTTTCTTTCTGGAGGTTGATGTCCTTTCTCCTGAGGTGGGTACTTCTGGAATTGCGAAATCTTCAGATGATTCGGAAAAATACCCTTTATTTATAATCAGAATGCATGCGCCGACGGATGCCAGTAAAAGAACCGCTACGGCCACGAGGATAATGATGATCTTCTTTTTTGGTTTTCCCCCTTCACCGTCATTAGAAAAGGACTCCCACTGGCTGTTGTGTTCTGAGTTTGTGGGCATGAGGTTCCCTATTTTTCAGTTTTCCAGGATCCGAGGACCTTCCGAAGGCACCACACGGTCTCCATGATGATATACATGGCTACGGTGTTGGTAAGGGCGAAGCCGATGGCGGCAAACTTTTGAGGCCTCCAAAAATTGAATTGAGGGCTTCGATATCGTCTTGATCGAAAAGGAAAGACCACTCTTCCATGGCGTTCGAGCTGAAAAACATGGAAACAATGAAGGCGTAAATCCATCCGAGTAGTATCAGAACCATGCCTGCGAGCCATAGCTTGGATTCCTGACGTTGAAGTTGGCTCGATACTGGAAAATTATTCAGATCAAAGTCTATGGAGACTTTCTTTTTCTTTGGGAGTGTGGAGCTTGGGGATTTTTTCTCGTATGAGGTGGAAGATTTCTTCTTTGCGAGTTCCTGGATCCACTCAATAGTTACCACGCCGTCAGGACCGTGTAGCGCTGTGTCGTATTCGCTTTTCTTCTCGGGATCGCCCAAGATAGCTCTTGCGGCGATTGCTTCCCCCAGATCGGCCGCCGTTGCGGTTTCGGAGCCCTGGATGGCCGTTATCTTTTCGTCGAGTATGTCTGCCAGTTTTTGAGGTGGCGTACTGCCGTCCAAATTCATGGACTTGTAAAAATTGTAGTTCATTGTTTCACCTTTCGATGCGGGAGAAGCGAATGGAGAGGATGTGGGACCCAGGGTGTCTGTATTCAAATACGCAAAAACTAGCAACTGTAACGGGTTGCACAGTGGGAAGTGTACCGCGGGGGTACTGTCAAGAGAATCAGGCTCTTCACAATCTGGGGTGTAGTTGGGGTTTGAAGCTGCCGGCTTCGAGTAGTGTTCGGCGGATGTAATTGGCTAGGTTTCGGAATCCGAGAGCGGTCCCGCGGAGGTGCTTGAGACGTCCATTGATTGCTTCGGTAGGGTCGTTGCTGGTGTGTGGTTGATCAAAGAACGCCGGGATGTCAGCGCGGCGTTTGTTGAGGGTCCGGCCGATTTTGGCGAGCTCGGGCAGGTTCTTGGGGCCTGTGGGCCAGCGAATCGATGACCTTTACCACGGTGGCTTTCCCGGGGTTCTTGTCGCTGTTCCAGTATGCCGACACGAGCTGCTGGTCGACGTTCTAAGTCACCTCGACGCTGACGTGATCATCGGTGGTGAACAGGTCCTCGAGACGTTCAGTCTGTCGTGGCCGGAGCAGATCCAAGCCGGTATGCAGCAGCCTGCGGGCTTGGTAGAGCGGATCATGCTTGTGGCCTCGATGCCCATGAATCTCTTGCTGGACCCGCTGACGGGTCACATCCAAAGCATCACCTGCAAGCTTGACGACATGGAAAGGGTCCATGACCGTGACCGCGTCCGGGACGGCTTCAGCCGCAGCGGTCTTGAACCCGATAAACCCGTCCATCGCCACGATCTCGACCCCCTCACGAAAGGACAGGGACTGCTGTTCAAGCCAGGACTTAAAACACTTGCTTGGAACGGACCGGAATCATCGCAACTAGCCGCGGGGCCCCGTCTTGTCGTGGACCGGGGTCAGATCAATCACTACAGTGACGTACGTGTCACCAAGGTGGGTATGCCGCCTCACGTGCTCATCGACTCTGAGGGACTGGTGGGGGTTTGGTTGATGTCAGGGTTGCTTCCTGGTTGTGGAGCACGAAAGGATGTTGACATGCCAAAGTTGTATAGCGGGCAGTTCAAGGCTGGAAGCGGTCGCACTGGTTGAATCAGGGATGAGCCGTCGGCAAGTGTGTGCCGATCTGGGGATCTCGCGGTCTTCGTCACAAAAATGGACCACGCAGGCCCGGTTGAAAGATCACGGGATGAGCTCGTCGAGTGATCCGGTGGTGGCTTAAGGAGATGAGTGCAGCGCTCAAGCGGATCCGTGAGCTGGAAATGGAAAACGAAGTCTTACGCGCTGCTGCCGCTTATCTTTCCCAGGAAGTGGTTGACCCAAAAAGACCTACCCGATCGTGGAAAAAATTGATCGCTCAGGGGAAGGCAACCTTGACGGTCGCGGCTCGGGTATTGAAGTTTTCTCGCCAAGCGTTCTATAAATGGCGGGCTAAGCCGGTCTCGGATCGACAGCTCCAAGAGCACAAGCTCATTGACAAGATCCGCCAGATTCATAGCAACGATCCGGAATTTGGTTACCGGTTTATTGCTGATGAGCTTCATGGTCAAGGCATTGTGATCTCGCAGCGGCGGGTGTGGTGGTTGTGTTCGAAGGCCGGGATTTTCTCGGTTATTTCTAGGCGGAAAGGCGTGGTAGGAACGCTGGACCACCGGTTCATGATGACCTGCTCCAGCGGCATTTTCACGCTGATACCCCGAATACTGCGTGGGTCACGGATATTACTGAGCATTGGACGTGGGAAGGGGAAACTGTACTTGTGTGCGATCAAAGATCTGTGCTCACGTAAAATCGTGGGTTATGCAACTAGCTCACGGATGAAATCAGGCCTCGCGGTGGCGGCGTTGGACGATGTGATGCGCAAACGCGGACATCCTCGTGATGTGATCATCCACTCCGATAGAGGCTCGCAATTTTCGTTGTATGAAATTCTTGCGTGTGTTAAAACGCTATAAGGCTAAAGGCTTGATGGGCAGGGTCGGGGCGTGTGGGGATAACGCAGCCATGGAATCCTTCTTCGCCCTCGTGCAAAACAACGTTGTTGACCGTAAATCCTGGACAAGCCGCCGTGAACTCTCAGCCGCGATCACCCACTGGATCGAACGGACCTATCACGGGAAAAGACACCAACGAGCATTAGGGAAATTGACGCCCATCCAGTACGAAGCCATCATAGAGCCAGCCGCACCAATCGCGGCCTGAAAATCAGAAGGAAAACTGTCAACCAAACCTTCACCAGTCCCGAGAGCTCCTTGACTACGCATCTACCCCCGGATGGCGAAAAGGTGCTCTCGTTGGCGCTTACCCTCAAGCGACGCCTGAATGAGATTCAGAACCTGCCGTCGCTTCTCGTTGGCCCACGGTCTCGCCGACCGCGTCCCATCGGATGGTGCATGGTTTCCCGAGAATGCTTGCCGAGCTACATGCCGACGCAGAAACAGCACCTGCGTCCACTGTCCGGGGTAGCGCCATCGTCGACAGTTTTCAGTCAGGTTCATCCCCGCTACCAGAAAGCCCCGTACCGGGGGTGTGAGATACTCTAGCGGGACCCCGGCTCCGTGATGCCGCCCCGAGATTTTCAAGTCTGTTATCGACAAACGCTGATCCTTTAAAGGATCCACCGCAGCTTGACTTGCGCTGAAGCTGCTGGGGACGGTACTACCAGTCCGGATACTCCTTGTGTGATTGTTTCTAATTGTTCCGTGAAATTTTCCCACGCACTGTGAGGAATGGGATCAATTAACTCTGTGTCGAAATACTAATAAGCAAATGGCTGTGTGGAAAATTTACTAATTGGGTAGCGTTCCTTCATGACCATAGGGGTCTTTGCGGTGCCCACCTCGGCGGCGCCCTGATGAACATCGTGGGGGCGCGTGCTGGTGATGCCTTTTGTGTTATTTGGGGAGAAGTAGGTCAGCCCCGCAGGCTGTTATGAACTACGGGCCCCGTGCAGTTGAGAAGCACTTATCCGATAATAAATCCTAGGAAGATTAATCCTGCCACCACTGGCCCCACTCGCTCCCACCTGCGCGGGTGTGGCTTGGGGTTGGGGATCTCGCCCATATCGCGTGCAATGTTTGCATCTTCAGGGCCGAGGATGTCTCGCAGTCGTTTTTTCCTCGCGCGCACGGGTAGCCTCTTCGAGGGCTTGCTTGTCCTGATACTGGCACCACAGGGGTCGCCCGCAGCCCAATCCCGGCGGCAATGAGCAAAGCGTCCAGAGACGCTCTGGGTTCGTGGGGGAAATCGATCAGGTTACCAAAAGCCAGCAGGATGCTTATGACCACGCCGAGCCATAGCCAGGGAGCACTTTGGTTTCCCTCTTTGACATAATCTTTTGGACGTTCAGTCACAATTCCACCTTGCTTCTACGACTAGTGCTTTACCCGGAATTTGTGGTGCTCGGACAGCCCACGTAGAGGTGTCGGAACCCATGTTTTCCCAGGAGTACTAGGCCACATTCTCCGCGAGGCGGGCGGAAGGTTCGGCCGGTCGGCTGCTTGCTATGCAAACGTAGGTTACCAGAGGGGAGTGGCGGAGATGCGGCATATGAAGTGCATGCTCCAATAGCGCCGCTCGCTGTTTCTCTGCGCACGGCGTAGGCGTAGTCCCTGAGCTCCTAGAAGGATCCGCAATCGCGCTACGAGCTGAGAATAGAGCGGTGGGGCTGTGTGGTTCGGGCGAAGCTATCGCCCCGCTGCCGTTCGTCCAAAAGTGGTGGGTGAGGTGCTGCGACCATGAGCCCGCCGGGAGCCCCGCCTTCCCGCCCAGGAGCGCAGCGGGAAGGACGGGGCCGAGGTCAAGGCGAGTCCGACGGGACGTTCCGCAGCCTGAATCCCGGGGTGGGCCGCTTGTTCCTGCGGACCACCCCGGTAATCAGCAGCCCCCGGAAGACGCCTACGCGCCCCGAATCAGGTCCGCCGCCCGCTCGCCCATGAGCATGACGGTGATGTTGGGGTTCACGGCGGTCAGCTGCGGCATGGCGGAGGCGTCGCACACGCGCAGCCCCTCCACGCCCTTGACCCGCAGCTCGGGATCGAGCGGTGCCTCGGCGTCGTCCGCGGCGCCCATGCGGCAGGAGCCCGCCGGGTGGTACACGGTGTTGTGGGTCTTGGCCACGTACTGAGCGATCTCCTCGTCCGTCCGCACGTCCGCTCCAGGGAACAGCTCGCGCTTTACGTAGCGCGCCATCGCGGGCTGGGAGACGATCTCGCGGGCCTTCTTGATCCCCTCCACGGCGATGTGCATGTCGTAGCCCTCGGGGTCGGTGAAGTACCGGGGGTCCACCTTGGGCTTGTCGCGGTAGTCGCGGGAGCCCAGCCGCACGGTGCCGCGCGAGCGCGCGTGGGTGATGTTGGGCGTGAGGGCAAAGGACTCGTCCGCGCTGGGGTAGCCGTGGCGCGCGGTGTGCATGTCAAAGGGCACGGAGCCGTAGTGCATCATGAGGTCGGGCAGCGGGAGGTCGTCGCCGTCGATGGGGGTGAAGATCCCGATCTCCCACCACTGGGTGGCGTCCCTGGTCATGGGCTCGGCGGCCTCCCAGGAGATCACGGCCTCGGGGTGGTCCTGCAAGCCGGAGCCCACGCCGGGGGAGTCCACCAGCACGTCGATGCCCACCTCGCGCAGGTGCTCGGCGGGGCCGATCCCGGAGATCATGAGCAGCTTGGGCGTGTCGATGGCCCCCGCGCTCAGGATCACCTCGCGGCGGGCGCGCAGCGCGCGGCGTCGGTTGTGGGGGTTGTCGCAGTATTCCACGCCCACCGCGCGCGGCACCCCGGAATCGGAATCCTCAAACAGCACGCGGGAGACCCAGTGATCCGTGAGCACGCGCAGGTTCTCGCGTTCTTCCATCACGGGGTGGAGGTAGGAGACGGAGGAGGAGGATCGGGTGCCGTCGGCCTTGCGGTTGATCTGGAAGAACCCGGCGCCGTTGACCACCGTCTCTCCCTCGTTGAAGGTGGCGGTGGGGATGCCCGCCTGCGCGCAGGCCTCCAGCAGGGCCACGCCCACGGGGTCGGTGGGCGGCACATCCATGAGGTGCACCGGGCCTTCGGTGCCGTGGTTGTTCCCGCCGCGCGCGTTGTTTTCCAGGCGCGTGATGAGCGGCAGGATGGTCTCGGCGTTCCAGCCGGTGGCGCCCAGCTCCTCCCAGAGGTCCATGTCCTCGGCGGGCGGGTGGAAGGCGATGCAGGAGTTATGGGAGGAGCAGCCGCCGAGTACCTTGGCGCGAGCGTGCCGCATGAAGGAGTTACCGTTGTCCTGCGGCTCGATGGGATAATCCCAGTCAAAGCCGGATTCCAGCAGCTCCGGCCAGCGCTGGAGGTCCAGCACCTCGGCCTTATCGACGTCCGTGGGCCCGGCCTCTAGCAGCGCCACCGTCACGGTGGGGTCCTCGCTGAGCCGGGAGGCCAGCGCTGCTCCGGCGGAGCCGCCGCCCACCACGATGTAGTCATAGGTCTTATCGGACATATCAATCACTCCTTCACGGGGAACCAGCCGGTGACGGCGGGCTCGGTGTTCTGGTAGATGTGCTTGGCCTCGCGGTACTCGTCTAGGCCGCTGGGGCCGAGTTCGCGGCCAGTGCCGGACTCTCCGAAGCCGCCCCACTCCGCCTGCGGCAGGTAGGGGTGGTAGTCGTTGATCCACACCGTGCCGTGGTGCAGGGCGCGGGAGACGCGGTTGGCTACCCCGGCATCGGAGGTCCACACGGCCCCGGCCAGGCCGTAGCGGGTGTGATTGGCCAGTGCGATGGCCTCGGCCTCGGTGCTAAAGGTCTCCACGGTGATGACGGGGCCAAAGCCCTCCTCGATCACGGCGGGGTTGTCCTTATCGCAGTGATCCAGCACCGTGGGGGAGTAGAAGTACCCGGCCTCATGCTCCGGGCCGCCCCAGTCGCCTCCCACGCGCAGCCGGGCCCCGGCCTCCACGCCGCGCCGGACGTAGTCGGTGACCTTGTCCCGGTGCTCCCGGGAGATCAGCGGGCCGGTGTGGGCCTGCTGGTCGAAGGGGCCGCCCATCACGATGTTCCCTGCGCGCTCCACCAGGGCGTCCACGAAGCGCTCCGCGATGGACTCCTGCACGATGAGCCGGGTGCCCGCCGAGCACACCAGGCCGGAGTCCACGAACCCGGCGTTGAGGGCGTTGTCCAGGGCGGCGTCGAAGTCCGCGTCCGCGAAGACGATGTTGGGGTTCTTGCCGCCCAGCTCTAGAGCCACCTTCTTCACCGTGGGCGCGGCGGCGGCCGCGATGGCCCGCCCGGTGACCAGGCCGCCGGTAAAGGAGACCATGTCCACGTCCGGGTGCTCGGAGAGCGGCGCGCCGACCTCGGCGCCCGCGCCGAGCACCAGGTTGGCCACCCCGGCGGGCAGGCCGAGCCCGTCCAGGACGTCCATGAGCAGGATCGCGGTGTGCGGCGTGAGCTCCGAGGGCTTGAGCACGAAGGTGTTGCCCGCGGCCAGCGCGGGGGCCACCTTCCACGCGGCCTGGAGCAGCGGGAAGTTCCACGGGGTAATCATGCCGCACACGCCCACCGGCTCGTAGACGACGCGGGAGATCACGGCATCGTTCCCCGCGTCCACCAGGCGGCCGGGGTGGTGGTCGGCGATCTTGCCAAAGTAGCGGAAGCAGGAGGCGATGTCGTCCATGTCGATCTCGGCCTCCACCAGGCGCTTGCCGGTGTCCAGGGCCTCGGCGCGGGCGAACTCGTCGCGCCGCCGGGTGATCTCCTCGGCCACCTTCAGCAGCAGGTCGCCGCGCTCGGCGGCCGGGCGCGCGGACCACTCCCCGGCGTCGAAGGCCGCGCGGGCGGCGGCGATGGCGCGCTCGGCGTCCTCCCGGCTGCCCTCGGAGACCGTGCCCACCTCGGAGCCGTCGGCGGGGCAGACGATGGTGCGGGTGGCGTTGTTGGCGGCCCCCGTCCACTCGCCGTCGATGTACAGGGTCTTAGTCATGGTTATCCTCCCATTTCTGCGGCGCGGCGGCGTGAACCTCCCCGGTGGGGGCGCCGGCGTCGCCGGTGAGCGTCATGTAGTTCAGGTGGGCCTCGTAGGCATCCAGGACGTCAGCGATCACCTGATCGCGCGTGTAGCCCATGATGCTGTGCCCGCGCGAGCCCGTGGCGGAGAAGACCTCCACGCGGAAGTAGACGTCGCGCACCACGGCCAGGTTAGCGGCAAAGTTGGGCACCGCGTGGGCCACCGGATACGCCTGGTACTTGAAGTCATCCTGGTCCGGGAAGCACACCACCAGGTCCGCGTAGGGGATGGGGTACTCCGGGTGGGTGCCCCGGTGATAGTGCACCTCCACGCCCAGGCCTTCTAGCTCCGCGCCCACCGCCTCCAGGGCGGGCTGCGCGGTGTCCTCGATGAATCGCGCGGTTTGCTCGGCGGTGGGGAAGGCCATCTTCCGCGTGAGCCGCTGCTTCCAGGAGCCGCGCGGCTCCGAGGTGTGCTGCGCGCCCGCGAGGGCGTGGCGGCGGGCCTGCGCGGAGTAGCGCTCTCCGCGCAGCACCTTCCACAGAGAGAACATCAGCAGGTAGAGCACCAGGGAGAAGGGCAGCCCGATGAGCACCGTGGCGGCCTGGAGCGTGTACACCCCGCCGATGAACAGCATGACCAGGGTGAGCAGACCCGTCATCACCGCCCACACTATGCGCAGCCAGGGCGGGCCGTCCTGCTCGGTGGGGCCGCTGGCGCCTGCATTGTCCGCCTTGTCCGGGGCCTGGGACGTCATGGTCGCCATGACCAGGGAGCCGGAGTCCGCGGACGTGACGTAAAACAGCAGCCCGGTGAGCACCGCCAGGCCAATGGTCACGGTGGCCCCGGGGTACTGCTGTAGCACCTCGAAGAATCCGGACTCCGGGGCGTCCATGATCCGTTGCGCCAGGCCGGGATCGGAGCCGAAGGCGTCCAGGGCGGCGTTGCCAAAAACGGACACCCACAGCAGGATGAAGCCAAAGGGAATAATCAGCACACCCAGGATGAACTCGCGTAGGGTGCGCCCCCGCGAGATGCGGGCCAGAAACAGGCCCACGAAGGGCGCCCAGGCGATCCACCACGCCCAGAAAAACAGCGTCCAGTCCGCCAGCCACTGATCCGCCGGGTAGGCCTCCGTGCCGGAGGTGTAGGCGAAGGTGTTGAGCATCATCGAGGGAAAGGAGCTGAGGAAGTCCCCGACGTTTTGCACCAGGGCGTCCAGCAGGTGGCTGGTGCGCCCGGAGAGCAGCACCCAGGCCATGAGCCCCACCGCCAGCACCACGTTCAGCTCGGAGAGCCGCCGGATGCCCTTGTCCACCCCGGAGACGGTGGAGACGATGGTAATCCCCACGGACAGGATGATGAGCGCCACCTGCACCGAGGTGCCCGTGGGCAGGCCGAACAGGAAGTTCAGCCCGTAGTTGAGAAACACCACCCCGATCCCTAGGGAGGTGGCCACGCCGAACACCGTGCCCAGCGTGGCCGCCACCTCCACGCCGTGGCCCACCGCCCCGTGAATGCGCCGCCCGAAGATCGGGGCCAGCGCCGAGCGCACCGAAAGCGGCAGGTGATAGCGGTAGGCGAAGAGCCCGAAGGCCATGCCCATCAGGGCGTACAGCGCCCAGCCAGGCACGCCGTAGTGGAACATCGTCCAGATGGTGGCCATGCGGGCGGCCTCCTCGGACAGCGGCGCCACGTCCGGCGGGGTGAGGTAGTTGGTGGCGGGCCCCGAGACACCAAAGAACATCAGGTCCACCCCGATGCCGGCGGCAAAGAGCATGGCGGCCCAGGTGAACACGTGAAATCGCGGCGTGGAGTGATCCGGCCCGAGCTTGGTGTTGCCGATCCGCGAGAGCGCCACCACCAGCACGAAGGCCACCACGATCCCGGCGGTGAGGATGTAATACCAGCCCAGGTTGGTGGATACCCAGTCCATCGCCCCGAAGATCGTGGTCTCCGCCTGCCCCGGCGCCAGCCACGCCCACACCACGAAGGCGAGGATGAGGGTGGCGGAGGTGAAAAACACCGGGCGATTCAGCGGAGAGTGCGCGGGGGAATGGGGCACGGGCGATTCCTCGTCCTGGGGGTAGGGGGCAGAGTCGTCTCCACCCACGGTAACGGAAGCGGCGGGGCGGTGCCGGGCTAGAGCGTGACGACGCCTCCCCGGGAGGGGCCTTGGGGTGGGCGAGAGGTAGTTTAGGCAGGTGAGAGGGGGTGAAACCCCTCGCCCTGCTCGGACCGTGAGTGCGGCTACGGCACCCGGTGCGTCCACTCCCGCGTGCCGAACTTCTCCTCCACGAGCCTGCGCGCCGCCGCGAGATCCTCCTCGCTCAGCTCCCCGGGGCGGGAGGAGTAGCGGGCCCGGAAGCCGTCGATAAGCGCGGAGACGACCTCCTCCCGGCTCACGCCGGTCTGGCGGCGCAGCGGGTCCACCCGCTTGGCGGCGGAGCGCAGCCCCTTGTCCGCGATCTTCACCTTGCCCACGCGCAGCACCTCCGTCATCTTCTGGGCGTCGATGTCATAGCTCATGGTGGTGTGGTGCAGCACCGCGCCGGGCACGCGCTTTTGAGCGGCGCCGCCGATCTTGCCCTGGTCCGAGGTGATGTCGTTGATGGGCACGTACCAGGCGTTCACCCCGAGGGAGCGCAGCCCGGCCAGCACCCATTGGTCGAGGTAGCGGTAGGAATCCACGTAGCTTAAGCCCCGCACCGCCTGCTCGGGCACGTAGAGGGAATAGGTGACGCAGTTGTCACCCTCCATGAACATGGCCCCGCCGCCGGAGATGCGGCGCACGGGCACGATGCCGTGCCGCTCCACGCCGCGCTGGTCCAGCTCGTTGGCGTAGCTCTGGTAGGAGCCAAAGACCACCGCGCGGTCCTCCCAGTCCCACAGGCGCAGGGTGGGGCCGCGCCGCCCTGCGGCGACCTCGTGCAGCAGGTGCTCGTCCAGGGCCACGTTGAGCGGGGTGGGCAGCGCGCCGGGGCGCAACACCTCCCACTCGTAGTCGGTGAGATCCTTCGCGTCGAGCACCGCGCGGCGGGCGGCCAGGGCGACGTCGGCGGTGGAAAACCCGTGGAGCTGGGCGCCCAGGGGAGCCAGCGCCGCGTCCAGGCGCTGCTGGAGCTGCTCGGCGGTGTCCGTGAGCGGCGCGCCGACGAGCGCGCGGGTCAGCGCGGGGAAGGCCTCCTCGGGTTCCAGGAAGAAATCGCCGGAGACGCTGGCGGCGGTGATCCGCTGGCCGTCCTCGGAGACGTCCACTACTACCAGCTTTCCGCCGGGAACCTTGACTTCACAGTGATGATCGGTGCTCATGTGTCAATGGTACGGGCGCTTCCATGCCGCCGTGGGGCGCGGTGGAACCACACTGGTCACGGCGCGGCATGGAAGAATCCCGTAGAATCCCGTAGCCCTACGCGGCGGCCTCGTGGTGCCGATAGGCGCGCCCCATCAGCGGCAGGAGAGCCGCCGCAAGCGCCGCGCAGAGCGCCAGCGCCAGGGGGAACCGGCCGGGGTCGAGCGCGGACTCGCCCCAGGAGGGCAGCGCGAGGAGCCACAGGGGCGTGGCGGCCAGGACGTCCCCACCCAGGGTGAGCGAGACGATGGCGCCCATCACCCCTAGCCCGAGGGCCAGGCCGGGGGAGAACCGCACGGTGAGCAGCAGCCACAGCAGCGCGAGCACGGTCCCGGTGGTGCACCACAGCGCCGCGCGGGCGGCGGCCCGCCCTATCGACTCCCCGGCCGCGACGGTTCCCAGGGCGGACGCCAGGCACACGATCCACACCAGCCCCAGGTGCCACAGCGTTACGGCGCCGCGCAGTCCCGGGCGGCGCGGCACCGCGATGCGCCACGCGGGGGCGAGCCCGCCCCACGCCATCATCGGCAGTATCGCGGTGCCCAGGGGGAGGACGAGGAACGTGGTAAGCCCGGTGACCACGAACGGCGGGTACACGGCGGCGGCGTAGGCGAGCACCGCGAGCGTGGCGAGGAGCAGCGGGTAGACGCCGCGACGTCGGGCGGCCAGCACGGGGACGCACAGCAGGCCCAGCCGCGTGGGGCGGGCGGCGGAGCCGCCGGGGGAGTAGGCGATTCCGGCCGAGGCGTCCCCGCTTTGGTGGCCACGCCCCGGCGCCCTCCACCACGAGCGCGGGGCGCAGGCGACGGCGGCCGCGAGGGCCACCGCGTTCAGGAGCGTGCAGGCGGCCAGGACCGGCCACGGGTGGGGGATCGGCTCGCCGGGGGAGAAGGGGACGAGGCTGGCGTGCGTGCCCAGAAGCGGCAGTTCGAGGCGCACGGGCCAGGCCGGGGGAACCGCCCACCAGTGCGGCCACTCCGCGCAGAGCAGCCCGGCGGCCTGCCAGGCCACGGCACACAGCAGGGGCGCGACGGCGCCGGTGGACCGGCCCAGCAGTAGGAAAACGCAGAGCACGCCCACCTGGCCCCACCAGGAGGCCAGCCCGGCGAGGAGGATCGCGCCCGCCCCGTCGTAGCCCCGAAGCAGGGCCGCGCACCAGGACGGCCCGAAGGTCAGCGCCGTGAAGGCGCCCAGCAGGCCCGCGAGCACCAGCACCCGCGCGGCGCGCTGGGCCGCCGGGGAGAAGGGGCGCCACTGCGTGCCCCCGCAGCGGGCGGCGCGCTCGCGCCTTTCCGCGAGCACGCAGAACAACGCGGTCAGCGGCGCGGCCATGCCAGTGATGTACATGCTCTGCCAGGAGAGCAGGACGGCGGCGTCGCGTCGGTCGGAGGCCACGGCGGGGAGAACGGCGCTCAGCCCGCCGATGAGGAGGCCGAGCAGCGGCAGCCACGCGACCGCGCTGCGCCGGGTGCGCAGCAGCTCCGCGCGCAGGGCGCGGGGAAGGGATTGGAGCATCAGTTCCGCCCCTCCCGCGCGTGGGCGGATGCGTCCGCGCCGGAGGTCAGGGTGAGGAACCGCTCCTCCAGCCGCTCCGGCGGGGCGAAGTCGGTCAGCGTTCCGGCGTATTGGGTGCGCCCGTGGGCGAGCACCGTGAGGTCGTCGGCCATGTGGGTGACCTCCCCGAGCTGGTGGGAACTCAGGAGCACCGCGCCGCCGCGGCGCGCCCACTGGAGCAGGAAGCCGCGCAGCTCCACGATGCCCTGGGGATCGAGGCCGTTGTGGGGCTCGTCGAGCAGCAGGACCTTGGGATCGCCCAGCGTGGCGATCGCCAGGGCCAGCCGGGCCTTCATGCCGGTGCTGAAGGCCGAGGCGCGCTTGCGGGTATCGGGCAGGCCCACCGCGCGCAGCGCCCGCAGCGCCTCGGAGCGGGGCAGCCCCAGCAGGTGGCAGTGGATCGCGAGGTTCTCCACGGCGCTTAAGTGCGGGTAGAGCGCGGGGCCGTTGATGCTGGCGCCGATGTGGCGCAGGCTCTCGCGGGTGCGCGGAGCGCCGAGGACGGTGACCTCGCCCGCATCGAGCCGCAGCAGCCCCAGGATGGCCCTGTAGGCGGTGGACTTGCCCGCCCCGTTGCGCCCGATCAGGGCGTGGACGCGGCCGGGGCGAACGGTGAGGTTGAAGTGGTCGAGAATGCGCTGCCCACCGAGGCTGACGCGCAGGCCACGGCAGGTAAGGGAGGGAACATCGGTAGTCATGACCGCTACTATCGCCCGCGCGCGGCGCGGCGTGATCCCCGCGCGGGGTGATTATGGGGAGGGAGATTCTCCCCCGTCGGGGGGAGGGGCCAGGCCCGCGCGGTGCGCGAGCAGCACCAGGGCCACCCGGTCCCGGCAGTGCAGCTTGGCGAGGAGGTGGGAGACGTGGGTCTTCACGGTGGCGGCCCCGATGGTCAGCTCGGCGGCGATCTCGGCGTTCGTGTGGCCCGCCGCGATGAGGGAAAGGATCTCGAGCTCGCGCGCGGTGAGCAGGCTCAGCCCCTGGCGCTGGTGGGCTGGCAGGACGCTCGCGCCCGCCACGGCACGCCGGTAGGCGCGCAGCACGTGCCCGGTCACCCCGGCGCTGAGCACGGATTGCCCCCGGTGCACGCTGTGCACCGCCCGGACCAGCTCGGCCGGGTCCGCGTCCTTGAGCAGGAACCCGGAGGCGCCCGCGCCGATGGCCTCGCGGATCAGGGAGTCCTCGTTGAAGGTGGTCAGCATGAGCACGGCCACGCCGTGCGGGGCCAGGGCGCGCGCGGCCTCGATCCCGCCGACCCTGGGCATGCGGATGTCCAGCACCGCCACGTCCACCCGGTGCTCCCGGGCGGCGCGCAGCGCCTCCTCGCCGTCGTGGCACACGGCCACCACGGCGATGTCCTCCTCGGCGGACAGGATCGTGGCGAGCGCCGAGGCGAGCAGCGGTTGATCGTCAGCCAGCAGCACGCGGATGGGCGGGGTCATCGGGGTTCTCCTAACGGAAGTTCGGCGCGCACGAGCCAGCCGCGCTCCGTGGGGCCGGCGCGCAGCGTGCCGCCGAGCGCCGCGGCGCGCTCGCGCATGCCCACCAGGCCGGTACCGCACCCGGCGGGCATGCCCGGGCCGGAGGGCGCGGAGGTGAGCGAGCGCGGCGCCCCGACGCTCTCCACCGTCAGGGCCAGGCCGGAGGCCTCCTCGGTCAGGCGGTAATCCACGGCCGTGCCCGCCCGCTGGTGGCGCAGCACGTTGGTGAGGGCCTCGGCGGTGATGCGGCACACCGCCAGGGCGTGCTGGGCGGGCAGGCGGGAGAGGAGATCGGCGGGATAGTCCGCGCGCACGGCCAGGCCCAGCCCGCGAAAGCCCTCCACGATCTCCGCGAGGGTGGCGGGCCCCTCCGGCGCGGCTGCGGGCGCGCCGGGGGAGCGCAGGGCGGCGACGATCCCGCGCACCTGCGCCAGGGCCTCCGCGCTGACGTCTCGCACGGTGCCCAGCGCCGCCACGGCCGCCTGGGGGTCGGTGCGCGCGCCGATGATCCCGGCGGAGGACTGCACGTTGATGAGGGTGAGGTTGTGGGCGAGGACGTCGTGAATCTCCCGGGCGATGAGGAGGCGCTCGCTTTCCCGCGCCGCCTCGCGCTCCCGCTCGCGCCGCCGCTGCTCGGCGCGCCAGTGCAGCGCCCACAGGAAGGCCACGCCCAGCAACGCCCAGTGCAGCGCGAGGAAGCCGAGGAGGGAATCCCCGGAGCGATAGTGAAGATCGTCCGGGCCCCGCAGCTCCCACATGAGCGGGCTGGCGGGCGCGGCCGCCGCGCAGGCGAGGAGCGCTCCCCAGGCGAGGCGGCGATCCGGGGCGTGGCGGGTCAGGGAATAGACCGCCATCGGCGCGGCCATGAGGTACGGGGGAAAGCCCGTGTTGGCGGGCGTGGCGGCGATGAACGCGAGGCACCAGGCCGCGAGCAGCCCCAGCAGGGCCCCGGCGGCGGGGATGACCCGGGTGCGCCACAGCGCTAGGGCGGGGACGAAGCCGAGGGAGAGCGCCGCCTGCGCGCACAGCACCGGGGTGGGGTGTGCGGCGGCGATGCTCACGTACATCGCGGCGAGGACGCAGCCAAGGAGCGCCGCGACGGCGTCGCCGCGCCGGAGCCGCAGTCTCCGCATGCCTTTCATGGCCGCCTCCCTAGCCCACAAACTCCGCCAGGTACCGCCCCGTGGTGGTGCCGGAGGCGGCGAGGTCGGCGGGGCTGCCGCTGAACACCACCCGGCCGCCCTCGGAGCCCGCGCCCGGGCCGAGGTCGATCACGTGGTCGGCGCGCGCGATCACCGAGAGCGAGTGCTCCACCACGATCACGCTGGACCCCGCGTCCACCAGGCGATCCAGCACGGAGATCAGGTTCTCCACGTCCGCCAGGTGCAGGCCGCGCGAGGGCTCGTCCAGCATGTAGCGGGTGGCGTTCTCCGCCATGTGGGTGGCGAGCTTGAGGCGCTGGCGCTCGCCCCCGGACAGCTCCGTGAGCGGCTGGCCCAGGGTGATGTAGCCCAGGCCCACGTCCCGCAGCCTGCCGCAGATCTTTGCGGCGGCGGGCACCCGGGAGTCCTTGGCGGCAAAGAAGTCCGCCGCCTGGGCGGCGGTGAGCTCCAGCACGTCCGCGATGGTCAGGCCGCCCAGGGTGTACTCCAGCACGGATGGGCCAAAGCGGCGCCCCTCGCACACCTCGCAGGGGGTGGCGATGCCGGACATGATGCCGAGGTCCACGTAGATCACCCCGGCGCCCTTGCAGTGCGGGCAGGCGCCGTCGGAGTTGGGGGAGAACAGCCCGGGCTTGACACCCCCGGCCTTGGCGAAGGCCTTGCGGATGGGGTCGAGCGCCCCGGTGTAGGTGCCGGGGTTGGAGCGGCGCGAGCCCTTGATGGCGCCCTGGTCGATGTACACGGTGGACTCGTCGCGCGGCAGGGCGCGCACCAGGGAGGACTTGCCCGAGCCCGCCACGCCGGTGATGGCGGTGAGCACGCCCAGGGGGACGTCCACGTCCACGTCGCGCAGGTTGTTGTGGCGCGCCCCGCGTACCTTCAGCGCGCCCGTGGGCCTGCGGACCTCGGCCTTGAGGCTGCCCTTGTCCCGCAGGTGCGCGCCGGTGACGGTGCCGGAGGACTCCAGGCCGGACACCGGCCCGGAGTAGCACACGGTGCCGCCCTCGGAGCCCGCGCCGGGGCCCATGTCCACCACGTGATCGGCGGCCAGGATGGTCTGCGGGTTGTGCTCCACCACCAGCACGGTGTTGGAGTTATCGCGCAGGCTCGCCAGCAGGCCGTTCATCTTGTCCACGTCGTGGGGGTGCAGCCCGGCGGTGGGCTCGTCAAAGACGTAGGTGATGTCCGTGAGCGGGGAGCCCAGGTGCCGGATCATCTTGGCGCGCTGCGCCTCGCCGCCGGAGAGCGTGGAAGTGGGGCGGTCCAGGGTGAGGTAGCCCAGGCCCACGGCGATGAAGTTATCGAGGGTGGCGCGCAGGGCGTCGAGAAGCGGCGCGAGGTTGGGGTGCTCCAGGCGGGCGGCCCACTCGCGCAGCTCGGTGATCTCCATGGAGCAGAGCTGGGCGATGTTGGCGCCGTCGATGGTGGATTCCAGGGCGTGCGGGGCCAGCCGCGTGCCGCCGCAGGCGGGGCAGGGGATGAAGGTGACGGCGCGGTCCACGAACGCCCGGATGTGCTTTTGCATGCCCTCGCGCTCCTTGGACAGCATGGAGCGGCGCAGCCGGGGCAGCAGCCCCTCGTAGGTCATGTTGATGCCCGCGATCTCCCTCTTGGTGGCCTCCTTGTCCAGGAAGTCCGCGCGCTGCTGCGGCGTGAAGTCCGCGATGGGCACGTCCGCCGGGAACAGCCCGGACTCCGCGTACATGCGGTAGGACCACCCGCCGGTCTTGTAGCCCGGCACCTTCAGCGCGCCCTCCTGCAGGCTCAGCGCGGGATCAAAGACCTCGTCGAGGTCGAAGTCCGTGACGCGCCCGGTGCCCTCGCACTCCGGGCACATGCCGCCGGTGCGGTGGAAGTCCTGCCGCTCCTTCTTGCCCCCGTTGACGGACATCGCCCCGGAGGCGCTCACCGAGGGGACGTTGAAGGAGTAGGCTCCCGGCCCGCCCGCGCTGGGAGAGCCCATGCGGGAAAAGGCGATGCGCAGCATCGCGGTGGCGTCGGTAGCCGTGCCCACCGTGGAGCGCGGGTTGGCCCCCAGGGGCTCCTGGTCCACCACGATGGCGGTGGTGATGCCCTGCAGCAGGTCCACGTCCGGCCGGGGCAGCGAGGGCATGAAGCCCTGCACGAAGGACGAATACGTCTCGTTGATGAGCCGCTGGGACTCCGCGGCGATGGTGGAAAAGACCAGGGAGGACTTCCCGGAACCGGACACCCCGGTGACCACCGTCAGGGAGCGTTTGGGCAGCTCAAGGCTGACGTCGCGGAGGTTGTGCTCGCGCGCGCCAAAGACGCGGATGGTGTCATGCAGGTCGCTCGTGGTCATGCCCGCGATCCTACTAGGGGCCCGGGACGGTTATGTTCGAATGTATGTCTGTTACTCACGACGCCCCCGAGGGCCAGCCGGAAAGCCAACCCGACAACCCCGAAAGACCCGCGCGCGGCGGACGCGCCCGCGCCTTTCTGCGGGAGGTGACCTACCCGCACAGCATTCACCCCGCGCTGGTGCCCGGCGTGAGCGTGGAGGACCAGCGCATCCGCTACCGGATCGACCGCCCCATCACGCTGATGGTGGGCGGTCTGATCCTCGCGTTCGTGGCCTGGGGGATCATCGCCCCCGCCCAGGTGCTCGACGTCTCCACCGTGGCCCTGGACTGGGTGATGGTCAACCTCGGCTGGGTGTTTACCACCCTCGCCATCGGGCTGGTGGCGGTGCTGCTGGCGCTGGCGTTCTCCCGCTACGGGCGCATACCGCTGGGCCTGGACGGCGAGGAGCCGGAATACTCCACCCTCTCCTGGGCGGCCATGCTCTTTGCCGCCGGCATCGGCATCGCCATCATCTTCTTCGGCCCCTTCGAGCCTATGAGCTTTTACCTCAGCCCCCGGCCCGGCGCCTACGAGGCCGCCTCCCAGGAGGCGGTGCTGGGCGCGCTGGCGCAGTCCGCGCTGCACTGGGGGATGAACGCCTGGGCCATCTACGCGGTGGTGGGCCTGTCCGTGGGCTACGTCTCCTACCGGCGCGGGCGCGTGCCGCTGATGAGCTCCATCCTCATGCCGCTGCTGGGCAACCGCCCCACCACGTCCGCCCCGGCGCGGATCATCGACTCCCTGGCGATCATCGCCACGCTCTTTGGAACGGCGGCCTCCCTAGGCATCGGTGCGCTGCAGATCGGCACCGGAGTGGAGGTGGTCACCGGGTGGTCGCGCGAGGGCAACGCCCTGGCCATCGGGGTGATCGTGGTGCTGACCATCGGCACCATCGCCTCCGCCGTCTCCGGGGTGGCCCGGGGCATCCGCTGGCTCTCCAACATCAACCTCGTGCTGGCCATCGGCCTGGCGCTGTTCTTCTTCGTGGCCGGACCCACGGCCTTCCTTATCAACATGCTGCCCGGCGTGCTGGTCACCTACCTGGGCTCCATGCCGGATATGCTGGCGGCCAACATGGGGCAGGGGGAGGAGATGCGGCGGTTCCTCTCCGGCTGGACCACCTTCTACTGGGCCTGGTGGGTCTCCTGGTCTCCCTTCGTGGGCGTGTTCGTGGCCAAGATCTCGCGCGGGCGCACCATCCGGCAGTTCGTGCTGGGCGTGCTGTTCATCCCCTCCACCATCATCATCCTGGCGTTTAGCATCCTCGGCGGCACCGCGATCTGGCTGCAGCGCCGCGACGGCGACATCGCCCCCGGCGACGACCCCGCGGCGCTGCCCGACCCCGAGCACATCTTCTTCGTGGTCCTCGACCACCTCCCCGGGGCGCAGGTGGTGGCGCCCATCGTGATCGTGATGCTCGCCGTGTTCTTCATCACCACGGCGGACTCCGCCTCCCTGGTCAACTCCCAGCTCTCGCAGCAGGGCAACCCCCAGTCCCGGCGCCGCGTGACGGCCTTCTGGGAGCTGTGCATGGCGGGCATCGCGGTGGTGATCCTGCTCGCGGGCGGGGACAACGCGCTTAAGGGGCTACAGAACCTCATCACCATCACGGCCCTGCCCTTTGCGGTGATCCTGGTGGGCATGGTGGTGGCGCTGCTCAGGGAGCTGCGGCACGACCCCGCCGTGATCCGCCAGGACTACCAACACCGGGCCGTGGCCAACGCCGTGGTGCACGGGGTGCGCGAGTACGGGGACAACTTTGCGCTGGCGGTGGAGCCCAGCGAGGCCGGGGAGTACGCCACCGGCGCGGACTTCGACTCCGCGGCCGAGGAGGTCGTGGAGTGGTACGCGCGCACCGACGAGGAGGGCAACCGCGTGGGGTATGACTACGAGACCGGGGAATACCTGGAGGAGCCCAACGACGGCCCGGCGTAGGCTCAGCGGCGGCGAGGCGGCGCTGAGCCTACGCTCGCTACGCCCCCTCCGCCTCGAGGAACCGCCGCCACTGCGGCCACTCGCGGGCCGACTGCAGGGCCCCTCGGTCGAAGGACCCCTTGAGCTTGTCCCCGTTGAGCTCGGTGGAGGCCACGAGCCTGCCGGTGGGGTAGAAGAGGTAGGCCCTGCCCTGGCGCTCGTACTCGAGCAGCCGTGCCATCGTGCGGTTGTACCGGGTGTGGCGGGTGATGAGCCGCTCGGCCACCACCGGATAGTTGTTGAGGAGGCTGCGCAGCAGCCCGGGGCGTCGGATGGGGGTCTTGGTGTAGCCGCGCGGGTGGGTCAGCACCACGAAGAAGCGGGTGTAGCCGTCCGCCTCGGCGGCATCCAGGGGAATCCCGCCGGAGGGCCCCAGCGCGCCGTCCACGTAGGAGACGCCGTCGATCTCCGGGAGGGGCATGAGCAGCGGCAGCGTGGAGGAGGCGCGCACGCGGGCCAGGAGGGCCTCGGAGCTGTCCACGTCCGAGCGACCCCAGTACACCGACCGGCCGGTGTGCGCCTCCACCGCGCCGATGCGGTACTCGGTGGGGGATTGGGCGATGGCCTCGTAGTCCAGCGGGCCGGGGAGGTTGAGCGTGGGGGCGCGGCCGTAGATGTATTCGGCGTTGAAGTAGCCGCGCCCGCGCAGCAGGGAGGTAACGCCCCCGAATTGGGGATCTGCGGCGAAGTCCACAAAGTTGTGCCGAGTGCGTTCGCGCTCACCAGAAAGGTAGTTCACGGTGTGGGTGGCCCCGGCGGAGATTCCGCCGACCCATCCGAACTTCACGCCTTCTGCCAGTAATTTATCCACGACGGCCGCCGTGTAGGAGGCGCGCATTCCCCCGCCTTCGAGGACGAGCGCGGTGTTGGGCGCATCGATCGTCATGGTGCCACGGTACCCGTTCGGCGCCCCGCTCGCGGCCCGACGAGGGGCGCGAAAGGTACATTGCCAGGTATGACCTCCTCCACAGCCCGGGTGAGCACGCAGCGTCCCTCTCGCTACGCCAAGCAGTTGGCCGAGCACTTTGGCCGCAAGATCACCGCGGACTGGGACGCGCAGGCGGGGCGCGGATCCCTGATCTTCGATCACCCGGAGCGCCCGGTGCGCGGGGAGGTGTCGCTGGTCGCGGGCGAGGGGGTGCTGCTGATGCACCTGGAATGCCCCACAGAGGGCGAGTGCGAGGAGCTGGAGCGCGTGGTGGCCCTGCACCTGGTGCGCTTTGGCGCCAGGGACGAGCTGCGGGTGCGGTGGCGCCGCGCGGGCGGCGCGGAGGGCAGCGCCTGGGGCGTGGAGGACCTGGATTAGCCTATAATCTTGCGCAAAGACATAACACGGGTGCCCGGCCGAGCGCTGGGCTGAGATGCCGCGCTGCGCGGCAAACCGTATGAACCTGATCCGGTTAGTACCGGCGCTAGGGAGGATGAATATGGGTGGGATGGGTGTGCGCGTCACGCCGTGGCGCGTGGTGGACATCGTGGTGGCCGCCGTGCTGGGCCTGGCCTGCGGGCTGATCTTTGTGACGTGGAACTTCCTGGGGTCGCTGTGGCTCAACGCGATGGACGCGCTCACCCCGGGCCTGGGCGGGCTGGCCACGGGGATCTGGCTGATCGGCGGGGTCCTCGGCGGGCTGGTGATCCGCAAGCCCGGCGCGGCGCTGTTCGTGGAGGTCCTCGCGGCGATCGCCTCCATGCTCCTGGGCAGCCAGTGGGGGGTGAGTACCATCTATTCGGGCATCGCCCAGGGACTCGGGGCGGAGCTGGTGTTCGCGCTGACGCTGTATCGCTCCTTCCGGCTGCCCACCGCCGCGCTGGCGGGGGTGGGGGCTGCGGCGGGGGCCTTCCTCCTGGAGCTGTTCACCGCCTCGAACCTCGCCAAGAGCCTGGAATACAACCTCATCTACCTCTCCTGCCTGCTGGTCTCCGGGGCGCTGCTGGCGGGGGTGCTCGGCCACGCCCTGGTCGGGGCCCTGGCGCGCACGGGCGCGCTGGATCGCTTCGCCGCCGGGCGCGAGGCGCGCGGGGTCGCATGACGCGGGGCAGGCAGGGGGCACGCAGGCGGGGGGCGCGGACCCCGCGTCCGGCCCATCACCCGCGCGGGGCGGGGGTGGAACCGGGGGCCATCCGCGCGCGCGGCTTCGGCTGGCGCCACGCCACCCGCGCCCGGGCGGCCCTGGCGGGCATCGACCTCGACGTGGCCCCCGGCGAGCGGATCGTGCTCACCGGGGACTCCGGGGCCGGAAAGTCCACGCTGCTGGGGGCGCTCGCGGGCGTGCTCGGCGGGCAGGACGAGGGGGAGCGCTCGGGCACCCTGGACGTCGGCGGCGTGGTGGGCCTGGTGCTGCAGGACCCGGACTCCCAGGTCATCGCCAGCCGCGTGGGGGACGACGCCGCCTTCGGCTGCGAGAACCTCGGCGTGCCGCGCGCGGAGATCTGGCCGCGCGTGCGCCGCGCGCTGGACCTCGTGGGCCTCGACCTGCCCCTGGACGCCCCCACCCGGTACCTTTCTGGGGGGCAGAAGCAGCGCCTGGCGCTCGCCGGGGTGGTGGCGATGGGCGCGGACGTGGTGCTGCTGGACGAGCCCACGGCCAACCTCGACCCCGAGGGGCGTCGAGAGGTGCGCGGGGCCGTGGACGCCCTGGTGGCGCGCACCGGGGCCACGGTCATCGTGGTGGAGCACCGCCCGGAGCCGTGGGGCGACCTGGCCACGCGCTTTCTCCACCTGGGCGCGGACGGCCTGCGCGAGATCACCGCGCGGGAGCTGCCGAGGCGCCCCCACCTGCCCCCGGCCCGCCCGGAGCTGGCCCGGGGCGAGGACCTGCTGCGGGCCGAGCGGGTGCGCACGGCGGCGGGGCGGGAGCACTCGCTGCGCCTGCCGCGCGGGGCCTCCACGGTGATCACCGGCCCCAACGGGGCGGGCAAGACGCAGCTCGCGATGGTGCTCGGCGGGCTGGTGGCCCCGCGCGCGGGGCGGCTGCTCCTGCACCCGGACCTCGCCCGGGGCCTGAGCGCCCCGCCGCACCGCTGGCGCTCCCGGGACCTCGCGCGGCGCATCGGCACCGTGTTCCAGAACCCGGAGCACCAGTTCGTGGCCCGCACCGTGGAGGAGGACCTGCTGGTGGGCGGACCCGCCGCGCGCGCCGAGGAGCTGATGGAGCGCCTGCGGCTGACCCGCCTGCGCGGGGCCAACCCCTACACGCTCTCGGGGGGAGAGAAGCGCCGCCTCTCCGTGGCCACGGCCCTGATGGGTGATCCCGCCCTGGTGGTGCTGGACGAGCCCACCTTCGGCCAGGACGACGCCACCTTCGCGGAGCTGGTCGGCCTGCTGCGGGGGCTGACCGAGCGGGGCACCACGGTGGTATCCATCACCCACGACGAGGAATTCGTGCGCGCCCTGGGCGATCAGCACCTGCACATACCCGGGCGGAGCGAGGGCCACGGCAACGACGGAGGCCACGGCGCGCCGGGAGGGGAGCGGCCATGAGGCTCATGCGCGGGGTCAACCCCGTGACTCGGCTGGCGGCCATGATGGCGTCCACCACGCCGCTGCTGCTGAGCCTGGACTGGCTCTCTGCCCTCGTGGCCATCGCCCTGACCGTCGCGCTGGCCCCTGCGTGCGGCCTGCCGCTGCGCGCGCTGGTGCGGCGCGCCCTCCCGCTGCTGGCGATCGCCCCGGTCACGGGCCTGTCCATGCTGCTCTACGGGCGTCCCGGCGGCCGGGAGCACTTCTCCTTCCTCACCGTTCACGTCACGGATAACTCCCTCTCGCTCGCCCTGGCGGTGGTGCTGCGCGTGCTCGCGCTGGGCCTGCCGGTGATGGTGCTCTCCGCCCGCGTGGACCCCACGGACCTGGGCGACGGCCTGGCCCAGGTGGCGCGCCTGCCCGCGCGCTTCGTCATCGCCTCCGTGGCGGCGGCGCGGCTGGTGACCCTGGTGCGCGACGACGCCGCTTCGCTGCGCCGGGCGCGCCGGGCCCGCGGTGTGGCGGATGGGGGTCGGGTGCGCGGCGCGCTGGGTCTGCTGTTCGGCCTGCTGGTCTCCTCGCTGCGCCGGGGCGCCAAACTCTCCGTGGCGATGGAGGCGCGCGGCTTCGGGCACACCGATACCGCCCGCACCTGGGCGCGGGCCGCCACCGTGGGCCGCCGCGACGCGCTGGCCCTGGCGGTGTGGGCGCTGCTCCCGGCGATCGCCCTGGGCTGCGCCTGGGCGGCGGGCACGTTCCGGCTGCTGGGGGTGGCATGATCCGCACCTGGCTGATCGACGGCCCCTCGGGCTCCGGCAAGACCACCCACGCCGCCGCGCTGGGTGCGCGCCTGGGGCACCGGGTGGTGCACATGGACGATCTCTATCCGGGGTGGTGGGGCCTGGCGGAGGGCTCGCGGATCGTGGCCGAGGAGGTGCTGCGCGTGAGGGCGCCGGGCTACCATCGCTGGGACTGGGAGCGCGACCGGCCCGGGGAGTGGGTGGCGCTGCCCGAGGGGGAGCCGCTGATCGTGGAGGGGGTGGGCGCGATGACGCCCGCGACCGTGGCGGCGGCGCGGCGGCGCGGGGCGGTGCGCACGGTGCTGGTGACCGCCCCGGAGGGGCTGCGGCGGCGTCGGGCCCTGGCGCGCGATCCGTATTATGAGCCGTGGTGGGAGACGTGGGCGCGGCAGGAGCGCGCCCATTTTGCCGCCGTGGCGGGCCTGGAACCGGACGAGAGGATCGACAATGGCGAGGACGGCGGCCCCGGGAGCGTCGGGGGAACCGGCGGAGCCGGGGGATGAGCGGCGCGGGCCGATCCGCGTCGCGGCGGTGATCCTGCGCAACGCGGTGGGGGAGGTGCTCACGGTGCGCAAGCGCCACACGGGGTCCTTCATGTTTCCGGGCGGGAAGCGGGAGCCCGGCGAGGAGGCGGTGGAGACGGCCCGCCGCGAGATAGCCGAGGAACTGGGCCTGAACCTGCGCGCGGAGGACCTGACGCCGCTGGGTGCGATGTCCGCCCCGGCGGCCAACGAGCCCGGGCGGCGCGTGGAGTGCGAGGTCTTTGAGTGGGGCGGGCGGCTAGACCGGCTACCCGGGGTGCGCGCGGAGATCGCCCAGGCGCGCTTTTACCCGGTGGGCTCCGCCGCCGCGGAGCTGGCGCCGCTGACGCGCGACGTGGTCTTCCCATTGTTGTTAGGTACCTACCAGGAAGATTAGGCCTATAGCAGGCTTCACAGACTATGCTGTCTGAAAAAGTGTGAAGGAGACAGCATGGTGTGGAAAAGGGTGATCGCCGTTGCTGCGGCGGTCGGAATATCGGCGGGGGGATTGGTAGCCTGCGGCGCGGAGGACCCCACGGACTACATCACGGCCAACGGCTTGGAGCCGCAGAACCCGCTGATCCCGGCCATGACCAACGAGAACGGCGGGGGCAGGGTCATCGAGCTGCTGTATTCCGGGCTCGTCTCCTACGACGCCGAGGGCAACCCCTACAACGAGCTGGCGGAGTCCATCGACTCGCCGGACGGGAAGAACTACACCATCCGGATCAAGCCCAGCTCCTTTGCCGACGGCACCCCGGTGCGCGCCCAGAACTTCGTGCGCGCCTGGAACTACGCGGTGGAGCACTCCCAGACCCTGGAGTACGCCTTCGAGGGCATCGAGGGCTACGCGGAGGGGGTGGCCGAGCTCAGCGGCCTGAACGTGGTGGACGATTACACCTTCACCGTGGCGCTCAAGGACGTGCAGACGGACTTTGCCACCCAGCTCGGCTACCAGGCCTACTTTCCGCTCCCGGACTCCGCCTTCGAGGACATGGAGGCCTTCGGCCAAAAGCCGGTGGGCAACGGCCCCTACGCGGTCAAGGAGTGGACGCACTACGACAGCATCCGCCTGGTGCCCAACGAGCACTACGAGGGCTCCAAGCGGGTGCACAACGACGGCGTGAAGTTCCTCTTCTACGCCACCCTGGACGCGGCCTACGCGGACCTGCTGGCCAACAACCTCGACGTCCTCGACACCCTCCCGGACACCGCCTTTGCCACCTACCAGGAGGAGCTGGAGGGACGGTCGGTGAACCAGCCGTCGGCGGTGTTCCAGGGCTTCATCGTGCCCGAGCGCCTGGAGCACTTCTCCGGGGAGGAGGGCAGGCTGCGCCGCCACGCTTTGTCCCGGGCGATCAACCGCGAGCAGATCACGGACCTCATATTCGAGGGCACCCGGACCCCGGCCACGGACTTTACCTCCCCCTCGGTCCCCGGGCACGCGGACGATCTTCCCGGGGTGGAGGCGGTGGACTACGACCCGGAGGAGGCGCGCCGCCTGTGGGCCCAGGCGGACGCCCTTTCCCCGTGGAGCGGGGAGTTCACCATCGCCTACAACGCCGACGGCGGCCACCAGGCCTGGGTGGACGCGGTGACCAACCAGATCCGCAACGCGCTGGGCATCGAGGCGGTGGGCAAGCCCTACCCGGACTTCAAGTCCCTGCGCGACGACGTCAAACAGCGCGCCACCAGCGGCGCCTTCCGCTCCGGGTGGCAGGCCGACGTCCCCGTGCTCAGCGACTTCCTCCAGGCCACCTTTGCCACCAACGGCAGCGGCAACGATAGCGACTACTCCAACCCCGTGGTGGACGAGCAGCTCGCCCTGGGCAAGGCCTCTGCCACGGCGGAGGAGGCCAACGAGCACTACAACCTGGCCCAGGAGCAGTTGTTCAAGGACCTGACCACCATCCCGCTGTGGTACGCCAACACCGTGGGCGGGCACAGCGAGGACGCCGAGTCCGTGGTGTTCGCCTGGAACGGCCTGGCGATGCTCAACGACGTCAGGAGGGTCCAGCGATGATGCGCTATGTGGGCCGCCGCCTGCTTCAGATGCTCCCCGTGTTCTTCGGGGCCACCTTCCTCCTGTACTCCCTGGTGTTCCTCATGCCGGGCGACCCGGTGGCCGCCCTGGGCGGCGATCGGGGCCTCTCCGAGGCCGCGCGCCAGGCCATCGAGGAGGAATACCACCTGGACAAGCCCTTCCTGGTGCAGTACCTGCTGTACATCAAGGGGATCTTCGCCCTGGACTTTGGCACCACCTTCTCCGGGCAGCCCGTCTCCGAGGTCATGGCGCGGGCCTTCCCGGTGACCATCGTGCTGGCCGTGATGGCGCTGATCTTCGAGGCCGTCTTTGGCGTGCTCTTCGGCGTGATCGCCGGGGTGCGCAAGGGCGGGATCTTCGACTCCACCGTGCTGGTGCTCTCCCTGCTCGTCATCGCCGTGCCCTCCTTCGTCATCGGCTTCGTCCTGCAGTTCCTGGTGGGCGTCAAGTGGGAGCTGCTGCCCGCCACGGTGGGCAGCAACGAGTCCCTCGCGGCGCTCATCCTCCCCGCGGTGGTGCTCGGGGCCCTCTCCTTCGCCTACGTGTTGCGGCTCACCCGCCAGTCCGTCAGCGAGAACCTCCAGGCGGATTACGTGCGCACCGCCCGGGCCAAGGGCCTTTCCTCCCGCCGCGTGATGACGCACCACGTGCTGCGCAACTCCCTCATCCCGGTGGTCACCTTCCTCGGCGCGGACCTGGGCGCGCTCATGGGCGGGGCCATCGTCACCGAGGGCATCTTTGGCATCAACGGCGTGGGAGGGGCGATCTACCAGGCGATCCTCAAGGGGGAGCCGAGCACCGTGGTCTCCATCGCCACCGTGCTGGTGATCGTGTACATCCTGGCCAACCTGCTCGTGGACATCATCTACGCCGTGCTCGACCCGAGGATTCGCTATGCCTAACTACCCCCACCAAGAGCATTTCGTCGCGGACGTCAATCCCCCCGCACAGGATCGCGCCACCGCGCAGGCCCCGGCCGCGCCCCTTTCCCAGTGGGCGGTGGCGTGGTCCTACCTGCGGCGCCGCCCGCTGTTTTGGGTCAGCGCCGCCCTGATCCTCCTGGCGGTGCTCGTGGCCGCCTTCCCGCAGCTCTTTAGCTCGGGCGACCCGCGCGCCTGCGACCTGGCCCGCTCGCTCGCCGGGCCGGAGTCCGGACACCCCTTCGGGTTTGACCGCCAGGGCTGCGACATCTACGCCCGCACCGTCTACGGGGCCCGGGCCTCGGTGGCGGTGGGCGTGCTCACCACGGCCCTCGTGGTGCTCATCGGCACCCTCGTGGGCGCCGTGGCGGGGTACTTCGGGGGCGTGGCGGACGCCGTCCTCTCCCGCCTCACGGACGTGTTCTTCGCGGTGCCCCTGGTGCTCGCGGCGGTCGTGGTCATGCAGATGTTCCGCGACCACCGCACCATCCTGACCGTGGTGCTCGTGCTGGGGATCTTCGGCTGGACCAGCATCGCGCGCATCACGCGCGGCACGGTGATGAGCGTGAAGAACGAGGAGTATGTCACGGCGGCCCGCGCGATGGGCCAGCCGGGGTGGAAGACCCTGGCCACCCACATCGTGCCCAACTCCGCCGCCCCCATCGTGGTCTACGCCACGGTGGCCCTGGGCACCTTCATCGTCGCGGAGGCCACCTTGTCCTTCCTGGGCATCGGGCTGCCCTCCACCGTGGTGTCCTGGGGCGGGGACATCTCCGCCGCCAGGAGCAGCCTGCGCACCAAGCCGATGGTGCTGTTCTACCCCTCGGCGGCCCTGGCCCTGACCGTTTTAAGTTTCATCATGATGGGCGACGTGGTGCGTGACGCCCTCGATCCGAAGGCGAGGAAGCGATGAGCGCGACCGACGCAACGCAAGAAGTTCAGCCGCTGCTGCAGATCAGCGACCTCCACATCACCTTCGACGCCGCCGGGCCGGTGCACGCCGTCAAGGGCGCCAACCTCACGGTCTACCCGGGGCAGTCCGTGGCCATCGTGGGGGAGTCCGGCTCCGGCAAGTCCACCACCGCGATGTCCGCGATGGGGCTGCTGCCCCCGAGCGCCCGCGTCACCGGCGGCTCGGTGCTTTTCGACGGCCGCGACGTCACCCGCTACACCGAGAAGCAGTGGCAGGAGGTGCGCGGCCGCCAGATCGGCCTCGTGCCGCAGGACCCCATGAGCAACCTCAACCCCGTGTGGCGCGTGGGCTACCAGATTGCGGAGGCCCCCGGCGACGAGGACGTGGTGGCCCTGCTGGAGGAGGCCGGCCTGGAGGACGCCGCCCGGCGTGCCCGGCAGTTCCCCCACGAGTACTCCGGCGGCATGCGGCAGCGCGCGCTCATCGCCATGGGCCTGGCCGCCCGCCCCAAGCTGCTCATCGCGGACGAGCCCACCTCCGCCCTGGACGTGACGGTGCAGAAGCTCATCCTGGACAACCTCGAGGCCCTGACCCGCGAGCTGGGCACCGCCGTGCTTTTTATCACCCACGACCTCGGCCTGGCCGCCCAGCGCGCCGAGCACCTGGTGGTGATGAGCCAGGGCCGCGTGGTGGAGTCCGGACCCAGCCGCGAGATCCTCTCCGACCCCCAGCACCCCTACACCCGCCGCCTGGTGCAGGCCGCCCCGGCCGTGGGCACCCCCGGCGCGCCCCGGCGCCGCCCCGGGGAGGAGAAGGTCATCAGCGTGGAGAACCTGACCAAGGACTTTGGCAAGAATCGCGCGGTGGACGACGTCTCCTTCTACGTGCGCACCGGCACCACCACGGCGGTGGTGGGGGAGTCCGGTTCCGGCAAGTCCACGGTGGCCAACATGATCCTCGGGTTGCTGCAGCCCACCTCCGGGATCGTGCGCTACAAGGGCAGGAACCTCGACGAGCTCTCGCGCCGGGAGAAGTTCGAGATGCGCCGCCGCATGCAGGTGGTGTTCCAGAACCCCTACGGCTCGCTCGATCCCCTGTACTCCATCCAGCGCTGTATCGAGGAACCCATGCGGATCCACGGGATCGGCCGCAAGGAGCGGGAGCGGCGGGTGGGCGAGCTGCTGGAGATGGTGGCCATGCCCGCCGCGACGGCCCGGCGCTACCCCAACGAGCTCTCCGGCGGGCAGCGCCAGCGCATCGCGATCGCCCGCGCGCTGGCCCTGGACCCGGAGGTGATCGTGCTCGACGAGGCGGTTTCCGCCCTGGACGTGGTGGTGCAGGACCAGGTGCTGAGCCTGCTGGGCCAGCTCCAGGAGGACCTGGGCCTTTCCTACCTCTTTATCACCCACGACCTCGCGGTGGTGCGCCACACCGCGGACGACGTGGTGGTGATGCGCGGCGGCAGGATCGTGGAGCGCGGGGACACCGAGCAGATCTTCCGCAACCCCGCCGAGGAATACACCCGCAACCTCATCGACTCCGTGCCGGGGTGGGGGTAGGCGGCACCGGTTTATTGTTCCCGCGCGGTGTCGGCGTTTTCGGGGTAAAAGAGATTCTTTACCTCCCTTACCCCGTACCGCTGAAACTTGACCTTCTCGATCTCTATGGTGATCGGCTCCTCGGGGTCGATCTTCCTATAGGCGTCCCCCGCGGAGGGGCAGGAGTTGATGCGGGTGGGGGAGAACCACTCCACGAGGGGCTCCTTTTCCTCGTCGCGGAATTTCACGCCTATGCCGGTGTTCGTTTCCCATGCCATATAGTTTCTGTCGATGCTGTAGAAGCTCTTGCGATCAAACCCCAGTTCCTCCCCGCGTTCCTCGTTGGCGTAGGTGCAAAACACGTAGGCCTCCGCGATGGGCTCCTCGAATACCTGGCTCAGGCTAAAACTCTCCTGCGTGCTGAGCACGGTATCCGTGATCTTTCCGCCCGTGCTGGGGGAGCACCCCGTGAGAAGGGGGAGTAACGCTAAAGCCGCGTATCTTTTGATATGTCCCGGTGCGTCTGGCCGCATGATGATCTCCGTGTTTTTTCGTGTTCTGGTGCGGGTGGTGGGCATGGCGCATGCGGCGGGAATGGGCCGTGGATGATTCCTTCCGAGGAGCCGGGAGGCCCGGTATAAGATCCTTCGATGATGCTCTCCTCCTCTTCCCTTGATAACAAATCTCGGCGCAGCGTGGCGGTGGTGGCCGGGCTGAACGGCGCCGGTTTCCTCCTGGATATGGCGATGGCCTTCCTCATCGGATCGGCGGCGCTCTTTGCGGACGCCGCCGATTTCCTTGAGGACTTTCTGATTAACGTTCTGGTGCTCAGCGCCCTGGGGTGGGCGGTGAGCAAGCGCCGCAGGGCCAGCTATGCGCTGGCCGGGCTGATCCTGATTCCGGGTATCGCCGGGTTTGCCACGGCGGCCTGGAGGATCTTCTCCGGGCAGCCGCCGGAGCCCGCCGCGCTCTCGTGGACCGCCCTGGCCGCCGCCGCGATCAACCTGGCCTGCGCCCTGCTGTTGGCCCGCCTGCGCGGGACACACAGCGCCCTGGTGCGCGGCGCGTGGCTGGCCGCGCGCAATGACGTGGCGGCCAACGCCTTGATTCTGCTCGCGGGGCTGCTCACGGCGTGGTGGTGGAGCGCGTGGCCGGACGCGATCGCGGGCGTGGTGATCGGCCTTATCAATCTTTTTGCGGCCAAGGAGGTATTCGAGCAGGCGCGGGCGGAGGACCCGGAGCTGGAGGAATAGAATCCACCGTCTCGCCCGGCAGCCAAAGGCACCCCGCCGAACCGTGAGAACATGCGGTCGGCGGGGTGCCCTCTGCGCGGCGCTTCTGGATCAGGCGAGGATGAGGTCCGGATCAGGCGATGCCCTCGCGCTCCTTGAACTCGCGGCGGCGGGCGTGCAGGATCGGCTCCGTGTAGCCAGCGGGGGACTCGGTGCCCTTGAGGATCAGGTCCTTGGCGGCCTGGAAGGCGATGGAGTAGTCAAAGTCGCGGGACATGGGCAGGTAGGCGGCGTCGCCCTCGTTCTGCTTATCCACCACCGCGGCCATGCGCTGCAGGGAGTCGATCACCTGCTCCTGGGTGATCACGCCGTGGCGCAGCCAGTTGGCCAGGAGCTGCGAGGAGATGCGCAGCGTGGCGCGGTCCTCCATGAGGTCGATGTTGTGGATGTCCGGCACCTTGGAGCAGCCGATGCCCTGTTCCACCCAGCGCACCACGTAGCCCAGGATGGACTGGCAGTTGTTGTCCACCTCCTCCTTGATCTCCTCGGGCGTCCAGGAGACTTCCCCGGCCACCGGGACGGTGAGCAGGTCCGCGAAGGTGTCGCGGCGTCCGGCCTCGCGGAGCTGGCGCTGCACCTCGGCCACGTCCACCTTGTGGTAGTGCGTGGCGTGCAGGGTGGCCGCCGTGGGGGAGGGCACCCACGCGGTGTTGGCGCCCTCGCGGAGCTGGCCGATCTTCTGGTCCACCATCTCCGCCATCAGCTCGGTCTTGGCCCACATGCCCTTGCCGATCTGCGCGCGGCCGGAGAGTCCGCGTTCCAGGCCCGCGTCCACGTTGTTGTCCTCGTAGGCCTGCTTCCAGGGGGCGGTCTGCATGTCCGCCTTGCGCACCATCGCGCCGGCCTCCATGGAGGTGTGGATCTCGTCTCCCGTGCGGTCGAGGAAGCCGGTGTTAATGAAGGCCAGGCGGTGGCTGACGGCCTGGATGCAGGCGTCCAGGTTGGCGGAGGTGCGGCGCTCCTCGTCCATCACGCCCACCTTCAGGGTGTTGGGCTCCAGGCCCAGCAGCTTTTCCACGCGGCCGAACAGCTCGTCGGTGAAGGCCACCTCCTGCGGCCCGTGCTGCTTGGGCTTGACGATGTAGATGGAGCCGGTCACGGAGTTGCGCAGCGGGTTGTCCTCGCGGGTGCCGGGGATGGCGCAGGCGGCGGTGATCACGGCGTCCATGATGCCCTCGTAGATCTCCTCGTCGTCGATGAGGATGGCGGGGTTGGTCATCAGGTGGCCCACGTTGCGCACCAGCAGGGTGGAGCGCCCCTTGAGCACGGTCTGGGAGCCGGTGCGGGCGATGTAGGTGCGATCCGGGTTCAGCTCGCGGGTGAACGTCTTATCGCCCTTGGTCACCTCCTCCTTGAGGGTGCCGGTGTTGAGGCCAAACCAGTTGCGGTAGCCCAGGGTCTTGTCCGTGGCGTCCACCGCGGCCACGGAGTCCTCGAAGTCGATGATGGTGGAGGTGGCGGCCTCTAAGAAGATGTCCTCCACGCCCGCGCGGTCCGTCTTGCCCACGGGGGAGGTGGGGTTGATGCGGATGTCGATGTGCAGGCCGTTGTTGTACAGGATGATGGAGGAGGGATCCCCGAAGTCGCCCACGAAGCCCTTGTAGGCCTTGGGGTTCTTCAGCGGGATGCACTCGCCGTCCACGCGGGCGCACAGGCTGCCGCGCACCACGCTGTAGCTTTCCACCTCGGCGTGGCTCGCGCCGTCGAGGGGCACCACCTCGTCGAGGAAGGCCCGGCCCCAGGCGATGACCTTGGCGCCGCGCACCGGGTTGTAGGGCCCGGAGCGGTGCGCGCCGTTGTCCTCGGGGATGACGTCCGTGCCGTAGAGGGCGTCGTAGAGCGAGCCCCAGCGGGCGTTGGTGGCGTTGAGGGCAAAGCGGGCGTTGAGAACCGGCACCACGAGCTGGGGGCCGGCGATCTCGGAGAACTCGGGATCGGTGTTCTCGGTGCGGATCTCGGCCTTGTCCGGGGTGGGCTCGAGGTAGCCGATGGAGCGCAGGAACTCCTCGTGCTGCTGGGGGTCGGGGCGGCCGGGGTTGGCCCGGAAGTAGTCGTCGAGCTGGCGCTGCAGCTCCTCGCGCTTGGCCAGCAGCTCCTTGTTGCGCGGGGTCAGGTCCGCCACGATGTCTGCGAATCCCTGCCAGAACTGAGCCGCGTCCACGCCGATCTCGGGCAGTACCTCCTCGACAAGGAAGTCGTGGAGGACACGGGCAACGTCCATTCCGGCGACCTGGACGCGGTCGTCCTGGGGGCTGGGGGCCGTGGTCGTAGGCATCGGGGATCTCCTCAATGATGTGGCGAACGATGAAAGCGCGACGTGACTGTCGCTTGGTGGCTCATCGTAAGTGGGTGGCATCACTATGAAAAGTATTTCGCCCAATTTCCCTTCGGGCTACCCCCGGTCCGATCGGGGGTTGGCCGGGACGGGTGCGGGGGTAGCAAAAGAGGTTTTGAATAGGATAGTAGGGTGCGTGACGAGCGGTTTTGTGTGGCGCGTCACGGGGTGGGGCGGGGGTAATTTGCGGGGGAAGAACTAACATCTCGCTAATTTCTTCCGCCCGTTCTTCTACCCCCGTTGGGAAAAATATTCGGGAGATTCATTGACGTGGGCCGCCATTGCTGCCATTCTGTGAATCACGCCACCGGATGTGGTGTGACGAGGGTTCCACCCCGAGGCGACTATCGCCCCGAACGCCCAGGGCGCGCGGCGGCGCAGGGCCGCCGAGGCACGGCAGGAGCCCGGCAGTACCCCATTTTTCAAGTCCGACCTTAAGGAAGTTGGTGCGATTATGACCGCTACCGGCAAAGCCCGTACAGCCGAGGAAATTCAGAAGGATTGGGATGAAAACCCGAGGTGGTCCGCCATTCAGCGCGACTACACGGCTGAGCAGGTAGCCAAGCTCCAGGGCACCGTGGTGGAGGAGCACACCCTGGCGCGTCGCGGTGCCGAGATCCTCTGGGAGGGCATCAACAAGGGCGGCGGCGAGTACATCAACGCCCTCGGCGCCCTCACCGGCAACCAGGCCGTGCAGCAGGTGCGCGCGGGCCTGAAGGCGGTGTACCTTTCCGGCTGGCAGGTCGCGGGCGACGCGAACCTCTCCGGCCACACCTACCCGGACCAGTCCCTCTACCCGGCCAACTCCGTTCCCCAGGTGGTGCGCCGCATCAACAACGCGCTCCTGCGCGCCGACGAGATCGCCCGCGTGGAGGGCGATGACTCGGTGGACAACTGGCTCGTCCCCGTGGTGGCGGACGCCGAGGCCGGCTTCGGCGGCGCCCTCAACGTCTACGAGCTGCAGAAGGCCATGATCGCCGCGGGCGCGGGCGGCACCCACTGGGAGGATCAGCTCGCCTCCGAGAAGAAGTGCGGCCACCTGGGCGGCAAGGTGCTCATCCCCACCCAGCAGCACATCCGCACCCTCTCCTCGGCCCGCCTGGCGGCCGACGTCGCCAACGTGCCCACCGTGATCGTGGCCCGCACCGACGCCGAGGCGGCCACCCTGCTGACCTCCGACGTGGACGAGCGCGATCACGAGTTCCTCACCGGCGAGCGCTCCGCCGAGGGTTACTACTACGTCAAGAACGGCCTGGAGCCCTGCATCGCCCGCGCCAAGAGCTTCGCCCCCTACGCGGACCTGATCTGGATGGAGACGGGCACCCCGGACCTGGAGCTGGCCAAGAAGTTCGCCGAGGGCGTGCGCTCCGAGTACCCGGATCAGCTCCTGGCCTACAACTGCTCGCCCTCCTTCAACTGGTCCGCGCACCTGGAGGCGGACGAGATCGCCAAGTTCCAGAAGGAGCTGGGCGCGATGGGCTTCGTGTTCCAGTTCATCACCCTGGCGGGCTTCCATGCCCTCAACTACTCCATGTTCGACCTGGCCCACGGCTACGCCCGCAACGGCATGACCTCCTTCGTGGACCTGCAGAACCGTGAGTTCCAGGCGGCCAAGGAGCGCGGCTTCACCGCCGTCAAGCACCAGCGCGAGGTGGGCGCCGGTTACTTCGACGCCATCGCCACCACCGTGGACCCCAACTCCTCCACCACCGCCCTGAAGGGCTCCACCGAGGAGGGCCAGTTCCACTAGGAACCAGCCGCTGAGCCGCCCCGGGCGGCCCGTCGGCACGCCGATATCGCCCCGCGCCGAGAGGCGCCGGGCGATGTCTGCTATCGGGACCCCGCCGACCGCACCGCCGGAGGCGGGCCCGGCGGGGTGGCCCAAGCAACGAGTTAGGAGACAGGAACATGACGCAAAGCGTGCAGTTTATCCCCACGGCGGACCTGGTGGACATCATCGGGGAGTCCGTGCGTAGCTGCGACACCCAGCTGCGCACCATCGGTGGCCGGACGCAATTCTGCGGCAGGATCACCACCATCCGCTGCTTCCAGGACAACGCCCTGGTCAAGCAGACCCTCCACGAGGAGGGCGGGGGCGGGGTGCTGGTGATCGACGGCGACGCCTCGGTGCACACCGCGCTGGTGGGCGACCTCATCGCCGCCGCCGGGCGGGACCACCACTGGTCCGGGGTGATCGTCAACGGCGCGGTGCGCGATTCCGCCGTGATCGCGGAGCTGGACTTCGGCTGCAAGGCGCTGGGCACCAACCCCCGCAAGTCCGGCAAGGAGGGCACGGGGGAGCGCGACGTCACCGTGCACTTCGGCGGCGTGGACTTCGTGCCCGGGCACTACCTCTACGCGGACGCGGACGGCGTGGTGGTCACCGAGAACCCGATCACGCCTCCGGCGGAATGAGAGTCACCTCGTCCGCCCAGGTGAGGACCACCCCGTGCGCGGCCAGCCACGCCTGGGGATCCTCGCCGTAGCGGGCGCTTCCCGCCACGGCGGTAACCGTGGCGGACAGGGCCAGCTCGGCCTCCGGGGCGTCGATCAGCCCTGCGGAGGTGGCGGCGGCCAGCTCGTCGAGATCGAGCACCTGGAGCGGGGCCGGGGGATTGCTCACCAGGTCCACGTAGAGATCCCGGGTGTGCCAGCGGTCCCCCTCGCGGGAGATCGCCGCGACGTCGATGTAGAGGTGCTGGCGCACCGCCACGCCGGGGCGGAAGTGGAAGATGTTGGCCCGCAGGTGCCACTCCGGCAGCAGCCAGGATTCCAGGTAGCCAAAGCGGGGGTGGTTGGCCCCGCGCGCCATGTAGAGGCCAAAGTCGGTGACCTCGAAGCGGTCCACCGCGCGCACGAAGCCCTTGGGGTCCGTGTTGGTCATGGCCTGCGGGTCGAAGGTCTCCCGCTTGACCGGGTGCAGGTCCGCCACGGGGTCAGCGGGCATTATTAACGATACCCGCGGTGGGCAGATAGGTGCAGGTGCCCTCCTTGGTGTTGACCGCCCCGGTGATCACGGCCACGATGGTGCCCGCGCCGGTGTCCACCGTGGCGGAGAGCGTGGCCGGGCCCTGGGGGTTAATGCCGTTGTTGCGCAGGGGCGCGGTGCCGGAGGCCAGGGTGTTGAGGTTGAACCAGTGCACGCTCATGGAGTCCTGCTCCTCGGCGGCCGCGGCGGTGCCCAGGCCGGTGAACAGGAAGGCGGTCTGCCCCTCGGCGGCGCCGGGGGCGGGGATGCGCGCGGGGCCGGGGACGCCGATGGCGGTGCCCACGGAGTTGAGCTGCCCGCCGATGCAGTTGCCCGCCACGGTGGGCCAGTAGAACTGGGCGAAGTGCGGGGCGTTCTCCGGCAGCTCCACGGCGCCCTCGGAATCCCCGTTGCCCTCGTAGAAGTCCGCGGCGGCGCGGATCGCGGCGGCGAAGTCCTTGGGAACCCAGGGCTGCCCGGCGAAGGCGCGGGCCTGGTCCACCTGCTCCTTGGAGGGCAGGTAGAGGGGGCCCTCGGGCAGCGGGGGAACCGGCAGGCTCACGGCGCCTGCGGTGGGGGCGCCCACGGCGAGGGCGAGCGCGGTGGCCAGGCCGGTGAGCCCGGTGGCGAGGCGGCGTCGAGAGGGCAGCACGAGGCGTCAACCTTCCGTTGGGAAAAGCATTCGGGAAAATATCAGGTGCCACTCTAGTACCGCGGCCGCGATTTGTCGCCCCCGCGCCCTCATGGGGGCCTCGCTGCGTTCTCGCGGCCCTCGCGCGCTCCCCGGGGCGCCGGACGCCCCGCCCGCCGCGGCGGGCGATAGGCGGCGGGGCAGGGGCGAGGGCGCGGGGGAGAAATGAGGCACGCAAGGCGCCTCCTCAACGTGCGCCGGTGCCGCTCGCGGAGTAACCTTTTTTCAGTTCGCATATCCCCGTTGTGCTAGGAGTACCCCCGTAGTGAGCCACCCAGAGTTCCGTAACGTCGCCATCGTCGCGCACGTTGACCACGGCAAGACCACCCTTGTTAACGCCATGCTGGAGCAGTCCGGCGTCTTTGGCGACCACGAGGAGGTGGCCGATCGCGTGATGGACTCCGGCGACCTGGAAAAGGAAAAGGGCATCACCATCCTGGCCAAGAACACGGCGATCCGCCGCAAGGGCCTGGGCAAGGACGGCAACGACCTCATCATTAACGTCATCGACACCCCCGGCCACGCGGACTTCGGCGGCGAGGTGGAGCGCGCGCTGTCCATGGTGGACGGCGTGGTGCTGCTGGTGGACGCCTCCGAGGGGCCGCTGCCGCAGACGCGCTTCGTGCTGGGCAAGGCCCTGGCCGCCAAGATGCCGGTCATCATCCTGGTCAACAAGACCGACCGCCCGGATGCGCGCATCGACGCCGTGGTGGAGGAGTCCCAGGACCTCCTGCTGGAGCTGGCCTCCGGCCTGGACGACCCGGAGGCCTCCGAGGCCGCCGAGCAGCTCCTCGACCTGCCCGTGCTCTACGCCTCCGGGCGCGAGGGCAAGGCCTCCACCGAGAACCCCGGCGACGGCAACGTGCCGGAGGCCGAGGACCTCCAGGCGCTGTTCGACGTGATCTACGACGTGCTCCCCGAGCCCACCGCCACCCTGGACGGCCCGCTGCAGGCGCACGTGACCAACCTGGACTCCTCCTCCTTCCTGGGTCGCATCGGCCTGGTGCGCATCCACTCCGGCGCCCTGAAGAAGGGCCAGCACGTGGCCTGGATTCACTACGACGAGGAGGGCAACCAGCACGTCAAGGACGTCAAGATCGCGGAGCTGCTGCGCACCGAGGGCGTGAACCGCGTGCCCACCGACCAGGTGATCGCGGGCGACATCGCCGCGGTGTCCGGCATCGACGAGATCATGATCGGTGACACCCTGGCGGACCTGGAGAACCCGGTGGCGCTGCCGCGCATCACCGTGGACGAGCCGGCCATCTCCATGACCATCGGCGTGAACACCTCGCCCATGGCGGGCCGGGGCGGCGGCGATAAGCTCACCGCCCGCCTGGTCAAGGCGCGCCTGGATCAGGAGCTGATCGGTAACGTGTCCATCCGCGTGCTGCCCACCGAGCGCCCCGACGCCTGGGAGGTGCAGGGGCGCGGCGAGATGGCGCTCTCCGTGCTGGTGGAGACCATGCGCCGCGAGGGCTTCGAGCTGACCGTGGGCAAGCCCCAGGTGGTCACGCAGACCATCGACGGCAAGCTGCACGAGCCCTACGAGATCATGGTGATCGACATCCCCGCCGAGCACCAGGGCGCGGTCACGCAGCTCATGGCCGCCCGCAAGGGGCAGATGCAGGCGATGGACACCACCCCGGGCTCCGACTGGATCCGCATGGAGTACCGCGTGCCCGCGCGCGGCCTCATCGGCTTCCGCACCACCTTCATGACGGAGACGCGTGGCACCGGCATCGCCAACTCCTACTCCGACGGCATGGACGTGTGGGCCGGGGAGATCAAGGATCGCCCCAACGGCTCGCTCGTGGCGGATCGCTCCGGCCAGGTCACCGCCTACGCGCTCACGCAGCTCGCGGATCGCGGCGACTTTTTCGTGGAGCCCGGCGCGGAGACCTACGAGGGCATGGTCGTGGGCGCCAACAACCGCGACGAGGACATGGACATCAACATCACCAAGGAGAAGAAGCTGACGAACATGCGCTCGGCCACCGCCGACGCCACCGTCACGCTGGCCAAGGCCCGCACCCTCTCCCTGGACGAGGCGATGGAGTTCTGCGGGAACGACGAGTGCGTGGAGGTCACCCCCGACGTGCTGCGCGTGCGCAAGGTGGTGCTGGGGGCGACCGAGCGCGGCCGGGCGCGCGCCCGCGAGAAGGCCCGCAACAAGTAGGCCCCAGCGGTAAGGCCCGAGCGCGCCTCGGCGGGGTGGGCCCGCCGTGCGCTAGCCTTTTCTAGCGTGTACCCCGTAACCAACACAGCGCGCGCCGTAGCGCTGAGGCTGCTGGCGGCCTCGGCGGTGGTCGTGGCGGGTTGCTCCGCCAACCCCAGCCCGCCGCCGGTGGAGGAGAACCCGCCGCACACCAGCGCGGAGACCACCACGGCGCCCCCGCGCTCCGCGCGGGAGGAACCCGTGCGCACGTCGCTCAGCATCGGGATCGACCCGCTGCGCAACGGCTTCAACCCGCACCTGGCGCGGGACTCCACTGCCTTTGTGGACTCCCTGGCGGACCTCGTCCTGCCCTCGGCCTTCGTGGCCGGGGAGATGAACGCGGACCTGCTGGTCTCCGCGGAGCCCATCGAGACCCCGGGGCCGCAGGTGGCCCAGACGGTGCGCTACGTCCTCAACCCCGAGGCCCAGTGGTCCGACGGCACGCCGGTCAGCGGCAACGACTTCGTGTACCTGTGGCAGTCCATGCGCGATACCCCGGGGGTGCGCGGGGAGGCGGCCTACCGCGCCATCGCGGACGTGCGCACCACGGGCGGGGGCAAGACCGTGGAGGTGGACTTCCACCAGCCGGTGGCGCAGTGGCACGAGCTGTTTTCCCATCTCCTGCCCGCCCACGTGATGCAGGGGACGGGCTTTGCCGAGGGGCTGCGGGAGACGATCCCGGCCTCGGCGGGGCGGTACATGGTGCGCTCGGTGGATCGCGCGCGCGGCACGGTGGAGCTCAGCCGCAACGACCGCTTCTGGGGGCAGAACCCGGCGGTCACCGAGCTGCTGGTGTTCCGCCCGGTGCGCGGCACCACGGAGGGCACCGATCAGCTACGCAGCCACCAGCTCAGCTACCTGGACATCACGCCCGCCGAGACCTCCGAGCAGGCGTTCTCCCTGGTGCCGGAGAGCCGCCTGCGCCAGGTCACCACCGGGCGGGAGCTGGCGCTGACCCTTTCGGTGACCTCGCCCGTGCTCTCCGACGCCGCGCTGCGGGAGGCCCTGGCCGGGCTGATCGACGCCCCCGCCCTGGCCCGCCTGGCGGCCGGGCGTAGCGCGGACGTGACGGTGCCGGAGCGTGCGGCGGCGGAACCGGACGAGGGGGCGCTGGCGGCGCTGCGCGAGCGGGCCGCCGCCCAGCCGCTGCGCATCGCCGCCGACCCCGCCGACGCCGCGGCCTCGGCGGCGGTGCGGGGCGCGGTGGACAGCCTCACGCGCGCGGGCGTTCCCGCCCAGGTGGTGCCCACGGACCTCGGGGACCTCACCGCGCGCGGGCTCGCGGAGGGGGAGGCGGACGCCGTGGTGGCCTGGCGCGAGGGGGAGCCTTCCGCCGCGCAGGCCGCCGGGCGCTACCTCTGCCCGCAGGGGCCGACGCGGGGGAGTAACCTCTCGGGGTATTGCGCCCCGGAGACGGACGCCGTGGCCGGGGAGGTCCTGGCCGGTGCCACGCCCCCGGAGGCGCTGCACGAGGTGGAATCGCGCGAGCACCTGAGCGTGCCGCTGCTGCGGGAGACGCGCCTGATGGTGGCGGGCCCGGAGGTGGTCGGCCTGCCCGAGGACCCGGAGCAGTGGCAGGGGCTTTCCAGCGTGGCCCAGTGGGAGAAGCGAGGAGAAGAGCAACGATGAATCTAGCGGGAGCCCGCGTGGTGGCCGTGCACGCCCACCCGGACGACGAGGCCATCTGGACGGGCGGCGCGCTGGCCCGGCTGAGCGCGCTGGGCGCCCAGGTCACGGTGGTCACCTGCACCCTGGGCGAGCAGGGCGAGGTCATCGGCGGCACCTACGCGCACCTGGTGGCCGAGGAGGCCGACCAGCTCGGCGGGTTCCGGGTGGGGGAGCTGCGCTCCTCCCTGGCCCACCTGGGCGCACGCGGGAGGTTCCTGGGCGGGGCCGGGCGCTACCGGGACTCCGGCATGGCGGGCAGCCCGTCCGCGAGCCACCCCCGGGCGTTTGCCGCCTCCGGGGAGGGTGCCGTGGCGGACCTCGCGGAGATCCTGGGGGAGATCGGACCGGACCTGCTCATCACCTACGGGCCGGACGGCGGCTACGGGCACCCGGACCACGTGCGGGCCCACGAGATCGCCCACGCGGCGGCGCGGCGCGTGGCCGTGCCCGGCATCCTCTGGGCGGTCACCCTCGAATCGGAGCTGGACGCGGGCCTGGCGGCCATCGAGTCCGTGCCGGAGGGCTGGCGGCGCCCGGAGCCGGGGGAGATAGCCTGCGTGCCGGAGGCGGACCTCGCCGTGGAGATGACGCAGGCCGAGATGGCGGCCAAGACGGCCGCCATGCGCGCGCACGCCACCCAGTTGTGGATCGCGGACGGCTCGGTCAGCGCCACCAACCCGCGCGCGGCGTATGCCGCGCTGCGCCACCCGGGCCCCGCCGCGCACGCCTTTGCCCTGTCCAACCTCATCGCCCAGCCGCTGACGTGGCGGGAGCACTACGCGGTGGGCGCGGGCACGCCCCTGATCCGGGGCGTGCGGTGGTGGGAGGAGCGGCCCCGTGGCTGAGCGGCAGGAGGACGCCCCCATCGTGCGCACGGACTTCTCCCGGGGCGAGGCCGCGCTGGGCCTGCTGTGGCTGGCCATCGCGGCCCTGGTCTCCGTGCTGCTGGAGGTGGTGTACGTGGGAACCTGGATCACGCTGCCCGGCGGGGCCAAGATCCCCTTCCCGTACATGATCGCCGTGGCCTTCGCCTTCAACCGGGTGCTCAGCCGCACGGCCCTGCTGTGGACCCGCCACGCGGGCGTGGCGGGGATACCGCTGTGGACCTGGCTGGCGGGCTACGTGGCCCTGACCGTGGGGGTCGCCATCAGCGGGGACCAGTTGGTGGGCAATAATATTCGCAGCGTAGCGCTGCTCATCGCGGGCATGATCGGAGGCGGTTGGCCGCTGGTGATAAGAAGGTGACATACTATCCGGTGTCACTGCGCCAGTGCGCGCCACCGTGCGGCTGCGCCGCAGCCACGCACTGTGACCGCGCAGACCGCGCATGAGTTTCCCGTAATTGGAGTACCCGATACACGATGACTTATACAATCGCACAGCCCTGTGTGGATGTTATGGACCGCGCCTGCGTGGAGGAATGCCCCGTGGATTGCATCTACGAGGGCAAGCGCTCCCTGTACATTCACCCCGACGAATGCGTCGATTGCGGTGCCTGCGAGCCTGCCTGCCCGGTGGAGGCGATCTTCTACGAGGACGACGTCCCCGACGAGTGGCTGGAGTACAACGACGCCAACGCGGCCTTCTTTGACGACCTCGGCTCCCCGGGCGGGGCGCAGAAGCTGGGCCCGCAGGACTTCGACCCGCCGATGATCGCCAACCTCCCGCCGCAAAACACCGACTAACGCCCGAGAGGGGCCAACCTCATGACTCGCACTCCGCTGGGACGCAGCCTGCCCGACTTCCCCTGGGACTCCCTCGCACCCGCCAAGCGGCGGGCCGCCGAGCACCCGGAGGGGATCGTCAACCTCTCCGTGGGGTCCCCCGTGGACGAGGTGGCCCCCGGTATTCAGCTCGCCCTGGCGGAGGCGGCGGCGCACCCCGGATACCCGCAGACCATCGGCACGCCGCAGTTGAGGCGCGCCATCGTGGACGCGGCGCAGCGCCGCTTCGGCATCGCCGGCCTGGACGAGTCCGCCGTGCTGCCGGTGGTGGGCACCAAGGAGGCCATCGCGTGGCTGCCCACCGCGCTGGGCCTGGGCGGGGGAGACGCGGTGGTCATCCCCGAGCTGGCCTACCCCACCTACGAGGTGGGCGCCCGCCTCGCGGGCTGTCAGACCGTGCGCACGGATTCCACCGTGGCACTCGGACCGCGCCGCCCCGCACTGTTCTTCCTGAACTCCCCGTCTAACCCCACGGGCCGGGTGCTCGGGGTGGAGCACCTGCGCAAGGTGGTGGAGTGGGCCCGCGAGCGCGACGTCATCGTCGCCTCCGACGAGTGCTACCTCGGCCTGGGCTGGGACGACGCCCGCCGCCCCCTCTCCCTGCTCCACCCCAAGGTCTGCGGCGGGGACCACCGCAACCTCCTGGTCATCCACTCGCTGTCCAAGACCTCCAACCTCGCCGGGTACCGGGCGGGCTTCCTCGCGGGCGACCCCGCCCTGATCGCGGAGCTGACCCTCGTGCGCAAGCACGCCGGGCTGATGGTGCCCTATCCCATCCAGGCCGCCATGACCGCCGCCCTGGAGGAGGACTCCCAGGAGCAGGTGCAAAGGCTGCGCTACGCCACCCGCCGCGCCACGCTGCTGCGCGCCCTGACGGGGGCGGGGTTCACCGTGGAGCACTCCGAGGCCGGGCTGTACCTCTGGGCCACCCGGGGGGAGGGCTGCTGGGACACCGTGGAGTGGTTCGCCCAGCGCGGCATCCTCGTGGCCCCGGGCGAGTTCTACGGCCCGGCGGGCGCGCGCCACGTGCGCGTCTCGCTCACCGCCACGGACGAGCGCATCGACGCCGCAGCCACCAGGCTAGGAGACTAGGGGGCCGTGCGGCTAAAATAGATCGGTCAGCCCACCGAGCCACCCCCTGTTCTCTCCTGGAAGTCGAGGCCCGATCGCAGTGCACCCTGGTAGTTCCTCCGCGCGACTCTCGCGCAACCTCCGGCAATTCCTCTCCTTTGGAATCATCGGTGGCTCCGGAACCGCGGTGAACCTGCTGGTCACGGCGCTGTCCAAGAAGATCGCCGGATGGACCGCGGGCATCTCGGAGCACGACGCCTTCCTCAACCTCCTGGGCACGCAGTTTCACATCCGCTGGTACCACGTGTTCATGGTGATCGGCTTCCTCTTTGCCAACACCTGGAACTACCAGCTCAACCGGGCGTGGACGTTTAGGGGGATGAGCATACGCAGTTGGTGGCGGGGCTTCTTCCCCTTCCTCTTCACCGGGCTCGGAGCCCTGGTGGTCAGCAGCATCGCGGCCACCTTCCTGATGAACCCCACCTCGGTGATCGCGCTGCCCTCCGACATCCTCGACGACTCCTCGGGGCTGCGCACCAAGCTCTACTGGGCCACCGCCATCTCCATCGTGGTGGCCATGCCGGTGAACTTCGTGCTCAACAAGCTGTGGACCTTCCGCAGGCGCAAGGCCCCGCTGACCGTGGTGGCCGACGTCGCCCCGGCGGCGCCGGGGGAGGGCCGCGCCTAGTCCTCCGCCTGCTCCGCGTCGAGCGCCCGCCGGTCGGCCTCGCGGCGCGCCCCGGAGCGCCGGTAGGCGTAGTAGCTGCCGGTTAATCCGCCCAGGAGGGGGAGGAAGGAGAACGGATCCTTGGGCCAGCCGAGGTTATGGTAAAGCCCCACGGCGATGATCGCCATGGCGGCCACCATGCCCAGGAACTCCCCCTTGGAGGGCACCGCGTACCGGGGAAGCGGGACGGTGCGGCGCATCCACTGGATGCCCAAGAATCGGGAGAAGCTTAGGGGGACGATGGCGATGAGCCCGGCGAGCGCGTAGTTTCCGGGCAGCAGCCAGACGAGGGCGGCGCAGGCGGCCAGGATGAGCCAGTCGTTATAGGACAGCGCCACGGTGGCGGACTTGTGCAGCATGGCGCGCTCGAACTCGTCGTCCACCAGGCGTTCCTGGCGGCGGATCACATAGTCTCCGTAGCTCATTGCGGGGGCTCCTTTGCGGTGGGTTCTTCCGATCCAAAGATGTGTTCCACGGTGTGGTGCAGCTCGCGGCAGAGGGCCAGGGCCAGGTGCACGGAGGGGGAGTAGTTACCGCGCTCGATGTTGGCGATGGTCTGCCGGGAGACTCCCACCCGCTGCGCCAGCTCCGCCTGGGACAGCTCGTGCCAGCGGCGGTACTTGCGCACGAGGTTGGGGGGCGGCTGTTCCATAGCGTTCCTTTCCTGCCGGGCGGGCGGTGTCGCGGCTACATGGCATAGTGTAAAAGAAACTTGTCATTTTGTCGAGGATGCTGCCTCCCGGGGCGTCCGTGGCGGAGGCGCAGGAAGGCACGAAAAGCCGGGCCCCTCCTCCCCGCGAGGAACCGCGAGGCGGGAGGGGCCCGGCTTGTGGGGAATAGAGCGCCTAGTTGGCGTGCAGCTCCTCGTTCAGGGAGACCGAAGAGGTGTAGGGGGTGGCCTCCACGGCGCCGGAGACGGAGTTGCGGCGGAAGAGAACCCCGGACGCCCCGGAGAGGGCGGAGGCCTTGACGGCCGCGCCCTCCTCCACGCCCGCGGCCTGCGCCACCGCCCCAAAGACGGACACCTTGGTGCCCGCCGTGACGTAGAGGCCCGCCTCCACCACGCAGTCGTCCCCCAGGGAGATGCCCACGCCTGCGTTGGCGCCGAGCAGGCAGCGCTCCCCGATGGAGATGACCTCCTTGCCGCCGCCGGACAGGGTGCCCATGATGGAGGCCCCGCCGCCCACGTCGGAGCCGTCGCCCACCACCACGCCGGCGGAGATGCGGCCCTCAACCATGGAGCTGCCCAGGGTGCCGGCGTTGAAGTTCACGAAGCCCTCGTGCATCACGGTGGTGCCCTCCGCGAGGTGCGCGCCGAGGCGCACGCGGTCGGCGTCCCCGATGCGCACGCCGGTGGGCACCACGTAGTCCACCATGCGGGGGAACTTGTCCACGGAGTACACCGTGACGGGGCCGCGCGCGGAGAGGCGGGCGCGGACCATCTGGAAATCGGCGGGGGTGCAGGGGCCGTAGTTGGTCCAGACCACGTTGGCCAGCAGGCCGAAGATGCCGTCCATGTTCTGCCCGTGCGGGCGCACCAGGCGGTGCGAGAGCAGGTGCAGGCGCAGGTAGGCGTCGTAGGCGTCCGCCGGGGCGTCCTCCAGGGAGGCGATGCGGGTCTCCACCGCCACCCGGGCCACGCCGCGATCCTCGTCCGGGCCGGTCAGCGGGGCCAGGTGGGCGGGGGCCTGCTCGAGGCGATCGGTGCCGGGGGTCAGGGGGCCGTCGTGCAGCTTCGGGGCCGGGAACCAGACGTCCAGCACGGTGCCGTCGTGGGTGAGGGTTGCTATTCCTTGCGCTGATGCAGAAGTCATGCCCTTGAACCTACCTGAGAGGAACGGCGGTTCGTGACAAAGGACAGGGCCACGAGGACGGCCATGACGATGAGCACAGAGAAGATCTGGGACCGGGAGGCGTCGTCGAAGAGCATGAGGGCCACGAAGGCCACGAGCGCCGCGATGGTGGCCCAGCCCACCCAGGGGTAGCCCCACACGCGCACCGTGGTGATCTCGCCGTTGCGCTCCAGGCGCGGGTGCAGCTTGAGGTAGCTGGCGGCCACCATGATCCAGATGACGATGAGGATGCCGCCCACGGCGTTGAGCAGGAAGTCCAGCAGCCCCGTGGGGTTCCACCACTGCAGGCCCACGGAGGCGAAGGCAAAGACCATCGAGAGCAGCACCGCGTTGAAGGGCACGTTGTCCTTGCTGAGCCTGCCCAGGGCGGCGGGGGCGTTGCCCTCGGCGGCCAGGGAGTACGCCATGCGCGAGCTGGCGTAGATCTGCGCGTTGAACGCGGAGAGGAGGGAGACCACGATGACGGCCTCCATGAATCCCACCACGCCGGGGATGTCCGCGATCTTGAGCACCTGGGTGAAGGGGGATTCCGCCGCGGTCTCGGCGTCGTGGATCTGCGCGGTGGGGAGCATGAAGGTGATGACCAGGACGGAGCCGACGTAGAACAGGCCGATGCGCCACAGCGCGGAGCGGATGGCGGTCTTGATGGCGTCCTGTGGGTTCTCGGACTCCGCGGCGGCGATGGTCACGATCTCGATGCCGCCGAAGGCGAAGGCCACGGCTAGCAGGCCTGCGGCGAGCCCGGGCAGGCCGTGGGGCATGAACCCGCCCTCCCCGAGGAAGTTGTCGGTGCCCACGAACTCGTGGCCGGGAAGCAGGCCAAAGACCAGGAGGATGCCGAGGATCAGGAACAGCACGATGACGCCCACCTTGATGAAGGCGAACCAGAACTCGAACTCCCCGAAGCCGCTGACCTTCGCCAGGTTCACCACGGCGAAGAACACCACGCAGACCAGGGCGGGTATCCACGGGTCCACCCCGAACCACGAGGCCATGATCGCGGCGGCGCCGGTCATCTCCGCGCCGAGCACCATGATCATCATGAACCAGAAGAGCCAGCCCAGGGTGAAGCCCGCCCACGGGCCGAAGGCCGCGCGCGCGTAGGTGGCAAAGGAGCCGGGGGCGGGGCGGGCCGCCGCCATCTCGCCCAGCATGTACATCACGGCCATGACCACGGCCCCCGCGATGACGTAGGCGATGAGGATGGAGGGCCCGGCGGTGCGGATGCCCACGCCGGTGCCCAGGAAGAGCCCCGCGCCCACGGCGGAGCCGAGCCCCATCATGGTGAGGTGGCGGGTTTTAAGCCCGCTGCCCAGTTGAGTTGCGTCGTTTTTATTGGTCATTCCTGATCCTTGTGCTGCGATACTTTCGTTCCGACTAATCTATCCGCTCGGTGCGTCAAAGACGCTATCGCGAGGATCACCGCGCAGATGAGCACCACCGCGTACACCTGGGTGCGGGCGGCGGGATCGGAGATCATCAGCGCCACGATGACGGCCACGCCGAGGAGCGTGGCCCAGGCGGCCCACGGGTAGCCCCACATGCGCACCCCGGCGATCTCGCCGGAGCGCTCGAGGCGCGGGTGCAGGCGGAGGTAGGAGGCGATGATGGAGACCCAGATCACCACGAGGCAGCCGCCCACGGCGTTGAGCAGGAAGTCCAGCAGCCCCGTGGGGTTCCACCACTGCAAACCCACGGAGGCGAAGGCGAAGAACACCGAGAGTACGAGGGCCGCGGTGGGCACCTGGTTGTCCCCGGTGCGGGCGAAGATCGAGGGGGCGTCTCCCCGCGTGGCCAGCGAGTAGCACAGGCGGGAGGAACCGTAGAGCTGGGCGTTGAAGGCGGAGAGCAGGGCCACCACGATCACGGCCTCCATGAATCCCACCACGCCGGGGATGCGCGCCTGCTCGAGCACCAGGGTGTAGGGGGAGTCCGCCGCGCTGTTCGCCCCGCCCAGGGTGTCGAAGGGCAGGAGGAAGGCGATCACGAGCACCGAGCCGATATAAAAGACGCCGATGCGCCAGATCACGGAGTTGACCGCCGTGGTGATGGAGCGCTGCGGGTCCTCGGACTCCGCCGCCGCGATGGTCACCATCTCGATGCCGCCGAAGGCGAAGGCCACGGCCAGCAGCCCCGCGGCCACCCCGGACCACCCGTGCGGCATGAAACCGTGGTCGCCCAGGAAGTGCCGGGTGCCCACGAACTCGTGGCCGGGCAGCCAGCCGAGGATGAGCAGCCCGCCGATGACCAGGAAGGCGATGATGACCGCGACCTTGATGAAGGCGAACCAGAACTCGAACTCCCCGAAGCCGCGCACGGAGAGGAGATTGATGGCGGCCAGCACGCTCACGCAGGCCAGCGCCGGAATCCAGGAGGGGACCCCGAACCACGCGCCCATGATCGCGGCGGCGCCGGTCATCTCCGCGCCCATGATCATCACCATCATGAACCAGTAGAGCCAGCCGACGCTGAAGCCCGCCCAGCGGCCGTAGGCCTGCTCGGCGTAGTCGGAGAAGGTCCCGGCGGAGGGGCGGGCCGCGACCATCTCCCCGAGCATGCGCATGATGAGCACGGTGATGACGCCCGTGACAAAGTAGGCGATGAGGACGGCGGGCCCGGCCGCGCGGATACCGACCCCGGTGCCAAGGAACAGCCCCGCGCCAATGGCGGAGCCCAATCCCATCATCGTGAGGTGCCGGGTGCGCAGGCCGTGGCCCAGTCCGGTGTTTGTCGAGGTGGACATGCGTAAAACTGTATAACCGCCCTGTGCCCGGTCGATACCGGGTACCCCCATCTGTTCGACTCGCTACCGCCGACGGCCCCGCGCGTCCCGCCCGCCCTCTACCCTCGGAGGGCATGAATCCTTCCCACGCATCCCTGAACCTGTTGGCCGATCCGGTGGAGCTGACCGCCGCGCTGATGGACATCCCCAGCCCCTCCCACGAGGAGAAGGACATCGCGGACGCGCTCGAGGCGGCGCTGCGCGGCGCGGTCTCCGCCGAGGTGGAGGTGCTGCGCTACCGCAATAACGTGCTGGCGCGCACCCGCCGCGGGCTGGGCTCGCGGGTGATCCTGGCGGGGCACGTGGACACCGTGCCGCTGGCGGACAACGTGCCGCATACCCGTGGCGTGGATGCCGAGGGGCGCGACGCCATCTTCGGCTGCGGGGCGGTGGACATGAAGTCCGGCCTGGCGGTGTACGCGCACGCCTTTGCCCGGCTGGCGGACTCCGCGGACCTGCGCCACGACCTCACCTTCCTCGCCTACGAGGGCGAGGAGGTGGCCACGGAGTTTAACGGACTGGGGCATATCCAGGAGGAACACCCGGAGTGGCTGCGCGGGGACGTCGCGCTGCTGGGGGAGCCCTCCGGGGGAGTGATCGAGGCCGGGTGCCAGGGCTCGATCCGCCTGCGCGTGCGGGCCACCGGCACCCGGGCGCACTCCGCGCGCGCCTGGCTGGGGGCCAACGCCATTCACCGCCTCACCCCGGTGCTCGAGCGGGTGGCCCGCTACACCCCGCGCGAGGCCGTGGAGATAGACGGCTGCGTCTACCGGGAGGGCCTCAACGCGGTGCGCATGGAGGCCGGGGTGGCCAACAACACGATCCCGGACGAGGCCTGGTTCTTCGTCAACTTCCGCTTCGCCCCGGACCGCACCTGCGAGGAGGCGATGGAGCACCTGCTGGGGGTGCTCGCCCTGGACGGGGAGGAACACCTGAGCTACGAGGTGGACGACGTGGCCGCCCCCGCGGCCCCCGGCCTGAGCGTCCCGGCGGCGCGGGACCTGGTGGCGGCGCTGGGGGGACGGGTCCGCGCCAAGTACGGCTGGACGGACGTGTCCCGCTTTGGGCAGCTCGGCATTCCCGCCGTGAACCTGGGGTGCGGAGATCCGGGCTTTGCGCATAAGAAGGACGAGCAGTGCCCCGTGGCACAGATCGAGGAGGTCTCCGCCGCCCTGCACCGCTACCTCACCGGGACCACGGGGGAGGCGGCGCAGGGCGGGGGCCGGTAGCGCCCGGGGCCGAGGAGCGCGGCCCGGCGGCACGCGCGGCGCGGACACCCACCATCGGCTAGGTTCGGAGATCATGGCGGAACAGAAAGCAGAACAGAAAACGGGCTCCCCGGCGAACAACGGCGAGCGGCAGCACAGGACCCTCCGGGGGCCGCTGCTGCTGAGGTCGCCGGGGGACCAGGAATCCACCTACGATCAGCGGCTGCTGGAGCTGCGCGCCGATCACGACTGGATGCACGCGGACCCCTGGCGCATCCTGCGCATCCAGTCCGAGTTCGTGTCCGGCTTCGACGCGCTGGCGGACCTCCCGCCCGCCGTGAGCGTCTTTGGGTCCGCACGCGTGGCCCCCGAGCACCCCTACTACGCGCTGGGCATGGAGCTGGGGCGCGCCCTGGCGGAGGCGAACTACGCGGTGGTCACCGGGGGCGGCCCCGGCCTCATGGAGGCCCCGAACAGGGGCGCGCGGGAGGCGGGCGGGCTCTCCGTGGGCCTGGGCATCGAGCTGCCGCACGAGCAGCGCCTCAACGAGTGGGTGGACGTGGGCCTGAACTTCCGCTATTTCTTCGTGCGCAAGGTGATGTTCCTCAAGTACTCCCAGGGCTTCGTCTGCCTGCCCGGGGGCATGGGCACGCTCGACGAGCTGTTCGAGGTGCTCTGCATGGTCCAGACGGGGAAGATGAGCGATTACCCCATCGTGCTGCTGGGCACCGAGTACTGGGGCGGGCTGATCCGCTGGCTGCGGGAGCGCCTGGTGGCGGAGAAGATGATGTCCCCGCAGGACGCGGAGCTGTTCCTGGTCACCGACTCCGTGGCGGAGGCCGTGGCGCACATCAAGGCGGCGTCGCGCCCGCGCGGCCCGCAGCGGGAGCGCACTGCGGACGGGGGCGCCGGGGAATGAGCGCTGCGCAGGGCGGCGGCGCAGGGCTGCCCCGGATCATGGCGATCGTCAACTGCACCCCGGACTCCTTTTACGACCGGGGCGCCACGTATCGCCACGAGGAGGCCCTGAGCCGGGCCGAGGAGATGCTGGCCCAGGGGGCGTCGATCATCGACGTCGGCGGTGTAAAGGCGGGCCCCGGGCCCACGGTGGACGCGCGGGAGGAGATCGAGCGCGTGGTCCCCGTGATCGCCCAGCTTCACCGCGACCACCCCGAGGCGCTTATCTCCGTGGACACCTGGCGCGCGGAGGTGGCCCAGGAGGCGATCGCCGCGGGGGCGGGCCTGGTTAACGACACCTGGGCGGGGGCGGACCCGGAGCTGGTGGAGGTGGCCGGGGCGCACCGGGTCGGGTACGTGTGCTCGCACACCGGCGGGGCGACCCCGCGCACCCGCCCGCACCGGGTGCACTACGACGACGTGGTGGCCGACGTCATCGCGGAGACCACGGCCCTGGCCGAGCGCGCGGTGGCCTGCGGGGTGCCGGGGGAGAAGATCTTTATCGACCCCACGCACGACTTCGGCAAGAACTCCTTTCACGGCCTGGAGCTGCTGCGCCGGGTGGACGAGCTGGTGTCCACCGGGTGGCCGGTGCTCATGGCGCTGTCCAACAAGGACTTCGTGGGGGAGACCCTGGATCGCCCCCTGCGCGAGCGCGTGGCGGGCACGCTGGCGGCCACCGCCTGGGCGGCGGCGCGCGGCGTGGCGGCCTTTCGGGTACACGAGGTGGCGCAGACCGCGGACGTGGTGCGCATGACCGCCGCCATCCAGGGCACGATGGCCCCGCTGGCCACGATCCGGGGCCTGGTATGACGGCACGGTGCTCGGTCAGCGTGGTCATCCCCGCTCTGAACGAGGAGGCCACGGTGGCCCGGGTGGTGCGGGCGGCGCTGAGCGACGAGCCCGCCGAGGTGGTGGTGATCGACGCGGACTCGCGCGACGCCACCGCCGCCCGCGCCCGCGAGGCCGGGGCCCGGGTGCTCAACTGGCGCGAGGCCCTCCCCGGGGTAGAGCCGGTGCCGGGCAAGGGGGAGTCCCTGTGGCGCGGCGTGGCGGCCACCACCGGGGAGGTGGTGGTGTTCCTCGACGCCGACCTCACCGCCCCCGCCTCGGGCATGGTGCGCGCCCTGAGCGAGCCCTTTGGCGATCCCGCCGTGGCCCTGGTCAAGGCGGACTACGCGCGGCTGTTGGACGGGCGGCGCGGGGCCGGGGGTCGCGTGACGGAGCTGACCGCCAAGCCGCTGCTGCGGGCGCTGTTCCCGCAGCTCGCTCACGTGCGCCAGCCCCTGGGCGGGGAATACGCGATCCGGCGCGGCGTGGCCGTAGAATTGCCCTTTGTGGCGGGATACGGAGTGGAGGCGGGCCTGCTGATCGACGTCGCCCTGTGCCACGGCGCGGGGGCCATCGCCCAGGTGGACCTCGGCGCGCGGCGGCACCGCAACCGCCCCCTGGAGGAGCTGGGGCCGATGGCCGACGTCGTGGCGGCGACGATCCTGGATCGCGCCGGGGTGGGCGGGGCCTCGGTGCCACAGCGTCCCCCGCTGTCCGGCCGGTGGAAGTCCGAGTAAGGAGTACAGGGAGCAGTGATGGTTTTGATGTGGGTGCTCTTGGTCGTGGTGCTGTGCGCCCTGACCGTGGTGGGCACCTGGGCCTGGGGCCGGATCTTCGGGCGCGGCGAGGTGGAGGCCCCGATGGAGGAGAGCCCGCGCGTGCGGGAGAAGAACCGGGAGGCGCTGGCCCGGGGCGACCTCGACGACGTGCGCTTTGACCTGGTGATTCGGGGCTACCGCCCGGATCAGGTGGACGCCGTGATCGAGGAGCTGTGGCGGCGCGTGGAGGAGCTGGAGGCGCAGGCGGCCCAGCGACGCGCCGCCCAAAGTGACTAGGCTGGGTTCACGTACCTGTAGAAACACCCAAGGAGCCTTGTTCAAATGGCAGCGATGAAGCCCCGCACCGGCGGCGGACCGATGGAAGCCGTGGTGGAAAACCGCAAGATCGTCATGCGCATTCCCTCCGACGGGGGCGGGAGGCTCGTGGTGGAGATGTCTCACGAGGAGGCCGCGGAGCTTAGCGAGCTGCTGAGCCAGGCCGCTGATGCGGGCCACTAGGCCCACCCGATATTCTGTGGGAGGAATCACCCACGCGCACCGACAGGAGTAGCCGCCCCCTATGCTTCACGATGTCATCGACGTTTTGGCCGACCCGATCGACGGCACCCCGCTGCGGGGCGAGGACGATTACCGCCGCCTCGTCTCCGAATCCGGCCACAGCTATGACATTGCCCGCCAGGGCTACGTCACGCTCGCCGGGGGCGCCGGGCTGCGGCACTCCGGGGACGACGTGGAGATGATCCGCAACCGCGAGACCTTCCTAAGCCGGGGACACTTTGCACCCTTTGTGGAGGCGGTCACCCACGCGGTGGACGACGCCCTGGAGGACGCGGGCGTGCCCGACGACGCCCACCCGGTGATCTGCGAGGTGGGCGCGGGAACCGGCTACTACCTCGCGCACACGCTGGACACCGTGGTGGGCGCGCGGGGCGTGGGCCTGGACGTCTCCGTGCCCGCCGCCCGCCACCTGGCCAAGTGCCACCCGCGCGTGGGCGCGGTGGTGGCGGACGCCTGGTCGCGCCTGCCGCTGCGCGACTCCTCCGTGGACGTGCTCACCGTGATCTTCGCGCCGCGCAACGCCGAGGAGTTCGCCCGCGTGCTCACCCCCGGCGGCGAGGTCGTGGTGCTCACCGCGGACGCGGGGCACCTCTCCGAGCTGCGCGAGCCGCTGGGGATCATCGACGTGGAAAAGGGCAAGGTGGATCGCCTGATCGAGCAGGCCGCCGGTCACCTCGCCGTGACGCAGGAGCCCCGCACGATCGAGTTCCCCATGACCCTGGACCAGGCCTCCATCGGCGCGCAGATCGGCATGAGCCCGTCCGCCCGCCACATCGAGCCCGCCGAGCTGCGGCGCCGGATCGAGGCGCTGCCCCCCACCATGACGGTCACGGCGCGCGCCACCATCACCCGCCTGGGCCGCGCCTAGTCGCCCCCCCGCTGGCCGCCGCGCCCGGACCAGGTATTCCCGGGCCCAAGGGCCCTTAAAACTCGGCGTCGAGCTCCTCCTCCGCCCAGTCCGGCAGCCGGGAGGAATCCAGGGACCCGGCGGAGCGCGCAAAGCTGCGCTCCACGCTCGCCTCGCCGCGCTCGGTCACGCGGATCTCCGCGCACCCGCCCTCGATGTACACGCGGCTCGCCATGGACACGGCCCCGCCGTCGGCAAAGACCTCCACGGTGGAGCCGTCCGCGATGATGGTCAGGGAATCGGAGTCCCCCTCCGCCAGCTCGGCGGTGGCGGGGGCGTCCCCGGCGTGGTGGGGGTTCATCGAGCGGTCCAGCTCGAGCACGCCGCCCCGGTGGGCCACCCGGGCGGCGGTGGCGCCGGCGGCGTCGATCAGCTCGACCATGACCTCCGAGCCATCGGGCACCTCGCACAGCCCGGTCCAGGACTGCGCGCTGCGCGTGTGCGTGATCTGCTCCACGAGCCCCGCGGCGGGGGTCTGGAACAGCACCCCGCCCTGCAGCGTGGTCACGCGCGGGATGGACATGGCGTTGGCCCAGCCCTCCGCCGCCAGGCTGCGGTGCGCGGTGGGATCGTCCAGGCGGCCCACGCCGTTGAGCAGCCCCACCACGGCGGCGCGGTCAAAGCGCTCGTCCTCCTCGATGGTGCCGGGGGTGAAGGTGGTGTTGCGCGGCCGGGTGAAGTCGTGCCCGTAGTCCATGCGGCGGAAGGGGCGGCCCACGGTGAACACCGCCTGGTGCAGGCGGCCCACCAGGTAGCCGGAGACGTCGATGCCCTCGCTTTCCAGGGTCACCAGCAAAACGTCGTGGATCTTGCCGTCCACCTCGTCGCGCAGGCGCAGGATGCGGGGGGAGACGATGCGGGCCTCGGGGTCGATGCCGGTGGCGCCCTCGAAGCGCAGGGGGCCCTGCAGCGTCCAGTCCACCCCGTTGGAGGAGTGCAGCATGGCCAGGTCGGGCCGCTCCATGGTGCCGGTGACCGCCAGCATGAGCCAGCCCGCGTGGCCCTCGTCCCGGTCCTCGTGGGTGACCCAGTCCGGCACCACGCAGGGGGAGCGGAAGTTGGTGATCCCGGCGCTCGCCCCCAGGTCGTCGCCCACCACGCTCCCGAGGCGGCGCACCTGGGGGTCCAGGGCCAGGGGGTCCTCGGAGAGGTCGGCGGTGGTGGCCGGGAGGTTCTCGATGCGGGCCAGGTGGATCTCCGTGGTCTGGTGGGTGTCCTGCTGCTGGGCCACGGAGGTGAAGTACAGGCTCAGCCCGCCGTCGATCGCGGCCACGGAGCCCGCGCGCACCTTGGCCTCCTCCTCGCCGGGGGCCAGGACGTCGTCGCACTCCTCCCACTCGTAGGGGGTGTCCTCCGAGAACTGGTGCCCCCACCGGGCCGGGGCCTGCGGGTGCGGGCGGTACTGGTGAAAGACGTGCCAGGTATCGCCGTCGAGGAGCACGGCGGCGGGGGCGTCGAGCACGCCCACCTCGGCGGTGAGGTGAAGCTCGGGGCGGTACTGATCGATGCTCATGGGGGCGCCTTTCTGGGGTTACTTTTTAATCTCGGTGGTGTGGATTTGGTGGTCGAGGTCCTCGGGGGCCAGCGCCGCCCGGGAGAAGTCGCTGGTCAGGGGCAGCCGCAGGGAGAGGTCCGTGCCGGGGCACAGCTCCACCGCGCCGGAGCCCAGGGTGAAGTCCAGGACGTGCCCGCCCTTGGTGCGCGCGGAGTCGATGAAGTGCGCGTGGCAGCCGGGCACCCCGATGCCCTTCTCATAGACCGGGGTGCGAAAGCCCGCGACGGTGCCCTCCACGTCGCGGAAGCACAGCTCGGCGTCGTCCCCGGTGGCCTCCACCATGGGGCGGTAGGGCTTGGACTGCCGGGTCACCGTGCGCACGCGCACCTCGCTGAACCGGCCGGTGATCCGCACCGCGTACATGTAGTTCTCGCTGGGTTGCAGCTCGTCGATGAACCCGGCCAGCTCCTCGCGGCGCAGCCCGGGCGGAGGGGTGGCGGCGATGTGGGGAACAAAGTTCGTCATCACCGTGAACGGGGAGCGCTGCTCCAAGGCCGCCCGGGCGGCGCTGCCGTCGCCGCGCACCTGGTAGCAGACCCCGTCGAGAACGATCATCTCCCCATCCAGGGCGTCGAAGGTGCCGATGCCGAAGTTCCCGTGGCCCAGCAGCTCGCCCACCGTCATCTCGCCGTCGTAAATGCCATCCAGCAGCGCGGTCATGAGGGAGTTTTGGAAGATGGTGTGCCGCTGGGTGGGGAAAGATCGTTGCGTTCCCATGCCGCCCGAGGATAGTCACGTCGGCGGCTTCCTGCATGAGGGCCCGAGGGGGACCTACGGCAGCCTCGTGACCAGCGTCATTCCGGCCCCGAGCGGGAGGTGAGACACCACGGCGCGCCCCTCAAAGGTGCGCAGGTGTTCCTGGGCGGCGCGGGCGGCGGAGGTGGACTGATCCTTGCGGGAGGCGTCGGCCACCGTGGCGTCCAGCAGGGCGTCGGCCAGCACCAGCGTGCCGCCGGGGGTCAGCAGCGGCCAGGCGGCGTCGATCACCGCGCGCAGGTCCACCGGGTCCACCTCCGCGTACACCAGGTGATAGCTGGCCGGGGCCATGCGGGAGAGCACGTCCACCGGGCGGGAGGGCAGGAAGCGGCCGCGCGAGGGGCCAAAGCCCGCCGCGCGGAAGGCCTCCCTGGCCTGGCGCTGGTGCTCGGCCTCCGGGTCGATGCAGGTCACCGTGCCCTGATTCGGCATGCCGCGCAGCAGGTAGAGCCCGACCACCGCCAGCGAGGGGGTCAGGGCGATGGCGCCCGTGGGCTTGGGGCCCCCGGCGGCGGCCGCGAGCGTGCTCAGGAGCATGCCGGTGAGATGGTCGGGGGCGGCAAGCCCGTACTCCTCGGCGTCGCGCCGCGCCGTGGTGATGGCCTCATCGATGCTCGCTTCCGGCCCCTCGCCGTGGGCGGCGGGGAGGGAATTGATGAAATCTCGGAGGGAATCGAAGGCTGTTTCAGTCACGCCCCTTAGTGTAGGGCGGCGACCGCGCCGCCAGCGGCAGGGCGCGCGCGGGAGGGCCGCCGGGTTCACAGAGATCTCTACGCGGGCTCAATGGCCTTTGGGAGGCGTCCTTGGCAAGATAGAGCCCATGATGACCCACGACGGCGATGAGCTGGCCGCGCCCGGCACGGGCACCCACGAGGACGAGGCGCTCACCGGCACCGCGGCCTTCGACGCCGGAACGGGGGACATGCCCTCCTGGGGGGAGCTGGTGGCCGAGCACGCGGACAGCGTCTACCGCCTGGCCTACCGGCTCAGCGGCGACCAGCACGACGCGGAGGACCTCACGCAGGAGACCTTCATGCGCGTCTTTCGCTCCCTCAAGCACTACCAGCCGGGCACCTTCCGGGGGTGGCTGCACCGCATCACCACCAACCTCTTCCTGGACATGGTGCGCCACCGCAACAAGATCCGCATGGAGGCGCTGCCCGAGGACTACGAGCGGGTGCCCGGCACGGACATGACCCCGGAGCAGGCCTACCACGTCAACCACCTCAACCCCGTGCTGCAGGAGGCCCTGGACCAGCTCGCCCCGGACTTCCGGGTGGCCGTGGTGCTCTGCGACGTGGTGGGAATGAGCTACGAGGAGATCGCGGACACCCTGGGCGTCAAGATGGGTACCGTGCGCTCCCGCATCCACCGGGGACGCTCGCAGTTGCGCGCCAGCCTGGAAAGCGCCGCCGAGGGCAGCGAGGACGCCCGCCTGCTGCTGCCGAGCGTGCAGCGCTAGGCGCCGGGAGAGGGGTAGCGTTGGGCACCATGAGCTTCGAGACGCACGGGTGGGAGCGCCGGGCGCGGCGGCCCCGTGTCTTTGCCTCCGTGGATCACCTCAACCCGGAGGCCGTGGCGGCCTTCGTGGACGGCGAGATGTGCGACGGCGCGCTCCACCGCGCCCGCGCCCACCTCGTGCACTGCGGCGAGTGCCGCCGCGAGGTGCACCGCCAGCGCCTGGCCGCTAAGGCCCTGCACGAGGCGAACTGGACCGCCGACGTCCGCGCCCCCAGCGAGCTGCTGGGGCGGCTGCACGACATCGCCAAGGGGGCGTGCGCGCCCGGTCCCGGTGCGGAGGAGATTCCCACCCCGCGCCCGGAGACCATGCTGGACAAGGTGGAGGTGTTCATGCGCACCGTGCGGAAGAACACCGGTTTGCGTTGATCCCTTAAGGTTGAAGAGTGTTCTCAAGCATTGGGTGGACGGAAGTCTTTGCGATCCTCGTACTGGGGTTGATCGTGATCGGTCCCGAGCGCCTGCCCGGGCTCATCCAGGACGTGCGCGCCGCCGTCTACGCCGCGCGCAAGGCCATCAACAACGCCAAGGCCGAGCTGAGCGGCGACCTGGGGGAGGAGTTCGAGGAGTTCCGCAAGCCCCTCTCCGAGGTGGCCAAGTGGCAGCGCATGGGGCCGCGCGCGGCGCTGACCAAGGCGCTGTTCGACGGCGACGAGGAGTTCATGGACTCCTTCGACCCCAAGAAGATCATGGCGCAGGACACCGCCGGGCAGGCCCACCGCCGCAAGCAGCGGGCCGAGGATCGCGCCAAGGAGGCCCCCTCCGGCACCGGCGGCACCCCTGCAGCCCCCGCGCGGCCGACGGCCCCCCGCGCGGAGGGAGCCGGGAACGACGGCGGCTTCGACTGGGCGGACATCATGTGAGCGCGGGCGCTAGCGCGGGTCCTAGGGCCTCCGCTGCACGCCCAGCCCCAGGGGCTTTCCCGCCAGCGAGTGGCGGCGCACCGCGATCTTCTCCGCCAGCGCCGCGCAGGCCCGCCCGGCGGGGGAGTCCGGCTCGCTGATCGCCACCGGGGTGCCGGTGTCCCCGTGCACCCGCAGCGCGGGGTCGAGGGGGATCTGCCCGAGCAGCGGCACCGTGGCGCCGGTCAGCGCGCTCAGGCGCTCCGCCACGCGCTCGCCGCCGCCGGAGCCAAAGACCTCCATGGTGCTGCCGTCCGGCATCACCATCGCGGACATGTTCTCCACCACGCCCGCCACCCGCTGCCGGGTCTGCTGGCTGATCGAGCCCGCCCGCTCGGCCACCTCGGCGGCGGCGGCCTGCGGCGTGGTGACGATGAGCAGCTCCGCGTTGGGCACCAACTGCGCCACGGAGATGGCCACGTCGCCGGTGCCGGGGGGCAGGTCGAGCAGGAGGACGTCCAGATCCCCCCAGAACACGTCGGTGAGGAACTGCTGGATGGCGCGGTGCAGCATGGGGCCGCGCCACACCACCGGGGCGTTGCCCTCCACGAACTGCCCGATGGAGATGAACTTGACGTCGTGGGCGATGGGCGGCAGGATCATGTCCTCCTCCATCACCGTGGGGGGCTGCTCGGAGCCCATGAGGTGCGGCACCGAGTGCCCGTAGATGTCCGCGTCCACGATGCCCACGCGCAGCCCGCGCGCGGCCAGGGCGGTGGCGAGGTTGACCGTCACGGAGGACTTGCCCACCCCGCCCTTGCCCGAGGCCACCGCGAACACGCGGGTGGTGGAGTCCGGCTGGGCGAAGGGGATGACCGGCTCGGCGCCGGAGCCGCGAAGCCGGGTGCGCAGCTCCCGGCGCTGCTCGTCGCTCATCACGTCCGTGGTCACCGTCACGGACTCCACGCCGTCCAGCTCCGCCACGGCGGCGCGGGTGTTGGTCTGGAGGGTGTCGCGCATGGGGCAGCCCGCGATGGTCAGGTAGATCTCCACGGCCACCGCGCCGCCCTCGATGGAGATGGACTTGACCATCCCCAGCTCCGTAATGGGCCTGCCCAGCTCGGGGTCCTCCACCCGGGACAGGGCCTTGCGTACATCAGATTCGCTCAGGGTAGACATCACGTTTATCCTACTCCCCGCTAGGGACGAGGCTCCTCGCTCAGGTCGCCCTGCGTGGGCTCCCGCAGCTCCAGCGGGGACTCCATGGCCTGCGCGGCGGCGTCGTCCAGCTTGGCCTCGATGCGCTCGAGCAGGGCGTGGACGTCCTCCAGCTCGTGGCGCAGGTAGTCGCGGGAGACCATGTCGCCCACCGCCAGGCGCACGCCCGCCAGCTCCCTGACCAGGAACTCGGTGTCCGCCTTGGTCTGCTCGGCCCGGCGGCGGTCGTTGTTCAGCGCCACCTTGTCCCGGTCCTCCTGGCGGTTCTGGGCCAGCAGGATCAGCGGGGCGGCGTAGGCGGCCTGGGTGGAAAAGGCCAGGTTCAGCAGGATGAAGGGGTAGGGGTCCCAGTTCCACCAGAACGCGCCCACGTTGAGGGCGATCCACACGATCACCACCACGGTCTGCCACATGAGGTAGCGGCCCGTGCCAAAGAAGCGGGCCACCTTCTCCGCCATGGCGCCCACGGCGTCGTCATTGATGGTGATGAGCCTTCGCCTGGTGCCCGCCACCGGGGTATCCAGGAAGTGCGTGCGCTCGCGCTCGGCCATGATGGTTCTCCTCAGCTCGGGTGGTTAGGGGGCGGGGTTCTCCGGGCGCAGGCCGTGCTCGCGCCAGTTCTCCGGCAGCAGGTGATCGAGCAGGTCGTCCACCGCCACCGCGCCGAGCAGGTGCTGGTCCTCGTCGATGACCGGGCCGCACACCAGGTTGTAGGTGGCAAAGTAGCGCGCGGCGGTCTCCTGATCGTCGTCCGCGTACAGCGGCGGGAGATCTGGGTCGAGGATGCCGGAGATGAGGGTGGACGGGGGCTCGCGCAGCAGCTTCTGGAGGTGCACGCAGCCCAGGTAGCGCCCGGTGGGGGTGGCCGTGGGCGGGCGCACCACGAACACGAGGGAGGCCAGCGAGGTGGGCAGCTCCGGGTTGCGGGCCAGGGCCAGGGCCTCCGCCACGGTGGTCTGCGGGGAGAGGATGAGCGGCTCCGGGGTCATCAGCGCGCCCACGGTGTCCGGGGAGAAGCTCATCAGGCGGCGCACGGGGGCGGACTCCTCGGGGTCCATCAGCTCGAGGAGCACCTCGGCGGTGTTATCGGGCAGCTCCTGGAGGATGTCGGCGGCGTCGTCCGGGTCCATCTCCTCGAGCACGTCGGCGGCGCGCTCGATGTCGAGGGTCTCGAGCAGCTCGGCCTGGCGCTCGTCGGGCATCTCCTGGAGGATGTCCGCCAGGCGGTCGTCGTCGAGCTCGTTGGCGAGCTGGTTGCGCTGGGAGGAGGGCAGGGAGTGGAGGTAGTTGGCCACGTCCGCCGGGCGCATGTCCTCGAAGGCCGCGATGGTATCGGCCAGCGTGCTGGACCGGCCCACGCCCGCCGCCGTGATGCCGTGCACGTACTGCCAGTCCACGGTGAACAGCTCGCGGGAGCGGAAGCCCTGCCGCGCGCCGAACACCGCCACGCGGGAGAGCACCCAGTCGCGGGTGCGGGTGCGCTCCAACTCCACGTCCGCGATCTCCACGGCCCGGCCGTGCAGGTGCTCCAGCTCCGGCTCGTCCGTGTGCACCTTGGAGCCCACCAGGTCGCCCATGATGGTGAGCTCCCCGGCGCGGGGCTGGAAGGACCGCATGGACACGGAGCCGGTGGCCAGCGTGATGTCTCCGGGCTCGATGGCGGCGATGCGCAGCATGGGCACGAAGATGCGCCGCTTGTTCACCAGCTCCACCACCAGACCCAGGGCTCGGGAGACGTGCCCCTCGGGGCGGATGGTGACCACGACGTCGCGCACGCGCCCGATGGCGTCCATATCGGGGCCGCGCACCACCATGCCGGAGAGCCTGCCGGAATAGACGCGGGTGACTGCACTCATGGGGCCACAGTTTAGCAGCGGGGGAACTTTTGTTCCCCTGGCGGCGTTCACCATAGAGCATGATCACCGATTCGAGCGAAGGATGATCCCCATGACGACGCCCCCGCGCGGCCGCAACCCCCTCCTCCGCGAGCGCCCCTCCGGCTGGCCGGTGGGCAGCTTTGAGAGCTACGCCCGGGCGCAGCGGGCGGTGGACACCCTCTCCGATCAGAACTTCCCCGTGGACAAGCTCACCATCGTGGGCGTGGACCTCATGGAGGTGGAATCGGTCACGGGCCGGTTGACCTGGGGCCGCGTGCTCGGCGGGGGAGCGATGTCCGGTGCCTGGATGGGCGTGTTCATCGGCCTGCTCCTGGGCATCTTCAACTCCACCTACGCCGCGCCGATCCTCACCGGCATCGTCATGGGCGCGGTCTTTGGCGTGGTCATGGCCGCCGTGCCCTACGCGCTGAGCCGGGGACAGCGGGACTTCACCTCCGCGACCACCATCGTGGCCGGGCGCTACGACGTCCTCTGCGAGCCGGACCTGGCCCCGCGGGCGCGCGACGCCATCGCCCGGATGAACCTGGGTGGGGCCGGCGCGGGGGAGTAGGCTTAGCGGGCATGAACAGCCGCCGGTCCCTCCCGTTTTCCTTCGTGGCCGCACCAGCGATTCTCGCCGTGGCGCTGACGTCGTGTACCTCGGCGGAGCCGGAAAGCCCCGACGTCACGGACGTGCCCGCGGGCATCCGCATCGCGGCGGCCACGGATTCCCCGGAGCAGCAGGCGCTGGCGCACCTGTACCGCATGGCGATGGCGGAGGAAAACGTGGCCGCCACCGTGGAGGTGCGGGACTACCCCGGCAAGGACCGGCTGCAGTGGCTGCTCGACCCCGAGGTGGACATGGTGGTGGGGTGCACCGGGGAGCTGCTCTCCCACTCCTCCCCGCACCAGGCGGAGGAGCTGAGGGAGGAGATGGGGGGAGACGACAGCAACCCGAACTCCCAGGAGGGGCTCGAGCGGACCTACGAGACCCTGATGGGCACCCTGGGCTACGAGTACGGGGTGCCCGACCCCTCCCCGGCCCAGGGCTGCGCGGACGAGGTCCCGGAGGACGACGTGCTGCCGCAGAGCATCCTGCCGGTGTTCCGCAAGCTCAGCGTGGGACGGGAGGGGCTCAAGGAGATGAACCGCCTGACCCGCCTCATCACCACGCACGACGTGGAGACCCTGGTGGAGGAGGTGCGGGAGTCCGGGGACGTGCGGGCCACGGCGGAGCAGTGGTACCGGGACAACGCCTCCGTCTAGGCGCCCGGGGCCGGGGTGTCTGGGGAGTGGGCGGAGGGTGCGCGCGGCCCGTCGCGCCGTGGGGCCGGGAACCCCCTCGACGAAGCCCCTGCGAGCGCGGAACACAGGCACGGGGCATAGACGAGGCGGGAGCGAGCCGGACACCGACTCGCTCCCGCCTTATCCTCGCGCGGCCGCGCCTAGCGCTTGAATACCTCGTTGAGCAGTTGCTCCTGCTCCGCCTGGTGCACCTTGGCGATGCCGGTGGCGGTGGAGGACTGCGCGCGGCGAGACACGCGGCGCAGCGGCAGCAGATCCGGGATCAGCTCCGGCAGGTGCTCGTGCAGGAAGGGCCACGGGCCCTGGTTGGCGGGCTCATCCTGGCAGAACACGATCTCCTCGGCGTTCGGGTAGCACGCGAAGGCCTCGCTCAGGCGGTTGAAGGGGATCGGGTGCAGCATCTCCACGCGCACGATCGCCACGTCCTCGCGCCCCTCCTTGGCCCGGCGCTTCTCCAGCTCCCAGTAGAGCTTGCCGGAGACCAGCAGGATGGTGCGCACCTTCTCGGTATCGCCCACGGCCTTGCCGGAGCGATCCACCTTGTTCGGATCGTTGATCACGGACTGGAAGGCGGTGACCTCGGTGAAGTCCTCCGGCGCGGAGACCGCGGCCTTGTTGCGCAGCATGGACTTCGGCGTGAACACCACCAGCGGGCGCTTCATGGTGCCCAGCGCGTGGCGGCGCAGGAGGTGGAAGTAGTTGGCCGGGGTGGAGGGCTGCGCGATGGTCATGGAGCCCTCGGCGGCAAGCTGCAGGAAGCGCTCGATGCGGGCGGAGGAGTGGTCCGGCCCCTGGCCCTCGTAGCCGTGGGGCAGCAGCAGCACCACGGAGGAGAGCTGGCCCCACTTGGCCTCGCCGGAGGAGACGTACTCGTCGATGATGGTCTGGGCGCCGTTGGCGAAGTCGCCGAACTGCGCCTCCCAGGCCACCAGCGCGTCCGGGTTGCCCACGGAGTAGCCGTACTCGAAGCCCATCCCGGCGTACTCCGTCAGCGCGGAGTTGTACACCAGGAAGCGCCCGCCGTTGCCCTTGCTGGCGGCGAGGTCCGCCAGCGGGTTCGCCTCGGCGCCGGTGTTCGGGTCGAAGAGCACCGCGTGGCGCTGGGTGAAGGTGCCGCGGCGGGAATCCTCGCCGGCCAGGCGCACCAGCTTGCCGGAGTTGGCCAGGGAGGAGAAGGCGATCAGCTCCGCCCAGCCCCAGTCGATGCCGCCCTCGCGCACGGAGGCGGCGCGCTGCTCGGCGACCTTCTGCACGCGGCGGTGCAGCGTGAAGCCCTCGGTCGGGTGGGCGTAGGCCTCTCCGATCTCTACCAGCTCGGAGCGGGAGATGGAGGTGTCCAGGCCCCGGGTGAGCTGCTGGGAGGAGGTGATGCCCGTCTGCTCCTGGGCGCCCTTCTTCTCGCTCTCCTTGACCTCGTTGAACACGGACTCCATCTGATCGTGGAAGTCGCGCGCGGCGGCCTCGGCGTCCTCGGTGTTGAGGTCGCCGCGCCCGATGAGGTCCTCGGTGTACTGGGCGCGCACCGAGGGGCGGTTCTCGATCTGGGCGTACATGGTGGGCTGCGTCATCGAGGGGTCGTCCGCCTCGTTGTGGCCGCGGCGGCGGTAGCAGATCAGGTCGATGAACACGTCCTTGCCGAAGCGGCGGCGGTACTCGGTGGCGAGGTTGCCCACCCACACCACGGCCTCCGGGTCGTCTCCGTTGACGTGGAACACCGGGCAGTCGTACGCCTTGGCGAGGTCCGTGGAGTAGTAGGAGGAGCGGCTGGAGTCCGGCGTGGTGGTAAAGCCGATCTGGTTGTTCACCACCACGTGCACGGTGCCGCCCACGGTGTAGCCGCGGAGCTGGGCCAGGTTGAGGGTCTCCTGCACGATGCCCAGGCCGGCGAAGGAGGCGTCGCCGTGCAGCATGAGGGGCATGACGGAGTAGCCGTCCTCGCCCTTGTCCAGGATGTCCTGCTTGGCGCGGGCGATGCCCTCCATCACCGGGTCCACGGCCTCCAGGTGAGAGGGGTTGGCGGTGAGGGTGACCTTGATCTCGCCGTCGCCGAACATCTGCAGGTGCTCGCCCTCGGCGCCGAGGTGGTACTTCACGTCGCCGGAGCCGCCGATCTGCCCCTGCTTCATGTTGCCCTCGAACTCGTTGAAGATCTGGGCCAGCGGCTTGCCCACGATGTTGAACAGCACGTTGAGGCGACCGCGGTGGGGCATGCCGATGACCACCTCGTCCAGGCCCTGCCCGGCGGCGGTGTCGATGGAGGCGTCCATGAGCGGGATGAGGGATTCCGCGCCCTCCAGGGAGAAGCGCTTTTGGCCCACGTACTTGGTCTGCAGGAAGTTCTCGAAGGCCTCGGCGGCGTTGAGCTTCTGCAGGATGTACTTCTGCTCGGCGGTGGTGGGCTTGGGCATGCCCGCCTCCAGGCGATCCTGGAGCCAGTGGCGCTCGTCCTTGTCCATGATGTGCATGTACTCGGAGCCCACCTTGAGGGTGTAGGCGGCGCGCAGGCGCGAGAGCACCTCGCGTAGCGTCATGGTCTCCTTGCCGCCGAAGCCGCCCACGTTGAACATGCGGTCCAGGTCCCAGATGGTCAGGCCGTGGGACTCGATGTTGAGGTCGCTGTGATCGGGGACGGGGAGCCCGGGCTGCTGCCAGTGCAGCGGGTTGGTGTCCGCGATGAGGTGCCCGCGCGAGCGGTAGGCCTCGATGAGCTGGATCACGCGGGTGTTCTTGTCGATGCCCTGGTTGGGCACGTCCTGGGCCCAGCGCATGGGGGAGTAGGGGATCCCCATGGCCTTGAAGATCTCGTCGTAGAACTCGTCGTCCACCAGCAGGCGGGACATCTCGCGCAGGAACTCGCCGGACTCCGCGCCCTGGATCACGCGGTGATCGTAGGTGGAGGTGATGGTCACGAGCTTGCCCACGCCCAGCTCCGCCAGGCGGTCGGTGGAGGCGCCGGCGAACTCGGCGGGGTAGTCCATCGCGCCCACGCCGATGATGGTGCCCTGGCCCTTGGTCAGGCGGGGGATGGAGTGGCGGGTGCCGATGCCGCCGGGGTTGGTCAGGGAGATGGTCACGCCCTGGAAGTCGTCCATCGTGAGCTTGTTCTTGCGGGAACGCGCCACGATGTCCTCGTAAGCGTCCACGAACTCGTGGAAGCTCATCTTTTCCGTTTCCTTGATGGCGGCCACCACCAGGGCGCGCGCGCCGTCCTTCTGAGGGAGGTCGATGGCCAGGCCCAGGTTGATGTGCTCGGGGTTGACCACGGTGGGCTTGCCGGAGTCGTTGACCTCGTAGCGCACGTTCATCGAGGGGTGAATCTGGGTGGCCTTGATGAGCGCCCAGCCGATGATGTGGGTGAAGGAGATCTTCCCGCCGCTGGTGCGGCGCAGGTGATCGTTGATGATCGCGCGGTTTTCGAACATGAGCCGGGCGGGCATGTCGCGCACCGTGGTGGCGGTGGGAATCGCCAGGGATTCCTCCATGTTCTTGGCGATGGCCTTAAAGGTGCCCTTGAGCGGGGTGGCCCCGGGCTCGGGCAGCTCGGTGATGTCCGAGAGCGGGGACACCGGCTTGGTGCGCACGGGCTTGGGCCGGTCCGGGGAGCCGCTGCGCGGGGCGGACCCGGCGGTGCCAGCGCCGCCGCTCTTATCGCTGAGGTTTGTAGCTGGCTCCGCAGGGGCGGGCGCGGCGCCGGTGGACGCGGGCGCGGGGGTAGCGCCCTGCTTGGCAAAGAGATCGCGCCATTCCTGATCCACGGACTGCGGATCCTGCTGCCACTGCTGGTACATCTGGTCAACTAGCCATTGATTCTGGCCGAAGTTGCTCGTGCTGCTCACGGCAGTTACTCGCCTCATTTCATTGATGGGTTGTACTCGCGTACTCAACTTTAATCGTCTACTGTAATCATCTTTGAGAATCTCTGGGTCGGGCCCCAGGATTAGCACGTCACGCCACCCGCCCTTTACCCCCGAATGTGGGGGTTAGGCGCGGGCCTTTTTAGGATTTGAGGTCCGCCATGGCCTCGCGGGTGTGGCGGATCATCCGCTTGGCGATCTTGCGGTTGGCGATCAGACCGACCACGGCGCCGATGCCCAGCGGCATGAGCTTGCCCACCCACATCCCGGCCATGCGCTTGGTGGTGCGGCTGAGCACGGTGCGCAGCAGGCGATTGTTGATCTGCCCCAGGGCGGAGCCGGAGAGCCGGGACACGCTCGGCGCGGAGAGCTTGTCCGTCCCGGCGGGCAGCAGCGTGTCCACCACGGCGGTGCCGGAGGCGCCCAGCAGGCACATCATCACGATCATGCGGCGGCGCTCCGGGTCGCGCACGTCCACGCCGTGCGCGTAGGCGCTGGCCACGGCGTAGAAGGCGGCGGCGTCGAGGAACACCAGGGACTCCGCGCTGATGGCGGCGGCGCCGGTGAGCAGGCCCACGCCGGGGATGGCGGACGCGCCGCCCGCCCCCGCGCCGGAGCCGGAGACCAGGCGCATGAAGTGCGTGTCCAGGGCCTCCTGGATCTCCTCGGGGGAGGCCCCCGGGTTCTTACGCTGCAGGCGCTCCACGTAGGCCTCGATGGTGGAGGCCTGGATGCGCACGGCCCGATCGAGCCCGGTGACGAGGGCGCGGGCGGCGGGGTTGCGGGGGGTATCGGTGGACGTGTGCGGCATTACTGATTCTCCTGTGCGTATTCCTCGGCCGCGCGTACCTGCGCGGGGGTGGGGGTGATACCGGTGTAAAGGGCGAACTGCTCCGCGGCCTGGAGCGCGATGATCTCCCCGCCGTGGATGACGGGGATGCCCAGGGTGCGGGAGCGGCAGATCAGGGGGGTGGTCACGGGCATGGCCACGGCGTCGCAGACCACCGAGGCGTGGGCGAGGTCGGCGTCGCTAAACGCCTGCACCGACTCCTCCGCGCCGCGCATCCCCAGCGGGGTGACGTTGACCAGGAAGGTGGCCTCCTGGGGCACCTCGGTGGAAAATTCCCACCCCAGGCGCGCGGCGAGGCGGGAGCCGGTCATGTGGTTGCGCGCCACGATGGTCCCCGCAAAGCCGAGGTCCTTGAGCGCCGTGGCCACTGCGGAGGCCATGCCCCCGGAGCCGCGCAGCGCCACCTGGTGGCCGGGGTCCACCCGGTGGGTCTGGATCAGGGACTTCACGGCGATGTAGTCCGTGTTGTAGCCGGTGAGCCGCCCCTCGTCGTTGACGATGGTGTTGACGGCGCCCAGCCGCTGCGCGGAGGGGTCCAGGGCGTCGAGGAGGTCGATGACCTCCTCCTTGTAGGGCATGGAGACGCCCGCGCCGCGAATGCCCAGGCCTCGGATGCCCACCACGGCGGCGGTGATGTCCTCCGGGGCGATGGACTTGTACAGATAGTTCAGCCCGAGCTGGGAATACAGCCAGTTATGAAAGCGCACTCCGTGGTTGGAGGGGCGCTCCGCGAGGGAGATACACAGCGTTGTATCGCGGTCAACGAGGTTTACCATGCATCCCACCGTAGAACATGGGCGGGACCGGCTGCATGAACTGGGCCGATGGCGGCGACGGGCGCGCGGTGCCCGGGCGGGCTAGGCTGGGGCGTGTTCATTCCTTGTCGCTGGGAAGGTGTCTAAAGACCATGAGCTTCTTTGAGGATATCGCCGCCGCCCTCGATGCCGACGGCATCGAGTCCCGCGTGGGGGGCGAGGTGCTGTTTGTCCCCATCACCTCCGAGGTGGAGATCCAGTTCGTTGAGATCGACGCCCTCCTGCCCGCCGCGAACGTCTACATCGCCGCCGCCGACGTGGACGAGGACGACGAGGACTTCGAGGCGGTGCTCGTCTTCGTGGTGTTCTCCGTGGAGGACGCGGTGGACACCGTGGCGCACCACATCGCCACGGATCAGGTGGTCACCGTGCTGCGCGACCTGCTGGAGGGCACCGACGAGCGGATCGGGGAGCTGGAGTTCTATCAGGACGCGGTGGAGCCGAACCTGGTGCGCGCGGAGGTGGCGGAGAACTCCGAGATCCACGTCCTGGTGGAGCTGATCGACGGCCGCCCCACCGCGCGGGTGAGCTTCCTCAGCGCCGGGGAGACCTTCGACGACCTGGTGGATCAGGCCATCGAGGAGCTGTGGGAGTCCGACGGCAACGCCGTGCTCTCCGAGGAGGACCGGCAGCGGCTGTTTAGCGACCTCAGCGAGGGGGCTGACCTGGGGGAGGACGAGGTGCTGGAGCTGGGTGACTTCACGGACTTCGACCGGCTCTTCGACGTCCTGGCCCTGGCCGCCGAGCAGGCCGAGAGCTGGGAGGAGCAGTTGTTGCCCTTCGACGAGGAGGATTACGAGGACGAGGAACCGGAGACCTACGACCCCGCCGAGGGCGAGACGGAGGACGAGCTGGAGGACGACGAGCCGGAGGACGAGGAATAATTCCCCAGGTCATCCTCGACTGCGACACCGGGATCGACGACGCCCTGGCGCTGATGTACCTCGCCGGGCTGCACCGCGCCGGGGAGATCGAGCTGTGCGCGGTCACCTGCACCGCGGGCAACACCACCGCCGAGCAGGCCGCGCGCAACAGCCGCTACGTCCTGCGCCGCTGCGGGATCGAGACCGTCCCCGTGGTGGCCGGGGAGGCCACGCCCCTGGGCGTGGATCTGGTGACCACCCCGGAGACGCATGGGCCCACGGGCCTGGGCTATCTCCGCGCCCCGGGCGGCGCCGAGGAAGCCGCCCGGCACCCGGGGCGGACGTGGCGCGAGGCGTGGCGGCGCCATCCCGAGGCGCAGGTGATCGTGGTGGGCCCGGCCACGCACCTGGCCCTGTGGGGCCCGCGATCGCGGGTGACGCTCATGGGCGGCGCCTACCTGTACCCGGGCAACACCACGCCCACGGCGGAGTGGAACTCGTGGGTGGACCCCCACGCCGCCAAGCGGGTGTTCGCCCAGGCGGTGGAGCCGATCACCGTGTGCTCCCTGGGGGTCACCGAGCGCTTCACCCTCGACCCGGCCTCCCTTGAGGCGGCGATCTCGGCGCTGGGCAGCGCCGAGATCGCCCGCGACCTGCCGGAGCTGTTGCGCTTTTACTTCGAGTTTCACCGCGCCCAGGGCGAGGGGTACCTCGCGCAGATCCACGACCTGTTCACCTGCATGATCGCCCTGGGCCGGGTCCCGTTTACGGCGCGCGAGGTGCGGGTGGATGTGGAGGCGGACTCGGAGCTGCTGCGCGGGACCACCGTGGCGGACCTGCGCGGGCACTGGGGCGGGAAGCCGAACGCCCGGTTGGTGCAGGACGCGGACGTGGCGGCGGCGCACCGGGAGCTGCTGCGGGCGGCGGCCCTGCTGGCGCCGCGATCCGCGCGGTGACCCGCGCCGCGCCCTCGGGCGGTGCGGTATGATCCTGGCTACGCGGCTTCGCCCCGAGGTGACATAGGGGCGGGCCCTGATCCCGTATCCCCGCAAGGAGCTTTCCGTAACTATGAGCTTGTCACAGCGTATCCTGGCCGCCCTCGGCATCCTCAGCATCGCGGCCACCTGGCTCTATCTGGTGCTCGAGCGCCCCGCGGATTGGGAGTCCGTGGGAGGCTCCGCGCCTGCCTTTATCACCCTGGCGGGCTACGTGGGCGGGGCGGCGCTGCTGCTCGCAGCCACGCTTCCCGCCCTGCCGGTGCGGACCATCGCGTTTATCCCCATCGCGCTCGTGCTCAACATTGTGGTGGGGGAGATCGTGGGCAGCATCGGCATTCCGCTCTACGTGGACGCGGTGGGCACCATCCTGGTGGCGGCCCTGGCGGGTCCCCTGATGGGGCTGGTCACCGGCACCCTGAGCTCCGTGGTGTGGGGCCTGATTAACCCGGCGGCCCTGCCCTTCGCGGCGGCGAGCGCCCTGACCGGCGGCCTGGGCGGCTGGCTCATCTCCCGGGGCGCGCTGCGCAGGTGGTGGACGCTCGCCCTCTCGGGGGCCGTGGTGGGCGTGGTCTGCGGCATGGTGGCGGCCCCGGTGGCGGCCTTCGTCTATGGGGGAACCGCCGGGGTGGGCACGGGGGCGCTGGTCTCCGCGTTCCGGGCGATGGGCAACAGCCTGCTGGCCTCGGTCACGCTGCAGTCCTTCGTCTCCGATCCCCTGGACAAGATCCTGGTGTTCGCGCTGGTGCGCCAGGCCATCGCGGCGCTGCCGCAGCGCACCGTGGCGCAGTTGCGGGGCGAGGGTGCCTAACGCCCCCGGCCGGGGTGCGCCCGTGCACCCCTTTACCTGCCTGTCCCTGGCCGCCTGCGGGTGGGTCCTCGTGGTGGGGCTCAACACGGCCTGGGTGTCCCTTGTTCTCATCGTCCTGTCCTGGGGCGCGGGGGCGCTGGCGGGCGGGCGGCCCCGGTGGCGCGTGGCGGCGTGGAGCCTGGCCTTAAGCGCCCCCGTGGCGGTGTCCATGCTCATCATTCACGCCCCGCACGGGCGGCAGCGGATCGCCCCGCTGCTCAGCGGGGACGGCCTCCTCCTGGCGCTGGTGCTGTCCCTGCGCTTTACCGCCCTGGTCTCCACGGTCCTGGCGGCGGTGGCCTGGGTGCGGGTGGCGGACCTGGCCAAGGCCCTCCAGGCCTCGGGCGCGCCGAGCGCGCTGGCCTACGCGGTGGCGGCCACCCTCCAGCTGGCCCCGCAGGCGCGCGCCGCCGCGCGCACGATCCGGGAGGCCAACGCCCTGGCGGGCCGCTCTGTGTGGGGGCTGCGCGCGGTGCCCCGGGTGGCGGTGCCCCTCGTGGTGGTCCTGATGGGCAGGGCGGCGCGCAGCGGAGAGACCCTGGCGGCCCTGGGCGTGGGGGACACGGGCCCCCGCACGGTGCTGCGCCCCGTGCCGGATTCCACGGCGCAGCGCTGCCTGCGGTGGCTGGCCCCGGTCTGCTGCGCGGTCGCGGTGGCGGGGAGGGCCGCCCTGTGAGCGCGCGGTGTGGCGCCGGGGCGCTGGACACGCTGGTGCGGCCCGGGCGCGTCGTGCAGGTGGTGGGCGATTCCGGCAGCGGGCTGTCCGGGCTCGCCCGGGACATGGTGCGCGGGCGCGCCGACGCCGCGATGGCGGGTCAGGACGCCGAGGGGGCGCTGAGTGGCCTCCGAGATACCGTGCGCGAGGAGGCCGCCTTCGGACTGGAGCAGCGCGGCACCCCGGTGGGCGAGATGGAGCGGCGTGTAACAGCGATGCTGGGGCGCTTGGGATTGAGCGAGGTGGCGGAGCGCTCGCCCGCCGCCCTGTCCGGCGGGCAGACCCGGAGGCTGGCCCTGGCCACCACGGCGGCGCTGAGTCCCGGGGTGCTGGTGCTGGACAACCCCGGCGCGGGGCTGGACGCGGAGTCCCTGAGCGCGGTGCGGGGACTGTGCGTAGAGATCGCGCGGGCGGGCGGCTGCGTGCTGGTACTCGGCTACGCGCCGCTGGAGGGGCTGCCGGGGGAGGCGTGGTGGTGGGACGGCCTCGGCCTGAGCCCCGGCGTGCCGGAGCGAACCTTCGATCTTCCCGCCCCCGTGGCCCCGGGGCGGGACCGGGAGGTCTTTGCGGGGCTCGTGGCCGAGCGGGGAGGGGACTTCCGGCTGGGCCCGGTGACCGTGGGCGTGCGCCGTGGGGCCGTGACGTGGCTGCGCGGGCCCAACGGCTGCGGCAAGACCTCCCTGCTGCGGGTCATGGCGGGGCTCGACGGGCGCGCGCGGGCGGGCCTGCCGGGGATCGGCAGGCGGCGCGAGCCCGCGCGCCGGGTGGCGCTGGCGCTCCAGCACAGCGCGGATCAGGTGATCGACAGCGCCGCCGGGGCGATGGTGGGCAGCGCGGCCGAGTGTCGGCGCTGGGGGATCGACCCGGAGGCGCACCCCCTGGATCTTTCGGCCAGCGACCTGCGCTGCGCCCAGGTCCTGGGGGCCGCGAGCCTGGGCAGGCCGGTGCTGGCGCTCGACGAGCCGGACGTGGGCTGCGATGCCCCCGGCTGGCAGCGCCTGCACCGGATTCTGGCCGAGCGCCTGCGCGCGGGCGCGGGCGTGGTTCTCACCTGCCACAACCCCCGCTTCATGGAGCAGGTGGGCCGGTACGCGCTGGTGGAGGCCCACGACCTCGGGGAGGGCGCCGGGGCCGAGGACTAGGTGGGGTAGGCGGGCTAGGCGGCGTCCGCAAACAGCGAGGCCGGGGAGGCCACGGGGCGAAAGAACGCATCCACGCACCAGCGGTAGGTGGGGGCGGGCTCGCGGGGGAACTCGTGGACCGCGGCGGCGTCCTCCCCGGCGAGCAGGGCCCGCACCCAGGCCTCGGCGGCGGCGGGCTGCGCCGGGTGGCCGTCGGGGCGGCTGAAGCGCGCGGAGATCAGGTAGGCGGCCCGCCGGGAGGGGGCGAAGCCGCGGATGCGGGCGCGGGCGCGCGGCCCCATGCGGTGCCGGGTCAGGGCCACGACGAGGTCCCCGCCGGAGAGCGGGTCGGGGAGCGTGAGGGTGGGCGGGCGCCACGTGGAGGGCGTGCGCGCCAGGCAGCGGGGGTGCCGCAGGACGGCGCGCATGCGCCCCAGGGCGTCCGGGTATCGATCCCGCAGGTGCGGGGCCAGGGCCTGGCTGAGCGCGGGGTTGGGTAGGACGGTGACGGTGGCGTGTGATTTCTTCATGCCGCGAACCGTAGCGCGGGGTTGGGACACCTGCAGGGCGGAGGGGAACACATGTTCTAATGATGGAGGCTCGCGCGCATTATCGCGGGCGACGTAATTGTGACGCGCCCTACTCGTGGGCGGGGGTTCCCGGGGCGTGGATTTTGCGGATACCGGGCCGTTTCTTCCGTCGGGCCGCGGGCGGCGCTGGCCTGGTCGGGGGAGGGGTCTGCCCGGCCCGCATCGGTGTTTCCGCTTTTTACCTGCGCAATGCGTAAAAATGCCTCGCGGTAGCGTATTCTGGTTTAACAATGAGCATTACCGATAACGCCACCGGCGGCGTGAGCGAGCCGGATACCATGACAGCGTCGGAATCTCAGGAACTATCGCAGGGTGGGGAACAAGACACCAGGGACGCGATGACTTCTGAGGCTACCGACTCCGCAGCGGCGGACAACGATCAACCTACCTTCGATAGCCTCGGGCTCCCCGAGAACGTTCTCAAGGCCGTCTCCACGGTGGGCTTTGAGAATCCCTCCCCCATCCAGGCGCAGACCATCCCCCTCCTGATGGAGGGCAACGACGTGGTGGGCCTGGCCCAGACCGGCACGGGCAAGACGGCGGCCTTCGCGCTGCCGATCCTCTCCCGCATCGACGTCTCCCAGCGCTCCCCCCAGGCCCTGGTCCTGGCGCCCACGCGCGAGCTCGCGCTCCAGGTGGCGGACTCCTTCCAGTCCTTCGCGGATCACCTGGGCAACATCCACGTGCTGCCCATCTACGGCGGTCAGGCGTACGGGATTCAGCTCTCCGGCCTGCGCCGCGGCGCCCAGATCATCGTGGGTACCCCGGGCCGCGTCATCGACCACCTGGAGAAGGGCTCCCTCGACATCTCGGCGCTGCGCTTCCTCGTGCTCGACGAGGCCGACGAGATGCTCAACATGGGCTTCCAGGAGGACGTGGAGCGCATCCTGGAGGACACCCCGGAGGACAAGCAGGTGGCGCTCTTCTCCGCCACCATGCCCTCGGGCATCCGCCGCATCTCCAAGCAGTACCTTCGCGAGCCGCGCGAGGTCACGGTGAAGTCCAAGACCCGGACCAACACCAACATCACGCAGCGCTGGCTGCACGTGGCGCACCGCAACAAGCTCGACGCCCTGACCCGCATCCTCGAGGTGACGGAGTTCGAGGCCATGATCGTGTTCGTGCGCACCAAGAACGAGACGGAGGAGGTGGCGGAAAAGCTGCGCGCCCGTGGCTTCTCCGCCGCCGCGATCAACGGCGACATCGCCCAGGCGCAGCGCGAGCGCACGGTGGACCAGCTCAAGGACGGCCGCCTGGACATCCTCGTGGCCACCGACGTGGCCGCGCGCGGCCTGGACGTGGAGCGCATCAGCCACGTGCTCAACTACGACATCCCGAACGACACGGAGTCCTACGTGCACCGGATCGGCCGCACGGGCCGCGCCGGGCGCTCCGGCGAGGCGATCCTCTTTGTCACCCCGCGCGAGCGCCGCATGCTGCGCTCCATCGAGCGGGCCACCAACGCCCCGCTCACGGAGATGGACCTGCCCACCGTGGACGAGGTCAACGAGTCCCGCAAGGCCAAGTTCGCGGACTCGATCACGCAGTCCCTCGAGGACCCGCAGATCGAGCTGTTCCGCGCCCTGGTCAAGAGCTACTCGGAGAAGAACGACACCCCGCTGGAGGACATCGCCGCGGCCCTGGCCACCCAGGCGCAGGCGGGCGACGAGTTCCTGATGAAGGAGCTGCCCAAGGAGTCCCGGAAGGACCGCCGGGATCGCTTCGAGCGCGAGGACCGCCGTGGCGGACGCCGCGAGGGCCGCCGCGACGATCGCGGTGACCGCGGCGGGCGCGGGCGCTTCGAGGCGGAGCCGGGCAAGAAGATGTACCGCCTGGCCGTGGGCAAGCGCCAGCACGTGCGCCCCGGGGCCATCGTGGGCGCCCTGGCCAACGAGGGCGGGCTTAACTCCCGGGACTTCGGCCGCATCTCCATCTTTGGCGATCACACCCTGGTGGAGCTGCCGCAGGGCCTGCCCCGCGAGGTATTCGACCGGCTGGCCGATACCCGCATCTCCGGGCAGCTCATCAACATCGAGCCGGATAACGGGCGTCCGCCCCGGGATCGCGGCGGCTACCAGCGCGGCGATCGGCACGACCGGGGCGGCAAGCGCGACTTCAAGCGCCGGGGCGACCGCCACGAGCGCGGCGATCGGCGCGGCCGCTACGAGGGGCGCAAGGAGCGCTACTAGCGGCGGAAACGCGTAAATTAAGGGCGGGTGCTACTGAGCACCCGCCCTTATTGTGTGCCGCGCCCCTCGGAGGGGCCTCGGGCAGAGATTAGAGGAACATCAGCACCAGGATGATGGCCCACAGGAGGCTGAAGATGCCGCCGAACATGGAGAGCTGGCCCTTGGCCTTGTTCCAGTTGGCCACCGGCGCGGGGTTCTTGGCGCTCTCGGGGGCCTCGTCGGCGTCGAGCAGCCCGAGCGCGCCCATCATGGCCTTCTGCCGGGGCAGGATCAGGAAGAAGAGGATCGCCCAGGCGATGAGGGCCAGGAGCAGGGCGGCGTGGAAGACGCCGTTCTTCCAGTACACGCCGGGATCGGTGAACATCACGGCCACGCCGAGCAGCGGCGCCAGCAGCGAGAGCACGCCGTAGGTGTTGGTGATGCGGTGCATGAGCTGGGTCAGGCCGGCGGCGGAGGCGTCACCCTCCTTGGCCTTGACCGCGTGCACCTGGAAGGAGGAAACCGCCACGGTGACGGGGCCGAGGAACAGCACGGCCGTGAGTACGTGCAGGATAAGCAGTACGGTGTACAAAAAATCACGCCTTTCGGGGGTACAGTGTATCCCTTAGCCTAATGATCGCGCCGGGAGTTCCCTAAACCGGCACTGGGCGCGCAGGGCGGCGGCGTCGTGCCGGGGCAGGGGGAGGCCGTACTCCGCCGCCACCTGGGCCAGCCTGCGCGCGTACCAGCAGCGCGAGGTGGGCAACGGCGGCAGCCACCGGGAGGGGAGCTGGTCCGATTTCTCGCGGTTCTGCTCGCGGGAGACCGCCACGAGGTTGATCGGATCGTTGGCAAAGCGCCGCCGCCGCTGCGGGGACCAGGCGTGCGCCCCCATGTCCCAGGCGGCGGAGAGCGGGTAGAGGTGGTCGATGTCCACGGACGCGGGGTCCAGCGGCTCCCCGGAATAGGGGTCCGTCCCGGCGGAGACGATGCGGCAGCCGCGCACCGATCCCGGCCCGAACTGGGCCTGGGCCACGGCCTCGCGGGTGCTGCACCCGGCGGGGTGGGCGGCCCAGCCCGCGCCGAAGGCCTCGCGCTCGTAGCCGAGCACGGTGACGCGCTGGGGGAGCAGCGGAACCCGGGGCAGGGTGCGCGACAGCTCCGGGCCCGGCGCGGTGCCCTCCGGGGTGCGCGCGGGGCGCAGCAGGGCGGGCCCAGCCCACAGGGCGAGGGTGGCGGCGAGGAGCAGCAGGCCGAGGGAAAGGCGATGGCGGCGCGCGGCGGAAACCATACCCCCTTAGACTCCGCCCGGGGCGGGGTGGTTCCCTACGCCAGGGCGGCGCGCTCGGTGGCCGCCCGGAACTCTTCGCGGGTGGACTGCCCCGGGGCGGCGGTGGCCAGGGAGACCAGCCAGATGGCCAGGGCGGAGAGCGCGAAGCCGGGGATCAGCTCGTAGAGGTCGTCGGAGAGCGGGGACATGCCCCAGGCGAAGGACACCACGGCGCCGGTGATCATGCCCGCCAGCGCGCCCTGGGAGTTCAGGCGCGGCCAGTACAGGGCGAAGAGCATGAGCGGGCCGAAGGCCGAGCCGAAGCCGGACCAGGCGAAGCCCACCAGCCCCAGGATCGAGTCGCTGGGGTGGATGGCCCAGAGCGCGGCGAAGAGGGAGACCGCCACCACGGCCGTGCGGGAGAGGTTGATGAGCACGTGCTCCGCGGGCTTCTTCTTGGCAAAGATGCGGTAGAGATCCTCGATGAGGGAGGAGGAGACCACGAGGAGCTGGGAGCTCATCGTGGACATGATCGCCGCGAGCACCGCCGTGAGCACCAGGCCGGCGATGAGCGGGTGGAAGAGGATGCGGCCCATGTCCAGGAAGATCGTCTCGAAGTTGGTTTGATCCGTCACCGAGATCTCCGGGTTCTGGGCAAAGAACACCGTGGCCACCACGGCGGAGGCCACGACGCCGACGATGCACAGCGTCATCCAGGCGATGCCGATGCGGCGGCTGCCCTTCGCCTCGGCGGGGGTGCGCAGCGCCATGTAGCGCACCACGATGTGGGGCTGGCCGAAGTATCCCAGCCCCCAGGCGAGGTTGCTCACGATGGCGGCGAGGGAGGTCCCGCCCACCAGGCTGAAGAACGCGGGGTTGCCGGTGCCCCCGGTGTGGGGGCCGTAGTCGTGGTGGGTGGCCCAGGTGAAGATGTCCCACGGGTCGTCGAGTGCGATCAGGGCCATGGCGGGCACGATCAGCAGGGCGGTGAACATGATGAGGCCCTGCACCACGTCGGTGAGCGAGACCGCGAGGAAGCCGCCGATGAAGGTGTAGCCCACGGTGACGGCGGCGATGATGATCATGCCGGTGAGGTAGTCCCCGCCGAAGGTGGCCTCGAAGTAGCGCCCGCCGGAGACCATCCCGGAGGAGACGTAGAAGGTGAAAAAGACGATGATGATGGCGGCGGAGACCACGCGCAGGGCACGGGAGCGGTCGTGCAGGCGGTTCTCGAAGAAGCTGGGCAGGGTGATCGACGCGCTCACCTCGGAGTAGGAGCGCAGGCGCGGTGCCACGAGGGACCACGAGGCGTAGCAGCCTATGAGCAGGCCGATGGCGATCCACAGCTCGGAGAGCCCGGAGACGAACAGCGCGCCGGGCAGGCCCATGAGCAGCCAGCCGGACATGTCCGAGGCCCCGGCGGAGAGGGCGGCGACGAAGGGGTTGAGGGAGCGATCGGCCAGCACGTAGTCGTCGTATTTATCCGTTCGCCGGTAGCTCCAGTAGCCGATGGCGAGCATGGCGAACATATAGATGATGATCGCCAGCACAAACCATGTTGTCTCAGTCACGGGGGTGCTCCTTGGTGAGGCTATGAACAAAAAAGATCAGTGTGATTGTAGAGCACCCCGGCGCGGCGCTACCCCCGCGCGGGTGCTCCGGGCTCCGGGTGCGGGGGCGCGCTCGCGCCTGTGGTCTAGCTTGGTCTAGCCCCGTCCCGGCGCGGAGGAGGCTCGTGGCGATGGCACAGCTTTCTCACATAAAAGGAGTACGGAGCGGGGGCCACCTCCCAGGCAAGATGGTAGGTTGGCACCTATGGCCGATTTCCTGCTGCACGGACTGTGGGTGCAACAATCCGGGTTGCACCTATGGATCGAGCAGGTAGAGGGGCATCGCATCGTGGTCCCGGATCAGGTTCCGGAGGGGACCTTTCCCCCCAGCGTGGCCGCGATCCTAGAGCGCAGCAGCTTCCGCCATCGGCTGCGCGCCACCCTGCGCACGCCCAAGGGGCGCGAGGTCTCCCTCGTCATTCCCACCTCGGCCTGCACCCCGGAGCAGGCGGTGCAGGTTTTGGCCCAGATGGTGTTCCTGGACGAGGAGAGCCCCGCCGCCACCTCCGCCCAGCGCTCCGCGATCGCCCCCGACTTGCGCTGGCTCATCCGCATGTACGCGGGGCTGCGCCGCTTTGTGCAGGCGGGCCGGGTGACGCTGCGGCTGGCTTACCAGGACGATCAGTGGTGGCCGCAGTGGCAGCTCTCCCAGGGGCTCGGGGAGCGCGGCTGGATCGCGGAGATGATGGCCGCCGCGCCCGGCATACTCAGCCTGAACAACCGCAACCTGGACGAGGACCTCACCGAGGTGCTCCCGCACTGGATCGCCTCGGCGGAGCTGGCGGGCCTGCGCGAGGCCCCGCGCTCGCACCCCTGGCACGATTTTTCCGCGTCCCTGCTGGGCAACCAGCCGGTGCGCCGTGGCGGGGTGGGGCTGCTCAACCGGCTGCGGGAGTGGAAGGACTCGATCACGGCGGTGGACATGCAGCCGGTGCTCATCGTGGAGCAGCCGCCCGCGGAGGACACCGGCGGCGGGGATGACGCCGTGTGGCCGGTGCGCTTTCAGGTGCGCTCCGGGGTGTCGAGCCCCATGCCGCTGCGGGTCAACCGCTTGGATCGCGGCAGCCTGGATCAGCTTCGGCAGGCCCGGCGCCGCATGCAGGGGCTTTCCGCCCTGCTACGAGACGACGCGGAGGAAGCCGCGCCCTACACCGGAGCCCGGGCGCGGGAGGAGGGGGCCGGGGACTGGGACGTCTACCTGGACACCGCCCAGATCGTGCACTTCATCGCGCACGACGTCCCCCGGCTCAAGCGGGCGGGCGTCACCGTGATGCTGCCCAAGGCGTGGGCGTCGTACGACACCAAGGCCACCCTGGTGACCTCCGAGGGCGAGGGGGCCACGCAGCGGCACATCGGCATGGACAAGCTGGTGGACTACGACTGGAAGATCTCGGTGGGGGACACGGAGCTGACCGAGGAGGAGATGGCCGAGCTGGTGCACTCCAAGTCCGGCCTCATCCGCCTGCGCGGGGAGTGGGTGCTGGCGGACACCTCCTCGCTGTCCAAGATCACCGCGTACATGGAGGAGCTGGCGCAGCGCTCCCGCGCGCGGCAGCAGGCCGCGATGGAGCGCGCCGCCCTGCGCGCGGAGGTGGCCAAGGCACAGGGGGAGCCGGGCTGGGAGCGCCTGGCGGCGGAGGCGGAGCGACTGCGCGCGGAGTTCAACGAGGGGCAGAACGGCCAGGGGCAGGTGTCCGTGGCGGAGCTGCGCCAGATAGCCTTAGAGGCGATGGCCTCGGAGCCGGTGGAGTTCACCGGCTCGACCTGGTACACCTCCCTGCTCGGCGGCACCACGAGCCCGGCCCCTCAGCGGGTGGACGTGCCGGACACGGTGCGCGCGCAACTGCGCGAGTACCAGCGCCGGGGCGTGGACTGGCTGTACTGGATGTCCCGCAACAACCTCGGCGCGGTGCTGGCGGATGACATGGGCCTGGGCAAGACGCTGCAGCTTCTGACCCTGCTGGCGGTGGAGCACGCGCGGGGCGAGGCCACCGGCCCCACGCTGGTGGTGGCCCCCACCAGCGTGGTGGGCAACTGGGAGCGGGAGGCGCGGCGCTTCGTGCCCCACCTGCGGGTGCTGGTGCACCACGGCAGCGCCCGGCTGCGCGGCGAGCGCTTCCGCGAGCGCGTGGCGGAGACGGACCTGGTGATCAGCAGCTACGGGGTGATCGCCAGGGACCACGCGCTGTGCGTGGAGGTGGAGTGGGATCACGTGGTGCTGGACGAGGCGCAGCACATCAAGAACTCCGGCACCCGCTCCGCCAAGGCCGCCCGTGCCATCCCCGCCCGCCAGCGCGTGGCGCTCACCGGCACCCCGGTGGAGAATCGGCTCTCGGAGATGCGCTCCATCCTGGACTTTGTCAACCCCGGCGTGCTGGGCTCCGCCTCCTTCTTCCGCAACCACTTTGCCAAGGCCATCGAGCGCGAGCAGGACGAGCAGATGACGGAGCGGCTGCGCCTGCTCACCGCCCCGTTCATCCTGCGCAGGCTCAAGACGGACCCGGCCATCATCGACGACCTCCCGGAGAAGTCCGAGCAGGTGCGCACGGTGACCATGACCGCCGAGCAGGCGGCCCTGTACACCGCCTACGTGGAGGACGTGAAGCGCAAGCTGGAGTCCACGGAGGGTATCGCGCGCCGGGGGCTGGTGCTGGCCTCGCTGACCCGCATCAAGCAGATCTGCAACCACCCCGCGCACTTTCTTGGGGACGGCTCGCCCGTGACGCTGCGGGGTGAGCACCGCTCCGGCAAGGTGGCGCAGCTCATGGAGCTGCTGGACGAGAGCCTGTCCTCGGGGCACCGCGTGCTGATCTTTACCCAGTACCGGGCCTTCGGAGAGATCCTGCGGCCCTATCTTTCGGACCGCCTGGGCGAGCGGATCGATTTCCTGCACGGCGGGGTGGCCCAGGGCGCGCGGGACCGGATGGTGGAGCGCTTTCAGGACCCGCAGGGCCCGCCGGTCATGCTGCTCTCGCTGAAGGCGGGAGGCACCGGGCTCAACCTCACGGCGGCCTCCGTGGTGGTGCACATGGACCGCTGGTGGAACCCGGCGGTGGAGAACCAGGCCACGGACCGTGCCTTCCGCATCGGGCAGAGCAAAAACGTGCAGGTGTACAAGATGATTACGGCGGGCACGCTGGAGGAGTCCATCCAGGACATCCTGGACGGAAAGACGCACCTGGCCGGGGCCGTGGTGGGCGAGGGCGAGGGGTGGATCACCGAGCTTTCCCCGGAGGAATTGGCCCACCTCATGAGCTATCGTGGACGGGAGGCCTCTGAGTAGCCGGGTAGCCGGGTAGCCGGGGAAGGCCACGAGGCAACACGGTAAAGCACACACAGCAAGGGGGTTGGCAGCCATGTCCACCAGGCCGCGCCAGGGCAACGTGATCTACGCCAACTTTGGCTCCAAGTCCGTCCCCCCGCCCGTGGCCCAGCCGGAGGCCCCGGTCTTTCCCGAGTATTCGCCCGCGGCGCGGTGGCTCATCCGGGAGCTGGGCGAGGCGGATCGCGGTCGCCTGATCCGGGGGCGCGACTACGCGCGCACCGGCCACGTGCTCTCCCTCGAGATGGGCAACGGGGGCCTGAGCGCCCAGGTGGCGGGCAGCCACAACGAGCCCTTCCACGTCAAGGTGACGCTGCCGCATCGCGGCCCGGACGACCTCACCCGCGTGGTGCGTGCGATGGCGAGCACCGCCGGGAGCCTGCGCCGGGCCAAGGAGGGCCACCTCGAGGAGGAGGTGTTGGAGTCCTTGGTGGGCGAGGGCGTGGTGTTCCGCTGCGACTGCCCCGACCCCGCCCCCGTGTGCAAGCACGCCGTGGCCGTGGCGGCGGTGGCGGCCCAGCGCATCGAGGACAAGCCCGAGCTGCTCTTCGAGCTGCGCGGGCTCGACATGGCCTGGCTGGAGCAGCAGATGGTGCAGCAGGCGCGCGAGGTGAGCCAGGAGGCCGCCCGCTCCACGGACGAGCGCTTCTGGCGCGGCCAGGAGCTGCCGGGGCTGCCCACCCCGGCGTCTTCCCCGGCGCTGGACGATTCCGACATGGACCTGCTGCACAAGGCCATGCGCACGGTGTCCTACACCGCCGTGGAGCAGTTGCGCGCGGTGGCGGACATCGAGGAGATGTACGACTACCTCGTGGGGCGCTGAGGAGAACACCATGACCACCACCACCTTTATCCACGCCTCGGACCTGCAGTGGGGGATGACGCGCTGGTTCCTCGACGAGGACGCGCAGGCCCGCTTCGAGGCCGCGCGGTGGGACGCCGTGCGGCGGATCGGGGAGTTGGCCCGGGAGCGCGGGGCGGACTTCGTGGTCATGGCGGGGGACGTGTTTGACAAGAACAGCCTTTCTCCCCGCACCCAGGGGCGCGCCCTCGAGATCCTGGGGGAGGTGGGCGTGCCGGTGCTGCTGCTGCCGGGCAACCACGATCCCCTCGTGGCAGACTCGCCCTTCTACGCCGCCGAGGACGTCCCCGGCGTGATCGTTCTGCGCGACGACCACCCCGTGCCCGTGCTCCCCGGGGTGGAGGTGGTGGGCGCCCCGTTGCGCGCCAAGTACGCCAGCACCGACCTGGTGGCCCAGGCCTTGGCGGGGCTGGAGCCCACCGAGGGGATCAGGATCGCGGTGGGCCACGGGCAGGTCGCCGGGCGCGGGGGACAGGCCGATCCCGCGCTCATCGACCTTGCGGGGGTGGAGCGCGGCCTGGCCGAGGGGGTCGTGGACTACCTCGCGCTGGGCGATACCCACTCCACGCAGCGGGTGGGCGGCACCGGGCGGGTGTGGTTCTCCGGGGCCCCGGAGGTCACGGACTTCCACGACCGGTACGCGGGAAAGAGCGGCGGGGAGACGGACTCCGGCAACGTGCTGTGCGTGACGGTGTCCAAGACGCGCCCCACCGACGCCCGGGTGGAGGTGGAGAAGATCCCCGTGGGGCGGTGGCGCTTCGAGGCGGTGGACGCGGAGCTGAACTCCTCGGAGGAGGTGGAGGACTTCCTGGCGCTGCTGCGGGCCTACCCGCACAAGGACCGCACGGTGGTGAAGTACTCGCTGCGCGGGACGCTGGGCGTGGCGGCCATGCGCGCCCTGGAGGCCGGGCTGGCGCGGCTTGCTCCCGTCTTTGCGGCCCTCTACGAGCGCGAGCGCCTCATGGACCTGCACCTGGAGCCGAGCCCGGAGGAGGTGGCGGAGGCGGACCTGCGCGGCTTTGCCGCCGCCGCCCTCTCCGAGCTGGTGGAGGAGGAAAACTCGGACGCGGTGAACCTCTTACTGCGCCTGAGCGCCGAGGCGGGAGCGGAGGAGCGATAGGATGAAGATCCGCAGTGTGACGGTGAAGAACTTCCGGGGGATCGAGCGCCTCGAGCTCGCGGACCTCCCGGAGCGCGGGGTGGTGGTGATCTCCGGGGACAACGAGCAGGGCAAGTCCACCCTCATGGAGGCCGTGTGGGCGGTGCTGCACGAGCGCCACACGGGCAAGAGCCAGCAGGTCAAGGCGTGGCAGCCCGTGGGCAGCGACGCCGGCCCCGAGGTCCGCCTGGTGGCGCAGATCGGCCCCCACGAGGCGGAGATCCACAAGCGGTGGCTGCGCCGCGCGGCGAGCACCCTGAGCCTGCGCCCGGCGGCGGAGAAGGGCGACTACTCCGGGCGGGAGGCCGACGACCGCCTGGCGGCGCTGCTGGCCGAGCACACCGACGGCGACCTGCTGCGCGCGCTGTTCATGGAGCAGGGAAAAGACACCGAGACCGCCCGCGCCGCCGGTATCCCCTCCCTGACGCGCGCGCTCGACGAGCGCACCGGGCAGGACGCCGCCGACGGCCGCGCGGACACCGCGCTCGTGCGCGCGGCGCACAAGGAGTACCAGCGCTATTACACGGAGAGGGGCGCGCCGCGCGGCGAGTGGAAGGCGGCGCAAGGCGGGCACGAGGCCGCCGAGGAGCGCCTGCGGGAGGCGCGGGAGAAGGTGGACTCGCTTACCGCCACGGTGGAGAAGGTGGAGCGGCTGCACCGCAGGCTGGGGGAGGCCCGGGCGGAGCTGCCGGGGGCGCAGGAGGAGGCCGAGCGGGCCCACGGGCGGCACCTGGCCGCGCAGCAGGCCCGGCAGCAGCGGGAGCGCGCCCAGCGCGAGCTGCGGGATGCCGCCGCGCTATGGGAATCCGCGCGCGCCCGGCAGGAGGAGCGCCGCGCCCTGCGCCGCGAGGCCGAGGAGGCCCGTTCCCGGGTGGCGACCCTGGAGGCGGAATCCGAGGAGATCCTGCGCGCGGCCCGCGAGGACGAGCAGGCCCTGCGGGCCGCGCTGCGGGAGCGCGAGGAGGCTCGGGAGCGCCTGCGGGAGGCGCGGGAGGAGCACGACGCCGCCGTGAAGGGCCTTGGGCTGGCCCGCTCCGCCACCCGACTGGGCGAGGTCAAGGACCAGGTGCGGCGCGTGGCGGAGATCGACGAGAGGCTCGCCGCGCTGGGCAGCCGTAGCGTGAGCGCCCGGCAGCTCGAGGAGATCGAGGAGGCCTACGCGGAGGTGCGCGTGGCCGAGGCTGTGCGCCGCCGGGAGGCCGCCCGCCTGCTCCTGACGGGCCCGGAGGGCGCGCGGGTGACGGTGGACGGCTCCCCGGTGGGCCTGCCGGGGGAGGTGGAGCTGCGGGAGGGAACGAGCGTGACCATCGGGGAGATCACCGCCGTGTACACCCGGGGTGGGGCCACGGAGGAGGCGGACCCGGTGCGGGCGGCGCAGGAGCGGATGGACCGCGCCCTTGAGGCGCTGGGCTGCTCCTCCCTGGAGGAGGCGCGCCGGGTCGAGGACGCCACCCGCCGCCGCGCGGGCCTGGAGCGCGAGCGCGAGGCGGCGCTCGGCGCGCAGCGCCCGGAGGCCCTGCAGGCCGAGCGGGAGGAACTCACCCGCCTGCTCGCCGAGGCGGGGGAGCAGCCGCCGGTGGCCGAGGCGGAGGAGGCCGAGCGCGCGGCCGCCCGGCGCCTCCGGGAGCGCACCGAGGAGGAGGCCGGGGCCGCCGACCGCGTGGAAGGCCTGCGCCAGCGCCCCGGCGTGGCGGCCGGTGCCCGGGCGGAGGCGCGGCTCGAGGCCGCGCGACAGCGCCGCCAGGAGCTGGAGGCCCGCCTGGCGCAGGCCGAGGATAAGCAGGGCGACGCCGCCCTGGCGGAGGCCGCCGAGGCCGCCGGGGCGCGCCGGGAATCCGCGCAGGTGGGCTACGAAAAGGCCAGGGCCGCGGAGGAGGGGGCCGACCCCGAGGAGCGCCGTCGGCTCTGGGAGGGGGCCGTGGCCAGGCGCGACGGGCTGCGCGCGCAGATCACCCAGGACACCGGCGAGCTGGACCGGCTGAGCGGCTTCATCGAGTTCTCCCGGGGCGCGGGGGAGCGGCTCTCCCAGGCGGAGGCCGAGGAGGCCGCGGCGGGGCGTCGATTAGCGGCGGTGCGTCGCCGCGCGGAGGCCGCGCGGGCGGTGTACGAGGCGCTGGTGCGCCACCGCGACGCGGCGCGGGCGCGCTACGCGCAACCCTTTGCCGATCAGCTCACGGGCCTGGCGCGCGGCGTGTTCGGCAGGGACGTGGAGTTCCGGCTCACCGAGGAGCTGGACATCCGCGATCGCACGGTGGCGGGGCGCAGCGTTCCCCTCGACGATCTTTCGGGGGGCGCCCGGGAGCAGGTGGCGCTGCTCACCCGCTTCGCCATCGCCGGGCTGGTGGGGCAGGACGCCCCGGTGTTCATCGACGACGCCCTGGGCAGCACCGATCCCGAGCGCCTGGAGCACATGGCGGCGCTGATTACCCGGGTGGGGGAGCGCCGCCAGGTCTTTGTGATGACCTGCGTGCCCCAGCGCTATGCCCACGTGGTGGGGCGGAGGGAATACCCCATCGAGGAGCTTAAGAGTTCTTAACCGCCGAGCCCTCGATCTCGATGGCGATCTCCTCTGAGAGCATGAGCCCGCCGGCCTTCATGGGCATCTGGAAGTCCACGCCAAAGTCCTTGCGGTTGATGGAGGCGGTGGCGCTGAAGCCCAGGCGGGTAGCGCCCATCGGGTCCTCCGCCTGGCCAAAGACCTCCACGTCGAGGGTGACGGGCCTGGTGGTGCCCTTGATGGTGAGGTCGCCGGTGACGGTGCCGGTGGCCTCGTCCCGCACGTCGAAGGAGGTGGCGGTGAAGGTCATCTCGGGGAAGTTCTCGGCGTCGAAGAAGTCGCCGCCCTTGACGTGGGCGTCGCGGTCGGCGTTGCCGGTGTCGATCGAGTCGATCTGGATGGTCGCGGAGGCCGAGGAGCGGGCCTGATCCTCCGAGTCCACGGTGAGGGTGGCGTCAAAGGAGCGGAAGTACCCGCGGACCTTGGAGATCATGGCGTGGCGGACCACGAAGCCCACGGTGCTGTGGGTGGAGTCGAGGGTGTAGGTGCCGTTGAGGTCGGACATGATTTTCCTTTCCGTTGCTGCGATGCCGCCGTTGTGCGCGGCCTGGTGCCGAGCATACCCGCAATGAGTGATACGTCAACAAAAGCGGGGTTTATTGGTTTATGTTGTCCAGGTAACACTTTGTGGTGGCATTGCGGTGGTGGCATAATCTGGGGGCATGGCAGTTGCACCGAGGTGGCTCACGGAAGATGAGCAGGCCTTATGGCGCCTCCTCCTGGCGGCCATGAGGAAGATCGATCGCGTCTTGGACGAGACGCTTCAGGTGGGGCAGGACCTGTCCAGCTCGGAGTTCGCCGTCCTGGCCACCCTCTCCGAGGTGGAGGGGTGCAGCATGCGGCTGCGCGACCTGTGCTGCTCCCTGGACTGGGACCGCAGCCGGGCCTCGCACCTGGTCACGCGCATGGTCAAGCGGGGCCTGGTGACCAAGGGGCGCAGCGAGGGGGACGCCCGGGGGGTGGAGGTCTCCGTGACGGGGGAGGGGATGAGGCGGCTGCGCAGCGCGGCCCCCGAGCACGTGGAGAGCGTGCGGCGGCTGATCTTCGACCACCTCGACGCGGGGCGGGCCGACGCCCTCGCGGGGTTCCTGCGCGGGGTGCTCGCGGTGGAGAACGTGCCGGGGGTACCCGGCTTCGAGGGGACCCTCTGCGCGGACGTGGAGCGCGCCGAGTAGGGGGCGTGCGTGGCGACGCCCCCGGCGCGGGGCCGGGCGGGCCGGTCCTAGCCGCGCCCGGCGGGGCGGCGCGGATCGAGCAGGCCGGAGCCCTCCGGCGCGCGGGCGGGATCGCCGCCGCGCTCTACCTGGCGGTTCTCGGCGTCCACGAACACCACGCGCGGGGAGTACCCGGCTAGCTCCTCCTCCGAGTACATCGCGTAGCCGATGATGATGACGAGGTCGCCCGGGCTGATGAGGCGGGCGGCGGCGCCGTTGATCCCGATGATCCCGCTGCCGCGCTCCCCGGCGATGGCGTAGGTGGTCAGGCGGTGCCCGTTGTCAATATCGACGATGTCGATCTGCTCGCCCTCCAGGAGCCCCGCCGCGTCCATGAGGTCCAGGTCGATGGTGCAGGAGCCCACGTAGTGCAGGTCCGCCTGGGTGACGGTGGCGCGGTGAATCTTTGACTTGAGCATGGTGCGAAACACGATTGCCAACCCTACCCTGGGGGCGCGCCCGGGCGGAACTAGCCCAGAGGCTCCATCTCGCTTTCCACCACCCACTTGTGGTTCTGCACCCGCTGGTTCCCGGACCCGTAATCCACCATGTACACCGTCTCGTCCGTGGAAAAGTCCACGGTGGCCGAAGCCCCCTCCATGCCGGGCATGTGATCCGCCGCCAGGCGAACCTCGGCGCCATCGGGCAGGCGGGCATCCCCCGCGCCCTCGATCTCCTCCTGCACCACCCACTTGTGCGCGGTGCCCTCCGGGGTGGGGGCGTAGGTGACCGCGTAGGCGTACGTGGAGTACGCGCCCGAGACGGTGGCCTCCACACCCTGCATCCCGGGCATGTGATCGGCGGTCAGCCGCACCGCGGTGCCCACCGGGTAGGTCGGGTTGGTGGCGGGGGCGATCCCCTCGGGGGCCGGGCCGCCGTCGGCGTGGTGATGGTGCCCCTGCGCGTGCGCGGCGTCCGTGGGGGCGTGCTCCGGTGAGGGGGAGGAGTCGGTGGAGGCTGTGGAGGCGTCGGTGCTGGTGGTGTTGGTGGCGTCGTTGCCGCAGGCGGCGAGGGGAAGGGCCAGGGTCAGGCCGGCGGTCAGGAGTATCTTCTTCATTCCTCCACCGTAATCGCGGGCGGCGGGCTATATCCAGGCGATGTGTCCAAGATTCAGCACGTACAGGACCTGGGTCAGCAGCAGCGCCGCCCAGAACAGCAGGAAGGGGGAGAATAAGGCGGCGAGGGCGAGCAGGCCCGCCCGGAGGCTGCGGGCCGCCACGCCCGCTACGAGCGCCGCGCCGCCGAGCGCCAGCGGGTATCCGGCGTGATCGATGGGTCCGTCCTGTGCGCTCAGGGCCACCGCGAGGACCACGAGGAGGGCCGCGGCGGAGAGGGCGTAGGACAGGCGCGCGAGCCGGGAACGGGAGATCATGCCTCCATTGTGGGCGTCGGGCGAGGAAAACGAAAGGCCCGGGCTCCCTACTTATAGGGAACCCGGGCGGGACATGGTGCCCCCGACAGGAGTCGAACCTGCGACCTACGGTACCGGAAACCGGCGCTCTATCCACTGAGCTACGGAGGCGGAAGCCCCGCTTACCGGGGCAACGCAGCGATTCTATCACCGGGTGCGGGGCAAACCTAACCGAGGGCCTCGGGGTCCTGCGCCACCACCCTCATCATGTAGTCCGCCACCCCGTGCGGGTCCTCGTAGAAGTCCCGCAGGGCGCGAAACGCCGTGGTCTCGCGCAGGGTGGTGCGCACCAGGCCCGCCTCGATGATCTCCCACACGGCGGCCCCGGGGTAGGAGAGCAGGATGGGCGAGTGCGTGGACACGATGATCTGCGCGCCGCGCTGCACGAGCGCGTGGAGCTGGCCCAGCAGCGCCATCTGCCGGACGGCGGAGAGCCCGGCCTCCGGCTCGTCCAGGATGTAGAGGCCGCGGGGGTGGAAGTAGCGGTCGATGGCGCTCATCACGGACTCCCCGTGGCTCTTGCCCTCGAGGAGCGCGCGCAGCTCCGGGGCCTTGAGGAAGTTGCCCGGCACGTTGATGTGGGATTCCGCGCGCAGGTAGTAGCCCTCCATCGCGCGCGGCCCCCGTGTCACCGAGGCCACGCCCTGGAAGGGGCTCTCGCCCCGGGTGGTGTCGCGGGGCGAGGGGCCGCCGCGCAGCCCGTAGGGCCCGCCCTCGATGCTGAAGCCGCAGGCCACGGCGATGGCCTCGATGAGGGTGGACTTGCCCATGCCGTTTTCCCCGGTGATGAAGGTGGCGGGGGAGCGCAGCGGCAGCGGGCGGCGCTCCACGGCCAGGATGGAGGGAACCTCGGTCACCCAGTCCGGGAGGGCGCGCCTGCGCAGGTGTGGCGGGAAGAGGAAGAAGGACTCCACGAAGAGGTCAGCCACGATCGCCCTCCAGGAGGTAGCGGGCGGTGCCCTCCGGGTCGGCCACGAACTCCTCGGTGGCCTGCACGGCCTCGGCGCGGCGGAAGTCCACGGGGGCGATGCCGCCGGGGCCTATCTCGAAGAGAGCGGAGCCCGGGATGGCCATGAGGACGGGGGAGTGCGTGGCGATGATGAACTGCGCGCCCTGGGTGGACATCCGCGCGATGTGCCCGAGCAGCTCCAATTGGCGCAGCACGGAAAGGCCGGCCTCCGGCTCATCCAGAATGAATAATCCGCCGCCGTGAAAGCGGTGCCGGATTATCTGCATGAGCGATTCCCCGTGGCTCATGTGGTTGAGGTGTTGATCCCCCGGGGCCTCGTCCCCGTAGGCGACGGCCACATTAAAGTGCGTTTCTCCGCGCAGAAAGTATCCGTCGCTGGGATTCCGGGAACGCACCAGGGTGAGGTGCTCGTGGAGGCAGGAGACGTCGTCTATCCCCGGGGCGTCGAGGTTGCGGGTGCCACCCTGGGGCTTGAATCCCATTCCCGTGGCGATGGCCTCGATCAGGGTGGACTTTCCGGCGCCGTTTTCCCCGGTGAGCACGGTGACCGAGGCGGAAAGATCCAGGGGGTGCCGGGCGAGGTGGCGCACGGCGGGCAGCCGGGCCACGTAGCCCTCCTGGATGCGGGAGAGGGGGACGTCGATGCGGGCGGCGCGGAGAAATCCCATGACGCACAGGTTACCGCACGCGCCCGTGAGTGAGCCTCATCACTAAAGTTCTGGTGCGGCCTATTGCGTCTGCGATACTGGACGCACTGGAAGAAAGGTAATCACATCGTGGATTCGCTCGCGCTCGCCGCGCTGGCGGGAGTTACCCCGCTCATTACGTTTTTTGTTCTGCTCATGGGGCTTAAATGGAAAGCGCTCTGGGCCGCCCTGGGATCGGTACTAGTGGGTTTCCTACTGGCCGTTACCCTTTTTGACACCCCGGCCGTGGAGGCCGCCCTGGCCTTTGCCCAGGGGGTTTCCTTCGGCATCTTCCCGGTGATCTACATCATCATCGCCGCGGTGTGGATCTACGACCTCACGGTGTCCTCCGGGCGCTTCGAGGACCTGCGCCTGGTGTTCTCCAAGATCGGCAGGGGAGACATGCGCGTGCAGGCCATGCTCATCGGCTTCGCCTTCGGCGGGCTGCTGGAGGCCCTGGCCGGGTTCGGCGCGCCGATCGCCATCGTGGCCGCCATGCTCTACGCCATCGGCATGAAGCCGCTGAAGGCGGCCCTGGTCACGCTGGTGGCCAACGCCGCCCCCGTGGCCTACGGGGCGATGGCCATCCCCGTGACCACCGGCGGCGCGCTGGCGGGCCTCCCGGCGGAGGGCGTCGCGGGGCTCGTGGGCAGGCAGGTCTCCGTGCTGGCCCTGGTGGTGCCCTTCGTGCTGTGCCTCATCATGGATGGCTGGCGCGGCCTGCGCCAGGTGTGGCCGATGGCCCTGGTGCTGGGGATCTCGTTTGGCGGCGGGCAGTTCCTGGCCTCCAACTACTTCGCCTACGAGCTCACCGACGTGGTGGCCTGCCTGCTCTCCCTGGCCGCGGGCCTGGCGCTGCTGCGGGTGTGGGACCCCACCACCCCGGAGGATCAGGCATCGCAGTCCACCGGGGGAGCGGCGGTGCTCAGCCCCGGCAAGATCGCCCTGGCCCTGTTCCCCTACGTGCTCATCGTGGCGGTGTTCGCCGTGGCCAAGCTGTGGCGCTGGGGCGTGGACATCCCGGCGGCGCTGACCGGCACCGACGTGCTCATCGAGTGGCCGCGCCTGGGCACCACCTTTACGCTTAACTGGCTCTCCGGCCCCGGCACCATCCTCATGGTGTGCGCGGTCATCACGGTGGCGGTGCTCAGCGCCTTCGACGGAAACGGCGAGTACCGCCTGGGCTGGCGGGGCGGCTTCGCGCAGCTCGGCGGCGGGATCCTGCGCATGCGGATGTCCTACTTCACCATCGCCGCCGTCATGGGCCTGGCCTACGTCATGAACCTCTCGGGGCAGACCGCCGCCATCGGGGCGCTGCTGGCCTCCACGGGCGCGATGTTCCCGCTCATCTCCCCGGTGCTGGGCTGGCTGGGCACCTCGGTGACCGCCTCGGCCACCTCCTCCAACGCGCTCTTTGCGCAGATGCAGGCCACCACCGCCACGCAGGTGGGGGCCGATCCCTCCCTGCTGGTGGCGGCCAACACGTCCGGCGCCACGCTGGGCAAGATGCTCGCCCCGCAGACCGCCGCCATCGCGGCCGCCGCCACGCACATGGAGGGCGGGGAGTCCAGGATCCTCGCCGCCGCGGTGCGGTACTCGCTGCCCCTGCTGGCGGGGATGTGCCTCCTGGTGTTCCTCCAGTCCACCCTGGGGTAGGGGCACGGGGCCCGGAGGCGTCGATAGTGCCAGGCTCGGGGCGGCCGCGCCGGGAGTGTGGGCTAGACTCCCGGTTATGACCCCTGTTGAGCTTTCCTCTTTGATTCGCCGCCACGCTGCTTCGGTGCTGTCCGAGCACGACCTCGACGCCTCGGTGCTGCCGGAGCAGGTCACCGTGGAGCGGCCGCGCAACCCCGAGCACGGCGATTACGCCACCAACCTCGCGCTTCAGGTAGCAAAGAAGGCGGGGGCCCAGCCCCGGGAGTTAGCCCAGTGGCTCGCGCAGTCCCTCGCCACCGAGGAGTCCGTGCTCTCCGCGGAGATCGCCGGGCCGGGCTTTTTGAACCTGCGCCTGGCCGCCGCCGCGCAGGGCGAGATCATCGCGCGCGTGTGGGAGCAGGGGGCAGACTACGGCCGCAGCGACCTCTACCAGGGCCTCACGGTGAACCTGGAGTTCGTCTCGGCCAACCCCACCGGCCCCATCCACCTGGGCGGTACCCGCTGGGCCGCCGTGGGGGATTCCCTGGGCCGCGTGCTGGAGGCCTCCGGCGCCGCCGTGACCCGGGAGTACTACTTTAACGACCACGGCGAGCAGATCGACCGCTTCGCCCGCTCCCTGGTCGCCGCCGCCAAGGGGGAGCCCACCCCGGAGGACGGCTACGGCGGGGACTACATCAAGGACATCGCCGCCGAGGTGCTCAAGCGGCGCCCCGACGCCCTGGACCAGGAGCCCGCGCAGGCGCAGGAGACCTTCCGCGAGCTGGGCGTGGCGATGATGTTCGAGCACATCAAGGAGTCCCTCCACGAGTTCGGCACGGACTTCGACGTGTTCTTCCACGAGAACTCCCTCTTCGAGTCCGGCGCGGTGGACTCCGCGATCGCCACCCTGAAGGACAACGGCAACCTCTACCCCAACGAGGGGGCCTGGTGGCTGCGCACCACCGAGTTCGGGGACGATAAGGACCGCGTGGTCATCAAGTCCGACGGCAACGCCGCCTACATCGCGGGCGACATCGCCTACATCGGGGACAAGATCGGCCGGGGCCACGACCTGTGCATCTACATGCTGGGCGCGGATCACCACGGCTACATCAAGCGCCTCAAGGCCGCCGCCTCGGCGCTGGGCTACTCCGCCGACCAGGTGGAGGTGCTCATCGGCCAGATGGTCAACCTGCTCAAGGAGGGCACGCCCGTGCGCATGTCCAAGCGCGCGGGCACCGTGATCACCCTGGACGACCTGGTGGAGGCCATCGGCGTGGACGCCGCGCGGTACTCCCTGGTGCGCTCCTCGGTGGATTCCTCCCTGGACATCGACCTCGGGCTGTGGGCCTCCCAGTCCGCGGAGAATCCCGTCTACTACGTGCAGTACGCGCACGCGCGGCTGTGCTCCCTGCACCGCAAGGCGAGCGCCGTGGGCGCCCCCGAGGACGCCGCCCCGGACTACTCCCTGCTCACCCACGAGCGGGAGGGCGACCTCATCCGCACGCTGGGCGAGTACCCGGCCGTGGTGAAGGCGGCCGCCGAGCTGCGCGAGCCGCACCGCCTGGCCCGCTACTGCGAGGAGCTCGCCGGGGTGTTCCACCGCTTCTACGACCGCTGCCAGATCCTGCCCAAGGAGGACGAGCAGTGGCAGCCCATCCACACCGCCCGGCTCTCGCTGGCCGGGGCCAGCCGCATCGTGCTCGCCAACGCCCTGAACCTGGTGGGCGTGCGCGCCCCGGAGCGCATGTAGCCCGCACGTAGCCCGCGCGCACGGGGCGGAGCGGGAGGCGGAAAAGTAGTGTATGAGCGGGCACACGGTGTAGCGTAGCCCGGGTGTACCTACCGCGCGGTAGGTGATGGAATACAGGACGCGGCAATACGCGGGTGCAGCCCGGGGCCGCCCGAGCGCAGAGCATATAAGGAACGCATGGACGCCGATAGGTTCAACGAGCTGCCGAGCCACGTGTGGCCCGCCCACGCCCGCCGCCAGGAGGACGGGGTGGTGACCATCGCCGGGGTGCCGCTCCCGGAGATCGTGGAGGAATACGGCAGCCCCGCCTTCGTGATCGACGAGGCGGACTTCCGCTCGCGCTGCCGCGCCATGGCCGAGGCCTTCGGCGGGCCGGGCAACGTCCACTACGCCGCCAAGGCCTTCCTGACCCGCGCGGTGGCCCGCTGGGTGGACGAGGAGGGGCTCTCCCTCGACGTCGCCTCGGAGAACGAGCTGCGCATAGCCCTGGCCGCGGGGTTCCCGGCCGGGCGCATCGCGGCGCACGGGAACAACAAGTCCGAGGGCTTCCTGCGGCTCTGCGCGGACTGTGGGGTGGGCCACGTGGTGCTGGACTCCTTCCAGGAGATCGAGCGCCTGGCCCGTATAGCCGAGGACGCCGGGGTAATCCAGCCGGTGCTGGTGCGGGTCAAGCCCGGGATCGAGGCGCACACCCACGAGTTCATCGCCACGGCGCACGAGGATCAAAAGTTCGGCTTCTCCCTGGCCTCCGGCTCCGCCCTGCGCGCGGCCCGGCTGGCCTTGGAGAGCCCGCACCTGCGCCTGGTGGGGCTGCACTGCCACGTGGGCTCCCAGGTCTTTGACGCGGAGGGCTTCTCCCTGGCCGCCGAGCGGGTGCTGGGCCTGCTGGGGGAGCTGCTGCGCGAGTGCGGCCCTGGGCACCCCGAGGGGCCCGAGGGTCTGGCCCGCCAGCTCTCCACGCTGGACCTGGGCGGCGGCTACGGCATCGCCTACCTAGACGAGGAGAGCCCCCTGGACGTGGCCGCCGTGGCCGCGGACCTGCTGGCCAAGGTGCGCGGCCACGCCGAGGAGCTGGGTCTGCCCGCCCCCACCGTCACGGTGGAGCCGGGGCGCGCCATCGCGGGCCCCTCCACGGTGACGGTGTACACGGTGGGCACCGTCAAGGACGTGCACGTGGAGGACGACCGCCTGCGCCGCTACCTCTCCGTGGACGGCGGCATGTCCGATAACATCCGCCCGGCGCTCTACGGCGCCCGCTACGAGGCGCGGGTGGTGTCCCGCTTTGTGGACGGCGCCCCGGTGGACAGCCGCGTGGTGGGCTCCCACTGCGAGTCCGGGGACGTCCTCATCGACTCCGCGCCCCTGCCGGACGACATCGGCGCGGGCGACCTCCTCGCCATCCCCGCCACCGGGGCCTACTGCTACGCGATGTCCAGCCGGTACAACGCCTTCGGGCGTCCCCCGGTCATCTCCGTCTCCTCGGGCAAGGCGAGCGTGATGCTGCGCCGGGAGACGGTGGAGGACCTGCTGGCGCTGGAACAGGACTGAGAAGGGGAACCGAGTGTCCGAGCAGCACGAAGGCGACGCCGCGATCCGCGTGGGGGACCGGGAGCGCGGCGCCGCGCTGGAGTCCCTGACCGAGTATTTTGTGCGCGGCTTCATCGACGCCGCCGAGTTCGAGGAGCGCACCGGCCAGGCCGCGGCGGCCCGCACCCGGGGCGAGGTGACCGCCGTGCTGGGGGATCTGCCGGAACTCGCGCCGGAGGAGGCCGCCGCCGAGGCCGAGCGCAGGGGTCAGCGCGAGCTAGATTCTCTGCTCAAGCGCGGATACAAGATACAGTCCATCGATGCCGTGGCCGGCACGGTGGCCGCGGCGGCGTTACTGAGCCTGATGTTTGTGAGCTGGGGATGGTTGTGGGCGGTGGTGATTGGCTCCCTTGCTCTTCCCTATGTGTGGCGGGCGCTGCATTCCTATAGCGACGAGGACGAGAAGATCTTCAGCGAGCTACAGGAGGACGAAAAGAAGAGAAGGTCCGAGCGGCTGCGCATGGCCGCCCGGCGGCGTCGGGAGTTGGGGGCCTAAGTATTCCCCGGGGGAATTATTTTCATCGCCCGCCCGGGCGTTTTTCCGCCCCGCGCGGCTGGGGCCTGCACCGGCGCGGCCCCCGAGGGCGCGTGCCCGCCGCCGGGGCGCGCTCGCCTGCGTCCTGACCGGGGAGATCGCTATAGTTAGCGGAAAAGACACACAAGGGTACGAGCAACGATTTCTGGGAGAACTATGAGCACCACCAGCGAGGTAACCGCCACGTCGGACGCGCCGCAGGGCCGCGAGGTGGGCGTTGCCATCCTCGGCCACGGCACCGTCGGCTCCGAGGTGCGCCGCCTCATGGAGGCCAACGCGGAGGCCTTCACGCACCGCATCGGCGGCCCGCTGGCCCTGCGCGGGGTGGCGGTGTCCAACCCCACCAAGCACAGCCGCACCGTGCCTGAGGAGCTGCTCTTTGACGACGCCATGGAGCTGATCGCCCGCGAGGACGTGGACGTGGTGGTGGAGGTCATCGGCGGCATCGACTATCCCCGCAAGCTCGTCCTGGCCGCGCTGAACGCGGGCAAGTCCGTGGTCACCGCCAACAAGGCGCTGGTGGCCGCGCACGCCGACGAGCTCGCGGAGGCCGCCGAGGCCGCGGGCGTGGACCTGTACTTCGAGGCCGCCGTGGCGGCGGCGATCCCCGTGGTGGGGATGCTGCGCAGATCGCTGGCGGGCGATCAGATCCAGCGGATCTCCGGCATCGTCAACGGCACCACCAACTTCATCCTGGACGCGATGGACAACACCGGCGCGGGGTATGACGAGATGCTGGCCGAGGCCACCCGCCTGGGCTACGCGGAGGCCGACCCCACGGCGGACGTCGAGGGCTACGACGCCGCCTCCAAGGCCGCGATCATGGCCTCGCTGGCCTTCCACACCCGGGTGACGGCCTCCGACGTGCACTGCGAGGGCATCACCAAGGTCACCGCCGAGGACATCGAGGCCGCCAAGAGCGCGGGCTACACCATCAAGCTCCTGGCCATCTGCGAGCGCATCGCCCACGAGGAGGGCAAGGACTCCGTGTCCGCCCGCGTGCACCCCACGCTGGTGCGCCGGGACCACCCGCTGGCCAGCGTGAGCGGCTCCTACAACGCCGTGTTCGTGGAGGCCGAGGCCGCCGGGCGGCTGATGTTCTACGGCAACGGCGCGGGCGGTAACCCCACGGCCTCCGCCGTGCTGGGCGACCTGGTGGGCGCGGCGCGCAACAAGGTCCACGGGGGCCGTGCGCCGGGCGAGTCCACCTACGCCCACCTGCCGCTGGCGGACTTCGGGGAGGTGCCCACCCGCTATCACATCGACATGCACGTGCGCGACCGCGTGGGCGTGCTGGCGGAGATCTCGGCGGTGTGCGCCCAGCGCGGCATCTCCCTGCGCACGGTGCGCCAGGAGGAGCGCGAGGACGCCGCGCGCCTCATCCTGCTCACCCACACGGCCCCGGAGCAGGACCTGAGCACCACGGTGGAGGAGCTGTCCCGCCTGGACGACGTGCTCAGCGTGGACACGGTGATCCGGCTGGCGGAGTGACGGGCCGAACGCGAGCGGGACGGCCGGAAAAGACACAAGCGGTAAGGAGCGCAGCATGAGCGTGGAACTAGAGGTGGGCCGCCGCGCAGTGGTGCGGGTGCCCGGGTCCACGGCCAACCTGGGGCCGGGCTTTGACACCCTGGGCATGGCGGTGAGCATCTACGACACGGTGGAGGCGGAGGTCATCCCCGCCGGCCTGGAGGTGGAGATCCACGGCGAGGGGGAGGAGGACCTGCCGCGCGACTCCTCGCACCTGGTGGTCAAGGCCCTGCAATCTGGCCTGGCGGCGGCGGGGGCCACGGCCCCCGGCCTGCGCCTGGTGTGCACCAACGCGATCCCGCAGTCGCGCGGGCTGGGCTCCTCGGCCGCCGCCGCCGTGGCCGGGGTGCTGGCCGCCAACGCCCTGGCGGGCTTCCCCCTGGACCGGGAGCGCCTGGTGCAGTTGGCCTCCACCTTCGAGGGGCATCCGGACAACGCGGGCGCCTCGGTGCTGGGCAGCGCGGTGGTCTCCTGGACGGAGATCCCCGTGGACGGCCGCAGCCAGCCGGCGTACCGTGCGGTGTCCGTGCCGGTGCACCCGGAGATCCGCGCTACCGCGCTGGTGCCGGACTTTCACGCCTCCACGCAGGCGGTGCGCCGGGTGCTGCCCAGCCACGTCACGCACACGGACGCGCGCTTTAACGTCTCGCGCACGGCGGTGATGACGGTGGCGCTCCAGAGCCACCCCGAGCTGTTGTGGGAGGGCACCAGGGACAGGCTGCACCAGCCCTACCGCGCGGACGTGCTCCCGGTCACGGCGGAGTGGGTCAACCGCCTGCGCAACCGGGGCTACGCGGCGTATCTTTCCGGGGCGGGCCCCACGGTCATGGTGCTCTCCACGGGGCCGGTGGAGCCCGCGATCCTGGCGGAGGCCCGCGAGGCCGGGCTGGTGGTCCACGAGCTGGAGGTGGCCGGGCCCCCCACCGTGGAGGTGGGCACCGCCTGAGCCGCCGCTCAGGCGGGGTCGCGGAACTCCTCGGGGGAGGTCGCGGCGTCGTCGCCGGTGCTCAGCACGATGGTGCAGGTGCAGTTGCTGCGCAGCGGCAGGAAGCGGATGCCCTCGGGGGCGCCGAGGTACTCCTGGAAGAAGCCCTCGTGCAGGCCGCACACGGAGGGGTGCGGCGGGTTCTGGTTGTGGATGAAGGGGCAGGCGCGCAGGTCGATGGCGGTCCTGTCCTCGCGGAGCCGGGGGTCAAAGCCCAGCGTGCGCAGCTTTTCCATCAGCTCGTCCACCGTCCCCGTGCCCTTGGACCGCGCCCAGAGCCGACCCACCTCCTTGGCCTGCTCCACGTCGATGACCTTGGTGAGGTGGGTGATGAGGTCGATGTACTCCTCGGCCACGGCCCGGGTATCGGGCACCCGCGCCTGGTAGATGAGGGTGGGGCGGCCCCGGCCCTGTGCCGGGGCGGCGCGCTGGCTCACCGCCTGCTGGGCGATCAGCTCCTCGAGGTGCCCGCGCACGGTGTTGGCGTGCATGCCCAGGCGCTCGGAGAGCTGGGTGGCGCTGGCCCCGTGGGGGAACTCGCGGAGGACCCCCAGCACGGCGTTTTGCTTGGGGCTGAGCGCAAGACTCTCGGGGAAGAGGTCGGTGACAGCGCGGGGCGCGCGCTGCGGTGCCTGAGTCGCGGGCATGGTCCTCCTGGTCCGTGGTACTGCTACGAGTCCGTCATTGTAGCGATAAGGCCTGAAAGCCTAGCCCTCAGCCCTGTTCCCGGGCCCCGGCAGCGCGATGACCTCAAACTCCCCGGCGGCGAGGTGCTTGCGCAGGTCCTTCTTGTCAAACTTGTTCACGGAGGTCTTGTCGATGCTGCGCACGAAGGTCCAGTACTCCGGCAGCATCCAGTGCGGCAGGGCGGAGCGCAGCCGGTCGCGCAGCAGGCGCGCCGTCTCCTCGGTGGGGGCGTGGGGGGCGTGCAGGACGGTGACCACCAGGGGCCGCTCGCCCCACTTCCTGTCCGGGTAGCCGATCACGGCGGCCTCCACCACCTCGGGGGCCTCCATCACCAGGTTCTCCAGCAGCGCGGAGTAGATCCACTCCCCGCCGGAGCGGATCACGTCGCGGGCGCGGTCGTGGATGGTGAGGTAGCCGTCGGAGGTCACCGAGCCCACGTCCCCGGTGCGCAGCCAGCCGTCCGCGGTGAACTGCTCCGGCGGCTGCTCGCCTCGGGGGTCGTAGTAGCCAGCGGCCACGAGGTTGCCGCGCACCTGGATCTCGCCCTGGTTGCGGTCGGTGGCGGAGACCACCTTGCCGTCGTTGACCACCCGGTATTCCAGCGCGGGGGGAAAGCGCCCCTGGCTGATGCGGTAGGCCCAGCGCGCCTCCCCGGACGCCCCGGCGGGGGGACGGGCCACGGTGCCCACCGTGGAGGTCTCCGTCATGCCCCACACGTGGATCACGTCCACGCCGTAGCGCTCCTCCCACATGCGGATGAGGATGGGCGGGGCGGGGGAGCCGCCCACGTAGATCTCCACCAGGGACATCCGCTCCGGCGGGTGGTGCAGGTAGTGGACGATGAGCTGCATCCACACGGTGGGCACGCCGTGCGCCACGCGGGGGTGGGTGGCGGCGATCAGCTCGGCCAGGGTGGCGGGGGAGAGGTCCGGGCCGGGGAAGATCAGGGGGGTGCCCGCCATGAAGGCGGCGTAGGGCACGCCCCAGCTCAGCACGTGGAAGATGGGAACGCAGCACAGGAAGGACTCTCCCTCGGTGAGGGCGAAGGACTCCGTGGTGCGCAGCTCCATCGCCATGAGGTACATGGAGCGGTGGGAGTAGGCCACGGGCTTGGCCGGGCCGGTGGTGCCGGTGGAGTAGCACAGGGCGGCGGCGGTGGTCTCGTCGAGGGTGGGCCACTCGTAGGCGGTGGGGCGGGCGTCGAGAAGCGCCTCGTAGGAGTGCACCGCCACGGACTCGGGCAGGAGGTCGTGCGGCAGGGGATCCAGCCCGGTAAACAGCACCGCGCGCACGCCGGGGCAGCCCGCCACGACCTCCGCCAGCCGAGGGGCCAGGCGCGGGTCCGCCACGATGACCTCCACCTCGGCGTGGTTGACGATGTGCCGGATCTGGCCGACCATGAGGTTCTTGTTCAGCGGCGTGATCACGGCCCCCATCGCGGGCACCGCCAGGATCGCCTCGAGGTGCTCGGAGCAGTTGTCCATGAACGTCCCCACCCGCTGATCCCCGGTGATGCCGAGGTCGTCGTGCAGCGCGTGGGCCAGGGCGGCGGCGCGCGCGCCCACCTCCGCGAAGGTGGTGGGGGTGCCGCGACCCTCGTCCCAGGTGGTGACCCGGGTATCCCCGTGCACGGAGGCCCCGTAGGCGAGGATACTGGCGACGGACAAGGGAATGTCCTGCATCGTGGACTGCATGTGGTCTACTGTAATCCGGCAGGCACCCCGGCGGGTACGCGCGATCCCGGCGATGGGCTACACTGGACGAGGATCAACCCCCGAGGCCGCCCGCACACGAGGCGGCGGGAGCCGCGAGGGCGTGCATGGGGGTTGTGTATTTCCCACGGGGCTTGCGGTTTTTCTTGTGCCCGCGAGGCCTCATACAGGTCTAGCCCGTGCCCCGCGCCGAGCGCGGGGCGGCGAGTTCCGCCTGCAGAACACAGAAAAAGGCTTCCGGTACGCCGGAGAACGGGCGCCTTCTGCCCGGACCTTCTCACATCACTTCCGGTCAAGCGATGAAAGGACATCTGTGACCACACCGGAGAACGCCGCCCAGGGGGGCGGCTCCGAGCAGAACCTTGCGACCCTGCGTATCCCCGAGCTGCGCGCCATGGCCGCGCAGATGGGGCTCAAGGGGGTATCGGGTTTGCGCAAATCCGACCTGATCGACGCCATCCAAGGACGGGGGTCGCGCGCCGCGCGCCGCAGCGCCCCCGAGAAAACATCTGTCAAGGAGTCAGAAGCATTGGTGGACCACACCGCACAGGGGGATTCCCACAACGACCAGGCCGCCGGGGGCAGCGCGGGGGGCGACGCCGCCCGGGCGCGCACCCGGGACGCGGGGGAGTCCGGGGCCAGGAACGAGGCGGCCGCTGAGGAGCGCACCGAGCGCACCGAGCGGTCGGATCACTCGGCGCAGTCCGAGAACCGCGAGGAGCACGGCTCCGACAACGGGCACTACGAGTCCCGCTCGGCGGCGCGGCGCGCCCGCCGGAACCGGGCGCGCCAGCAGCACCGCGGGGAGGATTCCGCGGAGCGCCGCGAGGATAACGGGCGCGGCGAGAACAACCGCAGCGGGGGAGACTCCGACGGCGAGCACCGGGACTCCCGGGAGCAGCGCGGCGGGCGGGGCCAGCGCCGCAACAACCGGCGCAACAACCGCCGCGGCCGGAACAACGGCAACAACGGCAACGACGGCGGGCGCGAGCACAGCGAGCAGCTTCTGCCGGAGGAGCTGGAGCAGGTGGCGGGCATCCTGGACATGGTGGACAACAACGTGGCCTTCCTGCGCACCACCGGCTACCATCCCTCGTCCGCGGACGTGTACGTCAGCGGCCAGCTCATCCGCAAGTGCGGGCTGCGCGGCGGCGACGCCATCGTGGGCCAGGTCAAGCAGGGGCAGACCCAGACCCGGGGCCACGGCCGCAACAAGCAGAAGTACAACAACCTCGTGCGGGTGGACACCGTCAACGGCATGGCGGTGGAGGAGGCCCGGCAGCGCCCCCACTTTGCCAAGCTCACCCCGCTGTATCCCAACCAGCGCCTGCGCCTGGAGACGGAGCAGAAGATCCTGACCACCCGCGTGATCGACCTCATCATGCCCATCGGCAAGGGGCAGCGCGCGCTCATCGTCTCCCCGCCCAAGGCGGGCAAGACCACGATCCTGCAGAACGTGGCCAACGCGATCTCCGTGAACAACCCGGAGTGCTACCTCATGGTGGTGCTGGTGGACGAGCGCCCGGAGGAGGTTACGGACATGCAGCGCTCCGTCAACGGCGAGGTGATCGCCTCCACCTTCGACCGCCCCCCGAGCGAGCACACCGCCGTGGCGGAGCTGGCCATCGAGCGCGCCAAGCGCCTGGTGGAGCAGGGCCGCGACGTGGTGGTACTGCTGGACTCCATCACCCGCCTGGGGCGCGCCTACAACAACTCCTCCCCGGCCTCGGGGCGCATCCTCTCCGGCGGCGTGGACTCCAACGCGCTCTACCCGCCCAAGCGCTTCCTGGGCGCGGCCCGCAACATCGAAAACGGCGGCAGCCTGACGATCATTGCCACGGCGATGGTGGAGACGGGCTCGGCGGGCGATACCGTGATCTTCGAGGAGTTCAAGGGCACGGGCAACGCGGAGCTGAAGCTGGACCGCAAGATCTCCGAGCGCCGGGTGTTCCCCGCCGTGGACGTGGGACCCTCCGGCACGCGCAAGGACGAGCTGCTGCTCGCCCCCGAGGAGGCGCGCCTGGTGCACAAGCTGCGGCGTATCCTGGCGGCGTTGGACAACCAGCAGGCCATCGACCTGCTCATCAAGCAGTTGAAGAAGACCAAGAACAACGGCGAGTTCCTCATGCAGGTGGCCTCGTCTGCGCCGATGGCCGCGCGGGATGATGAGGAGGACTATTCCTAACATGGCCGATCAGGTTTCAGCCGTCGATGACGTGCTCTCCGAGTACCAGGGCATCGAGGCGCAGATGGCCGACCCCGAGGTGATCGGGGATCAGGCGCAGTTCCGCAAGCTCTCCAAGCGCTACACGCAGCTTCAGCCCATCGTCAAGGTGGCCACGGACTTAGAGGGCGTGCGCGCGGACCTGGAGGACGCCCGCGAGATGGCCCGCGAGGACCGCGAGTTTCAGGCCGAGGCCGAGCGCCTGGCGGAGGCCGAGGTGGAGCTGGAGGAGAAGCTCGCGGACCTGCTGGCCCCGCGCGACCCACACGACGCCGACGACATCATCATGGAGATCAAGGCCGGCGCGGGCGGCGAGGAGGCCGCGCTGTTCGCGGGCGACCTCGTGCGCATGTACGAGAAGTACGCGGACAAGCACGACTTCACCTACGAGGTGCTGGGCGTGGCGGAGTCCGACCTCGGCGGGGTCAAGGACATGACCTTGTCCATCCGGGCGAAGAACCCCTCGCGCGACGGCGCGTGGAGCGTGTTTAAGTTCGAGGGCGGGGTACACCGCGTGCAGCGCGTGCCCGTCACGGAGTCCCAGGGGCGCATCCAGACCTCCGCCGCGGGCGTGCTCGTCTACCCCGAGCCCGACGAGGTGGAGCAGGTGGAGATCGACGACAAGGACATCCGGGTGGACGTGTACCGCTCCTCAGGCAAGGGCGGGCAGGGCGTGAACACCACGGACTCCGCCGTGCGCATCACCCACCTGCCCACGGGCCTGGTGGTGACCTGCCAGAAGGAGCGCTCCCAGATCCAGAACAAGGCGCGCGCCATGCAGGTGCTGGCCGCGCGCCTGCAGCAGATGAAGGAGGACGAGGCCGAGGCGCAGGCCGCCGAGGGGCGCGCCAAGCAGGTGCGCACCATGGACCGCTCCGAGCGCATCCGCACCTACAACTGGCCGGAGAACCGCATCTCCGACCACCGCATCGGGTTTAAGGCCAACAACCTCGACCAGGTGCTCGACGGCAACCTGGACGACCTCTTCACCGCGCTGCAGGCGGCCGAGCGGGCCGAGCGCCTCGAGGCCGAATGACCCTGCGCGAGGACATCGCCCGCGCCCGCGACGCCCTGGCGCGCGCGGGGGTGCCCAGCCCCGAGGTGGACGCCCGCGAGCTGGCGGCCCACCTGCTGGGCTGCTCGCCCCTGGAGGTCACCCTGCGCGGCGGCGAGACCCCGGAGGGCTACGCGGAGCTGGTCGCCCGCCGGGCGCAGCGGGAGCCGCTGCAGCACATCCTGGGGCGGGCGGCCTTCGGACCGCTGGACCTGGCGGTGGGGCCGGGGGTGTTTATTCCCCGGCCGGAGACCGAGGTGCTGGCGGACTGGGCGGTGCGCCGGCTCCGGGGCGTGGAGAACCCCCTGGTGATCGACCTGTGCACCGGCTCCGGGGCGCTGGCGGCCTACGTGGCGCACCAGCGCCGCGACGCCACGGTGGTGGCCGTGGAGCGCAGCGCGGAGGCGGCCGCGTGGGCGCGCCGCAACCTGGACCCCCTGGGCGTGGAGCTGCGCCTGGGCGACGCCACCGATCCCGCCCTGCTGGCCGACCTTAAGGGGCGGGCGGACCTGGTGGTGAGCAACCCGCCCTACGTCCCGGAGAGCGGGGACCTCCCGGCGGAGGTGTACCACGACCCGCACGAGGCGGTCTTTGCCGGGGCGGACGGCATGAGCGTGATCGACCGCCTCATAGACCCCGCCGCGGCCCTGCTGCGCCCCGGGGGCTTCCTGGGCATCGAGCACGACGACGCCACGGCGCGGGCGGTGGCGCGGCGGGTGCAGCGGTGCCCCCTGCTCGGGGCGCCCAGCCCGCTGCGCGACCTCTCGGGTAGGGAGCGCTTCGTGATAGCGAGTAAGCTGAGCTACTGATTCCACACCGCCACAACCGGAAGGGGGCAGCCTCATGGGGGCCGTCGTTAGTTGCATGGACGCCCGCACGCGCTCGAGCGTGATCGCCGCAGCGGCCCGGAGCGCGCGGGAGGGCAGGCTCGTGGTGCTGCCCACGGACACCCTCTACGGCATCGGGGCGGACGCCTTCAACAACGACGCCGTGGCGGCCCTGCTGGCGGCCAAGCGCCGGGGCCCGGACCACCCGGTGCCGGTGCTGGTGGGCTCTTGGGACACCACGGCGGGCCTGGTGGCCTCGATGACGGACACCCTGCGCACCCTGGTGGAGGCGTTCTGGCCCGGCGGGCTCTCCCTCGTGGTGCCGCAGGCCCCCTCGCTGCCCTGGAACCTCGGGGACACCAACGGCACCGTCATGGTGCGCATGCCCAATCACCCGGTGGCGCTGCAACTGCTGCGCGAGGTCGGGCCGATGGCGGTCTCCTCCGCGAACCTCCACGGGCACCAGCCGCCCACCACGGCGGGCGAGGCGCAGCGCCAGCTCGGGGAGGCGGTGGATACCTACCTCGACGCGGGGCGGGCCACGGTGGGCGAGCCCTCCACCATCGTGGACCTCACCGGGGCCGCGCCGCGCATCCTGCGCGAGGGGGCGATCGGCGCCGAGCGGATCGCGGAAGTGCTGGGGCTGGACCCGGACGAGGTGCGCGGGCGCGACCCCGAGGGAGCGGCCTAGATGGGGGTCGGCGCGGAGGGCATGCCGCTGCGCGAGCTGGGCCTGGTGGTCCTGGTGGCGGCGGCCGTCTCCTTCCTGAGCACCGGCGCCGTGCGCTACCTGGTGCTGCGCTCGGGGCGGGTGGCCGAGGTCCGCGCCCGGGACGTCCACGCGCAGCCCACCCCCAGCCTGGGCGGGGTGGCGATGTTCACCGGCTTTTTGTCCGCGGTGCTGGTGGCCAACCAGCTCCCCGCGCTCACCCGGGGCTTCATGCCGGTGACCCCGGAGATGAACGCGGTGGTGTGGGCCGGGGCGGTGATCGTCATGGTGGGCATCGTGGACGACCTCTACGAGCTGGACGCGCTGACCAAGCTCGTCGGCCAGCTCCTCGGCGCCGTGGTGATGAGCCTTTTGGGGCTGTCCTGGACGCTGCTCTACCTCCCGGTGGGGGAGGGAACCACCGTGGTGCTCGATCAGGTCCAGTCCACGGTCTTGACCGTTTTCCTCACGGTGCTGCTGGTCAACGCCGTGAACTTCGTGGACGGGCTCGACGGCCTGGCCGCCGGGCTGGGGATGATCGCGGGCGGGGCCATCCTGCTGTTCTCCCTGACCGTGCTCCACGACCAGGGCGGGGCGGTGTCCGCCTACCCGCCCGCCATCATCGCGGCGGGGCTGGTGGGCATCTGCGCGGGCTTCCTGCCGCACAACTTCGAGCCCTCCCGCATCTTCATGGGGGACTCCGGCTCCATGCTCATCGGCCTGCTCCTGGCGGCGGCCTCGACCTCGGCCTCCGGCAAGATCAACATGTCCCTCTACGGCGCGGTGGACGTGGTGGCCCTGATGAGCCCGCTGATCGTGGTGCTCGCGGCGGTGTTCGTGCCCGTGCTGGACCTGGTCATGGCGGTGGTGCGCCGCCTGTCCAAGGGGCGCTCGCCCTTCTCCGCGGACCGCCTCCACCTGCACCACCGGCTGCTCTCCCTCGGGCACACGCACCGGCGCACGGTCCTGGTGCTGTACCTGTGGGTCTCCGTGGTCGCCTTCGGCGCGGTGTCCTTCTCCGTGGTGCCGCCCGCGGCGGCGCTGGCGGGCACGGTGGTGGCCCTCCTGATCGCCGCCGCCTGCACCGCCGTGCCCCTGCGGTGGGGGCGCCGCGCCCGCCGGGGCGGCGGCGCGGGAGGGCTCACGCGCGGTGGGTAGACTCGTGCCCCGTGAGTGATGTGCGAGAAGAAAACTTTGACGATCCCCGCCGCCCCCTGCTGCGGGCCCTGCGGCTGGGGAGCCTGGCCCTGCTGGTGATCACCGTGGTCTCCCTGGCGCTGTGGGGCGCGGTGGCGGGCCTCCCGGGGATCTGGGGCGTGCTGGTGGGGGCCGCCGTGGGCGGGGGATTCGTCCTGATGACGGCGGCCAGCGTGCTGCTGACCGCCCGCACCTCGCCGCAGACCACCGGGGCGGTGGTGCTCGGCGGGTGGCTGCTCAAGCTGGTGGTGGTGCTGCTGGTGATGTGGGGCATCTCCGGGCTGGACTTCTACGACCGCTGGGCGCTGCTGGTCACCGTGGTGCTGGTGCTCGTGGTGGTGCTGGCCAGCGAGACCTGGGGCGTGATTACCTCGCGGGTCACCTACGTGGAGTCCTAACGGGACCTCGGCGCCCGGGGGAATCGGGGCGGACCTTCGCCGGGGCGCGGCACCGGGGGGCTGGCGTGTGCGGCGTGGGCGCCAGGCCGAACTGGGGGCGGGGGAGTCGGCAGGGCGGCGGTAGGGCTGCGGTAGGACGGTGACGGGGGTATGCAGGGGAGTCGGGCGGGCGGGGCGCGGCGATCCGTGGCTCACCCAAAAACGGGGGTGAAGCCGGATAAGGGATTGGTCCCAACACCTGATACTATGTAGCCCGGGTAACCCGGTCATCGTTTTCTCGGTGGTTCTTGCCGCTCGGGATACGGGGCCGTTCCCGGTTGCCCCTGGTTTCGTACCGTAGACGTGCGACGGAGTCCACGGCGGAGCCAGTGAGCATGTAAGACGTCCATCGCACCGTAGGAGTCTGCCTCCCTACGGCCCGAACACGGGAGAGATCGCTGAGCGTTACAACTTTGGCCTTTAAAGGCGAGTTTCACCCGCCTTCACTGGATCACGAATTCTTCCCGGGGCATGCGAACGAGGACGGCGATGCCGTCAACATGTGGTTGACCGGCTTTGCCAACGACCTCTTCGCGCTAGACCGTCTGATGTTTATCCGCCTCCTGATGGCGGCTATCGTTGCACTCTTTTTCGTCATAGCCATGCGGAACCCCAAGCTGGTTCCGTCCGGGCTGCAGAACTTCGCGGAGATGTGCCTGGACTTCGTTCGGGTTCACATTGCCGAGGACATCCTGGGCAAGAAGGAGGGGCGTCGCTTCCTTCCCTTCATCGCCACGGTGTTTTTCCTCGTCTTTGCCATGAACCTGCCCGCGGTCATTCCGGGCCTGAACGTCTCGCCCAACGCCCGCATCGGCATGCCGCTGGTGCTGGCCGTCGCGGGCTACCTGGTGTTCATCTACGCGGGTGCGAAGCGCTACGGGTTCTTCAAGTTCGTGAAGTCCTCCGTGGTGATCCCGAACTTGCCTCCGCTCCTCCACGTGCTGGTGGTGCCGATCGAGTTCTTCTCCACCTTTGTCCTGCGTCCGGCCACGCTCACCATTCGTCTCATGGCGAACATGCTGGCCGGTCACATGATTCTCGTTCTGCTGTTCTCCGCCACGAACTTCTTCTTCTTCCAGTTCAACGGCTGGACGGCTATGTCGGCAGTGACCCTCGTTGCCGCCGTTGCATTTACGCTCTTCGAGCTACTGGTCATCTTCTTGCAGGCGTACATCTTCGCTCTGCTCTCGGCCGTGTACATCGAATTGTCGTTGCATGCAGATGAACACTGATCCTTATCGTCCCGATCAGGGACGGCCCTAACCCCATACACTTCTCGCTCGGCTGCGGAACCTACCTTGGATAGACACCCTCTGGGGCCGAGTAACACGAAAGGGAAAGACTAGAAATGCAAGACATCATCCTCGTTGCCGCTGACGAAGCCACCAAGGCCACGGGTTACGGCGCTATCGGCTACGGCCTGGCCGCCATCGGCCCCGGCATCGGTATCGGCATCCTCGTGGGCAAGGCCCTGGAGGGCATGGCCCGCCAGCCCGAGATGGCCGGCCAGCTCCGCACCACGATGTTCCTGGGTATCGCCTTCACCGAGGCCCTCGCCCTCATCGGCCTTGTTGCCGGCTTCATCCTGTAACAAGTCAGCCACGAAACGAAGGGTCATTTACAGATGACGGACGTATTAAGCGTTCTGGCGGCGGGAGATGACCGCGCGTTGCCGCTCTCCGAGGGCAACAACCCGATGCTGCCCATGCCGTATGACATCTTCTGGTCCGCCGTTTGCTTCCTTGTTGTCCTGGTGCTCTTCTGGAAGCTCGTTCTTCCGAAGTTCCAGGAGGTTCTGACCGAGCGCGAGGACAGGATTCAAGGTGGAATCCAGCGCGCGGAGGCCGCCCAGGCGGAGGCCAAGGCGGCGCTAGAGAAGTACAACGCCCAGCTTTCCGACGCCCGTGCGGAGGCCGCGGAGATCCGCGAGCAGGCCCGCGAGCGCGGCAAGCAGATCGAGGCGGAGCTGAAGGCCCAGGCCACGGAGGAGTCCAACCGCATCATCGAGTCCGGCGAGAAGCAGCTTCAGGCCTCCCGCCAGCAGGTGATCACGGAGCTGCGTCAGGAGATGGGGCAGAACTCCATCAACCTCGCGGAGAAGCTGCTTGGCGGCGAGCTCTCCGAGGCCACCAAGCGCTCGGGCACCATCGACTCCTTCCTGGCGGACCTCGACTCCGTTGTCCCGGCAGGAAAGTGAGCGATATGCACGCAGCGAGTCGCACAGCACTGGCAGAGGTAGCACGCAGCCTGGACGAGCAGATCTCCGGGTCCGTGGTCACGGCGGCCACCCTGGGCGCCGAGCTCTTTGACGCCGTCGAGTTCCTCGACGATCACCGGGGCCTGCGCGTGGCCGTGGCGGAGGCTTCCTCCACGCCGCAGCAGCGCCAGGGCCTGATCAGCGACGTCTTCGCGGGCAAGGTCTCCGAGCACACGCTAGCGGTGCTCAAGGAGGCCGCCGGCGCGCGCTGGTCTACCCCCCGGGAGTTCCGCACCGGCCTGGTGTCCCTGGGGCGTCGGTCCCTGCTGCGGGGCGCGGAGATTGAGGGCACGCTGGAGCAGGTGGAGGGCGAGCTGTTCCAGCTCAGCCGCCTGCTGGAGCGCCACCCGGAGCTGACGCAGTTGCTGTCGGAGCGCGCCGCTGCGCGTTCCCGGCAGCGCGGGCTGCTGGCCACCGTGCTCTACGGAAAGGTGAGCAAGTACACCGAGGCCCTGGCGCTGCAGGTGATTGGCCGCCCGGAGCACAACCCGATCGACGACATCGCGGCCCTGGCCACGGAGGCGGCGCGCCTGCGCGGCCGCATGGTGGCCAAGGTGACTGCGGCCGGCCCGCTGAGCGCGGAGCAGGAGCAGGCGCTGGCCCTCAAGCTCGGCCGCATCTACGGCCACGAGATGGATGTGTTTACCGAGGTGGACGAGTCCCTCCTCGGCGGCATGACCATCCGGGTGGGCGACGAGCGCATCGACGGCTCCACGGCCGGCAAGATTCGCAAGCTGCGCGCCCAGTTGGCGGGCTAAGCGGGTCCAGGACCAGAGAAAATTGACGATTTGCACGATTCAACCGAGAGCAGGAAGAACATGGCGGAGCTGACGATCTCCTCCGATGAGATTCGTAGCGCGATAGCGAACTACACCTCGAGCTTCTCCGCGGAGGCCTCCCGTGAGGAGGTCGGCGTGGTCATTTCCACGGCTGATGGCATTGCCCAGGTTTCGGGCCTGCCTTCCGCGATGACCAACGAGCTGCTTGAGTTCCCCGGCGGCGTGATTGGCGTCGCGCAGAACCTCGAGACCGATTCCATCGGCGTGGTGGTTCTGGGTAACTTCGAGTCGCTCAAGGAGGGCGACGAGGTCACCCGGACCGGCGAGGTCCTTTCCATTCCGGTCGGAGACGAGTTCCTCGGCCGCGTTATTAACCCCCTGGGTCACCCCATCGACGGCCTCGGCGCGATCAACGCCGAGGAGAACCGCGTGCTGGAGCTGCAGGCCCCCACGGTGCTGCAGCGCCAGCCCGTGGAGGAGCCGATGCAGACCGGCATCAAGGCCATCGACGCGATGACGCCGATCGGCCGCGGCCAGCGCCAGCTCATCATTGGCGACCGCAAGACCGGCAAGACGGCCGTCTGCATCGACACCATCTTGAACCAGAAGGCCAACTGGGAGTCCGGCGACAAGAACAAGCAGGTGCGCTGCATCTACGTGGCGGTGGGCCAGAAGGGCTCCACGATCGCCGCGGTGCGCCGCACCCTGGAGGAGAAGGGCGCGCTGGAGTACACCACCATCGTGGCGGCCCCGGCCTCCGACGCCGCTGGCTTCAAGTGGCTCGCCCCCTTCGCGGGCGCGGCGCTTGGCCAGCACTGGATGTACCAGGGCAACCACGTCCTGGTGATCTACGATGATCTGACCAAGCAGGCCGAGGCGTACCGCGCGATCTCGCTGCTGCTGCGTCGTCCCCCGGGACGCGAGGCCTACCCCGGCGACGTGTTCTACCTGCACTCTCGCCTCCTCGAGCGCGCCGCCAAGCTGTCGGATGACATGGGCGCGGGCTCCATGACGGCCCTGCCGATCATCGAGACGAAGGCGAACGACGTCTCCGCCTTCATTCCCACCAACGTGATCTCTATCACGGACGGCCAGGTGTTCCTGGAGTCCGACCTGTTCAACCAGGGCGTGCGCCCGGCCATCAACGTCGGCGTGTCCGTGTCCCGCGTGGGTGGCGCGGCGCAGACCAAGGGCATGAAGAAGGTGGCGGGCTCGCTGCGTCTGGACCTCGCGGCCTACCGCGACCTCGAGGCCTTCGCGACCTTCGCCTCCGACCTCGACGCCGCGTCCAAGGCGCAGCTCGAGCGCGGTCAGCGCCTGGTGGAGCTGCTGAAGCAGCCGGAGAGCTCCCCGCAGCCCGTGGAGTACCAGATGGTGTCCATCTGGCTGGCGGGCGAGGGTGTGTTCGACGTGGTCCCGGTGGCCGACGTCCGCCGCTTCGAGGTGGAGCTGCAGGAGTACCTGCAGGCCAACGCCCCGCAGGTGTTCGAGCAGATCCAGGGCGGCGCGGCGCTGAGCGACGAGTCCAAGCAGGCGCTGCTGGCGTCCGCCAAGGACTTCACGGCGTCGTTCCGCACCAGCGACGGCACCCCCGTGATCAACGAGCCGGAGGTGGACGCCCTGAATTCTTCCGAGGTGAAGAAGAACCAGCTCAACGTCTCCCGCTCCAAGACGGCGTAAGTACCGGAGATGATTCCGAATACCATGACCGTCATCAAGCAAGAAGGGAGGAGGGTGTTCCATGGCTAATCTTCGAGAACTGCGCGACCGCATCCGGTCCGTCAATTCCACCAAGAAGATCACCAAGGCCCAGGAGCTGATCGCCACCTCGCGCATCACCAAGGCGCAGGGTCGCGTGCAGGCCGCCGCGCCGTACGCGACGGAGATTCAGAGCGTGGTGGAGCGTCTCGCGTCCGCGAGCTCGCTCGATCACCCGATGCTCCGCAAGCGCGAAAACGGCAAGGTTGCGGCCGTCCTCGTGGTGACCTCGGATCGCGGCATGTGCGGTGGCTACAACCACAACGTGCTCAAGAAGGCGGCCGAGCTGACCCGCATGCTGGAGGACAGCGGCTACGAGGTCGTGCGCTTTGTCACGGGCACCAAGGGAATCGGCTACTACGACTTCCGCGGCGAGGCCGTGGCGGGCGCGTGGTCCGGGTTTTCCCAGGACCCGAGCTGGGACGCCACGCACGACGTGCGGCAGCACATCGTGCAGGGGTTCCTGGCGGGCTCCGAGGGCACCGCGGACACCCGCGAGGGCGTGGCCGATGCCCACGGCTTCGATCAGGTGCACGTGGTGTACACCGAGTTTGTGTCCATGCTGACGCAGACGGCGCGCGCACACCAGTTGCTGCCCATCGAGCCGGTCTTCGAGGACGTTCCCCTGGAAAAGGGCGAGGACCTTCTTTCCTCGGCGGGCCCGGCGGAGCCGGACTACGAGTTCGAGCCGGACCCGGACACCCTGCTGGAGGCGCTGCTGCCCAAGTACGTCTCCCGCAGCCTGTTTTCGATCTTCCTCGAAGCCGCCGCTGCGGAGTCGGCCTCGCGCCGCACCGCCATGAAGTCTGCTACTGACAACGCTACGGCGCTGGTCAATGACCTTTCCCGCGTGGCCAACCAGGCCCGTCAGGCGCAGATTACCCAGGAAATCACAGAGATCGTCGGTGGCGCTGGCGCGCTCGCCGAAAGCGGAGAAAGTGACTAATTATGAGTACAGCTCTCAGTGAGCACAATGCACAGCAGGCGACTACCGCCGGCCGTGTTGTGCGCGTCATCGGTGCTGTCGTCGACGTGGAGTTTCCGCGCGGCGAACTCCCGGCGCTGTACAACGCGCTGACGGTCGAGGTTGACCTCGAAGCGGTCGCCAAGACCATCACCCTCGAGGTGGCCCAGCACCTGGGCGATAACCTCGTGCGCACCATTTCCATGGCCCCCACCGACGGCCTGATCCGCGGCGCGGAGGTCAAGGACAGCGGCGCCCCCATCTCGGTGCCGGTGGGCGACGTGGTCAAGGGCCACGTCTTTAACGCCCTGGGCGACTGCCTGGATGCCCCGGAGATCAACAGCGACGCCTCCGTGGAGCGGTGGGGCATTCACCGCGATCCGCCCCCCTTCGACCAGCTGGAGGGCAAGACCGAGATCCTGGAGACGGGCATCAAGGTCATCGACCTGCTCACCCCGTACGTCAAGGGCGGCAAGATCGGCCTGTTCGGCGGCGCCGGCGTGGGCAAGACGGTGCTCATCCAGGAGATGATTACCCGTATCGCCCGCGAGTTCTCCGGCACCTCCGTGTTCGCCGGCGTGGGCGAGCGCACCCGTGAGGGGACGGACCTCTTCCTCGAGATGGAGGAGATGGGCGTGCTGCAGGATACGGCCCTCGTGTTCGGCCAGATGGACGAGCCGCCGGGAGTGCGTATGCGCGTGGCCCTGTCCGGCCTGACCATGGCGGAGTACTTCCGTGACGTGCAGCACCAGGACGTGCTGCTGTTCATCGATAACATCTTCCGCTTCACCCAGGCCGGCTCCGAGGTGTCCACGCTGCTGGGCCGCATGCCCTCGGCCGTGGGCTACCAGCCCACCCTGGCCGACGAGATGGGCGTGCTGCAGGAGCGCATTACCTCCACCAAGGGCAAGTCGATTACCTCGCTGCAGGCCGTGTACGTGCCCGCGGACGACTACACCGACCCCGCCCCGGCCACGACCTTCGCCCACCTCGACGCCACCACGGAGCTGGACCGCTCCATCGCGTCGAAGGGTATCTACCCGGCCGTGAACCCGCTGACCTCCACCTCTCGCATCCTCGAGCCCAGCATCGTGGGCGAGCGGCACTACGAGGTGGCCCAGCGCGTGATCAACATCCTGCAGAAGAACAAGGAGCTCCAGGACATCATCGCCATCCTCGGCATGGACGAGCTGTCCGAGGAGGACAAGATCACGGTGCAGCGCGCCCGCCGCATCCAGCGCTTCCTGGGCCAGAACTTCTTCGTGGCCCAGAAGTTCACCGGCGATCCGGGCTCCTACGTCCCGCTGACGGAGACGATCGACGCCTTCGAGCGGATCTGCAACGGCGAGTTCGATGCCTACCCCGAGCAGGCCTTCAGCAACCTGGGCGGTCTGGACGACGTCGAGGCCGCGTACAAGAAGCTGACGGAGAAGTAGGAGAGACATGGCTGTCATCACCGTAGAACTGGTCTCCGTGGAGAAGAAGCTGTGGCAGGGCGAGGCCAGCATCGTCACCGCCGAGACCACCGAGGGTGAGATCGGCGTGCTTCCCGGCCACGAGCCGATGCTCGGCCAGTTGGTGGAGAACGGCGTGGTGACCATCCGGCCCGTGGACGGGGACCGCCTCGTCGCGGCGGTGCAGGGTGGTTTTCTCTCCGTGTCGGCGGAGAAGGTCATTATCCTCGCCGACTACGCAGTGTGGGCCACCGACGTGGACGTTGCCGCCGCCGAGGCGGAGCTGGGCTCGCAGGAGGAGCTGAAGCGCACCCGCGCGGAGGCCGCCCTGAAGGCCCATCGTCGCCTGGCGCAGGCATAAGCCCGCCCCTCCCACCATCGTTGAAAAAGCCCTCCCTCGGGTTCGCCCGGGGGAGGGCTTTTTAGTACAATCCACCTCATATATTGGCTGCTTATGGCGCGAAAAGAGGTGTGTGCCGCGTGGATATCCTCGCCGTGTGGTTGATGGTGGCGCTCCTGGTCGGCGTGCTCGCGCTGCTGGGGGCCTGGCGCTTCTTCGGGCTGCGCTCGCGGGGAACCACCGTGGTGCTGCGCCGCCTGCCCGCCGCGGGAACCCACGGGTGGCGCCACGGGCTCATCCGCTACGAGGGGGAGGAACTGCGCTACTACAAGCTGCGCTCCCTCGCCCCGGTGGCGGACATCATCTTCGATCGTCAAGCCTTAAGCCTTGCCTCGCAGCGCGACCTCACCGCGCGCGAGGCTTCTTTTATGGCCGAGGGCATCCGCGTGCTGGAGCTGCGCCACGGCAACGAGTCCTGGGAGGTCGCGGCGGACTCCCGCACGGAGATGGCGCTGCGGGCGTGGCTGGAGTCCGCCCCGCACGAGCGCCAGCAGCGCCCGGATTATCGGGTGCTCAAGCGCCGCATTACCCACCTGCGGCAGCGGTGATCCCCTCCGATAGGGTGGGGGCATGCGTTTAGTTATCGCCCACTGCTCGGTGGATTACGTTGGCCGCCTCGACGCCCACCTGCCGCTGGCGGATCGCCTGCTGCTGGTCAAGGCGGACGGCTCCGTGAGCGTGCACGCGGACGACCGCGCCTACAAGCCGCTCAACTGGATGACCCCGCCGTGCACCCTGAGTGACATGCCCCTTGAGGGCGAGGACGGGGAGGAGACGGGCGCCCGGCTGTGGATCGTGGAGAACTCCAAGGGCGAGCAGCTTCGCATCACCATCGAGAAGATCCACCACGAGGCATCCTTCGACCTGGGGGAGGACCCCGGCCTGGTCAAGGACGGGGTGGAGGCCCACCTGCAGAAGCTCCTCGCGGAGCACATCGACACCCTGGGGGAGGGCTACAGCATGATCCGCCGGGAGTATCCCACGGCGATCGGCCCGGTGGACATCCTGTGCCGGGACGAGAACCAGGCCACGGTGGCGGTGGAGATCAAGCGCCGGGGCGGCATCGACGGGGTGGAGCAGCTCAGCCGCTACCTGGAGCTGCTCAACCGGGACTCGCTGCTGGCCCCGGTGCGCGGGATCTTTGCGGCCCAGGAGATCAAGCCCCAGGCCCGCACCCTGGCGGAGGATCGCGGCATCCGGTGCGTGGTGCTGGACTACCAGGAGCTGCGGGGCATCGAGAGCGACGAATTGCGGTTGTTCTAGTGCCCCGGCGTCGCGCGCGCCGCGCACACGGCCCCCGGAGCGGCGTTTCGCGCCGCGAGGAGCACCGGCCCCTGGGCGCGGTGTGGCAGGCCGCGCGGGTGGACGGCTACATGGTGCGGCCCATCACGGCGGAGCGGGCGGCCAAGGAGTACCGCTGCCCGGGCTGCCACCAGAGGATCCCGCCGCGCGTGGCCCACGTGGTGGCCTGGCCGGTGGAGGGCGGGGCCGAGGAGCGCCGCCACTGGCACCGGGCGTGCTTCGAGCGGCTGCGGTAGCGGCGTCGATAGTAGAGTGGTGCGCATGATCGTAGCCTTTTCTGTGGCTCCCACGCAGACCCCGGGGCGGGATGCGGAGATGGTCGACGCGGTGGCCGAGGCCGTGCGCGTGGTGCGGGAGTCCGGTTTGCCCAATGAAACGAATGCCATGTTCACCCTCGTCGAGGGAGAGTGGGACGAGGTGATGGCGGTGGTCAAGGCCGCCTCCGAGGCGGTGCTGGCGGTCTCCCCGCGGGTGTCGCTGGTGCTCAAGGCGGACATCCGCCCCGGGCATAAGGATCAGATGACGCGCAAGGTGCGGTCCGTGGAGGAACGCCTGAAAGGAGAGCGATAGATGACGGCCCCCGATAGGTTCATGTACGGAGCGGTGGATCTCAGCCAGGTCAAGGCGTCCGCCGAGGAGCGGGACACCCCGGCCGGGCAGATCCCGGCGCTCACGGAGGTCACGGCCGCGAACCTGGAGTCCGCCGTGCTCCGGCGCTCCACCCAGGTGCCGGTGGTGGTGCTGGTGGGCACCGCCCGCAGCCCGGAGTCCGAGCAGCTCAAGGCGGACCTGGAGGCCCTGGCCACGGAGTCGCGGCGCGGCTTCCTCGTGGGTTACGTGGACGCGGATCGCGCCCCGGAGGTGGCCCAGGTGTTCGGCGTCCAGGCCCTGCCCACGGTGGTGGCCGTGGCGGCGGGGCGCCCCGTGACCTCCTTCGAGGGCGGCCAGCCGCTCGAGGCCCTGCGCCAGTGGACGGACGCCCTGGTGGCCCAGGTGGGCGGGCAGCTCGCGGGCCTGGGCGAGGAGCCGGGGGACGCCGAGGCCACAGAGGCCACGGGGAACCCGGAGGAGCCCAGTGAGCTGGACTACGCCATCGCGCTGGCGGCCCGGGGGCAAGCCGAGCAGGCGGAGCAGCTCTTTGCCGCCCTGGCCCCGCAGGAGCCGCGCGCGGCGGCCTACCTGGACCTGCTGGCCCGCCTGCGGGAGGAGCCGGAGGACCCGCTGCGCGCGGCGGACGAGGCGATGCTTGCCGGGCGCGCCGAGGAGGCCTTCGACCACCTCCTCGGCCTGCTGCCCACCGAGCGTCGGGACGCCGCGCGCACGCGCCTGCTGGAGCTGTTCCGGCTGCGCGAGGCCTCCGATCCCGAGGTGGCCGCCGCGCGCACGAGGCTGGCCAGCGCGCTGTTTTAGCGTCGGTCACACGGGCGGGGCAACCTATGCAAAGATGGGGGCTGTGAATGAGCAACGCCAGGACTTGTTGATTGATTTCCGCGAGGTGTCCGTGATCCGGGGCGGCACCACCATCCTCGGGCCGGTGACCTGGCAGGTCGCGGACGGGGAGCGCTGGGTGATCGTCGGCCCCAACGGGGCGGGCAAGACCACCCTCGTGAGCATCGCCTCCGCCGGGGAGTACCCCTCCCGGGGCACCGCCACCATCCTGGGCGAGCGCCTGGGCCGCACGGACCTGCGGGACCTGCGCACCGCCATCGGCATCTCCTCCTCCGCCCTGGCGCACCGCATCCCCGCCGAGGAGCGGGTGGGGGACCTGGTGGTCTCCGCCGGGTACGCCGTGCTCGGGCGCTGGCGCGAGAGCTACGACGAGCAGGACTTCGAGCGCGCCCACGAGATCCTGGAGCAGGTGGGGGCCATGCACCTCATCGAGCGCCGCTGGGGCACCCTCTCCGAGGGGGAGCGCAAGCGGGTGCTGCTGGCCCGCGCCCTCATGATCGACCCGGAGATCCTGGTGCTCGACGAGCCCACCGCCGCGATGGACCTGGGCGGGCGCGAGGACCTGGTGGCCTACCTCGGGGAGCTGGCGCACCTGCCGGGCGCCCCGGCCACGGTGATGATCACGCACCACGTGGAGGAGATCCCCAGCGGCTTCACCCACGCCATGCTGCTGGACGAGGGCTCGGTGGTGGCCCAGGGGCCCATCGGGGAGGTGCTCACCAGCGCCAACCTCACCACCGCCTTCCACCAGCCCATCGAGCTCAGCGAGATCGACGGGCGCTACTTCGCCCGCCGCACGCGCCGGGGTGGGTCGCACCGTCACGCCTAGGGGGCGGATAAGATAGACGAGCATGAACGCCCCCACACTGCTCGCCGCCACCGTGCTCCTGGTGCGCGATGGCGCCCGGGGGATCGAGGTGTGGGCGCAGGAGCGGGTGCCCACCATGCCGGACTACCCGGGCATGACGGTCTTTCCCGGCGGGCGCGTGGACGAGCGGGACCGCAGCGAGGCCCACACGGTGTGGTCGGGCAGCGCGGGGGCGGAGATCGCGCGCTCGCTGCGCACGGATCCCGGCACCGCGCAGGGGCTCGTGCTCGCCGCCGTGCGGGAGCTCTTCGAGGAGACGGGGACGCTGCTGGCGGTGCACTCCAACGGGGCCACGGTGGGGGATGCCGCACCGTTTCATCGGGAGCGCCTGGCCCTGGAGTCCCACCGGCTCTCCCTCACCCAGGTGCTGCGCCGCAACGACCTGCGCGTGCACGCCGATCTCCTGCGCCCCTGGGCGCGCTGGGTGGGCACCTCGGAGAAGGGGCGGCGCTTTGACACCTACTCCTTCCTCGCGGTGCACCCCGTGGGGCAGGAGGCGGACGACTCCTCCTCCGAGACGGACTCCGGCGGCTGGTTCCCTCCCGGCCTGCTCATCGAGGGATGGCGGCACGGCCTGGTGCGCCTGGTCATCCCCACCTGGGCGCAGCTTATGCGCCTGTCCGGGTGTTCCTGCGTGGCCGAGGCGGTGGCGGAGGCCGAGCGCTCCGACATGACCCCGGTGGTCGGGGACCCCCGGGACGATCCCCGCTACCGCGAGTTCTACACCACCCCCTTTCACGAACGGATCTAGCCCGCGCCCATGTCTTTTACCCTCGCCGAGGCGGAGTTTCTGCACCACCACCGCGCCCAGGTCGCCGCCCTGGCCCCGCACCTGGGGCTGAGCAAAAAGAGCACCCTGGACGACGCCCAGCGCGCCCGCGCGGAGCTGGGCGAGCGGGGCCGCGCGGCGGTGGAGCTGCTCACCGCCAGGCGGGCCGGGGCGGGCAAGTTCCCGGAGACGTGGCTGGCGGATCACGACGCCGCCCAGCAGGCCACCCCCGCCCCGGTGGCCCGCGAGCGGGCCCGCAGGCTGGCACGCCACGGCGCCGTGGTCCACGACGTCACCTGCTCGATCGGCACCGAGGGGCCGGCCTACCAGGAGGCGGGCCTGGGCTACATCGGCTCCGACCTCGACCCGGTCCGGGCGTACATGGCGGCCCGGAACCTGCCGGGGGCGCTCATCGCGCGCGCCGACGCCCTGACCCCCAGCAGCGCCGCGGAGATCGTGGTGGTCGATCCCGCCCGCCGCGCGGGCGGGCGCCGGATCAGCGACCCCGCCCGCCTGCTGCCCCCGCTGCCCGAGGTGGAGCAGGCGCACGCGGGCCGCCACCTGGCGATCAAGTGCGCGCCGGGGATCGACTACTCGCGGTGGTCGGGCCTGGTGAGCGTGTCCAGCGTGGCGGGGGCCGTCAAGGAGGCCTGCCTGTATTCCTCGGGCCTGAGCGAAGGGCTCAGGCGGGAGGCGGTGATGATCGACGCCGCCGGCGGGGTGGACCGGATCGACGACTCCTCCCCGGCGGAGCCCGGGGCCGGCGAGCCCGGGCGCTACATCCTGGACCCGGACGGCGCGGTGGTGCGCGCCGGGCTGGTGCGCCACTACGCGGCGCGGGAGGGGCTGTGGATGCTTGACGAGCGCATCGCGTACCTGACGGGGGATCGCCTGCCGCGCGGGCGCAGCGGATTTAGTTTCATCGAGTCCGTGCCGCTGCGGCGGGCCCGCGCGGCGCTGAAAAAGCACGACGCGGGGGCGCTGGAGATCCTGGTGCGCGGGGTGGACGCGGACCCGGACCTGCTGCGCAAGCAGTGGAAGCTCAAGGGCAGCAACCCCATGACGGTGGTGTGCACCCGCGTGGGGCGGCAGGGCGTGGCCCTGATCTGCGGTCCCCGCGTGTGGGAGGGTTGACTACACTGGCGGCGGTATTCACCCGTCGAACAAGCGATGATGATGCAACGGAGAAGAAAGGGGATTGCAGTGCCTGCAATCGTGGTGTTGGTCAAGAGCGTGCCGGATACCTGGTCTACCAAGGCCCTGGAGCCGGATTACACCATCGATCGGGTCAACGCGGATACCGTGATTGACGAGATCAACGAGTACGCCGTGGAGCAGGCGCTGCGCCTGCGGGACGCCCACCCGGAGGCGGGCTACCGGGTGATCGCCCTCTCGGTGGGCCCGGACTCGGCGGACGCCGCGCTGCGCAAGGCCATCGCCATGGGCGCCGACGACGCCGTGCACGTGGTGGACGAGGCCCTGGCGGGCTCCGACGTGCTGGGCACCACCTGGGCGCTGACCAACGCGATCAACACCGTGGCGGACGTGGCGCTGGTGGTGGCGGGCGATGCCTCCTCGGACGGCGCCACGGGCGCGCTGCCGGGCATCCTCGCGGAGTACCGCCAGGTGCCCGCGCTGACCTACCTGCGCGAGGTGCGCCTGGAGGAGGGCGCCGTGGTGGGGGTGCGCGAGGACCACCGGGGCACCTGGGAGCTTCGGGCCCCGCTCCCGGCGGTGATCTCCGTGACGGACAAGGCGGACAAGCCGCGCTTTGCCAACTTTAAGGGGATCATGGCGGCCAAGAAGCACCAGATCACCACCCTGGACCTGGCGGGCATCGGGGTGGCCCCGGAGCAGGTGGGCCTGGCGCACGCGGCCACGGCGGTCACGGGCGCGGCGCAGCGTCCCCCCAGGGAGGCCGGGCGCGTGGTGCGCGGGGAGCGGGCCGCGGCCGAGGTAGCGCAGTTCCTGTCCGACGAGAACCTCATTTAACTCGACCCTAGCTGCAAGGAGAATCACGATTATGACGAATGCTTACGTTTTGGTCGAGCACAACGGCGCGACCCTGGAGCCGGTGACCGGCGAGCTTATCACCGCCGCCCGGGTCTTTGGCGAGGTCACCGCCGTGCTGGTGGGGGGAGACGCGCAGGCGCTCGCGGGAGAGCTGGCGGAGCTGGGCGCGCACACCGTGGCCGTGGCCCCCGCCGCCCCGGAGCGGCTGCTGCTGGCGGAGGCGCAGGCGGTGCAGTCCCTGGCGGCCGCCGCGCCCGCCCCGATCGTGGTCGCGGCCACGCCTTCCGGCAACGAGATCGGCGGGCGGCTCGCGGCGCGCCTGGCCTCCGGGCTGCTGCGCGACGTCGTGGGGATCAACGCCGACGGCACCGCGAGCCAGTCCATCTTCGGGGATACCGTGCAGGTCAGCGCGGCGGTGGGGGGAGGCAGCCCGGTGTACACGCTGCGCCCCGGCGCGGTGGAGGCCGTCCCGCAGGCCGCGCCCGGGACGCTGCTGGAGCTGCCGGAGCTGCCGGCCGGCCCCACGGACGTGCAGGTGACCTCCTTTAGCCCCGCGCAGCGCGGGGACCGCCCGGAGCTGACCCAGGCCAAGATCGTGGTGGCCGGCGGGCGCGGGGTGGGCGATCAGTTCCCGCAGGTCGTGGAGCGCCTGGCGGACGCGCTGGGGGCCGCCGTGGGCGCCACCCGCGACGCGGTGGACCTGGGGCACTGCGACGCCCAGTATCAGATCGGCCAGACCGGCGTGACGGTGGCCCCGGATCTCTACATCGGCCTGGGGATCTCCGGCGCGATCCAGCACCTCTCGGGCATGCAGACCGCCAAGAAGATCGTGGTGGTCAACAACGACGAGGACGCCCCCATCTTCCAGATCGCGGACCTGGGCGTGGTGGGCGACCTCTTCGAGGTGGTGCCGGAGCTGATCGAGGAGATCGCGCGGCGTCGATGAGCCACTACTTCGATCACGCGGCCACCAGCCCCATGCGTGAGGCCGCGCGGGAGGCCTGGCTGCGGCACGCGGGGCACCGCAACGCCGGGGGGCAGTACGCCTCCGGGCGGGCGGCTCGGGGGGCGCTGGAGGGCGCGCGGGAGGAGATCGCGGCGCTGCTGGGGGCCGAGCCGGTGGAGGTGGTGTTCACCGGATCGGGCACGGAGGCCGATAACATCGCCGTCCTGGGCCTCTACCGCGCCAGCCCCCTGAACCGCGTGGTGGGCAGCGCGGTGGAGCACCCCGCCGTGCGCGAGGCGCTGGCCCACCTGGACAGCCGGGAGGGCGCGGAGGTGGAGTGGCTGCCGGTGGACGCGGGCGGCCACGTGTGCGACCTGAGCGCGCTGGACCGGCCCGCCGCGCTGGCCACCTGCATGTACGCCAACAACGAGACGGGCGCGCTGCAGCCGGTGGAGCGGGTGGTGGCGGCCGCGCGCGCCGTGGGCACCCCGGTGCACATCGACGCCGTGCAGGCCCTGGGCCGCTGCGCGGTGGACTTCCGCGCGCTGGGGGCCACGACCCTGGCGGGCAGCGCGCACAAGTTCGGCGGCCCCCGGGGGGTGGGGCTGCTGCTGGCCCGCCGCTCCCCGGCGCCGCAGCCCCCGATCTTCGGCGGCGGCCAGGAGCGCGGGCTGCGCCCCGGGACGCAGGACGTGGCCGGGGCGGCGGCCACGGCGGCGGCGCTGCGCGAGGCGCTGGCGCAGCGCGAGGCGGAGGAGCGGCGCCAGGGTCGGCTGCGCGATCGCTTGCTGCGCGAGGTGCTCGCCACGGTGGAGGACGTGCGGGTCAACACCGCGCGGCCCGCCCTCCCTGGGCATCTCAGCCTCTCCTTCCCCGGAGCGGAGGGCGATAGCCTCATCATGCTGCTGGACTCCCTGGGCATCGAGGCCGCCACCGGGTCCGCCTGCCACAGCGGGGTCAACCGCGCCTCCGAGGTGCTGCTGGCGATGGGGGTACCCGAGCGCGAGGCGCGCGGCACCGTGCGCTTCACGCTCGGCCCCGAGACCTCGGAGAAGGACGTGGAGTACCTGGCGGCGCGCCTGCCGGGGGTAGTGCGCCGGGCCCGCGCGGCGGGCATGGCCTAGTCTCCATGACCGCGAGGGGGTAGAACATGACCCTATGGATTGGTTGTGGTCCCTGTCCCTGACGGACGGGGTTGCGCAGGCGGTGTTCCTCGCCTGCGGGGTCGCGGGAGTGGTCCTGGCGGCGCGGGGTCGCCGCCGAGGGTGGGCGGCGGGGGCGTCGCTGCTCGCGGTGGGCGGCGCCTGGCTGCTCCTGGATGTGTGGTGGCGGCCCTTCCCGGACCGGGTGGACTGGCGGATCTACGCCGCGGCGGCGGGGGTGTTCTTCAGCCTGGCCTGCCTGGCGCTGCAGCGCCGGGGCGTGGTGCTCGCCTCCGTGGCGCTGAGCGCCGTCGCGGGGCTCGGCGCGGTCAACGTGGTGTTCCAGGAGTATCCCACCGTGCGGGCCTTCGATCCGCAGCCGGTGGCCGTGTCCATGAGCTACGCCGATTTTAGCGCCCGGGAGCAGGCGCCCCGGCTCGGGGATCGGGAGGTGGGCGCGCTGGTCGCGGTGGACCTCCCGGGTTCGGGTTTTAGCCCGCGCCAGGCGGTGGCGTACGTGCCCCCGGCCTATTGGCGCGGGGAGCGGCTGCCTGTGATGGTGCTCATGCCGGGCAACCCGGGAAGCCCGGATCAGTGGTTCAGCAGCGCGGACGCGGCGCGCACCGCGGACGCCTACCAGGCCCGGCACCACGGCGTTTCCCCGATCGTGGTGAGCGTGGACGCCACGGGCTCGCTCACCGGCAACCCGCTGTGCATCGACGGCCCCGAGCAGCAGGTGATGACGTACCTGACCCGCGACGTCCCCGCCGGGATGCGCAGCCGCTTTAGGGTGCTCGACGACCCATCGCGCTGGATCATCGGCGGCCTGAGCTACGGGGGCACCTGCGCGCTCCAGGTGGTCACCTCGCACCCGGAGGCCTATGGCACCTTCCTGGACTTCTCGGGGCAAAAGGAGCCCACCACGGGGGATCACGAGGACACGGTGCGGCGCTTCTTCGGCGGGGACGAGGCGGCCTTCGCCGCCCACAACCCGGCGGACCTGCTGGCCCGCGCTGATTACTCGGGGCTGCGCGGCCGCTTCGTGGCGGGGGAGCGCGACGCGGAGGCGGTGGAGGCGCTGGGCCGCCTCGACGAGCTGGCCCGCGCGGCGGGCATGGACACGCGCATGATGACGGTGCCGGGCGGGCATTCCTTTCAGGCGTGGCGGGTGGCCCTGGCGGAGACCTTCGAGTGGGCGGCCTCATGATCCGCCGCTACGCCCTGGGCGCGCCGTGGGCGGCGTGCATGATTCTCACGATGTGGGCCCTGCACTGTGCGGCCCCGCCCGGGGCGCTCGCGCTGCGCGCGTCCCGGGGCGTGGGCCAGTGGCAGCTCCTCAGCGCGGGGCTGACCACCGGGTCCGTGCGCGGCCTGCTGCTCGCCTCCGCGGCGGTGGCGGCGCTGATCGTTCCCGCCGAGCGCATCCTGGGCACCGCCAGGGCGATCGCGGTGGCCGCGGCCACGCACCTGGCCTCCGTGGCCCTGGGCTTGGGGCTGGCCCGCGTGCTCGCCGCCCAGGGGTTCCACCGCTGGGGCGGCGATCTCCTGCACGCCAGCCTGCTCTCCCCGGTGTCCTGGCTCTGCGGCACCGCCGCCTTTGCCAGCACGGCCATGCCCCTGCTGTGGCGCCGCCGCATAGGGGTGTGGTTGGTGGCCCTGTGCGCCACGCTGGTGCTTTTCTCCGGGAGCCTGGCGGACGTGGTGGCCGCGTCGAGCACGGCCCTGGGGCTGGCGGCGGGCGCGGTGGCCCACGGGCGGTCCCGCCGCCACCTCGGCTCGGTGCGGGAGGTGCGGGTGCTGGTGGGCACCCTCCTGGCCGCCGTGGCCTGCGGCCCCGTGGTGGCCAGCGCAAACCCCGGGTCCGCCAGCCCGTTGGCGGCGGTGGGGTCGCTGGCCTGGCTGCCCGCGCGGGCGGGGTACGAGGCGGCCCTGGCGTGCCAGGGAAGCCACGGGATTCTCGGCGGGCTTGGCGGGCACGCCTGCCGCGAGGCGGTGGCGGCGGCCCAGCAGGCGGGCGTGGGACCCTCGCTGGCCAACCTGGTGCCGCTGGCCGTGCAGGCGGTGATCGTGGCGGGCCTGTTCAAGGGGCGTCGCCTGGCCTGGTGGCTGGCCCTGGCGAGCCAGGCGGCGGCGATCTGTGCCGTGGGCGCCCAGATGTGGGCCCTCCACCGGGAGGCCCCGCACGCGGCGAGCCCGCTGAACCTCGCGGCGGTGTGCCTGCCCTGGCTGTGTGGACTGGCGGCGCTGCTGGCCACCCGGAGGCACTTTCGGGTGTCCGTGTCCGCCCGGCGCGTCCGCCGCTTCGGGGCGGCGATGGCCGGGGCGCTGGCGGGCACCTCGGCGCTGTGGCTTGCCGCCTCCGCGCTGCTGCGGCTGCCGCTGTCCGCCCAGTGGGCGTTGCTGCCGCTGCGGTACCTTCCGCCAGCCCTGGCCCCGTTTTTCCCTCCGGGGCTGGCGGTGGGCCGCCCCGCCGCGTGGCTGCTGCACGAGTGGGTCGGGGCGCTGTTCGGTTTCTTCGCGGCGATCGCCCTCTATCGCCTGCTCATGAGCGTTCCGGACGAGGGCAACGCGCAGGACCGCGAGCGGGCGCGCGGGCTGCTCACCCACGGCGATCACCTTCAGGCCATGACGCTGTGGGAGGGCAGCCGGTACTGGTTTGGAAGGCACGAGGGCCGGGAGGGCTACGTGGCCTACCGCGTGCATCGCGGCGTGGCGGTGACCGTGGGGGAGCCGGTGGGCGCCCCCGGCCTGGCGGCGGGCTTCGAGGCTTTCGCGGCCAGCCGGGGCTGGACGGTGGCCTGGTACTCCGTGGGCGCGGACTTTGCCCACACCCTGCCGGATCACCAGCGCATCCACGTGGCGGAGGAGGCGGTGCTGCCCACCGAGCGCGCCGAGTTCCGCGGCAAGAGGTTCCAGAACGTGCGCACCGCCCGTAACCGCGCGGCCAAGGAGGGGATCGAGGCGTACTGGACCACCTGGGAGGAGGCCGGGATGGGGCTGCGCCAGCGCATCGCGGAGCTCTCCGAGGAGTGGCTGGCGGGCAAGGAGCTGCCGGAGATGGGCTTCACGCTGGGCACCCTGGCCGAGCTGTCCGCCCCCGGCACGCGCCTGCTCGTGGCGGAGGACGCCGGGGGCCGCCTCCACGCGGTGACCAGTTGGCTGCCGGTGTACGAGCGCGGCGAGCTTGTGGGCCTCACGCTGGACTTCCTGCGGCGCGACGCGGCGGGCTTTAAGTCCGTCGTGGAGCTGTTGATCTCGCAGGCGCTGATCGACGCCGCCGGGCAGGGGCTGGGCTGGATCTCGCTCTCGGGGGCGCCGCTGGCGCGCACCACCCCCGCCGAGGGGCTGGTGGACCAGGCCCTGGACCGCGTGGGCTCCTCCATGGAGCCGTTCTACGGCTTCCGGTCCCTGGCGGCCTCCAAGCACAAGTTTCACCCGGAGTATCACCCCTGGTACGTGCTGTGCCGCGACGAGCTGGCCCTGCCCTCGGTGGCGCTGGCGGTCTCCCAGTGCTACCTGCCGCAACTGCGGGCCGGGCAGGCGGCCCGGCTGCTTAGGATGTGGCTGAGCGCTGCACTGGTTCGCGGCGGCCAAGGCGGATCTTCTTGACCTCGCGGCCGTTGTCCACGTCGGCGTCGCTGAAGCCGAAGAGGTAGGTGAGCACGAAGGCCACGGTGGCCGCGGTGCCCGAGGCGATCCAGAAGCCCCAGAAGCTAAAGTCCAGGCCCTCCGGGTTGATGAAGGAGGTGAAGCCGATAAGCGAGCCGGTGAAGCCCCACATGTTGACGTTGAACAGGCCGGTGAGCAGGCCGCCGCAGGCGCCGCCGAGGGAGGCCATGAGGAAGATCCGGCCGTACTTGAGGTTCACGCCGTACATGGCGGGCTCGGTGATGCCGCAGAAGGCCGCGATGGCGGCGGAGCCGGAGAGCTCCTTGATCTTGAGCACCCGGGACTTCACAAAGACGGCGAGCACGGCGCCGCCCTGGGCCACCATCGTGGCGGAGATGATGGCGTTGAGGGGGGACTGCCCGGTCAGGGCGATGTCCTGGGCCACCAGCGGGATGACCGCCCAGTGCAGGCCGAAGATCACGAGGGTCTGGTAGAACCCGCCGATGAGCAGCCCGGAGACGGAGGGGGAGAGGTCGTAGAGGGCCTGGATGCCGTTGGCGATGCCGGTGGAGACGAAGGTGACGGCGGGGCCGAGGACGAGCAGGATGGCCAGGGAGACCACCACCACCTCCACGAGGGGGAGGAAGATCATGCGCACGGTGGCGGGGATGATCCTCTTGAGCCACGGCTCGATCACGGAGGCCAGCCAGGCGCCCACGATGATGGGGAAGATGCTGTAGCTGTAGCCCGCCATGTGGTAGGGCACGCCGAAGAAGTCCGCGTTGAGCGCCATGCCCAGGACGCCGCGCTGCCCCTCGGCGGAGGAGAGCTCCACGATCTGCGGGTAGGTGAGCACCCCGCCCACGATGGCCACGATGATGGGGTCCGCTCCGAGCCGCTTGGCGGCGGTAAAGCCCACGAAGATGGGGAGGAAGAAGAACACGGCGTCGCTGAGCGCGTTGATGACCAGGTAGGTATCCGAGCTGTCCGTGACCAGGTCGAAGGTGGTGAGCAGGGAGAGGATTCCCTTGATGATGCCGGAGGCGGCCAGCAGGCCGATCACCGGGATCATGGAGCCGGTGATGACCCCGATGAGGGAGGAGAAGCCGCGCTTGGCCCAGCCGAGGGGCGTGGTGGGGCGCGGCTGCTGCGGGGCCTCGGGGGCGGGGTCGGTGGACTCGCCCAGCGCGGCGGCGACCTCCGCGTAGACGTCCTCCACGCCGGGGCCGATCACTACCTGGTATTGGCCCCCGGCCCGGATCACGTCGATCACCCCGTTAAGGTCGCGCACGGCGGCGTCCTGGGGGATCTGCTCGTCGCGGAGGTAGAAGCGCAGGCGGGTGATGCAGTGCGTCACGCTGCGGATGTTCTCCGCCCCGCCCACGGCGGCGATGAGGGTCTCGGCCCTGGAGCCCTCAGCGTTCTTGGAGTCCTCAGCGCCGTGGGGGTCGCCGGAGCCGCCCGCGCTTTTGGCCTGGGGCCGGGCCGCCTCCAGGCCCGCCTCGATGGGGCCGGTGTGGACGGCCACCCCGGAGGCGACGGCGGCGGAGTTGGTGATGGTCACGATGGTGCAGGTGGACTTGCCGGCCCCGGCGATGGCGGCGGCGTCCATCCGGGCGATGGCCTCGCCGGCGCGCACCTCCTGGCCCTTGGACACGGAGACCTCGAAGGGGTCGCCGGAGAGCTCCACCGTGTCGATGCCCAGGTGCACCAGCACCTCCAGGCCCTCTGCGGTGCGGATGCCCAGCGCGTGCTTGGTCTTGGCGATCATGGTGACGGTGCCGGAGACCGGGGCGTGCACGGTGCCGCCGGGGGTGTCCACGATCCCGAAGCCCTCCCCGAGGTTGCCCTTGGCAAAGACGGGATCGGGAACCTCGCTCAGCGGGACGATCGTGCCGGAAAGGGGAGCGATCAGCGGCGGCAGCGGGGACGCCCCGCCGGAGCGATCTTGAGTGTGCATGGAGAAACTCCTCACAGGCGGATAATCTTCGGTTCAGATTAACACCGCCTGCCCGTTTCACCCCGCAGTCGTCTCCCCTCGGGGGTGGTCCCGGCGCGGGCGCACGCCGGAGGAAAGCCGGGCCGTCCAGGCGCTCTCGCGCGACTGCGCGGGGGTGGCCCCGCCCAGGAGGCGGCGGTGCAGGCCGGGGCGGTCGGGGGTGGCCGCGCGGCTGGCGGTCAACACGATGTTGCCGTACCGCTTGCCCTTGAGCATGGCGGGGTCCGCGATGGCCTCCACGTGTGGAAACGCCTCGCGCAGCCCGGCGATCTCCGCGCGGGCCTCCGCGAGGTCGGCGCGGGTGCCGCAGTTGAGCACGAGGAGCCCCTCGGGGCTGAGCGCTCGGGCGCAGCGCCGGTAGAACTCCACGGTGGTCAGGGGGCGCGGGGTGGCGGTGCCGGAGAACACGTCCCGGATGATGACGTCGCGGGAGGAATCGACGAAGGTATCCGTCACGGCGCGGGCCTCCCCCACGCGGATCTTCACGCTCGGCGCCCGGGGGATGTCGAACCACCGGCGGGCGTAGGCGGCCAGGGCGGCGTCGATCTCCACCACCGTGTTGCGCGAGCGCGGGTACGCGGCGGCCATGTAGCGGGCCAGCGTGCAGGCAGCGCCGCCCAGGTGGGTGACGCGCAGCCGCTGCGCGTCCAGGCGGTGAGCCACCGCGTGATCCACGGCGGCGGCGATCCACCGCATGTAGTCGAAGTGGAGCGCGCGGGGCTCCCCGAGGACGACGTGGCTGGAGATCGCCCCGTTGACCAGAAGGGTCCAGGAATGCGCGGCGGTGTCGTCGCGTTGCAGGGTGGCGGTGCCGGTGTCGATCTCGTAGGTTCCCGCCTGCGGGGCGGGGCGCTGCTGGCGGGCCATGAGGGCCATCCTAGGCGGTGGCGCTACACTGGCCACGAATTGCACGCGGCTTCCCCACGGCGGGGAAGAGGCAACACGAGGAAAGGGGCCGCGGTATGCGGGTATTGGCCGCCATGAGCGGAGGGGTGGACTCCTCCGTGGCCGCCGCGCGGGCGGTGGAGGCCGGTCACGAGGTGGTGGGGGTGCACCTGGCGCTGTCCCAGGATCCGCAGGCGGTGCGGGAGTCCTCCCGGGGGTGCTGCTCCCTGGAGGACTCGGCGGACGCGCGCCGGGTGTGCGACAAGCTCGGCATCCCCTTCTACGTGTGGGACTTCTCCGACCGCTTCAAGCAGGAGGTCGTGGAGGACTTCGTGGACTCCTACGACCGGGGCGAGACCCCCAACCCCTGCCTGCGCTGCAACGAGAAGATCAAGTTCGCGGCCCTGCTGGAGCGCGGCATCGCCCTGGGGTTCGACGCGGTGGTCACCGGGCACTACGCCCGGATCACCCCGGACGGCTACCTGCGGCGCGCCATCGACCCGCGCAAGGATCAGTCCTACGTGCTGGGCGTGCTGGGCGCCCGGGAGATCGCGCACTGCATGTTCCCGGTGGGCGATACCCACAAGCCGCAGATCAGGAAGGAGGCCGCCGCCCACGGTTTTTCCACCGCCGCCAAGCCGGATTCCTACGACATCTGCTTCATCCCGGACGGCAACACCACCGCCTTTCTGGGCGCGCGCATCGGCACGCGCCCCGGCATGATCGTGGACGGTGAGGGCGCGCCCCTGCGCGAGCACGAGGGGGTGTACGGGTTTACCATCGGCCAGCGCCGGGGCCTGGACATCAAGACGCCCGCCGCCGACGGCCGCCCCCGCTACGTCACGGACATCGACGCCGCCACCGGCACCGTGACGGTGGGCTCCCACGAGGACCTCAGCGTGCGCGCGATCGAGGCGGACCGCCTCAAGTACCTGCACCCGGGCATGGACGGGGAGGTGGAGTGCCAGGTGCAGGTGCGCGCCCACGGCGGGCTGGTGGCCTGCCGAGCGCGGATCGACCGGGGGGCGGACCGCATGAGCCTGGAGCTGCGCGACCCGCTCTACGGCGTGGCGCGCGGCCAGGCCGCGGTGCTCTACCTCCCGGACGAGGGCGGGGACATCGTGCTGGGCTCCGGCACCATCTGCGGGACGCGGCGCTGATGCGCGCCTACGGGCTGGGCCCGCTGCCGGGCGTCTCCGTGCGGGAGGCCGCGCAGATGGTGCTGGGGGAGACGGGCGACCTCGTGCACCTGCCGCAGTTGCCGCAGCGGGGCCTGGATTCTCACCCGGTGGGGCGCACCGCCTGCCTGCTGCCGGGCATCCCGGTGGATCGGGGACCGCGCGGATGGGTGCTGCGCCCCGGCAACCTGCGGCTTCTCGATCGCCTGCGCCGCGACCTCGACGCCTGCGAGGAGGAATGGGCGGGCGCGGCGCGCGCCGTCAAGGTGCAGGTGATGGGCCCGTGGAGCCTGGCCGCCAGCCTGGAGACCCCGAGGGGGCACCGGGCGGTGTCCGACGCGGGCGCGCTGCGCGACCTCACCCAGGCCCTGGTCGAGGGCGTGGCCGAGCACGCCGGGGAGGTGGCCCGCCGCATGGGGGCCACGGTGTGCGTCCAGCTCGATGAGCCCCTGCTGGCGGCCCTGGCCGCCGGGAGCGTGCCGGGCACCCACGACTTCGACCCCCTCGCGCCCATCCCGGAGGAGGAGCTGGGCGCGCGCCTGCACGAGGTGATGGGCCGGGTGCGCGAGGAGACCCTGCTCAACCTCTGCGGGCAGGTCCCGCCCTGGACGGCGGCGCGGCGCAGCCAGGCCGCCACGGTGCAGGTATCGCGCGGGGCGATCCGAGGAACCGCCCTGATCGACGCGGTGGGCGAGCACCTGGACGAGGGCGGTCGCCTCGCGGTGACGGTGGGGCCGGGCGACCGGGACCTTCCCGAGGTCATCCGGGAATATTCCCCGGCGGAGGATGCCCTCGACGTCGTGGCGGAGGGCCCCTGGGAGAGCCTTTCTCGGGCCGTGGAATCCTACCGGACGGCGGCGCGGCTGGCTCGGTAGCCCGCCTCCTCCACGGCCGCCGCGACGGCGGCGTCCAGGCGGGCGGCTGTGGCCTCTGGGGCGTCGGGAGCCTCCACGACCAGCGTGCCCTCGCGGGCGCTGACCTCGGCCACGGCCACGCCGGGCAGGGCGGATACCTCCTCGCGCACCGCGTTCTCGCAGTGCGCGCAGGTCATTCCGGTGACGGTGTAGGTAATCATCATGCCCCCACCCTATACCCCGGTGGGGTATCCGGGGAATAAGAAAAAGCGGCGGGTGGTCCCGCCGCCGTAAGCCGCGCCCGGTCGCGCCGGTGGGGCCTACTGCGCCACCAGCGGGGCGGTGGTCATGGAGATCTGGTCGTAGCCGTTGATCTTGAGCACCTCCACGATGCGATCCAGGGCGGCGGCGTCCTTCTCGGCGTCGAAGGTGGCGGCCTGCTGGATCTTGGCGGAGTGATCGCCGGTGAAGTCGATGGTCACCAGGTCGTGCCCGGCGGCCTGCTCCTCCTGGAACACGGCGCGGTTCACGGCCAGCTTGCCGCTGTGGATGAAGTAGCCGGGGTCCACCACCTCCTGCTCCTGCGCGGCGGCCTCGGAGGAGGAGCCGGGGGCGATGTCCGGGATGTGATCCGCGGGGGAGAGGAAGGGGTTGAGGGCGAGCAGGCCGGAGAGGGCAGAGGAAAGAAGAGTGCCGATCATGGCTACCTCCATAGAACGAGAAAAAGAGGAAGCAAGGCGGGCGCCTTGCCACTAGGAACGGTGAAGAACCTTACTCCGGGGGCGGGCCCGCGCCCCTAGGCGCTGCGCATGGGCCAGGCCGTGTGGACGTCGCTGGCGTCCCGGTCGCGGTTGCGCAGATACCTTTGGAACTCCACCTGCATCTCGTAGTAGCCCACCGCCTGGAACTCCATCAGCTCCTCGGCGGACATCTCCAGCAGCTCAGGGTATATTTTCGTCTGCTTCCACGCGATGCGGGCCGCCGCCAGCGCGTCCGAGGTGGCCTCGTGGGCGTTATCAATGCGCACCCCGTAGTGTGACGCCATATCGCTGAGGGTCCTTTTGCCTTTTCGGTAACGGTCCTTGAGCTTGTCCACCACGAAGGGGTCAAACACCGCGCCCGTCACCGTGAAGTCCCCGGTCAGGCGGCGCAGCACCGTGAGATCGTAGGCCGCGTTGAACACGATGAGGGTCAGGCCGTCCTCCCACCCCGCCCGGATGGTCTCCACCGTGGTGCGCAGCACCTCCTCGTGGGGCTGGCCGTGCTCGCGGGCGTGCTCCGTGGTGATCCCGTGCACCTGCTGGGCGGCCTCGGGGATCTCCACCCCGGGGTCCGCCAGCAGCTCCGTGGGGTGCGCCCCGGAGGCGTCGATGCGCACCATCGCGGAGGTGACGATGCGCGCCTCCAGCGGATTCGCGGAGGTGGTCTCCAGGTCAAAGGAGAGCATGGCGCCGGGATTGAAGTTGCTCATGCCCATTACAGTACCGCCCGCCTCGGCGCGCGGCGCGGGGGCCGATACAATCGGTGGGCGTGAGTGAGGACGTGACAGACAGCGCCGGGACGCCCGCCGGCGACCACGAGGATCAGGCCCACCTGCGCCGCCGGTGGGAGGAACTGGCTCGGGAGATCCGGCGCCACCGCGAGCTCTACGACAACGAGCAGCCCGCGATCCCCGACGCGGACTACGACGCCCTCTTCCAGCGTCTGCTGGCCCTGGAGCGCGAGCACCCCGAGCTGGCGGTGCCGGATTCCCCCACCCAGCAGGTGGGCTCCCCGGTGCCCACGTCCTCGCAGTTCGCGGACGTGGAGCACCCGCAGCGCATGTACTCCCTGGATAACGCCTTCTCCGAGGAGGAGCTGGCGGAGTGGATGGCGCGCACCCCGGCGCAGGCCTACCTCACCGAGCTGAAGATCGACGGCCTCTCCATCGACCTCATCTACGAGAACGGCCGCCTCACCCGGGCGGCCACCCGGGGCGACGGCGCGGTGGGGGAGGACATCACCGCGAACGCCCGCGTGATCGCGGACATCCCGCACGAGCTGCACGGGGAGGACGTGCCCGCGTTCGTGGAGGTGCGCGGCGAGGTGTTCATCGCGGTGGAGGACTTCTCCGAGGTCAACGCCCTGCGCATCGCCTCCGGGGGCAAGCCCTTTGCCAACCCGCGCAACGCCGCGGCGGGCTCGCTGCGCCAAAAGAACGTGGAGGACGTGCGCAACCGCCGCCTGCGCATGATCTGCCACGGCATCGGCGCGCGGGAGGGCTTCGCCCCGGGGACGCAGTACGAGGCCTACCAGGCGCTGCGGCGCTGGGGGCTGCCGGTGTCCCCCTACACCCGGCTGGTGCACTCCCAGGAGGAGGTCTACGCGCAGGTCCGCCACTGGGAGGAGCACCGCCACGACGCGCTGCACGAGATGGACGGCCTGGTGGTCAAGGTGGATTCCCTCGACCGGCAGCGCCAGTACGGCTTTACCAGCCGCGCCCCCCGCTGGGCCATCGCCTACAAGTACCCCCCGGAGGAGGTCACCACCGAGCTGCTGGACATCCGCGTGGGCGTGGGCCGCACGGGCCGGGTGACCCCCTTTGCCGTCATGCGCCCGGTCACGGTGGCCGGCTCCACCGTGGCCATGGCCACCCTGCACAACCAGACGGAGGTCAAGCGCAAGGGCGTGCTTATCGGGGATACCGTGGTGATCCGCAAGGCCGGGGAGGTGATCCCGGAGGTGTTGGGCCCGGTGGCGGAGCGCCGCGACGGCACCGAGCGCGCCTTCCTCTTTCCCACCCTGTGCCCGGTGTGCGGCACCCGGCTGGCCCCGCAGAAGGAGGAGGACGCCGACTGGCGCTGCCCCAACCACCGCAGCTGCCCCGCGCAGCTGACCGCCCGTTTGACCTACCTCGCCGGGCGCGGCGGCTTCGACATCGAGGCGCTGGGGGAGAAGGGCGCGGAGGACCTCATCCGCACCGGGGTGCTGGCGGACGAGTCCGCGCTCTTCGACCTCACCGAGGAGGACCTGCGTGCCTCGGCGGTGTACACCACCACCAAGGGGGAGGTCAACGCCTCCGGGCGCAAGCTCATCGCCAACCTGGAGCGGGCGCGCCGGGCCGACCTCTGGCGCGTGCTGGTGGCGCTGTCCATCCGCCACGTGGGCCCCACGGCGGCCCGGGCGCTCGCCCGGCGCTACGGGGACATGGAGGCCATCCTGTCCGCCCCGGTGGACGAGCTGGCCGAGATCGAGGGCGTGGGCCCGGCCATCGCGGCCTCCGTGGCGGCCTGGGCGCAGGTGGACTGGCACCGCCGGATCGTGGATCGCTGGGCCGCCGCCGGGGTGACCATGCGCGAGGAGGCGGGCGATCGCCCCGCGCAGGTGCTGGAGGGCATGACCGTGGTAGTCACCGGCACCCTGGAGCGGTTCAGCCGCGACGAGGCCAAGGAGGCCATCGTCTCCCGGGGCGGCAAGGCCGCCGGGTCGGTGTCCAAGAAGACCACCTACGTGGTGGCGGGGGAGAACGCGGGCTCCAAGGAGGCCAAGGCGCGGCAGCTGGGCGTGCCGGTGTTGGACGAGGCCGGGTTCGAGGCGCTGCTGCGCGGGGAGGCGTAGCGCGGGGCTGGCAGGGGTGTCGATGGGCGATCCGCCAGCCCTGCAAGGCCGGGATGTGAAAGGCCTGGCGTTGGGGTGCGGAAGGCGCTGGAAATTCTTCCATATGTAACCCATTGTTCAGGCTAATTTCACTTCCTTTGCCTACGTTAGGCATGCAAGTTCTTAACGAGGTTGATGTGAAAAATCTCCACGATTTTTGTCTCGATCCTCGTTTCCCCTTCGGTATCCGCGGCCGAGGAAAGCGCGGATGACGAGGGGATTCGGGTGCTGAACCTCCTGGCGGGGAAGGGCTGCAAAAGATACTTTGTGAGCAGTCCGAGGGAACTTACTCGGGATGGGCTAGGGCGTATCTTGAAGCTGCCATTATTGCAGTCCCGGCATGGCATGGTTGCCGTGTATGAGAAAACGCGAGGTGTAGTTTTGTTGAGAGAGGAGGGTTGAGCGTTGAAGCAGGCTGAGGGAAGCAACGCCGCCGTGGGCTGGGTTGCCGCGTTGGCGGCCATGCTCCTGGGCTACCTGTCGTGGACGCTGCCGGATTCCTGGCATGAGGCGATGGGCGGGGCGATGGATTACGCCCTGATCGTGGCCCTGGTGGCGCTCGCGGGCGTCGGCGGTTGGTATGCCTGGCGTACCCGTTCGATCGGGTTAGCGGTGGCCTCGGTGATCGGGTTGTTCTCGCCGCTCGTCGTGATCGTGGCGGCCATGCTGATCGTGGGGCTTTAGCGCCGCGCCAGGATCGCCCCGCACACCGTGGCCAGGTTGCCCAGGTGGGTGACCTCGCTGGCCAGGAAGTCCGGGCCGCCCAGGCGCCCGATGATGACCACCAGGTCGGTGCCGGGCAGGGGCGCGGCGGCCAGGGCGGAGTCGAGCAGCGCCCAGGCCTCGGGCACCCACTCCTCGCTGTCCGGGTGCAGCGTGCGCGCGGAGGCCACGGGGATCGCGCCGGGGTTGTCCCGGTTGTCCTCCGGGGCGGCGGGGGAGGCGGCCACCCGGGTCACGGGGGAGCGGGTGTCGAGCACGATCGCCCACGAGGAGGTCATGGAGCGCGGCAGCACCCGCACCAGCTCCTCCATCGCCCGGGGCACGTCGGTGGCGTTGCAGGCGACGTCGGCAAGCATCTCGATCTGCCCGCGCCGGTCCACCCGCCCGGAGAAGGGCCGGATGGAGTCCACCAGCACCCCGTCCACGGACTGCGCCGCGGAGACGAGGGTGTCGGCCAGGGTGCCGCCGGGCAGGTCGATCACGAGGTCGTCCATCACGGTGCCGTCGGGGAAGGTCTCCACCACGTCCACCGACTGGATGTTGGCGTCGATGGCGCCGAAGGCGCGGGTGAGCACGCCGAGGCTGCCGGGGGCATCCGGGAGGAGAACGCGGATCAGGTAGGGCACGGGTCTGGCCTTCCGAGCGGTCCGGGGAATGGGTTACCAGGACATGGTAGCCGCTGGCGGGGCACCGGGGCGGACTTAGCGGTCAGCGCTTGGCCCCGGGCGCCCGGCGCGGCGGGGTGCATTATCATGGGCGGGAGTCTGGAACGAACGAGCCGAAGAAGGATGTACAGCGTGCCCAAGATTTCGCGCGACGAGGTGGCCCACCTCGCAGAACTAGCCCGCCTGGCGCTCAGCGAGGAGGAGTTGGCGCAGTATGCCGAGCAGATCGACGGCATCGTGGCCAACGTTTCCGGGGTGCAGCAGGTGGCGGCCCAGGGCGTGGAGCCCATGAGCCATCCGCACTCCATCAGCACCACCATGCGCGCCGACGAGCAGGAGAGCACGCTCAGCGCGGAGCAGGCGCTGGACCAGGCGCCCAAGGTGGAGCAGCAGCGTTTCGTCGTACCGCAGATCCTGGGGGAGTAGACACATGACCACGTACATCAAGCCCGAGGAGGGCCTGACCGCCCTGAGCGCCGCCGAGCTGGCCGGCAAGATCCACGCCCGCGAGGTCACCTCCCGCGAGGTCACCCAGGCCCACCTGGACCGCATCGAGGCCACCGACGCCGCCCTGCACGCCTTCCTCCACGTGGGCGCGCGGGAGGCCCTGGAGGCGGCCGACGCCGTGGACGCCGCCCTGGACGCGGGCGAGGCCCCGGCCTCCCCGCTGGCGGGCGTGCCGCTGGCCCTCAAGGACATCTTCACCACCACCGACGCCCCCACCACGGCGGCCTCGAGGATGCTGGAGGGCTACCGCGCCCCCTACGACGCCACGGTGACGCGCAAGATCCGCGAGGCGGGCATCCCCATCCTGGGCAAGACCAACCTGGACGAGTTCGCCATGGGCTCCTCCACGGAGAACTCCGCCTTCGGCCCCACGCACAACCCCTACGACCTGGAGCGCACCGCGGGCGGCTCCGGCGGCGGCACCTCGGCCGCCCTGGCCGCCGGGCAGGCCCCGCTGGGCATCGGCACGGACACCGGCGGCTCCATCCGCCAGCCCGCGGCCCTGACCAACACCGTGGGCGTCAAGCCCACCTACGGCACCGTCTCGCGCTACGGCCTCATCGCGTGCGCCTCCTCCCTGGACCAGGGCGGGCCCTGCGCGCGCACCGTGTTGGATACCGCGCTGCTGCACGAGGTCATCGCCGGGCACGACCGCTTCGACGCCACCTCCGTGGACAAGCCCGTGGCCCCCGTGGTGGAGGCCGCGCGCCGGGGCGCCTCCGGGGACCTCACGGGGGTCACGGTGGGCGTGATCAAGCAGTTCGACCGCGAGGGCTGGCAGCCAGGCGTGATGGACAACTACCACGCCGCGCTGCGCCAGTTGGAGTCCCAGGGCGCGGAGCTGGTGGAGGTGGACTGCCCGCACTTTGACGACGCCCTCAACGCCTACTACCTGATCCTGCCCTGCGAGGTGTCTTCCAACCTCGCGCGGTTCGACGGCATGCGCTACGGCAAGAGGGCGGGCGACGACGGCTCCCGCTCCGCCAACGAGGTCATGGCCCTGACCCGCGCCGAGGGCTTTGGCCCCGAGGTCAAGCGCCGCATCATCCTGGGCACCTACGCGCTGTCCGTGGGCTACTACGACGCCTACTACCTGCAGGCCCAGCGGGTGCGCACGCTGATCGCCCAGGACTTCGCCAAGGCGTACGAGAAGGTGGATATCCTGGCCTCGCCCACCACCCCCACCACGGCCTTCAAGCTGGGGGAGAAGGTCTCCGACCCGCTGGCCATGTACAACTTCGACCTGTGCACCCTGCCGCTGAACCTGGCGGGCCTGTGCGGCATGTCCGTGCCCTCCGGCTTCGCGGAGGACACCAACCTTCCGGTGGGCCTGCAGCTCATGGCCCCGGCCTTTGCGGACGACCGCCTCTACCGGGTGGGCGCGGCCTTCGAGGCGGGCCGGGCCTAGTTTTTTGGTCTCACCTTGTTCCTAGCCCCGCCCGGGGACGCGGCTAGGAGCGGGAGTCCGCCAGCGCGTAGGCGGCACCCGAGGCCACCCCGGTGACCGCGAGCACCGCGGGCCAGGAGCCGATCTTCTTGGCCAGCGGGTGGCTGGCCCCGAACCCGGCCACGTAGGTGGCCGTGAGCCCGGCGGTGACGGCGGGGCTGGTGGTGCGCCACCAGTTGTGCGCCGCCCACGCCCCGGCGGCGGCCAGCACGGCCCCGCCCAGGGGGCGAATCCCCGTCTCCCGGGCGGTGAGCCAGCCGCCGATCAGGCCGGTGGCCACCACGGTGGCGGTGCTAACATCCTGCGGTTGCTTGAGGTCCATCATTCCCATGCGCACCGATCATAGCCGCGCCGTGGCCGCATCGTAGCCGCGCGGGCGGCTACGGGAGGACCGCGCGGTGCCGTGGGGACACGGCTGCTACTAGAATGGTCTCCATGCGTATTGCGACCCTCACCTCCGGTGGTGACTGCCCTGGCCTCAACGCTGTGATCCGTGGCATCGTGCGCACGGCCAGCTCCGAGTTTGGATCGACGGTGGTCGGTTACGAGGACGGCTGGGTGGGCCTCATGGAGGATCGCCGCGTGCAGCTCTACGACGACGAGCGGATCGACAAGATCCTGTTGCGCGGCGGTACGATCCTGGGCACCGGGCGCCTCCACCCCGATAAGTTCAAGGAGGGCCTGGACCAGATCAAGGCCAACCTGGAGGACGCCGGGGTGGACGCCCTGATCCCCATCGGCGGCGAGGGCACGCTCAAGGGGGCCAAGTGGCTCTCCGATAACGGAATCCCGGTGGTGGGCGTGCCCAAGACCATCGACAACGATGTCAACGGCACGGACTACACCTTCGGCTTCGACACCGCCGTGTCCGTGGCCACGGACGCCATCGACCGCCTGCACACCACCGCGGAGTCCCACAACCGCGTGATGATCGTGGAGGTCATGGGGCGGCACGTGGGGTGGATCGCCCTGCACGCCGGGATGGCCGGGGGCGCGCACTACACGGTGATCCCGGAGGTGCCCTTCGACATCGCGGACATCTGCAAGGCGATGGAGCGCCGCTTCCAGATGGGGGAGAAGTACGGCATCATCGTCGTGGCCGAGGGTGCGCTGCCCGCCGAGGGCACGATGGAGCTGCGCGAGGGCGAGGTGGACCAGTTTGGCCACAAGACCTTCACCGGGATCGGCCAGCAGATCGCGGACGAGGTCCACGCCCGCCTGGGCCACGACGTGCGCACCACGGTGCTCGGGCACATCCAGCGCGGCGGCACACCCACCTCCTTCGACCGGGTGCTGGCCACCCGCTACGGGGTGCGCGCCGCGCGCGCCTGCCACGAGGGGCACTTTGGCAAGACCGTGGCCCTCCACGGGGAGAACATTGAGATGATCCCGCTCGCGGAGGCGGTGGGAACCCTCAAGGAGGTGCCGCTGCGCCGCTACGAGACGGCCCAGGCCATGTTTGGATAGGGGCCGCCACCGGCTAGAGTGACATCCATCATTACCGCCGAGTCAGCGCAGGGGATGTCACCATGCCGCAGCCTAAGCCCGCCCGGGGCGCGCACGTCGCCGCCCTGGGCTTTCCCCTTCTCGTCCTGCTCGGCGGGGCCGTCGGCTTCCTCGCCCCCGCGAGCGTTGCGCCCCTGTCCGGGGCTACCCCCTGGCTGCTGGGGCTCGTCATGTTCGGCATGGGGCTGAGCCTGCGCCCGGGGGACTTCCGCCCCGTGCTCGCCCGCCCCCTGCCGGTGCTGCTGGGGGTGGCGGCCCAGTACGTCATCATGCCGGCGGCGGCCGTGGCGGTGGTGCGGCTGCTGCGGCTGCCCCCGGAGATCGCCGTCGGGGTGATCCTGGTGGGCTGTGCCCCGGGCGGCACCAGCTCCAACGTGGTCTGCCTGCTCGCGCGCGCCGACGTCGCGCTGTCCGTCACCATGACCTCGGTGTCCACGCTGTTGGCCCCGCTGCTCACCCCGGCGCTCACGCTGTGGCTGGCGGGGCGGTACATGCCGCTGAGCGCGGGGGAGATGGCCGCCTCCATCGTGCAGATGGTGCTCGTCCCCGTGGTGGGCGGCCTGCTGGTGCGGCGGTGGTGCGGGGGCCTCGTGGCCCGCCTCCTCCCGGCGCTGCCCTGGTTCTCCGTGGCCGCCATCGCGCTCATCGTGGCGATCGTGGTGTCCGGCTCGCGGGACCGCCTCGCGGAGGCGGGAGCGCTGGTGATGGCGGCGGTGGTGCTGCACAACGCCCTGGGCTATGCGCTCGGCTACGCGGTGGCCAGGGCCACCCGGCAGCCGGTGCCGGTGCGGCGCACCGTGAGCATCGAGGTGGGAATGCAGAACTCGGGGTTGGCGGCCGGGCTGGCCGCCCGGTACTTCGATCCCGCCTCCGCCCTGCCCGGAGCGCTTTTCTCCGTATGGCATAACATTTCCGGGGCCATAATCGCCGCGCTGTGCGGGGCGGCGGATCGGAGAAAATAGGGGCGTTAGCGGAATCGCTGCACCGAATGGGTCCCGTTGGCGTCGTAATGTATCCCGATCCCCATTTCCGTGGCGTTGGGGTCCAGGATGTTATCGCGCTGCCCGTCGGTGTTCATCCAGGCGGATAGGATGGCCTCCGGGGCGTCGAGCCTGGGGGAGAAGGCGAGGTTTTCCGCGGGCGCGTCGGGGCTGTGGTGGAACGCGCCGCTGATGCTGAGCAGCTCTCCCCAGTCGTGGGATTCGAGGGAGAGCGCGTGGTCCAGGCGCAGCTCGGGGAGCCCGTGCTGCGTGCGCTGCTCGTTGGTGAGGCGCAGGAGCAGCGCGGCGGCGGTCTCCTCGCGGGCGGTGTCGTGCGGGGCGGGGATGTCCGCGCCAGCGGGGGCGGCGCTGGCGGCGGCCAGGGCGATCGTGGGCAGGAACAGTGCTGCGTGTTTCTTGCGTTTGTGCACGCCGGTAACCTCTTTTCTCGTGGGGCTATACCGTGAGGGGATCTTTCCTTCCCCTGCAATTTTCAGCCTAATATTTCCCTGTTAAGGCGGCAATGTTTTTGCCATTTATCACATTTTATTTTGCCCGCCGGGAAATGCCGGGTAAACGCCCGATGAAGTATTTTTCCCGGCGCGCGCGGCGGCGTCGCGGACGGGGAGCCGAGGAGGGGGCCGGGCGCGGGCGAGGTCGGCCCCGCCCGCCGTGCCGCGGGACCGGCGCGCGCACTACACTGTGTGGCTATGACTGCCGCGAGCTATGACCTGATGGATTTTGACGAGGTACTGGAGAAGTTTGACCCGGTGATGGGCCTCGAGGTGCACGTGGAGCTGGCCACGAACACCAAGATGTTCTCCTCCTCCTCCGCGCACTTCGGCGCGGAGCCCAATACCAACGTCGATCCGGTGTCCCTGGGCCTGCCGGGCGCGCTGCCCGTGGTCAACGCCAAGGGCGTGGAGTGGGCCATCAAGATCGGCCTGGCGCTGAACTGCTCCATCGCGGAGTCCTCCCGCTTCGCGCGGAAGAACTACTTTTACCCCGATCAGCCCAAGAACTACCAGATCTCCCAGTACGACGAGCCCATCGCCTACGACGGCTACCTCGACGTGGTGCTGGACGACGGCACCCCGTGGCGCGTGGAGATCGAGCGCGCCCACATGGAGGAGGACACCGGCAAGCTCACGCACCTGGGCGGCGCGGACGGTCGCATCCACGGGGCCACGGCCTCGCTGGTGGACTGCAACCGCGCGGGCATCCCGCTCATCGAGATCGTGACCAAGCCGATCGAGGGGGCGGGCGAGCGCGCCCCGGAGGTCGCCCGCGCCTACGTCTCCGCGCTGCGCGACCTGGTCAAGGCGCTGGGCGTGTCCGACGCCCGCATGGACCAGGGCTCCATGCGCGTGGACTCCAACCTCTCCCTGCGCCCGGTGGGCACCACGGAGTTTGGCACCCGCACGGAGACCAAGAACATCAACTCGCTGAAGTCCGTGGAGCAGGCCGTGCGCTTTGAGATGCAGCGCCAGGCCGCCGCCATCGAGGCGGGCGAGGAGATCGTGCAGGAGACCCGCCACTACCAGGAGTCCGACGGCACCACCTCTAAGGGCCGCCCCAAGGAGACGGCCGAGGACTACCGCTACTTCAACGACCCCGACCTGCCCCCGGTGCTCGCCCCGCGCGAGTGGGTGGAGGAGATCCGGGCCACGCTCCCGGAGCTGCCCTGGGTGCGCCGCGCCCGGATCCAGAAGGAGTGGGGCCTCTCCGACGCCGAGATGCGCGACCTCGTCAACGCCGGTGCGCTGGACCTCATCGTGGAGACCACCGAGGCGGGCGCCAGCGCCGACGAGGCGCGCGCCTGGTGGGTGTCCTACCTCTCCCAGAAGGCCAACGAGGCCGGGGTGGAGCTGGACGCCGTGGGGATCACCCCGGCCCAGGTGGCCCGCGTGGCCGAGCTGGTGCGCGAGGGCAAGCTCACCAACAAGCTCGCCCGCCAGGCCGTGGACGGCGTGCTGGCGGGCGAGGGCGGCGTGGACGAGGTCGTGGCCGCGCGCGGGCTCGAGGTGGTGCGCGACGACGGCGCCATCGAGGCCGCCGTGGAGGAGGCCCTGGCGGCCAACCCGGACATCGTGGAGAAGTACAAGGCGGGCAACACCAAGGTGACCGGGGCCATCGTGGGCGCGGTGATGAAGGCCACCCGGGGCAAGGCCGATCCCAAGCAGGTGAACGAGCTGATCGCCCGGAAGCTTCAGGCCTAACTGTCGCTGCGCTGAAGAAACAGCTACCCTGGTACCTCGTTCGTACCCCGCCTTCTGCGCGGTGGCGCGCCCGGGGGAGGCGCGCTGCCCCGGGCGGGGCCCGGTGGCGCGGGGATGTCGATAAGCTTTGAGGAGCTGTTTCTTGCTGTGAGGAAGTCAATATCGATCGCTTTGTCGTTCGTGGGTCTGCTGGTGGGAGCCGGCTTTGCCACGGGCGCGGAGGTCATTCAGTACTTCATATCGTTCGGAAGCGTGGGCATCGTCGGCGCGGTGATCTCGGGCATCATCATGACCGTCGCGGGAGCGGTGATCCTGGGCCTGGGTAGTTACTTCATGGCCGACGAGCACAACATGGTGTTCCGCAACGTGGCGCACCCGGTGATGTCCCGCATCCTGGACATCGGCGTGACGGCCACGCTCTTTGCCATCGGCTTTGTCATGCTCGCCGGGGCGGGCGCCAACCTGGAGCAGCAGTTTGGCCTCCAGGCGTGGCTCGGCTCCGGCATCATGACGCTGATCGTGATGGCGGTGGGCCTGCTGGACGTGGATAAGGTGTCCAAGATCATCGGCGGGATCACCCCGCTGATCATCGTGGCCGTCATCGGCGTGTTCGTCTACACCATGCTCAACCTCCCGGAGAGCACCGAGGGCATCAGCGAGCTGGCGCAGCAGACAGACTCCCCGGTGAGCCCCTGGTGGCTGTCCGCCCTGAACTACAACGGCCTGGCCCTGCTGCTGGGCGTGTCCATGTGCCTGGTCATCGGCGGCAACCACTCGGACCCCCGCGCCGTGGTGCGCGGCGGCATCATGGGCGGGCTGACCTACATGGTGCTGCTCGTGGTGGCGGCCGTGGTGCTCTTCCTGAACTTCCGCGAGGTGGGCAGCGCGAGCGTGCCCATGCTCTCGCTGTATGAGAGCATCTCCCCGGCGCTGGCGCTCATCATGGCGCTCATCATCTTCGCCATGATCTTCAACACGGCCATCGGCATGTTCTACGCCCTGGGCCGCCGCATGACGGCAGGCAACCCCGGCAAGTACAAGCCCGTGTACCTGGTGCTGTGCCTGATCGGGTACGGCATTAGCTTCTTCGGCTTCGAGGCCCTGATGAACTACGTGTACCCGGCCATCGGCTACACCGGCATCGTTATGGTGGGCATGCTGGTGTACTGGTGGGTGAAGAACCGCTCCGTGATCAAGGAGGAGATCGAGCGCCGCGACCGCATCCGCGAGCTGACGTACAACCGCGAGCACCCGGACGAGGACTTCTCCCGCGCGGACGCCCACGAGCTGCGACAGCACGTGCAGGACTCCAACATCACCGACGAGATGCTCACCACCTCCATCGAGGAGGAGGTGACCACGGAGCTGATCGAGGACGACTCCGTGGATTACGACGGCCCGGAGGAGACCCAGGCCACCGGGGCGGGCGAGCCCCGCTAGAAAAGCGCGTAGGGTGGCGGGCATGAGTTATCAGCCTGCCGCCAACCGCTACGAGAACATGCCGTACCGCCCGGTGGGGCGCTCGGGATTAAAGCTCCCGGCGATCTCCCTGGGCCTGTGGCACAACTTCGGTGAGGATAAGCCGCTGGAGACCCAGCGCGCCATCCTGCACCGCGCCTTCGATCGGGGGATCACGCACTTCGATCTGGCCAACAACTACGGCCCGCCCGCCGGGAGCGCGGAGGAGAACTTCGGCCGCGTCCTGCGGGAGGACTTCTCCGCGCACCGTGACGAGATGATTATCTCCTCCAAGGCCGGGTGGTACATGCACCCCGGGCCCTACGGCTTCGGCGGCTCCCGCAAGTACCTGGTCAGCTCGCTCGATCAGTCCCTGCGCCGCCTCGGGGTGGACTACGTGGACATCTTCTACCACCACCGCCCGGACCCTGATACCCCGCTGGAGGAGACGATGTACGCCCTGCGGGACATCGTGGCCTCCGGCAAGGCCCTCTACGTGGGCATCTCCTCGTACGGCCCGGAGCTGACCGAACGCGCCGCGGAGATCATGGAGGAGGAGGGCTGCCCGCTGCTGATCCACCAGCCCAGCTACTCCATCCTCAACCGCTGGGTGGAGGAGCCGGGGGAGGAGTCCGGGGAGTCCCTGCTGGAGACGGCCGCGGACAACGGCCTGGGCGTCATCGCGTTTTCCCCGCTGGCGCAGGGGCTGCTCACGGACCGCTACCTGAATGGCGTGCCCGAGGGCTCGCGGGCGGCGAGGGGCGCGAAGTCCTTCCAGGACGCCATGCTCTCCGAGGAGAACCTGAACATGGTGCGCGCGCTCGACGGGATCGCCAAGCGGCGCGGTCAGAGCCTGGCGCAGATGGCCATCTCCTGGGTGCTGCGCCGCCCGGAGGTCACCTCGGCGCTGCTGGGTGCCTCCTCCGTGGAGCAGCTCGACGCCAACCTGGAGGCGCTGAACAACCTGGACTTCTCCGAGGAGGAGCTGGCCGAGATCGACGCCGCCGCCAGCGACGCCGGGATCAACATCTGGGCGGGCGCCACCGCCTCCAAAAAGCGCTGATTACATCAGGGCGAGCTTGACGCACAGGGCGATGAGGATGACGCCGAAGGCGGCGTTGAGCACGCGCCACACCCGGGGGTTGGACAGCGGGCGCGAGAGCGCGCCCGCCCCGTAGCCCACGGAGGTAAACCACAGGAGGCTGGCGGCCAGGGCCCCGGCGATGAAGGCCCACCGCCCGCCGGGTCCGTACTGCAGGGAGATGCCGCCGACCATGACCATCCCGTCCAGGTAGGCCCCGGGGTTGAGCCAGGTGAGGGCCAGCGCGGCCAGCGTGGGGCGCACCCACGCCCGCGCGCGGGCGGGCGAGCGGGTGAGCACCGCCGTGCTGCCGGGGGCGGCGTCGGGCTCCTCCAGGGGCTCGCGCCGGTCCACCACGGTCACCTCGCCGCCGTGGCGGGGGAAGAGGGCGTCGCGCAGGGAGCAGAAGGCGAACCAGGCCAGGTACACGATGCCGACGATCCGGAGCGCGTCGAGCGCCAGGGGGTAGCGCTGCGTAATGACCCCCATGCCCAGGGCCCCGGCGGTGTACAGGAGGGCGTCGGAGAGGAAGCACACCAGGATCACCGCCGTGATGCCCTCCCGGCGGATGCCCTGCTTGATGAGCAGGATGTTCTGCGGACCCATCGCCACGATGAGGGAGATGCCGAGCAGGAAACCGGAGAGAGCTATGGACATGACAACAGTCTCCGCGAGCGGGCCCATGAAGTAAATCTTGCATTTCGTTATGATGTGAAGGCGTGCTTCATCTGCTGTGTCCTCCCTGGGTATTCGAGGGGGAAAGAGTGACAAATATCATTGAGGGGGTGCGGTGAATCCCATACACATGGCCACGCTGCTGGCCATCGTCGATACCGGCAGCTTCGAGGCCGCGGCCGCCGACCTCGGCGTCTCCCCGTCCGCCGTGAGCCAGCGGGTCAGGGCGCTGGAGGGCGAGATCGGCCGGGTGCTGCTGCGCCGCACCGCGCCCGTGGCTCCCACCGAGGCGGGCGAGGTGTTGGTCCAGGCGGCGCGCCGCATGGCGCTCCTGGAGGCGGAGACGGACGCCCAGATGGGGCGACGCATCGGCAGGGTGCCCCTGGCGGTGGCCATCAACGCGGACTCCCTGGCCACGTGGTTTCGCCCCGTCCTGGCGCGCGCGGCGGCGTGGCGGCACACGGCGCTCCGGCTCCGCCTGGAGGACGAGGCGCACACGCTGGCCCTGCTGCGCCGGGGCGACGTGCTCGGGGCGGTGACCCGGGAGGCCACGCCCGTGTCCGGGTGCCACGCGGTGCCCCTGGGCACCGTGCGCTACCGCGCGGTGGCCACCCCGCACCTGCGCAGCCGCTACAGCACCCTGGAGGGTGTGGACTGGGCGCGGATGCCGGCGCTGCGGTTCGGCCCCCGCGACGGCCTCCAGGACGTGGACCTCGAGGGACGCCTCGACCCCTCGGTGCGCCGTCAGCGCCGGGTGAGCCACGTCCCCTCCTCCGAGGCCTTCGTGGAGGCCACCCGGGTGGGCCTGGGCTGGTCCCTGCTCCCGGAGCAGCAGGCCGCGCCGCTGCTCGGCAGCGGCGAGCTGGTGTTCCTGGACGAGCGGGTGCAGGAGGTGCCGCTGTTCTGGCAGCGCTGGCGGCTGGAATCCGCCGCCTTATCCGAGCTGAGCGCCGCCGTCCTCGACGCCTCCGCCGAGCTGCGCGAATGAGCCTCGAACGGCCCCGTCCCACCCCCTTGTTAGCGTGAGGGGCATGATGAGAAAGATGGTCACCGCCGCGGTGGTGACGCTCCTGTGCGTCCTCGGGGTCTCCTACTATCACCCTGGGGAGGTCATGCCGGGGGAGGTCCCGCCGGGCGAGGAGGCCCCCGGCGGCGCGGTTCCCGGCCAGGGCGGGGCCCCGGCGGGGGAGGAATACCTGGCGCGGCTCGACTCCCTCCCGGTGAAGGGGCGCGCGCCCATGACTGGCTACAGCAGGGAGGCCTTCGGCCAGGCGTGGTCGGACGACGTGGAGGTGGACGGCGGGCACAACGGCTGCGATACGCGCAACGACATCCTGCGCCGAGACCTCACCGGCGCGGTTATCAAGCCGGGAACGCACGGCTGCGTGGTGGCCTCCGGGGTGCTACAGGACCCGTACTCGGGCCGTCCCATCGACTTCGTGCGCGGGGTGGACTCCTCCCGGGCGGTGCAGATCGATCACGTGGTGGCCCTGGCGGACGCCTGGGTCAAGGGGGCCCAGCAGCTCGACGAGCAGGCCCGGCGCAACCTGGCGAACGATCCGCTGAACCTCCTGGCGGTCGATGGCGGGCTCAACAACCAGAAAGGGGCGGGGGACGCGGCCACGTGGCTGCCGCCGAATAAGGCCTTTCGGTGCGAGTACGGGCGCAGGCAGGTGGACGTCAAGCAGCGCTACGGCCTGTGGGTGACCCCGGCGGAACGGGACGCGCTGGCCGGGATTCTGTCCCAGTGCTAGGCGCACCGGCGCGCCAGCGGCGGCGGGCTAAGGCTGCTTGGTTATCCTGGCACACATGAGCCACGATTCCATCCCCGACCGCGCCGACAAGGCGGACGGCGACGACCTGGACGTTCCCACCTTCACCCCGTCCGCCGCCACCCCTGCGTCCAAGCCGACGCCCACCGACCCCTATAAGAAGGTGGGGCGCGCCGCGCCGCAGGAGATCCGCCCGCGCGACCCGCAGGCCGAGAGGGCCACCGTGTCCGAGGTGCCCGAGGCGCCCGAGGCGCCCGAGGCTGCGGGGGAGAAGAAGGAACCGAAGCAGGAGCCGAGGAAGGCCGAGGGGGATCGCAGCGCCCCGCTGCTTTCCGACGCCCCCACGCGGACCCTCGAGCGCCCCGACAGCACAGCGCGCCCCGAGAGCGCCAAGAGCGCCGCCGCCGAGGCGGCGTCCACGGGTGCCGCCAAGGCCGGGGACAAGACCCCGGAGGGCCAGCCCGGGAAGAAGGCGGCCGAGAAGGCCGCGAACGAGCGGCCCAAGGAACCCGAGACGCCCGCCCCCGCCCCGGGGCGCGCGGATACCGTCCGGATTCCCGCGGACCCGGCGGCCCCCGCCGCCCCGGGCCGCGCCGAGGAGCCCTCGGCGGCGTACGCGGGGGCCTCGGCCCCCGTGGTGGAGGAGCAGCCGGAGGAGCTGGAGCACCGGCGCGGCACCCTCGATCTCGGGCTGCTGCTGTTGCGCTGCGCCGTGGGGTTCTGGCTGATCCTGCACTCCATGAGCGTGTTCTTCCACCTCGGGGACTCCCAGGGCCTTTCCGGCCTGGAGGCCCAGTATTCCGCCTACGCGGAGCCGCGCCTGCTGTCCATCGCGGTTCCCTCCGTGGGGCTGGCCGCCGGGGTATTCCTGGTGCTGGGGTTGATGACGCCGTTGTTCGCCGCCGCGGCGGTGGCGGTCACCGGCTTTAGCGCGCTGGACGCCCTGGCGCACGCGCACGTCGGCATGGACGTGTTCTCCTGGCCGGATGCGCTGTGGCTCCCCGTGATCCTCGGCGGCGGCGCGGCGGCGCTGCAGTTTACCGGCCCCGGCCTGTATTCCCTGGACTTCTCCCGGGGCTGGGCGCGCCGCCCGCTGGGCAGCGCCTGGCTCGGGGCGATCCTCGGGGTGCTCGGCGCGGCGGCCGCGTGGTGGTTCGGCGCGGGGATCAACCCGCTGGCGTAGCCGCCCGCGCGCTCCCGCGTTCGCGCGGGGCGGGCACCGCCAGGGCCGCTGCGGGGAGCAGGAGCAGGGCCATCCACACGTAGTCGGAGACGAGGAACCGCTCCAGGGGGGAAAGCTCCGCGTAGCTCACGCCGTCGCCAAACCACCACTTGGGCGGGTTGGAGATGACCATGAGCACCCAGGCACCGGTGACGGCGCCGAGGGGCCAGCGGGAGCGCAGCGGGGCGGTGCCCAGGTGCCAGGCCGCCACGGGGAGGACCACGGCGAGCCACACCCAGTGGTGCGACCAGGACACGGGGGAGATGAGCAGCATGACGAGGCTGTTGATGAGCCACGCCTCGGTGGGGCGCTGCGCGCGCAGCAGGCGCAGCATCACCCAGGAGCCGCAGAGGATCACCGCGAGGGCGCACGCCGCCCACGCCAGGGTGAGCAGGGAGGCGTGATCGCGGGCCCAGGCCTCGGTGGGGGACCACCGGGTGAGCATGGCCTGCAGGGAGCTGTTGGAGGTGTAGGTGGGGTCCACGCCGAAGTCCTCCCCGGAGCCCATGCCCAGGAGCACGGAGCCGAAGTACTCGGCGGTGGAGTCCCACCGCACCAGGGCGCCGATCCCGGTGGCCGCCAGGGCGGAGGCCCCGGCCACGAGGATCGGGCGGAGCCGCCCGCGCAGGAGGAAGTACAGGAGCATGGCGGCCGGGGTGATCTTGATGGCCACGGCCAGGCCGATGAGCCAGCCCTGGGGCAGGCGGCGTCGCCGGGGCACCAGGTCCAGGATCACGAGGGCCATGACGAGGATGTTGATCTGGGCAAAGCCGTTGTTGAGTTCCACCGGCTCCCAGCCCAGCACCGCCCCCCAGGCCAGGGTGGACAGCGGCCAGGCCCAGGGGCGGTGCGCGGGGGAGACCACGGCGCGCAGCACCAGGTATAGGCACAGCAGGAGCAGCCCGTTGGAGAGGGCCACCATGAGGTCGCCCGCGAGGTCGTGGCCTATCCACGGGGCGGAGAAGGGGGCCAGCGCCAGCGCGCCGAAGGGCGGGTAGATGAAGGGCAGCTCGGTGTCCCCCGCGAGCATGGGAACGGAGTACACCTCGCGCCCCGAGAGGAAGGCCCATACCCCCTCCCGGTAGATGATCATGTCCACCGGGAAATCCGTGGCGCCCCACTGGCGGAAGGTGGCGCCGAGGCCTATGACCAGGCCCAGGATGGTAAGAATGCAGCGAAGATGAGGGGGAGGGGAAGGCATAGTGGCGGCTATCTTACCGCCCGGGCCTACTCCACGTGCCGCACGGCTCCCTTATCCGCCGAGGTGGCCATGGCGGCGTAGGCGCGCAGGGCCTTGGAGACCGTGCGCTTCCTGTCCACCGGGGTCCACGGCTTCTCGCGGGCCTCCATCGCCGCGCGGCGCCGCTCGATGACCTCCTCGGGGACGTCGAGGGTGAGCAGGCGCTTGTGGACGTCGATGGTGATGACGTCGCCGTCCTCCACGAGCCCGATGAGCCCGCCGTGGGCGGCCTCGGGGGACATGTGGCCCACGGAGAGTCCGGAGGTGCCGCCGGAGAAGCGGCCGTCCGTGATGAGCGCGCACTTCTTGCCCAGCCCGGCCCCCTTGAGGAAGGACGTGGGGTGCAGCATCTCCTGCATTCCGGGGCCGCCGGCCGGGCCCTCGTAGCGGATCACCACCACCTCGCCGGGCTGGACCTGGCGCGCCAGGATGGTGGACACCGCCTGCTCCTGGCTCTCCACCACGCGGGCGGGGCCGGAGAAGCGCCAGAGTTCCTCGTCGATCCCGGCGGACTTGATCACCGCGCCGTCGGGGGCGAGGTTGCCACGCAGGATCACCAGGCCGCCGTCTGCGGTGTAGGCGTGGGCCACGTCGCGGATGCAGCCGTTTTCGGCGTCGGTGTCCAGGGTTTCCCAGGTGTTGGACTGGGAGAACGCCTCGGTGGTGCGCACCCCGCCGGGGGCGGCGTGGAACAGCTCCACGGCGGCGTCGGTGGCCTTGCCGCCGCGCACGTCCCAGTCGTCCAGCCACTCGTCCACGGAGCCGTAGAGGGCGGTGTGCACGTCCTTTTCCAGCAGCCCGGCGCGGTGCAGCTCGCCCAGGATGGCGGGGATGCCCCCGGCCCGGTGCACGTCCTCGATGTGGTAGTCCGAGTTGGGGGAGACCTTGGACACGCAGGGGATGCGGTAGGAAAGCTCGTCGATGTCGCTGAGGGTGAAGTCCACCTCGCCCTCCTGTGCGGCGGCCAGGGTGTGCAGCACGGTGTTGGTGGAGCCGCCCATGGCCATGTCCAGGGCCATGGCGTTGAGGAAGGCCTGCTTGGTGGCGATGCTGCGCGGCAGCACCGCGTCGTCCCCCTCGCCGTAGTAGCGCCGACACATGTCCACGATCATGGAGCCCGCCTGCTCGAAGAGGCGGCGGCGGGCGGTGTGCGTGGCCAGGGTGGTGCCGTTGCCGGGCAGGGAGAGCCCCAGGGCCTCGGTGAGGCAGTTCATGGAGTTGGCGGTGAACATGCCGGAGCAGGAGCCGCAGGTGGGGCAGGCGATGCTCTCCATCGCGGTGAGTCCGGCGTCGGAGACGCTGCTGTCCGCCGAGGCGGTGATGGTGCTGATGAGGTCGGTGGGCGGGTAGGCCACGCCGTCGATCACCACGGCCTTGCCGGCCTCCATCGGGCCGCCGGAGACGAAGATCGCGGGGATGTTCAGCCGCATGGCGGCGTTGAGCATGCCGGGGGTGATCTTGTCGCAGTTGGAGATGCACACCATGGCGTCCGCCGTGTGCGCGTTGACCATGTATTCCACGGAGTCCGCGATGATCTCCCGGCTGGGCAGGGAGTAGAGCATGCCGCCGTGGCCCATGGCGATGCCGTCGTCCACGGCGATGGTGTTGAACTCCTTGGGCACGCCGCCGGCGGCGCGCACGGCCTCGGCCACCACGTCGCCCACGTTCTTGAGGTGGACGTGGCCGGGCACGAACTGGGTGTAGGAGTTCACGATGGCCACGATGGGCTTGCCGAACTCGTGTTCCTTGGTTCCGGTGGCGCGCCACAGGGCGCGGGCTCCGGAGGCATTGCGGCCGACGGTGGTGACTTTTGATCGCAGCGGGATCACGGGAAATCTCCTCTTATAACTGACTGCGCTTTTTTCAGTTAGTTTGACTGTTCCTTGTGCATGGCGGCGTATTCCTCACGGGTGACGAGGACGCGCTCGCCATTGCGACGAACAATGGCTACCTTGTCGTCTACCGCTTCCCGTCCCACGGTCAGTGCGTCGGGGATGCGTCCCCGCGAGGCCTGCGCCAGCCTCGGCAGGGAGTTGAAGCTCACCGCAGGCAGGGAGAACTGCTCCCCCCGGCGGGAGCGGGCAAAGCTCCGCGAGCCCTTGAATCCTATGCCCTCGAAGTCCTCCCAGGACACCGCGCGCGGGCCTCGGAAGGCGTAGCGCGCGGAGATCCCCCGGGCGTCCACGCGCGTGCGGGCGCGCAGCAGCCACCACAGGTACGCCGCGGGCAGCAGCAGGAACCAGGCCAGCAGGGCCGGGGCGTGGCTGATGGGGATGAGCATCATGAGGATCATGAACACCACCACCGCCGCGTGAAAGCGCTCCGGGCGGAAGTCCACGGGGGTCGGTGCGTCGGGATTCATGCCCCACATCGTAGCCAACGGCTGTGACGTTGCTCAAAAGGGCTCACAAGGAAATCGCAGGGGGATCGTGGGGGCAGAGTGGCCTCACCGCCCCATCGCCGCACCGGCGGGGTCGTTCGGGGCGTCGGCAAGCGACGTTGGTGCGGGCACAGTGAATAAAAAGCATGGCACGGGTCACCTCATGGTGTATAGTGCGGAGTCATGCTGATTATTCGACTCGTACTTGTACCCGGGCGGCGCGTGCCGTAGCGGCTGGTTCAGGTCGAAGCGCACGGCGCCCTCCGCAACACCCACCCACGGTGGCTGCGCGAGGGCGCTTCGCATAGCTTGCGGCGCCCGCCACCCCGGGGCGTCCACCCCTTCTGACAACCCGCAGATAACTCCCCATAAATTCATTAAGACCTTAAGGAGCCTGACACACGTGAATGCGCAAGCAAAGCAACCCCCGCTGCCGTCCACGCTTGCTCGCAAGGCCGCGGCGGATCGTCGGCCCCCGGAGCGCATGACCGGGGCGCAGGCCGTGGTGCGCTCGCTGGAAGAACTCGGTGCCGACGTGGTGTTCGGGCTGCCGGGCGGGGCCGTGCTGCCCCTGTACGATCCGCTGTATTCGTCCACCAAGGTTCGCCACGTGCTCATGCGCCACGAGCAGGGCGCGGGGCACGCGGCCGAGGGGTACGCCCAGGTCACCGGCAGGGTGGGCGTGTGCATCGCCACCTCCGGGCCGGGTGCCACCAACCTGGTCACGCCGATCACGGACGCCAACCTGGACTCCGTCCCCCTGGTGGCCATCACGGGGCAGGTGGGCAGCGGCCTGCTGGGCACGGACGCCTTCCAGGAGGCGGACATCCGCGGGATCACCATGCCGGTGACCAAGCACAACTTCATGGTCACGGACCCCAACGACATCCCCCGTGCCCTGGCCGAGGCCTTCCACCTGGCCGCCACCGGGCGGCCCGGCCCGGTGCTGGTGGACATCCCCAAGGACGTCCAGGACGCGGAGATGGACTTCTCCTGGCCGCCCGCGATCGACCTGCCCGGCTACCGGCCGGTGACCACCCCCCACTCCCGGCAGATCGCGCAGGCCGTGGACCTGATCGCCCGGGCCGAGCGGCCGGTGCTCTACATCGGCGGCGGGGTCATCAAGGCCAACGCCGCCGAGCAGCTGCGCGAGTTCGCGGAGGCCTCCGGCATTCCCGTGGTGACCACGCTCATGGCCCTGGGGGCCTTCCCGGAGTCCCACCCCCTGCACATGGGCATGCCGGGCATGCACGGCTCGGTGCCCGCCGTGGGGGCGCTGCAGCGCTCGGACCTGCTCATCGCCATCGGCACGCGCTTCGACGATCGCGTGACGGGCAAGGTGGACGCCTTTGCCCCCGAGGCCAAGGTGATCCACGCGGACATCGACCCGGCGGAGATCGGCAAGATCCGCGCGGCGGACGTGCCCATCGTGGGTGACGCCCGCGAGGTGCTCTCCGAGCTGACCCGGGCCTACCGCGCCGGGCGGGACAAGGGCGTGGAGGGCCCGGACGTGACCTCCTGGATGGAGTACCTCAACGACCTGCGCGAGCGCTTCCCGCGCGGCTACGAGGAGCCCACGGACGGCTTCCTGGCCCCGCAGCGGGTGCTGGAGGCGCTGTCCCGGGAGGCCGGGCCGGAGGCGATCTATGCGGCGGGCGTGGGCCAGCACCAGATGTGGTCCGCGCAGTTCCTGGACTTCGAGAACCCCCGCACCTGGCTGAACTCCGGGGGCCTGGGCACGATGGGCTACGCCATCCCGGCGGCCCTGGGCGCCAAGGCCGGGGCCCCGGAGGCCGAGGTGTGGGCCATCGACGGCGACGGCTGCTTCCAGATGACCAACCAGGAGCTGACCACCGCCGCGGTGGAGGGCATGCCCATCAAGGTGGCCCTCATCAACAACGGCAACCTGGGCATGGTGCGCCAGTGGCAGACGCTGTTCTACGGCGGGCGCTACTCCAACACCAAGCTGCGCGAGCAAAACGAGTACGTGCCGGACTTCGTGGGCCTGTCCGAGGCGCTGGGCTGCGCGGCGCGCCGGGTGACCTCGGAGGAGGAGATCGTTCCGGCGATCCGGTGGGCCCAGCAGATCAACGACCGCCCGGTGGTGCTGGACTTCATCGTCGGCCAGGACGCGCAGGTGTGGCCGATGGTCTCGGCGGGCTCCTCCAACTCGGAGATCCGCTACGCGCACGATTTACGTCCGCTATTTGTTGAGGAGGAGCAGGCCTAATGGCACACACGGAGTTCACTCGCCACATCCTGAGCGTGCTGGTGCAGGACGTCGATGGCATCATTTCGCGGGTTTCGGGCATGTTCACCCGCCGGGGGTTCAGCCTGGTCTCCTTCGTCTCGGCCAAGACCTCCACCCCGGGGATCAACCGCCTTACCATCGTGGTGGACGCGGACGAGGTGCGCATCGAGCAAATCTCCAAGCAGCTCAACAAGATCGTTCAGGTCATCAAGGTGGTGCGCCTGGAGGAGGACGCCACGGTGGCCCGCGCGCTGCTGCTGGTCAAGGTGGAGGTGGATAACCACACCCGGCCGCAGGTGGTGGACGCCGCCACGATCTTCCGCGCACGCGTGGTGGACGTGGCCCCGGACTCGGTGGTCATCGAGGCCACCGGCATGCCGGGCAAGCTGCGGGCGCTGCTCGACGTCCTGGAGCCCTTCGGCATCCGGGAGATGCTGCAGTCCGGGCAGATCGCCCTCCATCGCGGGCCGCGCACGCTGTCCCCGGCGCCCTCCCGCTCCTAATGTTTCATCATGTGAGACATTTATCTTCCATCCATCCCGTATAGTGAAACGTGATCCGGTAGGGTTGACAGCAAGAACCTTCCGGTTACGTCCCAAAAAGAAAGGTGAGAGCAACTCTCATGGCTATTGAAGTTCTCTACGATGCCGACGCCGACCTGTCCATCATCCAGGGGCGCAAGGTGGCCGTGATCGGCTACGGCTCCCAGGGGCACGCGCACGCGCAGAACCTGCGCGATTCCGGCGTGGAGGTCGTGGTGGGCCTGCGCGAGGGCTCCCGCTCCGCGGAGAAGGCCCGCGAGGCCGGGTTCGAGGTCAAGTCCAACGCCGAGGCCGCCGCCTGGGCCGACGTCATCATGATCCTGGCCCCGGACACCACCCAGGCCAGCCTGTTCACCGAGGAGATCGAGCCCAACCTCAAGGACGGGGACGCGCTGTTCTTCGGCCACGGCCTGAACATCCACTTCAAGCTGATCGACCCCCCGGCCAACGTCACCGTGGGCATGGTGGCCCCCAAGGGGCCGGGCCACCTGGTGCGCCGCACCTATGCGGACGGCAAGGGCGTGCCCTGCCTCATCGCCGTGGACCAGGACCCCAAGGGCGAGGGGCGCGAGCTGGCCCTCTCGTACGCCGCCGCCATCGGCGGCGCCCGCGCCGGCGTGATCCCCACCTCCTTCCGCGAGGAGACGGAGACGGACCTCTTTGGCGAGCAGGCCGTGCTCTGCGGCGGGCTGGAGTACCTCATCACCAGCGGCTTCGAGGTGCTCACCGAGGCGGGCTACGCCCCGGAGATGGCCTACTTCGAGTGCCTGCACGAGATGAAGCTCATCGTGGACCTCATTTACGAGGGCGGCCTGAAGAACATGAACTACTCCGTGTCCGACACCGCCGAGTACGGCGGCTACCTCTCCGGGCCGCGCGTGGTGGACGAGGGCGCCAAGGACCGCATGCGCGAGGTGCTCAAGGACATCCAGGACGGCACCTTCGTCAAGGCGCTGATCGCCAACGTTGAGGGCGGCAACAAGGACCTCGAGGAGCGCCGCGAGAAGATCGCCTCGCACCCCATCGAGGAGACGGGCGCGAAGCTGCGCGACCTGATGAGCTGGGTGAAGACCCCGCTGAACGAGACGGCCTAGGGGATATTCTCAAAAGGCTTTCAATAAGCGCGGCGGGGCGCTACCATCGTGGGGCATGAGCGGTCATGCCCACCATCACGCCCCCTCCTCGCTGAGGTCCCTGCTGGGGGTTATCGCCCTCACGGGGACCATCTTTTGCGCCGAGCTGATCGCGGGCCTGCTCTCCGGCTCCCTGGCGCTGCTGTCCGACGCCATGCACATGCTCTCGGACTCCACGGGGCTCATCCTCGCCCTGGTGGCGATCCTGATCGGGCGACGCCCGCCCAGCCGCCGGGCCACCTTTGGGCACCGCCGCGTGGAGGTGCTGGCCGCCGCCGTCAACGCCGTGGCCGTGACCGCCATCTCCGTGTGGATCGTGGTGGAGGCCCTGGGCCGCTTCCGCAGCACCGCGCAGATCGATACCACCACCATGCTCCTCGTGGCGGTCATCGGGCTGGCGGCCAACGGCGCCTCCGCCATGATCCTCACCCGCCGCCAGCACGATAGCCTCAACATGCGCGGGGCCTACCTGCACGTGCTCTCGGACCTGCTGGGCTCGGTGGCGGTGATCGCCGCGGGCCTGATCATCCGCTTCACCGGCTTCCTGGCCGCCGATACGATCGCCTCCCTCGTCATCGCGGCCCTGGTGATACCGCGCTCGGTGAGCCTGGCCAGGTCCTCGGTGCGGGTGCTGCTCAACCAGGCGCCCGAGGGCGTGGACACGCGCGAGGTGGAGGAGCGGCTGCGCGCGGTGCCGGGGGTCAGCGAGGTCCACGACCTCCACCTGTGGTCCACGGACGGCAATCACCCCCTGGTCACCTGCCACCTCGTGGCGCGCCAGGGCGGCTATGCGCGGGTGCTGGACGCCGCCCAGGCCGCGCTGCGCGAGATCGGCATCGACCACGCCACGATCCAGGTGGAGGAGCCGGGCCACAGGGGTCATGAGCAGGTATGCGGGGGTTAGCCGGGGCGCAGTAGCATGGGCGGCATGGGATTTTCCACGCCGAGCTATGGCCTCTTAGACCTCTTTGCCCGTATTGATCGAGGCGACATCCAGCTCCCCGATTTTCAGCGCGACTACGCCTGGGACGTCGATCGCATCCGCTCCCTGGTGGTCACGGTGCTGCGCGGTTATCCGGTGGGCTGCTTCATGGCGCTGGATACCCGCAACACCCCCATGCGCTTCCGCCCCCGCCCCATCGAGGGAGCCCCGGACACCGGCAACGCCCCGGGCATGCTGCTTCTCGACGGCCAGCAGCGCCTGACCACCCTGTACCACACCCTGCAGGGCGACGGCTTTGCCACCGGGGTGGACTTCCGGGGCCGCCCGGTGCGCCGGGCCTTTTACGTGGACGTGGAAAAGGCCACCTCCGCCGACGTGCTGCCGGACGAGGCCGTGTTCGCCGTGGCCGAGGACGGCACCATCTGCTCGCACTTCGCCCCGGAGACGGTGGGCAGGCAGTGCATCCCCGTGTCTACCCTGCTGGGGGAGGGGGCCACGGACAAGCTCTTCGACCTCATCGACGGGGCGGACGAGGCCACGCGCTCGGCGGTCAAGGCCTTCTATCAGAGGATCGTGTACCCCCTGGCCGCCTACAGCGTGCCCATGATCCGGCTCTCGCGGGAGACGGCCCGCTCCGGGGTGGGCTCCATCTTCGCCCAGGCCAACTCGGCGGGCCTGCAGATGGACGTCTTCGAGCTGCTCACCGCCGTCTTTGCCACGGAGGACGAGGACTTCTCGCTGGCCCAGGACTGGGCGGACACGCGGCGGGCGCTGCGCAAGTACCCGGCGCTCGACGGCGTGGATCGCACGGCCTTCCTCACCGCCGTCTCCCTGCTGGCCACCGCGCGCCGGGGGCACGCGGCGGGCAACCGGGAGGACATCCTGGGGCTGAGCCTGGGGGAGTACCGCAGGGCCGCCCACGACATCCGCATCACGCTGCGCGAGGCCGCCGAGTTTCTCATCCAGCGCTGCATTTTCGACCTCACGCAGGTGCCCTACCGCGCGCAGATCGTGCCGCTGGCGGTGATCCTCGCGCTGCTGTCCGATACCCCCGCCGCGCTGACCACGTCCAAGGCCTGGGACCGGCTGGATCGGTGGTTCTGGTCGGGCGTGCTCGGAGAGCTGTACGGCTCCGCGGCGGTGATTAACCGCATGGCGCACGACGTGGATCAGGTCACCGCCTGGATCAGGGAGGAGACGGACCAGGAGCCCAAGACGGTGCGCGACGCCGTGTTCCACGAGGAGCGCCTGTACACGGTGGACGAGGGCTCCGGGGTGTTCCACGGCATGTACGCGCTGCTCATGAACAGCGGCGCGCGCGATTGGCGCACCTCCGCCCCCTTCGATCGGTGGACCTTCCGGGACCTCAACCCCACGTACGCGCAGATCTTCCCCGCGCAGTGGTGCCGGGACAACGGCGTAGAGGCGCTGCTCGTGGGCGGCGTCATCAACCGCACCCCCATGGGCAAGCGTACCGAGGTGGTGCTGGACGGATTCAGCCCGGCGCGGTACCTGCCCAGGGTGCAGTCCAAGTCCCTGATGGAGGACGAGGAGTTCGACGCGATCCTGGCCACCCACCACCTCGACCCGGAGCTGCTGCACGCGGGCCGGGTGCGGGAGTTCTTCGAGGATCGCGCCGAGCGCCTGCTGGCGCTTATCTCGCGGGCGATGGGCAAGGAGGTCATCCGGGCGGGATCGGCGGAGTTGGCTACCATGAGCGAGGTAGACAACAACGAGGAAGAGGGGACAGTCGAGTGAAGTTTCGTGGAAAGCTGAGCCTTCTCACCGCGGTGGGAATGAGCGCCGGGCTGCTGGTGGCGTGCTCCTCTGAGGGGGACCAGGCCGAGGGCCAGGGGGTGGTGGACAGCGGGGCCGCGCCCGCGGACTCCGTGGAGGCCGCCAAGGCGGAAAACCGCAGCCGCAACGTGGAGGAGCGCTTTGGGGATCGGCCCCGGGTGCTCGCCGGTGAGGATCGCTCGGGCGTGGAGTCCTCCCAGCTCTTCTTCGAGAACTCCGAGACCGCCGTGGTCGTCGGCGGAGCCGAGCCGGAGCGCCTGCGGGCGGTCTCGCTCAGCCTGGCCGCGCACGCCCCGGTGGTGGGGCTGACCCCGGACAACGCCGAGGAGGTGAAAAAGGAGCTTTCCCGCCTGGGCGCCACCACGGTGCTCGCCGTGGGCGACGTGGATCTTCCGGGCCTGGACTCCGGGATCACCCTGGTGCGCGACCCCGGCACCGAGGAGGCGCTGAGCGCGCTGACCTCCCTGCGCTTCGGGGAGTCGGCGGTGGCCGCCCCGCAGGACATGGCCAAGGCGGTGGCGGACTACAACCCCTCCGAGCCCACCGAGCTGACCGCCGGCTGGCTCCCGGAGGCGGGGCCCGAGGATGCGGGCGCGGACGAGGGGCGCTCGGACGAGGAGCCCGGCACCTTCCCCGTGCAGAGCGCGCGGGACGGCGCCACGGCCCCCGTGGTGGTGGCCTCCCCGCAGTCCCCGATCCTGGACGTGGCCAACGCCCGGGCCTACGGCGCGCAGGTGCGGATGATGGACTACCCCGATCCGCGCGTCAGCGAGGACGCCACCAAGATGGTGGCCGGGCTGGAGGATCACCCCTTGGTGGCCCTGGGCGCGGGCTTTGGCACCGGTGAGCAGCTTTCGGAGAAGATCACCCTGGCCCAGAAGGTGACCACGCAGTTGCCCGGCGGCGGCACCATGGTCTTTCCCGGGCGGCGCATGATCGCGCTCTACGGCCACCCCTCGGGCGGCGCGCTGGGCGTGATGGGCGAGCGCAGCCCGGAGGAGTCCGTGGCCTACGTGCGGGATCTGGTGGCCCAGTACCAGGACCTCAACCCGGCGGAGCCGGTGATCCCCGCCTTCGAGATCATCGCCACCGTGGCCTCGGAGTTCCCGGGCGAGGACGGCGACTACTCCAACGAGGCCGCCCCCGAGGAGCTGCTGCCGTACATCGACGCCATCGTGGAGGCGGGCGGCTACGCCGTGCTGGACCTGCAGCCGGGCAAGGCGAACTTCCTGGATCAGGCCAAGCGCTACGAGGAGCTGCTCAAGCGGCCCAACGTGGGCCTGGCCCTGGACCCGGAGTGGCGCATCGGGCAGGACGAGCAGCCGCTGAGCCGCGTGGGCAGCGTGGAGGCCGAGGAGGTCAACGCCGTGGCGGACTGGCTGGCGGACCTCACCGAGAAGAACAACCTGCCCCAGAAGGCCTTTGTTCTCCACCAGTTCCAGTTGCAGATGCTGCGGGATCGGGAGAACATCCGCACCGATCACCCCGAGCTGGCCTACGTGCTGCACGCCGACGGCCACGGGGTCGAGGCGGAGAAGTTCGATACCTGGAACGTCATGCGGCAGGGGCTGAGCCCGGACTGGTTCATGGCCTGGAAGAACTTCTTCGACGAGGACACGCCCATGTTCACCCCGGAGCAGACGTACGCGGTCGATCCGCGCCCGTGGTTCGTTTCCTACCAGTGAATAGAAAAAGGGGACACGGAGGCCGCGGCGTCGTAGAATGACGGGAAGTATTCGCCGCGACCAAACAAGGAGAGTCGTTCCCCGTGTCCCGTCCCGTTGTTCTTATTGCCGATAAATTGTCCCAGTCCACCGTCGACGCGCTCGGGGATTCCGTGGAGGTGCGGTGGGTCGATGGCCCCAATAGGCAGGAGCTTCTCGCCGCCGTGCCGGAGGCGGACGCCCTGCTGGTGCGCTCCGCCACCACCGTGGACCGGGAGGTGCTCGAGGCGGCCCCCAAGCTCCAGATCGTGGGCCGCGCCGGGGTGGGGCTGGACAACGTGGACGTGGAGGCCGCCACGGAGCGCGGCGTGATGGTGGCCAACGCCCCCACCTCGAACATCCACTCCGCCTGCGAGCACGCCATCGCCCTCCTGCTGGCCACCGCGCGCCAGATCCCGGCGGCGGATCGCACGCTGCGCGAGGCCACCTGGAAGCGCTCCGACTTCAAGGGCGTGGAGATCTTCGGCAAGACCGTGGGCATCGTGGGCTTCGGGCACATCGGGCAGCTCTTTGCCCAGCGCCTTCAGGCCTTCGACGTCGCCACGATCCTCGCCTACGACCCTTACGCCAACCCCGCGCGGGCCGCCCAGCTCGGGGTGGAGCTGACCGACCTCGAGGATCTCATGGGCCGCAGCGACTTCGTGACCATCCACCTGCCCAAGACCAAGGAGACGGCGGGGATGTTCGGCACCGAGCTGCTGGCCAAGGCCAAGGAGGGGCAGATCCTCATCAACGCCGCGCGCGGCGGGCTGGTGGACGAGCAGGCCCTGGCGGAGGCGATTACTTCCGGGAGGATCCGGGGCGCGGGCTTTGACGTGTACGCCACCGAGCCCTGCACGGATTCCCCGCTGTTTGGCCTCGACGAGGTCGTGGTCACCCCGCACCTGGGCGCCTCCACGGTGGAGGCCCAGGATCGGGCGGGCACCGACGTGGCGGCCTCCGTGCTCAAGGCCCTGGCCGGGGAGTTCGTGCCGGACGCGGTGAACGTCTCCGGCGGGCGCGTGGGCGAGGAGGTCGCCGCCTGGATGGAGCTGACCCGCAAGCTCGGCGCGCTGGCGGGCTCCCTGCTGGGGGCCGCGCCGGACACGGTGATCGTCTCCGCCCGCGGCGAGCTGTCCACGGAAAAGGTGGACGGCCTGGGGCTCTCCGCGCTGCGCGGCCTCTTCTCGGGGATCTCGCAGACCCCGGTGACCTTTGTGAACGCCCCGCGCATCGCGGAGGAGCGCGGCGTGAAGCTGAAGGTGGAGACGCACTCGGAGTCCGCCTTCCACCGCTCCGTGGTGGAGGTCAAGGTCATCGGCGCAGATGGTGCCCAGGCTAGCGTGATCGGCGCGCTGCCCGGCCTGGAGCGCGTGGAAAAGATCGTGCGCATCAACGGCCGTGGCGTGGACATGCGCGCCACCGGGCTCAACATCTTCCTGCGCTACACCGACGCCCCGGGCGCCCTGGGCACCGTGGGCTCCATGCTGGGGGAGCGCGGCATCAACATCGAGGCCGCCGCGCTCACGCAGGCCGCCGACGGCGACGAGGCCATGCTCATCCTGCGGGTGCAGGACGAGGTGCCGGAGGACCTGCTGGCGTCGATCGCGGACGCGCTGAAGGCCACGGCCTTCCAGCTTTCCCTGAACTAACGGAAAGGACGGTGCCGGTGGAGGCAGAGCAGGGCGTAGAGAGGCTCCTGGGAACCACGGATCGCGGGGCCTACGGGTTGTCCTACAGCGAGCGGGACGGGTGGGCGCGCCTGGAGGCGCGCTGGCGCGGCGGCTTCGCGGAGGCGGAGCGCCAGCGGGCGTACGCCGTGGCGCACCGCCTGAACACCGCGGGCCCCTGGCCCAAGGTCTACGTGGAGGAGGATCAGGCGCTTGCGGTGGTGCACCACCCGCTGCCGCTCACGGAGGCGCAGCTTCGCTCCTTTACCTCGGCCGGGCTGGCGGCGGGGGTGGAGATGTCCGCCGCCTTTGCCGCCGATTTCCCCGGCAGGATCAGCGCGGAGGCCCCGGCCCCGCAGTCCCTCGACCTCGTGGGCGCCCGGGTAGAGCCCGGGGTGACCGCGCGACGCTGGGAGGCGTGGTGCGCCGAGCACGGCGAGCCCGAGGGAATCGCGGCGGATGCCTCCGACGCCGGGCTGCTGGTGCTGGAGGCGCGCGAGGATCTTCCTGGGGTGTCCGAGGAGCTCCTCAACCGCGTGAACGCGCGGATCGACCTCGCCACGGCGTACCGCGACGGGGATTCCGTGGTGGCCCGGGTGGCGGTCCCCGCCGGGGCGGGGCTGACGGAGGAGCAGTTCGACGCCGCGGCGCGCGCCGGGATCGCGTGCCTGCGCCGGGCGCTGTGCGCGGCGGGGGAATCGCTGTAGACTGGCGGGTGTTCACTACGTGAGAAGGGAATCCCGCCAGATGAAAATTGCAGTGATTGCCGGCGACGGCATCGGCCCCGAAGTCACCGCCGAGGCGCTCAAGGTCCTCACCGCCGTGCGACCCGACACGGACGTGACGCAGTTTAACCTCGGGGCGCGCCGCTACCTGGACACCGGGGAACTGCTCACCGACGCCGACCTCGCCGCCCTCCGCGAGCATGACGCCATCCTCCTCGGCGCCATCGGCGCCCCCGGCGAGGTGCCCCCCGGGGTCCTCGAGCGAGGGCTCCTGCTCAAGATGCGCTTTGCCCTCGACCACCACGTCAACCTCCGTCCCGCCGTGCTCTATCCCACCGCCGCCTCCCCGCTCGCCAACCCGGGGGAGATCGACTTCGTGGTCGTGCGCGAGGGCACCGAGGGCCTCTACTGCGGCAACGGCGGCACCCTCCGCGAGGGAACCCCCCACGAGGTGGCCTCCGAGGTCTCCCAAAACACCCGCTTTGGCGTGGAACGCGTGGTGCGCGACGCCTTCGAGCGCGCCACCCGGCGCCGCAAGCGCCTCACCCTCGTGCACAAGACCAACGTGCTCGTCAACGCCGGAGGCCTATGGCAGCGCACCGTTGACGAGGTGGCGGCCGAATACCCCGACGTGACCGTGGAATACCACCACATCGACGCCGCCACCATCTACATGGTCACCGACCCGCAGCGCTACGACGTGATCGTGACCGACAACCTCTTCGGCGATATCCTCACCGACCTCGCCGGGGCCATCACCGGCGGCATCGGCCTGGCGGCCTCCGGCAACATCGACGCCTCCGGGGCAAACCCCTCCATGTTCGAGCCCGTCCACGGCTCCGCCCCCGACATCGCGGGCAAGGGCATCGCGGACCCCACGGCGGCGATCCTCTCCGTGGCGCTCATGCTGCGCCACCTGGGAGACGAGGAAGGCGCGGCGCGGATCGAGCGGGCCGTTGCCGACGACGTGGCCCGGCGCTCCGGGGACCTTGTGACCGCAGAGGTGGGGGATCGCATCGCTGCGGCCGTGTAGGCCCAGAGCAAGTTGTATGTAATATTGGGGGCGGGCTTGTAAAAGCGCAGGTGAGCAAGTGTATTCCCCGCGTATGCGGGGGTGAGCCCCACGTTCACGAGGACGCCCTGAATGAGGCCAAGTATTCCCCGCGTATGCGGGGGTGAGCCCCACGTTCACGAGGACGCCCTGAATGAGGCCAAGTATTCCCCGCGTATGCGGGGGTGAGCCCCACGTTCACGAGGACGCCCTGAATGAGGCCAAGTATTCCCCGCGTATGCGGGGGTGAGCCGTAAGTCTACGGCGGAGGATCAAACCGCCCCGGACGACTCCACGGAGACCGACCCCGGCAGGGGAAACTGGGCCGGATGCTGACCTTGGCGCGGTACTGCCGGTCATCGCCCGCCCCGGATACGCGCCCACCCCAGCGACGTGGGCCTAGACCTACGAGCATGTGCCAGGGTCCGATTCTAACCCGGTAGAAGGACAGCAATCCCCACAGGCGTGCGGGTGGCTATCCCCGAGGAACACGTAGGGTACATCACCCCGCGCTCCGGGATGGCCTCCCAGCGTGGACTGACGGTGCTCAATGCTTCCGACGCAGGCTACTGGGGTGAGATCGAGGTGTTACTGGTGAATCACGGGCACGAAGTGGTGGAGATTGAGGTGGGGCGCGCATCGCCGTTCGTCATCCACTCCATCATCACCCCGAGGTCAAGCAGGTGGACGCTCTGCCCGCGACCGAGTGCGGCGAGGAAGAGTTCGGCTCCACAGGGGCCTAGCTAGGCTAGGCGGCCGCGAGCTTCTGTGCACGCTGGTAGGATACCCCCAAAAGCTCGCCAATGTCCCGCACCGTGAGCCCCTGCTGCGCGAAAGCCCGTGCCGCTTCACGCATAGCTCGGCTGGCGGAGTCCTGGGCGAGCCGGGCGGCCTCCGCTAGCTCGCGGGCGTGTGATGCCTGGGCTTCAATGTCTGGGGAGACGTGGATGATGAATTCGCAGGCTTCCGGGTCGTCTACGTCGTCGGCTAGAAGGGCGATGTCGTAGGCCAGGGCGGGGATTTGATCGAGGCGCCGGGCCTGGGTGGCAAAGCCCTCGATGTCCTTACTGGTGGCGACCCACCACCCCCCATCCCGCCAGGTGTTGATGTGGACTTTCATTCATTTGCTCCAATCTGCTTGCGAATGGCTCGTGCTAGGGATTCTTGGATTTCGTTGTGGCGGGGGATGAAGGTGGTGCGCTTGCCAATTCTGACCTTGGTGTGTGACCCACCTTCGGTGATGGTGATGTCCTGGCCGCTCTCCTTGGCGTAGGTTTTCAGCTCCTTGAGGAGCTTCTGCCTCCTTGTCATGAATGTAGTCTACACCACTAGACAAGATCTAGTCAATATGTGGCGACAACTTTTGCTGAAATACCCCATTAGCGGCAGGAATGGGGTGAAGTCCATGACTAAATGCCTTCGCGTCGGCTGTCCGTATCCTCGTGCAGTACCAGGCTCTGACGGCCTCGGGTTCTGTCCGCCCACTAACGATAAATGCGTTTCGGCGCCATCGGGGTCGACCACATCCCCCGCGTGTGAGAGTGCTCCATCGAAGCCTCGTCCACCTTATCCAGGTATTCCCCGCGTATGCGGGGTGAGACTTTATATCCCTTCAAATGTGAAAAGATACAGAGCCTCGCAGATGAAGTATCGGGATTGTCAAAGAAACTTTCCCTGATTAGATGGGAAGCGTAGGGCAGGGAGATGCGTTCCGCCATTGCTGCTGGAGTGGTATCATGAAGTTGGATATTGGTGAAGAGGTATCTGCATACACTGGAGTAAGTCATGAGGTATTGGGGGTTCCTAACGGCCCTGCGGATTGTGTCATAGCCCTTCATGATAATCTGGAAGGGTTAGAGGTGGTCAATGAAACTAACGGAGATAAGGGGCAGGTTAAGAATATATGCCGCGATTAGGTTGATGATGGAACGCTTAAAATTAACGCCCCTGAGTAGAATTGCAGCGCTGGTATTTGCACCGGGGCTTCTCGTTGCAGGATGTTCTCCTGGTGTAGGTGGAAAAATTACCGATGCCATCCTCAATTCTCAGGATAGTTTCCGTCTGAGCGGCGCTTTCGATGAACCCATTTCAGAGGCCTATGTTTTCTGTGAGTATCACGATGAAGATCGAGGCGAAGGGTTGGGGTTTAAGGAGAGTGATTTTTTCAGCATTAAACGCAATTCCAAATCCTGGGAAACTCATACAGGAATAGGGGTCAAATTTAAAGACGGTAAAGAAGAACCTACGGTTGAGTGGTTTGATCCAACGAAGATAGATGCATGTCCGGGATCGGATTCGTACAAGAAGATTGATCCCGAGAAACCAATCAACATCGAGAAGAGGATTGTTGAATTTTCCAGCGCGGGTTCGTCCCTGGGAGAAAAAGAAGTAAAAGTGGTCCACTACCAGGAGTAGAAATTGACTCCTGTAGGATCTAGCGTAAAAACCTAGACTCCCGCTAACCCTGGTTGTGACATATGGCCGGGGGGGTAGCGTATTGCCTGAATATGCGAGGAAGGGCTAGTTTGACATCCGGCTAGCGCACGTGATCTTAAGATGAATCGTGAAGTCATTTTCCATTGTGGGAGGGTAGTATGAAATTTGAGTATGACTCGGAAGCTGATGCGGCATACATCTGGCTCGCGGGGTGTGGAGAAACATCTGAGAAACAGATATCGGGTATATCCATTGATGGGATGGATGGTGAGATTGAGATTGATCTCAATGGTGAGGGGCGGGTCATTGGCATAGAGTTTGTTGGTGCTTCTTGTATCCTTCCAGTGGAAATGATAGGGAAGAAATAGTTTGCCGTACAAGTATCTCGCGATTTCTATCCTCGTGAGGCCGGTAGGTATCGCCGTACGGCGGGTGCGGGTGTTGCCTAAGTTACCGCGGTCCTCCGCCAGCCCTGCTTCTACCCGGGGACTGTTTCTGGCGCTCCTCGTACGTTCTCGGGTGGGTACCGGTGGGTTCGAGGGTAGGGGAGTGACGGATAGCAACTATCCGTAGAATCGAGGGCTCTTACGAGCAGAAAAGATGACGATTCACGCTTGCGGGAGTCCGCAGCCACGAGGTTAAAAGTGGAAAACGCGGCACGAGGACCGTCCGCTTACAGCACGGATAATCCAACACTGCGGATTCTCCGCGAAGCGCGAGCGGAGGGTGCCTTACCTTGTGTTTGTTGCCTTCGTGTTGTCGCTGTTCCCGCGCCCTTTCCTGTTGAGCAGACATGCGGCCAGGGCGCCTGCGATGAGGCCGGAGATGGGCGCGATTACCTCACTTGGCGCGCCCGTGAGGTGGAGCAACCATCCGGTGACCACGGCCACGGCAACCGCGATTGAGATAGCAATTGCTAGGGCTTTGTTCCTCATATCGTTGTTTGTCTCCTTGTTGTTGTATCTATTACCTACACCATAGGTGCGGCGAGGCAGGCTCTGCTTTCCGCGCCCCGTCTGGGTGTGCGTGAAAAGTCGAATGTGCAGGTGAAGGCCGCATACTTCATGCAGGCGGTACGCGGTTGCCCTCGGTGCGCTCAAGCGGGCGAGCGAGGGCGCCTCTTCTCGCCTCACGCAGGAATTCGTAGCGAAGGACAACGGGAGTGTCACGCGGGGGTCGTCCAGATACCTTGTCATGGGTCACTCTGCCTTTGCCCTCGACTCGTGCCCGTTCCCCCCCCCTCCGAGCGCAGCGGTGATGGATCGGCGGGGCGGAGACCGAAACCCCTGAACACAGGTACTCCGCAGGCCCACGCCCCGCTTCCAGCGTCGGCAAGCAAGAGAGGCAGCATGAGGCTCTGCCTGCCTACCGCCTGGCCGCCACCAGCATCCGGTCGATGGCCCCCAGTACCTCGTCCACGTAGGCGGGGTTGACGCCGCGCTCCCAGCGGGCGGCGAGCAGTTCCTGCTGGGCGGCCTGGAGCGCACCCACTCGCACCCTTCCGGCGGCGTCGCGCCAGCGGGTCAGCTCCTCGTGGCGCTCCTCGTCGCCGTCGAATTGCCTCTCGAGCCACCCGTGCATGGCGGCGGTCGCCTCGTGCGGCAGGGACTCGGACTGCTCCTGAATGTACTGGTAGGAGGCAGTCCAGGCGCGGCGTCGCAAGGCGGCGAGGGCCTGGTCCCCGGCGGCGTCGGGCCCGTATTCCAGGTTCAGCCTTCCCATGAGCCAGGGCAGGGTGAGGCCGGGGATCACCATGGTGCACAGCAGCACGGTCAGGGCGATCACGGCGGCCTCGCGGTGCAGCGTCTCGGAGATGCTGGCGGGGATGGAGAGCACGAGGGCGAGGGTGACCAGCCCGCGCATGCCCGCCCAGGTCATCAGCAGCACCTCCTGGCGCCGCAGCGGGGCGGCGAATTCCCGGCCCCTGCGGGTGTTCCTGCGCAGCGCCAGGGAGAGCCAGGTAAAGCGCACGAGCATGGCCACCAGGGAAAGCGCCACGCCCACCCACACCGCGTGCCAGAGGTCGGCGCCCACCTCGTCGATGGCGGTGCGCACGTTGAGCCCGATTAGCCCGAAGGCCACGCCGGTGAAGAGCATCTCCACGGGCTCCCAGAAGGCCTCGCCGGAGAGCCGGTCCTCCGCGCCGAGGGAGGCGCGCGAGTTCATCTCCACGGCGGCGATCACGATGGCGATGACGCCGGAGGCCGCCACCTCCTCGGCCAGGATGTAGACGGTAAAGGGCAGCACCCAGGTCAGGGAGTTGCGGGCGGCGGTGTTGTCCACGTGGTCGGTAAACCAGGCGGCGGCGCGCCCCACGGCCAGGCCGATGAGCACGGCCCCGGCCACGGACCAGGCGAAGCTCCCGATCCCGTGCAACCAAGAAAGGTCGGAGCCGGCGAGGGCGGCCCCGAGGGCCACGTGGAAGGCCACGATGGAGGCGGCGTCGTTGAACAGACCCTCGGTTTGCAGCGAGGTGGTGATGCGCTTGGGGATTCCCACGGGCTCCGCCACGGCGTCCACGGCCACGGGGTCCGGCGGGGCGAGCGCGGCGGCGAGCACGATCGCCCCGGTGAGTCCCACGCCGGGCAGCAGGAGGAGGACGGAGCCGGTCAGCGCGGCGATGGTGGCAAAGACGAGGAGCACCGACATCCACACGATGGTGGACATCTGGGTCTTGATCACGGACCAGGAGGTGCGCCGCGCCAGGGCCCAGAGCAGCGGGGGAAGGAAGATGGGCAGCATGAGTTCCGCGGGGATGCTCAGGGAGGTATCCCAGGGGAGGAACACGCCGCCGGCGGCGACCAGGGTGAGCAGGACGGGCCAGGGCAGGCCGAGGCGATCGCCCAGGGCTACCACTACCACCGTGGCTAGGAGCAGCCCTGAAAGCATGAGCAGGGTAGTCATAAGTGCCTTTATACACTGGTCCTTTGACATTACGGGTTAATTAATCGGGCCACTCCGCCGCTGCTTGCGCGCGGTTGTACGATGTTCCTCATGCGTTTTGGTCGTATTGCAACTCCCGAGGGCATGTGCTTTTGCGTTATCGACGACGAGGGCACCACCGCCAAGCAAATCGAGGGGACCCCCTTTACCCCGCCCAAGTACACCGGAAAGGAGTGGCCGCTCAGCGAGGTTCGCCTCCTGGCCCCCATGCTGCCGAGCAAGGTGGTGGCCATCGGGCGCAACTACGCGGATCACGTGGCGGAGGTGTTTCAGCAGTCTGCGGAGACCCTGCCGCCCACGCTGTTCTTGAAGCCGCCGACGGCCGTGGTGGGCCCGGGCGCGCCGATTAGGATCCCCGAGTTTGCCACCCGGGTGGAGTTCGAGGGCGAGCTGGCCCTGGTGATCGCCAAGCCCTGCAAGAACGTCAAGGCCGAGGACTGGCGCTCCGTGGTGCTGGGCTACACGGTGGTCAACGACGTCTCCTCCCGCGACCTGCAGTTCTCCGACGGGCAGTGGGCTCGGGCCAAGGGCATCGACACCTTCTGCCCGCTGGGCCCCTGGATCGAGACGCACCTGGAGAACGTGGACGAGCTGCCGATTAAGGCCCGCCTGACCCACGAGGGCGTCACGGAGGTCAAGCAGGATTCCAACTCCAACCAGATGATTATGAACCTGGGCGAGGTCATCGAGTTCATCACGGCCTCGATGACGCTGCTTCCCGGGGACATCATCTGCACCGGCTCCCCGGCGGGCACGGCGGCGATGGAGCCGGGCGATTACATCGAGATCGAGATCCCCGGCGTGGGCACACTGGGCAACCCGGTGGAGCGGGCGTAGGCGCCGCCCGCTCACGGGGCTGCGGGCCCTGGCGGCGCGGTCGACGCCGCCGCGCAGAAAGAACTCCCGCTAGCGCAGCCGCGCGCCCTCGCTGAGGTCAAAGAGGTGGCGCAGCACTTCTCCGCCGCTGGCGCGCAGCCCGTTGTGCTCGTGCTCGCTGGTGATCAGGGTGCGCAGTCCCGGCATGAGGCGGGCGGTGTCCAGCGAGTATTCGAGGGGAACGTAGGCGTCCTTGGCGTAGATCGCGGCCGCACCCTGGGCCTCGCGCAGCGCGTCGGCGTCGTAGAGCCTCGGCCACGGGGTGCGGGCGATGTCCTCGGCCGCCTGCTTCCAGGGGCGGAAGGCGGGCACGGTGTCGAGCCATTCGGGGTGTACGTGCTCGCCGGTGAGCAGGGTGGGGTCCTCCCGGTAGTCCCGGGGCAGCGCGCGGTGGGCCGCCCACCCGGTGGTGGCGCCGTTGGCGTAGCAGGACTCGTGCAGGACGTAGTACAGGGGGTTGCGCCCGCCAAAGGGCAGGGCGGCGGCGAGGTCGTGGGGGAAGGCGGGGCCGTCCCAGGGCAGCTCCAAGAGGTCGTGGAGCTGTAGCCAGCCGTCGTTGGTGCCCAGCAGGTGACCCACGCTGCGCAGGCGCGAGGGGCTGACCACCTCGGAGTCGGGCAGCACCAGCTCCCCGCGCGCGGCGCGCTCCATCAGCTCCGCCATGCGGGGGCGATGCGCGGGGAAGCGCCGGTAGTAGTCCTCGCTGTGCTCGCGCATGGCGGCGTAGGTGGCGGCGTAGATCTCCTCGGGGGAGTGGGTGATCGAGGGCAGCCCGCCGGTGAAGAACGCCCGGTCGAGGGAGCCCGGGTGGGCGCTGAGGTAGCGCAGGGCGCTAAAGCCGCCGAAGGACTGCCCCAGCACGCTCCAGGCGCGCAGCCCCAGGTGTTCGCGCAGGTCCTCGGCGTCCTCCACGATGGCGTCGGCACGCAGGTGGCGCAGGTACTCCGCGGGCCGCGGCGCGCCCACCGGTGTGGAGCGCCCGGTGCCGCGCTGGTCGAGGAGCACCACCTGGTAGCGCTCCAGGGCCACCGGCATCCAGGAGGGCCACAGGCGCGGGGCCTCGCACCCGGGCCCGCCCTGGAGGTAGAGCAGGTGCGGCAGACCCGCGTCCCGGCTGAGCACGCGGGCAAAGACCTCCACGGTGCGCCCGTCGTCGGGGCGCGCCCGGTCGAGCGGCACGGTGATCGTGTGGTCCTGGACGTGAAGGTTTCTCATTGCTCCATGCCTACCGCGCGGCGCGGGCGCGCACAACCGGGCACGCAACCCCTACGGGCGGGTGTGGCGCGGGCCGGGGTGTGGTGAAATAGGGAATATGAGTGACATTCGCGTGAGATTCTGTCCGTCGCCCACCGGCACCCCGCACGTGGGCATGGTGCGCACCGCCCTGTTCAACTGGGCGTACGCCCGGCATACCGGAGGGCGCATGGTGTTTCGCATCGAGGACACGGACGCCGCGCGCGATTCCGAGGAGTCCTACGAGGCGATCATCCGCTCCCTGCGCTGGCTGGGCCTGGACTGGGACGAGGGCATCGACGTGGGCGGCCCGCAGGAGCCCTACCGGCAGTCGCGCCGCATGGACATCTATGCCGACGTGCTGAACAAGCTGATCGACGCCGGGGAGGTCTACCCCGCGTACTCCACGGCCGAGGAGGTCAAGGAGCGCCACATCGCGGCGGGCCGGGACCCGCAGCTCGGCTACGACAACTTCGACCGCGACCTCACCCAGGAGCAGATCGACGCCTTCGAGGCCGAGGGGCGCAAGCCCGTGTGGCGCCTGCGCATGCCGGATCACGACTGGTCCTGGCACGACCTGGTGCGCGGGGACATGACCTTCAAGGCGGAGACGCAGCCCGACTACGTGGTGGCGCGCTCCAACGGCCAGCCCCTCTACACGCTGGTCAACCCCGTGGACGACGCCCTGATGGGCATCACCCACGTGCTGCGCGGCGAGGACCTGCTCTCCTCCACCCCGCGCCAGCTCGCCCTCTACGAGGCGCTGATCCGTATCGGCGTGGCCACCGCCGTGCCGCAGTTTGCGCACCTGCCCTTCGTGATGGGCGAGGGCAACAAGAAGCTCTCCAAGCGCGATCCCGAGTCCAACCTGTTCAACCACGTGGAGGCGGGCATCATCCCCGAGGGCATGCTGAACTACCTGGCCCTGCTGGGGTGGTCGCTGTCCTCGGAGAAGGACATCTTCTCCCGGGAGGAGATGGTGGAGGCCTTCGACGTGGCCGATGTGCTGGGCAACCCGGCCCGCTTTGACCAGAAGAAGCTGGAGGCCATCAACGCCGATCAGATCCGCCTGCTCGACCCGGCGGACTTCCGCGAGCGCCTGCGCGCCTACCTCACCGAGCACACGGACTTCCCCGCGGACTACCCGGAGGACAAGTTCGCCTTTGCCGCCGAGCTGGTGCACACCCGGATCAAGGTGCTGGGCGACGCCTACGGCCTGCTGAGGTTCCTGGTCGTGGCGGACGAGGACCTGGAGCTGGACGAGAAGGCCGCGCGCAAGAACCTCAAGGAGGACGCCGTGGCGGTGCTGGACGCCTCCCTGGAGCGCCTCGAGGCGCTGGGGGAGTGGACCCACCCGGAGATCGAGAAGGCGCTGTCCACCGCGCTCATCGAGGAGATGGGGCTCAAGCCCCGCAAGGCCTACGGCGCGCTGCGCGTGGGGCTGACGGGCGCGGCGGTCTCCCCGCCGCTGTTCGAGTCCATGGAGCTGCTGGGCCGGGAGTCCACGCTGGCCCGCCTGCGCGCCGCCCGCGCACAGACCCCGTTTAGCGCCTAAGAAAACCGCTGCTACCTGGCAGTTTGTCCCCGTTGCGGCGTTGTGGTTATAGTATTCCCCGTTGCACGGCACGGAGACGCTGCCAGTAAGCAACAATGGCCTATGGTGTAATTGGCAACACTACGGTTTCTGGTACCGTCATTCTAGGTTCGAGTCCTGGTAGGCCAGCAGCGATGTTTATCGCCGCGCCCCGTTCGTCTAGCGGCCTAGGACGCCGGCCTCTCACGCCGGTAACACGGGTTCAAATCCCGTACGGGGTACCATCGCATCCCCCACCGATATGCTCGGTGGGGGATTTTTGCGTATCCGTCCCTTGTCCCGTCATGTTGCCGCGTCGCCGTCAAGCCCTGCCGCCGCATTGCTGCGCCGCCGCGCCCCGGCACCACCCAGAAGGAATCATCGTTCCCATGCCTTTCCCGACCGCCCCGACCCAATCCTCCCGACGCCGCCCGGGCGTGGCCCTCCTGGTGGGCCTGCTCGCCGGGCTCCTCTCCGGTATCGTCAAGTTCGGCTGGGAGGTGCCCTTCCCGCCCCGCACCCCGGAGCGCAACGCCACCAACCCGCCGCAGGCGCTCCTGGAGATGCTCGGGATGAGCCCGGAGAGCACCCACGCCACCTACTCCTATCTGGGCAACGATCTGCCCTACGTGAGCTTTATCCTCCACTTCGCCTTCTCCCTCTCCTTCGCCGTGCTGTACTGCGTGGCGGCGGAGTACTGGCCCGCCATCAAGGCGTGGCAGGGGGCCATCTTTGGCGTGGCCGTGTACGCCGCCTTCCACGTGGTCCTCATGCCGGCGCTCGGGGTGGTGCCCGCGCCGTGGGATCAGCCCCTGGGCGAGCACGCCTCGGAGTTCTTCGGGCACATCGTGTGGATGTGGAGCATCGAGATCGTGCGCCGGGACCTGCGCAACCGGATCACGGGGCGGCCAGACGCCGAGGCGGAATGATCCCCGCAGCGGGCCGTTTTTACCGCCTTGAGCAGCGGGTTTGTGCGTGGGCTCGTGCTTACATTACTGTAATCCCAGTCAGCACGACGAGCCCCGTTCGTCTAGCGGCCTAGGACGCCGGCCTCTCACGCCGGTAACACGGGTTCAAATCCCGTACGGGGTACAGTGAACAGCCGCGATCTTCTTGTGAAGGTCGCGGCTTTGTTGTTGTTGTTGTTGGCGTTCCGTGGGGCTGGGGGCTTGTTCTCGTGACCCCGGGCCTGCGTAGGCGATGGGCTTCTTGTAACGGGGAATAACCGCACCGCCCCCGCGCGTTAGGGATATGGTCACCGAGAATCGTACCGAAAGGCAACCGTGAACATCCTGCTCATCAACGCCCACCACGCCTACCCCAACTGGTCCGAGGGCTCCCTGAACCGCGCCGCCGTGGAGGTGGCCAGGGACTTTTTCGTCTCCCGGGGGCACGCCGTGGAGGAGACGATCATCGACGCGGGCTACGATCCCGAGGAGGAGGTGCGCAAGCACCTCGCCGCCGATGTGGTGATCCTGCAGACCCCGGCGAACTGGTTCTCCGCGCCGTGGACGTGGAAGAAGTACGCGGACGAGGTCTTTAACGAGGGGCTGCACCAGCAGTCGCTGCTCACCGGAGACGGCCGTACCCGCTCGGACCTCGGCATTCCCTACGGCTCCGGGGGTAAGATGGCGGGCCGCACGTTCATGGTCTCCGCCACCTGGAACGCCCCGCGCGCGGCCTTCGACGCCCCGGATAACCCCGTGTTCCGGGGCCGCAGCACCGCCGACGCGTGGTCGAGCGTCACCGCCATCTACCGCTTCTGCGGCTACGGCATTGCCCCGGACTTCAACATCTTCGACATCTTTAAGAACCCCACGGTGGGGGAGGACCTGCGCGCCTACGAGGAGCACCTGGGCCGCCACATCCTGGGCGAGGAGAGCGCAGCAGACGAGGCATAGGGCGGTACCGCTTTGCCTCCTTCAGCTCCCTCTCAGGCTTGCGCGGGGGACTCTCCCTTCGTCTAAAGTAGTGCGGTGTGAAGCGCCTTCAATCCACCGTCGCCGCCCTCGCGGCCAGCGTGTCTCTCCTTATCGCAGGCAACGCCAGCGCCTCGGCCCTGGAACTTCCCGCCGAGCTGAGTTCCCTCCCGCAGCGGCTGCTGGGCGGGGAGCTGCGCGAGATCACCCTTCCGGTGCCCAACGGGCCGGATCGCAGCTACCTCGTGAGCGTGAGCCGGAACTACAACCCGCTCAAGCCCGCCCCGGTGCTCCTCGCCTTCGGCGGCTGGGGCGATAGCCCGGAGAAGTTCCGCGGCTATTCCGGGTACGCCGGCTCCGGCGCGGCGGACGAGGCCATCGTGATCTACCCGCGCGGGGTGGAGAACGCCTGGGCCGGAGGTCCCTACGCCAAGACCAGCGCGGAGCAGGACATCGCGGCGGTGCGCCAGATCGTGGATCAGGTCTCCCTGGTGCTCAACGTGGACCGCAGCCGCGTGTACGCGGCGGGCATGTCCAACGGTGGCGGCATGGCGTCCACCCTGGCATGCAAGGCCCCGGACCTGGTGGCGGGCGTGGCGGTGGTCTCCGGCGCCTATTACCTGCCCACGCACCAGGGGTGCGCCGGGGAGGCCGTGCCGTTCATGGACATCCACGGCGACGCCGATCCCATCGCCCCCTACGAGGGCGGCTCGCGGCACGGCGTCCCGGTGGCGCGCACCAGGGACGTGGTGGCCTCCTACGCCGCGCGCAACGGCTGCACGGGCCAGGAGCGCAACGGCACGGCGACCTCGCACACCGGGTGCGCGCGCCCGGTGGAGGAGGTGCTGGTGCCCGGCGGCGGGCACGAGTGGTACTCCAACCCCAGCGCGGCGGACCTGACCTGGAACTTCCTGAAGAACCAGCGCAAGGCCTAGAGCGCCTGGGCGAGGCCGCGGGCGCAGCGGAGGATTTCTTCCCCCCAGAGTTCCCCGGGGCTGGGGCGTAGCCGCTCGGAGACCCCGGAGAGCGAGAGCACGGCGAGGAACTCCCCGGCGGAGTTGTGCACGGGGGCGGACAGGCTGGACAGGCCCACCTCGCGCTCCCCGACGGAGTCCGCCCAGCCGCGCCGCGCGGCCTCGTCGAGGGCGGCGGCGTCGAACGCGGCCTCGGGGAGGATCGCCGCGCGCAGCTCGGGGGAGCCGTAGGCGAGGAAGATCTTGGCGGCGGAGCCCGCCGTCAGTGGCATGCGGGAGCCGATGGGCACGGTGTTTTGCAGCCCGGAGGAGGGCTCGAGGGCCGCGATGCAGGTGCGGGAGGTGCCGGTGAGCTGGTAGAGCTGCACGGATTCCCCGGTCTGCTCCATGAGCGCGGACATGGTGGGGGTGGCGGCGTCGATAAGCTGATTCTTGGATCGGGCGCCGATGGAGGTCAGGGTGGGGCCGATGGCCCACTTGCCGTCGGCCGTGCGGGCGAGGATGCGGTGGGCCTCGAGCGCGGTGGCCAGCCGGTGCGCGGTGGCGCGCGGCAGCTCGGTGGCCTCGCTCAGCTCGGTCAGGCTGCGCGGCTGGTGCGCCACCGTCATCATGATGGAGACGGCTCGGTCGAGCACCTTGATGCCGGAGGCGTCGTAATGTCCCATGCCGCGATCCTATCATTCCGCTGGGTGAGAAGTTAGGGGGACATAAGGTGATCTGGCTCCGGGGATCGGGTAAGCTGTCCCGCACAGTGACACACAGGTTTCACATAATGAAACAGGAGCGCCGTTATGAGTGAGAAGTTAACGCTGGCGGAGAAGGTCTGGCGGGATCACGTGGTCTCCCCGGGCAAGAACGGGGAGCCGGACCTGCTCTACATCGATCTGCAACTGCTCCACGAGGTCACCTCCCCGCAGGCCTTCGACGGCCTGCGCATGGCGGGCCGCGCGCTGCGCCGCCCCGACCTGCACCTGGCCACCGAGGACCACAACGTGCCCACCGAGGGGGTCATCGGCGGCAACCTGCTGGACATCGCGGACCAGACCTCGCGTACGCAGGTGGCCACCCTGCGCAAGAACTGCGAGGAGTTCGGCATCCGCCTGCACCCCATGGGAGACGTCCGCCAGGGCATCGTGCACACCGTGGGCCCGCAGCTCGGGGCCACCCAGCCGGGCATGACCATCGTGTGCGGGGATTCCCACACCTCCACCCACGGCGCCTTCGGCTCGATCGCCATGGGCATCGGCACCTCCGAGGTGGAGCACGTCATGGCCACGCAGACGCTCTCGCTCAAGCCCTTCAAGACCATGGCCATCGAGGTCTCGGGCACCCTCCAGCCGGGCGTGACGGCCAAGGACCTGATCCTGGCGATCATCGCCAAGATCGGCACTGGCGGCGGGCAGGGCCACATCATCGAATACCGGGGCGAGGCCATCCGCAAGCTCTCGATGGAGGCCCGGATGACCATCTGCAACATGTCCATCGAGGCCGGGGCGCGCGCCGGCATGATCGCGCCGGACGAGACCACCTTCGAGTACGTCAAGGGCCGGGAGCTGGCGCCCACCGGCGAGCAGTGGGACGCCGCCGTGGAGTACTGGCGCACGCTGCCCACCGACGAGGGCGCCACCTTTGACACGGTGGTGCACATCGACGGCGACGCCCTCACCCCGTTCGTGACCTGGGGGACCAACCCCGGCCAGGGGCTGCCCCTGTCCGCCAGCGTCCCGGACCCCGAGGACTTCACCAACGAGGCGGACAAGGCGGCCGCCGCCAAGGCGCTCGACTACATGGACCTCACCCCAGGCATCCCGCTGCGCGAGATCGCCATCGACACCGTGTTCCTCGGCTCCTGCACCAACGCGCGGATCGAGGACCTGCGCGCCGCCGCCGAGGTGCTGCGCGGGCGGCGCATCGCCCCGGGGCTGCGCATGATGGTGGTGCCCTCCTCCACGATGGTCAAGCGGCAGGCCGAGGAGGAGGGCCTGGATCGGGTGTTCCTCGAGGCGGGCGCGGAGTGGCGCACCGCGGGCTGCTCGATGTGCCTGGGCATGAACCCCGATCAGCTCCGTCCCGGAGAGCGCTCGGCCTCCACCTCCAACCGCAACTTCGAGGGGCGCCAGGGCCCCGGCGGGCGCACCCACCTCGTCTCGCCCCCGGTGGCCGCCGCCACGGCCATCGCCGGGCACCTGGCCAGCCCCGCAGACATCTCTTCCTAAGGAGGAACCCCGCAATGGACAAGTTCACCACCCACACCGGCGTGGGCGTGCCCCTGCAGCGCAGCAACGTGGACACGGACCAGATCATCCCCGCCGTGTACCTCAAGCGGGTCACCCGCACGGGCTTCGAGGACGGCCTCTTTGCCAACTGGCGGGGCAGCGACCCCTCCTTCGTGCTCAACCAGGACACCTACCGCGAGGGCTCGGTGCTGGTGGCCGGGCCGGACTTTGGCACCGGCTCCTCCCGCGAGCACGCGGTGTGGGCGCTCATGGACTACGGATTCCGCGTGGTGCTCTCCCCGCGCTTTGCGGACATCTTCCGGGGCAACGCCGGCAAGGCCGGGCTGCTGGCCGGGCGGATGGAGGAAGGCGACATCGAGCTGCTGTGGAAGCAGATGGAGCAGGAGCCGGGCCTTAAGCTCACCGTGAACCTGGAGAACCGCACGGTGAGCGCGGGGGAAAACGTGTACCCCTTCGAGGTGGACGACTACACCCGCTGGCGGCTCATGGAGGGCCTCGACGACGTGGGCCTCACCCTGCGCAAGGAGGACGAGATCGCGGAGTTCGAGGCCGCGCGCGCGGCCTTCAAACCGCGTGTTACTTCACCGGCAGCGGGCTAGCCAGGTACTCCGCGCCGATGAGGCTGCACTCCCGGAAGGAGAGCACCCAGCAGCTCGCCTTCTTGGCCTGCACCTCGTCTAGCGGCAGGGTGCCCTGGGCGGCAAGCCAGGCCACCGCCTCCGGGATGTACAGCCCCTGGCTAAACACCACGGAGGTGCCGCCGCGGGAGGCGATCTCCTCCAGGCCGCGCTGCGCCCGCGCCATGCCGGTCACCCAGCCGCGATCCCCGTAGAGCGCGTCCACGGTCACGTCCAGGCCCGTCTCGTCCGCGAGCGGGGCGGCCGTCATCTGGCAGCGGTCAGGCTGGGCGCTGTAGAGGGCCGTGGGCTGGTAGGGCAGGAGCATGGGCACGAGCATCTCCGCTTGACGGCGGCCTTTTTTATCGAGGGGGCGCTTATCGTCGTCCCCGCCCCAGTTGCGGCGCTGGTGGGCGCGGCCGTGGCGCACCAGGATCAGCCGCGAGGTGGCGCGGCGCTCGAGGCGCTTGGCGGCCTTGTCCACCACCTCCACGTCCACGTCGTAGCTCAGCAGGTCGCGGGCCCGGGCCACGCTCACCCAGCGCAGCTCGTCCACCTCGTCGTTGGGGCTAAACCCGCCCCCCGCCACGTGCGCCACCCAGTAGTACACCACCTTGGTGCGCCCGCCCACGGGGTAGGTCACCTTGCCCAGCAGGTTGTCCAGCGCCGCGCGGTAGCCCGTCTCCTCGTAGATCTCGCGGGCGGCGGTCGCGGGCAGGGACTCCCCGGGATCCACCTTGCCCTTGGGCAGCGACCAGTCGTCGTAATGCGGCCGGTGCACCACGGCCACCTCCACGCCGCCCTCCCCGTCCCGCCACAGCACGGCTCCGGCGGCCAGCGTGGTCCTGGCGAACTCGCCCGCCGGGTCCTTGGGAATGTGGTGATACCGGCCGGTGAGATACACGGCGGAGTCTTTGCTCATCAACGTTGTCCTTCCCCTTGGGCGATCGGTCACCGGCCATTGTCCCCCGGGGCGCGCCGCGCGCGCCACTGCGGCGCGCGGAGATCGTTATGCTTCTAGGAAGAAGTTCATTGTGTGCACGCAGCGCGAGGCGAAGGGAGCGGGGCAGTGGTGGCGGTAGCGGTCATGGGCGCGGGGTCGTGGGGGACGACCCTGGCCAAGGTGTTTGCGGACGCGGGCAACGAGGTACGGCTGTGGGCGCGGCGCGCGGAGATCGCCCGGGACGTCAACGAGCGGCACCGCAACCTCTGCTACCTGCCGGAGATCGCCCTGCCGCGGACCATCCGCGCCACCTCCGCCCCGCAGGAGGCGCTCGAGGGCGCGGAGGTGGTGGTGCTGGGGGTGCCCAGCCAGACGCTGCGGGCCAACCTGGAGGCCTGGGGCGGCGCCATCCCCGCCCAGGCCACGGTGCTGAGCATCTCCAAGGGCGTGGAGGCGGGCACGGGCAAGCTGATGAACCAGGTCATCGAGGACTCCGGCATCGCCGCCGGGCGAATCGCGGTGCTCACCGGCCCCAACCTGGCCAAGGAGGTGGCGAGCGAGCAGGTGGCCGCCACGGTGATCGCCTGCCAGGACGAGGCGCGGGCCGTGGCGCTGCAGGGGATCATCGCCACGGACTACCTGCGCCCCTACACCAACACGGACGTGGTGGGCTGCGAGATCGGCGGGGCCTGCAAGAACGTGATCGCCGTGGCCTGCGGCATCGCCACCGGCCTGGGGCTGGGCTATAACACCCTGGCCACCGTCATCACCCGGGGGCTGGCGGAGATCACCCGCCTGGGCCAGGCCCTCGGCGCGCAGCCGCGCACCCTGGCCGGGCTGGCGGGGCTGGGGGACCTCGTGGCCACCTGCTCCTCCCCGCTCTCGCGCAACCACCGCTTCGGGGCGCGGCTGGGGGAGGGCGGCAGCATGGAGGAGGCGCTGCGCGCCACCGAGGGGCAGGTGGCCGAGGGCGTGGTATCCTCCGCCTCCATCGCGCAACTGGCCCGCGAGCATGGCGTGGAGATGCCCATTACCCAGGCCGTTCACGCGGTGTGCCACGATGGAATGGCGGTGGGCACGATGATGACCTCGCTGATGGAACGATCGAAGAAAGCGGAGTAGAAGCAACTATGACGGATAAGATCCGGGTGGCCGTGGTGTATGGCGGGGATTCCCCGGAGCACTCCATTTCCTGTATTTCTGCGGCGGCGGTGATGAGTCACCTGGACGCGCAGCGCTACGAGGTCATCCCGGTGGGCGTGACCCGCCAGGGCCGCTGGGTGGCGGGCACCACCGACCCGGCGGCGGGCCGGGAACTCCCCGAGGTCCAGGACGCCGAGGAGGTGGCCCTGAGCCTGGACCCCGCGCGCCGGGGTGAGCTGCGGTTCACCGGGAGCGGGGCGCTCTATGCCACCGCGGACGTGATCTTCCCGGTGCTGCACGGACCGCACGGGGAGGACGGCACCGTCCAGGGGCTCTTCGAGCTGGCCGGGATGCCGTACGTGGGCCCGGGGGTGCTGGCCTCGGCGTGCGGCATGGACAAGGAATACACCAAGAAGCTCGTGGTGGCCGCGGGCCTGCCGGTCACCGAGGAGGCCGTGCTGGGCGAGGGCGAGGACCTCGACGAGGAGCAGCGGCGGCGGCTGGGCCTGCCGGTCTTTGTCAAGCCCGCGCGCGGCGGTTCCTCCATTGGCATCTCCAAGGTGGAGGCGTGGGAGGACCTGGGGGCCGCCCTGAAGCTGGCCCGTGGGGAGGACACCAAGGTCATCGTGGAGGCGGAGATCGTGGGCGCGGAGGTGGAGGTGGGCGTCCTGGAGCGCCCGGACGGCACCCTGATCGCCTCCGAGCCCGCGCGGCTGATCGGAACGGAGGACTCGGAGGAGGGCTTCTACGGGTTTGACACCAAGTACCTGGACAACGTGGTCTCCGCGGAGATCCCGGCCCAGCTTCCCGCCGAGATCATCCAGAAGCTCAAGGGCCTGGCCCTGACCGCCTTCCGGGCGCTGGGCTGCAAGGGCCTGGCGCGCGTGGACTTCTTTGTCACCGAATCCGGCCCGGTGCTCAACGAGGTCAACACCCTGCCCGGCTTTACCCCCATCTCCATGTACCCCAAGGTCTTTGCCGCCACCGGGATCGGCTACCGGGAGCTGCTGAGCACGCTGGTGGACACCGCCCTTACCCGGCGCTAGGGGCCTCGTCGCCGGGCTTTAAGGCGGCGGCAATCGCCTCGCTGAGGCCTACCACTGGGGCGTCGCCCAGGGCGGAGGGGAGGTGGGCCGCCACGATGGCCTCCCGGCCCAGCGCGTAGGACAGCCCCGTATCGCCGTCGCTCAGCCACGGCACCCCGTTGGTCTGGGTGAGCCGCTCGCCGGGCTCGTAGGCGGCGGGCATGTCCACCCCGCAGGCGATCTGGATGGGCTCGGCCCCGGGCGCGGTCCACACCGCCTTGGTTCCCTCCTTCTCGGTCAGCGCGTGCTCGCCCAGGCGCTCCGGGAGGGCGTCCATGAGGCCGCCGCACCGCCCCTGCTCGGGGGTGGGCGCGGCGTCCAGGGGCAGGGCGGCGGGCTCCTGCTCGGCGCGCGGCAGGCGCGCGGCCTCCCCGGAGACGGCCCCGGTGGGGTTGAACCCCTCGGCGGTGATGGCCACGGCGGGGCTGCGGTCCACGGTGTACCAGGTGCTCAGGTCGGTGTCCGGGTCCGCCACCTGCAGCCAGCGCACGCCGTCCACCGTTTCGGTGTCGGAGACGCGGCTGTACTGCTCGGTGGGGTTGATCCCGCAGCGCAGCGTGACGCGATCCTGCGAGGTGCGGGACCAGGCGGCGGCCCCGGCGGGGGCGGGATCCGCGAGGGGGGCGCGCCGGTAGTCCTCGACGCGCTCCGGCAGGCGTGCGATCAGGTCCGCGCACTCGGGGGAGTCCGCCTGCGGGGCCATGATGGCCGAGAGCGCGACGGGCTGGTGGGCCGCGCGCTCAAAGACCACGCGCGCCCCGATGATCGCCCCGAGGACCGCCAGGATGGACAGGACCAGAGCGATGTAGATGGGCGTGCGGTTAAAATCATGAGCATTGTCCACGTCGTGCATGGCTTGTGAGTCTAATGAAAGGACCCGTTGATGCCGATCTCCCCGTCCGGTCCCTCCCTCGCCGAGGCCGGTGAGAGCCAGGTCATTGAGGAGATCATGGGGGCCGCCCCCTCCCAGGTCAACGGGGACGACGCCGCCGTGCTCGTGAGCGCCCAGCCCAACTCCCGCGTGGTGGTGAGCACGGACATGCTCGTGGAGGGCCGCCACTTCCGCCTGGACTGGTCCACCCCCCGCGAGGTGGGGCGCAAGGCCATCCTGCAAAACTTCGCGGACATCGAGGCGATGGGGGCCCGCCCGATCAGCGCCCTGCTCGCGCTGTCCGCCCCGCCGGAGACCCCTCTCGGCGTGGTGCGCGAGCTTGCGGCGGGCATTGAGGAGGAGGTCTCCCGCTTCTCCGCCGAGCTGGTGGGCGGCGACCTCGCCTCCGGCCCCGGCCTGGTGCTGGCGGTCACCGCCGTGGGATCGCTCGGCGGCGACCGCCGCCCCCTGACCCTCGACGCCGCTCGCCCCGGCCAGCGCGTGGTGGCCGCCGGGGCCATCGGGGACTCCGCCGCCGGGCTCGCGCTCCTGGAGCGCCACGGGCGGGAGGTGCCGGAGGAGTTCGTGGCCTTCCGGGACGCCCACACCCACCCCCACCTGCCGCCGGGCCGGGGGATGATCGCGCGGGCCACCGGGGCCAGCGCCGCCACGGACAACTCCGACGGCCTCGTGGCGGACCTCGCCACCCTGGCTCGGCGCTCCGGGGTGGCCATCGACCTCGACCCCCGGGCGATCGCCCCCGGTGAGGACATGTGGCGCGTGGGGGAGCACCTCGGCGTCGATCCCTGGCGCTGGGTGCTCGGCGGGGGAGAGGACCACACGATCCTGGCCACCACCTCCGGGGACGTGCCCTCGGGGTTCCGCTGCATCGGCACGGTGCAGCGCGGCAGCGGCGTGACCGTGGGGGGACAACCGCCCGCCTACCGGGGCGGGTGGCTAAGCTTTTAAGCCATGAGCCTTCCCGTGCACGAAAGCTGGCAGTCGGCCCTTGCCCCGGTGGCCGATCAGATTCACCGGATGGGGGACTTCCTGCGCGCGGAAAACGCCGCGGGTCGCGGCTACCTGCCCGCGGGCAGCGACGTCCTGCGGGTATTCCAGTACCCCTTCGACGAGGTCAAGGTGCTCATCATCGGGCAGGACCCCTATCCCACCCCCGGGCACGCGATGGGCCTTTCCTTTTCCACCCAGCCGGGCGTGCGCCCCCTGCCCAAGAGCCTGAACAACATCTTCACGGAGCTGGCCGCCGACCTCGGCGTGGACAAGCCCCAGGACGGCGACCTCACCGCCTGGTCGCGGCAGGGGGTGGCGCTGTTTAACCGCGTGCTCACCGTGCGCCCCGGCGCGCCCGCCTCCCACCGGGGCCGAGGCTGGGAGGAGATCACCCAGGCGGCGATCACCGCGCTGGTCGAGCGCAACCGGCCCCTCGTGGCGATCCTGTGGGGGCGCGACGCCCAGACGGCGCGGGCCTTCTTGGGCGCCACCCCGACCATCGAGTCCCCGCACCCCTCGCCGCTCTCGGCCTCGCGCGGCTTCTTCGGCTCGCGCCCGTTTAGCCGGGCCAACGAGCTGCTCGAGCGCAGCGGTGCCGCCCCCGTGGACTGGCGCTTGTAGACTACGCAGTCATGGCCTTACTCCGGGAAATCGACGGCCCCGCCCTCGCGGACTGGGCCAGGCGCGCCGCCAGCCGGCTCGCGGAGCGCAGCCCGGAGATCAACCGGCTCAACGTCTTTCCCATCCCGGACTCGGACACCGGATCGAACATGGCGCACACCATGGCTGCGGCGGTGTCCGCGCTCGCGGAGGTTCCCGGCGACGCCACGGCGGCCCAGGTGGCCACGGCCCTGACCTCCGGCGCGGTGTCCGGGGCGCGCGGCAACTCCGGCATGGTGCTCTCCCAGGTGCTGCGCGGCCTCGCGGAGGCCGCCGGGCGCACCCTGGGCGGGCCCGCCGTCACCGCCGCCCTGGCGCGCGCGCACGCCCTGGTGCGCGCGGCCATCGCCCGCCCCGTGGAGGGCACGGTGCTCACCGTACTGGGCAGCGCCGCCGAAGCTGCCTCGGACCACGAGAGCCTGCCGGAGGTGGTGGGCGCCGCCGTGGAGGCCGCCCGCCGCGCCCTGGCGCGCACCCCGGCCCAGCTTCCGGCCCTCAAGGGGGTGGTGGACGCGGGCGGCCAGGGGCTTGTGGTCCTGCTCGAGGCCCTGAGCGAGAGCCTGGGCGCGGGGGAGGTGGCGCCGGAGGCGAGCCACGCGGCCCCCGCCGAGGCGCACCTGGAGGTGATGTTCTCCTACCGGGGAGACGCCGAGCGGCTTCGCCGGGAGCTGGGCCCGCTGGGCACGAGCCTCGTCGTCGCCCCGGACGCGGAGGGAGCGGCCAGCGTGCACATCCACTCCCGCCGCAGCGGCGAGGTCATCGAGAGGGCCTTCACCCTGGGGAGGGTCACCCGCCTGCGCCTCGAGGTGCTGCCGGAGGCCCCGGAGGATCACCCCGGCGTGATCGCCGTGGTGCCTCGGGGCAGCATGGAGCGCCTGTTCCGCGACGCCGGGGCCGAGGTCATCGCCCCGGGAACGCGCCCGCAGCGCGAGGCCATCGTCCTGCCCAACGGGCTAAGCCGCCTCGACGGCCCCACCGTGGTGCCCACCACCCGGCTGGTGGAGGGCATCGCCGCCCTGGCGGTCTACGATCCCGACCTGCCCGCCGAGCAGGCTGCGCAGGTCATGCGGGAGACCATCGCCTCCATGCACACCGCCGAGGTCACCGACCCCCGCCTGCTGGAGCGGGCCTGCCGGGACCTCCTGCGCCACGGCGGGGAGCTGGTCACCCTGCTCGTGCGCCCCGACGTGGAGATCGACGCCGCCGCCCTGCGCCGCGCCCTCGGGGTGGAGCTCATGGCCTACCGGGCGGACAACCTCCCCGTGGCCGTGGAGATCGGGGTGGAGTAATGCTCGGATGGAGCGACGACCGCCCCTTGGCGGACCTGTTTCCCGCCAAGCAGGCCCGGGCGCTGAAGAAGCACCTCGGGGCCGCCACCGCGCAGGACCTCCTCGAATACTATCCGCGCATGTACTCCCGCCACGGCTCCGGCGTGAGCGTGGAGGGCGCGGGGGAGGGCGAGCACGTCACCTGCGTGGGGCAGGTGCGCGACGTCTCCGAGAGTTACACCCGCGCCGGAAAGCTCCTCACCCGCGTGACCCTCACGGACGGCACGCACGATCTCGTGGCCACGTTCTTCCAGTCCCGGTGGATCAGCCAGCAGCTCACCCCCGGCACCCGGGGCATGTTCTCCGGCAAGCTGCGCTACTACCGCGACGTCCCCCAGCTCCAGCACCCCACCTACGTGCTCATCGGCCCCGCCGCGCGCCGGGGGGACGGGCAGCACGTGGCGCAGGTCCTCGAGGACCGCGAATACCTGCCCGTGTACCCCACGCGCAAGACCCTGACCTCCTGGCGCATCATGGAGGCCATCGACCGGGTGCTCGATACCCTCCCGACCGTCCCGGAGCCCCTCGACGAGGTGGCCCCGGACCTCGTGGGGTTCGACGCCGCCCTGCGCGGCATGCACCGCCCCGGGCCCGAGGGGCCCGAGCCGCACCGGCTCCGGCTGAAGTACAACGAGGCCCTGGCGCTGACCTGCGTCATGGCCCTGCGCCGCGCCGACTCCTCCCACCGGGAGGCCCCGCCCAGTCCGCTGTCGGAGCACGGCCTGCACGCCGAGCTGCGCCGGGCGCTGCCCTTCGACCTCACCGAGGGGCAGGCGCGCGTGGTCGAGGAGATATCCCGGGATCTTGGCCGCCGCAGGCCCATGTCGCGCCTCCTCCAGGGCGAGGTGGGGTCGGGCAAGACCATCGTGGCGCTGCTGGCCATGCTGCAGGCGGTGGACAACGGCCACCAGTGCGCCCTGTTGGCCCCCACGGAGGTCCTGGCCACCCAGCACGCCCGCTCGCTCACGGAGACGCTGCTGCGCGCCGGGGTGGCCGCCTCCGTGGTGCTGCTCACCGGCGCGATGAGCGCCGCCGCCCGCAAGGAGGCGCTGCTGGCCATCGTCTCCGGCCAGGCGGACATCGTGGTGGGCACCCACGCCATCATCCAGGACGCCGTGGAGTTCTTCCGGCTGGGCCTCGTGGTGGTGGACGAGCAGCACCGCTTCGGGGTGGAGCAGCGCGACCGGCTGCGCCTCAAGGGCGGCAGCCCCCACCTGCTGGTGATGACCGCCACCCCCATCCCGCGCACCATCGCCATGACGGTGTTCGGGGACCTCGAGGTATCCACCCTGCGCGAGCTGCCCGGGGGACGCCGCCCCATCCGCACCTGGGTGGTGCCCGAGGCGAAGCCCGCCTGGGTGCGGCGCGCCTGGGAGCGCGTGCGGGAGGAGGTGCGCGCCGGGCGCCAGGCCTACGTGGTGTGCCCCCGGATCGAGGGGGAGGGCGGGGTGCTCGACGTCGGCGCGCGCGTCCTGCCGGACCTGCGGGTGGAGGTGCTGCACGGCAGGCTGCCCGCCGCGGAGAAGGACGAGGTGATGAGCCGCTTTGCCGCGGGAAGCATCGACGTCCTGGTGTCCACCACCGTGGTGGAGGTGGGCGTGGACGTGCCCAACGCCACGGTGATGGTGATCATGGAGGCCGATCGCTTTGGCATCTCGCAGCTCCACCAGCTGCGCGGCAGGGTAGGGCGCGGCGGCTTCGATTCCCTGTGCCTGCTGTGCACCGCCACCACCCCGGAGGACGCGGCCTGGCGGCGGCTCGACGCGGTGGCCTCCACCTCGGACGGCTTCGCGCTCGCGGAGCAGGACCTGCGCCTGCGCCAGGAGGGCGATGTCCTGGGGGAGGCGCAGTCGGGGCGCACCAGGCAGATCCGGCTGCTGGATCTCTTTGAGGATCAGGACCTCATCGTCCGGGCGAGCCGCGACGCGGAGGCCCTGGTGGCGCGCGACCGGGCGCTGGCGGAGTCCATCGTGGCCGACATCGCCCCGGATAGCCAGGGATTCCTGGAGAAAAGCTAGGGTAGGAGCCTATGGCACGTATCATTTCCGGGCAGGCCCGCGGGCGCACCCTCAAGGTCCCCCCGCAGGGCACCCGACCGACCTCCGACAGGGCCAAGGAGGGGCTGTTTTCCTCCCTCCAGGTGCGCTTCGGATTCGAGGGCAAGAAGGTGGCGGATCTCTTCGCGGGCAGCGGCGCGCTGGGCCTGGAGGCCGCCTCGCGCGGCGCCGCCCAGGTGATCCTGGTGGAATCGCACGGCCCCGCCGCCGCGATCATCCGGGAGAACGCGCGGAAGGTGGGCCACCCGGACGTTCAGGTGGAGGAGGCCAAGGTCTCCACCTACCTGGCCCGGGCCCCGCGCGGGTACTTTGACATGGTGCTGGCGGACCCGCCGTACGACCTCGCCCCGGAGAGCGTGCGCGCCATGCTGGAGGCCCTCATCCCCGCCCTCGCGCCGGGGGCGGCGGTGGTGGTGGAGCGCCACGTGGCCTCCCCGGAGACGGACTGGCCGGAGGGCTTCAGCCCCACCGGGCAGAAGCTCAAGAAGCGCACCTACGGCATCGCCAGGATGGACATGGCGGTATGGAGGGACGAGGAATGAAGGCAGTATGCCCCGGGTCCTTCGACCCGGTCACGATGGGCCACGTGGACATCTTCGAGCGGGCCGCCGCGCAGTTCGACGAGGTCACCGTGCTGGTCACGGCGAACCCGCACAAGAACAGCGGCCTGTTTAGCGTGGAGGAGCGCAAGGACCTCATCGCGCGCTCCGTGGCGCACCTGGGCAACGTGCGCGTGGATAACTGGGGCGGGCTGCTGGTGGACTACACCACCGCGCACCGGGTGACCGCCCTGGTCAAGGGACTGCGCTCCTCGCTGGACTACGAGTACGAGCTGCCCATGGCGCAGATGAACCGCCGCCTCTCCGGGGTGGACACGTTCTTTTTGCTCACGGACGAGAAGTACGGCTACATATCCTCCACGCTGTGCAAGGAGGTGGCGCGCTACGGCGGGGACATCTCCGGGCTGCTGCCCCCGCACGTGGCGGAGGCGGTCCGGGCCAAGTACGCTTGACCACCTCGAAAGAAAGGAGGTGGCGCTTGACCCGTGATCGCAGCATGTGGAAGATGAGCCCGGAGCGCCTGCAGGAGCACCTGAAGCTCAAGAACCGCGCGCGCAGAATACCGGATAAAAAGAAAGAACACAGCAAAAGGGCCTGCCGTAAGGCGGGCCCTTGGCCTATCGCGGCCCGTGCGGGTTACTTCAGGAGGGTGGACAGGAAGCTGCGGGTGCGCTCCTGCTGGGGATCGTCCAGCACCCGCTCGGGCGGGCCGGACTCCACCACCGTGCCGTCCGCCATGAACACCACCTGATCGGCCACCTCGCGGGCAAAGCCCATCTCGTGCGTGACCACCATCATGGTCATGCCCTGGCCGGCCAGGTCCTTCATCACGCGCAGCACCTCCCCGACCAGCTCGGGGTCGAGGGCGGAGGTGGGCTCGTCGAAGAGCATGAGCTTGGGCTCCATCGCCACGGCGCGCGCGATGGCCACCCGCTGCTGCTGCCCGCCGGAGAGCTGGGCGGGGAAGGCCTCCGCCTTGTGCGCCAGGCCCACCTGATCGAGCAGGTTCATGGCCTGGGCGCGCGCCTGCTCGGGGTCTATGCCCTTGACGTGCACCGGGGCCTCGATGACGTTCTCCAGCACGGTGCGGTGGGGAAAGAGGTTGAACTGCTGAAAGACCATGCCGATCCCGGAGCGCTGGCGGGATGCCTGGCGCTCGGTGATCTCGTAGAGCACGCCCTTGCGCTCCTGGTAGCCGATGAGCTGGCCGTCCACGTAGAGCCGCCCGGCGGTGATCTTTTCCAGGTGGTTGACGCAGCGCAGCAGGGTAGACTTGCCGGAGCCGGAGGGGCCGATGAGGCAGGTCACGGAGCCGCGCGGCACGGTGAGGTCGATGCCCTTGAGGACGTCGAGCCGCCCAAAGGACTTCCACACCTGGTTGGCCTCGATCATGGGGGTGCTCATGCTACTTCCTCCGTGTTTCCGTGGGGTTGACCACGCTGATGTTGCGCGGCAGCGTGCCTTCCGCGTCGGCCAGCGCGGCGAGCTGCCGCCCGGTCAGCTCCCGGGTGGAGCCCCGCTCGTAGTGCTTTTCCAGGTAGTGCTGGCCGATCATGAGCAGCGAGGTAATCACCAGGTACCACGTCGCCGCCACCAGCAGCATGGGCACCGGCGCGAACAGGGCGTTGGCGATGTCGATGGAGCGCCCGTAGAGCTCCTGCGTGTACGGGATGGCCACCACCAGGGAGGTGGTCTTGAGCAGGGAGATGAACTCGTTGCCCGTGGGCGGGATGATGATGCGCATGGCCTGCGGGAGCACCGTGCGGCGCATGGTGAGCCACCAGCCCATGCCCAGCGCCTTCGACGCCTCGAACTGCCCCTCCGGCACCGCCTGGATGCCGGAGCGCACGATTTCCGCCATGTAGGCGGCCTCGTTGAGCCCGAGGCCCACCACGGCGAGCAGGAAGGCGTTGCTCAGGAGGCTTTCGAGGCTGACCTCCGCCGGGCCCACCCTGATCGCCTCGTACAGGGAGCCCATGAGGCCCCAAAAGACGAGCTGCACGTAGATGGGGGTGCCCCGGAATACCCACAGGAACAGCCAGGCCACGGCGCCGAGCACCGGGTTGGGGGACATCCGCATGACCGCGAGCGCCACGCCTCCGATCAGGCCGATGACCATGCTGAGCAGGGTGATGAGCAGCGTGTGCGCGGCGGCCGTGGCCACCCGGGTGTCCAGGAGGTACGAGCGGTAGACGTCCCACCCGTAGGCCTCGTTGGTGGCGGCCCCGACGATCACCCAGGCGGCCAGGGCCAGGACGATCGCGGCGGCCACCCAGCGGCCCGGGTGCTTCAGCGGAACGGCCTTGATGGGTGCGGGCTGGGGGCTGGGATCAGTCATGGCTAACCGGCTCCTCGTTGATCGTGGCCTGCTCCAGCAGGCCGTCGGTGATGTTCCACTGGGCAAGGATCGTGGCGTACTCCCCGGTCTCGATGAGGTGACGCATGGCGGCGGCCACGGCGGCGCTCAGCTCGGAGTCCTTCGGGGTGGCGAACCCGTAGGGGGCGGCGGCCGTCATCGGCCCCACCTTCTCGATGGCCCCCTCGGCCTTCTCGATGGCCCAGGAGGTCACCGGGGAGTCGGCGGAGAGGGCGTCGGCGCGGCCCACCACCAGGGCCGTGGCGGCGGAGTCCGAGGTGTCGTAGGCCAGCACCTCGATGGGCTTCTCGCCCTTGGCCACGCACTCCTCGCTCTTGGGGCGCACGTCGTCCGTCTCGGAGACGGTGGTGCGCTGCACGGCCACGGTGAGCCCGCAGGGCCGGGCGGGATCTATCGGATCGCCGTCCACCCGCTGCGCCCACTGAATGCCGGCGTAGAGGGTGTTGACGAAGTCGTAGTTCTCCCGGCGCTGGGGGGTGTCGGTAAAGCCCGTGGCGCCCATGTCGATGGTTCCGGCGTCCACGGCGGGCAGGATCTTGGAGAAGTCCTGCTGCACGATCCGCAGTCGCAGCCCCATCACCGAGGCCACGGCGCGGGCGAGGTCCATCTCCACGCCGATGATGGTGCCCGTGGAGTCCTTGAACTCGAAGGGCGGGAAGGGCGGGTTGGTGCCGATCACCAGCTCCCCGCGCGCCTGAAGATCCGCCGGGACGAGCGCCTGCACCTCGGGCGCGGCGGGGGGAGCGATGGCGCGCCAGCCTTCCGGGGTCCCGGGCTCCTGGTTGGTCACGCAGGAGGCCAGCGGGAGGGCACACAGCAGCACCGCCGCGAGGCCGCGCGCCCTCATGCCGCACCCCTGCGCTGACCGGCGATCAGCACGGCCACCACGATCGCCGCGCCCGCGAGGATGGCACCCCACACGGAGAGGTCGGCGCCGGGCAGCGGCCCCTCCCAGGGCCACAGGGCGCGCAGCGAGCCGAGCATCAGGCCCGCCATGACCGTGAGGGTCATGGTGTGGTGATCGCGCATCATGGCATTGAGAACCTTGACGAAGGCCACGACGCCCAGCGCCGCCCCGAGAACAAAGACGGCGATGACGTCCCACTCCCGGTTGCTCAGCGAGCCCATGATGGGCTTGTACAGCCCCAGGGCGAGCAGCAGGAAGGAACCGGAGAGGCCCGGCAGCACCAGCGCGCACACCGCGATCATGGCCGCGAAGAAGATCGCGGGCAGCGGGGGATTGTGCACCGGGTCGGAGGTAAAGCCCGTGGCGATAAAGCTCAGCGCGGCGCAGAGCGCAAAGACCGGCAGGAGCACGGGGAGGCGGCGGCGGATCTCCGTGGCGCCGATCATGCGCAGCGGCACGCTCAGGGAGGCCGCGACCATGCCCAGGAACAGCCCCTTGGCCACGAGGGGGTGCCCCTCCACGAATGAGTGAATCGGCCCGGACAGGAGGAACAGCGCCCCCACCATGCCCACGCCGATGGCGACGAGGAAGGACCAATCGACGGCGCCCAGGGCGGACCGGGAGCGGGTGCGGGCGGCGTCGATGAGGGCGTTTCCGGTGTGCAGCGCCTTCTCGTAGATCCCTACGATGAGGGCCACGGTGCCGCCGGAGATGCCGGGAACCAGCTCGGCCATGCCGATGCCGGCGCCCTTGAGGATGTTCGTTGCCGCCGCAAGCGGGGAGGGGGTCATAGGGGAGTGATTGCCTTCCTGACCGTGGTGGTCGCGGTTATCTCTGCGCGCCCCGGAGGTGGCTCTGCATGGCCGGAGCGACACAATGGATAATTGCGTATTTATGAATAATATCCATTGGGGCCGCGCGGGCCAAACCCGTCCCGGTAGCCGAGGCGTAGGGGGACCAGTGTAATTGAGGCGCGGGGCGCGCAGGGGTGCGGGGCGGAAGGCGCTCCCTAAGCAATCAGGGGAAAGGGATGAAGATCTTGCGCACGATGTGGAGGAGCTTCATCGCGCCCCTGATGAAGGGCTTGACCATCTTGTAGCCCTCCGCAGAGCCCTGGATACCCTCCTTGATCTTCTGCTTATCCGCGTCGCTCAGGGGGGACTTCTTCGCGGGCTTCTCCGGCTGCGCGGCCTCGGAGGGCTCCGCGGGGGCGGCGGGTTCTTCGGCGGGCTCGGCGGTATCGGGGGCGTCGGCCGTGGGGTCGGAGGGCTCGGAAGGCTCCGCGGGCGCCGCCGGGGAGGTGCTGGACTTGTCCTTCTTCTCCTTCTTGGGCTTCTTCGTCTGGGTGGTGCACTGGTCGAAGATGCTCTGTTTCTTACCCAGGAAGTCGTTATCCCCATCGGCGGTGCTCGGGCATTTCGGATCGTCAAAGACGGTCCGCTCCTCGTCTATGAACTCGCCCGCGGAGGCGGGGGCCACGGCCCCGGCGGTCAGGCTGAGGGCGAGGGTGGCGGCGGCAAAGGTACGCTTCATGCGAGGGTTCCTCTCGGGCGGGGACGTCCAGAATACGAGCATAAGGGTAAGGGTTTTTCCGTAGGGTGCAACACAGTACCCCCAAACGGGTTTCTCCCTTTGGCCACGGGGCGGGGTTGCCGGGGGTTCGGCCGGAGGCGCAAGGATAAGGGGCGACGTCGGCCACGCGATTGGTCCCTATTCGCCGCAGCGGTGAACCTCGCGCGACTAGGGGGCCGGGATTTCCTCCCCGGCGTCTTTGGCGTCGCCGTTGCCCGCGCTGGGTATATCGATGGTGCTGTTTGCCCCGCCGTCGCAGGTGACCGTGATGGTGTGGGGTCCATCGTTGGGGCCGGGCCCGATGTTGTTGGGGGCGGTGAGGGTTCCCGTCAAGGGGGAGTCGTCGGTGCCGCGCTCCAGCGTGGCGCTCTCACCGAAGGACGCCACCGCCAAGGCGGATTGGTCCTCTGGGGTGCACGGGGTGGAGACGGTGAGCTTCGCGTTGGGCTTGAAGGTGCCCTCGAGGTTGATCTCGATGGCCGGTCCCGCCGCGCGGTCGCTGCGGACCCGCTCGGCGTTGACGACGGTGGGGTCGGTTGTTGCCGCAGACGCATTGTCAGCGGTGCCGGTGGGATTCTCCTCCGCCGATGTGCATGCGGCGAGGGCGAGAGGAAGCAGGGGAGCGAGGGCGAGGATGCGTTTTTTCATCGGGTGCTCCTTGGTGCGGTTGACGGTAGGCGTGGCAGGCGTTCTTGCGGTCGCGCAGTGTGTAAAGCCTACCAGCGGCCAGCGGTCGGAGTCAATGAGGGGCATGCCTATTTGGACTAGGCGCGGTGGCTATCGGTTCCGTGGCGGAGACGGAGGCTGTGTGGGAATCCGGCTGCACTGTGGCTACCCGGGCGACGGCTCTTGCCGCGTGTGGGTTGGGTGGATCTGCCACGGGGCTGGGCACGAAGAAAACCCGGGAGGCAGGGCGTTTTCCTGATGGTCCCGGGCTGTACGGTGCCCCCGGTGAGACTCGAACTCACACTGAACGGGTTTTGAATCCGTTGCCTCTGCCAATTGGGCTACGGGGGCGCGTTCCTGGAACATAGTAGACCACCGCCTCGCACCACCGGAAATCGCTCGCCGCCCCGCCCTGCCTCTACACTCGTGAGCATGTCCCAACGCCTGCTGCTGATCGACGGCCACTCGATGGCCTTCCGCGCCTTCTACGCCCTCCCGGTGGAGAAGTTTTCCACCGCCGGGGGGCAGCACACCAACGCCGTCTATGGTTTCCTGTCCATGCTGGCGAACCTGCTCAAGGAGGAGCAGCCCACCCACCTCGGGGTGGCCTTCGACGTGGGGCGCTCGACCTTCCGCACCGAGATGTTCCCGGACTACAAGGCGCAGCGGGAGGCCGCCCCGGAGGCATTCCGGGGGCAGGTGGCCCTGATCCAGAAGGTGCTGCAGAGCATGGGGATCACCACCATGACCAAGGAGAACTACGAGGCGGATGACATCATCGCCACCCTGGTCACGGCCACCCCGGAGGGCTTCGATACGCGCATCGTCACCGGGGACCGCGATTACTACCAGCTCGTCAACGAGGCCATCACGGTGCTCTACCCGCGCAAGGGCGTCTCGGAGTTGGATCGCTTCACCCCGGAGGCGGTGGAGGAGAAGTACGGGCTTACCCCGGAGCAGTATCCGGACTTCGCGGCCCTGCGGGGCGATCCCTCGGATAACCTGCCGAACATCCCGGGGGTGGGGGAGAAGACGGCGCAGAAGTGGATTCGCCAGTACGGCACCCTGGCGAATCTCCTGGATCACGCCGAGGAGATCAAGGGCAAGGCGGGTAATAACTTCCGCGAGCGCCTGGACCAGGTGCGCATGAACCGCGAGCTCACGCAGATGGTGCGCGACGTCCCCCTGGACGTCACGGTGGAGCAGTTGGCCCTGGCCCCGGTGGACGTGGCCCGGGTCGCGGAGGTCTTTGACGAGCTGGAGTTCGGCGCGCAGCTGCGCGGCCGGGTGCTCAGCGCGCTGCCCACCTCGGGCGAGCTGCCGGAGCCGGAGGAGGAGCTGCCCCGGGTGACCCTGTCTGCCGAGGGGGTGGGCTGGCTGCGCGGGCGCTCGGGCGTGGCCGTGGCGTTCGACGGCGAGGAGTCCCTGGCCTGCGTGAGCCAGGAGCGCGAGGCCGTGCTGCTCAACCTCGCGGAGCTGGGGCCGGATGGGGAGAAGGAGCTGGAGCGGTGGCTCGCCTCCGACGCCGCCAAGTACATCCACGGCGCCAAGGAGGCGGCGCGGGGGCTGGGCGGGCGTGGCTTTGCGCTGCGCGGCGTGGAGCATGACACGCTGATCGCCGCCTACCTGCTGCGGCCGGGGCAGCGCACCTACGCCCTGGACGAGGTCTATCAGCGCCACGCCAAGCGCAGCCTGGAGGACGGCCTGGTGCACGAGGCCACGGCGGTGCTGGAGCTCTCCGCGATCCTCGTCGAGCAGTTGCAGGGGATCCAGGGCTACGAGCTGTACGCGGACCTGGAGCTGCCTCTTTCGGGAATCCTGGGGCGCATGGAGCGCGCGGGCGTGGCGGTGGACACCGCCGCGCTGGAGGATCAGCTCCAGGGCTTCGTGGAGCAGGTGGAGGAGGAGGTCGCCGCCGCCCGCGAGCTGGCGGGGGACGCGGAGCTGAACCTCTCGAGCCCCAAGCAGTTGCAGGTGGTGCTCTTTGACACGCTGGGCCTGCCCAAGACCAAAAAGACCAAGACCGGTTACTCCACGGCGGCCAAGGAGATCGAGCAGCTGGCCGTCAACCACCCGCACCCCTTCCTCGACCGTCTGCTGGCGCACCGCGAGTACCAGAAGCTCAAGACCACGCTGGAGGGCCTGATTAAGGCGGTGGGGCCGGACGGCCGGATTCATACCACCTTCAACCAGACGGTGGCCTCCACCGGGCGGCTGAGCTCCACGGACCCGAACCTGCAGAACATCCCGGTGCGCACGGGGGCGGGGCGTCGCATTCGCTCGGCCTTCCGGGTGGGCGAGGGGTATGAGACGCTGCTCACCGCCGATTACTCGCAGATCGAGATGCGCGTGATGGCGCACCTCTCCCAGGATCCGGGCCTGATCGAGGCGTACCAGCGGGGCGAGGACCTGCACAACTACGTGGGCTCCCGGGTCTTTGACGTGCCGATCGACGGCGTGACGCCCGAGCTGCGCCGCCGGGTCAAGGCCATGTCCTACGGCCTGGTCTACGGCCTGTCCGCCTACGGCCTCTCGCAGCAGTTGGGGATCCCGGCGGGGGAGGCCAAGCGGATCATGGAGGCGTACTTCGAGCGCTTCGGCGGCGTGAAGCGCTACCTGGACGAGGTGGTGGAGCAGGCCCGCCGCGACGGCTATACCTCCACGCTGTTTGGGCGGCGTCGGTATCTGCCGGAGCTTGCCTCCACGAACCGCGTGGCCAGGGAGAACGCCGAGCGCGCGGCGCTCAACGCCCCGATCCAGGGGACGGCGGCGGACATCATCAAGGTGGCCATGCTCCGGGTGGATCGGGCCTTTGCCCGGGCGGAGCTGCGCTCCCGGGTGCTGCTGCAGGTACACGACGAGCTGGTGGTGGAGGTCTCCCCGGGCGAGTTGGACCGGGTGCGCGAGATTGTGGAGCGGGAGATGGGCCGGGCGATTACGCTGCGGGTGCCGCTGGAGGTCTCCGTGGGGGTGGGGCAGAACTGGGAGGAAGCTGCGCATTAGCCGGTTTTGATTGTTCTGTGCTATGGCGGTATGGTGTAAATCGCGTGTCTAGGTTCTAGGGTGCGTGCGCCTTGATGGGAGGGCGTGGGCGTCCTGGTGCGGGATCGGAAGAACGGCCGGTGGCATACCCTGCTACCTGCGCTTTTGAGAGACTCGCGTATCTGTCCGCTTTCTATATCCTATCTCAATTTCGGAGCACAAGAACATATGCCCAACAGCAACGTCCCTCAGGTAGCCGTCAACGACATCGGCTCCGCTGAGGATTTCCTCGCCGCGGTTGACCAGACCATCAAGTACTTCAACGATGGTGACATCGTTGAGGGCACCGTCGTGAAGGTTGACCACGACGAGGTCCTGCTTGACATCGGATACAAGACCGAGGGCGTGATCCCCTCGCGCGAGCTTTCCATCAAGCACGATGTCGATCCCGATGAGGTCGTCCAGATCGGCGACGAGATCGACGCCCTGGTCCTCACCAAGGAGGACAAGGAAGGCCGCCTGATCCTGTCCAAGAAGCGCGCCCAGTACGAGCGCGCCTGGGGCACCATCGAGCAGCTCAAGGAGAACGACGAGCCCGTCACCGGCACCGTCATCGAGGTCGTCAAGGGCGGCCTCATCCTGGACATCGGCCTGCGTGGCTTCCTGCCCGCCTCCCTGGTGGAGATGCGTCGCGTGCGCGACCTGGAGCCCTACATCGGCAGCGAGATCGAGGCCAAGATCATCGAGCTGGACAAGCACCGCAACAACGTGGTGCTCTCCCGCCGCGCCTGGCTGGAGCAGACCCAGTCCGAGGTGCGCTCCGAGTTCCTGCACCAGCTCCAGAAGGGCCAGGTGCGCAAGGGCGTGGTGTCCTCCATCGTCAACTTCGGCGCCTTCGTGGACCTCGGCGGTGTGGACGGCCTGGTGCACGTCTCCGAGCTGTCCTGGAAGCACATCGATCACCCCTCCGAGGTGGTCACCGTGGGCGATGAGGTCACCGTCGAGGTGCTGGACGTGGACCTGGACCGCGAGCGCGTGTCCCTGTCCCTGAAGGCCACCCAGGAGGATCCGTGGCGCGTGTTCGCCCGCACCCACGCCGTGGGCCAGATCGTCCCGGGCAAGGTCACCAAGCTGGTGCCCTTCGGCGCGTTCGTCCGCGTGGACGAGGGCATCGAGGGCCTGGTGCACATCTCCGAGCTGGCCCAGCGCCACGTGGACGTGCCGGACCAGGTGGTCAACGTGGGTGAGGAGGCCATGGTCAAGGTCATCGACATCGACCTGGAGCGTCGCCGTATCTCCCTGTCCCTGAAGCAGGCGGACGAGGACTTCACCGAGGACTTCGATCCCTCGAAGTACGGCATGGCCGACTCCTACGACGAGCAGGGCAACTACATCTTCCCCGAGGGCTTCGATCCGGAGACCAACGAGTGGCTCGAGGGCTACGACGAGCAGCGTCAGGCCTGGGAGGCCCGCTACGCCGAGTCCGAGCGCCGCTTCCAGCTCCACTCCGCGCAGATCGAGCGCCACCGCGCCGCCGCTGCGGAGGCCGCGGAGCAGGACGCCACGAACTACTCCTCCGAGTCCCAGGACGCAGCTCCGGCGTCCCAGGACGCGGAGGCCGGTTCCCTGGCTTCCGACGAGCAGCTCGCCGCGCTGCGCGAGAAGCTGGCCGGTAACTAATCCCTTAGTTGCCGCCTGACCGCCCGGTTTGACCGCCGGGCGGTTTTTTCATGCTCGGAATCGGGCGTTCTATGATGAAGCGCGTATGTGTCGTTTTGCGGAAAGGGGAACGCCTCATGGCTTCCACAACGGCGACGACGTCCGAGCACATCATCAAGGAAATCGGTGGTGCCGCCAACGTCTCGTCCCTGACTCACTGCGCAACCCGCTTGCGCTTTCAGCTTCACGATCAAGCTAAGGCCGACGTCGCGGCCCTCGAAAAGGACCCCGCCGTGCTCGGGGTGGTCAAGCAGGGCAGCACGGGGCTGCAGGTCATCATGGGCGGGGCCGTGGCGGACTACTACGGCGCCATCATGCGCGACCCCGCGATGGCCGGGCTGGGGGATTCGGATAAGGCCCCCGCGAAGAAGGAATACGGCGGGGTGCGCGGCAAGTACTCCTGGCTGGACTACTCCTTCGAGTTCCTCTCCGACACGTTCCGCCCGGTGCTCTGGGCGCTTTTGGGCGCCTCGCTCATCATCACCATGCTGGTGCTGGCGGATAACGCCCTGCACTGGCAGGACTTCCGCGCGCCGATGAGCGAGCAGCCGCCCACGTACCAGTTCATGCACGCCATGTGGAGGTCCGTGTTCTACTTCCTGCCCATCATGGTGGGGGCCACGGCGGCGCGTAAGCTGGGGGCCAACGAGTGGGTGGGCGCGGCGATCCCGGCCGCGCTGCTCACCCCGGAGTTCATGGGCCTCAAGGACGTGGCCCGGGAGATCCCCACCGCCGTGGAGGGCAGCGTCCAGTACCAGGTGGACGTGTTTGGGCTGCCCATGACCATCCAGGACTACGGTGGCCAGGTGTTCCCGCCGCTGCTGGCGGCCATCGCCCTGTTCTTCGTGGAAAAGGCGCTGAAGAAGATCATCCCCTCGGCGGTGCAGATGGTCTTTGTGCCGTTTATCTCCCTGCTCGTGCTGATCCCCGCCACGGCCTTCATCATGGGGCCGGTGGGCATCGGCCTGGGCAACGCCATCGCGCAGGGGCTGTTCTGGCTCAACGATCTCTCCCCGTTCATCCTGGCCGTGGTCATCCCGCTGCTGTATCCCTTCCTGGTGCCGCTGGGCCTGCACTGGCCGCTCAACGCGATCATGATCGTCAACCTCAGCACGCTGGGGTATGACTTCATCCAGGGCCCGATGGGCGCCTGGAACTTTGCCTGCTTCGGCGTGGTCACGGCCGTGCTGGTGCTCTCCCTCAAGGAGGGCAACAGGCCCATGCGGCAGGTCTCCGCGGGAGGCATGTTCGCGGGCCTGCTGGGCGGTATCTCGGAGCCCAGCCTGTACGGCGTGCTGCTGCGCTTCCGCAAGTCCTACTGGCGCCTGCTCCCGGGCTGCCTCGTGGGCGGCATCATCATGGGCATCTTCAACGTCAAGGCCTACGCCTTCGTGTTCACCTCCCTGCTCACCGTCTCCGCGATGGACCCCTGGCCGGGCTACGGCATCGGCATCGCGGCGGCCTTCGGCACCTCCTTCCTGCTCACCCTGGCGCTGGACTACCGCACCAAGGAGGAGCGCGAGGCCGTGCGCGCCCAGATCGCCGCCGAGCGCGAGGCCGCGAACGCCGAGGAGGAGCGGCGCATCGCCGCCGCGCAGCAGCCCGCCGCGGAACCCACCGGGTCCGCCGATCCCGCCCCCGAGGCAGTGCGCGTCGCCGCCCCGCTCTCGGGGCGGGTCATGCCGCTTGCCGACGTCCCGGACGAGGCCTTCGCCGCCGGGGCGGTGGGCAAGGGCGTGGGCATCGACCCGGACGGGGACACCGTGGTGGCCCCCGGTTCCGGCACGGTGATGGCGGCCTTCCCCACGGGGCACGCGGTGGGGATCAAGCTCGACGGCGGGGTTCAGGTGCTCATCCACATCGGCATCGACACCGTGAACATGGAGGGCAGGGGCTTCGAGCTCCTGGTGTCTAAGGGGGACCGGGTGGAGGCCGGGCAGCCGCTGGTGCGCTTCGATCGGGCCGCCATCGAGGCCGCCGGGTACAGCCCCGTCACCCCGGTCCTGGTGACCAACCACAAGAAGTGGGGCCCGCTTACCGAGCTGCGCGCCCCCGGCGCGGTGCGCGCGGGCGAGGCCCTCCTGGAGGTCCGGCCCAGGGTGGAGGAGCCGGCCTGATGCGCACGGTGGGGTTGACCGGCGGCATCGGCAGCGGAAAGTCCACGGTGGCCGCCCTGCTCGCCCGCGAGGGCATCCGGGTGGTGGACGCCGATCAGATCGCGCGGGACATCGTGGCCCCCGGCGAGCCCGCGCTGCGGGCGCTGGCGCAGGCCTTCGGCCCGGAGATTCTCCTGCCCGACGGCTCGCTGGATCGCCCCGGCCTCGCCGCCCGCGCCTTCGCGGACGAGCGCCACACGGCGTTGCTGAACTCCATCATGCATCCGCGCATCGAGGAGGAGACGCAGCGCCGCTTCGCGGCGGCGGAGCGCGACGGGGAGCCGGTGGTGGTGTATGACATGCCGCTGCTGGTGGACAAGGGCCTGCACCGGGGGATGGACCTCACCGTGGTGGTGGACGCGGATCCGCAGGTGCGGGTGGAGCGGCTGCGCGGCAGGGGAATCCCGGAGGAGGACGCGCGCCGCCGCATGGCCGCGCAGATCGACGACGCCACCCGCCGCGCAGCCGCGGACGTTATCATCGACAACAACGGCTCCCTGGCGGAGCTTAAGGCGCAGGTGCCGCCGCTGGTGGAGCGGCTTGTAGGATCGGGGGCACGCTAACGAGAGGAGAACGACGCATGCCCGACCGCCTGCATCATGAGAGGATCTTTATCAACCTACCGGTGGAGAGCGTCTCCGCGTCCATTCGGTTCTATCGCGCGCTGGGATTCGTGGAGAACCAGGTTTTCCGGGACGAGGCCACCGCATCCTTCGAGGTGAGCGATCATATCGTGGTCATGTTGCTGGATCGTGAGCGTTTTTCTTCCTTCCATTCGCGGGGAACGGTTCCCGCCGGGGGTGCTCGCGAGGTGCTGAACTGCCTCTCCCTGGAGTCCGCGGAGGACGTGGATGAGGTGCTGCGTCGCGCGGGCGAGGCGGGTGGGGAGATCACCCGCGGCCCCGAGGCGCAGGGACCGATGTACGGCGGGGCCTTCGACGACCCCGACGGGCACGGGTGGGAGCTTATGTGGATGGACCCGGAGGCCCTCGCCCGGATGACGTAGTGTTGTGCTATGGCTTTCGCTGCTGAGCATCCCGTTTTATCTCATACTGAGTTCCGCCCGGTGGGCGAGATCGAGCGCGCGGATAACCGCTTTGAGGTGGTCTCCGAGTACGAGCCCGCGGGCGATCAGCCCGCGGCCATCAAGGAGTTGGACGCGCGGCTGCGCAGGGGGGAGCGTGACGTGGTGCTCATGGGCGCCACGGGCACCGGCAAGTCCGCCACGGCGGCGTGGCTGATCGAGCAGCAGCAGCGCCCCACGCTGGTGATGGCCCCGAACAAGACCCTGGCCGCCCAGCTCGCCAACGAGCTGCGCCAGTTGCTGCCGAATAACGCGGTGGAGTACTTCGTGAGCTACTACGACTACTACCAGCCGGAGGCCTACATCGCGCAGACGGATACCTACATCGAGAAGGACTCCTCCATCAACGAGGACGTGGAGCGGCTGCGCCACCGCGCCACCTCCTCGCTGCTCTCGCGCCGCGACGTGGTGGTGGTCTCCTCGGTGTCCTGCATCTACGGCCTGGGCACGCCGCAGTCCTACCTGGATCGCTCGGCGGTGCTCAAGGTGGGGGAGGAGATTGAGCGGGACCGCTTCCTGCGCCTGCTGGTGGACATCCAGTACGACCGCAACGACGTCGCCCTGGCCCGGGGCTCCTTCCGGGTCAAGGGGGACACCGTGGACATCATCCCCGCCTACGAGGAGGTGGCGGTGCGGGTGGAGTTCTTCGGGGACGAGGTGGACGCCCTGTACTACATCCACCCGGTGACGGGCGAGGAGATCCGCAAGGTGGAACAATTGCGTATCTTCCCGGCGACGCATTACGTGGCGGGCCCGGAGCGCATGGAAAAGGCCGTGTCCGAGATCAAGATTGAGCTTTCCGAGCGGCTGGCGGACCTGGAGAATCGGGGCAAGTTGCTGGAGGCGCAGCGCCTGCGGATGCGCACCGAGTACGACCTCGAGATGATCGAGCAGGTGGGTTTCTGCTCCGGCATCGAGAACTATTCGCGCCACATCGACGGCCGCGAGGCCGGGTCCGCCCCGGCCACCCTCATCGACTACTTCCCGGAGGACTTCCTCACGATCATCGATGAGTCCCACGTGACCGTGCCGCAGATCGGCGGCATGTACGAGGGGGACATGTCGCGCAAGCGCAACCTGGTGGAGTTCGGCTTTCGGCTGCCCTCGGCGGTGGACAACAGGCCGCTGACCTTCGACGAGTTCGAGGATCGGGTGGGGCAGACCGTCTACATGTCCGCCACGCCCGGGGACTACGAGCTGGCGGCCTCCGGGGGCGAGTTCGTGGAGCAGGTCATCCGCCCCACGGGCCTGGTGGACCCCACCATCGACGTGCGCCCCACCAAGGGGCAGATCGACGACCTCATGGACGAGATTCGCGCGCGCACCCGAAAGGAGGAGCGCGTTTTGGTGACCACGCTGACCAAGAAGATGGCGGAGGACCTCACCGATTACTTCCTGGAAAACGGCATTAAGGTGCGGTATCTGCATTCCGATATTGACACCCTGCAGCGCGTGGAATTGCTGCGCCAATTGCGCCTGGGCGAGTTCGACGTGTTGGTGGGAATTAACCTGCTGCGCGAGGGCCTGGACCTGCCCGAGGTCTCCCTGGTGGCCATCCTCGACGCGGACAAGGAGGGCTTCCTGCGCTCCGAGCGTTCGCTGATCCAGACCATCGGCCGCGCGGCCCGCAACGTCTCCGGCTCGGTCATCATGTACGCCGACTCCGTGACGGACTCCATGCAGTACGCGCTGGACGAGACGGAGCGGCGCCGCGCCAAGCAGATCGCCTACAACGAGGAGCGCGGCATCGACCCGCAGCCGCTGCGCAAGAAGATCGCGGACATCCTGGACCAGGTCTACGAGCGCGAGGAGGGCGATGCGGGCTCGGTGGCCGCGGTGGAGCGCCCCCGGGCCAAGGACATGCCGGCCCAGGAGGTGCAGAAGCTCATCGACGACCTCACCACCCAGATGGGCGCGGCGGCCCGCGACCTGAAGTTTGAGCTGGCGGGGCGGCTGCGCGACGAGATCGCGGACCTGAAGAAGGAGCTGCGTGGTATCAAAGAGATGGGACTATAGCCCCGCGACGATGTTTTTACGATGCTCTAGGTGATCGGAGAGTCCAACATGATTAGTTACACCACCGTGGCCGCAGGCACGGACGGCTCGGATACCGCCCTGGTGGCGGTGCGCAAGGCGGCGAGCCTGGCCCGCGTGTACCAGGCCAAGCTCGTGCTCATTTGCGCCTACTACGAGGCGTCCGGCTCGGTCCTGAACTCGCCGGGCTCGGAGGCCACCTCGGTGCCCGTGGTCAGCCAGCAGCGCGCGGACGAGTACCTGGAGGAGGCCCGGGCCGTCGCCGCCGAGGAGGGCGCCGAGGACATCGAGCTGTACAAGACCTCGGGCGCGCCCATCGTGGCGCTCACGGAGGCCGCCAAGGAGAAGGAGGCGGACCTGCTGGTGCTCGGGAACAAGGGCATGCACAGCCTGTCCGGGCGGATCTTTGGCAACATCCCCACCGGGGTGGCGCGCAAGTCCCCGGTGGACGTGATGATCGTGAACACCGAGCAGGCGTAACATAGCTGTCGAGTGACGTCGAACGTTGAGGGAAGGTTCATGAGCGAGAACTATCAGAAGATCGTCGTGGGTACGGACGGCTCTAAGTCCTCCATGCTGGCGGTGGAGCGGGCGGCGAAGATCGCGGCGGCCTTTGACGCCACGCTGATCATCGGCTGCGCCTACTACGAGAACAAGGAGGAGGCGTCCCAGACGCTGCGCCAGGACTCCGTGACCATTCTTGGCGACGACCCCGCCCAGAAGAACCTGGACGCCGCGGCGCAGTTCGCGCGCGAGACGGGGGCCAAGAACGTGGAGACGGCGATCCGCCGGGGCACCCCGGTGCAGGCCCTCATGGAGATCGTGAACGAGAACCACGCGGACCTGCTCATCGTGGGCAACCGTGGTATCAACTCCCTCACCGGGCGCCTGTTGGGGTCGGTGCCGGCCGATGTGGCCCGGCAGTCCGACTGCGACGTGATGATCGTTCACACGGTGAAATAGATCATTCCACGATGGTGAGCGTCTGCGTGGCGCGGGTGACGGCCACGTAGAGGTTCTGCAGGCCCTGGGGGGAGGCCGCCACGATGGCCCGGGGGTTGACCACCACCACGTGGTCGAACTCGAGCCCCTTGATCTCGTGGACGTTATCGGGGGTAATCACGGCCCGGGAGCGGCCGTCGTCGGGGCGCGGGGGAACCTCGGTGACGCGAGCGACCGGGACGCCCGATTCCCGGATGGCGGTGGCCGGGGTGGCCTGCGGGTCGATGGAGCGCAAGACCTCGGCGGCCACCTCCATGATCTCCACCGGGGTGCGGTAGTTGACGCTCAGGCCGTGGCGGCGGAAGCGGGAGCCCACGAAGGGCTCCAGCGTCTCCGCCCAGGAGTCCACGCCCGCGGGCGAACCGGTCTGCGCGGTGTCGCCCACCAGCGTCATCCAGCGCGAGGGGCTGCGGCGGAACACCATGCGCCACTCCATCGGCGTGAGTTCCTGGGCCTCGTCCACCACCACGTGCCCGAAGGCCCAGGCGCGATCCGCCCGGGCGCGCTGGGCGGTGGTGCGGGTATCGCGCTCCTCCTGGCGGGCCGCCAGGGTCTCGGCGTCGATGACGTCGTAGGCGCCCAGGTACTCGGCCTCAAAGACCTCGTCGTTGTCCGTCACCGCCGAGCCCTGGAGGATATCCAGCGCCTCCTGGGCCTCCTCGACGCGGCTGTGCGCCGTCTCCGAGACGGAATTCTGCGGGGCGTCGCCCAGGCGGTGGGACAGCTCGTCGAGCGGGGCGGCGTCGGAGGGCGCCCAGCCCGGCTCGGGGCGCAGGAGGGCGCGGCGGGTCTCCTCGTCGTAGTCGTGGGCCGCGCGCGCGATCGCCTCGGGCGAGTCGAGCAGGCCGGAGAGCACCCCCTCCGGGGTCAGGATCGGCCAGAACCGCTCGACCAGCTCCAGCACGGCGGGCTCGTCCGCGAGGTCGTCGTGGAGCTGGTCTACGTCGGCGCGGGAGAGGAGGTTGCCCCCGCCGAGCGGGTCGCCGCCGATGACCTCGGCCATGCGCCGCGCGATCTGTTCGATGAGCTGATCCTGGAACAGCGGGCGCGCCTCGTTGTGGGGGCGGCGGGAGCGCCGGGCCCGGGTCCGGGCCTTCTTCACCATCTCCGGGGTCACCTCGAGGACGAGGGAGTCCACGCGCAGGGGCACCGCCGCCTCCGGGAGGCGCTGATGGTCCTTGACGGCCCGATCCAGGATCACCGCCATCTCCTCGGAGCCCTTGATCTCCTGGACCAGGGCGTCCTCCCGCCGGGTGGGCACCACGCCGGGGTACAGCTCGCCCACCGTGGAGAGCACCACGCCGGTCTCGCCCAGCTCGGGGAGCACGTGGGAGATGTAGTCCAGGAAGGTGCGGTTGGGGCCGAGGATGAGCACGCCGGTGCGGGCGAGTTGCTCGCGCCAGGTGTAGAGGAGGTAGGCCACGCGGTGCAGGGCCACCGCCGTCTTTCCGGTGCCGGGTCCTCCCTCCACCACGAGCACGCCCCGGGTCTCGTCGCGGATGATCTGGTCCTGCTCGCGCTGGATGGTCTCCACGATGTTGCGCATCGTGCCCGTGCGCGCCCGCTGCATGGCGTGCAGCAGGGCGGCCTCCCCGGCCACGCCGTCGCGGACGCCCTCCGCCTCGCCGGTGAGGCGCTCGTCGTCCAGCGCCGTGACCTCGCGGCCCTTGGTGCGGATGTGGCGGCGCAGGTGCACGCCCTCCGGGTGCGCGGTGGTGGCCAGGTAGAAGGGCCGGGCCATGGGGGCGCGCCAGTCCAGGAGCAGGGTGCGGTAGTGGTCGTTTCTGTCGTCGAGCCCCATGCGCCCGATGTAGCGGCGATCCATCCCAGGGGCGATGGGGTTGTCCCCCTCGCCCTCGATGTCGATGCGCCCGAACACCAGCCCCAACTGGGCGAGGTTGAGGCGGTCGATCTTGGCGTTGAGGGAGTGGTACTCGGTCTCGCGCTGCACCAGCGCCTCCGCCTTGGGGTAGGCGGGGTCGATGTTCATGGAGATCTCTCGCAGGCGCTCGTTGGCCTGGGTTACCTCGGCGTCGAGGCGCGCGAACAGGCCGTCCACGTAGTCCTGTTCGCGGCGGATTTCCTCGCTCTCGTGCACGCACGTCCTCCTTGCTCGTATGGAACAGCCAAGGTTACACCGGGGGAGGAGGACGGCGCCGGGAGGCGGTGCTGAGGTGCTTAGAACTCGAAGTTCTTGAGCTTCTTCTGGGCCTTCTTCGCGGCCTTGGCGGCGCGCTTCTGCAGCTTGGTGGCCTTCTTGCTGTTGGCGGCGGCCTCGGCCTTGTCCTGGGCCTTGGCGGCGGCCTTGACCACGCGCTTCTTGGCGGCGTCGGCGTTCTCGCGGGCGGCGGCCAGCCAGTCGTCCTTGTTCTCCTCCACGTAGCTCTTCAGCGCGGAGCCGTTCTCCTCCACGTAGCCCTTGAGCGCGGAGCCGCCCTGGTTGGCGGAGGTGGTGGCGGACTTGACGGCCTCGGAGGCGCGGTAGCTCAGGCCGGGCTTGCCGCCGTTGTCCAGGCTGGTGATGGTCAGCCCGCCGAGCAGCGCCACGTCGGTGAGGAAGCCGTTGCGGCGGGCGCTCTTCTCCGTCTCGTCCTGGGTCTCCCAGAAGGCGTGGCGCCCCACGATGGTGGGCACGGCCAGCACGGCGAGGGTGGTGGCGGAGAGGCGGGGCAGCTTGCCCAGCGCGAGCAGGGAGCCGGCGCCGACCTTCAGGCCGCCCACGGTGCGGGCCACCAGCTCGGGGTCCTGGGGCACCTTGCGCGCGTACTTGCGCGGCAGCAGGGAACGGGTGCGGTTGAGCACGGACTCGGTGGAGTCCACGTGCTTGGCCGTGTTCATCAGGGTATCCGCACCATCGGCCACATACACCGAGGCCAGGGCGGGGCGGGCGAGTTTGCGGATCATTGCGCTCACTCCTTTTGCTATGAGATATAGGTACGAATAGCCAGTCTAGCGCGCTCTTACCAGCGTCGTTCCCACCACACCTGCAGGTGCGGCCGCTCCTCTCCGAGCATGGTGGCCGCCCCGTGCCCCGGGTGCACGAGGGCGGAGTCCTCGTAGACGTCGAAGATCCTGGTGGTGACGTCCTTGTACAGGCGGGCAAAGTCACTCTCGGAGGTGGTCTTGCCCAGGCCGCCGGGAAAGAGGCTGTCACCGACGAAGAGGTGGGTGTACCCGCCGAAGGTGGCGCTCACGGCGGCCCCACCGGGGGTGTGGCCGCGCAGGATGGTCACGGGAAGCTCGTGACCGGCGTGGACGATGGTGTCGCCGTGGTGCAGCTCCACGTCCACCGGGCTGGGCAGCGCCGGGGCGTCGAGGAAGGGCGCGTAGTGGGTGGCTCCGGTGGCCTTGAGCACCTCCGGCAGCGCCCGGGTGTGATCCTTGTGCCGGTGGGTGGTGAGCACCTTGGTGATGCGCACCCCGGCCCGGCGGGCCATCTCCAGCAGCGCGGGGGCGTCGTCCGCGGCGTCGATGAGCAGGCCCTCGCCCTCGGCGCTCAGGAGGTAGCAGTTGTTGTCCATGCTGGACACGGAGATCTGGTGCATGCGCAGTTCGCTCATGCCCACAGAGTAGTAGCACAGCGTGGTAGCGCTGGCGCGGCCGCGCGTATCGTTGGTATGTTCGAGTGTTGTCATGAACATGCGGTGGAAGGATGGGACACGCTGTGGCTGATCGCCTGGTCGTTCGGGGTGCGCGCGAGCACAATCTCAAGGGCGTGGACGTGGACCTGCCCAGGGAGGCGATGGTGGTGTTCACCGGGCTCTCCGGCTCGGGCAAGTCCTCCCTGGCCTTTGACACCATCTTCGCGGAGGGCCAGCGCCGGTACATCGAGTCGCTCTCGAGCTACGCCCGCATGTTCCTGGGCCAGATGGACAAGCCCGACGTGGACATGATCGAGGGCCTGTCCCCGGCGGTGTCCATCGACCAGAAGTCCACCAACCGCAACCCGCGCTCCACGGTGGGCACCATCACGGAGATCTACGACTACCTCCGCCTGCTGTTCTCCCGGGCCGGCACTGCGCACTGCCCCACCTGCGACGCCCCGGTGCAGCGCCAGACTCCGCAGCAGATCGTGGATCAGGTGCTCGACCACGAGGAGGGGATGAAGTTCCAGGTCCTCGCCCCGGTGGTGCGCCGCCGCAAGGGCGAGTTCGTGGACCTGTTCGAGGACATCGCGGCCCAGGGCTACTCCCGCGTGCGGGTGGACGGCAAGGTTTACCCGCTGAGCGATCCGCCCACCCTGAAGAAGCAGATCAAGCACGACATCGACGTGGTGGTGGACCGCCTCCAGGTCAAGGCCTCGCAGAAGCAGCGCCTCACGGAGTCCGTGGAGACGGCCCTGGGGCTGGCCGAGGGCGTGGTGGCCATCGAGTTCGTGGGCCTGGACGAGGACGATCCCCGGCGGGTGCGTCGATTCTCGGAGAAGCTCGCGTGCCCCAACGGCCACGCCCTGCACGTGGAGGAGCTGGAGCCGCGCGCCTTCTCCTTCAACAGCCCGTTCGGCGCGTGCCCGGAGTGCGACGGCCTGGGTACCACCATCGAGATCGACGAGGACCTGCTGATCCCGGACCCCGAGGCCCCCGTGGAGCAGGCGGTGCAGCCCTGGCACACCAGCCCCAACCACAAGTACTTCGAAAAGCTCGTGGCGGCGCTGGCGGGGACGATGGGCTTCCACCCCAAGGACCCGTACTCGGCGCTGACCAAGGAGCAGCGCAAGGCCCTCATCCACGGCACCTCCACCGAGGTGACGGTGCGATACAAGAACCGCTACGGGCGGATGCGGCAGTGGACGGCCCCCTTCGAGGGCGTGATGGGCTACCTCAAGCGCAAGATGGACCAGGCGGAGACGGAGAACCAGAAGGAACGCCTCCTGGCCTACACCCGCCAGGTGGCCTGCCCCGCCTGCAAGGGGGCGCGCCTGCGCCCGGAGATCCTGGCGGTGCGCCTGGCTTCGGAGTCCGGCGAGCTGTCCATCGCGGGGCTCACGGAGCTGAGCATCCAGGACGCCTTTACGTTCCTGGACACCCTGGTGCTGGGCAGGCGCGAGGAGATGATCGCAGGGGCGGTGCTCAAGGAGATCCAGGCTCGCCTGCGCTTCCTGCTCGACGTCGGGCTGAACTACCTCACGCTCAATCGCTCGGCCGGCACCCTCTCCGGCGGCGAGGCCCAGCGCATCCGCCTGGCCACGCAGATCGGCTCCGGCCTGGCGGGCGTGCTCTACGTGCTCGACGAGCCCTCCATCGGCCTGCACCAGCGCGATAACCAGCGCCTGATCGGCACCCTGGAGCGCCTGCGAGACCTGGGCAACACCCTCATCGTGGTGGAGCACGACGAGGACACGATCCGCGCCGCCGATTGGCTGGTGGACGTGGGCCCGCGCGCGGGCGAGTACGGCGGCGAGGTGGTCTACCAGGGCACCCCCGAGGGCGTGGCGGACTGCGAGGAGTCCCTTACCGGGGCGTATCTCTCCGGCCGCCGCGTCATCGGCGTGCCGGAGCGGCGCCGCGAGGTGGATCGCTCCCGCGTGCTCAAGGTCGTGGGCGCCCGGGAGAATAACCTCAAGGGGATCAACGTGGAGATCCCGCTGGGCGTGCTGGCCTGCGTGACCGGGGTGTCCGGCTCCGGAAAGTCCACCCTGGTCAACCAGATCCTGGCCAAGGTGCTGGCCAACGAGCTCAATCGCGCGCGGCAGGTGCCCGGGCGGGCGCGCCGCGTGGAGGGCCTGGAGCACCTGGACAAGCTGGTGCAGGTGGATCAGTCGCCCATCGGGCGCACGCCGCGCTCCAACCCGGCCACCTACACGGGGGTGTTTGACAAGATCCGCAAGCTCTTCGCGGAGACCCCGGAGGCCAAGGTGCGCGGGTACAAGGCCGGGCGCTTCTCCTTCAACATCAAGGGCGGGCGCTGCGAGGCGTGCCAGGGAGACGGCACGATCAAGATCGAGATGAACTTCCTGCCGGACGTCTACGTGCCCTGCGAGACCTGCGGCGGCGCGCGGTATAACCGCGAGACCCTCGAGGTGACGTACAAGGGGAAGAACATCGCGGAGGTGCTCGACATGCCCATCTCCGAGGCCGCCGTGTTCTTCGAATCCATCGGCTCCATTCACCGCTACCTGGACACCCTGGTGGAGGTCGGCCTGGGGTACGTGCGCCTCGGGCAGTCCGCCACCACGCTCTCCGGCGGCGAGGCGCAGCGCGTGAAGCTCGCCAGCGAGCTGCAGAAGCGTTCCAACGGCCGCACCGTGTACATCCTGGACGAGCCCACCACGGGCCTGCACTTCGAGGACATCCGCAAGCTGCTGCTGGTGATCCAGGGCCTGGTGGACAAGGGCAACTCCGTGATTGTGATCGAGCACAACCTGGACGTGATCAAGTCCGCCGACTGGATCGTGGACATGGGCCCGGAGGGCGGCGACGGCGGCGGCCGCGTGGTGGCGCAGGGGACCCCGGAGCAGGTGGCGGCCGTGGAGGGCACCCATACTGGGCATTTCCTCAAGCCTCTGCTCCGAGGATAGGATGAGGCGTTCCCAAGAAGGAGGCCTTACACCGTGAGTCGATGCCGCATCCTCGGCGCGTTCGTCATCGCGAGCACCCTTTGCGCTTCGTGCAGCACCGGCACCGCCGATACCTCGGCTGCCTCGGTGCAGCCGCGCCCCGTGGCGAGCGCCGAAGGGGCTGAGAGGGCCGAGCGTGCCGAGCGCGTCGAGCCCACGGCGGGCGTGGGTCGCCCCGAGGCCCCCGGCTCGGACGGGATCGGGCGGGAGCTGCGGCGCATCGTGGACGGCGCGGCGGCCCACCACGGCGGCCGGGCGGGCATGGCGGTGGTCTCCGACGGCAAGGTCTATTCCGCCGGGGACCCGGGCCACAGCGCCGCGTGGTCCACCATCAAGGTGCCCATCGCCATCGCGGCGTACAAGGCGGGCACGGCGGACGAGGACGCGGCCCGCGCGGCCATCACCTACTCCGATAACGACGCCTCCGTGGAGCTGTGGAACTCCCTGGGCGGCACCCGGGAGGCGGGTGCGGCGGTGCAGGAGGTGCTCTCCGCCGCGGGCGATCCCACGGACGTGGCGCGCCAGTGGGGCCACAGCGGCGACCGGGTCTCCTTCGGCGAGGTGTCCTGGCCGCTGAGCGGGCAGGCGCTCTTCGCCTCCCACGTGCGCTGCATCGAGGGAGCGCAGCCGGTGGTGGACCTGATGGGGGAGATCGCGGAGGACCACAAGTACGGCCTGGGCCTGCTCAAGGGCTCCGCCTTCAAGGGCGGGTGGGGCCCGGACGACGAGGGCGTGTTTACCATGCGGCAGCTGGGCGTGGTGGACGGGGTGGGCATCACCATGTACGTGCACCCGGAGGATGACACGGAGTCGGGCGGCAGGGCCATGCTGGACGACATGGCGCGCGGGCTGCGCGAGCTGCTGGCCGAGGGCGCGCTGCGGGGCGGCGGTTCCTGCTGATTTTGCGCGGGCGTGGCCTCCTGCTATAGTGGCAGGCACTACCGCCCGGAGCATTGTTGCTCGGGCCGCAAGAGGAGATCATCCCACCTTATGCCGCCTCGTCGAGGCAGGTTACAGGTTATGCCACGCGGTTGCGTGGACGTAATGTTCTCCTGCACGGTCACGCGCCGTGCAGGTTTTTCATTGGGTATGTATATCCAAATGTGGTGCGGTACGAATACACTATTTACCCTGCTACTTGAGGAGTACACATCAGCGCTGAAGCTCGCATTAATGAGCGAATCCGAGTTCCCGAGGTTCGCCTCGTCGGCCCCGGCGGGGAACAGGTAGGCATTGTCCGTACTGATGACGCCCGCAAGTTGGCCTACGAAGCCGACCTGGACCTCGTTGAGGTCGCTCCGAAGGCCAAGCCTCCGGTTTGCAAGATCATGGACTACGGAAAGTACCGGTACGAGCAGGACCAGAAGGCCCGCGAGTCGCGCCGGAACCAGCAGCAGACTGTAGTCAAAGAGCAGAAGTTTCGTCCCAAGATCGACGATCACGATTACGAGACGAAGAAGGGTAACGTAGTCCGGTTCCTGGAGAAGGGCTCCAAGGTCAAGGTAACCATCATGTTCCGTGGCCGCGAGCAGTCCCGTCCGGAGCTAGGGTTCCGCTTGCTGGATCGGTTGGCCCAGGACGTCGCAGAGGTGGGCGTCGTGGAAATGAAACCCAAGCAGGACGGCCGGAACATGACGATGGTTCTGGGTCCGGTCCGCAAGGGTAAGAAGTAAGACACACGTTAATTTCAGGGATTGTAAGGATCGAGCCATGAAGCAGAAGACCCACAAGGGCACCGCTAAGCGCATCAAGAAGACCGGCACCGGCAAGCTGCGCCGCGAGCAGGCCGGCCGCCGCCACCTGCTCGAGGGCAAGCCCTCCACGCGGACCCGTCGCCTCAAGGGCACGGTCGATGTGGCAAAGCCGGACACCAAGCGCGTGAAGCGTCTCCTCGGCCAGGCCTAATTAGGCCGTCTGTCCCACATCACCCAACGAGATTTGAAAGAAGAGTATTACCGTGGCACGTGTTAAGCGGTCAGTTAACGCCAAGAAGAAGCGTCGCGAAATCCTGAATTCCGCCAAGGGGTACCGCGGCCAGCGCTCCCGCCTTTACCGCAAGGCCAAGGAGCAGTGGCTGCACTCCATGACCTACTCTTACCGGGATCGCCGCGCCCGCAAGCGCGAGTTCCGTAATCTGTGGATCCAGCGCATCAACGCCGCCGCCCGCATGAACGGCATCACCTACAACCGCCTGATCCAGGGCCTGAAGCTGGCCGAGATCGAGGTGGATCGCAAGATCCTGGCGGAGTTGGCCGTGAATGACTTTGCCACCTTCTCCGCCATCTGCGAGAAGGCCAAGGCCGCCCTGCCGGAGGACGTCAACGCCCCCAAGGCTAAGGCCGCCTAAGGCGTCTCCCGCGCCATGTTTGATCCCCGCCGCCCTGCAGGGCTGCGGGGATTGGTCTATGGTGGGGCCTTATGGTTTCCCCGAGCGATCACTACCCGAGCCATCAGTATCTGGGCTCCCCGGCAGATCGGACGCCGCTTTTCGAGCCGCAGCGCTCGTACATCGTCGCGGCGCTCCTGGCGTTCTTCCTGGGCCAGTTTGGCGTGCACAACTTCTACATCGGGTACCGCAAGAGGGCGATCACGCAGCTTGCCCTGTACGTCGTGGGCTGGGTGCTTTCGTTCGTGCTCATCGGCATCCCCATCGTCATCGCCGTGCACATCTGGTCCTTCGTGGACTTCGTGCTGATCCTGCTGCGCGCTGGCTCCTACGCCACGGACCCCCACGGGCGCGAGCTGGTCTAACCGCCGCCACGTCCTCCGGGTACGGTGGTGGGCATGGCTTGTGACTTTTCGGCTCCCTTCACGGAGCGCACCCCGCGCATCGTCGCGGCGGCAAAACTACACCGCGCCGCGGCGCGCCGTAAGGCAAGGGCCTTCCTGGTCGAGGGGGAAAACGCCGTGGAGGCGGCGGTGACCACGGGGGCCGCCCGGGACGTGTACGTGACGGAGCAGGCGGCCCGGCGCTGCGCGCAGATCGTCACCTCCGCGCAGTACCTGAGCGTGCACGTCCACGCGATCAGCGACAAGGCCGCGCGCTCCCTCTCGGACACGGTGACCACCCCCGGGATCTTCGCGGTGTGCGAGCCGGTGCTGTGGCCCATGAAGCGCGCCCTGGCCGGCTCGCCCACGCTGGTCTCCGTGCCCGTGAACACCTCGGACCCCGGCAACGCCGGGACCCTCATCCGGGTCTCGGACGCCATGGGGGCGGACGCCGTGCTGTTCGCCGGGGAGACGGTGGACCCCCAGGGGCCCAAGGTGGTGCGCTCCTCGGCGGGCTCCCTCTTTCACCTCCCGGTGGTGCGGGAGACCAACACGGAGGCGGTGCTGCAGTCGCTGCGGGGCCGGGGGCTACAGATCCTCGCCACCGCGGCCGACGGCGAGGTGGACCTGGACGACGCCGCCGAGCTGCTGGCGGCCCCCACGGCCTGGCTCTTTGGCAACGAGGCGCACGGGCTGGGGGACGCCCTCCTCGGGCAGGCGGATCACCGGGTGCGTATCCCCATCCGGGGCCGGGCGGAGTCGCTGAATCTGGCCACGGCGGCGTCGATCTGCCTTTACGAGTCCGCGCGCACGCAGGGCCGGGCAGCGGGATAAACTGAGTTGGTCCTTTCCGAGATACAGAAGGCAGGAAGAAAACACGGTGGTTGAGCAACAATCCGATCATTCCGGGATCACGGAGGAATCCCTGCACCGCGCCGCGCAGGCCGCGCAGGCGGCCTTTGCGGCGGCCAAGGATCTGGAGGACCTCGCCCGGGCCCGCCGGGAGCACCTTTCGGAGAGCGCCCCGATCCTGCAGGCCCGCCGCGCGCTGGGCTCCTTGCCCAAGGCGCTGCGCAAGGACGCGGGCCGCATGGTGAACCAGGCGCGGGGCGCGGTGGAAAAGCGCTACGCGGAGGTCAAGGAGGTCCTGGAGCGCGAGCACGCGGAGGCCGTCCTGCGGCAGGAGACGGTGGACGTCACGGTGCCCACCACCCGCCACCAGGCGGGCGCGCTGCACCCCATTACCACGCTGAGCGAGTCCATCGCGGATATCTTCGTGGGCATGGGCTGGGAGGTCGCGGACGGCCCCGAGGTGGAGGCCGAATACTTCAACTTCGACGCCCTGAACTTCATCCCGGATCACCCCGCCCGCACGCTGCAGGACACGTTTTACGTGGGGGCGCGGGACTCCCGCCAGGTGCTGCGCACCCACACCTCGCCGGTGCAGGTGCGCACCATGCTCGACCGCGAGGCGCCGCTGTACATCGCCTGCCCCGGCAGGGTCTTTCGCACCGACGAGCTGGACGCCACCCACACCCCGGTGTTTCACCAGGTGGAGGGGCTGGCGGTGGACCGTGGGCTGACGATGGCCCACCTGCGCGGGACCCTGGACCACCTGGCACGGGAGCTGTTCGGCCCCGGCACCCGCACCCGCATGCGCACCAACTACTTCCCCTTCACCGAGCCCTCCGCCGAGGTGGACGTGTGGTTCCCGAACAAGAAGGGGGGCGCGGGCTGGATCGAGTGGGGCGGCTGCGGGATGGTCAACCCCAACGTGCTGCGCGCGGTGGGCGTGGACCCCCAGGAGTACTCCGGTTTTGCTTTTGGCATGGGGCTCGAGCGCACCCTGCAATTCCGCAACGGGTTGTCGGACATGCGCGACATGGTCGAAGGCGATATCCGTTTCACCCTGCCCTTTGGTATTCAGGCCTAAAGCTCCAAGGAGATCCCGTGCTTATTTCCCAAAACCTCATTACCCGTCAGCTCTCCCGGCATAACCCCGGGTGGTCCGTGAGCCCGGAGGAGCTGGACTCCGGCTTCGTGCGCGTGGGCTTTGAAACGGAGGGCTACGCGCCCCGCCCGGTGACCACCGGCCCCCTCGTGGTGGGGCGGGTGGAGCACATCGAGGAGCTCACCGGCTTTAAAAAGCCCATCCGCTACTGCCAGGTGAACGTGGGGCAGGCCAACGGCACCGGCGAGCCCCAGGGCATCATCTGCGGGGCCAGGAACTTCCGGGAGGGCTCCCTGGTGGCGGTGTCCCTGCCGGGGGCCGAGCTGCCCGGCGGGTTTAAGATCGCTGCCCGCAAGACCTACGATCATATCTCCAACGGCATGCTCTGCTCGGCCACGGAGCTGGGGCTCACGGACAAGCCCACCGACGGCATCATCCTGCTCGACGAGGGCGAGCCCGGCGAGGACGCCCGCCCGCTGCTGGGACTTGACGACGTGATCTTTGACGTCAACGTCACCCCGGATCGCGGCTACGCTCTGAGCGTGCGCGGCCTGACCCGCGAGCTGGCCTCCGCCTTTGACCTGCGCTACGAGGACCCGGCGGGCGCCTCCGCCCTGAGCCCCGAGGGGGAGTGCCTTGCCGTGAGCGTGGAGGAGGACACCAAGGCGCGTCGCTTTGGGCTGCGCAAGGTCAGCGGGGTCGATCCCGCCGCGCGCTCGCCGTTCTGGCTCCAGCGCGAGCTGATGGCCTTCGGGGCGCGCCCGGTCAACGCCGCCACGGACGTGACCAACTACGTGATGTTCCTGCTGGGCCAGCCCATGCACGCCTTCGACGCCGGGATGATCTCCGGCGGGCTCACGGTGCGGCGGGCCCGGGCGGGGGAGACGCTGACCACCCTGGATCACGCGGAGCGAGAGCTGGACCCGGAGGACGTGGTGATCTGCGACGATTCCGGCATCCAGTCGCTCGCCGGGGTGATGGGCGGGGCGACCTCGGAGATCGGGGAGGGGACCACCGAGGTCTACTTCGAGGCGGCCACCTGGGACCCGCTCACGGTGGCGCGCACGAGCCGCCGCCACAAGCTCAGCTCGGAGGCCTCTCGGCGCTTCGAGCGCGGCGTCGATCCCGCCCTGGTGGAGCCCGCCCTGGACCTGGCCTGCGAGCTGCTGGTGAGCATCGCCGGGGGCACGGCGGAGAACACCCGGACGCTGGTGGGGGAGGTCCCCGCCATGCCGGAGATCCGCATGGCCCCCTCCCGCCCGGCGCGCGTGGCCGGGGTGGAGTACCCGGAGGAGACCGTGGTGGGGCGCCTGCGCGAGGTCGGCTGCGCGGTGGAGCGCCGCGACGAGGATCTGCTGGTCACCCCTCCCACCTGGCGCGGGGATCTCACGATGGACGCGGACCTGGTGGAGGAGGTGCTGCGCCTGGAGGGTTTGGAAGACATTCCCTCCATCCTGCCCACCCCCAGGGGCGGGCGCGGCCTGACGCGGGCGCAGCGCAGGCGCCGGGCGATCGGCCACGCGTTGGCCTACCACGGCTACGCGGAGATCCTGCCCTCCCCGTTCATGGCGGCCGAGGTCCTGGATACGTGGGGCGTGGAGGGGGAGGACCCCCGGCGCGCCACCGTGGCGGTGCGCAATCCCCTGGAGTCCGATCACGCGGTGCTCGCCACCACGCTCCTGCCCGCCATGCTGGAGGCGGTGGGCCGCAACGCCGCGCGCGGTCGCGCGGACCTGAGCCTGTTTGGTGTGCAGCAGGTGGCGTTCCGCCGGGGCGAGCGCACCCCCATGCCCTCGGTGGCGGCGCGCCCCTCCGAGGAGGAGCTGCGGGAGGTCGTAGACAGCCTGCCCGCGCAGCCCCTGCACGTGGCCACCGTGGGCGGCGGTCAGATCGAGTACGCCGGCCCCTGGGGGGAGGGCCGGGCCTACAGCTACGCGGACGCCATCGAGTCCGCCCGCGTGGTGGCACGCGCGGCGGGGGTGGAGCTGGAGGTGCGCCAGGGCCAGCAGCGGCCGTGGCATCCGGGCCGGTGCGCGGCCCTCGTGGCCGAGGGGCGCGTGGTGGGCCACGCCGGGGAGCTGCACCCGCAGGTCCTCGAGGCGATGGGCCTGCCGCCGCGCCTGTGCGCGATGGAGCTGGACGTGACGGCCCTGCCCCTGACCCAGGACGCCCCGGCCCCGGTGCTGTCCGCCTTCCCGGCCCTGCACCAGGACATCGCGCTGGTGGTGGACGAGTCCGTGGCGGTCAGCGACGTGCGCGCGGCCCTGGTGGAGGGGGCGGGCGAGCTGCTGGAGGACGTGCGGCTCTTCGACGTGTACCGCGCGCAGGCCGTGGGGGAGGGCAAGAAGTCCCTGACCTTCTCGCTGCTCTTCCGCGCCTTCGACCGCACGCTGACGGACGCTGAGGCCAACGAGGCCCGCCTGGCGGCCGCGGCGCGCGCGGAGGAGCGCTGGGGGGCGCGCCTGCGCGGTTAGCGGGTAAAAGCCGGGTAAAAGCAAGGCCCCGGGTGCCCGGGGTCTTCTTTCCGGCCCTATTTATCACAGGTGTGATAATGTGAGACTATGAGCCTCTCCGTGCATTCCTTGGACTATGTTCTGCCGGACGGAAGCCCCCTGCTGCGGGACGTGTCCTTCCGGGTTTCGGCGGGGGAGAAGGTGGCCCTCGTCGGGGCGAACGGGGCGGGCAAGACCACGCTGCTGCGGCTTATCCTGGGGGGAGCTGGGCCCGGCCGCCGGGACGGTCTCCCGCTCCGGGGAGGTGGGCGTGATGCCGCAGTTCCTCGACCGGGGCACGGTCCGGGACGCCCTTATCTCCACCGCGCCGTCGGGCCTGCGCGAGATCGCCGCGCGGCTGGACCGGGTGCGCGGCACGGGGCTGCGGGGCACGCATCAGCAGATGCGCTACGCGGACCTGCTCGCGCGGTGGGGCGACGCGGGCGGCTACGACCTCGAGGTCCTGTGGGATCACTGCGCTCAGGAGGCCCTGGGGCTGCCGTATGAGCGCTGCGCCGATCGCCCCCTCGCCACGCTCTCCGGTGGCCAGCAGAAGCGGCTCTTCCTCACCGCCCTGCTGCGGGGCGGCCACGGGACGCTCCTGCTCGACGAGCCGGATAACTTCCTGGACGTTCCCGGCAAGAGGTGGCTGGAGCGCGAGCTCTCGGAATGCGCTAAGGCCGTGCTGTACGTCAGCCACGACCGGGAGCTGTTGGCGCGCACGGCCACCTCAGTGATCACCCTCGAGCTGGGCGTCACGGGCAACACCACGTGGGTGCATCACGGGGACTTTCGTGGGTATCGCGCGGCCCGGGAGGCGCGGAGGGAGCGGCTGGAGGAGCGCGGCAGGAGATGGCGAGAGGAGCGGGAAAGGCTGCGCGACCTCGTGCGCGCGTACCGGGACAAGGCCTCCTACAACTCGGACATGACCTCGCGTTACCGCGCGGCGCGGACGCGGCTGGCCCGCTTCGAGCGGGAGGGGCCTCCGCAGGAGCCGCCCCGCAGGAGCGACGTCCGCATCGGGCTGCGGGGCGGGCGCACGGGACGGCGGGCGGTGATGTGCTCGGGCGTGGAGCTGGTGGGGCTGACGGGCACCTGGAGCTTCGAGGCCCGGTACGGGGATCGGGTGGGCGTGGTGGGGCCCAACGGGTCGGGGAAGTCGCACTTCCTGCGCCTGCTTTCCGGTGCCGAGGTGCCGCATCGGGGTGAGGTGCGCCTGGGGGGCGCGGGTGCGGCCCGGGTGGTTCGCCCAGGCCCAGGGGCGGCCCGATCTGCACGGCCGCGCCCTGCTCGACGTCCTGCACGAGGGGGAGGGGAGCAGGGAGGGCTTGCCCGCAGACGAGGCCTACCGGGCGCTGTCGCGCTACGGCCTTGAGCGCTGCGCGCGCAGAGACTTTCGGGCGCTCTCCGGCGGGCAGCGGGCGCGCTTTCAGATCCTCCTTGTGGAGCTGGAGGGGGCCAACCTTCTGCTTCTGGACGAGCCGACGGACAACCTGGACCTGGACTCGGCGGAGGCGCTGCAGGAGGCGCTGCGCTCGTTCCGGGGCACCGTGCTGGCGGTGACCCACGACCGCTGGTTCGCGCGTGACTGCGACCGGTTTCTGATATTTTCTGAGGATGGATCGGTGTACGAGGCGGACGAGCCACGGTGGGAATAGGAGCGGCCATGCCCGCGCGCATTAACGCGGAGGAGCGCCGCAGCCACGTCGTTCGGGCGGGATTTGCGCAGGTCGTCGCGGAGGGGGTGGAGGGGCTCACGCTGCGCAAGGTCGCGGCGCGGGCCGGGCTGAACATCGGGTCGGTGCGGCACTTTTTCGACGGGCACGAGGACCTGCTGGCCGCCGTGGCGCAGGAGGCGGGGGATCGGATGGGGCGCAGGCTGGCGGCCTATCCGCCCGAGCGCCTGAGCGGGCTGGAGGGGGAGGCGGCCGTCGATGCGCTGCAGGAACTCATCGAGCAGGTGCTCCCCGTGGACGCGGCGCGGCGGGAGGAGGCGATCGTGGTGGTGGAGTTTATCCGCGCCTCGCGGGTGCGCGAGGTGTTTGCCCCGGCGGCGGACCGCATGGCCCGTGACTTGCACCGGGTGATCGAGGACGCCCTGTCCCGGGTGGGGGCCGCCGAGAGGACGCGCCACGTTACGGCCGTGATCGGGGGCCTGACCCTGGACGCGGTGACCCCGCACGGCGCGCCGAGCGTGGAGGAGGTGCGCGCGACCCTGCGCGGGGTGCTGCGCCTCGTCGTGACTGCATAATTTGCATAACCTTGTATATATGCTACTGTGGCGTCATGCCGATCACAGTTGCCATCGCCGGAGCCACCGGGTACGCCGGTGGCGAGCTCCTCCGCCTCCTCCTCGGGCACCCCGCGCGCCGCGAGGGCCGCCTGACCATCGGCGCGCTCACCGGCAACTCCTCGGTGGGCGCCACCCACGCCTTTCCCTTCGCCCCGGAGCTGGGCGATCGCGCGGTGGAGGCCACCACCCCGGAGGTGCTGGCGGGGCACGACGTGGTCTTTCTCTGCCTGCCCCACGGGCACTCGGCGCAGTTGGCGGCCCGGCTCTCCCCGGAGACCCTCGTGATCGACTGCGCGGCGGATTTCCGCCTGCGCGACGCCCACCAGTGGCGGCGGTACTACGGCTCCGAGCACGCGGGGAGCTGGCCCTACGGGCTGCCGGAGCTGCCCGGTCAGCGCGCCGCCCTGGGCGCCACCCGGCGCGTCGCGGTGCCGGGGTGCTTCCCCACCGGAGCCACCCTGGCCCTGCTCCCGGCGGTGATCGAGGGCCTGATCGAGCCTCAGATCGCCCTGACCTCGGTCACCGGGGTCTCGGGAGCGGGAAAGAAGGCCGTCACGGGGCTCCTCGGGGCGGAGACGATGGGCACGGTACGCCCCTACAACACCGCCGGGCGCCACCGCCACACCCCGGAGATCCTGCAAAACCTCGGCGCGTTCTCGCAGGCTCCCCTGAGCCTCTCCTTCACCCCGGTGCTGGCCCCCATGACGCGGGGGATCCTGAGCACGGCGGTCGCCCCGTGGCGGGGGCAGGGCGATCCCCGTAAGGCCCGGGAGACCTATGCCCGCTTCTACCGCGACGAGCCCTTCGTCCGCCTGCTGCCGGAGGGCGAGCTGCCCTCCACCAAGAACGTGCAGGGCACCAACATGTGCCACCTCGCGGTGGAGGTGAACGAGGAGGCGGGCACCCTGCTGGTCACCGGGGCCATCGACAACCTCACCAAGGGCACCGCCGGCGGGGCGGTGCAGTGCATGAACATCGCCCTGGGCTGGGAAGAAACCTCGGGCCTGCCCACCGCCGCCGTGGCTCCCTGAGTAGAACAAGAGGAACAACAATGAGCATCACCGCCCCCCGTGGCTTTCGGGCCGCCGCCACCACCGCCGGGATCAAACCCTCCGGCGCCGCCGACATGGCGCTCGTGGTCAACCAGGGACCGCAGCGCCACGCCGCCGCGGTGTTCACCCGCAACAAGGTTTGCGCGGCCCCCGTGGCCCTGAGCAAGGCGGCCGCGCTGGACGGGCGGCTGGACGCCGTGGTGTACAACTCCGGCAACGCCAACGCCTGCACCGGGCGCCAGGGCTACGCGGACGCCGAGGAGATGCAGGGCGCCGTGGCGCGAGGCCTCGGCCTGGACCCTCAGAACGTGGCCTGCTGCTCCACCGGCCTGATCGGGGAGCCGCTGCCCATGCCCCTGGTGCGCGGCGGCATCGACGCCCTGGTCGCGGGCCTCGGCCCGCACGGGGCCGAGGCCGCCCGCGCGATCATGACCACGGACACCGTGCCCAAGGAGGTGCTGGTGGAGGGCGAGGGCTTCCTCCTGGGCGGCATGGGAAAGGGCGTGGGCATGATGGCCCCCTCGCTGGCCACCATGCTCGTGTGCCTGACCACCGACGCCCTGGCCGCCCCGGAGGCCCTCGACGCCGCCCTGCGCCGGGCCACGGCGCGCACCTTCGACGTGCTGGACATCGACGGCTCCACCTCCACCAACGACACGGTGCTCCTGCTGGCCTCGGGCGCGTCCGGCGTGCGCCCTGCCCAGGAGGAGCTCGACGCCGCCGTGGAGCGCGCGTGCCGGGAGCTGGCGCGCGCGATGCAGGCGGACGCCGAGGGGGTGACCAAGCGCGTGAGCATCACGGTCTCGGGCGCGCGCAGCGAGGAGGAGGCGCTGATCGCGGCGCGGACCGTGGGCCGGGACAACCTGGTCAAGTGCGCGATGTTCGGCTCCGATCCCAACTGGGGCCGCGTGCTCGCCGCCGTGGGCATGGCCCCGGTGGAGATGAACCCGCAGGCCATCGGTGTGCGCTTCAACGGGCACCTGGTGTGCCAGGAGTCCACGGCGGTGCCCGGCGCGCGAGAGGTGGACCTCTCCGGGCCGGACGTCGCCGTGGAGATCCACCTGGGCGCGGGTGAGGCCACGGGCACCGTCTACACCACGGACCTCTCCCACGCCTACGTGGAGATCAATTCGGCCTACACCACCTAGGAGACAAGCGATGAAGAACATTCACGGCCTCACGGCCGCCGATCGCGCCGCCGTGCTGGCGGAGGCCCTGCCCTGGCTCCAGCACTTCCGGGATCGGATCGTGGTGGTCAAGTACGGCGGCAACGCCATGGTGGACGAGGGCCTCAAGGCGGCCTTCGCCGCAGACATGGTGCTGCTGCGCACCATCGGGGCCCGCCCGGTGGTGGTCCACGGCGGCGGGCCGCAGATCTCCCGCATGCTGGGGCGCCTGGGCCTTCAAGGGGAGTTTCGCGGCGGCTTCCGCGTGACCACCCCGGAGGTCATGGAGGTGGTGCGCATGGTGCTGTTCGGCCAGGTGGGGCGCGACCTGGTGGGCCTGATCAACTCCCACGGCCCCTACGCCGTGGGCACCTCCGGCGAGGACGCGGGGCTGTTTACCGCGCGGCGGCGCCTGGTGTCCATCGACGGCGTGCCCACGGACATCGGCCTGGTGGGGGACATCGTGGACGTGGACGCCACGGCCCTGATGGACCTCATCGACGCCGGGAGGATTCCGGTGGTCTCCACCATCGCGCCGGGCACCGACGGCCAGGTGTACAACGTCAACGCGGACACCGCCGCCGGGGCGCTGGCGGCGGCGATCGGCGCGGAGCGCCTGCTGGTGCTCACCAACGTGGAGGGGCTGTACACGCGGTGGCCGGAGCGCTCCTCCCTGGTTTCCACTATCACCACCGGACGCCTGCGGGAGATCCTGCCGGGCCTGGACAGCGGCATGATCCCCAAGATGGAGTCCTGCCTGCACGCCGTGGAGTCGGGCGTGCGGGCGGCCCACGTGATCGACGGCAGGCTGAGCCACTCCGTGATCCTGGAACTATTGACCGAGGGCGGCATCGGCACGATGGTGGTGCCGGAGAAAGGAACGAGCGATGACGCAGAACACTAGGACCCTCGAGGACTGGCCCGGGGTGCTCATGGGCACATATCCCACCCCGGCCATCGAGGTGGTGGAGGGGCGCGGCGCGCGGCTGTTCGACGCCCAGGGCAACGAATATATCGACCTGCTCTCCGGGATCGCCGTGGCCTCCCTGGGCTACGGGAACCAGCAGGTGGCCTCGGCGGTGGGGGAGCAGGCGCTGCGCCTGACCCACTCCTCCAACCTGGTGGCCTCGCGCCCGGCGGTGGAGGTGGCGCGGGCCCTGTGCGCGCGCTTCCCCTCGGAGACCGCGCGGGTGTTCCTGTGCAACTCGGGCGCGGAGGCCAACGAGGCCGCCCTGAAGCTCACGCGCCGCACGGGGCGGCACCGGGTGCTGGCGGCGGCCAACGGCTTTCACGGGCGCACGATGGGGGCGCTCTCGCTCACCGGGCAGCCCGCCAAGCGCGCCCCCTTCGCGCCGCTGCCCGGCGGGGTGGAGTTCTACCCCTACGGCGACGCCGCGTACCTGCGCACCCTGGTGGAGATGAACCCGGGCGAGGTGGCCGCCATCTTCCTGGAGCCGATCCAGGGTGAGACGGGCGTGATCCCCGCGCCGGAGGGCTTCCTGCGCGCGGTGCGGGAGCTGTGCGACGAGCACGGGATCCTCATGGTGCTCGACGAGGTGCAGACGGGCGTGGGGCGCACGGGGGACTTCTTTGCCTTCGAGCGCGAGGGGGTCGTCCCGGACGTGGTCACCCTGGCCAAGGGGCTGGGCGCGGGGCTGCCCATCGGGGCCTGCCTGGCCCACGGGCGCGCCGCGAGCCTGCTGGGCGTGGGGGACCACGGGACCACGTTTGGCGGTAACCCCGTGGCCTGCGCGGCGGCCGGGGTGGTGCTCGATACGATAGACGATGGGTTTCTTTCCCAGGTGCGCCGGTCCGGCGCCCGGCTGCGCGCGGGCGTGGAGGCGCTGCCCCAGGTGGAGTCCGTGCGCGGTCGCGGCCTCATGCTCGGCGCGGTGCTGCGCGCGCCCGTCGCCGCCCAGGCGGTGAGCGCGGGCATCCCCGGCGGGCTGATCCTCAACGCCCCCTCGGAGGGGGTGCTGCGGCTGGTCCCACCCCTGGTGATCACGGAGGAAGAGATCGACGAGGCGGTGCGGCGCCTGGGCGCCGTGCTCAACGAGATTGATGCTTAGGAAAGGACGATAGCGGTGACCACCCGCACTGCGCGTCAAGGCAAAATCCTTGACATTTTGGCCTCTACCCGCGTGTACAGCCAGGTGCAGCTCTCCGAGCTGCTGCTGGACGAGGGGATCGACGCCACCCAGGCCACGCTCTCGCGCGATCTCGATGAGCTCGGGGCGCGCAAGGTGCGCCGCGAGGGGTCGCGCTCCTTCTACGCCATCAGCGAGGAGGAGACCACGGCCCCCGGCACCCTCTCCGGCCCCCGGGAGAAGTTGCGCCGGATGCTGGAGGAGCTGGTGGTGTCCGTGGACTCCTCCGCCCACATGGCGGTGCTGCGCACGCCCCCGGGCGCGGCGCAGTACCTGGCGAGCTTCATCGACCGCGTGGGGATGCCGGAGGTCGTGGGCTGCATCGCCGGCGATGATACGATCTTCGTTTTGGCCCGGGACCCGATGACGGGCGCGGAACTCGCGGATCTTCTGCGCACCTGGAACCAATAATTCTTTATAGAAACTAAGGAGAAAGCATTATGACCAACCGAATTGTTCTTGCCTATTCCGGCGGCCTGGACACCTCCGTGGCCATCCCCTACCTGGCCAAGATGATCGAGGGGGAGGTCGTGGCCGTGTCCCTGGATCTGGGGCAGGGCGGGGAGGACATGGAGTCCGTGCGGCAGCGCGCGCTGGACTGCGGCGCCGTGGAGTCCATCGTGGTGGACGCCAAGGACGAGTTCGCGGAGCAGTACTGCCTGCCCGCGGTCAAGGCCAACGCCTTGTACATGAAGCAGTACCCGCTCGTCTCGGCGCTGTCGCGCCCGCTGATCGTCAAGCACCTCGTGGAGGCGGCCAAGGCGCACGGCGGCACGCACGTGGCGCACGGCTGCACGGGCAAGGGCAACGACCAGGTGCGCTTCGAGGTCGGCTTCATGAGCACGGACCCAGACCTTGAGATCGTCGCCCCGGCCCGCGACTTCGCCTGGACGCGGGACAAGGCCATCGAGTTCGCGGAGGAGATCAACCTGCCCATCGAGCAGTCCGCCTCCTCGCCGTTTTCCATCGACCAGAACGTGTGGGGCCGCGCCGTGGAGACGGGCTTCCTGGAGGACCTGTGGAACCCGCCCACCAAGGACCTCTACGCCTACACGGAGGACCCCGGCCTGGGCAACGCCCCCGACGAGCTGATCATCTCCTTCAAGGGCGGCGCCCCGGTGGCCATCGACGGCCGCCCCGTGACCGTGCTCGAGGCCATCGAGGAGCTCAACCGCCGCGCCGGCGCCCAGGGCGTGGGGCGGCTGGACATGGTGGAGGATCGCCTGGTGGGCATCAAGTCCCGCGAGGTGTACGAGGCCCCCGGCGCGATGGTGCTCATCAAGGCCCACGAGGCGCTGGAGGACGTGACGGTGGAGCGCGAGCTGGCGCGCTACAAGCGTCTGGTGGACGCCCGCTGGTCGGAGGAGGTCTACGACGGCCTGTGGTTCAGCCCGCTCAAGCGCTCCCTGGAGGCCTTCATCGATTCCACCCAGGAGCACGTCACCGGCGACATCCGCCTGGTGCTGCACGCGGGCTCCGTGACCGTCAACGGCCGCCGCTCCGATCACTCCCTCTACGACTTCAACCTGGCCACCTACGACACGGGCGATACCTTCGACCAGACCCTGGCCAAGGGCTTCGTGCAGCTGCACGGGTTGTCCTCCAAGATGGCCAACAAGCGGGATCGGGAGGCATAGGTGGAACAGCACGGTACCAACGAGGGCGCCCTCTGGGGCGGCAGGTTCTCCGGCGGCCCCTCGGAGGCGATGTTCGCGCTGAGCGTGTCCACGCACTTTGACTGGGTGCTCGCGCCCTACGACGTGCTGGCCTCCAAGGCCCACGCGCGGGTGCTGCACCGCGCCGGCCTGCTCGGGGAGGAGGATCTGGCCGCCATGCTGGAGGGCCTGGACGCGCTCGGCCGGGACGTGGCCTCCGGGGCGTTTGTGCCCGCCCCCACGGACGAGGACGTCCACGGCGCGATGGAGCGCGGCCTGATCGAGCGCGTGGGCCCTGAGCTGGGCGGGCGGCTGCGCGCGGGGCGCTCCCGCAACGACCAGGTGGCCACGCTCTTTCGGATGTGGCTGCGCGACGCGCTGCGCGAGGTGGCCGTCTCCGTGACGGAACTGGTGGACGCCCTGGTGGCCCAGGCCAAGGCGCACCCGGAGGCCATCATGCCGGGCAAGACGCACTTCCAGGCCGCCCAGCCGGTGCTGCTCGCGCACCAGTTGCTCGCCCACGCGCACCCCCTGCTGCGCGACGGCCAGCGCATCCAGGATCTTGACCGGCGACTGGCGGTCTCCCCCTACGGCTCGGGCGCCCTGGCGGGCTCCTCCCTGCACCTTGATCCCGAGGCCATCGCGGAGGAGCTGGGCTTCGACTCCGCGGCGGATAACTCCCTGGACGCCACCTCCTCGCGGGACTTCGCGGCGGAGGCGGCCTTCGTGCTCGCCCAGATCGCGGTGGACATGTCCCGCCTGGCGGAGGAGATCATCGCCTGGTCCACGCCGGAGTTCGGGTACGTGACCCTGCACGACGCCTGGTCCACCGGCAGCTCGATCATGCCGCAGAAGAAGAACCCGGACGTGCCGGAGCTCACCCGTGGCAAGACCGGCAGGCTCATCGGCAACCTGGCCGGGCTCATGTCCACCCTCAAGGCGCAGCCCCTGGCCTACAACCGGGACCTGCAGGAGGACAAGGAGCCGGTGATCGACTCCGTGGCGCAGCTGCGCCTGCTGCTGCCCGCCATGACGGGCCTGGTGAGCACCCTGGTGTTCCACGAGGACCGGATGCGGGAGCTGGCCCCGCGCGGCTACACCCTGGCCACGGACCTGGCCGAGTGGATGGTGCGCCAGGGGGTGCCCTTCCGCGAGGCCCACGAGGCCTCGGGGGCGTGCGTGCGCATCGCGGAGTCGCGCGGGGTGGACCTGGTGGACCTCACGGACGAGGAGCTGGCCGGGGTGGATTCCCGCCTGACCCCCGCCGTGCGCGAGGTGCTCACCATCGACGGCGCCGTGGCCTCCCGCGATACCCGAGGCGGCACCGCCGGGGTGCGGGTGGCGGAGCAGCGTGAGCGAGTACACACGGAATCCCGGCGACAGCGCGCCTGGGCGGAGGGCTAAAGTTATCACCATGAGCCTTAACTCTGAACTACTGGACGTTCTGGTGTGCCCCAGGGACAAGGGGCCGCTCGTCTACCGCGAGCAGGAGCAGGTGTTGGTCAACGAGCGCCTGGGGCTCGCCTACCGCATCGACCAGGGGATACCGGTGCTGCTGATCGATGAGGCCGTGGAGTGGCCGGGAGGAGACGCATGAACATCATTGACGAGCTGGAGTGGCGCGGGCTGATCAACCAGTCCACCGACCTGGAGGCGCTGCGCGCGGCCACCGAGGAGGGGCCCATCGCCCTGTACTGCGGCTTCGACCCCACCGGGCCCTCCCTCCACGCGGGGCACCTGGTGCCGCTGCTCATGCTCGCCCGCTTTCAGCGTGCGGGGCACCGCCCCCTCGTGCTCGCCGGCGGCGCCACGGGCATGATCGGAGACCCCCGCGACGTGGGAGAGCGTTCCATGAACGACGCCGGGACGGTCTCCGAGTGGGCCGAGCGCATCTCCGGGCAGTTGCGGCGCTTTGTCACCTTCGAGGGGGAGAACGCCGCCGAGCTGGTGAACAACAACGAGTGGACGGGCGGGATGTCCGTCATCTCCTTCCTCCGCGACGTGGGCAAGCACTTCTCGCTCAACACCATGCTCGCTCGGGAGACGGTCAAGCGGCGCCTGGACAACGACGGCATCTCCTACACGGAGTTCTCCTACATGCTGCTCCAGGCCAACGACTACGTGCAGCTCCACACCACCCGGGGGGTCAACCTCCAGGTGGGCGGCGGCGATCAGTGGGGCAACCTCGTGGCCGGGGTGGACCTGGTGCGTCGCATCACCGGCGACCAGGTGCACGCCCTGACCGTCCCCCTGGTCACGGACTCCGAGGGCAAGAAGTTCGGCAAGTCCACCGGGGGCGGGAGCCTGTGGCTCGACCCGGAGATGACCAGCCCCTACACCTGGTACCAGTACTTCATCAACGCCGCGGACGCGGACGTCATGCGCTACCTGCGCTGGTTTACCTTCCTCGACCGCGAGGAGCTGGACCGGCTGGAGGAGGAGGTCGCCCAGCGCCCCCACGCGCGCGAGGCGCAGCGCACCCTGGCCCGGGAGATGACCACGCTGGTGCACGGCGAGCGGGCCACCGAGGCCGTGGAGCTGGCCTCGCAGGCGCTCTTCGGCCGCGCCGACCTCGCGGACCTCGACGAGCCCACCCTGGCCTCCGCCGTCGCGGAGACCGAGGTGCTCGAGCTGGACGAGAACTCCCCGCGCACCATCGTGGACCTCCTGGTGGGCACCGGCCTGGTGCCCTCGCGCGGGGCGGCCCGCCGGGCGGTCAAGGAGGGCGGCGTGTATGTGAACAACGCCCGCGTGTCCGCCGAGGACTGGGAGCCTTCCCCGGAGGACTACCTGCACGGCGCCTGGCTGGTGCTGCGCCGGGGCAAGAAGAACTTCGCGGGGGTTCGACGGGGATGACCATCCCGGAGGCCAGGCTGCGGTGCGGTGACACGGAGGCAGTGATCTGCGCCTCCGGGGCGTCGATACGCTCGCTGCGCCGCGCGGGCAGGCCTTTGCTGAGGGAGTTCTCGGGGGAGCATCCCCCGGAGGCCGCGAACGCGGTGCTCGCGCCGTGGCCCAATCGGGTGGACGGCGCGGCCTTCGAGTTCCGTGGGCGGCCGCACCGCCTGCGGGTCACCGAGCCGAAGCGGGGCCACGCCCTGCACGGCTTCACCCTCGGAACGGTCTTTACGCTGCTGGCGGACCGGGAGCGGGCGCGGCTGCGCGCGGTGCTGGGGCCGGAGGAGGGCTGGCCCTGGCGCATCGAGCTCACCGTGGTGTACGAGGCGCTGCCGGAGGGGCTGCGCGCCCGGCTGAGCGCGCGCAACCTCTCCGAGGCCGCGGCGCCGTGCGCCCTCGGCGCGCACCCGTACCTGGACCCCCAGGGGCGTCCGCTCGACGAGTGCACCCTCCTCTTCGACGCCACGCACCGGCTCCCGCTGGGCCCCTCGCTCATCCCGCTGGGGGAGCGGGAACCCTGGTCGGAGCCCGCGATCGCCATGCGCGGACGCGGCTTTGACGACGCCTTTGTGCACGCCCCGGGCGCCCACGAGGTGCGCCTGATGCACCCGGACGGCCGGGGCGTGGCCCTGCGTTCCGCGATGCCGTGGACGCAGCTTTATACCTCTCCCCAACGATGGCTGGCGGTAGAGCCCATGACGGCCCCGCCGAACGCGCTCAACACCGGGTGCGACCTCGGCGTGCTGGGGCCGGGGGAGATCTTCACTGCGGAATACTCCGTATTAGAGATAAGGAATGAACGTGGATACCTTGCGGCTTAACGCCACCTGGGTGGATTACTCGCTGGTGGCGGCCTATTTTGTGTTTGTTCTGGGGATCGGGTGGGCGGCCAAGCGCCGCGTCTCCTCCTCCATCGACTTCTTCCTCTCGGGCAGGGGGCTGCCCGCGTGGGTCACGGGCCTGGCCTTTGTCGCGGCCAACCTGGGGGCGGTGGAGATCATCGGCATGTCCGCCAACGGGGTGCAGTACGGCATGCAGACCATGCACTACTTCTGGATCGGGGCGGTGCCCGCCATGGTGTTTCTGGGCATCGTGATGATGCCCTTTTACTACGGCTCCAAGGTGCGCTCCGTGCCGGAGTTCATGCGCCGCCGCTTTGGCCCCGGGGCGCACCTGGTCAACGCCCTCTCCTTCGCCATCGCGCAGCTCCTTATCGCCGGGGTGAACCTCATCCTCCTGGCCACCGTGGTGGAGGCCCTCTTGGGGTGGCCCCGGTGGGCCACGCTGCTCATCGCGGCGGTGATCGTGCTCTCCTACATCACCCTGGGCGGGCTGTCCGCCGCCATTTACAACGAGGTGCTGCAGTTCTTCGTGATCGTGGCGGGCCTGGCCCCGCTCACCGTCATCGGCCTGCGCCACGTGGGCGGCTGGGCGGGCCTGAAGGAGAAGGTGGGGGAGGCCAGCCACTTTTCCACCTGGCCGGGAACGGAGCTGTCCGGCTTTGACCACCCGGTGTGGTCGGTCATCGGGATCGTCTTCGGCCTGGGCTTCGTGCTCTCCTTCGGCTACTGGACCACCAACTTCGTGGAGGTGCAGCGCGCCATGGCCTCGGATTCCCTCTCGGCCGCGCGCAAGACGCCCATCATCGGGGCCTTCCCCAAGATGTTCATCCCCTTCCTGGTGGTCATCCCGGGGATGATCGCCGGGACCATCGTCACCCCCATCGCGCAGGGGGAGGCCGCGCCCAACGAGGCCGTGCTCTACCTCATGCGGGATCTGCTGCCTAACGGGCTGCTGGGTGTGGGCATCGCGGGTCTGCTGGCGGCGTTCATGGCGGGCATGGCCGCGAACATCTCCTCCTTCAACACCGTGGTCAGCTACGACCTCTGGCAGACCTACGTGGTCAAGGACAGGGACGATGACTACTACCTTAAGTTCGGCCGGATCGCCACGGTGGCGGCCACCGTCATCGCGGTGTTCACCGCGCTGCTGGCCGCCAACTTCGGCAACATCATGGACTATCTCCAGACCCTCTTCGGCTTCTTCAACGCCCCGCTGTTTGCCACCTTCATCCTGGGCATGTTCTGGAAGCGCATGACCCCGCACGCGGGCTGGGCGGGCCTGGTCGCGGGCACGGCCTCCGCCGTGGCCTTCTGGGCCCTCTCCCTCGGGGAGGGCCCCGTGGTGTCCCTGCCGGGCCAGGGCACGGCCTTCGTGGCGGCGTCGCTGGCCTTCGTCGTGGACATCCTCGTCTCCGTGGCGGTCACCATGGTCACCAGGCCCAAGCCGGACCACGAGCTGGTGGGCTTCGTGCGCTCCGTGACCCCGCGCGAGCAGCTTTCCGACGCCGCGGAGGCCGCGCTGCCCTGGTATCGCCGCACGGTTCCCCTGGGCATCCTCTGCCTGGTGCTGGTCTCGGCTTTGAACCTCATGTTCCTCTAAGGAGTAAAAGACGTGTCTACATTCGATATTCGCAACGTGATTGGGGCGCTCCTGGGCCTGTACGGAGTGGTGTTGTGCGCGTGCTTCTTTTTCCTCGACCCCGGGGTCAACCCGGAGGACATGGCGGCAAAGGAGGCCTCGGACAACCTGTGGACCGGGCTGGGCATGGTGCTGGTGGCCCTGGCGTTCTTCGCCTGGGCCCGGCTGAACCCCATCCGGATGGAGGCCCACGATGCTTAGGGTGACCCGATCGAACCTCTCCGACGGCCGCGAGATCCTCTACTTCGACACCCCCGACACCCCGCCGCGCACCGCGGTAGACGAGCGGGCCCTGCCCACCGTGCGCACGGAGTCCACCATGCGCCGCGACCCCCTCACCGGGCAGTGGTCGCTCTTCGCCGCGCACCGGCAAAACCGCACCTTCCTGCCGCCCGCCAGCGAGGACCCGCTCGCGCCCACGCGTCCCGGCTCCCATCCCAGCGAGATCCCCGAGGCGGACTACCAGGTGGTGGTCTTTGAGAATCGGTTCCCCTCGCTGAGCACCGGGGCGGGGCACTACCCCCTGCACATCGACGACGAGGAGCTCTTCGAGCAGCGGCCCGCCCGCGGGCGCTGCGAGGTGGTGTGCTTTACCCCGCGCCCGGATGGCTCCTTCGCGGACCTCTCCCTGGAACGCAAGCGCATGCTGATCGACGTCTGGGCGCACCGCACGGAGGAACTATCGCGTATCCCAGGGGTGCGGGCGGTGTTCCCCTTTGAAAATCGCGGGGAAGAGATTGGGGTGACCCTCCAGCACCCGCACGGCCAGATCTATTCCTACCCCTTCGTGCCGCCCCGCATGGCCGCCATTGCGGAACAAACCCGTATCCGGCCGAACCTCTTCGACGAGGTTCTCGAGGCGGAATTGCGCTCCGGACAGCGCATTATCACGCGCACGCAGCACTTCGTGGCCTACACCCCGGTGGCGGCCAAATGGCCGGTGGAGGTGATCGTCATGCCGCGCCGGCACGCCCCGGATTTCGCGGCGCTCAGCGAGGAGGAGCGGGAGGACCTGGCCGGCATCCTGCACAGCCTCTTTCCGGCGATGGATCGCTTCTTCGACGGCGTGGAGCGCACCCCTTACATCGCGGCCTGGAACCAGGCGCCTGTGGGGCAGCCGGAGGCAGGCCGCCTGCACCTTCAGCTGTTTTCCCTCATGCGCTCCCCGCACCGCATGAAGTACCTGGCGGGATCGGAATCGGGCATGGGGGCCTGGATCAACGACACCACCCCGGAAACCATCGCGGAGACGTTCAGGAGGATAGGGCGATGATCGTGCGCAGCGCGGAACACCTGGCCCGGGAGGCATCCGCCCTCTACGAGCGGACCTACCACGGCGCCCCGCCCGGGGCCTGGCTTTCCCCCGGGCGCGTCAACCTCATCGGAGACCACGTGGACTACGCCTTCGGAGTGTGCCTGCCCCTGGCCACCACCATGGCCACCGTGGTGGCCGCCGCGCCGCGCGCGGACCGGCGCGTGCGCATGGTGTCCGTCGATCCCACGGGCGCGACCTGGGAGGGGGAGGCCCACCTCGACGACGTCTCGGCGCTGGGCGACTGGCGCGGCTACGTGGCGGGCACCCTCTGGGCGCTGGGAAGCGGGGGCATGGACATCGCGGTGGTCTCGGACGTGCCGGTGGGCTCGGGCCTATCCAGCTCCGCCGCGCTGGAATGCTCCGTGGCGGTGGCCGCCAGGGACCTCTACGGCCTCGACGCCGACCTCGCGGCCGCCGCCATGAGGGCGGAGAACGAGGTGGTGGGGGCCAACACGGGCGGGCTGGACCAGCGTGCCTGCCTCTACGCGCGGCGCGGGAACGCCCTCGCCCTGGACTTCCTCAGCGGCGGCATGGAACAGGTGGAATGCCGGTGGCCGGGCCACCACCTGCTCGTGGCTAACACCAACGCCGCCCACTCCCACGCCACCGGCGGCTACGGCTCCCGACGCGGCCTGATCGACCGGGTCGCCGCCGCCCTGGGCTGCACCTTCCGGGAGGAGGGGCTCGTGGACCAGGCCGTGGCCTGGGCGCTGGGCACCGAGGACGACCCGGAGGTGGTGCGCAGGCGCGTGCGGCACGTGGTGACGGAGACCCGGCGCACCTCCGAGGCGATCGGAGCCCTGCGCGGGGGAGACACCGCGCGCCTGGGCGAGCTGATGAACCAGAGCCACGACTCCCTGCGCGACGACTACGAGGTGGTTACCCCCGAGCTCGAGGCCGCCGTCCAGGCCGCGCGGGCGGCGGGCGCCGTGGGCGCGCGCATGACCGGGGGAGGGTTCGGCGGGAGCATCGTGGCCCTGTGCGAGGACCCCGACGCCGCGAGGGCCGAGATCGTCCGGGCGGTGCCGGAGGCGGACGTGTACATCGTGGAGCCGCAAGACGGCGCAAGGAGGCTCTGACCTGGTTGTTTGTGTGGGTGTGGGTGGGTGTGTAAATTGTTGGGAGTCAGCGTGACCGACACCGCCCCAGCAAAGATGCTTTGTGTGGCGGGAGGAAAACAAGCGTCTGGCGCAAAGCAATAGCTTTTACCCTTCCTTCAGCCAGCACCGTGGTGTGTTGGTGGGTTGTGGTGGTGTTGTGTGAGAACTCGATAGCGTACTGATGCACTTGATGATTATAGGAATCTCTTGTGTGCAGAAACACCCAGCATGCCATATGTTTGTTGGTGTTTTTGTTCATCCATCCACCCCTTATGTTGCCACGCCTGGTGGTGTGGCGCGTGGGGTGTGTGCCAGTCATGGTCGGCAGGCCATGTGAATATCAACATGCATTGTTGAACCACCATGCTCATGCACACTGTTGCGTGGTGTGGTGGTGGCTGAT
>NZ_AQXB01000004.1 GCF_000375365.1 Corynebacterium mastitidis DSM 44356 | reverse complement strand
GACTGGCACACACCCCACGCGCCACACCACCAGGCGTGGCAACATAAGGGGTGGATGGATGAACAAAAACACCAACAAACATATGGCATGCTGGGTGTTTCTGCACACAAGAGATTCCTATAATCATCAAGTGCATCAGTACGCTATCGAGTTCTCACACAACACCACCACCGACCACAAACCCAACCGGCTAGTACCTGGTTGGTTGCTGTCGCGGCGACTCGCACTAATCTACACACCCACCCACACCCACACAAACAACCAGGTCACAGGCACATTTTCAGAGCGCCTACGAGGCACCATCCATCGTCACCACGATCTTGCCTGGCCCGCCCTTGCCCGCGGCGGACGTCTCCAGGGCCTCCTCCAGCCGGGCGAAGGGCAGCACGCTTCCCACGAGCGGGGAGATCTCGCCGGACTCGATCGCCGGGGTGGCGTCGGCAAGCTGCTGGCCGCTGGCGCGCATGAAGAGGAACCTGTAGCCGATCCCCCGCTTCCCGGCCTCCCGCCACACCTTGGCCCCCAGCGCCCACATGACGGGGATCAGGAGGGGCTTGCCCAGTTCGCGGGCAAAGTCGGCGTCGGGCGCGCCCACCACGGACACCATGCTCCCGCCGCGGCGCAGCACACCCATGGAGCGCACCGTCTCCTCGCCGCCGAGGGTATCGAGGACAACGTCGTAGTCCCGCACGTGGTCCTCGTAGCGCTGGGTGCGGTAGTCCACCACCACGTCGGCGCCGAGCCTGCGGGCGACCTCCACGTTGGGGGTGCTCACCGTGGTGGCCACGGTGGCGCCCAGGTGCTTGGCCACCTGCACGGCGACGGACCCCAGCCCGCCGCTGCCGCCCTGGATGAATACTTTGTCCCCGGGTTTGACCCGAGCCTTCTCCGTAAAGGCCTGAATGGCGGTGAGGAGAACCAGCGGCAGGGACGCCGCCTCCTCCGGGGCGAGTCCCTTAGGTGCGGGGGCGATGTCCGCCGCGTCCGCCACCAGGTACTCCGCGAACGTGCCGATCCGGCCGATCGCCGGGCGGCCAAAGACGGCGTCGCCCACGGAATACCGGCTCACGCCCGGCCCCACCTGGGTGATAACCCCGGCAAACTCCTGCCCCATGACCTGCGGCAGGCGATACGAAAGCAGCCCCTTGAACTGCCCGCCCGCGATCATGCGGTCCAGGGGGTTGAGGCCCGCCGCCTGGACCCTGACCTGCACCTGCCGGGGACCCGGCTGGGGAACCTCTCGATCCACCCACTGCATAGTCCCCTCGTTCTTGTAGGACGTCAGCGCGTACGCTTTCATTTTTGGCCTCTCACCAGTAGATTATCTAAGTACATTTTTTAAACCTAGCAGGAGTGTGACGTGACCACAACACCGAGAAACGCGGACTCCCGCTGCCCCATCGGCGCGAGCCTGGAGGTGGTGGGGGAAAAATGGACCCTGCTCATCCTGCGCGACGTCTACCGCGGGCTGCACCGCTTCGGCCAGCTCGAACGCAGCCTGGGCTGCCCCAAGACCCTTCTCGCGCAGCGCCTGCGCAAGCTGGTGGCTGCGGGCATCCTCGCCAAGGAAAGCTACCGGGAGGAGGGGCAGCGGGCGCGCGCCGCCTACGTCCTCACCGCCAAGGGGCGCGACCTCGCGCCCATCCTCCTCGCCCTCCAGGAGTGGGGGCTCAAGCACATCGACGGCACGCGCGTTCCCCGCTGATCGACGCCCCCCCCCCGCCGGGGTGGGTGCTCGCCCCCAGCCCACCGCACCCGGCGATCACTCCCCTAGTGGTAGCAGGCCAGCAGCCCCGAGGGCCCCTCGATCACCTCGATCGGGGAATCGAAGATCTCCGTGAGCACGGCGCTATCCATCACCTCGGCGGTGGGGCCAAACCTCACCACCGCGCCGTCCTTGACCGCGCACACGTAGTCCGCGTAGCGGGCCGCGTAGTTGATGTCATGCACCACGATCACAAAGGTGCGGCCAAACTCCTCCGCGGCCCGGCGCAGGTGCCGCATCATCTCCACGGAATGGGCGATGTCGAGGTTGTTCAGCGGCTCGTCCAGCAGCACGTAGTCCGTCTCCTGGCACAGCACCATCGCCACGTAGGCGCGCTGCCGCTGCCCGCCGGACAGCTCATCCAGGTAGCGCCCCGCCAGCTCCGTGAGGTTGAGGAAGTCGATGTACCGGGAGACGATCTCCTCGTCCCGCGCGCTCATGCGGCCCTTGTTGTAGGGAAACCGACCGAAGCCCACGAGCTGGCGCACGGTGAGCCGGGTGATGAAGTGGTTTTCCTGCCGCAGGATGGACAGGATCTTCGCCAGATCCTTGGACCTGGTGGCGGTGACGTCGTACCCCGCGACCTCGATGCTCCCCTCGTCGAGCCCCAGCAGACGCCCGATCATGGTGAGCAGCGTGGACTTTCCCGCGCCGTTGGGGCCGATGAGCGCGGTGATCCCTCCCGCCGGGATGGTGAGGTTCACGGGGCCGATCCCCACCTCGGAGCCGTATTGCTTGCGCACGTTCCGCAGCTCGATCACAGCCGCCCCTTTCTGAGTATGACCGCAAGGAACACGCACCCACCGATCAGCTCGATGATGATGGACACCACCCCCTGCGCGTAAAAGACGTGATTCATGAGGAAGTAGGAGCCGGACAGGACGGCAAAGGCGGCGGCGAACGCCATCGGGAAGAGGTAGCGGTGGTCGTAGGTATCGCAGAACTGATAGGCGAGCGTGGCCACCAGGAACCCGAGGAAGGTCATGGGCCCCACCAGGGCCGTGGACGCCGCCATCAGCACGGAGACCAGCACCAGGGCGCCTATCGACGCCGCCCGATGGTTCACCCCCAGGTTGGTGGCCACCTCGCGCCCCAGCGCCACCGCGTTGAGGCGTCGGGAGGAAAGGTACAGCAACGCTGCCGCGACCAGGCACAGGGGGATGACCACCGGGTAGTAGCTGGCGTCCGCGTTGTTGACGGAGCCGAAGAGCCGGGCCGTCAGGACGTCGAACTCGCTGGGGGTGAGCAGGCGCTGCATGAAGGCGGAGAGGGAGCCCAGGCCGCCGCCGATCACGATGCCGATGAGCAGCATGGCGTGCATGTTGTGCCGCCCCGAGAGCAACCAGCTATACAGCACCAGGGAGAGCCCCACCATGAGGGCGATCTGCACCAGCAGCATCCCCAGGCCGCGGGAGTTGGCCAACCCGGCCACCCCGAAGAAGTACACGGTGGCCGTGTTGATGGCCACGTACAGGGACTCAAACCCCATGATGGACGGGGTGATGATGCGGTTGTTGGTCACCGTGTGGAAGGCCACCGTGGCCATCGACTGGCACAGCGCCACCACCAGCATGGCCACCACCGCGTCCGCGCGGCGCTGCGCGATGCGCCAAAAGACCTCCGAGCCCACCGGCATGGGGTTCTGGTAGGCCAGCAGCCCGAAGCCGCACAGCAGGCCCAGGGCCACCAGGCCCGCCAGCACCCACCAATACGTGCGACGCGCCCCGGCGCCGGCGAAGGAACTCATCGGGCCCTCCTGACGATCAGGAAGGTAAAGACCACGGCGCCGAGGACCCCCAGCACCACGGACACGGGTATCTCGAAGGGGGCGATCACGGTCCGGGCCAGCAGGTCGCACGCCGTGACCACCCCGACGCCGAGCAGGCAGACCCAGGGGAGATTGGAGCGCAGGTCGTCGCCGCGAAACATGGAGACGATGTTGGGCACGATGAGCCCGAGGAACGGCAGGTTGCCCACCACCACGGTGACCACGCCGGTGGCCACCGCGATGAGCGACGTCCCCACCAGCATCATGCGGTTGTAGTTCACGCCCACGTTGGTGGCGATGTCCTGGCCCAGCCCCACCACGGTGAGGCGATCCGCGAAGAAGAACACCGCCACGACCACCAGGAGCACCAGCAGCAGTACCTCCCACCGCCCCTTGATCACGGAGGTAAAACTCCCCGCGAACCACGTTCCCAGGGCCTGCAGCATGTCCGTTTTCAGGGCAAAGAAAGTGGACACCGCGCTGACCACCGCCCCGAGCATGATGCCCACGATGGGCACGATCAACGAGGAGCGCAGCGAGACGCGGCGCAGGAACAAAAAGAACACCGTGGTGCCCAGGAAGGCGAAGAGCACGGCGCCGACCATCTGGCCCAGGATGCTCGCGGTGGGCACGAAGTACATCACGAAGAGCAATCCCAGCCCGGCCCACTCCGTGGTACCCGTGGTGGTGGGCTCCACGAAGCGATTTTGCGTCAGAAGCTGCATCACCAGGCCGGACATCGCCATCGCCGCCCCGGACAGCACCAGCGCGGCGGTCCGGGGAATCCGGGTGAGCGCGAACATCTCCCCGCCGTCCGGCCGCCCAAACAGGTCGTACTGCCCCGTCAGCAGGGACAACGCCAGCAAGCCCAGCACCGCCGCGCAGGCGAGGCCGAAGGTCCAGTGCGCGGCGAGAACGCGCATGGGCGCCCTACGCCTCTTCCTCGTTGTTGCCCTTGCCGGACTCGAAGGCGCTGGCGATGCCGTTGAGGATCTCCGTGTAGGTGAGGATGGACTCGTTGGTGTACGTGTCCTGCGGCGCGTAGTAGACGTGGCGATCCTTGACCGCGGGCAGGCCGGAGAGCACGGCGTTGCTCTCCACCAGCCGCTGGGCCTTCACGTAGCCCTCCTCGGTGCGCGCGCTGGTGGCGCCGTCGCGGTCCAGCACGAAGAACCAGTCCGGGTCCGCCTGAGCGATGGCCTCCACGCCGATCTCGTCACCCCGGTGATCCTCGGAGGCGTTCTCCACCTCGAGCGCGGGCTTGAGGCCCAGGAGGTCAAAGACCGGGCCGAACGTGCGACCCTCGCCCGGGGCGATGTAGTTGATCTCCCCGCCCGTGACGTTCACGGCCATGACGGTGGAGGAGCCATCGTAGGCCGCCGTGGCGCGCGCCACGGCGGCCTCGAAGTCGCGCACCATCTGCTCCGCCTCGTCCTGTTTGCCAAAGATCGCGCCCAGCTCCAGCACGTGGCGCTTGAGCTCATCCGCCAGGGGCTCGCCCTCGCGCGGCTCCAGCTCCACCACCGTGGCCTGCGGATTCAGCGCCACGATGTCCTCGTAGTGCTGGGTAAAGCGCTGACCGTTAATCACGACGTCGGGCCGGGCGGCGGCCAGGGCCTCCAGGTCCGGCTCGCGGTGCGTGCCCAGATCCGCGATGGAGGCGTCCTCCACGTAGTCCTTCACCGTGAAGGGGATCAGCGGCTTGGGCGCGGCCACCAGGTCCACGCCCCAGGCGCTCAGGATCTCAAAGCTGCGGTTATCCGTGGCCGCCACCTTGGCCACCGGGGTGGCGATCTCCTTGGTGCCGTGGTTATCCTCCACGGTCACGGTCTGCCCGCCCGCCGGGGAGGCGGGCTCGTCCTGCGGGGAGGAGCAGGACGCGAGCACGAGACCCGCGGAGAGCACGAGGGAGGCGAGGGCGTAGCGCCGGAGGGCCATATGTTTCCTTCCATCAATAAGGTTAGAGGAACCTAAGAAGGAACTTTAGTCGATCCGTCACCAATATGGAAAAGGTAACCTAAGTGCGCCTCCCCGCCGGGCGGGGCCGGGCTCAGGCGAAGGGGTAGTCCACGTACCCCCGCTCCCCCGCCGAGTAGAAGGTCGCGGGGTCGGGAGTATTAAGCCCCAACCCCTCCTCCCAGCGGCGCACGAGGTCCGGATTGGCGATCAACTGCCTGCCCACCGCCACGGCGTCGGCACGCCCGCTCTCCAGGAGCCCCCGGGCCTCCGCCTCGTCCGTGACCGTGGCAAAACCGGTATTGAGGATCACCCTGGTGGTGCCGTTGGCGCGCGCGGCCTCCGCCAACTGCCCGATCAGGCCGCTCGACGCCGCCTCCCCGTGCAGCAGGGACACGTAGGCCAGGCCCAGTTCCCCCACGGCCTCCAGCAGGCCCCGGTAGGTCGCCAGCGTTTCCGCCGGGTCCTCCTCCAGCACCCCCTGGATGTTGTGCTCCGGGGAAAGCCGCAGGCCCACCCGATCCGCCCCGACCTCGTCCGCCACCGCGCGGATCACCGCCTCGGGCAGGCGACGCCGGTTCTCCGGGCTGCCGCCGAACTCGTCCTCCCGGAGATTCGAGGAGGGAGCCAGGAACTCGTGCAGCAGGTAGCCGTTAGCCCCGTGGATCTCCACGCCGTCCAAGCCGGCGTCGATCGCCCCGCGCGCGGCGGCCCGGAACTCCTCCACGATCCTCGGCATCTCCTCCGCGCTCAGAGGGCGCGGCACGGGAGCGTCCGCCTTGCCCTCGAAGGTATGCACCTGCGTGCCCGAGGCCACCGCGCTCGGCGCCTCCGGCTGGCGCCCCTCCAACAGGTCGGGATGAGACATGCGGCCACCGTGCATGACCTGCATGAACACCACTCCCCCGCGCTCATGCACGGCGCGGGCCACCTCGGCCCACCCCGCGCGCTGCTCGGGAGTCTCCACGCCCGCCTGCCCCGGGAACGCGCGGCTGGTCACGGCGGGGAACGTGCCCTCCGTGACCACCAGCCCCGCCGAGGCGCGCTGGGCGTAATACTGCGCGTGCAGCGAGGTGGGCACCCCGCTGCGGCCCGCCCGCTGGCGGGTCAGGGCGGCCATCGTGACGCGGTTTTTCAGGGTATGGCGGCCGAGGGTAAGCGGCTCGAAAAGTGAGGTCATACGGGGCACAACACAAGAAACACCATTGTTATTCCCTGCTATTCCCTCGGCGGTTTTTCTCTGCCTTGCGCTCGCCATTCCGCCTCCCGGCTACCGGGCGATACTATCTCCGCATGGGGATCGACCAACACCGCCTCTACGCGGAGGCAACAGAATTGAGCAAAAGCCTCCCCGGCGCCGAGGTATATTCCTTTGCCCCCGGCTGGGAAGCCGCCCGGGTATGCGGAAAGTGGTTCATGCTCGCCACCGTGCTCGAGAAAGAAAGAATAGTAATCCTCAAGGCCGCGCCCGAGGACGCCATGGCGCTGAGGCAGATGTACCCGGAGATCACCGCCGGATACCACATGAACAAAAGGCACTGGATCACAGTGCGGGCGGGCGGCGGAGTGAGCGTGACGCTGCTGCGCGAGCTGCTCACCGACTCCTACCGCGCCGTCCTGGGCGCGATCCCCCGGAGCCGACGCCCGCTGGGCTGGGAGCGATACCTGGCGTAGGGGCTGGATTGGGGAGGCTTACTTTCCCCTGCGCAGGAGCATGAGCGATACGACCCCCGAATAGATAAACAGAAAAAGCGTGATGCACGTGCGCATCGAACCCCTCCTCACGGCAACGTATATTCCGGTTAAGCGCGCATTACCAAGCCCTCTTATTCCACCTCGTGCCGAGGAAGAGAACCACCAGGGAGGCGACAAAGGACACGGAGAGGATCCCCCACGACCACGACGATCCGCTATGGAACACAGCGGGAACCGACACGATCGCCACGACGCCCAGCAGGGCCCCGACAAAGATGAACACCGCCGCCAGTACGTCGGGCCGCCTGATCTTTTCCATCGGAAACTCCTCCGCCTTTGTGTGATTTTATTTAATCTCCAGCGTAGCAAAACCCCACGCACGGGGATACCCCCATGAATCTTGGGTTGGTGGGGTTACCGGGGCCGTGCTGCGCGCGCCTCCGCACGAAAAATACCTCCTGAGCAGCAACGCTGTTCAGGGGGCTATATAGCGCGATCGAACGCTCTCTTAAAGCAGAAGAACAGTTCCGCGTGGTTCACGGCCCATACGGACCATGTATGCCCACCGACCTCCTACCGTTGCAGGCCAGGAGCGTTAGGCCCCGCCTTCTCCCGCTCTCTGCCCTGCACCGCGAGACAATAGAATCGGTAGAAACCTTAGCAACCATCGTTGCTAAAACACTCCGCGTCACGATCAGTCACCAGGAGACCCCATGCCCCCAGGGACAGCCCCCGAGCACTACCACGACTCCCGTGGTGAGTTCGTTATCTACCGCACCGAGGATAACCGTACCGAGGTTCATCTCCGCGTCATCGAGGGAAGCGTATGGATGACGCAGGCGGAGATCGCAGACCTTTTCGGTGTCTCCATCAAAACCATCAGCGAGCATCTCAAAGGAATCTACTCAGATAACGAGCTGAGCATGGATCGAACTATCCGGAAAATCCGGAGAGTTCGATCCGAGGGTGACCGCGACGTCACCCGTACGATGAACCATTACAACCTCGACGCGATCCTCGCCGTCGGATACCGCGTCCGTGGTCCCCGCGGTAACCAATTCCGCACCTGGGCCACCGAGGTCCTCACCGAATACCTCGTCAAGGGCTTCGCCATGAACGACGAGAAGCTCAAGGACCCCCGGGGCCTGGATTACTTTGACGAGCTGCTGGCGCGCATCCGGGACATCCGTTCCTCGGAAAAGCGGCTCTACCAGAAGCTACGAGACATCCTTGCCCTCTGCGACGACTACAACAAGGACAGCCCACAAGCAACTCGGTTCTTCCAGACCATGCAGAATAAGTTGCACTACGCCATCACCGGACAGACCACCAGTGAGATCATCGCCACTAGATGCGAGCCTACCGCGGACAATTTAGGACTCACTACCTAGTCAGGCAACCAGGTACGCAAGAAAGACATCGCCACCGCCAAGAACTATCTCACCCATGAGGAACTAGAGGAACTCAACCGCTTGGTCTCGCAGTTTCTCGACTTCGCAGAGTCTCAAGCAAAACGCCGCATAGTGACGCACATGGACCATGTGGCTGAACAAAGCAGATCAGTTCATCGAGTTCAACGCCTACCAAGCGCTCACCGACTCCGGGCGCATCACCATGCAGCAAGCCAAAGCCCTAGCGGAAGAGCGGTATGCGATCTACGATGCTCAACGCCGCGTGCCTGAGGAGAATCGCCTGGCGAGGAAGATCTGCTGCGGCTCCAGGAGATTGAACGACAAATACTCGCGGATCGACAGCGCCTTAGCCCGCGCCGCAAGCACTAACCTCTCTTATCCCCTGCGTTTGCGCCTCAACCGGCGTTCCCCCGAACGAGGATCTCCCGGCGAAGGAGCGCCGCTGAACCATGCGGGTGCCCCTGTCTCGGGTTCAAAAATCTGCGCTCCCCCAGGTCGCGGTGGGCCGGTGGTGTGGGGAGTGCGTGGGGCAGATGTGGGGCTATCGTGGGGTTGTGGGGTAAAAATGGGGTCCGAATGTGCTTCATTGCACATTACTGCACGCCATCGCTCACTTGCCATACCCACTGGTCAGAGGCATGAAAGCAAGAAAAATACCCCCTGAGCAGCGACGCTGTTCAGGGGGCAGTGTGGAGCCGCCGGGAATCGAACCCGGGTCCTCCGCGACCTCACCAGGGCTTCTCCGTGCGCAGTTCGCGCGGAATCCCTACTCGGCTCTCTGGATCGGACGAACGCGTCCAGACGATGAGCCCAGTCGGCGGTAGGAGTCCCGTGAGGCCCCGCCGACGCGGCCTCACGGCAAGTCCCTTAGTCGATGCCAGGATCCGGGGCAGGGACGCACCCCGGGCTGACAGACACGCGCTCGCTATTAGGCAGCGAGGGCGTAGTCGCGCTGAGTGTTCTCGGCGCTTATCAGTGTGCTACGACGCTTAACGGTGGTCTCTAGCCTGCACCGGCACGCTTCCCCTGGTGACATTCACGGAGTCGAAACCAAAAATCGGCCCCTCGCGCAAATCGGGTATGCGGTTCCGGCTACTTTACCGTGTGGCCGCCACGGCTGGCAAGCCACCGCGCCAGCACCACCGCGTGATTGTGCCAGCTATCCCGCGCGGCAAAGAGCAACGCCACGTCCCCCTCGTCGGCAAGCCCGCGCAGCCGCGTCACGTCATCGTTTCCCGCGTTTAGCTCCTCCTCGTAGCGGCAGCGGAACTCCTCGAAGCGCCGTGGCTCATGCCCAAACCATCGCCGCAGCTCGGCGCTCGGGGCCGCCCCGCCAAGCCAGAGGTCATAGGCGAGGTCGTTCTTGGCCACCCCACGGGGCCAGAGGCGGTCCACCAGCACCCGCACGCCCGGGGCGTCGACGCGCCCGCTCAGCAGGTCGTGGACCTTCACCGGGCGGGCCGTCACGCATGCACGCCCTTGATCTTGCGGCCCAGGTCGCGCACGATCTCGCGCTCCTCGGTGCGCCGCTTGATCGCCTGGCGCTTGTCGTAGGCCTGCTTACCCTCGGCGAGCCCCAGCTCCACCTTGAGCCGCCCGTCCTTGAAGTAGAGGGAGAGCGGGACAAGGGTCTTGCGCCCGTCGCGCACCTTGCCCATGATCGAGTCGATCTCGCGGCGATGCAGCAGGAGCTTGCGCACGCGGCGCGGGGAATGGTTGGTCCAGGAGCCGCGTGAGTACTCCGGGATGTGGAGGTGGCGCAGCCACACCTCGCCGTCGTCCACGGTGGCGAAGGCCTCCACGAGCGACGCCTTGCCCTCCCGCAGGGACTTCACCTCCGTGCCCACGAGCGCGATGCCGCACTCGTACGTTTCCAGGATGGTGTAATCGTGCCGGGCCTTGCGATTGCTGGCGATGACCCCGGCGCCGCCCACCACCTTTTTCTTCTTCTTTTTGGCCATAGTTCCTGCCATGCTACCCCGGAGGGGCGCCTACTTGCGCACGTAGGCCCGCAGCGTGACCTGCGCGGTCAGGGCCGCAAAGACGATGCCCACGAGCACCACGCCGGGGAGGACCACCCAGATGTCCGAGCTGGTCACCGGGGCGATGAGGCGGGCGTCGTACAGCCCGGACAGGGCCTTGTCCACCACGAAGGCCTTGCCCAGGAACAGGCCCAGGGTGGAAAAGGCCGCGCCCATGAGCGTGGCGGCCACGGCCTCCAGGACGAAGGGGGCCTGGGTGTACCAGCGCGAGGCGCCCACCATGCGCATGATGGCCATCTCGTCGCGGCGGTTGTACGCGGCGATCTGCACCATGTTGGCGATGAGGAAGATCGCGGCGATGGCCTGCACGGCGGCGAGCAGGAAGGTGGCGTTGCGCACGGAGTCCAGGTTGTCGGTGGCCCCGCGCAGGTCGTCCACCTGGTCCACGATCTCGGCCACCTGCGGCATGTCCTCCACCGCCTCCAGCGGGGTGGTGTCCAGCGGGTCCGTCAGGCGAACGTGCAGGGCGGCGGGCAGGGCGTCCTCGTCGGTCTCCTTGACCAGCTCGGGGTCGGTGTCCTTGAACACCTCCACGAAGCGCTCGTAGGACTGCTCGCGGGAGCGGAAGGTCACGGACTCCACGCCCTCGGCGCCGTCGAGGGCGTCTAAGACCTCCTTGCAGTCCTCGGAGGAGCAGTCGGAATCGCTGCCGGAGATGTCCTCGTCGAGCTGGATCATCACCTCCACGCGATCCAGGTAGATCTGCTTGGTCTCCGAGGTCATGTGGGTGACCAGGAAGCCGGTGGCCAGCAGGGCCAGGGAGATCGCGGTGGTAATCACCAGCGCGACGGTCATGGTGATGTTGCGGCCAAGGCCCTTGAATGCCTCGCGCAGCACGAATCCGGTGTTCATGGCTATGCCTTATTCCTCTCGCGCTAGTGGGACTCGCCGTACACGCCGTGGGCGTCATCGCGCACCAGGTCACCGAGCTTCAGCTCGATCACGCGGCGGCGCATGTCGTTGACGGCGCGGGCGTTGTGGGTGGAGGCGATCACGGTGGTGCCGGTGCGGTTAATCAGCGTGAGCAGGTTCATGATCCCGTCCGAGGTATCGGGGTCGAGGTTGCCGGTGGGCTCGTCGGCAAGCAGCACCTGCGGCCTGTTCACGAAGGCCCGGGCAATGGCCACGCGCTGCTGCTCGCCGCCGGACAGCTCGCCGGGCATGCGGTTGGCCTTGGCGGCCAGCCCCACCAGCTCCAGGGTCTCCGGCACGGACTTCTCGATCTCGCGGCGCTTGGTGCCGATCACCTCGAGGGCGAACGCCACGTTGTCATACACCGTCATCTTGGGCAGCAGGCGGAAGTCCTGGAACACGTAGCCGATGCTGCGGCGCAGCTCGTTGACCTGCTTGCCGCGCAGCTTGTTCACGTGGAAGGAGCCCACATGCAGGTTGCCGGAGGTCAGCGTCTCCTCCCGGATCAGCAGCTCGAGGAAAGTGGACTTGCCCGAGCCGGAGGGGCCGATGAGGAATACGAACTCCCCCGGCTGGATCTGCAGCGAGATGTTATTCAGCGCAGGCCGGGTGGAGGTCTTGTAGACCTTGGTGACGGAGTCGAACGTAATCACGCTTGATGATTCTAGCGAACTCCCAGGACATAGGAAACGCCTGTGGCGGGTGTGAAAGAACGGCGCGGTGCGCGACGGCCCCGCACCATACCGTCTACTCCCCCTCCTGCTGCGCCATGCGCCAGCGGATGCCGGACTCCAGCAGGCCGTCGATGTCGCCGTCGAGCACCTTGGAGGGATCGCCCACCTCGTAGCCGGTGCGCAGGTCCTTGACCATCTGATAGGGGTGCAGCACGTACGAGCGCATCTGGTTGCCCCAGGAGGCGTTGCCGCCCGCGCCCAGGGCGTCCAGCTCCGCGCGCTCCTCCTGGCGCTTGCGCTCCAGCAGCTTGGCCTGCAACACCCGCATGGCCGAGGCGCGGTTCTGAATCTGCGACTTCTCGTTCTGGCAGGTCACCACGATGCCCGTGGGGATGTGCGTGAGGCGCACCGCGGAGTCCGTGGTGTTCACCGACTGCCCGCCGGGGCCGGAGGAGCGGTAGACGTCCACGCGCACGTCGGCCTCCGGGATGTCGATGTGGTCCGTCTGCTCCACCACCGGCAGCACCTCCACCTCCGCAAACGAGGTCTGGCGGCGCCCCTGGTTGTCGAAGGGGCTAATGCGCACCAGGCGGTGCGCGCCCTGCTCCACCGAGAGCTGGCCGTACAGGTAATCCCCGTGCACCACGAAGGTGGCGGACTTGATCCCCGCCTCCTCCGCATAGGAGATGTCATACACGTCCACGGAGTGCCCGTTCTTCTCCGCCCAGCGGATATACATGCGCATGAGCATCTCCGCCCAGTCCGCCGCGTCCACCCCGCCCGCGCCCGAGCGGATGTTGATGACCGCCTCGCGGGCGTCGTACTCGCCGGAGAGCATGGTCTTGACCTCGAGGGACTCGATGGCCTCGCGCAGCTCGGCGCGCTCCTCGTCCGCCAGCGCCAGGCCCTCCTCTTCCTCCTCCGCCAGCTCGTACATCACCGGCAGATCGTCCAGGCGGCCGCGCAGGTCCGAGAGCCGACGCAGGCGGGCCTGCACGTTGGACAGCTCCGTGGTCACGGACTGCGCGTGGTCCGGGTCGTCCCACAGCCCCGGATCGGCGGCCTGCGCCTCCAGCTCGCGGACGCGCGTTGCCATCTCCTCGGGGTCCATGACCCGCTCGATCGTGGTGAGCGTGGAATCAAGGTCCTGAAGGTCTGACGTAATCTCCGGTCGCATGGTCGCCTATTCTACCGGCTGCGGTGGACCTTCCCGCTTTGCCCCGTGGGCGGCACCTTCTTGCGAGCATCCCCGCGTCCCATACGCGTGAATCCCCGAGACCACCGAGGCCACCAGGAACAGCCCCACGCCCGCACACCACATGAGAAGCAGCATGCCCGCCGCCCACAGGCCGGTATCGTCCTCCCGGGCCCCCACCGCGGCGAACACCGCGCAGACCCCCGCCACCGAGCCCACAACCGCGGCCAGCGGCCCACTGAGCCGCCAGCGCGCCCACCAGCCCAGCCCCGCCGTGGAGGCCGCGATGCACACCGCCGAGCAGGCAACCTGCCAGTGCGGATACTGGTTGTGCCCGGGGCCTCCGCCCCAGCTATACCAGACCGCCATCCATGCCACCCCGGCCAGCAGGGAAAACAGCATGATCACGCCCCACCCCGGCCCCCTGCCGGAGTCCCACCGCACGGGGGCGCTGGCCTCGCGGCGTCGATAGGCGTACAGCAGCGCCGCCGCCACGACCACCGGCGTGCCCCAGTAGATGAGGACCCCAACAAAAACAAAGACAAGAGTCATGCCCACATCCTCTCCCCTGCCCCACGCACCGTCAAGGAATAGGCGGGGCGCGGTGGGCGTCGCAACGCACAGCAGCCCGAACCGCTAGTACAAATAGAAGCATGACCGACCCCACAGAAACGCCCGCCAACCTGGATGACATGGTGGCCGCCCTCGCCAAGACCTTCGCGGTGGCCCACGCCGAGGACCCCGACGAGCGCCTGGCCACCGCCCTCGTGTTCAACGCCGGGCGCCTGGCCTGGCGCATGCGCGAGTCCGGGGTAACAACCGACTATAAGACCTCCCGCACGGACGTGGTCACCGACGCCGACCGCGCCGCCGAGGGCTTCATCGCCCGGGTCTTGGAGCTGATCCGGCCCGAGGACGGCCTGCTGGGCGAGGAGGGGGCGGCGCGCAAGCCCCGCAGCGGCCGCACCTGGGTCATCGACCCCGTGGACGGCACGTACAACTTCGCCTCCGGGTCCGACTACTGGTGCTCCGCCCTGGCGCTCGTCGAGGGCGAGCCGCGCTCCCCGCGCCGCCTGCTGCTCGGCGCGGTGCACCGCCCCGCGATGGGATACACCTGGTGCGGCGGCCCCGGGCGCGCCACGACCCGCGACGACGCCGAGGTGGCGGCCCTGGCCCCCCACCCCCTCGGGGAGGTCAGCCTGGCCACCTACCTGCACCCCACGTGGATGGCGCGGCCGGGGGTGCGCGGGGCCTGGGAGTCCGTGGCGCAGGGGGCCGCCACGCTGCGCATGCTCGGCGCCGGCTCGGTGGACCTCGCCGGGGTGGCCGACGGGACCCTGGGCGCCTGGATACAGCACAGCGTGCCCGCCTGGGACTGGCTGCCCGGCAAGGCCCTCGTGGAGGGCGCGGGTGGGGCCACCGCCGAGGTGGAGGCCGGAGGGGTGACCTGGTGCGTGGCGGGCAACCCCGCCGCCGTGGCGGACATCGCCGGGATACTGGAGGACTACCGTGACTGACCTGGAGCTGGCGCTGCGCCTAGCCGACGCCGCCGACGCGCTGACCCTGGACCGCTTCGAGGCCGCCGACCTCGCCGTGAGCGCCAAGCCGGACATGACCCCGGTGAGCGACGCCGACCTGGCCTGCGAGCAGGAGCTGCGCTCCCTGCTGGCCGCCCACCGCCCGGAGGACGCGGTGCTGGGAGAGGAGTTCGGCGGCAGCGTGGCCTTCCACGGGCGGCAGTGGGTGATCGACCCCATCGACGGCACCAAGAACTACGTGCGCGGGGTGCCCGTGTGGGCCACGCTGATTAGCCTGCTGATCGACGGCCACCCGAGCGTGGGCGTGGTCTCCGCCCCCGCCCTGGCCCGCCGCTGGTACGCGGCCGAAGGCCACGGCGCGTGGCGCACCTTCGCGGGCGGGAGTCCCACCCGCGTGCGGGCCTCCCAGGTCAGCGACCTGCGCGACGCCTCGCTCTCCTTCTCTTCCCTGGAGGGCTGGACCCAGCGGGGCCTGCGCGATCCCTTCCTGGCGCTGACCGAACGCACCTGGCGGCTGCGCGGCTACGGGGACTTCTTTTCCTACTGCCTCGTGGCGGAGGGGGCGGTGGACATCGCCGCCGAGCCGGAGGTCTCCCTGTGGGACCTCGCCGCGCTGTCCTGCCTGGTCACCGAGGCCGGGGGCCGATTCACCTCGCTCTCCGGGAAGGAGGGCCCCCACGGGGGTAACGCGGTGGCCACCAACGGCATCCTGCACGAGGACGTGCTGGCGGCGCTGCGGGGTACCGGGGGATAGAGGAACGCCCCTCCGGCGGGAGAACCCTAGACGTGCGGGGCGATCTGCTCCGCCATGTACCGCGACCCCACGATGGTGGGGTGGAACACGATGTTCCACTGCGGGCTGGTGACGTCCACGATGCCCGCCACCATGCGCTCGGAGTCCTTGGGCGCGCAGGTGCCGTTCTCCCGGGTGGCGTCCCGCAGGTTCACGAAGGCCATGCCGTTGTCCGCGGCGGCCTGGGCCTGGCGCTCGGAGTTCTCGTCCTCCACCTGACCCAGCAGCGGGATGTGCAGCCCCTCCGGCAGGAGCCCGGGGTTATCCGGGTGGATGTTCACCGCGCAGAACGAGGGGCCCGTGGACACCGAGGGCATGCCGGAGAGCACGATCTTCGCTCCGGGGGCCACCGCGCGGATGCGCTCGGCGGCGGCGCGCATGTCGTCGAGGAAGGCCTGCCGGTGGCTCGGCCCGTCCAGCGGGTTGGTGCCGTCCTTGACCCCGAAGGGGCCAAAGTTATTCATGCCGATGGCCATGACCACGGCCCGTGTGCCGGGGTGCAGGTCCCCGGTGGCGATGGCCCGGTCCAGACGCCCCAACATGGTCCGGGAGGTCTGCGCGGTGCAGGACCAGTCCGCCACCGGGGCGCCCACCTGGGAGCCGAGCAGGCGGGGCCAGTTGTCCGGGGCCTGCAGGCAGCCCTCCTGGTTGGGGTAGTCCGCGGGCACGAGGCCCGGCACCACGCCGCCGAAGTTCTTGTACAGCGCCGAGGGGTTGGCGGTGAAGGAATCGCCCAGCGTCACGATGTTGCCCGCCGGGGCCGCCTGGGCCGTCGGTGCCACCGGCGCGGCCAGGGCCGGGACCGCCACCGTGGCCCCGGCGACGGCGCCGAGCAGCCACCTGCGGCCGCGAGCGCGGGCACGGGTCATTGCGCTTGAGGAAAGGAGCTTTATCACGCGCCCCATCCTAGTACCCACCCCGCAATCCGCCCCACCCATATACTTTTGCACCACAACCCACACGTGCCACACCGCGCCACCTGGGACGCGGCCCCTCCCCGCCGCACACCACCCCCATAAGGGGGTATCACTTCGTCCCGAACTGTCCCACGGGCATTGAACCGCTCCCCCTTGCCGCCCTAGACTCGGGGCCACATTGATGAAGGAACGAACCGTGACGCCCCACGCAGCGAAAGACGCATCATGAAGATCTCCCGCACGAGCATCGCCGCCGCACTCGCCTCCGCCGCCATCGCAACCAGCGCCCTGAGCGCGGGGGCCAGCTCCGCCCCGACGGAGCACCCCCAGCGGGAGACTCCCCAGCCCAGCGCGAGCCAGGCGGAGGGCTCCCCCGCCGGCGACGTCCTGCACTTCCTCGAGCACCTCATCCCCATCACCTCCCGCGTGGTCAAGATCTTCTAGGCCCCGGCACCCCGCGCCACACCCTCCCCATATTTCTTTTTTGGTTAACTCTGCGTTCACCTTGGCCCGCTATAACGTAGATGTTCGCCGTGCGCGGCGCGGGCGCACGGCGCCCTCGCCGCCCGCGAGCGCGCACAACCTACGCATGTTCGTTCTACCTGAGGACCCTCATCCATATGTCTGACGCGGCGACTACGACCGGCGCTCCTAGCGATGCCCCGGCGGCGCAGGCTACCAGCGATAAATGGTGGCACCTTTCCTTTGGCCTCCTGCTGGCGGTCACCTTTGGCACCTTCGTGTTCTGGGCGATCGGCGAGGTCAACCAGTCCATCCACTACGCGGTGCTCATCCTGACCATCGTCTTTGGCTTCTTCATGGCCTTCAACATCGGCGGCAACGACGTAGCCAACTCCTTTGGCACCTCCGTGGGCGCCGGAACGCTGACCATGAAGCAGGCGCTGATGATCGCCGCAGTCTTTGAGGTGGGCGGCGCGATCCTCGCCGGAGGCGACGTCACCGAGACGGTGCGCTCCGGGATCGTGGACCTGGATAGCTCGATGGAGCCGATGACCTTCGTGTACATCATGATGTCCTCGCTCCTCGGCGCGGCCCTCTGGCTCCTCGTGGCCACCCGCATGGGCTGGCCGGTGTCCACCACCCACTCCATCATCGGCGGCATCGTGGGCGCGGCCCTGTGCGTGGGCTTCCGCGACCACAGCGGCGGCTGGGAGATGGTGCAGTGGGATCAGATCGGGCAGATCGTGATCTCCTGGTTCCTCTCCCCCGTGCTCGGCGGCGTGGCCGCCTACCTGCTCTTTGGCGCGATCAAGCGCGGCATCCTCGTGTACAACGAGGAGGCGGACCGCAAGCTGCGCGAGATCAAGCAGGAGCGCTTTGCACTGAAGAACCGCCACAAGGAGTCCTTCGAGCGCCTCAGCGAGCTCCAGCAGATCGCCTACACCAACGCCATGGCGCGCGACGCCGTGACCACCCAGCGCGGCGACTACAACCGCGAGGACCTGGAATCCGAGTACTACCGCGAGCTCTACGACATCGAGGCCAAGGCCAACGACGTGGAATCCCACCGCGCCCTGGAGCGCTGGGTGCCCTTCCTCGCGGCCTTCGGCGCCATCATCATCAGCGCCATGATGCTGTTCAAGGGGCTGAAGAACCTGCACCTGGGCATCGACAACGTGGGCAACTTCCTCATCATGGGCATGATCGGGGCCGCGGTGTGGATGGCGGTGTTCATCTTCGCCCGCGCGCTCAAGCGCCACGACCTCGACCGCTCCACCTTCCTGCTCTTCTCCTGGCTCCAGGTGTTTACCGCCGCCGCCTTCGCGTTCTCCCACGGCTCCAACGACATCGCCAACGCCGTGGGTCCGTTCGCCGCCGTGCTCGACGTGCTCAAGACCGGGGACATCAACGCCAAGGCCGAGGTGCCCGCGCCGCTGCTGCTGGCCTGCGGCATCGCGCTGGTGTGCGGCCTCTGGTTCATCGGCCGCACCGTGATCGTCACCGTGGGCACGGGGCTGACCAAGATGCACCCGGCCTCCGGCTTCTCCGCCGAGCTGGCCGCCGCCGCGGTGGTCATGGGCGCCTCCCTGCTGGGGCTGCCTGTTTCCTCCACGCACATCCTCATCGGCGCGGTGCTCGGCGTGGGCCTGGTGAACAAGGCCGCCAACTGGAAGCTCATGCGACCCATCGCCCTGGCCTGGGTCATCACCATTCCCGCCGCCGCCGGTGTGGGCGCCGTGGGCGTGGTGATCCTGCAGGCGATCTTCTAGGCCAGCACCGCGACGCCGCGCGGGCCGGACCTGGTTGTCCGGCTCCGCGCGGCGTCGGCGTGTATAGGGGGATGCGCCGGGGCTAGCCCGCGGCGAACATGTTGACCAGCCGCGCCAGCGGCTGCGGGGCTAGGCGGCGCAGGTAACGAAACGCCAGGTCCGGGGCGGACACCGAGTAAAAGAGCCGCCGCCGCTCGATCGCGTTCCGGGGGTTGACGGCCTTCCACACCGTCTCCGCCACCTGCTCCGGGGTGATCCGAACCCCCAGCCGCTTGGTGGAGGCGGCCTCCACGTCCGCCAGCTTCGTCTTGACCCACAGCGGCATGAGGCCCACCACGCGGATGCCGTCTCCACGCCACTCCAGGTCCAGGGCCTCGGTCAGCCCCGTGATGTAGAACTTGGAGGCGGAGTACGGGGTGATGTGCGGCTGGCCGTAGATGGCGGAGGCCGAGCCCATGTTCACCAGGTGGGAGCCCCTGGTGGCCTTGAGGTAGCGGTGCGCGGCCCGCGCCCCCAGGACCGCCCCGGTGCAGTTGACGTTGTTCTGCGCGGCGATGAGGGCGGGGTCCTGGTCCACGATGTCCCCGTCCCCGATGATGCCCGCGTTGTTATCCAGCACGTCCAGCCTGCCGCCGGTGTGGGAGGTAAAGGCCGCCAGGGCCGCCTCCCACTGCCCGGCGTCCGTGACGTCCAACGGGCCGGTGACGATCTCCGGGTGTTCCTCCCGGAGCGCGGCGAGCGCCTTCTCGTCGCGGTCGTACACGCCCACTATCCATCCCTCGCGGCAAAACGCAGCGCTACCTGGCGCCCGATACCCGCGGCGCCGCCCGAAATAAAAATACTTTTCTGCATGGAACCACACTATAGCAAACGCAGATCACACGATGTACGATTTTGTGTCATGCACCATAAAATCCGCTTCGACCAGCCCCTCCCCGAGGACCTAGCCGCCCGGCTGCGCGCCCTGACCGTCAGCGCCCGCCTCCGCACTACCCCCGACCGCCCCCGCCTTACCGTGGAAAACCCCTTCACCGGGGCCGACCTAGGGTGGGTGCCCACGGCCAACGAGGAGGACGTGGACGCCGCCTTCGAGCGGGCGCGCGCGGCGCAGCGATCCTGGGCCCGCACCTCCTTTAAGCAGCGCCGCGCGATCCTGCTGCGGTTCCACGACCTCGTCTTAAGCAACCGCGGCCTCCTCATGGACATCGCGCAGCTCGAGACGGGCAAGAACCGCACCTCGGCCCTCGACGAGGTCCTTGACATCGCCATCAACGCCCGGCACTACGCGCTCAGCGCGGGCAGGCTCCTCTCCCCGCAGCGCAGGTGGGGCGCCGTGCCGTTCCTCACCAAGACCTACACCTACCACCGCCCCAAGGGTGTGGTGGGCCAGATCAGCCCGTGGAACTACCCCCTGACCCTGGGCGTTTCCGACGCCATCGCCGCGATCATGGCGGGCAACGCGGTGGTGGCCAAGCCGGACTCCACCACCCCCTTTTGTCTGCTCGCCTGCCTGGACCTGCTCGAGCGGGCGGGCCTCCCAGAGGACGTGCTCCAGGTGGTCACCGGCTCCGGGCGGGTGGTGGGCACCGCCATCGCGCAGCGCTGCGACTACCTCATGTTCACCGGCTCCACCGCCACCGGCAAGACCCTCGGGGAGATCTGCGGGCGGCGGCTCATCGGCTACTCCGCGGAGCTCGGCGGCAAGAACCCCATGATCGTGGCCCGCGACGCGAACATCGAGAAGTCCCTCGACTCCGCCGTCCTGGGCTGCCTGGCCAACTCGGGGCAGCTCTGCGTCTCCATCGAGCGCATCTACGTGGAGGACGCCGTCTACGAGGAGTTCACCGAGGCCTTCACCCGCCGGGTGGCCGCAACCAGGCTCGGCGCGGGCTTCGGCTGGGACGTCCAGATGGGCTCGCTCGCCTCCCAAAAGCAGCTCGACACCGTGCGCTCCTACGTCGAGGACGCCCGCAGCCTCGGCGCCACCGTGCTCACCGGCGGCAGGGAGCGCCCCGACCTCGGCCCCTACTTCTACGAACCCACCGTGCTTGCCGACGTCCCCGAGGGCGCCCGGCTCCGGCGCGAGGAGGTCTTTGGCCCGGTGATCTACATCGAGCGGGTGTCCAGCCTGGACGAGGCCATCGAGCTGTGCAACGACACCGCCTACGGGCTCAACTCCAGCGTCTTTGCCGCGCCCGCCACCGGCTGGGCCACCGCGCCCCGCATCGAGGCGGGCTCGGTGAACATCAACGACGGCTTCTCCGCGGGCTGGGCCTCCTACGACTCCCCCATCGGCGGGGTGAAGGAGTCCGGCATGGCGCACCGGCACGGCGACGAGGGCATCACCAAGTACACCGACGCCCAGACCATCGCCCAGCAGCGGTTCATGACGCTGCAGGGGCCGCGTCGGCTGCCCCGCCGCGCCTACGCCGCCGTGATGAGCGGCCTGCTGCGCTTCGGGAAGATCACCCGAACCATGCGCTAGGCGGCTCTTACCTGGGGCGCACCGTGACCGTGACCGGCTCCTCCCCGGTGGACTCCACCAGCAGCCTGGTGGCGTTCGGCTCCGAGACCACCCGGCCGCCGGCGACCTCGGCGGTGTACCCGGCGGGGAAGTTGGCGGCCGGAACCGCGATCTCGCTCACGGCTCCGGGGGCAAAGCTGCCCTGGCCGTCCACCCGCGCGGCGTCCCAGGAGGTGACGTAGGTGCGGGCCTGGGCGTCCCAGTGGGCCTCGGCGGGGGTGCCCGCCACGGCGCGGACGTGCGGGGCCGCCAGGATCGCCAGCTTGTCCGCGTTCACGGCGTCGGCGGTCACCGGGCCGGGGACGGTGGGGTCCGCCACGATCCCCTGCTCGCGCTGGTTCTGCGTGGTGGGGTCGTCGCACCCGCAGTAGGACCAGTACTGCCAGCCGATCAGGCGCTCGCGCGCCCTGCCGATCACCCCGCCAAGCGTGGCGGCGTCATCCGTGGCGCCGAACTCGCTCAGCAGCAGCGCGCTCCCCTGCGCCGCCGCGGTCCTCTCCGCGTTGTCAAAGGTGAGGGAGTCCGGCAGGTCGCAGCCCGCGTAGGAACCGAACAGGGCGTTGGTGGTGCAGTACACGTGCCAGCTCAACGACGCTTGCGGGGCGCTGGCCGGGCGGGCCGGGCGGGTATCGATCCCGGTGTTCCACATCGAGTAGGGCTCGTAGTGCACGATGGCGCGGGGATCGGCCTCGACCATGGCGCGGGCCGCCTTCTCGTGCAGGGCGTCGAGCCTCCCCGTGGCCTCCCCGCAGTCCCCCAGCGTGAGGTAGCACAGCGGGTAGGCCGAGCCCGGCCAGGGCTCGTTCATCACGTCGTACCCCATGATCCCGGGGCGGCCCTGGAAGTACCCGGCCACGTGCCCCCACATCGCCGCGTAGCGGTCCTGCAGGCCCACCCCGCCCGGGCCGGGGGCGTTGCTCAGGAAGTTATCATAGGCGCGCAGCAGGCCGATGTTCACGGCCTGGTTCGTGGGGAAACCGGCCTTGAGCAGGCTCGGGAGGCCGTCGTCGATCACGGCCCAGTCCGGGGCGAACTCGCCCTCGAACCTCTCGTTGTACATGTCCTGGTGGGCGTCGATGAGCACGGCGATGCCCCGCGCGCTCAGCTCGTCCACGGTGCGCGCGATGGACTCCAGGTAGGCGTCGTCGTAGACGCCCGGCTGCGGCTCCACCGCCTTCCACATGATGCCCAGACGCACGGAATCGAAGCCGTTGTCCTGCAGCCACTGGGCGTCCTCCGCGTCGAAGCCCGCGGCCTCCGCCGTGTAGGGATCGTGCTTGTACACCATGTTGACCCCGGCGGTAAGGAAGGCGCGGCCGTCGCCGTCGGTGTACCAGCGGCCGTGCTGCTCGATGGGGCCGCGCTGGGTGATGCTGGGCTGGGCGGGGGTGGCCTGGGTCTCGTGGGCGGCCCTCTCCGGGGCCGGGGGCTGCTCCGGGGCGTGCCCCTGCGCGAGGGCCTGGACGGGGGTCAGGGAGAGCAGGCCGCAGCACACCGCGACGGCCAGCCCCCTGCGCTTGAAACGAGACATTGCAATGCTTCCTTACCGTAAATTCCCGGGAAGTCCAGAAAGATAATCATAATTCCGCGATATGGGACAAATATCTAGAACGCGGTGCCCATTATCATCGAACTTTCCATACCTTTTGGGAAAAATTATACCGTCTACACACCCCGAAACAAGGGTACTTTCTTACCCCGCCCGCCCCTCCAAAAGTTCCCTTTAGGTCGATAAGGTTTATATCCAAAAAAGAATAAAGGGCGCGGCATGGGCGCATGACATTGCGCGCCCGCCTCGCCCTCCCCCGAACAATGCCGCCTACGAGGAGAGCCGAGAGGACAGCTCGTCCACCGGGCTAAAGCCCTCCGACACCCCGGGCAGGGTGGGAACGTTGACCGACCCGACCTCCGGGGAGCTGTTATCCGAGGAGGCCGTGACCGGGACGCAGGGGACCTCGACCTCGCGCCCCAGGGAGTTGGCGGTCAGGGCGATGGCGCGGGGAGAGAACGTGATACCCAGGTGCTCCGAGGCGTCGAGGGAGCAGCCGTCCTGCAGCACGTAGTTCCGGGCGCCGGCAGCGGTGTACTGGCTCGCCGACGTCGGGGTGACCGCCTCGTCAAAGCGCGTGGAGATGGAGACGTAATTGACGCCGGGAACCTCGATGCCGCCCTCCTGGAACCACTCGTTGAACTCGCTGTGCGGCAGGAGGTCGCGCACGCTGGGGCTGGCGATCAGCGCGGTGGCAAGATCCCCCATGCCGCCGATGGCGTTCAGCTTGTTCAGCCCGTACGAGGTGCCCAGCAGGGTGGTGCCGTGCAGCACGCCCGCGATGGAGACGATGGTGCCCACGCCCTCGCCATGCACCCGCTTGGCGTACGCGGTGGCGATGGTGGCGCCCGCGGAGTGACCCACCATGTCCACCTCGCTGGCCCCGGTCATGGCCTTGACCTGGTCGATCTTCCGGCTGATCTGATCGATCGAATCGTTGATCGGGGCCATCGCCCGGAAGGTGGGGATCGACCCCAGGACGGAGCTGCCGTCCGGGGTGGGGGTGCCCGGCAGCTTGCCCACGTTAAAGGCGTAGACGCACTTGCCCATGCCCGCGAGGTCCGGGGCCATGGCCGCGAAGGTCTGATAGGAGTTGGAGTTCAGGCCGTGCAGCAGGATGACCGGGTTCTCCCCCTCCGCCGGAACGCAGGACACGTTGGAACCCAGGGGGCTAATGTCCTCCGTCATGCCCTGGTTCTTCATCACGTCGATGAAGTCGTGCGCGCGGGGGCCGTGCGGGCCCATGCCGGTCCAGTCCAGGACCGCGTCGCCGCCGACCGGCTGCTGATCACTCGAGCCCGGAGCCGCCAGTGCAGGTGCGCCACTTACGCCGAGGGCCAGGCCCAGCGCCGCGACACACGCGGCGGATGCTTTTAAGAACTTCACAGGTCTAATTACACCTTCCCAGATAGAAGCGATGGACACAACAGAGTATCCACACCAGATGTTAGACCAGGGTAGCCTGCAGTAAAAAGCGCGTGAAGTATGGTATATATCATTTTATATAGGAAAGGTGGACTTTATGGCCGCCCGAGCGATTATATACGGAGTGTGAGACTTAGCGTGCGGGATTCACTCCCGACCCCCTTAAGATTGCAGACCTGCCCGACCTGGGGCGGCGCAGTGCGAGGCGGGGGCGGTCCCGCTCCACCCCCCTCCCTGGCCCGACCCGGCGACAGGGGGGACCCCGGCATTGCCCCAATTGCGCACAAGCGAAATAAATAGCCACTTTAATTCCCTATTTACCCCCTCATCCCACGGCGATAAATAGGAATAACATTGCCGCCGCCGCGATCCGATAGGCGGGCCCGATGTGGCTCGAACACGAGCCGAACCGATCCTTGCGCCACGCAACAAGGAAACCTAAAATGAGGGAAATAAAAGAATAACCACAAGGGGAAAAATGACCACGGAAGAAAACTCAACCAGGTTCCTCACCACCCTACTGCCCAAGTCCCTCGACGCGGGGGATAAGGTCACCATCCTGGACGAATGCTTCACCGGGCCGTCCCTGGACCTCGGGGATAGCTCCGGGATTATCGTCACAATGCGCAAGGATGACGGAAAGATCCTTCTCGAGGGAAAGACCTATCCTCCCGGATTCGGCATGAACATGAGCGGCGTGGCGCGGGCGCTTGGGGACGTCACGATCCCCGAGAAAGACCCCGACGCATTTCTTGCCGCCTACGACGAACTGGTAGAAAAACTCCTCGAAAGAGATGCCTGGATAAGCCCACGGGATAAGAGGGATAAGCCCGTGAACCGCAGCCAATGGCAGACGAGGATCGATCAGGGGCGGGATTACGGGGAGCGCATTATGCGCATCGCGGCCCGCGGCATCCATTAATACTCCGCGTCCCGGCGGTGGCATCGGGACGCGGCCCCCGCCCGAGGGGAATCCAGTAGCGCCGCTTCAGGGGGCCACCTCCCGGGCAGCGGCGCCGATCCTCCAGGACTCCCCCGTTGGCCTCGATGACGCGGGCGGAGCCGGCGTTATCGTCGTCGCACACGAGCAGCGCGCGGCGAACGCCCCTGGAGTACAGAAGAACCAGCGTCTGGCGAAGGATCTCGGTGGCATAGCCCCGGCGCCGAAACTCCGGCGCCACGGCGTAGCCGATGTGGCCGCCGTGGTTCAGCAGCTCCTCGGTCAGCCCGTACCGGACGGACGCGCGCCCGACGACGACCGGGCCGCCGCCCCTTCCGTCCCCCTCGCCCCAAACCTCCGCGAGAAGAAAATCCGTAGGAGGCCACCCCTCGGGCAGGCCGACACCCTCGTGAAAGCGCATGACGCTGCCGAGGAAGTCCGCCCAGTCCGCGTTGCTCCGGTTCCCCCGCCACGCCCGGGTTGAGGGGCACGGGCCCGCGCCGAGCACCCCCACTCCGGCCAGGAAGTCGAACCGCTCGGTGGAGCACAGGACGTTGAGTTCACGGACCCGGGCCTCGTAGGCGGCCACGGGGAGGCGCAGGATCAGCGGCATGGTGCCCAGGATAGGGGTTCTGCGATTCGGCTGGACGGCGCGGCCCCGCCCCGCCCGGCGCTCACGCCCCGGCATTGGTAGCCTCGACGGCAGACCAACACAGACTAGGAGAAACTTATGCCCACAAGCACGCGCGGACGCCTCCTCATGCTCCTCGCCTCATGGTTCATCGCGTTCCTCACCTCGCTCCTCGTCATGGACGGCAACGTCGGCCAGGCGTTCTTCTCCCCGCTCACCATGCTCATGGGCTTCCTCTCGGTCAGCGCCGCCTCCGCGATCGTTGTCCAGGCCAGGAACCGGGACCAGTCCGAGCGCCCGGAGGCCTAAAGGGGGCCACGGCACGCGGGGCGGGCAGGGCGCAAGGCGCTCGCGTCCGCCGGGGAGTCCGTGTGCGCCGTACCCCTCCCCCGGCACGCAAGAATCCCCCGGGACCGAAGTCCCGGGGGATTCTTTGACATGGTAGCGGGGGCAGGATTCGAACCTACGACCTCTGGGTTATGAGCCCAGCGAGCTACCGAGCTGCTCCACCCCGCGTCGAATACTTTTCAGTATCGCGCCGCCTTGGCGACGTGTAAGAACTATACGCACAACCCCCATAAAGAACAAACTCCCTGCTCACCGCAAGAAAGCGGCCAGCAGGGAGCGAGCGTGTCCCGCGCTGCGGGCCTAGGAGTCCGTCCCCTCGGCGGCGCGGTACCCCTCCACCGCGCGATCCAGCTCGTCAAGCGCCTTGCCGTACTCCTCGAAGGAACCGTCCCGGGCGCCCTCGAGCTTGCGCAGGGCGTCGTTGATCTTCTCGATGGCCTCGCCCTCGGAGCCCGAGCCGCTCGCCGGGGGAGTCGGCGTGGCCTCCTTCTCCCTCTGCTCGGCCTGCGCGGACTCCGAGGCCCCCTTCTCCCCGGCGGCGTCGGCGTCGCCGTCCACCTCGCGGATCTCCTGCGCCGCGTGCGGGTCGATGCCCACCTGCGTCAGCGCCTCGGAGATCGTGGGCGCGTAGCCGATGGAGCCCTTGTAGCTCACCAGCACGCGCAGCAGCTTCGGGAAGGCGGAGTCCTGGTTCTTGCGCTGGGAGTACAGCGGCTCCACGTACAGGATCTCTCCCCCGCCCACCGGCAGGGTGAGCAGGTTGCCGTCCTTGAGGTCGTTGGTGCCCTCCCACAGGGTGCGATCCCGCGAGATCTGGTCCGAGGAGGACATCGTGTCCTGCACCAGGCGCGGGCCCTGCGTGAGCGTGTCCGTGGGTAGCACGCGCACCGTGATGTGCCCGTAGTTCTCCGGGTCGGAGGTGGCCGTCATGTGCGCGGAGAGGAAGTGCCGCTGCAGGCCGCGGAAGGGCGTAATCAGCTGGAAGGCCGGCCTGCCGGTCTTGGGATCGGCCGCCACGATGTGATACGGGGGCTGGGGCAGTTCCTTGCCGCTGTCGTCGGTGGGATCGGCGGGCACGGACCAGAAGGCATCGTTGGTGAAGAACACATGCGGGTCGTCCACGTGGTAGCGGGCCAGCAGCTCGCGCTGCACCTTGAACAGATCCTCCGGGTAGCGCAGGTGCTCGCGCAGCTCCTCGCTGATCTCGGAGTGGGGCTTCACCGCGTCAGGGAACACGCCCCGCCACGCCTTGAGCACCGGGTCCTCGGTGTCGAACTCGTACAGCTCCACGGTGCCGTCGTAGGCGTCCACGGTGGCCTTGACGGAGTTGCGGATGTAGCCCACCTCGTTGTTGATGAGGCGCTGGGTGGTGCCGTCGGGGGTCAGGGCATCCTCGGTGACGTTTTGCAGCGAGGTGCGCGTGGAGTACGGCAGGGAATCCAGGGTGGTGTAGCCGTCCACGATCCACTTCACGCGGCCGTCGATCACGGCGGGGTAGGTCTTGGAGTCCGTGGTCAGCCAGGGGGCCACCTTCTCCACGCGCTGGCGGGGGTCGCGGTCGAAGAGGATCTTGGAGTCCGAGCCCACGCGGTCGGAGAGAATGAGGTTCATCTCCTGGTACTTCAGGGCAAAGGCCGCGCGGTTGGCCCAGTTGCCCACGTCCACGCCGCCCCGGCCGGAGTAGGTGTAGCTCTGGTCGTCGGTGTCATACTCCACGGGGCCGTTGCCAGTATCGCCCACGATGGCGTAGTCCGCGCCGTCGTTCGCGGAGGCGATGACGGGGCCGAAGTAGATGCGCGGCTGGTCCACCTTCATGCCCAGCTTCTCCGCGTCGCTGTTGCCGGAGGCGTTGGATTGCAGGTCGGACACGGTGTACACCGGGTAGCCGCCGCGCGTGGAGCCCACGTCCCGGGCCACCTCGTCCACCTTGTTCGCCGGGGCGGCGATGAACCCGTTGCCGTGGGTGTACACCGTGTGCCGGTTGATCCACCCCGCCTGGTTCTCCCGCAGGGAGTTCGGGTTCAGCTCGCGGGCCGCCACCACGTAATCGCGCATCTGGCCGTCCACGGAGTAGCGGTCCACCGAGAGCGTCTCCGGGAAGCCGTAGAAGTTGCGGAGCTGTTGCTGCTGGGTGAAGGTGGGGCTGAGCACGTCCGGGTCCAGCAGGCGGATGTTGGAGATGGTGGCCTCGTCCGCCGCCACCTTCTCATCGCTGGCACCGTCCGCGCCCCAGTTGTCCAGGTAGGTGACCTTATCGTCCGTCAGCCCGTAGGCCTGGCGCGTGGCCTCGATGTTGCGGGCGATGAACTCGCGCTCCTTGGCCTCGCGGTTGGGGTTGACGGAGAAGCGCTCCATGAGCAGCGGCCAGGCCGTGCCGATAGTCAGCGAGGAGACGAGCAGCAGCACCGCACCCAGGGCGGGAATGCGCAGGTCCTTGAGCACCACGGCGGAGAAGAAGGCGAAGGCCACCACCAGCGAGATAATCATGAGGATGATGCGGGCGGGCAGGTGGGCGTTGATGTCCGTGTAGCTGGCGCCCGTGAACGTCTCGTTGGAGTTGTTCATCAGGGCGTAGCGCTCCAGCCAGTAGCCGAGCACCTTGACCAGCATCCACAGGCCCGCGATCACCGAGAGCTGCACCCGGGTGGCGCGGGTGATCTGCCCCTTGAGCCCGGCCGCCTGGTTGCCCAGGCGAATCCCGCCGAGCAGGTAGGAGCCCACCGCCGAGACGAGGAAGGCGATGACGAGCAGCAGCGACAGCGCGGAGGCCGCGATGTTGAGCAGCGGCAGGTCGAAGGCGTAGAAGCCGAGGTCCTTGCCGAACTGCGGGTCCTCCACGCCGAAGGGCGCGCGGTTGAGGAACAGCAGCGCGGTGCGCCAGGTGCTCTGCCCCACGAAGCCCGCCAGGATGCCCACGAACACGGGGATGACGAGCAGCAGGCCGCGCACGGACCGCTCCATGAGCTTGCGGTACTGGTGCACGGGGGAGTTGAGGTCATGCCCGTACAGGTCGCGCGGGCGGTAGCGCCAGGTGAAGTACCCGGCGGCCCAGGTGATGGCCGCCGCCACCAGGCCGAAGAGAGCGAAGAGCACGATGCGGGCGACGAGGACGGTGGAGAACACCCCCCGGAAGTCCACCTCACCGAACCACAGCCAATCCGTGTAAAACCCCACCAGGATGGGGGCAAGCATGACCACGAAGGCGAGGACGCCAACGATCCAGCCTATTGTCCTGGGGGGACGCTTGCGGGGGGCGGAAGGCGGGGAAAAAGCGTTCGCCAACGTGGGCTCCTTACCGTATTTTATTCATGCCGATGACAGCGTGTATTACGAGATATACGCGTAGTCTCCTACCATACGGAAGGAGAAACACACCTGGCCACACGCGGCGCGCCCGCGCTCCCCGACGACCCCAGTAAGGAACCCATGCCCGCGAAGCCCCAGCAAGCACTCAATCGCGCCATGATGGAGGCCGTGGACTTCATCCACGCCGAGGGGTGGGACGCCCCGCCCACCCTGTTCGGGCTCGTGCCCAGCGAGCTGATCCCCGAGCACGTGGACGACGCCGAGGACTCCCCCCTGACGCTCGTGGTGCAGGATAGCCTGCCCGGCATCGCCCCCGGCTCCGCCGAGCTGGCGGACTACCTCTCCCGGATCGCCTGGCCGCCCCAGGTGGCCGGGGTGATCCTGGCCCAGGAGATCCGCTTCCGCGATACCGCCGAGGGCGCGGACTCCCCGGCCCGGCAGGCACGCCTGTTCTCCGGGGTGCTGCGCAGCGGGGAGGAGCTGACCCTGGTGCAGCGCCGCCCCACCGAGGCGGAGAGTAAGGCCGCCGGGCGCTTTGCCGACGACCAGGTGGAGCTGCGCGGGGGCGACTCCGTGGCCCCCGAGGTGATCGTGGCCCTGCGCTACGGGCTGGATCAGGACCCGGGCGCCCTGGATGTCTAATATAAGGAGCGTCAACACCGTGAGCACCCGAGGAGACGATGCCGTGCGCCGCACCAGCCGCCCGTGGAGGGCCCTCCCCCTCGTCCTCGCCGCCGGGCTGGGGATCGCCGCCTGTTCCTCCGAGTCGGCGGAGCCGGACTCCCCCGCCGAGGCCACGCAGAGCGCCCAGACTGCTCAGGCTGTTTCCGAGGAGACCTCGGCCGCGGCGACCACGCACTCCCCCACCAAGGCAGACAAGGAGTCCGAGGCCCTCAAGCAGGTGGCGGCGACCTACGCCTCCCTGGCCCCGGCGGAGCTCTTCGAGAAGTTCGAGTCCTGCACCCCCAACGGACTCGAGGGGTCCCACGAGTGCTCCGGGCCGGGGATAGGCCAGTTCCAGTTCTACGACTCCTCCGCCAAGGCCACCTCCAGCACCCAGCAGCTCACGCAGCTGCGCAGCTCGCACGTCATGCGCGATACCGGGGACATCGTGGTGGGGTGGTCCACGCTGGGCACCTCCGCCGTGATCACCGTGGTGGATAACAAGAAGGGGCTGGTAATGCAGCAGCTCGTCTCCTCGGACAAGGTGGACCCGGAGAAGCGGATCGTGGAGCTGGGGCTTGCCGACGCCGAGGAGGCCCCCGGCACCGAGCCCGCCACCACGGAGTCCGCCGCGCCGACGAGCGCGGAGGAGACGGATTCGGCGGAGGGCTAGGCGCGATCCCGGGGCGCTGTGTTAGGAGGCCTGGGCGATGAGCGCGCGCAGGGCAGAGACCGGCACCGTTTTCTCCTCCCCCGCCTCCTCCTTGACGGCCTCAACGAGGATGTCCCGAATCACCTGTCCCGTGGTCACGCCGCGCTCTCGGGCAATGCCACGGAGGGACTCGAGGGTGGCCTTCGGAAGGCGAGTGGTAAAAGCGCTCATGGCCGATGGCTCCCACGCCGCCGGCTCGGACCGGGCTGCCTCCGCAGAAAAATCCTCGTTCTCAAAAACGCTCGGGTCGATCATGCTTTCCTCCTAAACTCACGCCTCTCCCTGTGGGTCATATCCCGCACAGTCACCACGAACACGCAGCGCGCCCTCCCCTTCCATCTCTCGCGGAACGACGCCATGCCGCGCAATGTGCGTCTCGCTGCGGTCATCCCACCTTGATTCGCATATCGTACACGCCACGTACACGATGTCTCTGGGCTCTGGGCCAACCACACCGCAAGATAAGGCGCGAAACGCCCCCGCCAGCACGCGCGCGGCTTTCTGCGAGCGGGTGGCCTGCGAGCTGGGGCGACACGACTCCGCGCCACGCCGGACGAGCCCGCACCGGCGCTACCCGCAGGTGCGCACCTCCCGGCCCGCGGCGAAGTCGGACATGGCCGCGATCGCGTCGTCAAGCGTCTCCACCGAGGCGATCACGGTGGAGCCGTTGTTGCCCGCGAGCGCCTCGCGGCAGTTGGCGGCCGGGGCCAGGAACAGCTCCGCGCCCAGATCCGAGGCCGCGCGCACCTTGTGCTTGATCCCGCCGATCGGCCCCACCGTGCCGTCCTCCGCGATGGTGCCGGTGCCCGCCACGAACTTTCCGCCCGTCAGCTCCCCCTCGCTGAGCTTGTCCACCACCGCGAGGGAGAAGATCATCCCCGCCGAGGGGCCGCCGATGTCGCTGAGGTTGTAATCCACGCGCACACCGTCGGCGGACTCCGAGCCCATGAGCACCCCCAGCCGGGCCCGCCCCGGCTCCTGCGGGTCCTCCCCCAGGGTCACCGTCTCCTCCACCTGCTCGCCGCCCCGGCGCACCGCCACGGTCACCTCGTCGCCCGGCGCGCGCTCCCCGATGAGGTCGCGCACCTGGCCCGGCTTGTCCACGGCCGTCTCCCCCACCCGCTCGATCACGTCCCCCTCGCGCAGGTGATCGCCCGCGGGGGCGCCGTCAAGAACCCCGGCCACGGTCACCCGCATGGGGCGGCCCAGGTGGTTCAGGGCCGCCACGGTGGCGCTGGCCTCGGAGGTGCTGAAGGCCGCCTGGTTGACCTCCTGCACCTCCTCCTGGGACTTGCCGGGGGGAAAGATCTGCTCGATGGGCACCAGGGTGTCGTCGGTCAACAGCCAGCGCGCGGCGGCCTGCGCGAGGGTCATGTTGCTGCGCACCGCCACCGTGGTCATGTTGAGCTGCCCGGCGGTGGGGTAGGTCCGCGCACCCTCCACCGCCACCACCTCGGTGCCCTTCACCGTCCCCAGGGTGTCGATGCTGGGGCCCACCCCCTCCGCCGCGTAGGGGACGGTCAGGGAGACGTCGGTGCCGGGGATGTGGTCGGCGGAGATGAGCGCGGTGAGCGCCACCACGGGCAGCGCGCCCCAGGCGATGGTTCGGATTCGGCGGTTCACATCGCATTAGGCTACCCGTGTTCGCTCTCAGCGTTGCACAACCGATGGCTGCGGCGCGCTGCGCGCCGGTAGGTTGGTGCTATGAATAACGGCGGCTTTGGTTTTTCCTTTGGCAATGGCGACGACGACGAGAATAAGCGGCGCGGCGATCAGTCCTTCGGGGCCTTTGGCTTTAGCGGCGGCCTGGGGGACATCCTGAACCAGTTTGGTCAGATGCTCTCCGGCATGGGCAGCTCCATGAACTCCCCTGAGGGGGCGGGGCCGGTCAACTACGACCTGGCCCAGCGCATCGCCCGCCAGCAGCTCGGCGGCTCCGATCAGGGCGTGGGCAAGAAGGAGTCCGAGGCCGTGGCGGACTCCGTGCGCCTGGCGGACCTGTGGCTTAACGACGCCACTATGCTCCCCGCCGCCCAGTCCACGGTGGCCTCCTGGACCCCGGAGGACTGGCTGAGCAACACCATGCCCATGTGGAAGCGCATGGTCACCCCCGTGGCGGAGAACATGAACCAGGCGCAGCTGGACTCCCTGCCCGAGGAGGCTCGCCAGATGATGGGCCCGATGACGCAGATGATGAAGCAGATGTCCGGCATGAACTTTGGCATGCAGCTCGGGCACGCCCTGGGCGACCTCGCCGGGCAGGCGCTCACCGGCTCGGACTTTGGCCTGCCGGTGGCCCCCGCCGGGGTCACCGCCGTGCTGCCCGCCACCATCGCGCGCGTGGCCGGGGACCTCAACGTGGCCCACGGGGAGGTCCTGATGTACATCTGCGCCCGCGAGGTGGCCCGGCAGCGGCTCTTCCAGCACGTTCCGTGGCTGGTGGAGCGCCTGGTCTCCTCCGTGGAGGAATACGCCCAGGGGCTGGTGATCGATACCTCCCACATCGAGGAGGCCGCCCGCGGCCTCAACCTGGAGTCCGGCGACCCGCAGGCGATCCAGGAGGCCATGCAGCAGCTCCAGAACATGGACCTAAGCCCCAAGATCAGCTCCCGCAACGCCGGGGCCGTCTCCCGGCTGGAGACCCTGCTGGCGCTGGTGGAGGGCTGGGTGGAGCACGTGGTCACGCAGGCCATGGGCGAGCGCATCCCCTCCACCGGCGCGATGAACGAGGCGTGGCGCCGCCGCCGCGCCACCGGCGGCTCCGCCGAGCAGGCCTTTGCCAAGGTGGTGGGCATCGAGTTCGCCGCCCCCAAGGTGGCCGAGGCCATGGAGCTGTGGCGGCGCGCGGAGGCGGCCGTGGGCGTGGAGCGCCGCGACGCCGTGTGGGATCACCCGGACTTCCTGCCCACCGCCGAGGATCTGGAAAACTCCGCGGAGTTCATCGACGGCCTGCTCGACGAGGGCGGCGTGCACGGCTTCGACCCCATCAGCGAGATCGAGGAGCTGGAAAAGCGCCTGGCCGAGGGCGGCAAGGACGGCGAGGCAGACGGCGGCGAGGATGAAAATAAAGGAGACAACGACACCCCCTAACCCGCCCTGCCTGGGCTATCCTCACTGCCTATGACGGCCCAGGAAGCCCAGGAACACCACGGCGTGCACCGCGCCCTGCGCACCCGCCACCTCATGATGATCGCCCTGGGCGGGGTGATCGGCTCCGGGCTGTTCATCAGCTCCGGGTACACCGTGGCGCAGGCGGGCCCGCTGGGCGCCGTGGTGGCGTACCTCATCGGCGCGGCCGTGGCCTGGATGGTGATGACCTGCCTGGGCGAGCTCGCCGTGGTGTTCCCCGACTCCGGGGGCTTTTACACCTACGCCACCAAGGCGATCGGCCCCGCCGTGGGGTTTGCCACGGCCTGGCTCTACTGGCTGTGCTGGGTCGCCGCCCTCGCCTCGGAGTTCACGGCCAGCGCCATGATCGCGCAGCGGTGGTTCCCCGGCGTGGATACCTGGGTGTGGTGCGCGCTGTTCGCCGTGCTGCTGCTGGGGCTCAACGCCTACTCGGTGCGCTGGTTCGGGGAGGCGGAGGCCTGGTTCTCCGGCATCAAGGTGGCCGCCATCGCGGTGTTCATCCTGCTCGGCGGCGCGCTGATCCTGGGCTGGCGCGCCCCGGCCCAGCAGGCCCCGCTGCTGGGCAACTTTCTCACCCCCGAGGGATACTTTCCCACCGGGATCGGCGGGGTGATCGTGACCACCCTCGCGGTCTTGTACGCCTTCTCCGGCACCGAGCTGATCGCCATCACGGCGGGCGAGGCCACCGACCCCGGCCGCACGATACCCCGCGCCCTGCGCGCCACCCTGCTGCGCCTGGTGGTGTTCTTCGCGGGCGCCATCGTGGTGGTCGCCGCGCTCCTGCCCTACCCGCCCGGCGGCGAGGAATCCGTGGAGGGCAGCCCCTTCGTCCTCGTCTTGGAGCGGGCCGGGGTGCCCTACGCGGCGGACCTCATGGCCCTCGTGGTGATCGTGGCCCTGCTCTCTGCGGGCAACTCCGGGCTCTACGCCTGCTCCCGGCTGCTGTACTCCCTGGCGCGCGCCGGCCAGCTCCCCCGCGCCTTCGGGCGCACCACCCGGCGCGGGGTGCCGCTGCTCGCCGTGGTGGTCAGCCTCGCCGGAGGGCTGTTCTCGCTGCTGAGCAGCGTGTTCTCCCCGGGCGGGGTGTACCTGGCCCTCGTCTCCGTGGCGGGCTTTGCCGTGGTGGCCGTGTGGATCGTCATCGTGGTCGCGCACCTGCGCCACCGGCGGGCCTACCTCGCCGCCGGGGCTCGCTGCGCGACCTCCCCTACCGGGCGCCGGGCTACCCCTGGGTCCCCCGGATCGCGCTGCTGGCCTGCGTGGCCTCCCTGGTGGCCGTGGTCTTTGACCCGCAGCAGGTCTCGGCCGTGCTCTTCGGGGTGCCCTTCGTGGCGCTGTGCCTCATCGCCTATCGTTTCCTACCCAACGCCGCGCCACCCGCGCAATCTCCTCCGGCCCCACCCGGCAGCAGCCCCCGATGAGGGCCACCGGGGCGTCGATACGCAGCGCGGCGGGCTCCTCCGGCGTGGCCACCCAGCGCCGGGCGGAGGCGTCCCACCGCTCCCCGGAGTTGGGGTAGGCCAGCAGCGGGAGGGCGGTGTGCCGCCGCAGGATGCCCAGGGCGGCGGTGGCCTCCCGGGCGCTGCAGCAGTTCACGCCCAGCGCGCACAGGCCCGGGATCTCCCCGGCCAGGCGGGCGGCCTCCCCGAGGTCGGAGCCGTCGCGCAGCCTCCCGCCCGCCACGCTGAGGCTCAGAGCCACCGGCAGGCCCAGGCCGCGCAGCGCCACGGACAGGGCGGCCACCTCCGGCAGCGAGGGGATCGTCTCCGCGAGGAGCAGGTCCGGGCCCGCCGCCGCCAGCGCCTCCGCTCGGGGCCCGTGCCAGCGCGCCAGCTCGCGCTCATCCTTGCCGTACGCGCCGTCGTATTCCGTGCCCGGCCCCGGACCCGCGCCGTAGGGCCCCACCGAGGCCGCCACCCAGCGGGGCCCGCCGCCGCTCCCCGCCGCCTCCTCGGCGGCCTCCCGGGCAAGGCGCACGCTGGCGCGCAGCAGGGCCGTGGTCTCATCCCCGCCGCCCTCGAAGGTCACCTGGTAGGAGCAGGTGGTGGCCACCTGCGCCCCGGCGGCGAAGAAGTCCGCGTGCGCCGCGCGCACCTCCTGGGGCCGGTCCTTGAGGATCTGCGCGGACCACAGGGCGCCGCTGATGTCATTCCCGCGCCGCTCCAGGTGGGTCCCCAGGCCGCCGTCGAGGATGATCGGGGCCTCGCCGGGGCCCGGTGGCGTAAAGATCATGTCCGTTACCTCCCGTATCGCTGGTATGCCTCGAGGTACCCCCGGGCGCGCTCCGCCTTGGGCGCGCGGTCCGCCCAGCGGTAGAACTCCGCGCTGTGTCCGCCGGGGACAAAGGTGTGCGTCAGCTCGTGGATGAGCACGGCGTCCAGCACGTAGCCGGGCACCTCGCGCAGCCGGTCGCTGACGCGGATCTCCCCCGTGCCCACCGTGCACGAGCCCCAGCGATGCCGCTGGTTGCTCACCCACCGCACCGACGACGCCTCCGCCCGCCCCTCCAGGTAGGCCGCGTTGAGGTGCCGCGCCCGCCGCTGCAGCTCCGCGTCGCTATACCCGGAGGAGATCTTGCGGCGCAGCCCCGCCACCACCTTCTCCACCGCGCGCTCCCGCTCGGCCCGGCCCATCGCCGCCGGAACGCGCACCTGGATGCGCCCCTGCACCAGACGCGCCTGCACGGACTTGGTGCGCCGGGGAGAGGCGATCACCTCCACCTCGGGGGCCTCGTAGGCCTCGGGGGTGGCGGGCTGTTCTGCTGACATGACACGGCAGTGTACCTGTGCTGCAATGGGAGGCGGGGAACGCGCCGGGGGACGGCGCGGGAAGCAGGGGGAACCATGCCGGACGAGGATCTGATACTCGCGCCCGCCGCGCACGTGGTGGTGCGCGACTCCCGCAGCGTGCAATGCGGGATCGACGCCCGGCGCGCGGGCATCGTGGAGGTCGCCCACCCACGCGCGGTGGCCGCCGCGCTCGCCGGGGCGCGCCGGGCCACCCCGAGGTCGAAGCTCATAGAGCGGCTGCGCGCCGCCGGGCTGCCCCGGCTGGCGGCGGCCTCCCTGGTGGGAGAGCTGGTGGAGTACCGCGTGCTGCGCCGCGCGGACGCCGACCGCGCCCCGATCACGGTGCTGGGAAGCAGCCGCCTCGCCCGGCTCACCGCGGCGCTGCTGAGCGAGGACGGGCTGGCGGTGCGCAGGCCGCCGGGCGGCTCCCCGGGCGACGCGCGGGGCCTGCACGGCCTGTGCGGCCCGGTGCTCCTGGTGGACAGCGCCGCCGAGTACGGGCGGCTGGTCCCGGCGCTGCTGCGCCACTGCCCCACCGTGCTGCCCGCGCTGCTCCTCGGCGCACAGGGCGTGATCGGCCCGGCCAGGATCGAGGGCACCGGCCCCTGCCCGGTGTGCTACGTCCTGCACCGCAACGAGGAGGACCCCCGCTGGTACCGCGTGCTCACCCAGGTCACGGACCCCGGCTACGGGCCCGCCCTGCACGCCACCGCCGCGCGGCTGAGCGCCTGCGGCGCCTGGCTGGCGGGTGCTACCCCGGAGCCGCCGGGGCACCCGGGCATGGCGCTGGGCCCCGGGGAGGTGCTGCGCATCGACCCCTACCGCGCCGCCGGGATGGAGCGGCGCGCGGCGCTGCGCCCGCACCCCAAGTGCGTGCTGTGCGGGCGCTTGGGTGGCGGCTAGCGATACTGGGACAGCGCCGCCAGCAGGGACTCCCCGAAGCGCTCCACCTTGACCGGCCCCACCCCGGAGATGCTCAGCAGCTCGCGCTCCGTGGCGGGCATCGCCTCCGCGATGGCCACCAGGGTGGCGTCCGTGAACACGATGTAGGCGGGCACCTGCATCTCCTGGGACAGCGCGCTGCGCCAGGCCCGCAGGCCCTCGAACACGGCGGCGTCCATGTCCGAGGGGCAGTCCTCGTGGCGGCCCAGGGTCTTTTCCGTGGTCCCGTGCAGCGGGCGTCCGCACACCCGGCAGCGCTTGGCCTTGACGCTGCGCGGGGGCGCCTCGCGGACGTCCAGCTCCGGGGCCACGCCGTCCAGAAAGCGCGTGCGCTTGCGCGAGGCGCGCCCGCCCTCCTGGCGGGCGAGCGACCAGGACAGGTGCAGGTGCTCCCGAGCCCGGGTGATGCCCACATAGAACAGGCGGCGCTCCTCCTCGATGTGCCGGGCGCCCGCCTTAATGGCGTGGCTGATCGGCAGCATGTTCTCCGTGAGCCCCACCAGGAACACCGCGTCCCACTCCAGGCCCTTGGCGGCGTGCAAGCTCGCCAGGGTCACGCCCTGCACCGTGGGCGGCTGCTTGGAGTCCGCGCGGCGGCGCAGCTCCGCGAGCAGGCCGGGCAGGTCCAGGCCGGCGATGTCCCGGGCGAGCTCCTCGGAGAGGTCGGCCAGCGCCCCCAATAGCTGCCAGCGCTCGCGCGCCTGGGCGCCGCTGGGCTCGGTGTCCGTCAGCCCCAGCGGGGCGAGGATGCCGCGCACCAGCTCCCCCAGGGGGAGGTCCGGGAGGTCGGGGCGCTGGGAGGCGCGCACCAGCTCCTTGATCGCCTGGGTGATCTCCGCGCGCTGGAAGAAGCCCTCGCCCCCGCGCACCTGGTAGACGATCCCGGCGTCGGACAGCGCCTGCTCGAAGGCCGCGGACTGGGAGTTGATGCGGTAGAGCACCGCGATCTGCGAGGCGGGAACCCCCCGGTTGAGCAGGGTGAGGATCTGCCCGGCCACCTCGCGGGCCTCGGTGGGCTCGTCCGGGTAGGAGTGGAAGTCCGGCTCCGGCCCCGGAGGCCGCATGCCCTCCAGGCGCAGGCGGGTTCCGGCGAGCCTGCCGGTGGCGCGGTCGATCACCGTGTTGGCCAGGTCCGTGATCTGGGGGGTGGAGCGGTAATCGCGCTGCAGCTTGACCACGGTGGCGTGCGGGTAGGTGCGGGAGAACCGCAGCAGGTTCTCCGGGCTCGCCCCGGTGAAAGAGTAGATCGTCTGGTTGGCGTCGCCCACCACCGTGACGTCGTCGCGCTGCCCCAGCCAGGCGTCGAGCACCCGCTGCTGCAAGGGCGTGACGTCCTGGTACTCGTCCACCACGAAGCTGCGGTAGCGCTCCCGGAACTCCTCGGCCACCGCCCGGGAGTTCTCCAGCGCCCCGGCGGTGTGCAGCAGCAGGTCGTCAAAGTCCAGCAGCATCCCCTCCGGGGTGACCTTGGACTCCTCGTAGCGGCGGTAGACCTCCGCCACCTTCTGCGGGGAGGTGGGGGGCGTGCGGTGCGTGCCCTCGACGTGCCCGGCGTACTGGTCGGCACTGACCAGCGACGCCTTGGCCCACTCGATCTCCCCGAGCAGGTCGCGCAGCATTTCCGTGGTGGGCTCCACCCCGGCCGCCCGGGCGGCGCGCGCCACGAACGGGAACTTGTTATCCAGCAGCCGCCACGGCAGGTCCCCCGCCACCTGCGGCCAGAAGTACCGGAGCTGGCGGCGCGCGGCGGCGTGGAAGGTCAGCGCCTGCACCCCGCCCACCCCCATGTGGTTGAGGCGGTCGCGCATCTCGCCCGCCGCGCGCGCGGTGAAGGTCACCGCCAGCACCCGCTGCGGGGCCACAAAGCCCCCGCTGATGAGGTGGGCGATGCGGTAGGTGATGGTGCGGGTCTTACCCGTGCCCGCGCCCGCCAGGATGCACACCGGGCCGCGCGGGGCGGTGGCCGCCACCCGCTGGTCGTCATCGAGCTGATCGAGGTTCCACACCGCGCTGCTCACCGCCTCTCTCACCGTCCCTCTCACTGCCCCTCGACGTCCTGCTCGGTGACGCGGCGCACGTAGAGCAGGCGGTCGCCCGGCTCCACGGCCTCCGCCTCGGGGGAGTCGATGCGGTACAGCTCGCCGGAGCGCACCACACCCAGCACGATGTCCGCGAGGTGACGGGGGTTGGCCCCCACCTCGTCCTCGGCCACGGGGCGCTCCGCCACGGAGAAACCCTCGTCCGGGGAGAGCAGATCCTCCATCATCTCCACCACAGAGGGGGTCACGGTGGCCAGGCCGAGCATGCGCCCGGCGGTCTCCGAGGAGATGACCACGGAATCCGCGCCGGACTGCTCCAGGAGATGCTGGTTCTCCGACTCGCGCACGCTGGCCACGATCATCGCGCTCGGCGCCAGCTCCCGCACGGAGAGGGTGACGAGCACGGCGGTATCGTCCAGGTTGGGGGCCACCACCACGGAGCGGGCGCGGCTCACGCCCGCGATCTTGAGCACGTCCGCCTTGGTGGCGGAGCCGTGGACGGTCACCAGCCCCTGGTTCTCGGCGCGGCTCAGCGCCACGCGGTCGGTGTCGATGACCACGATCTGGTGGGCGGGGACGCCGTCGGCCAGCAGGGCCGCCACGGCGGAGCGCCCCTTGGTGCCGTAGCCTACGACGATGGTGTGATTGCGCACTCTATTCCTCCAACGCTGTATCTGCAGGGACTTCCGCGACTCCTCCGTGAGCACCGAGAGCGTGGTACCCACCAAGATGATAAGAAAGGCGATGCGCATGGGGGTGATCACCAGGATGTTCACCACGCGGGCCCCCTGCGTGACCGGCGTGATGTCCCCGTAGCCGGTGGTGGAGAGGGAGACCGCCGAGTAGTACAGCGCGTCGATGAAGGTCAGGGGCTCGGAATACCCGTCCCCGTCCGCGTACACGATGACCGCCACCAGCACAAGCAGCATCAGGGCGTACGCCACGCGGGTGCCGATGAGCACCCACGGGCTGCTGCGCGGCTTGCCCGGGATGGAGATCACCCCCAGCAGGGCGTGCACGGGCATGGCGCTGAGCTGCCCCTCGGCGCGAAAGCGCTCCCGAAACCTCTTAGCCACCGCTACTCCTTAACGCCGCGCCTCTGAACGATTCCCTGACACCTTAACCCCTCCCGGGGCGGGCGCGTCCGTGGGGGAAGCGGCGGCGGACATGAGCGCGGCGAGTTCCTCCCTGCCCGGCAGGGAGTCCGGCTCCAGGGTGCGATCAAGCGCCACGTAGTGGAACATCGCGCGGATGTGGCGGGTACCCAGCAGCTCGCCGAGGGCCACCTTGTACACCGCGAGCTGGATCTCCGCCGCGCGGCGCTCCTCCCGCGTCGCGGGCGGCATGCCCGTCTTCCAGTCCACGATGAGCCACCCTCCGGTCTCCGCGTCCGGGAAGATCGCGTCCACCCTCCCGCGCACCACCGCCGCGCCGAGCGTGACCTCGAAGGGGTGCTCCACGTAGGCCGGGGTGCGCTGCGCCCACCGGCTGGCCAGGAACTTCTCCTTGAGCACGCGGACCTCGTCGGCGGTGACCTCCGGCTCCCCCAGGCCCGGGAGCTGGTCCTCGTCGAGCAGCCCCGCCCCGCCGAAGCGCTCCTCCAGCCACTCGTGAAACGCCGTGCCGCGCTTGGCAAAGGAGTTGGGCTTAAACGGCACGGGCCTGCGCTGGCAGCGGGCGAACTGCGCCGGGTCCGCCTTGATGCTCACCAGGTCGCTGGCGGTCAGCTCGCCGGGAAGCTCCACGCGCACCACCGGGGCGCGCAGCGCCCGCTGCTCCTCGCACAGGGCCGTGACGTCCGCCTCCCACTGGCCAAACAGCTCGCCCTCCTCCTGCGGCGGCAGGTCCGCCAGCGCCGCACGCACGAGCCGGGCCCCCTCGCGCAGGTCCGCGCGGACCCCGGGCGGCGGGAAGACCCCCTCCTCCGGCGGCGGGGAAACGGGCTCGGCCGCCGGGTCCGCGCCGTCGCCGCCGTACCAGTGCGCCACGGCGTCCGGGCGCAGGGCGGCCAGCAGCTCCAGGTGCGCGTAGGGGCGGACGGGCTGGGTCTCCCCGCGCAGGGAACTCCCGCTGACCAGGAGCGTGCGCTCCGTGCGGGTGAGCGCCACGTAGAACAGACGGGTGGCCTCCTCCGCCTCGGCGGCGCGCACCCGGTCGATGTAGTCCTTTCCGAGGTCCTCGAACTCCTTGCGGTTCTCCGCGCCGCCCGGGTCGAACACCGGGGCCTCCTCGCTCGCGGCGGTGGCCTCCCGCACCTCCCCGCGCAGGGTGGCGGGGACCCGCCTGACCTGGGTGAGGAACGTCTCCGCCTGGACCTTCCAGGTGGATTCGTCCGCGTGCGGCACCGCCACGTGCCGCCATTCCAACCCCTTGGCCTTGTGGGCCGTCATGATCTGCACCCGGTCGCTGCGCACGGTCACCGCGCCGGGCTCCAGCCCGCGATCCCGGCTGCGCGCCAGGTCGCAGTAGTCCAGGAAGCCGCCCAGGGTGGCCCCGGGGACGGCGGCAAAGCCCGCGGCCTCCTCCAGCAGCCGGTCGAGGTGCACGGTGCCCACCGCGCCCGGGGCGAAGGGGTCCTCCCGCGCCAGCACCTCGGTGCGCACGCCCAGGGCGCGCTCGACGTCGCTGAGCACCTCCACCAGCGGCTTGCCCAGGCTGCGGGTGCGCAGGCCGCGCAGCATCGCGGCCGCCTCCTCCGCGCGCCCGCGCCCCTCCGGGCTCAGGCCCGCCCCCTCGCCCAGGTCCGCGAGGGCGTCGCCCAGCCCGGCCACCTGCTCGCGGTCCGGCGGCATCGCCTGCTCCACCGCGCGGCGCAGCCGCTCCTCGGGGTCCTCCGGAGCCTCCTTCTCGGGGGCCGCCTCGGTGGCCCGGCCCGCGAGGTTGCGCGCCCGGCGCGCCAGCGCGCGCACGTCCGCCCAGCCCAGGCCCACGGCGGGGCCGGTGAGCAGCCGCAGCGCGGCGGCGTCCTCGGCGGGGCGGATCAGCAGGCGGGCCACGGCGAGGACGTCGGCCACCTCGGGGACGTCCACCAGCCCGCCCAGGCCCACCACCTCGTAGGGCACCCCGCGCCGGGCCAGCTCGGCGGCCAGGGGGGCGCTGTGCTTGTTGGCCCGCACGAGGATCGCGGCGGAAAAGGGCTCTCCCTGCTCCTGCGCGCGCTCGTAGTGCCGGGCCATGTGCTCGGCCACCCGGGCGCGCTCCTCCTCCACGGTGGCGTGCCAGGCCACCTGGACCTCGCCGCGCTCCCCGCCGAACGGGGTCAGGGGCGCCACGGTGCGGTCCGGGCGCCCCGGGGGCCCCAGCACCTCCGCGGACACTGCGTTGGCGAGGTCGAGCACGGCCCCGGGGTTGCGGAAGCTCACGGTGAGCTCCTTCTTGGGCGCGGGGCCAAGGGGGGCGGGAAAGTCCTCCCGGAAGGCTTCCAGGTTGGCCGCCGTAGCGCCGCGCCACCCGTAGATGGCCTGCATGGGATCCCCCACCGCGTTGACGGTGAGCCCGGGGTCGGCGCCCTTGCCGTACAGCTCGCGCAGCAGCACGCGCTGGGAGTGGCTGGTGTCCTGGTATTCGTCCAGCATGACCACGCGGTGCCTGCGCCGCTCCGTGGCCCCCACCGAGGGGTGCTCGCTGGCCAGGCGCGCGGCCACGGCCATGTGGTCGGCAAAGGTGGCGGCGTTGCGGCGGGTCAGCTCCGCGCGCAGCGCCTCCACCAGGGGCAGGTAGTCCAGGCGGTGCTCCTGGGCGTCGAGCCACTTCTGCAGCGTGGCGTTGGGCTCCTTGCGCTGCCTCTTGCCCGGGGGCAGCTCCTGCACCAGGCTCACCAGGGGGTGCGTCTCCTCCCGGATGTCCTCGGGGGTGACCTGGTGGTTGAGCATCTCCCCGTGCAGGGCCAGCAGGGTGTCCACCACGGCGGCGGGCTCGCTCTCCACGCTCAAACGGCCCCGGTAGTCCGCCACCACCCGCGAGGCGATGGTGAACAGCTCCGTCTCCGAGATGCGGCGCGCGTGCGGCTCCACGGGGGCGAGCAGGCCGTATTCCTGCACGAGGCGGCCCGCGTAGGCGTCGTAGGTGAGCACCACGGGCTGGGCGTTGTCCAGGCGGCCCGCCAGCTCGCCGCCGGGGTCCACCTCGCGCAGCGCGGGGCTCAGCGCCAGCCTGCGCAGGCGATCCCGGATGCGCTGGCGCAGCTGCTGGGCGGCCTTGCGGGTGAAGGTCAGGCCCAGGATGTGATCCGGCTCCACCAGGCCGTTGACCACGAGCCACACGGCGCGCGAGGCCATCGTCTCCGTCTTGCCGGCCCCGGCGCCCGCCACCACCAGCATGGGGCCCACCGGGGCCTCGATCACCTCCGCCTGCTGCGGGGTGGGCGCGTTGCGCCCGAGCAGGGCGGCGAGCTTCTTGGGGCTGATCCGCCCGGCGTTCTCACGAGGCAACGGTCAACCTTCCTTCCGGTTGGACGGGGCACACCGCCCGGAGGCGGCACGAATCGCAGTGGGGATTGACGCGGGCCAGCAGGCGCGGGCCGCGCGTCTGCCCCGCGAGCAGCGGCAGGCGCGCGGCCAGCTCCTCCTGCTCCTGCGGGGTCAGGGCGGCCTGCTCGCGCGTGGTGATCTTCTGGCTGGACGTACCCGGGTACACCAGCCGCGCCCCGCCCAGGGGCGGGTGATCGGGCCCCTCGCGCACGGCGCCCCCGCGGATCTCGCCGCGCGCCAGCGCCAGCTGGTAGGCGCGCAGCTGCGTGTTCTCCTGGGCCCGCCGCTGCGAGGGGGCGCTGCTGCCGGTCTTGAAGTCCACCACGTAGTGATCCCCTGCGGCGTCCCTGTCCAGGCGGTCCATGCGCCCCGCGATCACCACGGCCTCGCCCACCGGTACCTCCACGGGCATCTCCACGCCCACGGGCTCGCCCTGCGCCTGCACCCACGCGTGGGTGCGCCGCAGCAGGCGGTCCCACTGCTCCACGAGGTTCTGTTCCTTCCACGCGGGCACGTCCCGGGAGTCCAGCCAGGCCCGCGTGACGATCTCCCGGGCGCGCTCCTCCGGAACCCCGCGGGCCAGCGCCTCGGCGTAGGCGTGCACGAGGGAGCCCTTGAGCAGGTGCGGGGAGTCCTCCTCGCGGAGGTAGCGCTCGGCCACCGCCCGCAGCGGACAGTCCTCCAGGCCCTGGATGCGCGAGGGGGAAAGATACACCCGCTCGGAGCCGACCAACTCCTCCTCCGTGGAGGCGGGCCGCGCCCCCCACCACTGGGCGGGATCAGCCCCGGGGACCCCCGCCCGCGCCAGCCGGGCAAGCTGGCGGGCCGCCTGGCGGCGCGTGGCCTCCGGGGTCTCCTCCGCGCAGACCGCCCGGCGCAGCTCCGCCACCGCCGCGGGCGCGGAGAGCACCGCAAAGCGCGGCGGGGTTGTCTCCTCCCCGGCGCCCGCCGCCACCGGCGCGGCCTCGGCGTACTCCCCCTCCTCGCGGCCGAGTTCGGCCAGGAAGCGGGAGGGCTCGCGCACCTCATCCTCCTCCTCGTGCACGGCGGTGATGAGCAGCCGATCCGTGGCCCGGGTGGTGGCCACGTGGAAGAGGCGGCGCTCCTCGGCCACCTTCTCCTTGGTGCGCCCGATGATCGCGTCCGGGTCCACCCCGGAGTCCACCAGGTCGATGAACTCCTCCTGCTCGAACAGGGTGCCCGTCTCCCCCAGCGCGGGCCAGACGTCGTCCTGCACCCCGGCCACCACCACCGTGCGCCACTGGCGGCCCGCCGCGCCGTGGGCGGTGAGCACCGTGACCGCCTCGGGGGCTGCCGCGCGCCGGTCGCGCACGCCGGTGGGAAGTTCCTGCTCCTCGATGTGGGCGATGAAGGAATCGATGCCCGCGCGCGGGCGGCGCTCCACGTAGTCCCCGGCGGCGTCGAACAGCGCCATCATGGCGTCCAGGTCGCGGTCCGCCTGCGAGCCCGCCGCCCCGCCGCGCAGCGCGGCGGCGGAGAGCCGCTCGGACAGGCCGGTGGCCTGCCACAGCGCCCACAGCACCCCCTCCACCGAGGCCCCGGAGTTCTTCGCCTCGAAGGCCGCGCCGAGCACGGTGCGCATGCGGTCGAGGATGTCCCGCTCGCGCTCCGTGAGGATCTCGCGCAGGCGTTCCTCGTGCTCCTCGTCGCGGGCGGCGGCCGGGTCGATGAGGCGGCGCAGGGTGAGCATGGCGCGCGTGTGCATGTCGCTGCGCCGCAGGCCGCGCAGCAGGCGGCGCAGGGTCACCGGGTCCGCCCCGCCCACCGGGCCCAGCAGCAGCGCCTCCAGCTCGCGCTCCTCCAGGGGCTCGCGGAGCGCCCGGACGCCCAGGATGATGCCCGCCACGAGGGGCTGGTGGGAGAGCACCATGTCCGTGGCCTCGATGTGCACGGGCACCCCCGCGCCCAGCAGGGCGCGGCGCACCGGGTCGATCATCCCCGAGGAGCGCACGATCACCGCGATCTCGCTCCACGGCACGCCCTCGATCAGGTGGGCGCGGCGCACCTCGTTGGTGTAGCGGGCCTGCTCCTCCACCGCGGATCGGGCGATGGACACGGCGGCCTCGGGGTTGCGGCGGGAGCGGGGAAGGCGCACCTCGCGCTCCGCGGGGAAGGAGCGCAGGAACTCCGGCGAGGCGCCCCGAAAGTGAAAGACGGACTGCTCCGGGTCGCCGCCCACCACCACGGTCCGGGCGTGCCGCGCCAGAAGGGAGATCAGCTCCCCGGAGAGCGGGTCGAGGTGCTGGGCGTCGTCCACCACCACGGTGTGCCACAGCCCCTCGAGGAGTTCGGGGCGATCGCGCAGCGCGCGCAGGGCCACGGCCACCAGCTCCGAGGCGCTGTACGAGTGCGCCCCGCTGAGCGCCATCGTGCGCTCGTACTCCCGCAGGAAGGTGCCCGCCGCCGCCCAGGCGGGGCGCCGGTGCCTCCGGCCCAGGTCCTCCAGGTCGCGCGCCCCCACGCCGCGCTCGGCGGCGCGCAGCAGGAAGTCGCGCAACTGGCGGGCAAAGCCCACCAGGCCCAGGGCCGGGACGTGCTCCTGCGGCCAGGGGCCCCGGCCCTCCTCGGCGTGCCCGGCCAGCAGCTCGCGGATCACGGCGTCCTGCTCCGCGCCGGTGATGAGGCGGATTTTCTCCTCGCTGGCGCGGCGCAGCAGGGCGAAGGCCAGCGAGTGCAGGGAGCGCACGGCGGGCTCCTCCGAGGCGTAGCGCCTCCGGGCGGCGAGGAGGCGCTCGCCCAGCTCCCGGCGCAGCCTGCCGGCGGCGTCCTTGGAGGCGGCCACCACGAGCACGCCCGAGGGGCGCTCGCTCTCCGCGATGATGCCCACGGCGGTATCCACCAGGAAGGAACTGACGCCGGAACCGGCCGGGCCGGTCACCCGCCATCGCCCGGCGCGCGGCAGGCCCCCGTCGAGCCCCTCGATCCCCTCCCACGTGCGCGGCGGCGGCGCGGCCTCGCGGGGCACGAGCACCACCTCGGGCGTGGGGGGCACCGGAGAGAAGGCCGAGGGGGCCGCTGCGTCAGTCATGCCTCACATTGTGGCAGACAGGCGGGACACCACGAGCCGCGCAACCCCCTCCAGGTTCGAAATTATGTTCGAGTTATCCTCGTCCACCTGCGCACACACGTAGGCCCGGTACAGCAGGGCGCGTAGGGCGAGCTGCTCGGCGTCGGGGATGTGGCTGAAGCGCTCGAAGATGCCCTCGTCGGTGGCGCCGATGAGCAGCGCGTCCACGATCGCCTGCACCGCCGTGTAGCCGTGCGGGTGCACCACCCCCACCAGGTCGGTGAGCACCGGCCCCCCGCCCTCCGGGTAGACCGTGGTGCCCAGCATGTCCGCGTGCCCGATGCACTCCGGGGCGCTCGTCTCCTCGCGGGCCGCGCGTAGCGTCTGGATCACCTCGCGCAGCCGGTGGTTCTTCAGGCCCATGTCCACCGCGCCCACGTCCGGCGACCAGGCGCAGCGATCCGCCACGGAAAAGACGTCGTCCCCGCTGGTGTCCGGCTTTTCCTGCACGCCCGCCAGCGCCTCCTCCAGGCGCAGCGCGGCCACCACCGTCTCGTCCACCCGGTCCACCAGCTCGCCCTCGACGAAGGCGGAGGCCCGCCAGCCCCCGGCCACGAAGCGACCGTCGGTGGAGCGCACGGGGCGGGCCACCGTGACCCCGGGCACCTCCAGGCGGTCGCGCACCCGCGCGGACCAGGCCACGTGCGGCCCCACCGCCCGCGAGAGCGCCACCTCGCCCACGCGCCAGCCGTGATCCCAGGCGCTGCCCAGGGGAACCGCCGCGCCGTCCTCGGCGTGAAAGCCCGCGGCCACCTGCGCGGGCGGGTGCCCGGCCCGGGAGTCCAGCGGGGAGATGCGTGCTGCCTTGACGACGTTGTTCACGGTGCCACCTTCGGGTAGGGCCACGGGTTGTACTTGCACGTGGCGTTATCGTCCGAGTAGACCTCGCCGGGGTCGAAGCCCGCGAGTTGGGAATTGTTCAGGCTGAGCGTCTGCTGCATCATCACGGGGGCCAGCTCGCCGTTGCCGCCGCAGGGCTCGTGCGCGGAGAAGCCCAGGCCGTGGCCCACCTCGTGGTTGATGAGGTACTGGCGGTAGCTGCCCAGGTCGCCCTGGAAGGGCGTGGCCCCGCGCACCCAGCGGGACTCGTTGACCACCACGCGGTTGCCCTCGGAGTAGAAGCAGCTCGTCTCCATCGCCAGGTCGGTGCCGCACAGCTCGTGGGTGGTGCCCACGGAGGTGAGCTGGATGCGCATGGTGGGGTTGTCGGAGGGGCCCACGTGCTCGAAGCGGTACGCGGGGTCGTGGGTCCAGCCCTTGGGGTTGGACAGGGTGGCGTCGATCATGGAGGCCAGGGCGTCGTCCCCGCCCAGGCTCGCGGTGTCCACGCCGCCCTCGACCTCGATGACGTAGCGCACCACCTTGTCCTTGCCCTCCCCGGCCTTCATGCCGGGGGTGCCGATCACCCGGTAGGTGCCGTTGCCGCGCTCCGTGTAGGCGCCGCCGGCGGGCAGCCGATCCGCCGCGACCTTCAGCGCCTCCTCGTCCGAGGGCACCGGGCCGCGCTTGCCGCCGGGCGCGGCGGGCGCGCTGGCGGAGCTGGCAGCCCCCGGGGACTGCTCGCTCTCCGAGGGGGCGGTGGCCACGTCCCACAGCACCCACACGGTGATCACCGCGAGCACGGGAATGGCGTAGGCCCGCCAGCCGTAGTCGCGCGCAAAGCGCACCAGGGCGCTGTCCGAGGAGGCCATTTAGGCCCCGGCAAAGCCCACGGCGCGGGGCGCGGCGGCGCCCATATCCACGTAGGCGATGGTCGCGGCGCGCACCAGGTAGGTCCGCCCCTTGGCGTCCTTCAGCTCCAACACGCCCTGGCCGGACTCGAGGACCCGCGCGATCCGCGCCTTCAGGTCCTCGCCCCCCTCGGTCGCGTGCACCACCAGCTCGCGTGGGGAGTCCTGAAAACCGATCTTGACGTCCATAGCTTCTGCCTTCATCTCTACGAGTGCGTGCATTCCTCGACCAGGTTCCGCGCCGGGAGGCCCGGCGGCCATGAAACCATCATAGTCAGGTGTCGATAGTATCTAAGGTGTGTCTGCAGGAAGCAACAACCCAACCTTTGCCGAACTCGGCGTGGCCATGGAGATCACCGAGGCGCTCAGGGAAAGAGGAATAGAGCGCACCTTTGCCATCCAGGAGCTCACCGCCCCCCGCGCCCTCGACGGCCGCGACATCATCGGCCAGGCCCGCACCGGCATGGGAAAGACCTACGGATACGGGGTCCCCCTGCTGGATCGGGTGTTCGACGCCGCCGACGTGCCGGAGCTGGACGGCACCCCCCGCGCCCTGGTGGTGGCCCCCACCAGGGAGCTGGCCGATCAGGTGGGCGAGGACCTGCGCCGCGCCGCCGCCTACCTGCCGGTGAACGTGGTCACCATCGTCGGCGGGCGCGGCTACGAGGAGCAGATCGACGCCCTGCGCGCGGGCGCGGACGTGGTGGTGGGCACCCCGGGCCGCCTGCTCGACCTGCACTCCTCCGGCCCCCTCGACCTGAGCTCGGTGGCCATCCTGGTGCTCGACGAGGCGGACGAGATGCTCAACCTCGGCTTCCTCCCGGACGTGGAAAAGATCATGGCCGCGCTCACCCATGCGCACCAGACCATGCTCTTCTCCGCCACCATGCCCGGCCCCATCCTTGCCCTGGCGCGGGGCTTCATGAACCACCCGCTGCACATCCGCGCGGAGCTGGGCGAGGACAAGCCCACGCACGACCGCATCCGCCAGGTGGTGTTCCAGGCGCACCAGATGGACAAGCCCGCCGTGGTGGCGCGCATCCTCCAGGCCCCCGGGCGCGGGCGCACCATCGTCTTCGCGCGCACCAAGCGCGCGGCGGCGCGCCTGGCCGAGGACCTCGCCCAGGCCGGGTTCCGGGTGGGGGCCGTCCACGGCGACCTCCCCCAGCACCTGCGCGAGCGCTCCCTCCAGGCGTTCCGCGACCGCCAGTGCGACATCCTCGTGGCCACGGACGTGGCGGCGCGCGGCATCGACGTGGACGACGTCACCCACGTCATCAACTACCAGGTGCCGGACGATCCCATGACCTACATCCACCGGATCGGGCGCACCGGGCGCGCCGGGCACAGCGGCACGGCGGTGACCCTGGTGGGCTACGACGAGCTGGGCAAGTGGCGGATCATCGACGAGGAGCACGCCCTGGGGCTGCCGCAGCCGGAGCGCTGGTTTTCCACCTCCCCCGAGCTGGCGGAGGCCTTCGACATCGGCCCCGAGGCCGGGGACTCCGTGGGGCCGCCGCGCCGCGTGTTCGGCAACGCGGCGGCTGCGGGCCCTGCGGGCGGTGCGGGCGCGGCAGGCTCCGGGCGCGCCCGCACCGGGGCCCCTCAGCGCGGGGGCTCCCGACGCGGAGGGAAGCGCCGCCGGTGAGTACCAAGCCCCTGCGCCGCACGCGGCGCGACCTCGTGGCCACGGCGGCGCTGAGTCTGCTGGGCGTGGCCGCCGTGGGGACGGTGGCGCTCACCGCCCCGATCCGCGACGCCCACCCGCAGCCGAACACCGAGGAGTACGCCGCGCCCTCCTCCCTGGAGGCCGCGCCCACGGCCCTTGCCCCGGCGTGGTCGGAGCGGATCGCCCCGCTGCCGGGGGTAACCAGGCCGGTGACCGCCGCCGGGCTGGTGTTTACCCACGACGCCCACACGCTGCGCGCCCGAGATGCCTCCGGGGAGCAGCGGTGGAGCTACGGGCGGGACGACGCCGAGATCTGCTCGCTCGGGGCGGCATGGGGCTCGGTGGTGGTGACCTACCGCACCAAGGCGGGCTGCGGGGACGTGGTGGCCCTCAACGCCCGGACCGGCGAGTACAAGCACACCCGGTCCAGCGACGCCGAGGACGTGGTGGCGGCCGTGGCCTCCAACGACCGGATCGGCACGCTCAGCCCGCGGCGCGTGGAGCTGTGGCGCTCGGACCTGGTGCGCACCGTGGAGTACGGGGACGTGGAGGCCAAGCAGGAGCCGGAGCTGCAGCCGCACGAGGAGTGCGCGCTGACCTCGGCGCTCACGCGCAAGAAGGTGCTGGCCGTCACCGAGACCTGCCCGGGGTCCGAGGGGGCGTGGCTGCGGCTCCAGGAGGCCACCCCGGAGTCCTCGCGGGAACCGAGCATCACCGGGGAGGTGGAGCTGCCCCACCCGGGCGCCCGGCTGGTGGCCGTGGGCGAGACCGCCGCGGCGGTCTACGTGCCCGGCGCCACGCCCCGCCTCGTGTCCTACAGCACGGAGGGCACTCAGCTGGCCTCCCGGGAGGTAGCGGCCTCCCCGCTGGCCGAGGGCGACTCCCCGGCGGGGGTCTTTAGCCCGCGCACCGCGGACCTGCCCACCTACATCACCTGGTTCGACGGCGAGCGCCTGTACCTGCTGCGCCCCAGCGACCTCTCCGTGGTCCGCGTGATCGAGGACGCCATCGGCACGGGGGCCGCCGGGGCGGACCGGCTGTTCTACCCCACCGCCTCGGGCATCGCGGTGGCCTCCCCAGACGGCGAGCGCGTGGAGCGCACGCTGGAGGTGGAGCGCCCCGGGGAGCCGGACGCCGTGGGCCTGGCGGTGGTGGGCGGCACCCTCGTGGAGCGCCGCGACGGGGAGATCGTGGGCTACGCGGGAACCTAGCCCTCGTACACGCGGCTGGCCCAGGCCACGGCCCTCGGGCTAAACATCAGGGCGAGCACCGCCACGGCGGAGGCCCCGGTGGCCAGGCCCATGAGCCAGGCGCCCGCGCCCATCATGGAAAAGGAGATGGGCAGCAGGATGAGGTTCAGCATGATGATGGGCCCCCGCCCCAGCCGCCCGCGCGCGCGCAGCACCGCCACGGCGCCGGCGAGCACCGCGCCAAAGACGATCAGGAAGAACACCGCCGTGCCCAGGCCGACCCAGGCGGCGTTGGGGCTCTCGCTCACGATGGCGGCGTCGCGCTCGCCCATGAGCTGCCGCGCGATGAGGAGAACGGCGTAGCCGATCCCCAGGAGGGACTGCACGGCGGCGATCAGGGCGGCCCAGCGGACGGGGGCGGGGGGTGTCATGCTCACGGGACCGATTCTATCGCGCCGCCGCCGCGCGGCCCCTCCCCCGCCCGGCGCGCCGCGGCGTCGAGCCCCACCGGCACCGAACCTTAGGAAGGATCTCCCCGGGCCGGGTCGGGTCGCGGCGGGCGGGTCCCGGGGTGACGGGGGTGAGTGATTTGACTTATATTTTTCCCTCTTTCCACCGCACCTCTCCGCAAATACCCAGTTCAGGCGATAAAATAAGGGTAGGCTCACTGAATTGCAGCCCCCGCGGCTCCGCGCACCGGCCCGAAAAGGTCCCCGTTTTATGTGAGTTATATTACTTTTTGGGCTATACCCCTAGCGGCGGTTGTTGATGCGTGCCATTATCTTCAGGTACCCAAAAGCGACCGGCTCGTAAACCGGACGTTAATCGGAAGGCACCGCAAGGTTAACGCGGCGCAAACAGGGCACCCAGCCAGCCTCTGCACGCGCCACCGCGCCCCTCCCATCCCCCTTCGGAGCGCCCCTGCCTTCAGTACCTCAGTACCGCACGCCCCCTGCGAACCACGATGACACAAGGAGACATGATTATGGACTGGCGCCACGAAGCCGTTTGCCGCGACGAGGACCCCGAGCTGTTCTTCCCGGTGGGCAACTCCGGCCCCGCCCTCGCCCAGATCGCCAAGGCCAAGATCGTCTGCAACCGCTGCCCCGTGACCTCCCAGTGCCTGCGCTGGGCCCTGGAGACCGGTCAGGACGCCGGCGTGTGGGGCGGCCTCTCCGAGGACGAGCGCCGCGCCCTGAAGCGCCGCAACAACCGCGGCCGCCGCGCGCGCATGACCGTCTAGCCACCGCCGCATAAGCCCGGAAAACCCACGGCCAATTTCTTCCCCCACCCCGGCACCGCTAAAGTCGGTGGGGTTGACCTCCGTACACCGATACGACCCAAGGAGTAATCATGAGCAAGCGTGGTCGCAAGCGCAAGGACCGTCGTAAGAAGTCCGCCAACCACGGCAAGCGCCCGAACTCCTAAAGCAGTTCGGCCCCGCAGCGCCGAAAGGTGCCCGGGATCGCCTCCCTCAAACAAAAAGGAGGCGATCCCGGGCACCTTTTCTCTCTATCGGCCTCGCCTAGCGGCGCACGATGCGGATCTGCGCGCTGATGCGCTGGCGCAGCGTCACCGGGGCGGGGGCGGCCCCGCAGCACCCCCGCATGAGCGCGCGGATCGCCTCCTCGCGCTCCAGGCGGGAGAAGCACTCCGGGCAGCGCTCGATCTGGCGGCGCAGCTCCTCGCACTCCTGGGCGGAACGCGGGGTGTCGAACAGCCCCCTGAGGGCCTCCTGCACGTCATCGCGCTGGCAGCCACATGGTTCTTTCTCCGACGTCATTTCTTCACCTTCTGAGCATTCTCGCCGTTCTCAGGGTGGTCGAGGCCGATCCCCTGTTCCTGTGCCACTTCCTTTAACAAGCCCCGGAGCTGTTTTCTTCCGCGGTGCAGGCGGCTCATCACGGTCCCCAGCGGGGTGTCCATGATCTCCGCGATCTCCTTGTACGCCAGGCCCTCCACGTCGGAGTAGTACACCACCATGCGGTAGTCCTCCCGGAGCTGGTCCAGGGCGTCGATGATCTGCTGATTGGGTATCCGCTTCAGGGCCTCCACCTCGGCGGAGACCAGGCCCGTGGAGTCGTGCGAGGAGGTGGTGTAGAGCTGGTAGTCCGTCATCTCCTCGGCGGAGGTCTGCACGGGCTGGCGCTGCTTCTTGCGGTAGGAATTGATGTACGTGTTGGTCATGATCCGGTACAGCCACGCCTTGAGGTTGGTGCCGGCCTGAAACCGATCGAAGGCCTGAAAGGCCTTCATGTAGGTCTCCTGCACCAGGTCCTCCGCGTCGGCGGGGTTCCGGGTCATCTTGAGCGCTCCGCCGTAGAGCTGATCCAGCAGGGGCAGCGCCTCTCGCTCAAAGCGCCGGTGAAGCTCCTGAAGCTCGGGGTCCGCCATAGTGTCCGCCATGGTCGATGTGCGGCCTTTCGGTCGTGGGGGCAACGGGCAATGCATACCATTGTATGCCCTGGCTCCATCTCTATGATGGGGGTGTGCGCGATCAACACCCCGCCCCCTGGCCAGCCCCCACCGCCGCCGGTCCTTTGTCCTGGACCCAGCGCGTGCCCGGCTCCAAGTCCATGACCAACCGGGCGCTCGTGCTCGCGGCGCTGGGGGATTCCCCCTCGGTGCTGCGCGGCGCGCTGCGCTCCCGGGACTCCGAGCTCATGTGCGACGCCCTGCGCGCGCTCGGCGCCGACGTCCGCGTGGACGAGGCCCGCCCCGACACCATCGAGGTCGCCCCCGGCCCGCTGCGCGCCGCCCGGGTGGACTGCGGGCTCGCCGGGACCGTCATGCGCTTCCTGCCGCCGCTGGCCGCCCTGGCCGAGGGCCCCGTGGACTTCGACGGCGACGCCCAGGCCCGCACCCGGCCCATGTGCCCGCTGCTGGGTGCCCTGCGGGACCTCGGGGTGGAGGTCGCCGGGGACGCGCTGCCCTTCCGCGTGATGGGCCGCGCGGCGGGCGACCTCGGCGGCGCCGTCACCGTGGACGCCTCCGGCTCTTCGCAGTTCGTCTCCGGCCTGCTGCTGGCCGCCCCGCGCTTCGGGCGCGGGATCACCGTGCGCCATCGCGGGGCCGCGCTGCCCAGCCTGCCGCACATCGAGATGACCGTGGACATGCTGCGCCGGGCCGGGGCCACGGTGCACGCGGGCCACGAGGAATGGCGCGTCGAACCCGGCGCCCTCGCGGGCGGCGAGTGGCAGATCGAGCCGGATCTCTCCAACGCCACCCCCTTCCTCGCCGCCGCCCTGGTCAGCGGCGGCACCGTGACCATACCCGGCTGGCCCGCCGCCACCACCCAGGCCGGGGATCACTTCCGGCGCATCGCCACCGCGATGGGCGGCACCGTGGTGCGCACCCCCGACGCCGTGGCGATCACAGGCCCCGCCGACGGCCGCCTCCACGGCGTGGAGCTGGACATGTCCGAGATCGGGGAGCTGACCCCCACCGTGGCGGCGCTGGCCACCCTGGCCACCACGGAGAGTCACCTCTACGGCATCGCCCACCTGCGCGGGCACGAGACCGATCGCCTGGCGGCCCTGCGCGCGGAGATCACCGCCCTCGGCGGGCGCTGCGCCGAGACCCCGGACGGCCTGCGCATCTCCCCCTCCGCCACGCTGCGCGGCGGCACCTGGCGCTCCTACGCGGATCACCGCATGGCCACCGCCGGGGCCATCATCGGCCTGCGGGTGCCCGGGGTGCTCATCGACGACGTGGCCACCACCGCCAAGACGCTGCCCGGCTTCGCCCGCATGTGGGAGGCGATGGTGCGTGGCTAGGCGGCGCTACGACGAATCCGACGTGCGGGTGCGGCCCGGCAAGGGCTCCCGCCCGCGCACCAAGAACCGGCCCGAGCACCGCGACGCCCTGTTTGGCATGGTGGTGACCAAGGATCGAGGCCGCTGGGGGGTGGTGCTCGACGGCGCGCGCGGGCCCGTGGTGTGCATGCGGGCGCGCGAGCTGGGCCGCACCCCCATCGAGGTGGGCGACCGCGTGGGCGTGGTGGGCGATACCAGCGGAGCCCCCGGCACCCTGGCCCGCATCGTCCGGCTCGCGGAGCGCTCCTCCGTGCTGCGCCGCACCGCGGACGACACCGACCCCTACGAGCGGATCGTGGTGGCCAACGCCGAGCTGCTGCTCATCGTCTGCGCCGTGGCCGACCCCCCGCCGCGCGCGGGCTTCGTGGAGCGCAGCCTCATCGCCGCCTTCGTCGGGGGGCTGCGCCCTGTGCTGTGCCTGACCAAGACGGACCTGGCGGACCACCGGGCCTTCGCCGCCGAGTTCGCAGACCTCAACGTCCCCGTGCTCACCTGCGGGGTCAACGATCCCCTCGATCATCTGCTGTCCACCATCTCCGGCCACACCAGCGCCGTGATCGGGCACTCCGGGGTGGGCAAATCCACCCTGGTCAACCGGCTGGTGCCCCAGGCGGAGCGCGCCACCGGCGAGGTCTCCGAGGTGGGCAAGGGCCGCCACACCTCCACCCAGTCCGTGGCCCTGCGGCTGCCCGGGGACTCCGGCTGGATCATCGACACCCCCGGCATCCGCTCCTTCGGCCTCGCCCACGTGGGGGCCGACGCCGTGGTGGGCGCCTTCGAGGACCTCGCCCAGGTGGCCCAGGACTGCCCCCGGGGCTGCGCGCACATGGGCCCCCCCGCGGACCCGGAATGCGCGCTGGACTCGCTGAGCGGCGCCAGCGCCCGGCGCGCGGCGGCGGTACGCGCGCTGCTCGGCGCGCTGCGCACCAACGTGGACTGGGACTAGAGCAGCTCCACCAGCACCGGCAGCTCGCTGGGGTCATACCAGGCCAGGAAGTTATCCAGGGCGTCGCCCACCGTCAGCTCGGCGTCCTCGTCCCCCATGTCCGCGGCGTCGATGGCCTCGATGGCCCGGGCGGTGGCCTCCTCGGACTCCGGCACGTCCACGTGGATGGCCGCTACGTCCGCCAGGTGCACCTGCGCGGGCTCCAGGCGCACCACCGACTCCCCGTTCTCCGGGGTAAGGGAAACGTGGCCCTCCGGGACGTCCGCGGAGATCACCACGCGGCGGTGCGGGAACCTCTCCTGGTCCCCCACCGCCAACAGCCGGAGGGAGGCCTCGGCGGCGTCCTGAAAGGCCGCGTGCGCGATCTCCTCCTCGTCGCCCTCGGTGTAGAACTCCCGCAGCGCCGGGGTCACGGCGAAGGCCCAGCCCGAGCGCGCGGTCACCACGCGCGCCTCGTTGAGCCCGCACAGGGTGCTGAAGGTGGCGGGGATGTACACGCGCATGGGCTAGAACTCCCCCTCGATGTCGAAGAGTCCCACGATCTCCACCACCGCGCGGTCGAAGGACTGGTACAGCACGCCCACCAGCCCGGCCTCCACCGCGGCGCGCACGTTCACGATGGAATCGTCGATGAGCACGCAGTCGCGCATGGGCAGCTCCAGGGTGTCGGCGGCGATGCTCATCGCGCGCTCGTCGGGCTTTTCCGCGCCGATCTCCCCGGACAGCAGCACCGCGTCCACGATGCCCCGGTACTCCCACTCGCGGATCGGCTCCGCGCCGGGGCCGCCCGGGTCGTTGGACAGGATGGCCGTGGCCACGCCGTTCTTCTTGGCCGCCGCAAAGAGGTTACGCCAGCGGCGCTGGTCCTCCTCGCTCCCGTCCAGCACGCCCACGTAATCAACGATGAGTCCTCGCACGCCAATCCCTTCTCCTCGCGGTTCTTTTCGTGTCACAATGATACTCAGCCCCGCCCGCGCCCGCCCCGCCACCTCACGCAGAGAGGCGGCACCGCCATGCTCATCCCCATACCCGGCTACGGCCACCTGAAGATCTACCTCCCCGACGCCGCCCGTCCCTCCCCCGAGCCCGCGCGGCCGGGTGCTGCTCCCCCGACGCCGCGGCTGCGCGCCCAGGTGCTCGTGCTCCTGGAGGTGCTGTGCGCCCGACGCCCCCTACGTCAGCTCTCCGCCGCCTCCTTCGAGGCCCCGGTGCTGGCCTACGCCCGCGCGCACCGCCGCGCCCGGCGCTCGGTGCGGCTGCGCTCCCTGCACCTGCGGGGCCGGCAGGGCGCGGAGATCTACGGAAGCTGCGAGATCGGCGGCGCCCGCTACGGCTTCACCGGCTGCGTGCGCGGCGGCAGGATCGCGGAGTTCCGGGTGCTGTGGTGACGCGGCGGTGACACGACGAGGGCGGGAGGCCATCGCCTCCCGCCCTCGGTTGCGCACCGGGTATAAAAACTACTCCGCGTCGGCCGCGCCCTCGGGGGCCTCGGCCCCCTCGGCGTTCTCCTGCGCGCCCACGAACTGCTTGCGCAGCATGAAGAGCTGGCGCACCGTCTCCTCCTTGATGGCGTCGTTCATGGCCTGGAACATCTCGCCGCCCTCCTTCTGGTACTCCACCAGGGGGTCGCGCTGGGCCATCGCGCGCAGGCCGATGCCCTCCTTGAGGTAGTCCATCTCGTAGAGGTGCTCGCGCCACTTCTGGTCGATCACCGGCAGGATCACCATGCGCTCCACGTCGCGCATCTGGCTCTCCCCGCTGATCTCCGCGACCTTGCGCTCCATCTCCTCGTACTGGGCGTGCGCGTCCTTGGTCAGGGCCTCCTGGAGCTGCGCCGCCGTGAGCTCCCCGGCGGAGCCGTACTCGGTGCCCTGCACCAGCTCCTCCGCGCTCACGGTGGGGCCGTAGAGGGAGTCCAGGGCGTGCCACAGGGCGCCAAGATCCCAGTCCTCCACGTACCCCTGGGCGGTGGCGCCGTCCACGTAGGCGCCGATCGTCTCGTCGATCATGCCCTGGATGTGCTCGCTGATGTCCGAGGACTCCAGGATGTCGTGGCGCTCGCGGTAGATGACCTTGCGCTGCTCGTTGAGCACCTCGTCGTACTTGAGCACGTTCTTGCGCATCTCGAAGTTCTGGTTCTCCACCTGAGCCTGGGCGCCCTTGATGGAGTTGCTCACCATCTTGGCCTCGATGGGGACGTCGTCCGGCACGTTGAGGCGGTTCATCATGTTCTCCATGGTCTGCCCCACGAAGCGCACCATCAGCTCGTCGCGCATGGAGAGGTAAAAGCGCGTCTCACCGGGGTCGCCCTGACGCCCGGAGCGGCCGCGAAGCTGGTTGTCGATGCGGCGGGACTCGTGGCGCTCCGTGCCCAGCACGTAGAGCCCGCCCGCCTCGCGCACGGCGTCGCCCAGCTCCTGGGAGCGGTCCTTGACCTTGGGCAGCTCCCGCTCCCAGGCCTCCTGGTAGGCCTCGGCATCCTCCACCGGGTCCAGGCCGCGCTCGCGGAGCTGGATGTCCAGCAGGATATCCGGGTTGCCGCCGAGCACGATGTCCGTGCCGCGCCCGGCCATGTTGGTGGCCACCGTGACCGCGCCCGGCAGGCCGGCCTGGGCCACGATCTCCGCCTCCTGCTCGTGGTGCTTGGCGTTGAGCACGTTGTGCTTGATCCCCTTGGCCTGCAGCAGCTGGGAGAGATACTCGGAGCGCTCCACCGAGGTGGTGCCCACCAGCACCGGCTGTCCGGCCTGCTGGCGCTGGGCGATGTCCTCGGCCACCGCCGCGAACTTGGCCTCCTGCGTCTTGTAGATGCGGTCCGAGTGATCCACGCGGGCGTTCTCCCGGTTGGTGGGGATGGGCACCACGTTGAGCTTGTAGATCTGGTTCAGCTCGGCGGCCTCCGTCTCGGCGGTACCCGTCATGCCCGCCAGCTTGGAGTACAGGCGGAAGTAGTTCTGCAGGGTCACGGTGGCCAGGGTCTGGTTCTCGTTCTTGATCTCCACCCCCTCCTTGGCCTCGATCGCCTGGTGCATGCCCTCGTTGTAGCGGCGCCCGCTGAGCACGCGGCCGGTGAAGGAGTCCACGATGAGGATCTCCCCGCCGCGCACGATGTAATCCTTATCCCGCTCGAACAGCTCCTTGGCCTTGATGGCGTTGTTCAGGTAGCTCACCAACTGCGAGTGCTCCGGGGCGTAGAGGTTCTCGATGCCCAACTGATCCTCCACGAACTCCACGCCGTCCTCCAGCACGCCCACCGTGCGCTTGCGGTGATCCACCTCGTAGTGGATGCCCTCGCGCATGCGCGGGGTGAGCTGGGCAAAGACGTTGAAGTACTGGGAGGTCCCGTTGACGGGCCCGGAGATAATCAGCGGGGTGCGGGCCTCGTCGATGAGGATGGAGTCCACCTCGTCCACGATGGCGTAGTTGTGGCCCCGCTGCACCAGCTCGTCCAGGGAGCGCACCATGTTATCGCGCAGGTAGTCAAAGCCGAACTCGTTGTTGGTGCCGTAGGTGATGTCCGCCGCGTAGGCCTGGCGGCGCTCCTCCGGGCGCATGTCCGAGAGGATCACGCCCACCTCCAGGCCGAGGAAGCGGTGCACGCGGCCCATCCACTCGGCGTCGCGCTTGGCCAGGTAGTCGTTCACCGTGACCACGTGCACGCCCTTGCCGGACAGCGCGTTGAGGTAGGCGGGCAGCACGCAGGTAAGCGTCTTGCCCTCGCCGGTGCGCATCTCCGCCACGTTGCCAAAGTGCAGGGCGGTGCCGCCCATGATCTGCACGCGGAAGTGCTTCTGGCCCAGCACGCGCCACGAGGCCTCGCGCGCGGTGGCGAAGGCATCGAGCAGAATATCGTCCAGGCTCGCGCCCTCCTCCAGGCGCCCCTGGAACTCGGCGGTCTTTGCCTTCAACTCGTCATCGCTCAGCGCGGCGTACGCGTCCTCCAGGGCAATAACGTCGTCAGCGATCTTTGCCAGACGCTTCACGGTGCGGCCTTCACCGGCGCGGAGCAACTTCGACAGTCCTAGCACTTCCCACAGTCCTTACTCTGATGAGGGCGGTTTTATAGAAATATCCTCAAACAGTGTACGCGGGGGCGCCCCGCTACGGGTAACACCGCCGTCGGCTAGGGCACCGACGGCGGCGTGAGCAGGCCAGACGCGCGATCCCTAGCCCCGCTCGGCGGCCTCCGTGAGCGAGATCAGGCCATAGTCGAAGGCGTGGCGGCGGTACACCACGGAGGGCCGCCCCGTCTCCTCGTTGACGAAGAGGTAGAAGTCGTGCCCCACCAGCTCCATCTCGGAGAGGGCGTCATCCACGGACATCGGCGTGGCCGGGTGCTCCTTGGTGCGCACCACCTGGCCGGGCACCACGTCCTCCACGGAGTCCGCGTAGGGGTCCACGTCGAAGCGCCCCTGCTCCTGCTTGGCCTTGTCCGCCTCGGCCACGAGGTCGGCGGCCACCTCTCCCACGCCCTTGGGCGCGCGGTGGCCGGAGCGAGAGATGGAGCGGCGCGCCTTGACCTTGCGCAGGGAGCGCTGCATGCGGGCGATCGCCGTCTCCAGGGCGGCGTAGAAGCTATCCTCCTTGGCCTCCGCCCGCGCGATGTGGCCCTTGCCCGACGCCGTGATCTGGATGCGATCGCTCTGCGCCTCCCGGCGCGGGTTGGGCTCGTGCTGCAACTCCACGTGGAACGAGGTGAGGGTGGGGTCCAGCTTCTCGATCTTGGCGAGCTTGGCGTTCACCCGCTCGGCAAAGTGCTCGGGGACCTCCACGTTGCGCCCGGTGATGGAGACCTGGGCCTCCGGGCTGAGGGACTCGTTGCCGTTGACGGCGGTAGACATCTTCTTACCTCCCTAGAAGTAGGCGGTGGACCTCGTGTGTCCGTCCCCCATAGTACCCGCGCCCGGGCGTCCGCGTTTACCCTTTGTTCACCCCGTGGTGGGCCCCGCGCGGTACCCCCGCCCGCCGCTTAGGCGTGCGACCACACCACCGCCCCGGCCACCCGGACACCCTCCACGAGCAGCCGGGCGACGGCCGCATGCAGGGTGGCCCCGGTGGTCACCACGTCGTCCACCAGCACCACCACCGGCGGAACTGCGCCGAGGATCTCCACCCGGCCCAGGGCGTTGCCCCGGCGCCGATCCCTGCCCAGCCCGGCGGAGTCGCGCACCCCGCGCCTAAAGCGCAGCGAGGCCGCCGCCACCGGCACCCCTCCCGCCCGGCAGCAGGCGGTCACGTGATCCCCGCCACGCAGCCGGGCCGAGCGCGGCCGCGTGGGCGCAGGCAGCGCCACCGCCTCCTCCGGCAGCTCTCCCCGGGCGCGCAGGGCCTCGATCCCCGCCGCCAGCGCCGCGCCCACGTGCCCGTACACGGCGCGGTTGCCGCGCTCCTTGAGCGCCACGATGGTGCGGCGGCGGGCCCCGCCGTAGGGGCCGAGCGACCACACGGGGATCAGGGGATCCAGCGGGGGCGTGACCCGCTGCGGCGGGGCGGACCAGGCGCAGCGGCACCGCGCGCAGAGCGTCTCTCCCGGCGCCCCGCACCCCGCGCAGCGGCGCGGCAGCAGCAGCTCCACGGCTACCGCACCACGACCGGGGTGGCGCGGGTGCCCTGCAACCCGGGCACCTCCCGCCAGTAGGCCTCCTCGCCCGAGGGGGCGTCCGGCAGCATGCGGATGGCCAGCGAGTCCGTGAGGTAGAGCTTGTCGCCCGCGTCCGCCACGGCGGTCACCGGGGCGGAGACCGTGGCCGAGGAGATCGGGGTGGTCTCCGAGCCGTCCTGTTCCACCCGAAACAGCGGGCTGCCCGCCTCGCTGGTGCCCACCAGCAGGGAGCCGTCGAGGCTCCAGTCCACCGCCGTGACCCGCCCGGCGAGCTGCGGGGAGACCTCCATCGGGTTGACGATGGCGCGGCCCCCGGCGTCCGACTTGTCCAGGATGCCCACGTACAGGTGGGAATCGATGATCATGGCGGCGCGCGCGCCGGACGGGGAGAGCCGCAGCTCCGTCATGGGGGCGCGGTCGTGCTCCGGGGTGCCCTCCCCCGCCCCGCGCAGGCTGGCCAGGGCGGAGGTGTTCACGGTGTTGTGCACCCATTCCCCGGTGCTCGACGAGCGCACCACGCGCACCACCTCGGAGCCGTTGACCACCGCCCAGGCCGCCGTGGTGCCCTGCTCGAAGGAGGGGCGGGTGATGCTGTTCGCGGTCAGGGCCTCCTCCACCGCGCCGTTGAGCTTGCCGAGCAGCAGCCGCGTGCGGTCCCCGGCGTCCCGGGTGAGCGCGATGTTGCCGTCCGCGGCGATGTCCGCCTGCTCCATCGCCCCGGCGGAGCCCAGCTCGCCGGGCACCGGCTCCGCGGTGGCGGCGGAGACGGTCACGAGCGCGCCGTCCTCCGAGACGGCGTACAGCGGGGCCACGGAGGTGGAGACGCCCTCGGGGTTGTAGTCCGCGACGTCGTCCGTGGTGATCTCCTCCATGCCGTCGTCCACGGGCGCGCCGTCCACCTCGATGATGTAGGGCCCGGAGATGTTCGCCCCGGCCAGCGTCCACACCACCTGGGCGGCAAAGGCGATGCGCTGCTCGCGGTCCAGGCCGCTCATCCCGGCAAAGCGCAGCACCCCGTTGTTGCTCACGGAGAGCGAGGCGTTCTGGGGGATATCGGACCGCACGGCGGGGCCGATCGTCTCGCTCGGGCCGTGCAGAAGCATCCCCAACAGCGTATCGCGGGTGTCCTCCTGCCCCCGGTACACCCAGCGACGGTCCCCCACCAGGTTCTTGCTGCCCGTCTTGCTGGGGAAGTACAGGGTGCGCGGCTCGTAGTGGTTGCGCAGATCCGTGCGCTCGATGATGACCACCCCGGGCAGGGTGGTCATGCGCCACTGGTTGTCCTCGTTGCGCTCGAAGACCACGGAGGTCTCCATCCGCTCGTTGAGCGGGGTAAACGAGCCCTCCGAGTCCATCTCCCCGATCACGTTGGCCCTAATGCGCAGGGTGTGCTTGGAGCTGGTAGAGCCGGGCTCGGTGCTGGTCTCCATCCCCTCGATCACCCGGATGTTCTGCTGCTTGGGCCAGGAGGAGGCCAGGTCGGAGGAGAGGAAGGCCCGGGCGGACTGGTAGTTCTGCGAGGGGTTGGCCGAGGCCTGGAAGAAGTCGCGCAGCAGCACCCCGGGGTCCGCGCCCTCCTCCGGCACGATGGTCTGCTCCGGCTCCTGCGGCGCGGAGCTAAACGGGCGCAGCGCGCGGGGCTCGGAGTTCTTGGGCAGGGTGCTGCACGCCCCGAGCATGCTCAGGGAGGCCACGACGGCCACGACCGCGAGCCTGCCCGAGCGGCCGCCCCGGTGATACTTCCGTGCGCTCATGATGCGGGTGCCTCCAATTCCAGCGGACAGTGCTCGATCGTGCCGTTGGGGACGCGGGGCAGGACCACGCGGAACTGCGAACCGACGCCCTCCGTGCCCGCGGCGTCGAGGATGCCGCCGTGCAGGCTGATGTCCTCCTGCGCGATGGCCAGGCCCAGGCCCGTGCCGCCGGAGTGGCGCTTGCGGGAGGGGTCCGCGCGCCAGAAGCGGTTGAACACCAGTTCCTCCTGGCCCTCGCGCAGCCCCACCCCGTGATCGGTCACCGTCACGGCCACGGCGTCCTCGCTGCCCGCCCAGGTGACATCCACCGGGTTGCCCTCGGAGTGGTCGATGGCGTTGGCCAAAAGGTTGCGCAGCACGCGCTCCACGCGGCGGGAGTCCACCTCGGCGTACAGCGGCTCCTCCGGGCCGTGGAACCGCACCTCCACGCCGATCTCCTCGGCCAGGTGCTCCACCTGCTGCCAGGCCTCGTTCACGCACATGCGGATGTCCAGGCGGGACTCGCTGAGGTCCGCCACGCCGGCGTCGTGCCGCGAGATCTCCAGCAGGTCCGTGAGCAGGTCCTCGAAGCGATCCAGCTCCGTGGTCATCAGCTCCGTGGCGCGCCGCGTGCCGGCGTCGAACTCGTCGGCGTGCATGGCGATCATGTCCGCCGCCATGCGCACCGTAGTCAGCGGGGTGCGCAGCTCGTGGGAGACGTCCGAGGTGAACTGGCGCTGCAGGTCCCCGTACTCCTTGAGCTGCTGGATCTGCTTGGAGAGGGACTCCGCCATCGAGTTGAAGCTCATCGCCAGGCGGGCCATCTCGTCCTCGCCCTCCACGGACATGCGCTCCCGCAGGTGCCCGGCGGCCAGGCGCTCCGCGATGCGCGAGGCCGAGCGCACCGGGGTGATCACCTGCTGCGCCAGCAGCCAGGCGATGCCGATGAGCAGCACCACCACGATGCCCGCGGCGGTGGAGATCAGCCCGCGCATGAGCGCCATCGTCTCCTCGTCGTCCTCCATGGACAGCACCAGGTACACCTGCAGGCCGGGGATGTCGGAGCTGGTGGGGCTGCCGATGATCAGGGCGTTATACCGGCTGCCGTCGCTGCGCCCCACCTCGTGAAACTGCGTGGACACCTGGCCCTCGCTGACGAACTTGCGCAGGCCGGGCGGGATGTCAAAGCCCTGGGGCGAGGTCACCTCCGCGCCGTCCTGGTGCGCCACCGTGAGCACCGGCTCGTAGGGGGAGGCCCCCACCTCCGCCCCGGCGCGGTTGGTCAGCGCCGCGCGGGCGGAGTTCAGGCGCACCTGCACCGAGTTGTTGGGAGAGGTCGCGGCGATCTGCTGCTCCACGGCCGAGCGCACCCGCTCGATCTCCGAGTCCGCCGTGCTGAGCTTGCTGTCCACCAGGCGCTGCGTGACGATCGAGATCATCGCCAGGCCCAGGATCAGCATGACCACCGAGGTGGCCGCGAGCATGGACCCGATCACGCGCACCTGGAGCGAGGTGCGCCAGGATTCCGCGGCGGATTCCCGCCAGGCCGCCAGTCTCTGCCTCAACAACCCGCGCTACTCCCCCGAGCCCGTCTTATACCCCACCCCGCGCACGGTCAGGATGATGGTGGGGTTCTCCGGGTCCCGCTCGATCTTGGAGCGCAGCCGCTGCACGTGCACGTTGACCACCCGGCTATCGGCGGACTGCCGGTAGCCCCACACGCGCTCGAGCAGCTCGTCCCGGCTAAACGCCTGGCCGGGCTTGCGCGCCATCTCCACGAGCAGGTCGAACTCGATGGGGGTCAGCGCCACCTCCTCGCCGTCGCGGCGCACGGAGTGGCGCGGCACGTCGATCACCACGGAACCCACCTCGAGCACCTCGCTGGGCTCGTTGTCCATGCGGCGCAGGCGAGCCCGGATGCGGGCCACCAGCTCCTTGGGCTTGAAGGGCTTGGTGATGTAGTCATCGGCCCCGGACTCCAGGCCCAGGACCACGTCCACTGTGTCCGTCTTGGCGGTGAGCATGACGATGGGCACGGTGGACTCCTGCCGGATGGCCCGGCAGATGTCCACGCCGTTCATCCCGGGCAACATGAGGTCCAGCAGGATCAGATCGGGGGCCTCCCGCTGGGCGGTGGGCACGGCCTCCATGCCGTCCATCACCGCCACGGTGGCAAAGCCCTCACCCTCCAGCACCAGGGTGAGCATCTCGGCGATCGCGGGATCGTCGTCCACGACCAGGATCTTGGGCACCATCTGTTATCTTTCCTCCGCGAGTCCGCGCACTGCTTCTACTACCTCCGACGGATCTGAGGCTACCAGCCACGGGCCGCCCCACCCCCGGCGCGCCAGCTCCCGGTAGGCCTCGTAGGTGCACTCCTGGAGGCCGCCGTCGCGCTCGTAGCGGTCGCGGGCGCGGGCGGCGTCCTCGTCCTCCCGGGCGCGGGCCCGGCGCGCGGCCACGCGCGGCGGGGTGTCCAGCAGCACCTGCAGGTCCGGCACGGGCAGCCCGAAGCGGCCAAACTCCAGGTCGTGGACCCACCGCAGCGCCTCCTCGGCGGGAGAGGCCCCTGCGGCGGCGGCACCGGGCGCACCGGCGCCGCCGGGCGTGAGTCCGCCCAGCCGGGCGGCGGAGTAGGCGGCGTTGGAGGCCACGTAGCGGTCCAGGATCACCACCCCGCTCCCCGCGCAGGCCGTCAGCTCCTCCCTCGCCGCGCGGCGGTCCAGCGCGAACAGCGTGGCCATGCCGTACACGGAGTCCGCCAGGTCGCCCATCCGACCGTGCAGGGCGGCGCTGGCGAGCTGGGCGTGCACCGAGTCCTCGTAGCGGGGAAAGGCCAGCACGCGCGCGCCCAGCTCCCGGCGCACCGCGCTCACCAGCGTGTTCTTCCCCGCGCCATCAATGCCTTCGACGGAGATAATCATCAGTAGCGGTAGTGCTCCGGCTTGAAGGGGCCCGCCACGTCCACCCCGATGTAGTCCGCCTGCTCCCGGGTCAGCTCCGTGAGCGCGCCGCCCAGGGCCTCCACGTGGATGCGGGCCACCTTCTCGTCCAGGATCTTGGGCAGGCGGTACACCTCGTTGCCGTAGTGCTCCGCCCTGGTGAACAGCTCGATCTGCGCGATGGTCTGATCCGCGAAGGAGTTGGACATCACGAAGCTGGGGTGGCCGGTGGCGTTGCCCAGGTTGAGCAGGCGGCCCTCCGAGAGCACGATGATGGAGCGCCCGCTGGGCAGGGTGAACTCGTCCACCTGCGGCTTGATGTTCTGCCGGGTCACGTCGTCTCGGTGCAGCAGGGAGGCCATGTCGATCTCGTTGTCAAAGTGCCCGATGTTGCCCAGCACGGCGTGGTCCTTCATCGCCATCATGTGCTCGAAGGTGATGATCCCCAGGTTGCCGGTGGCGGTGATCACGATGTCCGCCTCCGCGATGGCCTCCTCAACCGTGACCACCGGGAAGCCCTCCATGAGCGCCTGCAGCGCGTTGATGGGGTCCACCTCAGTGACCTTGACGCGGGCGCCCTGGCCCTTCATCGCCTCCGCGCAGCCCTTGCCCACGTCGCCGTAGCCGCAGATGAGCACGTTCTTGCCGCCCATGAGCATGTCCGTGGCCCGGTTGATGCCGTCGATCAGGCTGTGCCGGGTTCCGTACTTGTTGTCGAACTTGGACTTGGTCACCGCGTCGTTGACGTTCATCGCCGGGAAGGGCAGGACGCCGCGCTCGGCGTAGTGGTAGAGGCGGTGCACCCCGGTGGTGGTCTCCTCCGTCACCCCGCGCACGGTCTCGGCGGCGCGGCCCCAACGGCGGGCGTCCTGGGCCAGCACCCGGCGCAGCATGGCGCGGAAGGCCCTCTCCTCGTCGGAGTCCCCGGGGGCGTCCTCGGGCACCGCCCCGGCGCGCTCGTACTCGCAGCCCGTGATGACGGCCATCGTGGCGTCGCCGCCGTCGTCCAGGATCATGTTCGGGGCCCGGCCCTCGCCCCAGTCGAAGATCCGGTCCAGGCACCACCAGTACTCCTCCAGGGTCTCGCCCTTCCAGGCAAAGACGGGGCTGCCCTGGGGGTCCTCCGGGGTCCCCCGACCCACCACCACGGCGGCCGCGGCGGCGTCGTCGGTGGAGAAGATGTTGCAGGAGGACCACCGCACCTGCGCGCCCAGCGCGGTCAGCGTCTCGATGAGCACCGCGGTCTGCACCGTCATGTGGATGGAGCCCGCGATGCGCGCCCCCCGCAGCGGCTGCCGCTCGGCGTATTCGCGGCGCAGGGCCATCAGGCCCGGCATCTCGTGCTCCGCCAGGCGGATCTGGTGCCGCCCCGCGACGGCCAGGCTGAGATCGGCCACCTTGTACTCGGAAACACTGCTCATGGAGGGATTCTCCTTTACATTTCTCGGCGTTGCCCACCACCTTAGCGCTAGGACGTGGCGCTACGAGAGGGCCTCCAGGTAGACCTCGAGGTCCTCCTGGGTGTCCGCCTCCTCGAGCAGGGCGCTCGCCGCCTCGCGCAACTCCTCGTCCCCGGAGCCTATGAGGTCGCGCAGGAAGGGGTGCGCGTCCGCCGCCTCCGCGGCGGAGAAGGGCGCGCCCGCCCAGATGGCCGCCACCGTGGCCGCGGCCAGACCATTGAGGCGCTCCTCCTCGGTGGCGTCCGCGTTTGCGCTGGCGAGCGCGCAGGCGTCGCGGATGGCCGCCACAACCTCGGGGCCGTCCAAATCGTTGAGCTCGTCGAGGAAGTCCTCGTTGGTCTCCTCCGCAAAGATGGCGATGTCCCAGGCACCCATGCTGACCCTATCCTTTCCGCCCCGTCCCGGCACCAGCGGCTCCGTGACTGGGCCGCGCCGCCGGCGCCGCGCAAGGGTCCGCGACCGGGGCTCCTATGCTCTTGATTTCACGTCCGCTTCTGATAAGTTCGTTATCAGGTCGTTACATTACGGAGTCGAGGTTATACCGTTGGCGCTCGCGCGTGAAGGGCGCCTCCCCCGGCTCCCGGGATACGGGCCCTCAGTCCACGAACTCGGCGGTGAGAAGAGGCAAGGAACAGGTGAAAGCGGACACACGCAAGGTGATGGTGTTCATCGCCGTGGGCATCCTCGCCGCGGCGACCATCGGCCTGCTCGTGTGGCGCATGTCCGCCCCCGGCGCGCCCGCCCCGGAGCAGCGCGATCACCGCGCCACCGCGCGGACCTCCTCACTGAGCACCACGGCGGCGCCCTCCCCCACGCGCACCAGCGCGGAGCGGGAGACCTCTGCCGTGGACTCGGCCCCCGAGATCCTCGCGCAGCCGCAGCGAGACGAGCAGTACGACTCCCCCACGGTGCTGCGCGCCAAGCCCACCAAGATCTACCGCCCGGACAGCGTCTCCGCCCAGAACCTCGGGAACGCCGACGCCGCCGAGGGGGCCCGCGGCGAGGGCGCGAACGACGCCCCGGTGGCCACCAATCTCGCCCTTCCCTCCGGGGAGGACGCCGGGTGGGGCGACTCCCCCGTGCCCACGCAGCCCCCGGCGCCCACGGGCACCGGGGAGGACGCCAAGGAATCGGAAGGTGTCATTCCCCAGGAATGGCGCGAGGGCCTGACCCCGCTCTCGGAGGCCCTCGAGCAGACCCAGGAGGAGTTCTCCAAGCTCCCGGGGGTCTCCGACCTCCCGCTCCCCACCATGCCGCCGCGCGAGGAGGAGTCCGCAGACCCCTCCGAGGCACACGCCCCGGACGAGGCGAGCGAGCCGCAGGAGCCCCGGGACGCCGAGGCGCGGCCCGCCACCACGGCCCCCGCCGCCCCCGCGCAGAACAGCCCGGCCTCGCAGACCCCCGGGGAGCCCTCGGCGGCCCCCACCGAGCAGGAGAAGCAGCCGGAACCGGAGGCCTCCCAGCGCGCGGCGCTGCCGAGCTCCTCCTCGCCCCGGCGCTAGGCCGGTAGGCATACCCCCTCCGCGCGGGTTAGGCCCGCGCCCAGAACACCTCGGCCTCGGCGTCCTCCGCGCGCACCCGCACCGGCCCCTCGCAGGCGGGCAGCCACAGGGCGTCTCCGGCGCGCGCGCTTAAGGCCGCCCCGGTCCCCTCCCCCAAGGCGGCCGCCGCGATCGCGCCGCCGGTGCACATCAGGATGGAGGGGCCGTCGTGCTCCACCAGGAGATCCCGCCCCGGGTCGAGGCGGTGCCTGCTCAGGCGGAACTCGGAGCTGGGCACCGGGTAGGTGCCCTGGGCGTCGCACTCCACGGTGGGCTCCGCCAGGGAGCTGAACGTCAACAGCCGCACCAGCTCGGGCACGTCCACGTACTTGGAGGTCAGCCCGCCGCGCAGCACGTTGTCGGAGTTGGCCATGATCTCCACGCCCATGCCCCGAACGTAGGCGTGGAGCTGCCCGGCGTCCAGGTAGATGGCCTGGCCCGGCTCCAGGTGGATGTGGTTGAGCAGCAGCGCGCCCAGCACGCCGATGTCCCCGGGGTAGCGCTCCTGGAGGTCCACCACGGTGCGCAGCACCCCGCCGATCCAGTCCTCGCGGCCCAGCAGGGGCCGCGCGCGCTCCACCAGTGCCTCGATGAGGGCCACGCGCGCGGCCTGCGGGATGGTGATCCAGGTGGTAAACAGCACGCGGAGGTTGGCCTCCTCGGCCCCCTCCCTATCGAGCATGGCGAGGTAGCGCTCCGCCTCCGGGCAGTCCAGCGCCGCGAACAGCTCCAGGGTGCGGTTCAGGGGCCGGAACCCGGCCATCGCGCGGAACTCCGTGAGCGCCACGATCAGCTCCGGCTTGTGGTTATCGTCCTTGTAGTTGCGGTTGGGGGCCTCCAGGGGGATGCCCTCGGCGTTTTCCCTGGCGAAGCCCTCCTCCGCCTGGGCCTTGGAGGGGTGCGCCTGCAGCGAGAGCGGCTCGTCCGCCGCCAGGAGCTTCACCAGGAAGGGCAGGCGCTCCCCGAAGTCCGCGCGCACCCGGGAGCCCAGGTGCGCCTCCGGGTCGGCGGCGATCGCGGCGTCGAGGGGCCGGGCGGTGGCGGCCAGGGTCGAGGGAGAGGCCGGGTGCGCGCCGTACCACAGCTCCGCCTGGGGATTCTGCGAGGGCACCTCCTGGCCGCGCAGCCCGGGGATGAGGGTGCGCGATCCCCAGGGGTAAGCGCGGATCGTTCCGTTGAGCTTATCCATGTGGTGTGTTCTCCTCGTCTCCTACGTCGATCCCTCGGTCAGCCCCGCAGCGGCACCGTGGCCGCGAGCGCCCGCACGAGCAGGCACGCCGCCTCCGCCGTGGGGCCGTGCTGCGCGGCGGGAGTGGTTTGCTCCAGGCCGCCGGGTACCGCGCCCCGGGGTGCGCCCCAGACAACGACCTTCAAAGGTAGCACTGCCTCCCGGCCGTCCCGGCCCCCGGGCGCGGCGTCAAGGAAGGGATCGAAGAAAATGTCCTGGTGGGCGGCGGTGGCCACGGCGAGGTCCTCGGGCTCCCCGGCCCCGCTGGGCAGCTCGTAGGCGCTCCACACCTGGGCCGCCGCCTGGGCCACGGCGAGGTTGATCTCCCCGTGGCCGGTGTGCATGACCCGCGCGCCCTGGCACCAGGACCACAGGTTGCGGGCGGGGTTGACCGCCTCGTCGCGCTCGGGGTGCACCCGCTCGATCTCCCGGTCCACCGCGTCCGCGAGGTGGCCCAGGCGGCTGGCCACCAGGCGGGGGTCCTCCTCCATGAGGTCCATCGCGGTGATCGCGGCCATCATCGTGCGGGCCGGGGACAGCGCGGGGGCGGCCTGCGGGGCGTCGAGCAGCACGGCGCGCTCGGGGACGTCCTCCCGCAGGGGACCGGCGGCGGGCCCAGCGTAGATCACCGTGGCGCCCCGGCGGGCCGCCACGGACATGGCCTGGGCGACGGGCTCGTCCTCGGCGCGGCCGCCCGCCACCAGCACCGCGTCCAGGGGGCCGACGTAGCCGGGCAGGGTGCGGGTGACCACCACCGGCAGGCGCAGCGGGGCCTTGAGCGCCACGGCCAGGCGCGCGCTGGCGGCCGCGATGGCGTCGGTGGCCAGCACGATGAGGCTGCGCGGGCGCGCGCCGATCAGCTCGGGGACCTCGGTGAGCCGGGAGAGGGCGCGCACCTGCGCGCCCTCGTAGGCCACCCGGAGGAAACGCATCGACTCGGCGGAGGGCATGCTCATGCCACCGAGGATAGCGAGTTTAGCCGCGAATGATTCCCAGGATCTCCGCCACCAGGGCGTCCACGTCCTCCCGCGTGGGGGCCTCCGCGTTCAGGCGCAGCAGCGGCTCGGTGTTCGAGGCGCGCACGTTGAACCAGGCGGGGCTGCCCGCGAGCTGCACCGTCACGCCGTCGAGGGTGTCCACGGATTCCGCGCGGTCCTCAAAGGCGCGCACCACGGCCTGCGTGGCGGCCTGCTGATCCTCCACGGTGGAGTTGATCTCCCCCGACGCCGCGTAGCGGGCGTAGCGGCCCATCAGCTCGGAGAGCGGCCGCCCCGCCTCCTGGGAGCCCAGGGCCGCCAGGACGTGCATCGCGGCGAGGATGCCGGAGTCCGCGTTGAAGAACTCCGTGAAGTAGTAGTGCGCGGAGTGCTCGCCGCCGAACACCGCCCCGTGCTCGGCCATGCTGGCCTTGATGAAGGAGTGGCCCACCCGGGTGCGCACGGCGGTGCCGCCGTTCTCCTCGATGACCTCGGGCACGGTGTGGGAGGTGATGAGGTTGTGGATGACGGTGGCGCCGGGCTTGGCGCGCAGGTAGCGCTCGGCCACCAAGGCGCAGATGGCGGAGGGGGAGACCGGCTGGCCCTTCTCGTCCACCACGAAGCAGCGGTCGGCGTCGCCGTCGAAGGCCAGGCCGATGTCCGCCCCCTGCTCCACCACGAAGCGCTGGAGGTCCTCCAGGTTCTTCGGCTCCAGGGGATTGGCCTCGTGGTTGGGGAAGGTGCCGTCCAGCTCGAAGTACAGGGGCCGCACGTCCAAGGGCAGGCCCTCGAACACGGCCGGAACGGTCAGCCCGCCCATGCCGTTGGCCGCGTCCACGGCCACCACCAGCGGTCGGATCTCGCTGAGATCCACCAGGGAGCGCAGGTAGGCGCCGTAGTCTCCCAGCACGTCGCGCTCGGTGATGGTGCCGGGGGCGCCGCTATAGTCCGGTACGCCGGAGACCAGGGCGTCGGTGATGTCCCCCAGGCCCGTGTCCTGCCCCACGGGGCGCGCGCCCCGGCGGCACAGCTTGATGCCGTTGTACTCGGCGGGGTTGTGGCTGGCGGTAAACATCGCGCCCGCGCACTCCTGCGCGCCGGAGGCAAAGTACAGCTCGTCGGTGGAGGTCAGGCCCAGCAGCACCACGTCGAGGCCCTGGCTGGTGGCCCCCTCCGCGAAGGCGCGGGACAGCTCCGGGGAGGAGGGGCGCATGTCGTGCCCCACGGCGAGGGTGGTCTCGCCCTCCCCGCGCAGCAGCGCGGCGTAGGCCGCCCCGGCGTCGCGCACAAAGTCCGCGTCGATGTCCCGCCCCACCACGCCCCGGATGTCGTAGGCCTTGATGACGGCGGCGACGGATTCACGGGTGCGCATGGGGGTGTCCTCCTGATTGTGCGTATTCATACGATGATTCAGCTTAGTCCCTCCCGCGCCGCCCCGCCCCCGGAAGCGGGTCCCCTCCCCTTGGCCCCGGCTCTTCCCCCGTATCAGCGCTCGTCGCCGTCGCGCACCACGCGCAGGTGGGCGCGGCGGCGCTGCTTTTCCTCCTCCAGCCGCTTGGAGCGGTGAACCGGGTGCAGCGAGGTCTGCGGGCTCAGTGCCTCCTCGGCGGCCTCCTCCCCCCGGGGGTCGTGGCCCGCCACCAGGCCGGTGGAAAACCTCCCGGCCTCCCGCACGGCCTCCGCCAGGGCGGTCAGCTCCTCGTCGTCGTCCGCCTCGATGCCCTCCACCCGCAGCATCTCCCACCCCAGCGGCGCGGTGATGCGCTCGGAGTGGTGCGCGCAGAGATCCCAGCTATGCGGCTCCGAGGAGGGCGCAAGGGGGCCCACCACCGCCGTGGATTCCGCGTAGGCGTACGTCAACGTGGCCACCGCAGGCTTGCCGCAGCCGGGACGGGAACAGCGACGAAATTGATTCACGCCCATAGAGTCTAGACCTCCACTTGAGATTTGAATACCCGGACGGCGCGCCCCACCCACGCCCACCCCCCGCCGACGTAGGCTTGACCACCATGTACACCAGGGCCTTCCGGGATCGCCGCCAGCGCGGGCTGCGCGGCCCCCTCCTGCCCCCCACGCTACCGCGCTACCGCAGCAGGGGGCAGCTTTTCGACGCCGCCGTGCTGGAGGCCTACAGCCCCCTGGCCGCCCAGTTCCCCGAGCAGCTCGCCAACCTGGACGTGGCGGTGGACACCGTGCCCCGCATGCAACTGCGCCCCGACCTCACCGTCCTGCCCCCGGAGATCGTGGCCGACGGCCCCGTCCCCCTGGGCCGGATCATCCCCGCCGGGGTGGACGCCGCGGGCAACCCCACCCGCTCGCGGATCGTGATCTTCCGCATGCCCATCGAGCACCGGGTGGAGCGCCCGGAGGAACTCCACGAGCTGCTCGCCACCATCCTCACCGCCCTGGTGGCCGGGTACCTCAACGTGGACCCCCGGGACATCGACCCGGGCTTTCAGTGGTAGCCATCTGTTGCGCGGCCCCGCCGGGGGCCTTATTCTGCGGGCGACCCCGCCCCGCCACGCGCCAGGAGGCATCGTGCAGTCACCATTCGTATCCGTCGTACTGATCGGCCTCGCGCTGATCGCGGTTCCCGCCGCCGTCTGCGCCGGGATCATCGCGCTGATCGAGCGCACAACCCCACGCCGCACCTCCCCCGAGGGCACCGCCGGGACCTGGAAACTGGGTGGGATCGCGGCGGCGCTTGGCCTCATCCTGAGCACCGCGATCCTCGAGGGCCTCTTTCGCGTGATACACAGCGAGGCCGTGGTGGCCTTCGCCGTTCCCATATCCCTCGTGATCGTGCTGCTGGTCGGCGCCCGCCGAGCCCGCCACGAGATCGCGGGGCCGCTGGCCCTCGCCCTGGGCGGCACGGTCGGCTGCGCCCTGTACTACGCCGTGGAAACCCTCGTCACAGGCGTGGGCGATGGAACCGGCCTCTGGGCCGTGGGCATCCTCTACGCCTGGGCCTGCTGCGGCGTCCCCCTCGCGGTGGCCGCCGTGCTCCGCATCGCGCTGCGCTCGGGTCGCACGCCCCGGCGCGCCTGAGCACGCGCACGAACCCCCGTATCCCCTTGCCGGGGATACGGGGGTTCGTGGCTTCTCTTAGGAAATCTCCCGCCGCAGGCGACGCCGCTCGCGGTCGGAGAGCCCGCCCCAGATACCAAAGCGCTCGTCGTGCTCCAGGGCGTACTCCAGGCACTCGTCGCGCACGCCGCAGGCCTGGCAAATGCGCTTGGCCTCGCGCGTGGAACCGCCCTTTTCCGGGAAGAATGCCTCGGGATCGGTCTGCGCACACAGCGCCTGATCCTGCCATTCCTGCTCTACCGCCCCGAAGAGGTCATCCAGGGTGAGCTTGGCTGTGGTTCCGCCACGGAGTGTGGCGTCATCGGCCATATCTTCCACGCCACGGTCCCTTCTGCGTACCCAACAGTTGCTTACACCGTTGTGATTCAACACCACGTCACTACATATCGTCAACCTATGCGGCGGCCCCGCGGAGCCCTTCCGGGATAAGGGCACGTCAGCAGCACCATAAACCACATTAGTCACAGCTTTTACCGGGCGGGGGTAAAAGATGGGGGCACTACATATAGTGGTGGCGATTTTTCTGTGTACAACCCACAGAAAAGCCCTCCGGGCGGCCCTTGCCCCGCCGCCCGGGCGGCGCTAGGCGTCGGTGGAAAAGCGGATTCCCCCGTCCGGGATGACCACCCCGGGCCACACCCGCATGCCGTCGAGAAGCTCGCAGCGCGCCCCCACCTGAGCGCCCTCGCCGATCACGCAGCCCTTGATCCGGGCGTTGGCCCCCACGCGGGCGCCGGAGGCGATGATCGAGTCCTCGACCACCGCGCCCGGCTCCACCGTCACTCCGTCAAAGACCACCGTGTCGTCGATCCGGCAGCCCGCGCCGATCTCGCTGCCGCGCCCCACCACGGTGCCGCCCACCAGGATCACGCCGTCGCGCACCCCGGCGGAATCGTCCACCAGGCTCTCCCCGGTGCGCCCCGCCAGCAGCGGCGAGGGGGCGATCCCGCGCACCAGGTCCGAGGAGCCGCGCACGAAGTCATCCGGGCGGCCCATGTCCCGCCAATAGGCGGCGTCCACGTGCCCGAACACCCGCCGGCCCTCCGCGAGCAGGCCGGGGAAGGTCTCGCGCTCCACGGAGACCACCCGCCCCGCCGGGATCTGCTCGATCAGCTCCCGGCGGAACACGTAGCAGCCCGCGTTGATCTGGTTGGTGGGCGGGTCCTCCGCCTTTTCCAGGAACGCCTGCACGCGCCCCTCCGCGTCCGTGGGCACGCAGCCAAACGCGCTGGGGTCGGCCACCCGCACCAGGTGCAGGGTCAAATCCGCCTGCTTCTCCTCGTGCGTGCGCAGCAGGGCGTGCAGGTCCATGCCGCTGAGCACGTCGCCGTTGAACACCATCGCCGTGTCATGCCGCAGCCGGTCGTACACGTTGCGGATGCCGCCGCCGGTGCCCAGCGCCTGCTCCTCCACCACGTACTCGATGTCCAGGCCAAAGTCCGAACCGTCGCCAAAGTACTGCTCAAAGACCTCCGCGCGGTACGAGGTGCCCAGCACCACGTGCTCGATCCCGGCGGCGCGGATGCGCGCCAGCAGGTGCTCCAGGAAGGGGTACCCCGCCGTGGGCAGCATGGGCTTGGGCGTGCTCGTGGTCAGCGGGCGCAGGCGGGTGCCCTTGCCGCCCACGAGGATCACGGCGTCGGTCTGCTGAGGATTCGGCATAGCGCTACTTGACGGTCCTTGCTATCGATAACTACGTGTAAATTACGTGTGGCCACCCCACGCGAGCGGGATATATGCGAGGATCATTCTCCCACCCCGTCCCCCTCCCACGTGGTGAGACACGCCCAAGGCGCCCACAACGCGCCGCCGCGCGGTACGCCCTCGTGAGGCGGGCGAGGCCTCAGCCCCGCAGCCGGAGCAGCCCCGCCCTCACCCGCAGGCCCAGCCACAGCGCCGCGCGCACCGGGGCCCGCCACCACCCCGGCAACCGGTCCGCGAGGAAGCGATAGGCGCTCGCGTGATGCGCGGGCACCGTCACCGCCGAGTAGCGGCGCGCCACGTGCCCCTGATCGTGCTCGATCACGGCGCTAGGGCACAGCACGTTGTCCCGACCCGCCCGCGCCAGGCGATCGCCCAGGTCCACGTCCTCCATGTACATGAAGTAGCGCTCGTCGAAGCCCCCGATCGCCTCGAAGTCCGCCCAGCGCAGCAGCACGCACGAGCCGGACAGCCAGCCGGCCCGCCGCTCCGCGCCCATCTCCTCCCCCGCCTTGTACCGCCGCGTCCAGGGGTTCCCCGGCCACACGCCCCCCAGCAGGGCGTGCCCCACGCCGGTGCGCAGGGAGGGGATCGCGCGCGCCGAGGGGTAGGCGCTGCCGTCGGACTGGCGGATCAGCGGGCCCACGGCCCCCGCGCCCGGGCGGCGCCGCGCGCAGTCCAGCAGGGCGTCGATGGCCCCCGGGGTGAACTCCACGTCCGGGTTGACCACCAGGAAAAACTCCGGGTCGATCTCCCCGCGATCCCGACGGGCCGCCAGGTGGCGCACGGCGGCGTTGATCGCGCGCCCGTAGCCCAGGTTGCCGCCGGTATCCAGCAGCTCCACGCCCGGCGCGCGGCAGGCCTGCGGGGCGCCGTCCGTGGAGCCGTTGTCCGCCAGCACCACGTGCGTGGGGCGCCGCGTGGCCTCCCCCAGCGAGTCCAGCAGCGCCCGCAGGTGCCGCCCGGGGGAAAAGGTCACGGTAATCACCGCGAGGGGGGCCGGGGACTCCTGGGGGGACGCGGTGGGCACGGTAGGCGCAGCGGGCTTCATGGTGCTCACAGTGTAGCCGCCACCGCGCGGCGCACCCCGCTGCGCCACTCGGGCAGGGGGCGGTCCGACTCCAGCACCGACCACGCCGGGCGGCGCGCCGCGGTGAGATACTCCGCCGAGGTCACCGGGCGGACCCGGGCGGGGTCGCACCCGGCCTCCTCGAAGGCGGCGCGCGCCAGCTCGCACCAGGTGGCCGCCCCCGCCCCCGCCAGGTGGATCGCGCCGCCGCGCGGCTGCCGCCCCGCCGCGTTCCACAGCTCCCGGGCGAGGTCGATGGCAAAGGTGGGGCTGCCGGTTTGATCGTCCACCACGCGCGGATCGACCCCCTCGCGCGCCAGCCGCAGCATGGTGCTCACGAAGTCCCGGTGCCCCGGCAGCACCTCCCCGCTGAACAGCCAGGCCGTGCGCACCACCGTGTAGGCCGCGCCCCAGCGCTCCTGCTCGCGCGCCACCCGGGCGATCGCGCGCTCGCCCTCAACCTTGGTGCGGCCGTACACCGTCTCCGGGCGCACCGGATCCCCGGACCGCAGGGGCCGCCGGGCCCGCGCGGCCTCGGCGCCGCCGAACACGTAGTCGGTGGACAGGTGGATCAGGTGCGCGCCCTCGCGGGCGCAGCGCAGCGCGAGGTCCCCCGGCGCGCGCGCGTTGAGCGCCTCGGCCTCCGCCACGCGCTCCTCGGCGGCGTCCACGGCGGTCATCGCGGCGGCGTTGATCACCACCTCGGCCCCGCGCAGCAGCGGGGTGCGCGCCACGGCGTCGGCGTCCGCGACGTCGAGCAGCCCGCGATCGCACCAGGTGACGCGCGCCCCCTCGGGCGCGGTCAGGCGCAGGCACCGCCCCAGCTGGCCCGAGGCGCCTGTGACAACCACCTTCACGGCGATACACTCCTTGGGGTAGGTTTTCCCTCATCTGAAACGTAGTTGCCCCGGATTTTATACCGATTGCGTACCGGCCCCACCCAGTACCTTGGAGCATGAGACACAGTGAATAAGCACTCCTGGCCCCCGCCCGCCTCGGCCCCGCGCCCCTCGCGCCACATCCAGGCGCCCCCGCGGGCGGCCGCCTCCCTCGCGCAGGCCGGGCCGCGCCCGCTGCGGACCGTCCTGGCGGTGCTCTCCGCCCTGGTGCTGCTGCTCTCCGCCCTGGGGTACTTCTCCGTGGGCCGCCTGGGCTCCCAGCTCGCCTCCGCGGGCAACCTCCAGCTCGGCGGCAACGCCTCCAAGGGCTCCGCCCCGGACGGCGCCACCGACATCCTCCTGGTGGGCTCGGACTCGCGCACCGACGCCCAGGGCAAGCCGCTGAGCCGGGCGGAGCTGGACGCCCTGCGCGCGGGCGTGGGCGACGGCGAATACAACACGGACACGATCATGCTCATCCGGGTGCCCAACGACGGCACCTCCGCCACCGCCGTGTCCATCCCGCGCGATACCTACATCCGCGACGAGACCTACGGCAACCTCAAGATCAACGGCGTGTTCAGCAGCTACAAGAACAGCAAGGAGGACGAGCTTCAGGCCCGGGGCGTGACGGACGAGAAGCGCATCGACAAGCAGTCCACCGAGGCCGGGCGCGCGGGGCTGATCTCCGCCGTCACGGACCTCACCGGCATCGAGGTGGACCACTACGCCGAGGTGGGCCTGCTGGGCTTCGTGCTGCTTACCGACGCCGTGGGGGGCGTGGACGTGTGCCTCAACGAGGCCGTGGACGACGAGTTCTCCGGCGCCAACTTCCACGCCGGGCAGCAGACCCTCGACGGCCACCAGGCCCTGGCCTTCGTCCGCCAGCGCCACGGGCTGCCCCGGGGCGACCTCGACCGCGTGGTGCGCCAGCAGGCCTTCATGGCCTCCATGGTCAACAAGGTGCTCTCCGCCGGGACGCTCACCAACCCCTCGCGCCTGGGCGACATGAGCCAGGCGGTGGAGCGCTCCGTGGTGCTCGACGAGAACATGGACATCATGAGCTTTGCCACCCAGCTCTCCAACCTGGCCGGGGGCAACGTGGTGTTCAACACCATCCCCGTGACCTCCATCGACGGCACCGGCGACTACGGCGAGTCCATCGTCACCGTGGACCCCCCGGAGGTGCACGCCTTCATGAAGAACCTGCTCGGGGACAAGGAGGGCAAGAAAGACCACGAGGAGGCCCCTCAGCCCCCCGCCGAGACCAGCGACGCTGACGCTGCGCCGGAGCACGACGCCACCGTGAGCGTGCTCAACGCCGGGTCCATCTCCGGGCTGGCCGGGTCCGTGTCCGCGCTGCTCACGCAGGCCGGCTACACCGTGGCCGAGACCACCAACGCCATGCCCGGCGTGTACTCCACCAGCCAGGTGGTGGCCCCCGCCGCCGAGGACCCGGCGGCCGAGGAGCTCTCCCGACGCCTCGGGAACCTACCGATTACCGTCAACGAGTCCCTGGAGCCGGGCACGCTCATCGTGGTCACCGCCGAGGACTACTCCGGGCCCCGCGACGACGCCGCCCTGTCCAGCGAGGACGCCACCACCCCCGCCACGGCGGCCTCGGCGGCGGCCGCTGAGGAATCGGAGCCCCAGGAGGAGCCGGTGGGCCAGCCGGGGGCCGACTTCGGCGCCGCCGAGGTGGCGCCCAAGATCGACGCGGGCGGCCACGGCCCCCGCTGCGTCAACTAGCCGCGTCGCCTCGGCGGGGCCGCCGGTTTTTGGCCTACCATCGGCGGGTATGGAACTCCTCGCGCACCTCCTCACGGAGGACCCGGCCCGCCCCCGCCTGACCGTGTACGACGAGCAGACCCGGTCGCGCCTCGACTTCTCCGCCCAGACCCTGGATAACTGGGCGGCCAAGGTGGCCAACATGCTCTACGAGGAGCTGGACCTCGCCCCCGGCGGGCGCGTGAGCATCTGCCTGCCCTGCGGGTGGCAGTCCTGCGTCGTCGCCCTGGGCGCCCTGGCCGCCGGGATCGACTACTCCTTTGCCCACGACCCGGACGCCGAGGCGGAGTTCTGCTCCGCCGACCGCGCGCCCGAGCACGGCGGCGACCTCGTGGTGGTCACCGACGACCCCTTCGGCCGGGGCGTGGTGGAAACCGGCGGGGTGCTGCCCCCGGGCACCGTGGACTTCGGCCCCACCGTGCGCCTCTACGGCGACCAGTTCCCCTCCCCCACCCCGGCGCTACGGGACCTCGCGGCGGCCAGCGGCCTGCCCGCTGGGGTCCGGGCGCTGTCCACCGGGTGGACGGACCTCGCCGGGTTCCGCCGCGCCGTGCTCGAGCCCCTCGCCGTGGGCGGCTCCGCCGTGGTGGTGGCCGGGATGTCCGCCCCGGAGCGCCTCGCGGAGATCGCGGAGGCGGAAAAAGTCTCCCTGCGGCTGGCCTAGCGGCGCGGGGCGTCTCGGGGCGCGGGGTCTCAGAGCGCGGGCACCGGGGCGTCGGCACGCGGCCCTAGCGACCCCACCGCCCCACGGCCCGGCGCCAGGCGATGCGCGCCGAGGAGTGCCCCACCGCCAGCAGCTCGCGGGCGTACATGAGCGGGCGGCGCCGCGAGGGGGTGGGCGCCGCCACCACCGTCATGGGCAGCCCCAGGTGCCACACCCACAGGCGCGTGCGCCAGGCGTGGAAGCCGTTGGTCACCACCACCCAGCGCCCGGCACCGGGCAGCAGGGCGTGGGCGTTTTCCAGGTTCTCGTTGGTGGACTCCGCGCGGTCCTCCACCAGGATGGACGCCTCCGGCACCCCGCGCCGGATCAGCCACCGCGCCATCTCGGGGGCCTCCCCCTTCCCGCTGACCACCACCGTGGCGCCCTCCCCCTGCTCCCGCAGGCAGGCCAGCGCCGTGTCCAGGCGGGCGGTCAGCATGGGGCCCACGGTTCCCTCGCGCAGCCGCGCCCCCAGGACCAAGACCGGCACGGGTGCTACTGCCCCAGGAGGCGGCGCTTGAGAGCGGCGTCCTTGCGCTCCACCTCGGCGGCCATCTTCTCCTGATACGCCACCATCTTCTCGCGCAGGGCCTCGTCCCCGGCGGAGAGGACGCGCACCGCCAGCAGCCCGGCGTTCTTGGCCCCGCCGATGGAGACGGTGGCCACGGGCACGCCCGCGGGCATCTGCACGATGGAGAGCAGGGAGTCCATGCCGTCGAGGTCCTTGAGGGCGCGCGGGATGCCGATCACCGGCAGCGGCGTGGCCGCCGCCACCATGCCGGGGAGGTGGGCCGCGCCCCCGGCGCAGGCGATGATCGCCTTGATCCCCTGCGTGTGGGCGTTCTTCGCGTAAGCCAGCATGCGCTCCGGGGTGCGGTGGGCGGAGAGCACCCCCACCTCGAAGGGCACCCCGAACTCCGCGAGCACCTCGGCGGCGGGGGCCACGGTGTCCCAGTCGGAATCGGAGCCCATGATGAGGCCAACAACGGGATTCATGCGGAGGTCCTTTCTCGTCTGCGCCGGTTTAGTCGGCGCTCTCGGTGGTCTCGGTGGTCTCGGTATTCCCGGTGGTGCCTGCCGGGGCCGCGCTGCCTGCGGGCGCGGCCCAGCCGTCGGCCCAACGGCCGTGCACCAGGTAGTGCGCGGCGAGGTCCGCCTCGCGGACGGTGGCGGCCACGTCCTCGCCGCACAGGTTGACGTGCCCGAGCTTGCGGCCGGGCCGGTAGTCCTTGCCGTACAGGTGAATCTTGGCGGACGGGAAGCGCCGCCACACCTGGGCCATGCGGTCAGGCAGCGGCTCCGCGGGGTCCTCCGGGCCGCCGAGGGTGTTGACCATCACGGTCACCGGCGCGGTGGGGGTGGTGGCACCCAGCGGCAGGTCCAGCACCGCGCGCAGGTGCTGCTCGAACTGGCTGGTGGCGGAGCCGTCCTGGGACCAGTGCCCGGTGTTGTGCGGGCGCATGGCCAGCTCGTTGACCCAGTAGGTGCCGCCCCGGTCGAACAGCTCCACCGCCAGCACCCCGGTGACGTCCAGGCGGCGGGCGATGTCCCCCGCCAGCTCCCGCAGGGCGCGGTCCTGCTCGGCGCTCATGCGGGGCGCGGGCGCGATGGCGCGGTGGCAGATGCCGTCGGTCTGCTCCGATTCCACCACGGGCCAGGCCGCCACCTCGCCGGAGGGGGTGCGGGCCACCATCGCGGAGAGTTCGCGGTCAAAGAGCACCTTCTCCTCCGCGAGCAGGTCCACGCCCCGGCCCAGCAGCTCCTCCACCAGGGAGGCAAGCCCCTCGCGGTCCTCGGGGAACCACACGCCGTGGCCGTCGTAGCCGCCGCGGCAGGCCTTGAGGCACACCCGCCCCTGAACCTCCTCGTAAAAGGCCAGGGCGTCCTCCGGGGAGGCCACCGCGCGGAACCTCGGCACTGGGAAGCCCAGCTCCTTCAGGCGGGTGCGCTGCTCCAGCTTGTCCTGTGCAAAGAGCAGGGCGTGCGGCCCGGGGTGCACGCTCGCTCCCTCCTCGATGAGGGCGCGCAGGTGCTCGCCGGGCACGTGCTCGTGGTCGAAGGTCACGGCGTCGGCCCCCCGGGCGGCGGCCCGGAGGTCCTCAAGGTCGCGGTAGTCCCCGAGGAGGACGTCGGCGGCCACCTGGGCGGCCGAGGCCTCGCGCCCCCCGGCGAGCAGGCGCACGGACTGCCCCAGCTCGATGGCGGCGGTCTGCATCATGCGGGCCAGTTGGCCGTCACCGATCACCGCCACGGTGGGCTGGCCGGGGGCGTGTGCTGCGGGGTTTCCTGATGCGTCATTCACGCCGCTTACTATAGTCGCCGCCCGGCGGGCGCCGTGTTCGATCGCCCGCCCCGGAGCGGTCCCGGGGGCTTGCTAGCCTGGCGGCGTGAACTTCTTACGCCTCGTCGGCTCGCGGGCCCGGCCCTACGCCGGAGCACTCCTCGCCATCCTCGTCCTCCAAACGGTCTCCACCCTGGCCACCCTGTACCTGCCCTCCCTCAACGCCCGGATCATCGACGAGGGCGTTGCGCGCGGGGACGTGGACCTCATCTGGCGGGTGGGCGGCATCATGCTGGGCGTGGCCCTCGTGCAGGTCCTCTCCGCCTGCGTGGCCGTGTGGTTCGGCGCGCGCACCTCCATGGCCACCGGCAGGGACATCCGCGAGGACGTCTTTTCCCGCGTGGCGCGCTTCTCCGCCGAGGACGCCGCGAGGTTCGGCTCCGCCACGCTCATCACGCGCGGCACCAACGACGTCCAGCAGGTGCAGATGACGTACATGATGATGCTCAACTTCATGGCCCCGGCCCCCATCATGATGATCGGCGGCATCGTCATGGCGGTGCGCGAGGACCCCGGCCTGTCCTGGCTGGTGGTGGCCAGCGTGATCGTGCTGTTCGCCGCCGTGGGGCTGCTCATCGCGCGCCTGATCCCCCTGTTCACCGGGCAGCAGCAGAAGATCGACGCCATCAACGGCGTGCTGCGCGAGCAGATCACCGGCATCCGGGTGGTGCGCGCCTTTGGCCGCGAGGAGCACGAGGAGGCTCGCTTCGATCGGGCCAACGCCGAGCTCACCGACCTCTCAGTGCGCATCGGCAACCTGTTCGTGCTGCTCTTTCCCATCATCATGCTCATCCTCAACCTCTCCACCGGGGCCGTGATGTGGTTCGGCGGGCAGCGCGTGGACTCCGGGGCGGTGGAGGTGGGTTCCCTCACGGCGTTCCTGCAGTACCTCATGCAGATCCTCACCGCCGTGATGATGGGCGCCTTCATGGCCATGATGCTGCCGCGCGCGCTCGTGTGCGCGGGCCGCATCACCGAGGTGCTGCGGCACGATCCCTCCATCGCGGAGCCCGCCGCGCCCCGCACCCCCGAGAGGGCCGAGGGCGTGGTGGAGTTTGACCGCGTCACCTTCTCCTACCCCGGCGCCGAGGCCCCCGTGCTGCGCGACGTTTCCTTCACCGCCCGCCCCGGCCAGGTCACCGCCGTGATCGGGGCCACCGGCTCCGGCAAGACCACGCTGCTGGGGCTGATCCCGCGCCTCTACACCGCCACCGAGGGCCGGGTGCTGCTCGACGGCGTGGACGTGCGCGAGATGGCGGGCCCGGAGATCGTGCGGCGCACCAGCATGGTACCCCAGAAGCCCTACCTGTTCTCCGGGACCGTGCGCTCCAACCTGGCGATGGGCAACCCCGAGGCCACCGAGGAACAGATGTGGGCGGCGCTGTCCACCGCGCAGGCGGACTTCGTGCGCGACCTGGACATGCCCATCTCCCAGGGCGGCACCAACGTCTCCGGGGGTCAGCGCCAGCGCCTCTCCATCGCCCGCATGCTCGTGGCCGAGCCCAGGGTGTGCCTCTTTGACGACTCCTTCTCCGCCCTGGACATGTCCACCGACGCCCGGCTGCGCGCGGCCCTGGAGCCACTGGCCCGGCGCGCGACGATGATCGTGGTGGCCCAGCGCGTCAGCTCGATCGCCACGGCCGATCAGATCCTGGTGCTGGAGGCCGGGGAGATCGTGGCGCGGGGCACCCACGCCGAGCTGCTGGAAGGCTCGGAGACCTACCGAGACATCGTCCGTTCCCAGGCCACCGAGGAGGTGCGTTGATCATGGCGCGTAATAGGAACCGACGGGGCGGCCGGGCCGTCCCCGCACGCACCGCCGGGGCGCCCGCAGCGGCGGGCGCGACCGCCCCAGAGCACCCGGAGGACCTCTCGGAGCAGGAGATCCTGGACCTGCAGGAGAAGGTCGGGGCGGACGAGTGGTCCGGCTCCGCCCCGCGCCAGGCCAAGAACTTCCGGGCGGGCGCCGCCCGCCTGCTCGGGCTGCTCTCCCCGTACAAGGCCCGGCTGGCCCTGGTGCTGGCGCTCATCTCCGCGTCCGTGGCGCTCAACGTGTACGCCCCGCGCGTCACCGGCTACGCCATGGACGCGATCTTCGCCGGGGCCCTCGGCTCCCGGCTGCCCCAAGGCGCCGCCAAGGAGGACGTGGTGACCGGGCTGCGCGCCGAGGGGCAGGACACCTTCGCGGACATGCTGGCCCGCACGGACGCTGTCCCCGGCGTGGGCATCGACTTCTCCCGCCTGGGCGCGCTCATTGCCCTGATCGCCGCCCTGTACCTCGTGGCATCGGTGTTCATGTGGCTGGAGGGGTACATCCTCAACCGCCTGGTGATGCGCGCGGTGCGCGGGCTGCGGCGCGACGTGGAGGCCAAGATCAACCGGCTGCCGCTGTCCTACTTCGATGCGAGCAAGCGCGGGGACGTGCTCTCGCGCACCACCAACGACGTCGATAACATCCAGCAGGCCCTCCAGCAAGCGCTGGCGCAGGCGCTCAACGCCCTGCTCACCGTTATCGGCATCACGGCCATGATGTTCTGGGTGTCGTGGCAGCTCGCCCTGGTAGCGCTGGTGTCCATCCCGCTGACCGGGGTGGTGCTGGCGGTCATCGGATCGCGCTCCCAGAAGCAGTTTGCCACCCAGTGGCGCTCCACCGGCCTGCTCAACGGCCACGTGGAGGAGACGTTCTCCGGGCACGAGGTGCTGCGCGTCTTTGGGCGCACGGAAGCCGCGGTGGCGGAGTTTCGGCGGCGCAACGAGGAGCTCTTCCGGTCCAGCTCCACGGCGCAGTTCCTCTCCGGCATGATGATGCCGATCATGCAGTTCGTGTCCTACCTCTCCTACGTGGGCATCGCGGTGCTCGGCGGGCTGCGGGTGGCCTCCGGCGCGATGAGCCTGGGCGACGCCACGGCCTTCATCCAGTACTCGCGCCAGTTCAACCAGCCGCTGGGGGAGCTCGGCGGGATGATGCAGATGCTGCAGTCCGGCGTGGCCTCGGCGGAGCGCGTCTTTGAGCTTCTCGACGCCCCGGAGCAGTCTCCGGACCGCGCCGCCACTCGGGTGGAGGGCCGCGCCCGCGGGCTGGTGGAGTTCGAGGACGTGGGCTTCGGCTACTCCCCGGATTCCCCGCTGATCTCCGGGCTCACGCTGCGGGTGGCCCCGGGGCAGACCGCCGCCATCGTGGGGCCCACCGGCGCGGGCAAGACCACGCTGGTCAACCTCGTGATGCGCTTCTACGAGATAGACGCCGGGCGCATCCTCCTCGACGGCGTGGACATCCGCGACCTCTCGCGCCGCGACCTGCGCTCGCAGGTGGGCATGGTGCTTCAGGACGCCGTGCTGTTCGAGGGCACGATCGAGGAGAACATCCGCTACGGGCGGCTCGACGCCACCGACGAGGAGGTCCTGGCCGCCGCCAAGGCCACCTACGTGGATCGCTTCGTGCGCTCCCTGCCCCAGGGGTATCAGACGCGGATCGACGCGGACGGGGGCTCGCTGTCCGCCGGGGAGCGCCAGTTGGTGACCATCGCGCGCGCCTTCCTGGCCCGGCCCGCGCTGCTCATCCTGGACGAGGCCACCTCCTCGGTGGACACCCGCACCGAGGTGCTGGTGCAGGAGGCCATGAGCGCGCTGCGCGCCGAGCGCACCTCCTTTGTGATCGCGCACCGCCTCTCCACCATCCAGGACGCGGACGTCATCCTGGTGATGGAGGAGGGCAGCATCGTGGAGCAGGGCACGCACGAGGAGCTGGTGGCGCGCGGCGGGGCGTACGCCCGGCTCCACGCGGCGCAGTTCGGCGCGGAATCCTAAGCCTCTGCACCGGGTAGGCCCCGCCCCCGCCGGGGCCTACCAGCCGGTGAGCCCGTCGATCGCCTGCGCCACGCGCTTGGGCCGGGGGATGCGGGCAAAGACCAGCGGGCGGTCGTACCCCATGAGGCCCAGGGCCAGGCGGCCCCGCCCCTTCTTCCGCGCCCCCCGCACGTAGCGCAGGGACATCTCGTCGGTGCGCGCGCCCAGGCCGGGTCCGCGCACGAGGATGCGCCGGGTGGTGACCATGAAGCGCTGGCGGCGGGCCCGGCACAGCGGCAGCACCAGCCGCCAGCACAGGGCCAGGGCCCACAGCCCCACGAGCGCGTTGCGCAGGTCCAGGCTGACGGCTACCTCGGGGCGGTCGAGGTAGCCGATGACGATCCACGCCACCCCGGTGAGCAGGATGGCCTCCAGCGCGGGAAGGGTCAGCGTGCTCAACGGGGCGGAGACGTCCACCACTACCCTCTCCCGGGGTTCCGGGCTAAAGCCTGCCATGACCGTCCACCCTACGTGGCGGGCCGCAGGTGGGTCACGTCCCCCGCGGAGAACTCCTCGCGGCCCCGGGGCGTGTCCACCAGCAGGGAGCCGGTGGCGGAGACGTCCACGGCGCGCCCCTCCACGATCTCCCCCCAGCGCTCCACCCGCACCTGCTGCCCGAGGGTCACGCAGCGCTCCCGGTAGTCCTTGAGCAGCGTGGGGCTGCCGCAGGTCCACTGCTGCACGCGGCGCTCCAGGGCCTCGAGGAGCCCGGCGGCGATCCGGGCCGGATCGTGGTCAATGCCCTCCAGGGCCAGGGAGGTGGCGTGGGCCACGGGAAGCTCCTCGCGTTCGAGGGCCAGGTTCACCCCGCAGCCCACTACCACGCGGGGGCGGGTGCTCAGGTCCGCGGCCTCCACGAGGATTCCGCAGAGCTTGCGGCCGTCGATGAGCACGTCGTTGGGCCACTTCAGGCCCGCCTGGGGGACCACGTCCACCACCGCCAGCCCCGCCGCCAGGGGCAGCAGCCCCAGCCGGTCCACGAGCCTGGCCGCCGGCCTGTACAGCACGGACAGCGCGAGCTGCTTGTCCGGGGTGCCCTCCCAGCGCCGGTCCAGGCGGCCCCGCCCGGCGGTCTGGTGGCGGGCGATGAGCGCGCTGCGGTCGGGGGCGTCCCCCTCTGCGAGGAGGTCCGCGTTGGTGGAGCCGGTCTGGGGCACCACGCGCAGGCGCGCGTAGGCGCCGGCCGCCGACCCCAGGCGGGTGCGAAGGGTTGGTTCATCCATGCTCCCCACTTTAGGAGCACTTTTGGCCCTCGTGGCGGCGGCGCGGGCACCGCACCCCCTGCCCGGCGCGCCCACCGCCTAGAATGTGCAACCATGACTGATCTTTCCACCACTGCCGGCAAACTGGCGGACCTCACCTCCCGCCTCGCCGAGGCGCAGGCCCCGGTGGGCGATCGCGCCATCGCGGACGCCCACGAGGCGGGCCGACTCACCGCCCGCGAGCGCATCGGGGCGCTGCTCGACGCCTCTTCCTTCGTCGAGGTGGACGCCCTTGCCCGCCACCGCGTGACGGACTACGGGCTGGACGCCACCCGCCCCGCCACCGACGGCGTGATCACCGGCTACGGCACCGTCTCCGGGCGCAAGGTGTGCGTGTACGCGCAGGACGCCAGCGTCTTCGACGGCCGCCTGGGCGAGGTGTACGGCGAGAAGATCCTGAAGATCTACCGGCTGGCCACCAAGACCGGCGTGCCCCTGATCGCCTTCATCGAGGGCGCGGGCGCCCGCGCCGCCGAGGGCACCGCCGCGCTGTCCTTCTACTCCCGCATCCTGGCCGCCGCCACGCAGGCCTCCGGGGTGATCCCCCAGATCGCGGTGCTCACCGGCGAGGCCGCCGGGCCCCACGCCCTGCTGGTGGGCTCGGCGGACCTCACCCTCATGGTGGAGGGCCAGGCGCAGTTGCGCCTGGGCGAGGCGGAGCGCCCCGGGGAGCACCGGCCCGCCCTGGGCGCCCGTGAGCACGCGGAGCGCTCCGGCTCGGCGCACCTGACCGCCACCAGCGACGCCGAGGCCGTGGAGACCCTGCGCGCCCTGCTGGGCTACCTGCCCTCCAACAACCGCGCGGAGGCGCCCCGGCCCGCGGAGGCCCGCCTCACCGGCTCCATCGCGGACAACCTGTCTGCCACGGACTCCGAGCTGAACCTGCTCATCCCGGACGAGCCGGAGGCCCCGTACGACATGCGCGAGGTCATCACCCGCGTGGCCGACGAGCGCGCCTTCCTGGAGACCCAGCCCCACCACGCCCCCAACGTGCTCACCGGCTTCATCCGCGTCGAGGGTCGCTCGGTGGGCGTGGTGGCCAACCAGCCCACGGAGAACTCCGCCTGGCTGGACTCCCGCGCCTCGGACAAGGCGGCCCGCTTCATCCGCACCTGCGACGCCTTCAACATCCCCGTGGTCTCCTTCGTGGACGCCCCCGGTTTTGTCCCCGACGCGGACGAGGAGCTGGGCGGCATGGTGCGCAGCGCCTCCAAGCTGGCCTACGCCTACGCGGAGGCCTCCGTGGGCACCATCACCGTGATCACGCGCCGCTCGATCGGCGCGGCGAGCGTGGTCATGGGCGCGAAGGACCTGGGCGCGGACCTGGTGTTCGCGTGGCCCACCGCGCGGATCGTCGCCGTGCACGCGGCGGCGGCCGTCCCGGAGATTCACGCGGCCGAGCTGGCCAAGGCGCAGCGCAAGGGCAAGGACGTGTCCGCGCTCACCGAGAAGTTCACCGCCGAGTACGAGGAGGGCCACCTCTCCCCCTACCAGGCCGCCGAGCGCGGCATGGTGGACGCGGTGATCCCCCCGGAGCAGACGCGCGGCCAGCTTGTCGAGGGCCTGCGCCTGCTGGACCGCAAGGTCACCTACCCGCCGGCCAAGAAGCACGGCAACATCGCGCTCTAAGGAGGATTCATGGCTGACGCTTTTACCCCCCGCCTGCGGGTGCTCTCCGGGCGGCCGGACGAGGTCGAGGTCGAGGCCCTGCGCCAGGCCCTCGGCGATCTCGCGCGCGCCGCCGCGCGGCGCATCGCCATCGACGACGACCGCTGGGGCCGGGCGGACGACCGCTTCTCCCCCCGCCCCTTCAACCCCCGCGCGTTTACCTCCATCCCCTACCGCTGAGCCGCCCGCCCGACCCCAAGGAGCCGCCATGCGCCTCGTCCTCGCCTCGCAGTCCCCCTCCCGCCGCGCCATCCTGCGCGGCGCCGGGGTAGACCCCGTGCTGCACCCCGCCCACGTGGACGAGGACGCGCTGCGCGCCGCCCTGCCCCCGCACGCCACCCCCGGCGAGGTGGTGGCCCACCTGGCCCGCGCGAAGGCGCTGGCCATAGCCGGTGAGCACGCCGGAGACGTGGTGGTGGGGTGCGATTCCATGCTGCTGCTGGACGGCCAGCTCCAGGGCAAGCCGCACACCGAGGCGGAGACGGTGCGCCGCTGGAAGGCCCAGGCAGGGCGCACCGCGGAGCTGCTCACCGGGCACTGCGTGGTGGGCCCCGGCGGCAACGCCGTGGTGGATACCGCCCGCACCGGGATCACCTTCGCCCGCGCGAGCGAGGCCGACATCGCCGCCTACGCCGCCACCGGGGAGTCCTGGGAATGTGCGGGCGCCTTTACATTAGAGGCCCTGGGCGGATGGTTCGTCGATCGGATCGAGGGCGACCCCTCCTCCGTGATCGGGCTTTCGCTTCCATTACTGCGCCGCGCCCTTTATTCTTTCGGCTTGACTGTCTCCGACTTCTGGGAATCCTAAACACTCCATGTCTCCCGCTCACGCGCTCACCGGCCGCCCCCGCTTTACCTATCGCACCCGGCTCAGCAGCCCCGCGCCGCACCGCCTCGACGGCATCGACCTGGCCCGCGCGCTGGCCATCGTCGGCATGTTCTACATGCATACCTGGGGGCACCTGTGGGGCGATAACGTTCTGAGGAGCGCCTTCGAGGGGCGCTCCTCCATCCTCTTCGCCGTGCTGGCCGGGGTGTCCGTGGTGCTGCTCACCAAGTCCCGGGACGCGCTCACCTCGGTGCTGCAGTTGGTGGGGCGTGGCGTCATCCTGGTGGCCATCGGCCTGGCCATCTCCCTGGACTCCGTGGGGCCCATCGTCATCCTGGTCACCTACGGGTTCCTGTACATCTGCGTCGCGCCCTTCGTGTTCCGGCTCAACCTGCTCAGCGTGGCCCTCGCGGCGGCGACCTCCGCCGTCGCGCTGCCGGTGGCCTCCTTCTACCTGCGCCGGGTGCTCCCCGACCCCCCGCAGTTCGGGGCCACCCCCACGCTCGGGCTCGTCGCCCAGGGCGAGTGGGCCCTGTTCTGGCAGTTCCTCTTCGCCACCGGCCTGTTCCCCCTGCTCGCATGGATCCCGGTGTTCCTCACGGGCGTGGCCGCGGGCAAGTTCCTCTTCGCCCACGAGCAGGCGGCGCGGTGGCTCGTGGCCCTCGGCGCCCCGCTGTTCTTCCTCGGGTACGGCGGGTCCTGGCTCTTCCTGCGCCTCAGCGACTTCGAGGCCCGCTACAGCGCCTTCCACCCGGACGGCGCGGAGGCCACCGAGTTCCTCCTGCACAACGCCTTCGGCGTCACCCCCACGGACTGGCTGTCCTGGCTGTTCATCTACGTTCCCCACTCCGGTTCCATCGCGGAGATCGTCTCCTCCACCGGCATCTCCCTGTTCATCATCGGGCTCTGCCTCATCGCCTGCCGCTCCTCCGTGCTCTTCAACGACCTCGTCTACCCGCTGCGCGACCTCGGCAAGATGCCCCTGACGGCCTACGTGGGCCACATCCTGGCCATCGGCTACCTCAACGCCCACGGCCACAACATCGCGGAGCCCGGCTTCGCGCTCGCCAACCTGCTCGGGCCCATCGTCTTTGCCATGATCTGGTTCCGCCTCTTCCGGCGCGGCCCGGTGGAGCAGCTCATGTACTGGACGCTGAAGCCGCTCTCCGCGGTGCCCGCCGCGCTGCGGCGCTAGGGATCGTTAGAGTGGTGCGCATGAAGATGAACGACATGCTTGCCCCGCCGCCGGTGCGCCTGCCCGAGGACCCCGCCCACGGCTCCGACCTCCTGGCCACGTCCACCGCCCTGGCGCACCCCGAGAGCCCCCTCGTGTGGGCCGTGCGCGCCGAGCGCGCCATCGCGGAGGCCGCCACCGACGAGGAGCGGCTCACCGCCTACGCCCTGGCCCGCACCGGCTATCACCGCAGCCTGGATCGCCTGCGCGGCAACGGCTGGAAGGGGTGGGGGCCGGTCCCCTTCGACCACGAACCCAACCAGGGCGTGCTGCGCGCCATCGCCGCGCTGGCCCTGGCCGCCCGGGCCATCGGCGAGGACTCCGAGTACGACCGCTGCCGCCAGATGCTCTCGGACGCCGACCCCGACTCCGTGCCCCGCCTGCTCTCCTAGGGCCTCCCCCTCATGCGCGAAACCGCACCCCGGCGAGGGCCGGGGCGCGGGGATCGAGCGGGCGGATAGCGGGCGAAATTACCCCTTCTTCTCCACCCGGGAGATGGCCTCGCGGGCCACCTTCTCCTGGATGCCCATGTCCAGCTCGGAGGTAAAGCCCACGCAGGAGCAGTTGATCTCGCCCAGCACGTAGGTGTCGCTGCCGTCCTCGGCGGTGTCCAGCATGAAGTCGGCGGTCCAGATCAGCGGGATGTTGTCCCCGCCCAGCTTCTCCGCGATCACGGGGCGCACCGCGGCGAAGAGGTCCACCAGCTCCTGCCACGCCTCGGGGGCGTCGTAGGTGTACTTGGCGCCGGAGAACAGGGTGGCGGAGAAGTTCTCGCCGCCCTCGGCGGGCTTCTTGTGCACCACGAACACCGGGTCCGGGCCCACCAGGAGGATGCGGATCTCCCCCTCCACGATGCGCGGCATGAAGCGCATGTCCACGAGCATGCCGTTATCTCCCACAATGTACTGGTCGCAGAAGTCCATGAACTCGCCCAGCTCGCGCTCCTCGGTGTGGTTGTCCACGGCCTCGGTGCACTTGAGCTTGGTGTCCAGCGGCAGCGCGGTGCCGGGGGTGACGGACTCGGCCACGGCGTCGTCGGCAATGCGCACGCGCCAGATGCCGGAGCCGGTGGAGCCACGGTTCTGCTTGAGCACGCGCTCCCCGTAGGAAAGGGAGGTGGGGAAGGTCTCGTGGAAGGATTCCACCTCGTAGTACGCGGCGGTGTCGGAGGGCACCAGCTCCGTGTCGTTCAGCTTGACCAGGGCGTCCTTGGCGCCGTAGGCCATCATCTCCTCCGGGGTGGACATGCCCACCAGGCCCGCCTCGGAGAGCTTGGTGAGGAGGTCAAAGTAGCCCTTCTCCCCACCGGGAACGTTGCCGGGGTTCACGCGAGAGATGTAGGCATCGAAGTTCTCGGAGACGTAGGTGAACAGGTCCTCGGCCCACTCGGGGCGGAAGTACACCACCTCGGAGTGCCAGCCGGCGCGCTTGATCGCATCGACGATGGGCATGGTGTCCTTGCGGTGCCCGTCAAAGTATTTGTCGGAGCCGCCTTCGACCTCGAATACCACAATTGCCTTATGCACGGAGGGAAACCCTTTCTGGTCCGCTACAGGGAGCGTCACCGGCAGCGCTCACCGCGGGTGACGCGGGGCCTTGACGTCTTCGGTCCCACCCGCCAGTCTAGGCCCGCCCGGTGATCGCCTCACCCACGCAGGCGTCAATGTATCCAATGCCACAATTTAGCCCCGGTGGTGACGATTAAATGCGGATACTATTATCGTGTATTCCAACAGAATCTTATCGCGGCGCATATCCGTTGAACACGAGAAACAGCCAAGGAGCCACCATGACCATTCCCGCCGATCCGCACCCCGCCTTCCAGAATTACGCGCACCCCGAGCGCGTGGTATCGGCCTCCTGGCTTTCCGCCCGCATCGGCATTCCCGGCCTGCGGATCGTGGAGTCGGACGAGGACTCCCTGCTCTACGACATCGGGCATATCCCCACCGCCGTGCGCATCGACTGGCAGCGCGACCTCAACGACCCCATCACCCGCGACTTCATCGACGGCGCCGGGTTCGCCGCCCTCATGCGCAGCAAGGGCATCTCCCGGGATGACACGGTGGTGATCTACGGGGACAAGGCCAACGGCTGGGCCGCCTACACCCTGTGGGTGTTCCAGCTCTTTGGGCACAAGGACGTGCGCCTGCTCGACGGCGGCCGCGACGCCTGGATGGCCGAGGAGCGCGATACCTCCTTTACCGTGCCCACCTACCCGCCCTCGGACTACCCGGTGGTGGAGCGCGACGACGCCGCCGAGCGGGTCTTCGTCAACGAGGTGCTCGACGCCGCCTGCTCCACCTCCACCACGCTCATCGACGTCCGAGGCATCGACCACTACACCGGGGAAAGCCACCAGCTCTCCGGCCAGGCGCACGCCGATAAGGCGGCGCTGCGCGGCGGCCACATCCCCACCGCGATCAACATCGCCTGGGAGAACGCCATCTACCCCAACAACAACTTCCGCAGCCGGGCGGAGCTGGAGCGCCAGTACCACAGCCTGGATACCGCCGCGCCCACCATCGTGTACAGCCACCTGGGCGACCGCTCCGCCCACACCTGGTTCGTGCTGAAGTACCTGCTGGGCTTCGACCGCGTGCGCAACTACGACGGCTCCTGGGCCGAATGGGGGAATATGGTCCGCATGCCCATCACCATAGGTGGGGAATCCTAATTGCGATAAAGACCTTTAGTACCGATTTTCTCCCGGACTTCCCCTTTTACACCGGCAGGTGTGTAGCATGTTCCCCTGTGCGTACACACCTGCCGGTGATTCTTCCTGGACCAAAAGATGAAGGATGAAACGCCTTCCGGAATGGCAGCGATGTACCGGAAAGTAACCCACCCCCACTAATGCAGGAGGCTCAGACCCAAGTGGCAGGAGACATATCCAAGGTTCTCGTGGCCAATCGCGGCGAGATCGCAGTGCGCGTCATCCGCGGGGCCCGCGAGGCCGGTTATTCCACCGTGGCCGTTTACGCCGAGCCCGATGCGGACGCCCCCTTTGTGGAACTCGCGGACGAGGCCTTCGCCCTGGGCGGCCAGACCTCGGCGGAGAGCTACCTGAACATCCCCAAGATCATCGACGCCGCGCACAAGGCGGGCGCGGACACGATCCACCCCGGGTACGGCTTCCTCTCCGAAAACGCGGACTTCGCCCGCGCGGTCATCGACGCCGGGCTGACCTGGGTGGGCCCCTCCCCCGAGGCGATCTCCGCCCTGGGCGACAAGGTCACCGCCCGCCACATCGCGGTGCGCGCGGGCGCCCCCATGGCCCCCGGCACCAAGGACCCCGTGTCCGGCCCCGAGGAGGTGCTGGCCTTCGCCGAGGAGCACGGCCTGCCCATCGCCATCAAGGCGGCCTTCGGCGGCGGCGGGCGCGGCATGAAGGTGGCCTACACCAAGGAGGAGGTGGCGGACCTCTACGAGTCCGCCACCCGCGAGGCGGTCTCCGCCTTCGGCCGCGGGGAGTGCTTCGTGGAGCGCTACCTGGACAAGGCCCGCCACGTGGAAGCCCAGGTGCTGGCGGACCAGCACGGCAACGTCGTGGTGGTGGGCACCCGCGACTGCACCCTCCAGCGCCGCTTCCAAAAGCTCGTGGAGGAGGCCCCCGCCCCCTACCTCAGCGACGAGCAGCGCTACGCCATCCACTCCTCCGCCAAGGCCATCTGCAAGGAGGCCGGGTACTACGGCGCCGGAACCGTGGAATACCTGGTGGGCTCGGACGGCCTCATCTCCTTCCTCGAGGTCAACACCCGCCTCCAGGTGGAGCACCCCGTCACGGAGGCCACCACCGGCATCGACCTGGTCCAGGAGCAGTTCCGCATCGCGGCGGGCGAGAGGCTGACCCTCACCGAGGATCCCGCCCCCCAGGGCCACGCCTTCGAGTTCCGCATCAATGGCGAGGACGCGGGCGCGGGCTTCATGCCCGCCCCCGGCACCATCACCCGCTACCGGGAGGCCGGCGGCCCCGGGGTGCGCGTGGATTCCGGCATCCGCGAGGGCAGCGTGATCGGCGGGCAATTCGACTCCATGCTCGCCAAGCTCATCGTGCACGGCCAGGACCGCGAGCAGGCCCTGGCCCGCGCGCGCCGCGCCCTCGCGGAGTTCGCCGTGGAGGGCATGCCCACCGTGCTCCCCTTCCACCGCGCCATCGTGGACGACCCGGCCTTCGTCGGCTCCGGCTCGGGCTTCGAGGTGTACACCAAGTGGATCGAGGAGGCCTGGGACAACACCATCGCCCCCTACGACGACTCCGAGGACCCCGACCCCGCCGAGCCCACCGCGCGCAACCGCATGACGGTGGAGATCGACGGCCGCCGCGTGGAGGTGGCTCTCCCCGCAAATTTTAGCTTGGGCGGCGCTAAGAAGCGCACGAAGCGTCGCCGTAGCAAAGGCGCCACGGCCGCGGTGTCCGGCGACGCCGTGGTGGCCCCCATGCAGGGGACCGTCATCAAGGTGGACGTGGAGGAGGGCCAGGAGGTCGCCGAGGGCGAGATCGTGGTGATCCTGGAGGCCATGAAGATGGAGAACCCGGTCAAGGCCCACAAGTCCGGCGTGGTCACGGGGCTCTCCGTGGCCGCCGGGGCGGGCGTGACCAAGGGCGAGCAGATGCTGGAGATCAAGTAAAAAGAGCCACCGAGGCGGGAATCACTCTAGCCCCGGCTTGGGTGCGCCCTGCCATATGCCGTCGGTATGCTCCCCAAGGCTCTCCGCAATGCGGGCCCACATGGGGTCTACCACAAAGTCTATTCCCAGACGGCGCGCATGCTTGGCGGCGGGAACAAAGTCGCTATCCCCGGAGATCATCACGATCTGGTTCACGAGGCGCTGCTCGGCGAGCGTCACGATGTCAATCCCCAGCTTCATGTCCACCCCCTTCTGGGTGATGGCCAGATAAAAGTCGTCTTCGGAAAGATCCGCGACGCCGATCTCCCCTCGGCATAATTTCTTCAGGGCCCGCTCGCTGAGCGCGTAATTTCCCTGGGTATGCAGCTCCTCACCGCGGCGGATCGCCACCTTTCGCTTGCTGCTTAGCTCCCGTAAAAACCGGGTCATCCATTCGTGCTGGGCGCTCTTGGAAAGATTAACCTGCCGCCGCGTGAGGGGATGATAAACCACCCTCTCCGAGGGGGCACAATCGTAATAAAATATCCGGTATAGGTTGGAGTGAAAATGCTCCACATGCCGGTGGCAATACCACAGAAGTTCCCTCGCGCGGGCCTCCGGCGGCAGCTTTCCAAAGAGAGCCGCCGCTCGTTTCCGGTAAAATCCCCCATCGACCAAGATCGCCGTCGTTACCGGGCGCAGCGGAGGCACCCGCTCCCCTCCCCTAGCGTGCGTCATGCGGAAATTATATAAAACCCTTGTCGTCGGCGCTCTCCCTATAGCGGAGGGTCAACGGCAAGGGCCTCTAAAACCAATGATACGGGCTCGCCCGCGTCCCGGTCAACCCCGGGCAAGCGGGCTTATACCTCCGGCGAGCGGGTTCGCCACAAGCCCCCGCTATGACGAACCCGCTCGCCGTTATCCCCCCTACCGGATCTCCACGATCAGGTCGCCGCCCTCGACCTTGGTGGGCTGCGTGAGCACCACGCGGGAGATCACGCCGTCGATCGTGGCGGAGATGGTGGCCTCCATCTTCATCGCCTCGATCACCGCCACCGGGTCCCCGGCGCTGACCTCGTCGCCCTCCGCCACGTTCACGGTCACCACCCCGGAGAAGGGGGCGGCCACCTGCCCGGCCACGGCGGCGTCGGCCTTTTCCGCGGAGGCCGTCACGGACTCCACGGAGCGGTCCTGCACGCGCATGGGGCGCACCTGCCCGTTCACGGTGGCTACCACGGAGCGCAGGCCCTTGTCGTCGGGCTCGCCCACGGCGTCGAGGCGCACCAGCATGTTGCGCGAGGAACCCGGCAGGGAGATGGAGACCTCCTCGCCCTCCACGAGGCCGTAGAAGAACTCGCGGTCGCCCAGCTCGGAGACGTCCCCGAAGTGGCGGCGGTGCTCCTCGAACTCGGCGGCGGGCTTGGGGAACATCAGGGCGTCGAGGGCGGCGCGCCGGTCCGCGCGGTCCGTGGAATCCAGGCGCTCCTGCTGCTCGGCGGGCACCTCGGCGTGCTCGCCCGCGCCCGGGGCGCGCCCGTCCAGGGCCTTGCTGCGCAGCTCCTCCGGCCAGCCTCCGGGCGGGGTGCCCAGCTCCCCGCGCAGGAAGGCGATCACGGAGTCCGGGATGTCGTAGGAGCGGGGGTCGGCGGCGAACTCCTCGGCGGTCACCCCGGCGCCCACGAGGGAGAGCGCGAGGTCGCCCACCACCTTGGAGGAGGGCGTGACCTTGGTGGGCCGCCCGAGCAGGGCGCTGACGTCCGCGTAGGTGTTCTCGATCAGCTCGAAGCGATCGCCCAGCCCCAGGGCGGTGGCCTGGGTGCGCAGGTTGGAGAGCTGGCCGCCGGGGATCTCGTGGTGGTACACGCGCCCGGTGGGGCCGGGGATGCCGGACTCGAAGGGCGCGTACAGGGCGCGCACCGCCTCCCAGTAGGGCTCCATGTCCCCCACCGAGTCCAGGGAGAGGCCCGTGTCCCGGTAGGTGTGGGCGAAGGCCGCCACGATCGCGGAGAGCGAGGGCTGCGAGGTGGTGCCGGACATCGGGGCGGAGGCGCCGTCCACGGCGTCGGCCCCGGCCTCCGCGGCGGCGAGGTAGGTGGCGAGCTGCCCGCCGGCGGTGTCATGCGTGTGCACGTGCACCGGCAGGTCGAACTCCTTGCGCAACGCGCCCACCAGCTTCTTGGCCGCCGAGGGGCGCAGCAGGCCCGCCATGTCCTTGATCGCCAGGATGTGCGCCCCGGACTCCACGATCTGCTCCGCCAGGCGCAGGTAGTAGTCCAGGGTGTACAGGTCCTCGGCGGGGTTGCTGAGGTCCCCGGAGTAGGCCATCGCCACCTCCGCCACGGCGGTGTTGGTCTCCAGCACCGCGTCGATGGCCGGGCGCATCTGGCTGACGTCGTTGAGGGCGTCGAAGATGCGGAAGATGTCCACGCCCGAGGAGGCCGCCTCGCGCACAAACGAGCGGCACACCGAATCCGGGTACGGCATGTACCCCACGGCGTTGCGGCCGCGCAGCAGCATCTGGATGTTCACGTTGGGCATGGCCTCGCGCAGCGCGTCCAGCCGAGCCCAGGGGTCCTCGTGCAGGAAGCGCATGGCGACGTCGTAGGTGGCCCCGCCCCAGGCCTCCACGGAGAACAGCTGCGGGGTCAGCCGGGCCACGGCCTTGGCCGCGGGCACCAGCGCGGAGCTGCGCACGCGGGTGGCCAGCAGCGACTGGTGGGCGTCGCGGAAGGTGGTATCCGTGACCGCCAGGGCGTCCTGGGCTCGCAGCTTCTCCGCGAAGCGCCGGGGCCCAAGGTGCAGCAGCTCGTCGCGCGATCCGCGCTGCAGCGGCTCGTCCGGCAGGGCGGGCAGCTTGTCCAGGGGGTTGAGGTCGGTGGGGCGCGGCCCGTGCGGCTTGTTCACGGTGACGTCGGCCAGGTAGTCGAGAATGCGCGAGGGCTCGTCGTCCGCGGGCGGCGCCTGCAGCAGCCAGGGGTGATCCGCGATGAAGGAGGTGGCGATGCGCTCGTGCTGGAAGTCCTCCTCGCGCAGCAGGGCGCGCAGGAAACCGATGTTGGTGGCCACGCCGGAGACCGTGAACTCCGCCAGGGCGCGCTGGGCGCGGGCCACGGCGGTGGCAAAGTCCGAGCCCCGGCAGGTCATCTTCACCAGCATGGAGTCGAAGTTCGGGGTGATCTCTCCGCCCAGCATGGCCGCGCCGTCCAGGCGCACCCCGGCGCCGCCGGGGCTGCGGTAGGCGGTGATCGTGCCGGTGTCCGGGCGGAACCCGTTGTTCGGGTCCTCCGTGGTGATGCGGCACTGCAGGGCCGCGCCGTGGGTGGCGATGCCCTCCTGGCTCAGCCCCAGGTCCGCCAGGGTGGCCCCGGCGGCCAGGCGGAGCTGCGCCTTGACCAGGTCCACCTGGGTGACCTCCTCGGTCACCGTGTGCTCCACCTGAATGCGCGGGTTCATCTCGATGAACACGTGGTTGCCCTGGTCATCCACCAGGAACTCCACGGTGCCCGCGCCCTGGTAACCGATGTGCTCGGCAAAGGCCACGGCGTCCGCGCAGATGCGCTCGCGCAGCTGTGGGCTCAGGTGCTGGGCGGGGGCGATCTCCACCACCTTCTGGTGGCGGCGCTGCAGGGAGCAGTCGCGCTCGTAGAGGTGGATGACATTGCCTGCGGAGTCGCCCAGGATCTGCACCTCGATGTGCTGCGGGTTGACCACGGCGCGCTCCAGGTACACCCGGCCGTCCCCGAAGGCGGCCGACGCCTCCCGCGAGGCCTCCTCCGCCAGGGCCGGAAGCTCCTCCGGGGAGGCAACGAAGCGCATGCCGCGCCCGCCGCCGCCCGCCACGGCCTTGACAAAGACGGGGAAGTCCCGGCCACGGGCCATCTCCACCAGCTCGTCGATGTCCTCGGAGGGCTCCGAATCGTCCAGGATGGGCAGGCCCGCCTGGCGGGCGGCCTCCACGGCGGCGGCCTTGTCCCCGGTCAGGTCCAGCACCTCCGGCGGCGGGCCGATGAAGGTCAGGCCATTCTCCGCGCACCGGCGGGCCAGGGTGGCGTTCTCCGAGAGGAAGCCGTAGCCGGGGTAGATGGCGTCCGCCCCGGTCTGCTTGGCCGCCCGGATCACCTCGTCGATGTTGAGGTAGGCCTTCACCGGGGAGTCCCCCGCGCCGATGCGCACCGCCTCCGAGGCAAAGGAGCGATGGAAGGAGTTGCGGTCCTCCGCCGGGTAGACCGCCACGGTCTCCGCGCCCACCTCGTAGGCGGCGCGGAAGGCCCTCACGGCGATCTCTCCCCGGTTGGCAACCAGGATCTTCTCAAAGGTGGGCAGGGAATGGGCCACGGCGGCATCCTTTCTCACAGAGTGAGTGTGAGCGGTCTTACGAGACACCTGTAGTGTAATGCACCCCCGCCGTGGCCCTGAGAAGAGGTACGGAAGAAGACCATTCCGCGCCTCCCCTTCCCCGCGTTACTCCAGCGTCTGGGTGGGCACCGCGCGCTGCTCGCTGCCGTTGTAGGCGGAGAGCGGGCGGATGAGCGCGTTGTTCTCGTTCTGCTCGATGATGTGCGCGGTCCAGCCGGTGATGCGGGCCATCACAAAGATCGGGGTGAAGAACTCCACGTCAAAGCCCAGGATGTGGTACGCGGGCCCGGCGGGGAAATCGAGGTTGGGCTTGATCCCGGTGCGCCCGGTCATGGCCTGTGCCATCTCGTCGTACATCCGGGCCCACTTCTCGCCCCCGTGGTTGACGGCCAACTCCTTAAACGCCGCCTCCATGGTGGGCACGCGGGAGTCGCCGTTTTTGTACACGCGGTGGCCAAACCCCATGATGAGCTGCTTGGCGTCCAGCTTCTCGTGCACCCAGTCGCGGGCCCGGTCGGGGTCGTCGATCTCCAGCATGGCGTGCATGACCGCCTCGTTGGCGCCGCCGTGCAGGGGCCCCTTGAGCGCGCCGATCGCGGCGGTGACGGCGGAGTAGGCGTCCGACATCGTGGAGGTGACCACGCGCGCCGTGAACGTGGAGGCGTTGAAGGAGTGCTCCGCGTACAGGATCAGGGAGGTGTCAAAGGCCTCCACGTCCGCCCTGTTACTGGCCGGGGAGTCGGGGCCGTCGCCAAAGACCATGTAGAGGAAGTTCTCCGCAAAGCCCTTCTTCACCGAGGGCTCGATGTAGTCCTCGCCCCGGCGGCGCCGGATGTCCAGGGCCACCACGGTGGGCAGCTTGGCCATCAGCTCCAGCGAGGAGCGCCGCAGGTGATCGGAGTCCCTAGTGTAGGCCTCCGGGTCCTGCGCCCCGATGTAGCTCACCGCGCTGCGCAGCACGTCCATGGGGTGACAGGACAGCGGCATAGCGCGCACGAGGTCGATCAGGCCACGGTCGATGTGGCGCAGCGCCTTCTCCCGCACGGAGAACCGGCGCAGCTCGTCCGGGGTGGGCAGCTCCTCGTTCCACAGGAGGTACGCCACCTCCTCGAACGTGCAGTAACGCGCCAGCTCCTGCACCGGGTAGCCCCGGTAGGTCAAGGAGTTGGTCTCCGGCATCACCTTGGACACGGCGGTGTAGTCCGCCACGACCCCGGCGAGGCCCTTGTACACGGTCTGGTCAGTCATGGTCCCTCCTTAGGGTGGGGGCGTCGTTGTCGGTGGAGTTCTCGGCGGAGTAGGTGAACACGCTCTGGTCAAAGGAGTTGTATTCGGCGTAGCGCAGCAGCTCGTAGAGGCGGGAGCGGTGCTGCATGCGGTCGATCCAGCCGGTCTGCGTGCCGGTCTCCGCGATGTCGCGCAGGGCGGCCTCGGCCTGGCCCATCGCCACGCGCAGGGTGGTCACGGGGTAGATCACCGCGTTATAGCCCAGGTCCTGGAGGGTCTGCGCGGACAGCAGCTCCGTCTTGCCAAACTCCGTCATGTTGGCCAGCAGCGGGATGTCCGGCACCGCGGCTCGGAAGCGCTCGAAGTCCGCCGGGGTGTGCAGCGCCTCCACGAAGATGAGGTCGGCGCCCGCGTCCGCGTAGGCCTTGGCCCTCTCGATCGCGGAGTCGATGCCCTCCACCCCGGCGGCGTCGGTGCGCGCCGAGATGACGAAGGCCGGGTCGCGCCGCTGCCCCACCGCCGCGCCGATGCGCCGCAGCATGACCTCCACCGGCACCACCTCCTTGCCGTCGAGGTGCCCGCAGCGCTTAGGATTGCGCTGGTCCTCGAGGTGGCAGCCCGCCACGCCCGCGTCCTCCAGCTCGGAGACCGTGCGGGCGGCGGACATCGGCTCGCCGAAGCCAGTGTCCGCGTCCACGAGCACCGGGAGGTCCGTGACCCGGGCGATCTGCCGGGCCCGGCCCGCCACCTCGGTCAGGGTGGTCAGGCCGATGTCCGGGAGCGCGAGGTCCGCCGCGACCACCGCGCCGGAGACGTACACGCCCTCGAAGCCGGCCTCCTGGATGGCCCGCGCGCACAGGGGAGAGAAGGCGCCGGGCAGGCGCTGGATCGTGCCCGAGGTCAGCCCGGCGCGCAACGCCTCCCGGCGCTGCGTGGGGGTGACCGCGCTGGAGTACAGGCCGCCCATTTAGAACAACCCCTCCGGCAGGCGCGGCGCGCGATCCAGGACGTCCCCGGACAGCTCGATGTTCAGCTCGGTGACGTCCTCGAGGTCCGGCAGCGACTGCGCCGCCTCGAGGAAGCGATCCTGCTCCGCCCTATCCACCACCCCCTCGGCGAGGGTGCGGAACTTCTCGATGTAGTTCTCGCGGGCGAAGGGGCGCGCGCCCAGCGGGTGAGCATCCGCCACGGCCAGCTCGTCCGCGATGACGGTGCCGTCCGCCAGGGTGATCTCGGCGCGGGCGCCGAAGGCCTTGTCCTCGGGGTCGGTGGAGTGATAGCGGCGGGTCCACTCCGGGTCCTCGGTGGTGGAGACCTTGCGCCACAGGGCCACCGTCTCCGGCCGGTGGGCGCGCTCCGGGGAATAAGAATCCTCGTGGTGCCAGGAGCCATCCTCCAGCGCCACCGCGAAGATGTACATGATGGAGTGGTCCAGCGTCTCGCGGGAGGAATCGGGGTCGAACTTCTGGGGGTCCTGCGAGCCGGTGCCGATGACGTAATGGGTGTGGTGGCTGGTGTGCAGCACGATGGACTCGATCTTGCCGAGGTCGCCGCCGGTGGCCTCCAGGACCCGCTCCCGCATGCGCCGCGCGAGGTCGATCGGCGCCTGGGACTGGTACTCCGCGGAATGCTCCTTGGTGAAGGTGTCCAGGATCGCACGCTTGGCCTCCCCCGGGCCCGGCAGCGGGACCGTGTAGCTGGCCTCCGGGCCGCCGAGCAGCCAGGCGATCACGCCGTCCTCGCCCTCCCAGATGGGGGCGGGCGCGCCCTCGCCGCGCATGGCCCGGTCCACGGACTCGATGGCCATCTTGCCCGCGAAGGCCGGGGCGAACGCCTTCCAGGAGGAGATCAGCCCCTTGCGGGACTGCCGGGTGGCGGTGGTGGTGTGCAGGGCCTGCCCCACCGCCTGGTAGATCGTCTCCACGTCCAGGCCCAGGAGGGTGCCCAGGCCCGCGGCCACCGAGGGGCCCAGGTGCGCCACGTGGTCGATCTTGTGCTCGTGCAGGCACATGCCCCTGGTGAGGTCCACCTGGATCTCGTAGCCGGTGGCGATGCCCCTGATGAGGTCCCTGCCGCTTATGCCTCGGTGCTGGGCCACCGCCACGAGGGGCGGGATATTATCGCCCGGGTGGGAGTACTCGGCGGCCAGGAAGGTGTCGTGAAAGTCCAGCTCACGCACGGCGGTGCCGTTGGCCAGGGCCGCCCACTCCGCCGAGAAACGGCCCGGCACGCCGAACACGGCGGCGCCGCCCCGGCTCACCGGGTGCGCGAGGGCCTGGGCGCGGGCCACGCTGACGGGGCGGCGCAGCGCGGAGGCCGCCGAGACGGCGGCGTTGTCGATGACGCGGTTGACGATCATCTCGGAGACCTCGCGGGGGACCTCCACCTCGTCGGCGGCGACGGCGGCGATCTTGTAGGCGAGGTGCTCGGACCGGGGGAAGTCCTCGGCGGAGCGGCGGGTTCTCACGTGGTGCTGGATCATGATGGACGGATCTCCTAACAACGGGGAATGTGAGCCACGCACCATAGTAGGCCAATTCCTATGCTGCGGGTCACATAACGATCCGCCCCTCCCCCGTCAGGGGGTGGCTACCCGAGGTCGTCGTGCGAGACCAGGCGGCGGGCCGCCTCCGTGATGGAGCCGGACAGGGAGGGGTACACCGCGAAGGAATCCGCCAGCGAGTTCACCGTGAGGTTGTTGCTCACCGCCACCGCGATGGGCAGGATCAGCTCCGAGGCCGTGGGGGCCACGATCGCGCCGCCGATGACGATGCCCGAGTGCTCGCGGCAGAAGAGCTTGACAAAGCCGTGGCGCAGCGAGCGCATCTTCGCGCGCGGGTTGGTCTGCAGGGGCAGGGTGATGCTGCGCGCGCGCACCTCGCCGGACTCGATCTGGTGCTGGGTGACCCCCACGGAGGCGATCTCCGGGCGGGTAAACACGGCCGTGGCCACCGTCTTGAGGCGCAGCGGGGAGACCCCCTCGCCCAGGGCGTGATACATGGCGATGCGCCCCTGCATGGCCGCCACGGAGGCCAGCGGGAAGAGATCCGTGCAGTCGCCCGCGGCGTACACCCCGGCCACGTTGGTGCGGGAGACGCGATCCACGTGGATGTGCCCGGAGGCGGTCAGCTCCACCCCCACGCCGTCGAGCCCCAGGTCCTTGGTGCTCGGCACCGATCCCACCGTCATCAGGGCGTGCGAGCCCTCGATCTCCCGGCCGTCGGCGGTGCGCACCACCACGCCGGAGCCCGTGTTGACTACCTCGTCCACGCGGGCGTGCTTGACCAGCTCCACGCCGCGCTCGGCCAGCACCGTCTCCAGGACGTCGGCGGCGTCGGCGTCGTCGTGCGGCAGGATGCGGTCGCGGGAGGCCACCATCGTGACCTTCACGCCCAGCTCCGCGAAGGCGGAGACGAACTCCGCGCCCGTCACGCCGGAGCCCACCACGATCAGGTGCTCCGGGAGGGCGTTGAGGTCGTAGATCTGCTGCCAGGTAAAGATGCGCTCCCCGTCGGGGCGGGCGCCGGGCAGGATGCGCGGGCGAGCGCCGGTGGCCAGCAGCACGAGGTCGCACTCCAGGATCTCCTCGGTGCCGTCCGCGTTGTGCGTGGCCTTGATGTAGTGGGTGGTCTGCTTGGGCTTATAGTCGTCAAAGCGCGCCGTGCCGTCGATCACCCGCACGCCGATGCGCTCGAGCTGCGCCCGGATGTCCCCGGACTGGTCCCCCGCCAGGGAGCGCACGCGCTTGTTCAGCGCGTCCACGTCCAGCAGGGCCTCCGTGACGTCCTTGCCCAGGCCCATGGCGTCCGCGCGGCGCAGGTCGGTCTTGATGTTCGCGCCCGCGATGAAGGACTTGGAGGGCACGCAATCGTGGATCACCGCCGAGCCGCCGGGCCCGTCGCTTTCCACCAGGGTGATCTCCGCGCCGTACTTGGCTCCCGCCAGGGCGGCCTCGTAGCCCGCCGGGCCGCCGCCGATGATGACGATGCGCTTGGACAAGGGGTAACCTCCACAGATACTTGTCGTGATTCTCGGGCAGTTCACAGGGTTCAGTGCGCCTGCAAGTCTAACCCACGGCGGCGCGAGGTTCCCCGCTCACCGGCCCTGACTATCGACGCCGCCCCCGACCCCGCCGGGAGGACCGCCGCTAGGAGGCGTGCCGCTGTGCCACGGCGGCGAAAAGCCGCACGCCCATCTCGATCGCGCGCTCGTCCACCCGCAGGTCCCCCTGGTGCAGGTCCTGGGGGGCACCCTCCCCGGACCAGCACCCCAGGCGGGCCATCGACCCCGGCACCTGCCGAAGGTACCAGGAGAAGTCCTCCCCGCCCGAGGACTGCGGGGCCTCCACCACCGCCTGCGGACCCAGCGCCTGGGCCCCCTCGGCCAGGGCGGCGGTGGCCTCGGCGTCGTTGAGCACCGGGGGCACGCCGCGCACGTAGTCGAGGCCGTGGGCGCAGCCCGTGGGGGCGAGCACCTGCGCCACCAGCTCCTCGATCAGCGGCCGCGCCGCGCTCCACACCTCCATGTCCGCGGTGCGCAGGGTGCCGCGCAGCCGCCCGGCCTGCGGGATCGCGTTGGCGGCGTCTCCGGCCCTGATGGAGCCAAAGACCAGCACCGTGCCGGTGCGCGGGTCCACCCGGCGCGAGAGCAGACCCGGCAGGTCCGTGACGAGCTTGCCCAGGGCGTAGACCACGTCGGCGGAAAGGTGCGGGCGGGAACTATGCCCGCCGGGTCCGGTGACGTCGATGGTCAGCAGGTCCGTGGCCGAGGTCATCGCGCCCTTGCGCAGGCCCACCTTGCCCACCGGGAGCTTCGGCTCCACGTGCACCGCGTAGATGGAGCCCACGGACTCCAGGGCCCCGGCCTCGATCACCTCGGAGGCGCCGCCCGCGAGCACCTCCTCGGCGGGCTGGAAGATCACCCGCACCGGGGGCACGCTGCCCTCCCCCGCGCTGCCCAGCGCGCAGGCCAGGGCCAGGGCGATGGTGGTGTGCACGTCGTGCCCGCAGGCGTGGGAGACCCCGGGAACCTCGGAGGCAAACGGCAGGCCCGTGGACTCCGCCACCGGGAGGGCGTCGATATCGGCCCGGAAGGCCACGCGCGGCCTATCCGACCGGGACTCCCCGACGTCCACCGTCAGCCCCGTGCCGGGCAGCGGGCGCGGGCGCAGGCCGTGTTCCCGCAGCACGCCCGCGAGGAAGGCGGTGGTGGCGTGCTCCTCGTGCGCCAGCTCCGGGTGGGCGTGCAGGTGGCGACGCCACGCCAGCACCTCCTCGCGGTGAGTGACCAGCCACGCATTCACGTGCTCTACGATGCGCAAGAGTATTCCGGCCTCCTTCGGGCTGCTCGGCTGCTTAGGCACTGCCGCTGCGGGATAGTGCGGGGTTATCCCCGGGGTGATCGTTCCCCGCCATAGTAGCGCCCCCGTACCCCGCCGCCCGATTTATTCCTGCTCCGGGTCCCACACCCCCTGCCTGCGGGCCTCCTCGACCCACGACTCGTATCCCCCGGAGGGATCGCTGTTCCAGCGGGTAACCAGCTCCCGGGGCCGGAAGGCCATCGTGTCCTGCTCGGTCTCCGGCCAGGTGAAGCTGATCTCGATGCCGGTGCGCTGATGGCAGATGACGTCCACCTCGTGCCCCACGCCGGGCAGCAGCACCGCGGGCGGCACCTGGAGGGCACGGGCAAGCTTGTAGACGGTGGAGAGCACGGGGTCGGAGGACTTCGTGCTGGTGTTCTCGTTGCGCTCCAGGTTGCTCACCTGATTGCGGCTGATCCCAGCCAGCTCCGCCAGGTCCTGTTGGCTCAGCCCGCGCATCAGCCGCATCTCCTTGAGATTGCGGCCCAGGGCGTGACCATAACTCGCCCATTGAACCCACGTGTGCTCACTGCTCATAGCGACCACCTTGCCCATTACACCGGGAATGGGCCGCCAATTACATTGGGCGCGATCGCCTTGCGTTCCCCACCGAACCGTACTTAGTGAGCCCGGACGCCCCGCCGCGCGACGCTGCGTGCGCGGCGGCGGACGCAAGGCCTAGCCGCGCGCCCCGCCCCGCGTGGCCCGCGCGGCCTCACAGGTTGATGTTGCGAGGACCATAGAGGCGATCCCCGGCATCCCCCAGCCCCGGGACGATGTAAGCCTGCTCGTTGAGCCCGGGGTCGATGGTGGCGGTCACCAGGCGCACCGGCAGGCCGGATTCCGCCAGGGCGTCCACGCCCACCTGGGCCGAGACCATGCACACCGCCGTGATGTCCGTGGCCCCGCGCTGCGCTAGCAGCCGCACGGCGTGCAGCAGGGAGCCCCCGGTCGCCAGCATGGGGTCCACCACGAACACCGCGCGCCCGCTGAGGTCCTCCGGCAGCGCCTCGAGGTAGGGCACCGGCTGATGGGTGCGCTCGTCGCGCGCCAGGCCGATGAATCCCACCTGGGCGTCCGGGATCATGGACAGCGCCGGGTCCACCATGCCCAGCCCGGCGCGGATCACCGGCACGATGATCGGGGGGTTCTCCAGGCGCGTGCCCCGCGCGGTGGCCACGGGGGTGGCGGTGTCGAAGTGCTCCACGGGGAGGTCGCGGGCGGCCTCGTAGATGAGCATGGCCCCCAGGTCCGCCAGCGCCGCGCGGAAGGCGGTGTTATCGCTGCGGCGGTCGCGCATGATCGTCAGCCGGGAGGCGGCGAGGGGGTGGTCAATCACGGTGATATCCATAGCCCCCATCCTAGGCAGCGGGGGTGTGCGCAAGGAACAGCGCCGGACGCCGCGACCTCGGCGGAACTCGGGTGCCGGGGAGGCGCACCATGGAGGCCCCCAGCGGCAGGTTCCCGCCGCCGGGTGCTGTGGGTTGTTGTGGGGTGCCGTGCGCCGCCGCGGGCCGCCCCGGGAACCGGGGGCGGCGCTGCCGCAGTCCAAGGGGAGTATGACCGACCTCGATATTGACTGCCCGCACGCCCGCGTCCTCGCCGCCGACCTCGCCCACTGCTGTGCTCCCCAACCCGCGCCCCCGTTCGCGCCGCCGGAGCCCGTCCCCGCCACCCGCGCCTTTCACGAGCGCCTCGCCCGCGCGGTGGGCGACCTGCACACGCGCCACGACGCCCTGTTAGAGCAGGGCCGCCGCCTGGCGGAAAACTCCCTCGCCGCCATCAACCGCATCGAGGAGGGCGACCGCTCTCTGGCCGGGGACCTCGCCGCCGCGCAGGGAGGCCTGCCGTGATCCCCCTCGTGCCGTATCTTTCCGCCATCGCCCGGCTCGTCCCCGAGCCGCTCTCGCCTCCCGGCCTGCGCACGATCCCCGATCTGGGCGCCGCCACCGCCCTCGGCGCGTACTTCCGCCCCGGCCCGGTGCCCCTCGTGGGCCGCGCCCGCGACCTCGACCGGGATCGCCGGAGCCTGCTCGACGCCACCGACGCCGCCTCCTCCCTCATCTGGGCGGCCCGGGGAGACCTGGTGGGCCTGGCGCTGGGGCTGGTACAGGAGTTCTCCGCCCTGCTCCCCCAGGCCGCCACCCACCCCGCCGCGTGGCCCGCGCTCCACCGGCAGGCCACGCTCCTGGGCGAGCGGGCCCTCGCCCAGGCGCGGCAGCGCAGCGCGCTCCTGGAGGCCGAGCTGGCCCCCGTGGCGGCGCGCCTGCCCGAGGTACCGGGAAACGCCGCGCCACCGGCGCCCGCCGAGGCCTCCGCACCTTCCGTCCCCTCAGCGCCTCCAGCGCCCTCAGCGCCGGAAGGGTCCGAGGGCCCGCCCGGGGATGACCCGGCGCGGGGCGGAGGCATGACCCCCGGTGAGGGCGGTTCCGAAGCCGGTGAGCGCGCCGTGGCGGCCGCCCGCAGCGCGCTCGGCACCCCCTACTCCTGGGGCGGGACCACCCCGGAGGGCTTTGACTGCTCCGGCCTCACGCAGTGGGCCTGGCGGCAGGCGGGACTGGAGCTGCCGCGCCTCGCCCAGGATCAGGCGGTGGGCCGCCCCGTGAGCGCGGAGGAGCTACAGCCGGGCGACCTCGCGGTGTGGGACGGGCACGTGGCCATGTACTCCGGCAACGGCATGCTCATCGAGGCCGGGGACCCCGTGCAGGAAAACCCCGTGCGGACGTCCAACATGGGCATGGCCTTTCAGGGGTTCTACCGCCCTACCGGCTAGGGCCTCGGGTAGAATTCCCGCCATGAGCATGAGAGCCATCCTCCCCGTGAAGCTATCGTTAACCGAGGGCGATTACTACACCCTATGGGCACCGGAGTGGCGCGAGCACGGCGCTAAGTGGCAGGGCTTCCTCGGCGCGGGTGAGAGGCTCTATTTCTTCGAGTCCCCCGCCGCCATGCTGGCTTTCCTGGAGACGAGCGCGGAGCACGACCTCAAGGAGCACCCGCGCTGGCGGGACTTTGCCCAGCTCGCCGAGGACCGGGTAGAGCCCACCGAGCGCGAATACTTCGACATCATTGGCCTGCCCGCCGTCCTGGCGGAGCGCCCCTCGTATGACAACGTCACCACCGCCGCCGCCACCATGCGCCTCACCCGCGCCCTGGCCGAGGTGGGCGGCGCGCGCGAGGCGGTGTCCTTCTTCTCCTCCCACTCCATCCTGGGCAACCTCGAGCGCGGCTTCGAGCACTATCGCGGCGAGAACGGCATCCAGGAGTGGTCCGGCGTGGGCCGCGTGGTGCTGCATAACTGGCAAAAGGTGGTGGGCGACCTGGACGCCACCTTCGAGGTCATACGCCCCGAGGAAACCGAGGTCGCGGGCGCCCAGGAGCGCCTGGCCGCGGCCACGAAGGCCGCCGAGGAGCGCCGCCTCCAGGAGCGGGAGCGCCAGCAGGAGGCTGCCGAAGCCGCCGACCCCTACGACGCCACCGTGTGGGCCGCCGCCGGGATCGACCCCATCAAGATCTCCATCGACGGCAGCACCCTGTACTCCCTGCGCACCTACCTCGACGGCACCCCGGTGTTCTTGGGCCGCTACGGCGAGATCTTCACCTTCAATAACCGCAAGGCCCTGGTGCGCTGGCTGGTCTCCAACGAGAACCACGACCTCGCCCGGGTGTCCACCTGGGAGGATGTGCTCTCCGCCGCCAACGCCGGCGAGCTGGAGGTCACCGTGCACGCGGATAACATCTATTCCTTCAACGGCATGGAGCGGGCCATCTCCACCAGCGTGGACGCGGTGGACACCGCCCAGATGGCGCGCTGCTACGAGCTGCTTGCCGACGCCGCCGACTGGGCCGGGGATGACTCCCTCAACTCCTTCTTCCTGGCGCACCCGCGCATGCAGGACTACATCTCCTACATGCTCGGCTCCACGGAGACGGTGGGCTACGTCCCCTCTGCCCCCTTTACCCAGCACTCCCAGGACTGGCGCGAGATGGAGCAGATGCTGGTCAAGCGGTTCTCCCGCACCTAACCGCCCCGCCCGTCTTTTTCTCTCCCCCGCCCGGCGATGGTAACCCGGGCGGGGGAGCCTGGCCGTCTAGGATGTGTCACGATGTTCAACCCCGCCCCTCGTCGCCTCCTGGCGGCCACCGCTGCGCTCGCGCCGCTTAGCCTCGGCTCCCTGGGATTCCTCGGTGTGCCCGCCTCCGCCCAGCTCCTCCCGCCGCCCTCGCCGGTGGCGCCGCCCGCGCAGCCGGAGGCTCAAGCTCCCGGGGTGGCCGCGCCTCCCGCAGCCCCCGGCGCTCCCGCAGTTCCCGAGGCCCCCGGTGTTCCGGACGCCTCCGCCGATCACGCGGACGACCTCGAGGGGGCCGAGGCCACCCCCACGCCCACCCGCACCGCGGCGCCGGACACCAACGCCTGCCCGCACGCCCTGCGCCCCGGCGAGCCCACCACCACCTCGGAGGCCCTGGCCCCCGGCCAGCAGGCCCCCACCCCGCCCCCCGTGGCCTATCAGGGCCCCTGCGGCGTCACCGCCGCGCCCGGGTACCGGGTACCCGCCGACCTGACGGCCAGCGCCTGGACGGTCTTTGACCTGGACTCCGGGCGCGTGGTGGCGCAGAAGGATCCCCACGGCCGGTATCGCCCGGCCAGCGTGATTAAGGTGCTGCTGGCCCTGGTGGCGCTGCGCGACCTGGATTACCACGCGGTGATCCCGGTGAGCGAGAGGGCCGCCGGGATGGAGGGGTCCGCCGTGGGGATCGGGGCCACGGGCAGGTACACCACGGAGGATCTGCTCCACGGCCTGCTGCTGGCCTCCGGCAACGACGCCGCCCAGGCGCTGGCGGAGGCGCTCGGCGGCGACCAGGTGGCGCTGCGCAAGGTCAACGAGCTGGCCGCGCAGATCGGCACGGTGGATACCCGCGTGGGCTCGGTGACCGGCCTGGACGCCGCGGGGCAGATGACCTCGGCCACGGACCTGGCCCGCATCTACCGCTACGCCTGGACCAACCCCACCTTTGCCCGGATCGTGAACACGGAGTTCTGGAACCTCCCCGGCTACGACGAGCACCCCGGCTACGAGGTCTGGAACGACAACGGGCTCTTTCTCAACGATCCCCACGGCATCGGCGGCAAGACCGGCTACACGGACGACGCCAACCACACCTTCGTGGGGGCCTTGGACCGCAACGGGCGCAGGCTGGCGGCGGTGATCCTGGATACCACCATCGACCAGGGGCGCCCCTGGGAGCAGGCGCAGCGCCTGCTCGACGCCGCCTACGCGCTGCCCCCGCAGGCGGGCATCGGTTCGCTGGACGATCCGGTCAACACCGGCGCTCCCCCGAGCGGCTCCCCCACCGAGCCCCACGCGGCCCCCAGCCCCGGGGCCGAGGACGGCATCCGCGATTCCTCCCCGCAGGACGGCGTGCTCGTGGGCAGCGTCGTGGCGAGCGTGGTGCTGGCGTCCGCCCTGGCCCTGACCGTGTGGACCCTGCGGCGGCGCCGCTAACTACCCCCGGCTACTTGCGCCGCCACATCCAGGCGCCCACGGCGCCGAGCGCCGCGCCCAGGCCCAGGACCTTCGGGGAGAAGGTCTCCTGGCGCACCTCGTTGCGCACGCGGATCACGGCGGGCTCGGGCGCGGGCAGGGGGGTCTGCGCCAGCGACTCCTCGGTGGTGGCCGCCCAGGCGGAGACGTAGAGCACCACGCGCCAGATCAGGTACATGAGCACCATGAGGCCGATGATGGGGCCGAAGGTCGCGCCCGCCGGGTTGCTCAGCGCGTTGGAGGCGAAGAGGGAGCCCAACTGCTTGATGATCTCGAAGGCCACCGCGCCGATCGCCGCGGCCTGGAGCCCGGAGCGTCGCGGCACGTGGGTGCGCGGCAGGAAGATAATCATCCAGGCCATGACCAGGAAGTTGGCCAGCAGGCCCACCAGGATGGCCACCGCCTTGATCACGTACTGGATGCCGGGGGCGTCGTCAACGCCCGCCACCTCCAGCAGCCGGGTGGTCACCCCGGAGGAGCCCACCGCCGTGATGCCAAAGGCCACGGCGAAGGAGAGCAGCAGCCCCAGCAGGCCCACGAGGTCGAGGATCTTCTTCACCGCAAAATTGCCGTCCGTGGGGTCCAGCCGCCACATCTTGGACACCCCGTAGCGCAGGTTGTTCATCCACCCCAGGCCGGACCACAGGGTCGTGAGCGCGCCGATCCCGGCGACGGCGCCGCGTTGCTCGATGGCGGTGTCCAGGATCTCGTTGACCATCTCCCCCATCTGCCCGTCCAGGCTGCCGGCGATCTGATCCTGCAGGCGCGCGAGCTGATCCGGGTTGGCGGCCAGCACGGCGGCGGCGATGGCCGTGGTCAGCATGAGGATGGGGAAGATCGCCAGCACGGAGAAGTACGTGATCCCGGCGGAGTACTGGTTGCCGCCCATGAGCCCGTAGCGCTCCTGCATGAGCATGATGTGATCGAACCACGCCCACTTGGCGCGGAGCTTGTCTATCGCTCCCGGCTCGTCGGCGCGGACGCGTTCGATGCCGTACTCATCCGTGTCGCGCTTGTTGGCGCTGGTAACGGTGGCCACGGTGCGGGCTCCTCTCGTTGCGGTTCAGTAAGCGGCGGGCGCGCGGCACCCACCGGAACCACAGTAAACCATGAGGAGCCGCAAAGGCCCCTAGGCGGAGCGAGGCGGCAGGAAACCGATCCTGTCGTACACCTGGGCCAGCACGGGGGCGGCCTCCTCCGAGGCGCGCTGCGCGCCCTTGGCCAGGATGTTCTCCAGCTCCGCGCGGTCGCTCATGAAGGACTCGTAGCGCGCCCGCAGCGGGGTGGTAAAGGCCTCCAGTGCCTCGGCGGTGTCCACCTTGAGCGCGCCGTAGCCCTTGCCCTCGTAGGAGGCCACCAGGTCCTCGATGCTGGTGCCGGTGAGCGCGGACTGGATGCCCAGGAGGTTGGACACGCCGGGCTTGTTCTCGCGGTCGTAGGCGATCACGCCGTCGTTGTCCGTCACGGCGGAGCGGATGCGCTTGGCGGAGGTCTTGGGGTCGTCCAGGAGGTTGACCAGCCCCTTGGGGTTGGCCCCGGACTTGGACATCTTGGAGGTGGGGTCCTGCAGGTCGTAGATCTTGGCGGAGCCCTCCGGGATGAAGCCCTCCGGGACCACGAAGGTGGGCCCGTAGCGGTGGTTGAAGCGCTCGGCCAGGTTGCGGGTGAGCTCTAGGTGCTGGCGCTGGTCCTCGCCCACCGGCACCAGGTGCGGGCGGTAGAGGAGGATGTCGGCCGCCATGAGCATGGGGTAGGCGAACAGCCCGGCGGAGGTGCGCTCGGAGCCCTGCTTGGCGGACTTGTCCTTGAACTGGGTCATGCGGGAGGCCTCGCCAAAGCCCGTGAGGCAGGTGAGCACCCAGGTCAGCTCCGCGTGGGCGGGCACCTGGGACTGCACGAAGAGGGTGGACTTCTCCGGGTCGATCCCCAGGGCCAGGAGCTGGGCCGCCCCGGCGAGGGTGCGGGCCCGCAGCTCTGCGGGGTCCTGCTCCACGGTGATGGCGTGGAGGTCCGGGATGAAGTAGAAGGCGTCGTAGCCGTCCTGGAGGTCGATCCACTGCTTGAGGGCCCCCAGGTAGTTGCCCAGGTGGTAGGAATCCGCCGTGGGCTGGATGCCGGAGAGGACGCGCTGGGGGGCGGCGTCCGCGGGGTGTGCGCCGTGCTCTTCGCTCATGTCTTCTCAGTGTAGAGGCTTCCCCGCGCGGACTCCCCCGCACCCACCTACATGGTTACCCACATAGGTGGTACACTCCTGAACCCAAGGAGGTACGCATGACATGAACACCGACCCGCGCCCCATCTACCAGCGCATAGCCGAGGAACTCCGCGAGCACATCGCCTCCGGGGCCCTCCCCGAGGGGGAGCGCGCCCCCTCCACCAACGAGCTGTCCACCTTCCACTCCGTCAACCCCACCACCGCCGCCAAGGCGCTGACCTCCCTCCACCAGGAGGGGCTGGTGGAAAAGCGGCGCGGCCTGGGCATGTTCGTCACCCTCGGGGCCCGCGAGCGCATCCTCGACCAGCGCCGCGCCCGGCTGGCGCGCGACTACATCCGCCCCCTGCTGCGCGAGGCGGCCTCGCTCGGACTCAGCACCGAGGACCTGCGCGCCGCCATCGAGAAAGAAAGGAACAACCATGAGCTCGATTAGCCTCGACCAGGCCGTAGACCGCCGCCGCGTCCTCTCCCCCACCACGTGGCGCCTTGACCCCGGCGCGCACGGCCTCATCGGACCCAACGGCTCCGGCAAGACCACACTGCTGCGCGCCATCGCGGGGCTGACCCCGCTGCGCGCGGGGAGCCGCGAGGTGGGGCGCGCGGCGATGTCCGCCACGGGCGGCGACGTCGCCTTCGTCGGGGATCGCCTCCGCGATCACTTCGCCACCGCCGCGCTGGTCCACCCCCACTTCGACCACGACCTCGCGGGGCGGCTCCTCGGCCTACTAGGTGCCTCGCCCGGCTCCAAGATCCGCTCCCTGAGCGTGGGGCAGCGCCAGCTCGCCGCCGTGGCCACCGCCCTGGCCAGTCGCGCCCCGGTGATGCTTCTCGACGAACCCTTCAACGGGCTCGACGTCACCGCCCGGGACGGCCTGCGCGCCGCCATCCTCGGACTGTTGCAGTCCGGCCCCGCGCTCACCGTCGTGCTCACCTCGCACCGCGCGGAGGACCTCGCGGGCGTGGTGGAGGACGTCACCCCCATCAGCGGGGGCGTTCTCGGGGCCACCCGGTGCCTGGACGACCTGCGTCCGCAGTTTCCCACCCTCAGCGGGCCGGAGGCCGAGGTGCGGGCGGCCGTCGGCTCCCTGCGGGTGCTCCACGAGCAGCGTCTGGGCGGCCTCCTGCGCGCCACCCTCGCGGGCAGGCCCGAGCGCATACCCCGGGGCGTCACGGTGGAGCACCCGGACGACGCCGCGCTCATCGACTCCCTCGTGTACCAGGAAAGGAATCAGTAGCCATGCTCAAGGTTTTCTCGCAGCCCTCGCGGCGGGTCTTCGTGGTGGGCACCCTGCTCGTCGCCGTGGTGGTGGGCCTGGGTAACACCTTTGCCCCGGAGGGGGACACCTGGAACTTCTTCGTGCTCCCCGCCGCCACGGTTTCGCTCTTCTTTGTATCCGGCTTCGACCTGCGGGCGCACCTCTCCCTCGGCGTGACCTGGAGGCAGTGGACCGCCAGCGCCGCGCTGACCGCCGCGGCCGTGGCCGCCGCGCTCGGGGCCGTGGCGGCGGTCACCTCGTACTTCAACGGATACTACGGCTCCTTCGTGGTGCGCGCTGTGCCCTCGAGGTTCACCCTCGAGAACACCCTTCACCCGGCCCTGGGGCTGTTTCTCACCTTCACCGTGTTCTTCGTGATGCTGTTCTTCTTTGCGGCCTGCGGGATCGCCGTGGGCGGCCTCGCCTCCACGAACATATCCGCCTTCATCGTCCTGCCTATCATCATCGCGTTGTTCTTCTTCGGGGGCGCAGTCCTCGGCGCCAGCATGTCCACGATCCACCTTGACATCCCCGCCCCCGTGCCCGGCGTGTACGTGTACCTCATCCCAGGCAGCGCCCTGGCCTTCGGCCTCACCGCCCTGGGCGCGCGCCGCGGCCTATAAAGCAACTCAGGCCCCTCCCCCGACGAACCCGTGGGGAGGGGCCTGCGTTGTGCGCTGCGCGTGCGCCCTAGAGCCTCTTCGAGGTGGGGCTGATCTTATCCGCCAGCATCGCCCAGGCGGCGGCGATCAGGGACCCACCCACCGCGATCACCAGGGCCGCGAGGATCGCGGCTACGGAGTGGCCCGCCGCCGCGGCCCAGAAGAAACCGCCGACCACGCCGGCCAGCCCGAGAACAAAGAGCACTATCGCAACCATGCAGAAATCCAATCAAACGGGAGGTTCCTTATCGGGAGCGAGTATAAGACACGTCCACAGTCATTCACCACTGGGGGCCTTCTTGCGCGCCTTCTTCGGCGGCCACACCTGGACCCTGTCCCGGGGCTCCCGGGCGTGCTTGCGCCGCTTCTTCGCGTCCAGCTCCACGTCCAGCGACCACTGAATGTCGCCGTTCTTGGGCTTGCGGTGGTGCCTCCCGGCCTGGCGGTTGAGCAGGGCGTACCGGGCGGCATCGTAGCCGGAGCGGCGCCGCGCGCTGCGCCAGCCGCGCCGCAGCAGGTGGTAGGACAGCCGCACGCGGGGGTCGATGGGCTGGTCCCGGCCCAGGTACTCGAACACCGGGAGGCCCTTGTCGTAGTAGATGGCCAGGCAGCGCGCGCCAAAACCGATCACCAGCGCGGCGATGACCACCCAGTGCTCGGTCACGCCCACCTGCAACAACCCCATATAGGTGACGGTGACCAGCACGGAGATGGAGGCGTACAGCTCGTTGGCAAACACCAGGGGCATGCGGTCGGACATCAGGTCGCGCAGGATGCCGCCCGCCACGCCCGTGACCACCGAGGAGACCGTAGCGATGACAAAGCCGTGCCCCAGCTCCAGGGCGATCCTGGTGCCCAGCACGGAGAAGGTGGCAAGGCCCACCGCGTCGAGCACCAGGAAGAGCACCCGGAAGTAGTGCATGAGGAAGGACAGGGAGATGGTCACCAGCGCGGCCACCATCACGATGATGAGGTAGATCGGGTGCTCCACCCAGGTCAGCGGGTAGTTGTTGAGCAGCACGTCGCGCACCACGCCGCCGCCCAGGGCCGTCATGCAGGCCACCATCACCACGCCAAAGACGTCCATCTTCTGCCGCCCCGCGGACAGCGCGGCGGTCACGGCCTCCGCCGTGATTCCCACTATGTACAGTACGGAAAGCAGCATTATGCGTACGCGACGTTGAGCGGCGAGTGATCGGACCAGCGCAGCTCCACCGCGTCCGCCTTGTCCACCCAGGTGCGCTGGGCGCGCTCGAGCATGGCGGCGGTGGCGGCCTGGTAGTCGATGCGCCACCCGGCGTCGTTGTTAAAGGCCTGGCCCCGGTACGTCCACCAGGTGTAGGGCCCCGGCCCCTCCGGGTTGAGGCGGCGGTTGACGTCAAACCACCTCGGCTCGGCGGCCGCCGCGCGGGCCGGGCCGCCCGGGTAGTCCACCGCGCCCATGTACTCCCCGATCCCGGCCTCCACCTGGGTGGCCTCGTCCGGGAAGGTGCCAAACACGGAGTCCATGAAGGCCCGCTCGTCCGGCAGGAAGCCGGACTTTTTCATGTTGCCCTTCCAGTTCTTCAGGTCCTCCCGGCGGTGGCAGATGTTCCAGTCCCCGCCCACGACCATGTGGGGGTACCGCTCGGCGCGCTCGTCGAGCAGGGGCCCGAACTCATCAAGGAAGCGGTACTTCTCGTCCTGCTTCTCCGTGCCCTCGGAGCCGGAGGGGAGGTAGAGGGAGGCCACGCGCACCGGGCCGAACTCCGCCTCCACCGTGGCCTCGATCCAGCGCCCGGAATCCTCGAAGGAGCCGAAGCCCACGGAGACGTCGTGCAGCGGGGTGCGGCTGAGGATGCCCACCCCCGCGCGGCCCTTGGCCGCCGCCGGGGCGCCCGCGTAGTGCCAGCCCTCCTCCAGCACGGGGGCCAGGGCGGCGTGCGTCTGCTCGACGCTGGCGCGCACCTCCTGCATGAGCACCACGTCCGGCTGCGCCCGCCGTAACCAGGCGTTCATCCCGAGGTTGTCCTCGCTGCGCTTTTTGGTGGCGGCGCGCACGCCGTTGACATTCACGGAGGTAATGGTCAGCGTCATGCGCACCACAATAGACACACATCGGGGCAAGGCCAATCGCGCCCGGCGGCGCGCGGGCGGGCCGCCGAGGGGCCTCCCGCCGACCAATCCCCACCCCGGGCCGCGCGGCGCACACGGTAGGTTAGGCTTGACTACCCAATCAGGAACGCCGCTTGAGGGAAAGGCCCGCACCGTGCCCACCACGCAGCCCACCCACCCCTACGCCGTGGCCCGCGCCCGGGTGCTGCGCGCGCGCCGCCTCTCCCCGCACTTTGTGCGCGTGGTCCTGGGCGGGCCGGGGATGGCGCGCATCGGCAACTCCGGCAACCCCGTCTACGATCAGCGCATCAAGCTCCTCTTCCCCCGCCCACCGCACGGGCTGCCCCCGTTGCCGGACTCCCCCGAGTGGTACCGCGAGTGGCTGGCGCTGCCCGCCGAGCGGCGTGGGGACATGCGCACCTACTCCATCCGGGCGCTGCGCCAGGGCGCGGCCACAGGCGGAGCGGGGGCCACCGAGCTGACCGTGGACTTTGCCCTCCACCTCGCCCCCGGCTCCTCCGGCCCGGCCGCCGAGTGGGCGCGCAGGGCGCGCCCGGGCCGGGAGATCCTGGTGGTGGGGCCGCGTCGCGGCGTGGACCGGGGCACCGGCATCGCCTTCGCACCAGGCCAGGCCCGCGCGATCACCCTGGCGGGCGACGAGACCGCCGCCCCCGCCATCGCGCGCATCCTCGAGGACCTGCCCCGGCACCACCCGGCGGCCACGGCGCGCGCCTACGTCGAGGTCCCCTCGGCAGCGGACCGACTGCCCATCGACCACGCCCCCACGGCCAGCGTGGAGTGGCTGCCGCGTCAGGGCGCGCCGCGAGGCAGCCTCCTGGACGCGGCGCTGCGCTCCCACGTCGCCGCGCGCCACCGCGACACCGCCCACGGCGACGCTCCCCTGCCCCCGCCCCGCCTCACCGGGGACGCCGCCCGCCTGGTGTGGGAGGTCCCCGAGCCCTCCGCGCCGGAGGCCCCGGCGGAGCCCTACTACTGGGTGGCGGGCGAATCCGGGATGGTGCGCGGCCTGCGGCGCTACCTGGTGCGCGAGGCCGGGGTGCCCCGCTCCCGGGTGGCCTTCATGGGGTACTGGCGCCACGGCGTGGCAATGTCCTAGCAATGGCCTAGGTAACGAATCTCCCCCGGAGCCCTCGATGGGAGTACCCTGGATAGCCGTTGAGATGACGCATCCGAGACATCCAAGAACGAGGAGTGACCATGGCTACCATCATTTGGACCCGCACCGACGAGGCGCCGCTGCTGGCGACCTATTCCCTCAAGCCCATCGTGGAGGCCTTCGCCTCCACCGCCGGCATTGAGGTAGAGACGCGGGACATTTCCCTGGCCGGGCGCATCCTTGCGCAGTTCCCGGAGCGCCTGAGCGCCGAGCAGCGCATGGACGACGCCCTCGCGGAATTAGGAGAGCTGGCCACCACCCCCGAGGCCAACATCATCAAGCTGCCCAACATCTCCGCCTCCCTGCCGCAGCTCAAGCGCGCCATCGCGGAGCTTCAGGCCGCGGGCTTTGACATCCCCGACTACCCGGACGACGCCTCCACCGACGAGGAGCGCGAGGTACGGGCCAAGTACGACGCCGTGAAGGGCTCCGCCGTCAACCCCGTGCTGCGCGAGGGCAACTCGGACCGCCGCGCGCCCAAGGCCGTGAAGAACTTTGCCCGCAAGCACCCGCACCGCATGGGCGCGTGGAGCAAGGACTCCAAGACCACCGTGGCCACCATGAGCGATAGCGACTTCCGCCACAACGAGAAGTCCGTGGTCATGCCCGCCGAGGACACCCTCTCCATCGTCCACGTGGGCGCCGACGGCCACGAGATCACCCTCAAGAAGGCCCTGCCCGTGCTCGCCGGGGAGGTCATCGACGGCACGGTACTCTCCGCCAAGGCCCTCGACGAGTTCCTCGCCGCCCAGGTGACCCGTGCCAAGGAGGAGGGCGTGCTGTTCTCCGCGCACCTCAAGGCCACCATGATGAAGGTCTCCGACCCCATCATCTTTGGCCACGTGGTGCGCGCCTACTTCAAGGACGTGTTTGCCCAGTACGGCGAGCAGCTCGAGGAGGCGGGCCTGAACGGCGAGAACGGCCTGGCCGCCATCTTCACCGGCCTGGAGTCCCTGGAGGGCGGCGCGGAGATCCGCGCGGCCTTCGATAATGCCCTGGCCGAGGGGCCCGACCTGGCGATGGTGAACTCCCACAAGGGCATCACCAACCTGCACGTGCCCTCCGACGTCATCATCGACGCCTCCATGCCCGCCATGATCCGCACCTCCGGGCACATGTGGAACAAGGACGACCAGGAGCAGGACACCCTCGCCGTCATCCCGGACTCCTCCTACGCCGGGGTGTATCAGGCCGTGATCGAGGACTGCAAGACCAACGGCGCCTTCGACCCCACCACCATGGGCACCGTGCCCAACGTGGGCCTCATGGCGCAGAAGGCCGAGGAGTACGGCTCCCACAACAAGACCTTCAAGATCCCCGCCGACGGCCGCGTGGAGGTGCGCAACGCCGCGGGCGAGGTGCTCATCTCCCACGACGTGGAGGCCGGGGACATCTGGCGCGCCTGCCAGACCAAGGACGCCCCCATCCGCGACTGGGTGAAGCTGGCCGTCACCCGCGCCCGCCTCTCCGAGACCCCCGCCGTCTTCTGGCTGGACCCCGAGCGCGCCCACGACCGCAACCTCACCGAGCTGGTGCAGAAGTACCTCAAGGAGCACGACACCGAGGGCCTGGACATCCGCATCCTCTCCCCCGTGGAGGCCACCAAGCTCAGCCTGGAGCGCCTGCGCCGGGGCGAGGACACCATCTCCGTGACCGGCAACGTGCTGCGCGACTACAACACCGACCTCTTCCCCATCATGGAGCTGGGCACCTCCGCCAAGATGCTCTCCATCGTGCCGCTCATGGCCGGCGGCGGGCTCTTTGAGACCGGCGCGGGCGGCTCCGCGCCCAAGCACGTGCAGCAGGTGCAGGAGGAGAACCACCTGCGCTGGGACTCCCTGGGCGAGTACCTGGCGCTGGCCGAGTCCCTGCGCCACTTTGCCCAGGGCGGCGGGGACAACGAGCGCGCCGCCGTGCTGGCCGCCGCCCTGGACTCCGCCACGGAGAAGCTGCTCGACGAGGGCAAGTCCCCCTCCCGCAAGGTGGGCGAGATCGACGACCGCGGCTCCCACTTCTGGCTCTCCCTCTACTGGGCGCAGGCCCTGGCCGAGCAGGGCGAGGACGCCGCCCTGGCCGAGGCCTTCGGCCCCGTGGCCAAGGCCCTGGAGGAGAAGGCCGAGCAGATCGACGCCGAGCTGATCGCCGCGCAGGGCGAGCCCGCCGACCTGGGCGGCTACTACTGGCCCGACGAGGCCAAGACCACCGCCGTGATGCGCCCCTCGGCGGCGTTCAACGAGATCATTGATGGGATTAGGGGGTAGGTAGTTCCCTCTGCCGTAAAGGGAGGGTAGCCCCAAGCGGGTACCCTCCCTTTACGCATTATTCGTAGTGGCTCCACATGCGCAGCACCAGCACGGTTTTTCTCCTCCTCAAGGATCTTATAAACCAGCCGGTGCTGAATGTTGATCCTGCAGGAGAAGTATCCGGCGAGATGACCCACCGGCCTCTCACAAGGCCGAGGAGAGCCTGCGCTTTAGACTTTAACCCCGCAGCGGAAAGGTTTCGCGCGTCCTTGCGCGCACGCTTTGAATACACAATCCGCCATTCCGGGCCTACCATTCCAGCTCCGTGGAACCCCCCCTGAACTCCTTCAGCCTCAGCCTCACGCAGGGATTCCGCCATGCCAGGAATGGATGTCAGGTACAAGGTCTCTTGAATAGCCCGCCAGTCCTCTTCACCCACCAGTACCGCGTTGTGGCGCTGTCCCGTGATGAGAAGCGCATCTGAGTGCTCGTTTACCTTGTCAATCAAGCGATACAAGTGAGCGCGGGCAGCGGTGGACGTGGTGCTTGCCATGCCACCGCAACGTACGGGATAACGTGCGTATCGGCAATGTGTATGCCCCCGGGCACCCCCTAACAACACCGCGCCCCCGGATTGGCCCCCTGCTCCGCCCAGGTCGCCCGCCAGAACTCCCGCTCGGTGGGCACCGGGGCCTCGGGGTGGTGGGCGCGCAGGTGCTCCACGTAGTGCCGGTAGGCGTTCTCCCCCATCATTTCCGCCACGTACCAGTACGCCTTGCGCAGCAGGCCCCTCACGAGCGCAGCACCTCCCTTTCAATCTCCTTCTCCGCCCTGGTGGCCACGAGCCCGGCGGGGGCGAACAGGCGGGAGGGCGCGAAGGGCTCCTCGCTGGTCTGCGGCTGCCCACCGGCGGCCCGCACCCTGATCGCCCGCGCGCAGGCGGCCACGGCGGCGGCAATCACCACGATCACCAGCGCGGCGAACACGATGGAGAGCACGCCCTGCACGGCGGTGTTGCGCACCACGGCCTCCATCGCCTCGCGGGAGGAGGCGTTGCCGAGGGAGTCGAGGCCCTGGTCCAGGGCGTCGCGGAAGCGGCGGTGCTGCGCCCAGTACCCGATGGCGGGGTCGGAGGAGAAGATCTTGTGCCAGGAGGCCGTCATGGTCACCACCAGGTCCCAGGCCAGGGGGATGCCGGGGATCCAGGCCCACGCGTACAGGCCCTTCTTCACCACCACCACGAGCACCAGGGAGAGCGCGATGGCGGCGAGCAACTGGTTGGCAATGCCAAAGAGCGGGAAGAGCACGTTGATGCCGCCGAGGGGGTCACTCACGCCCATGAGCAGGATGGAGCCCCACAGGGAGCACACGAGGAGGGTGGCGATCCAGCTTCCGGGGGTCCAGGAGGGGTCGCGGAAGCGGGCCAGGCCGGGCACGGAGGCCAGGGTGTCGGTCATCATGAAGCGCGCCACGCGGGTGCCCGCGTCCACGGTGGTGAGGATGAACAGCGCCTCGAACATGATGGCAAAGTGGTACCAGAACGCCTGGAGGGAGGCGTTGCCAAAGACCTCGGTGAGGATCTGGGACATGCCGTAGGCCAGGGTGGGCGCGCCGCCGGTGCGCGAGATGATGGTCTCCTCCCCCACGCCCGAGGCGGCGTCGAGAAGCCGCTGCGCGGTGAGGTCGGCCCCGGGCAGCCCGAGGGAGTTGACCCAGGTGGCGGCGGCGTCCGCCGAGCCGCCGGTGAGGGTGGCGGGGGCGTTCATCACAAAGTACATGTGGCGGTCGATCACCACGGCGGCGATGAGCGCCATGATGGCCACGAAGGACTCCATGAGCATGCCGCCGTAGCCGATCATGCGCATCTGCGATTCCTTCTCCACCAGCTTGGGCGTGGTGCCGGACGAGATCAGGGCGTGGAACCCGGAGAGCGCGCCGCAGGCGATGGTGATGAAGAGGAAGGGGAACAGCGAGCCGGAGAACACCGGGCCGCCGCCCTCGCGGGCGAACTGCGTGACGGCGGGCATCTGCACCTCGGGGCGCACGATGAGGATGCCCACGGCCAGCAGCGCGATCACGCCGATCTTCATGAAGGTGGAGAGGTAGTCGCGCGGGGCCAGCAGCAGCCACACCGGCAGCAGCGCGGCCACCACCCCGTAGGCGATGAGGCACCAGGCGAGCACCACGGGCGAGAGGGTGAACCACTCCGCGCCCCAGGCGGTTTCCGCCACCCAGCCCCCGGCCACGATGGCCGCCAGCAGGAGCACCACGCCGATGGCGGAGACCTCCACGATCCGCCCCGGGCGCAGGTAGCGCATGTACACGCCCATGAACAGGGCGATGGGGATGGTCATGGCGATGGAGAACACGCCCCACGGGCTGTGTGCCAGGGCGTTGACCACGATGAGCGCCAGCACCGCGATGATGATGATCATGATGGCGATGACCGCCACGATGCCCGCGGCGCCGCCCACGCGGCCCATCTCGTCGCGCACCATCTGCCCCAGGGAGCGGCCCCGCCGCCGGGTGGACACCCACAGCACCAGGTAGTCCTGCACCGCCCCGGCGAAGATCACGCCGAGGACGATCCACAGGGTGGACGGCAGGTAGCCCATCTGGGCGGCCATGACCGGGCCCACCAGCGGGCCCGCGCCCGCGATCGCGGCAAAGTGGTGGACAAAGAGCACGCGGCGGTCCGTGGGCACGAAGTCCTTGCCGTCGGCGTACTGCTCGGCGGGGGTGGCGCGATCGTCGCGGGGCCGCACCACCTTGTAGGCGATGAGCCGCGAGTACAGCGTGTAGGCGATCACGTAGGAGCCCACGGCGGCGGCCACCAGCCACACGGAGCTGATGGTCTCTCCCCTGTTCAGGGCGATCATCGCCCAGCCCAGGGCGGCGACCAGCGCGATCACCGCCATGACGGCCCTCGACGCCCCCGAGGGGCGCTGGCCCGCCACCCCCACCGGCGTGCCCGTGTCCTTGTTGCGCAGAACCTCCACCGCACCGTGCCTTCCCTGCCGCGCACCCCGGGGCGTCGGCACGCGGCCGCGCGCCTGGAGTACGCCGCCACACACCGACACCCGCGTGTGATTGCCTTAACGTTCATTGCGAATCGCCCTTGAACATACAGGGCGGGCGGTCTGAATATAAATCTTCCATATAGACAAAGCTGTTCATTATGGTGGGGTGCCAGCGACATAAGAGAGCACACGGACCGAAAGGCGAATCATGGCAACCCGATACGACAACTCCCGGGCCAGCGAGTGGAACTTTGAGACGCGCGCCATCCACGCGGGGCAGGCGGTGGATTCCGACACCGCCTCGCGCAACCAACCCATCCACCTGACCAGCTCCTATGTGTTTAACTCCGCCGAGCACGCCAAGCAGCGCTTTGCCCTGGAGGACGCCGGGCCCATCTACTCCCGCCTCACCAACCCCACCACCGAGGCCCTGGAGAACCGCCTGGCCTCCCTGGAGGGCGGCACCCACGCCGTGGCCTTCGCCTCCGGGCAGGCTGCCGAGACCGCCGCGATCCTCAACCTGGCCTCCGCCGGGGATCACATCGTGACCTCCCCGCGCCTCTACGGCGGCACGGAAACCCTCTTCCAGGTCACCCTGGCCCGGCTGGGCATCGAGGTCACCTTCGTGGAGGACCCGGACGATCCCGCCTCCTGGGAGGCCGCCGTGCGCCCCAACACCAAGGCCTTCTACGGCGAGACCTTCGCCAACCCCCAGGCGGACATCCTGGACATCCCCGCCGTGGCGGAGGTGGCCCACCGCCACCGGGTGCCCCTGATCGTGGACAACACCATCGCCACCGCCGCCGTGGCCCGCCCGCTGGCGCTCGGCGCGGACGTGGTGGTGGCCTCGCTCACCAAGTTCTACACCGGCAACGGCTCCGGGATCGGCGGCGTGCTCATCGACGGCGGCTCCTTCGACTGGACGGTGGAGCGCGACGGCGCCCCGGTGTTCCCGCACTTTGTCACCCCGGACGCCGCCTACCACGGCCTGCGGTACGCCGACCTCGGGGAGGTGGCCTTCGGCCTCAAGGCCCGCGCGGGCCTGCTGCGCGATACCGGGGCCACGCTCTCCCCCTTCAACGCCTGGGTCACCCTCCAGGGGCTGGACACCCTGAGCCTGCGCGTGGAGCGGCACAACGCCAACGCCTTCAAGGTGGCCGAGTACCTGGCACGCCAGCCCAAGGTCACCCGGGTGAACTTCGCGGGCCTGCCGGATTCCCCCTGGTACCCGCTTAAGGAGAAGCTGGGGCTGCGGCACACCGGATCCGTGCTCTCCTTCGACGTGGCGGGCGGCAAGGAGGAGGCGTGGCGCTTCATCGACGCCCTGCGCCTGCACTCCAACCTCGCCAACATCGGGGACGTGCGCTCGCTGGTGGCGCACCCGGCCACCACCACCCACTCGCAGTCCGACGAGCACGGGCTGGCCCGCGCCGGCGTCTCCCCGGCCACCATCCGCCTGTCCGTGGGCATCGAGCACATCGACGACATCCTGGCGGACCTGGACCTCGGCTTCCAGGCCCTCTAGGCCCGCCCGCCGCGCCTCACCCCGGGGATCGTCGATATCCCGCACAGCCCGCCGCCCCGCGCGGCGGGCTGCTACCATTTGACGCACATCACATCGCCGACGAAAGAACCTCATGAAGCTCAAACCTCGCACCCTCGCCCGCCTCATGCCGCTGTGGCCGCCCTTCCTCGGCGCCGGGGTACGGATCAAGGAGATGGCGGAGGACGGCTCCCGCGTGGTGGTCACCTACAAGCCCACCCGGATCACCTGCAACGCGGTGGGCACGGCCTTCGGCGGCACCATGCTCTCCATGATCGACCCCTTCTACATGCTGGTGTCCCTGTACCAGCTCGGGGAGGGCTATTACATCTGGGACGTCGGCGTGGAGGCAACCTTTGTCAAGCCGGGGCGCAGCCGCGTGAGCGCGGAGATCGCCATCGACCCCGCCACCGTGGAGCTGATTAAAGAAAAAACCGCCGACGGCTCCAAGTACCTGCACTGGTTCGAGGTGGACCTCATCGACGAGGAGGGCGACGTGGTGGCCCACATGCGGCGCCAGGTGTACTACCGAAAGAAAAGGCACTAGCCCCGCGCCCCTTCCGCTACGATAGCGAACCAAGCTGTCTATACCGAGTTGTCTAGTGGAAGGCCGATCATGAGCCAGCTCGCCCCCGAGGGCACCCTGACCGAGGTGCCCATCGGCACCTTCACCACCGAGGCCGGGGCCGCCATTCCCGGCGCGCGGATCGCCTACCAGCGCTGGGGCTCCCCCCTCCCGGACTGCTCCAACATCCTGCTCGTGGAGCACGCCCTGACCGGGGATTCCCGGGTGGACCAGTGGTGGGGCGACCTCCTCGGCCCCGGCCGAGCCCTGGACACCCGCCGCTACTGCGTGCTCAGCACCAACGTCCTGGGCGGCTGCCAGGGCTCCACCGGCCCCGCCTCCCCACACCCCGACGACCCCGGCCGCGCCTGGGGCTCGCGGTTTCCCGCCCTGTCCATCCGCGATCAGGTCCACGCCGAGCGCGCCCTGCTGAGCGCGCTCGGGATACCTCGGGTGCGCGCGATCCTCGGCGGCTCGATGGGCGGGGCTCGCACCCTGGAGTGGGCCGCCCTCTACCCGGATTTCCTGCGCGCGGCGGGGGTCTTTGCCGTCTCCGCGCGCGCGAGCGCCTGGCAGATCGGCATCCAGTCCGCGCAGATCGCGGCGGTGGAAAACGATCCCCACTGGCACGGCGGGGACTACTACTCCACCGGCGAGGCCCCCCTGGGCGGGCTGGCCACCGCGCGCCGCATCGCGCACCTGACCTACCGAGGCGAGCTGGAGCTGGACGAGCGCTTTGGCACCTCGGCCCAGCGCGGGGAGAACCCCTGCGGGGCGTACCGCAGCGCGCGGCAGCGCTTCGCGGTGGAGGGGTACCTGGATCACCAGGCCGCCAAGCTGGCCCGCCGCTTCGACGCCGGCTCGTACGTGACGCTGACGGACTCCCTCAACCGGCACGACATCGGCCGGGGGCGCGGCGGGCTGAACAAGGCGCTGGCGGCCATTACCACCCCGACCTTCGTGGCCGGGGTGGACACGGACATCCTCTACCCCTACCACCAGCAGGAACACCTCTCGCGCAACCTGGGCAACCTGCTGGGCATGGCCAAGATCGTCTCCCCGGTGGGGCACGACGCCTTCCTGGCGGAGACGCGGCAGATGGACCGGATCATCCGGGACTTCCTGGGGCGCGTCCCGGGCGATGCGCCGCGAGCCGGGGAGCCCGGCAGCGCGGCATCGCTCCCCGTCTAGCCCCCCGCTTAGCTCCCCTGTCTAGCTCCCGCGCTTAGCTCCCCAGCGCGTCCACGGAGGCCGCCAGAAAGCTCATCACGCCGCCGAGCAGGGCGCTAAAGAAGACGTCGAAGCGCCGGGAACGCACGGCGAAGATGCCCACCACGCGGGAGTCGCACAGCAGGCGCACCACCCCCAGCCAGATCATCGCCGCGCCCAGACCGAAGGTGGCGCGCCGCCAGTGCTCCGTGAAGGCGCACAGGGCGCTGACGGCGAGCACCAGGAGGAACGCCCCCATCATGGCCCGCTGCGCCCAGACCGGCAACCGGGAGGGCGGCAGGGCCACGTCGTGGGGGTTGTCCAGGTAGGAGTTAGGAGCCATCGGCCAGGCGCTCTGCCCGCTCCACGATGTTGGCCATGAGGAAGGTGCGGGTCATCGGCCCCACGCCGCCGGGGTTGGGGGAGATCGCCCCGGCGACCTCCCAGCAGTCCGGGTGGACGTCGCCGGTGGTCTTGCCGTCCACGCGGGACACGCCCACGTCCAGCAGCGCCGCGCCCGGCTTAATCATGTCCGCGGTGAGCATGTGGGGCTGCCCGGCGGCGGCGATGATCACGTCCGCCTCGCGGGTCTCCGCCGCCAGGTCCTTGGTTCCGGTGTGGCAGAGGGTCACGGTGGCGTTCTCGGAGCGGCGGGTGAGCATGAGCCCGATGGGGCGGCCCACGGTCACGCCGCGCCCGATCACCACCACCTTGGCGCCGTCAAGCTCCACGCCAAAGCGGCGCAGCAACTGAATGGAGCCGTGGGGGGTGCAGGGCAGGGGCGCGGGCTCATTGAGCACGAGCTTGCCCAGGTTCACGGGGTGGAGGCCGTCGGCGTCCTTGTCCGGGTCGATGCGCCCCAGGATGGCGTTCTCGTCCAGGTGCCGGGGCAGGGGGAGCTGCACAATGTAGCCGGTGCAGGCGGGATCGTTATTCAGCTCGTCGATCACCGCCTCCAGCTCCTCCTGGGGGGTGGTCTCCGGCAGGTCGCGGCGGATGGAGGTGATCCCCACCTCCTCGCAGTCCTTGTGCTTCATGCGCACGTAGTTCTGGCTTCCGGGGTCCTCGCCCACCAGCACGGTGGCCAGCCCGGGGGTGATCCCCCTGGCGCGCAGGGCGGCCACGCGCTGGCGCAGGTCCTCCACCAGTTCGGAGCGGTAGAGCTTTCCATCGAGTTTGATCGCAGTCACGGCACCCATTATGCCTCCCCCTAGAATGAGGGCCATGTCCGCGCCCTTTCACGTGATCTTTGATAACCCGGTGATCCCCGGCAACACCGGCAACGCCATCCGCCTGTGCGCCAACACCGGGGCGCACCTGCACCTGGTGGAGCCGCTGGGCTTCAACTTCGACGACAAGCACCTCAAGCGCGCGGGCCTGGACTACCACGACCTCGCGGAGGTGAGCATCCACCCCGACCTGGACGCCTGCCTCGCCACGCTGCCGGGCGCCCGCGTGTTCGCCTTCACCGCCGCCTCGCCCACCTGGCACACCTCCGTGGAGTACCGGCCGGGCGACGCCCTGCTGTTCGGCACCGAGCCCACCGGCCTGCCGGAGGAGCATCTCCGCCACCCCCGGATCACGCAGCGCGTGCGCATTCCCATGCTGCCCGCGCGGCGCTCGATGAACCTCTCCAACTCCGCCGCCGTGGCGGTGTTCGAGGCGTGGCGGCAGGGCGGGTTCCCCGGGGCCGCGTAGGCCCCGGCGGCGCGGGGCAGCGCCGCTGAGAAGGCCCCACCCCGCGCGCCCAGACCGTGCGAATCCCCCTTAATAGACTAAGCGGTTCGGTGGCTGCTATCGTGCAGTGAGACATTCGTAGGAACACGGGGAAAGGACCTCGCCTCATGAAGCTTCGCCGCATCATCGCCACCGGAGTTGTTGCCGCTCTTGCCACCACGGGCCTGGCAGCCTGCTCGAACTCCGACGCCATCCGCATCGGCACCACCGACTCCGCCCGGGGCGCCTGGCAGGTCTTTGAGGACAAGGCCGCCGAGGCCGGGATCAAGCTCAAGACCACCGAGTTTGGCGACTACAGCACGCCGAACGACGCCCTGGCCCAGGGCGAGCTGGACGTCAACCTCTTCCAGCACCTGAAGTTCCTGGCCAACTACAACGTGGGCGCAGACAAGGACCTCACCCCGGTGGGCTCCACGGAGATCGTGCCGCTGGCGCTGTTCTGGAAGGATCACTCCTCCCTGGACGGCATCGAGGGCCAGTCCATCGCCATTCCCAACGACGTGGTCAACCAGGGCCGCGCCATCAACGTGCTGGTGCAGGCCAACCTGCTCACCCTGAAGTCCAAGGACCTGCTCGACCCCACCCCGGCGGACATCGACGAGGCCGCCTCCAAGGTCTCCGTTACCCCCGTGGACGCCGCCCAGACCTCGGTGACCTACGGCGAGGGCCGCCCCTCCATCATCAACAACAACTTCCTGGACCGCGCGGGCATCGACCCCAACACCGCCGTGACCCAGGACGACCCCAATAACAAGCTGGCGGAGCCCTACATCAACGTCTTTGTCACCAAGGCAGAAGATAAGGACAACGAGGACATCGCCAAGCTGGTGGAGATCTGGCACTCCCCCGAGGTGCAGGCCGCCGTGGCGGAGGATTCCAAGGGCACCTCCGTGTCCGTGAACCGCCCCGCCGAGGAGCTCCAGGGCATCCTGGAGAACATCGAGGCCAACCAGCGCGACGCGAAGTAACCCTGACCCAGGATTAAAGGTATTCCCCTCATGGCCCCCAAGGCTCAGTCCCCCACCGCCGGAACCCGCATCGAGTTCCGCGAGACCACCAAGGTATTCCCCGCCAAGTCCCGCAACCAGGCGGCCGACACCACCGCCGTGGACGGCGTCACCCTCACCGTGGAACCAGGCGAGATCCTCGGCGTGATCGGGTACTCCGGCGCCGGAAAGTCCACCCTGGTTCGCCTCATCAACGGGCTCGATCAGGCCACCTCCGGGCAGTTGCTTCTCGACGGCACCGACGTCGTGGGCATGTCCGAGCGGCAGCTACGCGGCGTGCGCAGCAAGATCGGGATGATCTTCCAGCAGTTCAACCTGTTTAGCTCCCGCACCGCCGCCGGCAACATCGAGTACCCGCTCAAGCTCGCCGGCGTGCCCAAGGAGGAGCGCAAGCGCCGCGTGGAGGAGCTGCTGAGCTTCGTGGGCCTGGCAGATAAGGGCGGCAACTACCCCGAGCAGCTCTCCGGCGGGCAGAAGCAGCGGGTGGGCATCGCCCGCGCGCTGGCCACCAACCCCTCCCTGCTGCTTGCCGACGAAGCCACCTCCGCCCTCGACCCGGAGACCACCCACGACGTGCTGGAGCTGCTGCGCCGGGTGAACAAGGAGCTGGGCATCACCATCGTGGTGATCACGCACGAGATGGAGGTGGTGCGCTCCATCGCGGACAAGGTGGCCGTGATGGAGGGCGGCCGCGTGGTGGAGTACGGCAGCGTGTACGAGGTGTTCTCGCAGCCCCGCACGGCCGTGTCCGCGCGCTTCGTGGCGACCTCGCTGCGCAACACCCCGGACAACGTGGAGACGGAGGACCTGCTCGCCCACGAGGGCCGCCTGTTCACCATCGAGCTGACCGAGGAGTCCGGCTTCTTCGCCGCCGCGGCAGCCGCCCGCAGCGCCGGGGTGCGCATCGCCATCGTCCACGGCGGCGTGACCACCCTGCAACAGCACAGCTTTGGCAAGATGACCGTGCGACTCAGCGGGCCCCAGGACGCGATCAACACCTTCCGCGACGCCTTGGCTCAGACCACCACCATCCAGGAGATCACCCGATGACCACTACCGTCCTTGCCGCAGACTGGGATCGCCTCGGCGATACCTTCCGCGAGGCCATCGCGGACACCCTCATCATGGTCTCGATCACCATGATCGTCTCCGGGCTGCTCGGCCTCCTCGTGGGCATCCTGCTCTACACCACCCGCTCCGGCGGAATCCTCAAGAACTCCGTGGTGTACACGGTGCTCAACGTGCTGGTGAACTTCGTTCGCCCCATCCCCTTCATCATCCTCATCGCCGCGCTCCAGCCCGTCACGGTGGCCGCCATGGGCACCTCGGTGGGCCGCGACGCCGGCATCTTCGTGATGATCATCGCCGCCACCTTCACCGTGGCGCGCATCGTGGAGCAAAACCTCGTGGCCATCGACCCCGGCATGATCGAGGCCGCCCGCGCCATGGGCGCCAGCCCCTGGAAGATCATCACCTCGGTGATCGTCCCCGAGGCGCTCGGACCGCTGGTGCTGGGCTACACCTTCATCTTCATCGCCATCGTGGACATGTCAGCCATGGTCGGCTACATCGGCGGCGGCGGCCTGGGCGACTTCGCCATCGTGTACGGCTACCGGGCCTTTGATAAGGAGGCCATGTACGTGGCCGTGATCGCCATCGTGATCCTGGTTCAGGCCGCGCAGTTCCTCGGCAACTGGCTCTCCAAGAAGATCATGCGGCGCTAGGGCCTCCTACCGGCCCGCCGCTGGCCCCGCCCCTTTCCGTGAGGGGGCGGGGCCTTATGTGTGTTTGGGCAGGCCTTCTTGGATGTTAGAGGAGAATTTCCTGTTTGTTCATTCTAGGTTCTCTCACATGAAACTCACAGGTTAATTTTACGGTGTGATATGTAAATCAGAGTCGATCGCCACTACAGACTCGCATCCTATTCCCTAGTGCTTCGAGGAGGCATCTCATGTTCTTGCGCAAGAAGATCACGCGCGGCCTGGCCGCCACGGCGCTGTCCGGCGCCCTGGTCGCGGGCGGGGCGGCTGCCGCGCTGGCCACCCAGGTCAACGTTGATGGCGGCACCTGGAACTACGGCGTCGAAGGAGGCAAGGTTTGGTCCAATTACTACCACGGAGCCCGCAGTCACGGCTCCAGCGTACAAGGAAAGCACTACGCCGATAGCGGCTGCGTGGGAGCCGATCAGTGGTCTTACGCATCGGCACCCGACCGCTTCGGTAGGGCCGATCACTCCTACTACCGCTTCTGCTAGTTCCTTCTTTCTTTGCCTCATCCACTCCCCATGGGTGAGGCATTTTCCACTAGGAGAATATCCCATGCACCACCTATTACGAATATCCAGCTCTTTACTACTGATTTTAAGTTTCCTTGTCGCGTTTCCCCTCACCCACCTCTTAGACAGTGACCTCGCCTCCGCTGGCAGACAGTCATTTCTCATCACAGAATCTTCTGGAGAGACCTCCCCCACCCAACTCCAAGAAAATATCACACGCTATACCAAGGAAAACCACATCACCGTAGGCCTTGAGCATTTTGAAGCCACAAACGAAGGAACCACCCATCATCTCTACGTTTCCCCTGGGGAAGACTCCTCCACCATGAGCACGTGGCTCCGTACCGGCTACTCGGGTTTTGACCCTTCAGTAAACGTGTCCGTAAGCCTCCTATCTGAGGCGGAACTGACCGACGCCGGAGGCGTATACCATGTCGCTGGAACAGCCGATGAAAAAAACGATCTCCAGCAATATATCACGTCACTAGGTTTTACCGTAAAAAATTATGACGTTAATTGGGATTATATTCTCAGCAACCCCACCACAATTACTATCGCAGCTATGCTACTTCTCATCACCACCATAACCTTGGGTGGAGTTCTATTACGTGCACGCGATTACGCGATTCGGCGTATCCATGGACACGGATTCTGGAAGATCATCGGCAGCGATATACGCGCACTCCTTCCCTCCACACTTCTTTCCTTTATTATCTGCGGAACACTCAGCGCCCTGGCACTCTACCTCTATAACGGCTTCAACGCCACAGGACTCTACGCGCGCTGCACTGGCGGTCTCCTCATTGCCGGTGGTACCACACTTCTCCTCAGCCTCATCATCGGCGTAGCCACACTCCATCTAACCGACCTCATTCCCGCATTAAATGGCAAGATTCCGGGAAATTCCGTTTCTTTCGGAACGTACGTTCTCCGCTTCTGCGCCCTCACAGCCGCCCTCATCACAGTAGGCGCAACAGTATCGATGATCCTAGAAATACAACACCAAAAATCGCAGCAACATATTTGGAACTCTCACAGTGAGGCGGTGGCGTTCCAGATTTCCACCCGCACGGGGGATACTAATGGCGACGTCGCCCCCGCGCTGCGCGCCGCCGACGAGAGAGGCGAGCTTCTGCTCTGCCTGGTCTCGGAGGATCTTTCGCGCAGCCCCAACACTCTCGTCGTTAATTCTCTGTTTGCCGAGCAGGAGCTCTCCTTGCCCGCCAGCGAAACCCCGCAGCCGGGCGAGGCACTCATCCTGGTCCCCGAGGGCGCCCCCGCCGAGCACGTCGCTAGCGCTCGTGAGAAGGTGCTTTACGAGGCGGAATACGCCGGAATTCCGGCACCACACGTCACGGAGAAGCCCATTCCCGGCGATACCGAGGTGTTCACCTACGCGTCCTCCTTCGGTTTTACCCTCCCCGAGGCCACGGTGAGCGGGGTCCCCATCGTGGTACTGCCTCGCGGACTAGAGACGCTGGCGGACCGCAATCTCGTGGCTCCCGCCACGCAGTTGCAGCTATTCGCCGCCAACGGCGAGGCGATGCAAAAAATCATGTCTGACCCCTCGGCGGGCCCCTACATCGCCGGGCATTTCACCGCGCTATCGCACTGGGAGGAGGCCCACGCCAAGGCGCAGAGCCAATTCCGCTTCCAATCCATCAACCTGGGTATCCTCGTCCTCGTGGTCACCGCCTACGTGCTGGGCTCCGCCGCCGTGTACCAGACCCGGCACCGGCAGCGCCTCACCGTCACGGACCTCATGGGCGGCTCCCCCTGGAAGGCACGGCTCGGCCTGCTGGCGATCGAGGCGGCCTTCCTCCTCGTTCCCGCCGCGTGGCTGCTACACCGCCACCGCGCCTACGAGGAGGCCGCGCTCACGGCTATGCCCCGCGACGTTCTGCGTTCCATGGCCGTCACCCCGGAACTCGTCGCCGCCACGATAGGCATATCCGCGATCTGGGCGCTTACCTGCCTCGCCATGTCCGCCCACCTCGGCCGCATCTACTCCCGCACCCCCGCACGCTAAGGAGAACCACCCTTGTCCCCCACGATCACCGTCTCCCGCCTCACCAAGGCCTTCGGGCGCCGCACCCTGTGGCGCGATGTGGAGTTTTCCTGCCCGCGCGGCAGCATCACCGCCCTCACCGGGCCCTCCGGCAGCGGAAAGTCCACGCTGCTCAACTGCATCGGCACCCTCGATACCGCCGATTCCGGCACCATCACGGCGGCAGGGAGGAACATCCAGGAGTTATCCAGCGGCAAGCGCCGGAGGTTCCGCAAGAACAACCTGGGTTTCCTCTTCCAGGATTACGCCCTGATCCCGGATAAAACCGTGGAGTACAACCTGCGCCTGGCCACCGTCAACAAGCAGCAGCGCGCTCGGATCGACTCCGCGCTCGATACCGTGGGCCTGGAGGGATACCGCAAGCGCATGGTCCACGAGCTCTCCGGCGGCGAGCAGCAGCGCGTGGCGCTGGCCCGCATCCTGGCCCGCCAGCCGGAGATCATCCTCGCGGACGAGCCCACGGGCGCGCTGGACCCCGCCAACGGCCACAACGTAGTGCGGCAGCTCCGCGATCTCGCGGATCAGGGGGCCACGGTGGTCATCGCCACCCATGCCGCCGATGTCCGCGACGCCGCCGACCAGCACGTTGACCTAAGCCGGTTCCTCGTGGATGCCTGACTCCGCCACCCACGCCTTGACCGTCTTGGGCGCGCCGCCGCAGGAGGCCACCACCCCCTCGACCTCGCGGCGCACCAGGGGAACCTCCCAGCGGCGGCCGTCACGGTGCCGCACGGCGACGGGACCCTCCGGGGCGTCGTCCGCGCTGAGGTCGCCGTAGGCGAGGTCCTCCCCGGCGTCCAGGAGCGCGCGGGCCACCCGCAGCTCGGCCACCTGGCCGCGCGGCCCGTAGAGCCCGCTGCCCCGGTTGGCGGGGAGGAAGAAGCCCCCGCGCAGCGCCCGGGTCAGGAGTTCCCGCGCGGCCGGGGCGTTGAGGCGGCCGAAGGAGTAGCCCCAGGGCATGAGCAGCACGGCGGGGGCGAAGCGGTGGCCCTTGGTGTGCGAGGTCTCCCATGCCTGCTCGGGGAAGTCTCGGGCGAGCTCGGCGGCGAGGGGGCGCCCCTTGACCGCGCAGCATACGTCCCTGCGCCCGTGGGTGCATACCAGCAGCAGCGGGGTGTCCACGCGCTGGCCCCCGTTGCGGCCGGGGCCGGAGAGGTCCAGGCGCAGGAGGTCCTCGGGGCCGTCGAGAAGCAGCAGCTCCATCGCCCCGGCGCGCGCCCACACCAGGTAGCAGCGGTGGCGCGCGCCCACGTCCCGGCCCGCGCGGCCGGGGCGTCGGATGAGCTGGAGGCTGGCCCTGCCCTTGAGGGCCTTCTTGAGCCGCGCGCTCAGGTCGGGGCCGAAGGTGCCGCCGTCGAGCACGTCGCGGGACCATCCTCCGGGCCACTCGAAGAGCACGTACGCCTCGGCCCGCTTGGCGGTTCCCTCCAGGGGCTCGGCTGCCGCCTCGGAGCAGGGCGGGGCGGCTGGGTGCTGGGTGGTACTCATGCCCCGGTATCCTACTGCCGGGCGGCCACGGCCCTCTTCATGTCCGCCAGGACCCGGCGCGCGGAGACAATGGAGGCGTTGAGGAACCAGGGGTCGCCGTCCACCTCGTGCGCGCGGCCCTGGGTCACCGCGTCCAGACCGGTCCACAGGGGGTCGTCCAGGACGTCCGCCGCGGGTCCGCCGAAGGAGTAAAAGAGGTAGTCGGCCTCCAGCTCGTGGAAATTCTCCGGCGAGATCTCCTTGTTGGGCTGATCGGTAAAGGTCTGCGATTCGGGGCGCGTGAATCCGGCGTCCCGCGCCACGATCCCGGCCAGGGAGTGCTCGCCGTGGATCACGTACTGCCGACCCTTGCTGCGCACCAGGGACACGGTGGCCTCGTCGCCGCGCTGCTGCGCCCACACCCGCGCGTCCTCCTCGTAGCGCGCGAGCATGCGCTGCGCGGCCTCGCGCTGGCCCACGGCCTCCGCGACGATCCCGAGGTCCTCCTTCCACTTTTCCGATCCCCCGTTGCTGAGCACCACGGGGGCCAGCGCGCGCAGGCGATCCAGCAGCCCGGAGTCGGCGCGCTGGTTGGCCAGGATGAGGTCCGGCTCGAGGGCGGCGATCTTTTCCAGCGAAGGATCAGAGCGCTCGCCCACGATCTCGATGCCGTCGAGGTTGTGGCTCTGCCCGAACTCCTCCTGCACAAAGTCCGGAACTCCCGGAGCCGCGGTGGCGTCGGAGGAGGCGGTGGCGATGCCCACGGGCACGATCCCCAGAACCAGCAGGGTCTCGAGCTGCCCGGTATTGAGCGCCACCACTCGGCTCGGCGCCACGCGGCGGGCGAGGTCTGCGGGTTCCGGATCGCTGGACGAGCAGGCCGCGAGCGCTGCGCCCGCAACGCCCGCAGCACTGAGGAGACTCGCGCCGAGGAATCCCCGGCGAGTGAGGGGGGAGCGATACGTATAAGTCATAAACTATACCATATATCAATATGGCAAGGCATACCTAATATAGGAGGAGCCCCAGGGGCAGGATGGGTAGCAGCCCCCGCGCGTAGTACCGCACCACCTCGGGCGAGAAGCTCACGCCCATGCCGGAGTCGAAGAAGGAGGTGCTCCGCACCCTGTTCGGCCTGCCGCGCCTGCGCCCCACGAACACCCACACCAGCGCCACGGCGGCCACCTCCGCCGCGCCGCGCCCCTGCGCGGCGAGCACCACGGCCCCGGCCACCGCGCAAGCCACGAGGTAGCCCCAGCGCGCGGGCGAGGCCACCCCCAGGCGCCCGAAGTCCGCGGCCCGGTACGCCGCCGCGCACACGAAGCCCCAGGCCACGGCGGTCACGAGCACTCCCCTGCCGCCGTAGGCCGGCGCCAGGCCGAGCTGCCAGATCAGCACCGCAGCGGCCGCCCACGGCAGGTAGCCGCGACGCCGCAGGCGCCGCAGACCCAGCGCCCACGGGCCCGTGCCCCGCGCGGCCCACACGCTCCCCCGGCGGCGGGGCGCCACGCCCGACCGCCGCGCGGAGCCGCGCAGCCAGTTCATGACCAGCAGGTCGGACACCAGCTCCGTGTCCTGCAGCCCCGCTATGCCCTCCATCAGCGCGCGGGTGCGCCCCGCCGCCAGCAGCCCGGGCACCTCGCGACCCCGCCCGCAGGCCACTCCCACCGCGATCCGGGCCGCCGCCGTGGCCGCGGCGGCGTAGGCGGCGGGCGTGAGGCCATGCCCCGCCGCCGCGCCAAGAAAGGCGCCCGCCACGGCGCTCAGGGCCACCTGCACGAGCATCGCCCGATCCACCCCGGGGAGCCTGCGCCGCCGCCGGTAGCGCCACACCCACCTCCCCCGGGAAAGCCCGCGCAGCGGGACGAGGCGCTCCGCGAGCACCAGCAGCACCGCGCAGAGCGCGGCCGCGCTCGCCCAGCGCACGGGGGCCGCCACGGCGTGCGGGTCCGCCGGGAGGCTGGCCTGCACCAGGGCGCCCGTGCCCAGGCACGCCGCCACCGCGGCCATAAAGAGCGGATAGATATAGTCGCTCGCCTTGTCGATCAGCGCGAACACGGCCCTACTCCCCCAGCCGCAGCACGTCGCCGCAGCCCGCCACCACGCGCGGGGAGTGCGTGGCCACCAGCACGCAGACCCCCTCCCGCGCGATGTCCTGCAGGCGCGCGATGAGAAAATCCGTCCAGTCCTCGTCGAGGTGCCGCTCGGGCTCGTCGATCAGCAGCACCGGGGCCCGCACGCCGAGCTGGGCCCCGAGGTAGGCCCGCTGGCGCTGCCCGGAGGACAGCGCCCACAGCGGCGCCGCCACCAGGTTGTGCAGCGCCCACTCCTCCACCGCCGCGTCCCTGTCGATCCCCGCGAGGCTCAGGTGCTCCCCCACCGTGAGATCCGGGAGGAACACAGGCTCCGCGATGAGCGCCACCCCCGTGGTGCCGCTGCTCGTGGGCGTCTCCCCCAGCAGCACCTCGCCGCGCAGCGGGGACAGCTCCCCGGCGATGGTGCTCAGCAGGGTCGATTTCCCGCAGCCGTTGGGGCCGGTGAGCGCGCACAGCTCGCCCGGGTGGAACTCCCGGCTCACGCTGCCCAGCTCGGCGTCGTGCCCGTAGGCGCAATTCACGCTGAGAATCACGGATTCCTCACAAATTTGTCTCATTTTGCCATATACATTTCACACAGCTTCGCCGCACGAGATACGGTGGCAGTATGTCAGCGCTTATCGACGCCCCCCTGCGCCGCGGCCGTGCCCTGGCAGCGGTCCTCACAGCGGGCAGCCTGCTGCTCGCCTCCTGCGGCACGCAGCACGATACCACGCAGCCCGCCCCTTCTCAGGGCTCCGTGCCCGCCTCGCGCGACGGGAACGTCGGCGCCGACGCCACCACCGGCGAGAAGAGCGTCACCGGGGCGGGCCTTACCCCCTTAGGCGACGCCGACATGGCCAAGAAGACGATGCGCCCCAGCGAGCCCTCCGAACTGGTGGTGACCACCATGCGTACCGGCTCCCACGAGGGATTCGACCGCGTGGTCTTTGAGATGCAGGGGGAGGGCAAGCCCGGCTGGTACGTGGACTACTCCGACCACCCCACCCAGCAGGGCTCGGGCAACCCCATCGAGTACCACGGCACCACCGCGCTGACCGTGAACATCGACGGCACCGTGTACCCCTTCGACCTCGGGCTAGACACCCCCAGCCTCAACCGCATCACCCCCACCGACGGCGGCACCGTGGCGGACGTCATCAGCGTGGGCACCTTCGAGGGCCGCTCCCAGTTCATCGTGGGGCTCAACAAGCGCGTGCACTACTCCGTGGAGGTCCTGGAGGAGCCCACCCGCCTGGTGATCGACTTCGTTCCCTAACCTGGAGGGCATGAACGCCTACCGCACCCTGCACGCGCACCGCACCCCCATCCCCACTCCGGCGGCGGTGCGCCTGAGCAGCTCCCTGCTGGGCGGGGCCGCCGTGACCGTGCTCAGCACCGATCTTTCCCGCGGGGTACAGGTAGCCCTCGCCACCGCGTGCGTGCTCCTCGGGCTGCTCTTTCCCCTCGTCCACCCCTACCGCCGCCGGGTGCGCGAGTATCGTCGGGATCGCGGCGCGGGCTTCTCACCCCAGGTCTGGCAGTTCCTGCCGCTGTTCTTCCTCTGGCTGGCACTCATGCTCGCCCCGCTGCTGGCGCCCGCCCCGACGTGGGCCAGCGCCCTCCTGCTTCTCGCCGCCGCCGGGTGGCTGTACCTGACCTTTCCGCACATCGACGGCACCCGTGCGCTCGCGTACCTTCCTGACCAGGCGTGACGGGCGACTTTATACTTCTTTATAGATCAGCGATCTATAAAGAAGTATAAAGTGAAGGCATGCAGCCAAGCCCCTACACCCCGGTGCGGTAGCCCGAGAGGTCATCGGTGACCTTTCTTGGCAGGGCGACGGCCCCGTGCGCCGCGGGCATATTGCTCAAGAACTGGGCATTCGGACCACGGACCTCAGCATGGCCCGCCGCTCGCTCATGGACAAAGGACTCGTTGACGCGCCGCAGCACGGGTTCTTTGAGTTCACCGCCCCGGGGTTCGCAGAGTTTGTGCGTCGCACCGCCGATCTCTAGGAATCATTCTCCCCGCGTGGCCTCCGAATCCTTCTGTTCGCCCCCACGTACACCACGTTGCCCGCGTAGAACACCGCCGCGTTCCCCGCGAGCACCGGCAGCCACCACGCCCACCCCAGGTGGAACTGCCAGATCACTATGGCGCTAAAGATCAGGGAGAATGCCACCATCCGCCCCGGCTCCACATCAAAGCGCTTCATCCGCCGCACCCTAGTCGAGCCGCCCGCGCAGGGACTCGGCCTCGTCCACGAGGCGGACCAGGGTGTCCTCGTCCCAGTCCCGCGCCGCGCGGTGGTCCTCCGGGTTGAGCGCAAAATACTTCATGGCGGTGGCGAGCTGCGTGACGCGGTGGACGTCGCTAAGTAACTCCAGGGTACCCCGCCCGCCCCAGGCTGCCAGGTCCACCACCCCGCGCTCCGTCTTGTCCCGGGCCACCACCGCGCCGAGCGCCGCCGCCAGCAGGAAGGCGTCCCCACGCTCCAGGGCGGCGTCGGTGTAGTTCCCGCCGAGGCCCTCGAGCCCCAGCTCCGCGAAGATCTCCCCCAGCCCAACCTCGGGCGCCGCGTCCCCGCCGGCACCGGCGGCCCGCGATTCCAGCACGCGGACGAGGGCCGCCATCTCCTCGGTGGCCTGTAACGATATGCTCATGCGCCCTACCCTACGCCGGAAGGTCCCCTGACCCACCCTCGCTCACCTCGGCCACACCCCAGCATCCGGTAATACTCGATTCCCTATCCTCGGTGCCCTTGTGCAAGGTGATGGGCGTGAACCGTGAGTAACGGATTCGAACCGTCGCCCTTGCCCCTCGGGTGCCTTTCAGGAGATCGCGTAATTGGGCTGACGCGATCGGCAGCCTCGATGCTCGCTGACGCCGCCGATGGTGAGCTACCTACGCTCCGGCGCTACTCCTCGATCAACTCCGTGTTCCAATTCAACTGCTGGATGGCGGTGTCCCACCGGCGGTACTCCTTGGCCGCCGCGTCCGCCTTGCGCTGCAGATCCACCACGGAGACGCTGGCCACGTACCGGATCTCGCTGCGCGTGTAGCGGTCCTGGCGGGTGCTGGCCGCCCGCGCCAGGTCCGAGTACAGGGCGCGGCGGGCCAAGGCGGCGTCGCGCTGGGCGATGGCGTCGGTGAGCGTGTTCCGCTCGTCGAAGGCGGTGGCCGTGTTGGTGGCGTTGATCTTGCGGATCAGCCAGGTGATACGGTCCAGCAGGCCCTCGGCCTCCGCCAGCAGCTCTGCGGGATCCTCGTCGGGCCGTTCGTCCTCCTGCACCCGTGCTACCAGGGAGAGCCTCTCCTTAAGCTGCGCGCACCGGCGCTGCGCCTCCGCGCGCTCGGCCAGGGCCTCTGCCAGTTTCATCGTTCCTACTCCCACTCGATCGTTGCCGGGGGCTTGGAGGTCACGTCCAGCACCACGCGGTTGATCTCCGCCACCTCGTTGGTAATGCGCGTGGAGATCTTCTCCAGCACCTCGTAGGGGATGCGCACCCAGTCGGCGGTCATGGCGTCCTCCGAGGACACCGGGCGCAGCACGATGGGGTGTCCGTAGGTGCGGCCGTCGCCCTGCACGCCCACCGAGCGGACGTCGGCAAGCAGCACCACCGGGCACTGCCAGATCTGCTCGTCCAGGCCCGCGGCGGTCAGCTCCTCGCGCGCGATGGCGTCCGCGGCGCGCAGGATGTCCAGGCGCTCCTGCGTCACCTCACCGATGATGCGAATGCCCAGGCCCGGGCCGGGGAAGGGCTGGCGGCTGACGATCTCCTCCGGCAGGCCCAGCTCGCGGCCCACCGCGCGCACCTCGTCCTTGAACAGCAGGCGCAGGGGCTCCACCAGGGTGAACTCCACATCGTCCGGGAGGCCGCCCACGTTGTGGTGGCTCTTGATGTTCGCGGTGCCTGCGCCGCCGCCGGACTCCACCACGTCCGGGTACAGGGTGCCCTGCACCAGGAAGTCCACCTGCTGGCCCTCCAGCACCCCGGCCACGGCGCGCTCGAAGGAACGGATGAACTCCGCGCCGATGGCCTTGCGCTTGGCCTCCGGCTCGCTCACCCCGGCCAGCTTGTCCAGGAAGGCGGCGCGCTCGTCCACCGTGACCAGGCGCGCCCCGGTGGAGGCCACAAAGTCCTTCTCCACCTGCTCCCGCTCGCCCTGGCGCAGCAGCCCGTGGTCCACGAAGATGCAGGTAAGGCGGTCCCCGATGGCGCGCTGCACGAGGGCTGCCGCCACGGCGGAGTCCACGCCGCCGGACAGGCCACAGATAGCCCGCCCCTCGGCACCCACCTGCTCGCGCACGCCCGCGATCAGCTGCTCCGCGATGTTCTCCGGGGTCCAGTTCTGCGGCAGGCCCGCGATCTCCGTGAGAAAGCGCGTGAGCACCTCCTGCCCGTGCGGGGAATGCAGCACCTCCGGGTGGTACTGCACGCCCGCCATGTGCTTCTCCGCGCACTCGAAGGCCGCCACCGGGGCGCCCGCCGTGGTGGCTGTCACCGTGAATCCCTCGGGCGCGCGGGAGACCGAATCCCCGTGGCTCATCCACACCTTGTGCGTGTCCTCAAAGCCCCGGTGCAGGCTGCCGCCGGAGACCTCCATATCCGTGCGGCCGTACTCGCGCTGCCCCGTGGCGGCGACCTCGCCGCCCAGGGCGTTCGTCATCAACTGGAAGCCGTAGCAGATGCCGAACACCGGCAGACCCAGGTCAAAAATCTCGGGATCGAACGAGGGCGCCCCCTCCGCGTACACGGACGACGGCCCCCCGGAGAGCACCAGGGCGGCGGGGTTCTTCTCCCGCACCTCCTGCGCGGTGATGGTGTGCGGCACGACCTCGGAGTACATGCGGGCCTCGCGCACGCGGCGGGCGATGAGCTGCGCGTACTGGGCACCAAAATCGACGACGAGGACGGGGCTGGGAAGATGGGTCTGCTGCGCTTCAGTCACAACCCACAAGCCTACCCGAGGGGTGTGGCGTTGGCCCAGTCTCCGCCCGCGTCCTACGCCTTCGGCCTTCTGCGCTGCCCACCATGCTTCTGAAAGCCACACTGAGGCTTCACGGGATACTTACGAAAATACTGCTCCGGGTCCGACTCAAACAAACGCAGGCGCTCCGAATACGTAGCGTCAAAGGTCCTATTGATGGCGGCTTCACGGATCATTGCGGATCACCTCCGAGTGCTCCTCCATTGGGTTCGATTCTAGTGAGCGCTTCCAACGATGTCATGTCTATATAGGGAATGTCGCGCTGGTCTAGGAAGGTCATGGCCAGGGTAGAGGCCAAGTTCACTAGCGCCTCCTTATCCAGTTCACCGAGGTCACCCGGCCCCGGCGAATCCACGGTGAGGATTCCGTACAGGCGGTGTCCCGCAAAAACCGGCGCTACGGCGAACGAGCCATACGGCAAAAGGCATCCCTCTCCGTCCGGCAACTCCCGAGTATCGCCGATCAAGCGCCCCTCGCCTCTCAGAGCCTTCTTCAGGCTCTCGTCCTCAGCGGTGATGACTCGCTTCGAGCTTCCCACCGCGCTCCCCGCTACTCCCCACTCCGGGGCAACCAAGCAAAGCCTCTCGACGCTCTCCACCTGAAAATAATGAGCACGCGTCCCATCGTGTGCACCCATGAGGTTCCTCGCCAGCTCAAGGATCAACATCCGCGCTCCCTGTAGTTGGGCCTCGCGCTTTCGCTTCTCCCCACGGCTCATCGCCGCGCGCACCCGAAACGCCGCCATGTTGAGGTTGCTCACGAGATTCTTTGTTCGATCCCCCTGCGCTTCCTCCCACAGCTCCCGCTCCCGCCTCCCCTGGGCGTCCTGGTAGGCCCGCACCGCCACCGCCACGGCGGTCAGCACGGCTCCCAGCGCGAAGCACCCCACCCGCCAGGCCCCCTGCGCAAAGGAGGCGGCGGCCACCAGCAGGGTGCCCGCCACGCCCCCTAGCTCGAGCCACGCGGCCCTAATGCCCACGATCACCCGCAGCAGGAGCGGCTCGGAAAGAGCCGCCCTTCCCCGATCGTCCCCCATGATTCCCCCCGCTTCGCTCGCCCTACCCCGCGACGGACAACCGCACCTTCTGGAAGGACTTCAGGTCCGTGTACCCGCACTTGGCCATCGCGCGGCGCAGCCCGCCCACGATGTTGTGCAGGCCCAGCGCGTCGCGGGAGGGCCCGTGCAGGATCTCGCCCAGGCTGGGGCGCTCCTCGCTGGAGGCGAACTCGTATGCCTCGGTGATAAACCCGCGCGGGAAGCGGGGGTGCGCCGCCACGGAGGGCCAGAAGTAACCCTTGCCCGCGGCCTCGGCGGCGGGGGCCAGAAGGGTGCCGAGCACCACGGCGTCGGCGCCGCAGGCGATCGCCTTGACCACGTCGCCCGAGGTCTCGATCTCCCCGTCGGCCAGGATGTGCACGTAGCGCCCGCCCGTCTCGTCCAGGTAGTCCCGGCGCGCGGCGGCCACATCCGCGATCGCGGTGGCCATGGCGGTCTCGATCCCCAGGGCCATGCCGTTGGTGTTCACGCCGCCACCGACGATGATCCCGGCGGCGCCGGTGCGCATGAGGTGCATGGCGGTGGTGTAATCCGTCACGCCCCCGGCGATCACGGGGACGTCGAGGGAGCCGATGAAGTCCTTGAGATTGAGCGGCTCGCCCCCCTCGGCCACGTGTTCGGCGGAGATCATGGTGCCCTGGATGATGAGCAGCTCGGCCCCGGCGGCGATGACCTTGGGGGCGAACTCGCGGGCGTGCTGCGGGGATACCCGCACCGCCACGGTGGCCCCCTCGGCGCGCACGGCGCGGATGCGCTCGGCCAGCAGGTCGTGGTCCACGGGGGCGGCGTGGAGCTCCTGGAGCACGCGGGTGGCCTCGGCGGAGACCAGCCCGGCGTCGTTATCGGCGGCGTCGATCACGCGCTGCACGGCGGCCTCGAGGTCCGCGTGGCGCCCCCACAGGCCCTCGGCGTTGATCACGCCCATGCCGCCCTGTCGGCTCATCTCCAGCACAAAGTCCGGGGTGGCCAGGGCGTCGGTGGGGTGGGACATCACGGGGATGTCGAAGCTGTAGGCGTCGATGTTCCAGGTGGTGTCCACGTCCTTGGAGGAGCGGGTGCGCCGCGAGGGGACGAGGGAGACGTCGTCGAGGCGGTAGGTGCGGCGCGCCTCGCGTCCGATCCCGATTTCTACGTAATCGCGCATGGGATGCTCACATCTCCTTGGGGTTAGTGGTAGTTGGGGGCTTCCACGGTCTGCGTGATGTCGTGCGGGTGGCTCTCGCGCAGGCCCGCCGTGGTGATCTGCACGAAGCGCGCCTTCTGCAGCTCGGGAATGGTGGCGGAGCCGGTGTAGCCCATGGCGGCGCGCAGGCCACCCACGATCTGGTGCGTGATCGTGTCGATGGAGCCACGGAAGGGCACGCGCCCCTCGATGCCCTCCGGCACCAGCTTGTCCTCGCTCTTCACGTCCGCCTGGAAGTAGCGGTCCTTGGAGTAGGAGCGCTTCTCCCCGGTCAGGCCGCGCCCCTGCATGGCGCCCATCGAGCCCATGCCTCGGTAGCGCTTGTACTGCTTGCCGCCCACCACGACGATGTCCCCGGGGGCCTCGGTGGTGCCCGCCAGCATGGAGCCCAGCATCACGGTGCTCGCCCCGGCGGCCAGCGCCTTGGCCACGTCGCCGGAGAACTGCATGCCGCCGTCCGCGATGATCGGCACGCCCGCCGGGGCGGCGGCAGCGGAGGCCTCGAGGATCGCGGTGATCTGCGGCGCGCCGACGCCCGCCACCACGCGGGTGGTGCAGATGGAGCCGGGGCCGATGCCCACCTTGATGCCGTCCGCGCCCGCGTCCACCATCGCCTGGGCGGCCTCGCGGGTGGCAAGGTTGCCGCCCACCACGTCCACGCGGTCGCCAAAGTCCTTCTGCACGCGGGAGACCATCTCCAGCACGCGGTTGTTGTGGGCGTGGGCGGAGTCCACGATGAGCACGTCCACCCCGGCCTCCACCAGCAGCCCGGCGCGCTCGTAGGAGTCCTCGCCGGTGCCGATGCCCGCGGCCACCAGCAGCCGCCCGGAGGAGTCCTTGGAGGCGTTGGGGTACTGCTCGGACTTCACAAAGTCCTTCACGGTGATCAGCCCCACCAGCTTGCCTGCCTCGTCCACGATGGGCAGCTTTTCCACCTTGTTGGCGCTGAGCAGCTCCAGCGCCTCCTCCTTGGTCACGCCCTCGCGCGCGCTCACCAGCGGCATGGGGGTCATCACCTCGCTCACGCGGCGGTTGAGGTCCGGCTCAAAGCGCATGTCGCGGTTGGTGCAGATGCCCACGAGCACGCCGTTCTCGTCCACCACCGGCAGGCCGGAGATGCGGAAGCGCGCGCACAGGGCGTCCACCTCGGCGATGGTCATCTCCGGGGAGCAGGTCACCGGGTCCGTGACCATGCCGGACTCGGAGCGCTTGACGATCTCCACCTGCTCGGACTGCTCGGTGGCGGAGAGGTTGCGGTGCAGCACGCCGATGCCGCCCTGGCGGGCCATGGCGATGGCCATGCGCGCCTCGGTGACGGTGTCCATCGCGGCCGAGGCGATCGGGAGGCCGAGGCGGATGTTGCGCGTGAACTGCGAGGAGGTGTCCACGTCGCTGGGCACCACGTTTGACTCGGCGGGAAGCAAGAGCACGTCGTCAAAGGTCAAGCCTCGCAGCAGTACCTTGTTGGGATCGTCTCCGCCGGTAGATACCTGCTGCACCATGTAAAATTCTCCTCACTGTCAATGCTGTCGATGCGCCTGCCCCGCAGGGTCGTGTGCCTTTCCCTTCATTTAACCACCTACTCTAACCGGATCTTCCACGCCGGGGTAGCGCGAGGGAATTGCCAGTATGGAGGGGCTAATCATAGGATCGGCGTTGTGAATTTCGACTCTCAGATGCCGCTCGACCCCTTTGCCGACGACCCGAACGACCCCGCCTCGTTCCTGGACGCGGAGGAACCCGTGGAGCCGCTGTCCGAGGAAGAGCGCCGGGGAATCGAGCGCGACCTCGACCTCGTTCGAGAGTTCAAGGCGGCCCTGGGGCCCAGGGGCATCCTGGGGATTTTCTTCTTCTGCGAGGATTGCGAGGAGAACCACTACTTTAGCTGGGACATCCTGGCCGCCAACATGAAGGCCACGCTGGAGAACACGCTGAGCCCGGTGCACGAGCCGGGCGCGGCCCCCAACGTGGACGCCTACGTGCCCTGGGACTACGCCCTGGGCTACCTCGACGGGCTGCGGGGGCGCTGACCGCCGCGCCCCTTCCTATTGCTCTGCGGCCTCGCCCGGCGCGGGCTCGGCCTGCCCCTCCGCCCCCGCGCTCGCCTCCTGTGCGGGCTGGGCGATCCCCGGGCTGGGCTCGGCGGCCCGCTCGGCCACGGCGGGCTCCCCGGCCACCCCGCCGGGCTCGAGGACGGTCACGGTGGCCGTGACGGTGACGGTCTGCGTCTCGGTCACCGTGGGCCTGGGCTCGGCGGGTGCCTCCTGGCTCGCCTGGGCCCGGGGCTCCTCGCCCTGCGGCTGTTGCGCCGGGGCCGCCCCCGACACGGTGGTGGTCACCGTCACCGTGGCCTCCGCCGCCCCGCGCGGTGCGCCGCCGTTCCTCGGCGCGGGCGCCTCGCCGCCCGTCTCGCGCTCGGCGGCCAGGCGCGAGGTCTCCTCCATGTCCCGGACCATGAGGCGGGCCTGCTCCATGAGCAGGCGCACGCCGTCCATGTCCCCGCGCTGCGCGAGGTTGTTCATCTCCTCCAGGGTGCTGGCCAGCTCCACCACGTCCGGCGCGGAGTCCTGGCGCGGGAACAGCGCGGTGGAAAGCCCGTAGAGCGGGGAACCCGGCCCCGCGTTGAGCAGCACCGCCCCGCTGCCCGCGATCACGAGGGTGGCCGCCGCGGCCCCCAGCAGGCCGGCGAGCAGCGGGCGGACGCCACGCCGCGCGCCGAGATCGATCACCGGGGCCTGCGCCTGCGGGGCCGGGGGCATGGGTCGCTCCACGTCCGCCCGCAGCTCCAGCAGCATGGCGGCGAGCGGGTCCGCGCCCCCGCTGCGGTCTATCCCGTGGGACAGCTCCGTGAGGAGGGCGTCGCTGAACTGCAACTCGCGCTGTTCGCGAGGATCGTTCGTCATCGCTCTGCCTCTTCCCTCGTGTCCATTGCCTTGCGCAGGTTCGCCAGCGCCCGGTGCTGCGCCACGCGCACCGCCCCGGGCGTGGTTCCCACGATGTCCGCGGTCTCCTCCGCGGACAGTCCCACCAGCACCCTGAGCGTGATGATCTCGCGCGCCCTTTCGTTAAGTGAATCGAGAAGGAGGCGCACTCTGTTACTACCGTCCGTGAGCAGGGCCTCCTCCTCCGGGTTGGCCTCCCGGGAGGCGGAATCCGGCACCTCGTCCGTGGGGTGGGAGTGATCGCGCACGTAGGTTCTGCGGGCGTCCGCCACCTTGTTGCTCACCACCCCGTACACGTAGGCCATGAACGGCCGCCCACGGTCGGTGTAGCGCCCGATGGAGCTGACCACCGCCAGGCAGGCGTCCTGGGCGATGTCCTCGGCGCCCGGGATCCGGCCGTTGCTGATGCGGGCGCGCACGTAGCGCAGCACGAGCGGATGGATGATCTCCAGAATGCGTTGCAGAGCGCCCCGATCCCCCTTCACCGCGGCGGGGACGAGCGCCTGTAACTCTTGCTCGGCTTCGCTCACATCCTGCTCTTTTCCTAACGGTGATAGGTCACCGATTCAGCATACTATGGGCCATGCCGCCGACGGCGAACATAATGGTCTCATGGGCCGGAGCGGGAAAAATTCACCCAGGTTAACGGCGGGGAAAGGGGCAGTTCACAGGCACCGTGCGAGGCAGGGCGGGGGCTTGGCCACGCGGCGGTAACCGCCCGTCTACCTCCCGTTCACCCAGAAGGTACACACTTGCTCCTGTTTGTTTCCTCAGCAGCTAAGGAGGCCCCACCCATGGCTCAGCCCCGCCTGCTCCCCGGCCCCAACGCCGACCTGTGGGACTGGCAGCTCCACGGAGCCTGTCGCGGCGAGAACTCGGAGATGTTTTACCACCCCGACGGCGAGCGCGGGCACGCCCGCACCCGTCGGGAGAACAAGGCCAAGGCCATCTGCCACACCTGCCCCGTGATCGAGCTGTGCCGCGAGCACGCCCTGCGCGCCGCGGAGCCCTACGGCATCTGGGGCGGCATGAGCGAGTCCGAGCGCATGGCGCACCTGCGCACGCGCAGGCGGGCCTACTCCTCGCCCAGCACCACCCGGGCCTCCCAGGGCCGCAGGGACGAGGTGCTGGCGGCGTCCTCGTAGTTGCTCAGCACCAGCCGTTCCCGCTTACCCCAGGCGATGCCCGGCAGCGCCGCCTCGGCGGAGGTGAAGTTCGCCACCACCGTCAGCCGCGTCCCCGCCCAGATCCGCCGGTAGGCGTACACCGCCTCGTCCTCCGGGAACAGCGGCTCGTAGGAGCCCTCGCGCACCACGTCCCGCAGCTCGCCCTTGCGCAGGCGCAGGAGGCGTCGATAGTAGTTCAGCACCGAGCGGGGGTCCGATCGCTGATCCTCCACGTTGATCTCGGGGTAGGCGGGGTTGACGGCGATCCACGGCTCCGCCTGCGGGGCCTCCCCGCTGAACCCGGCCTGGGGGCGCGCGCTCCACTGCATGGGGGTGCGCGCGTTATCGCGGCTGCGGGCGTGGACGCGCGCCAGCGCCTCCCGGGCGGTCAGCTCCCCGCGCTCCTCCACCGTGGTGCGATACCAGTTCAGGGTGTCCAGGTCCCGGTAGTCCTCGATGTCCTCGAAGGCCACGTTGGTCATGCCCAGCTCCTGCCCCTGATAGATGTAGGGGGTGCCCTGCTGCAGGTACAGCGCCGTGGCCAGGGCCTTGGCCGAGGCCTCCCGGAACCGGGGGCTATCGTCGCCAAAGCGCGACACCGCGCGCGGCTGATCGTGGTTGTCCCAGTACAGGGCGTTCCAGCCGCGCCCCGCGAGGCCGCGCTGCCAGGAGTCCAGCACCTCCTTGAGGTCCCGCAGCGCGGGCCTGCCCAGGCTCCACTTGCCAAAGCGCTCGCTGGCGCCCAGCTCCACGTGCTGGAAGTGGATGATCTGGCTGAGCTCCTGGCGCTCCGGGGCGGTGTAGAGCACCCCCTGCTCGGGCGTGGGGCCCGCCAGCTCGCCCACCGTGAGCGCGCCCGCGTGCGACCACGCCTGGCGGTTCATCATGTTCAGCCAGGTGTGCACCTTGGGCCGGTTGTTCACAAAGCGCATGGAGGTAGTCACCCGCCCCGGCTCCTGGTAGGGATCGTCCGGGAAGCCCTCCGGCTTGTCCGCCGTGCCGATGGCGTCCACCCGCCAGGCGTCCACGCCCCGGTCCTGCCACCAGCGGATCATCTCGAAGATCTCCTCCCGCACGGCGGGGTTCTCCCAGTTGAGATCGGGCTGCTTGCGGGAGAACATGTGCAGGTAAAACTGCCCCGTGTGCTCGTCCCACTCCCAGGCCGAGCCGCCGAACTCCGAGCCCCAGTTGTTCGGCGGCAGCGGGGAGCCGTCCTCCGCGTAGCCCGAGGGGTCGCGCCACAGGTAGTAGTCCCGGTAGGGGTTGGTCCTCGAGGAGCGGGACTGCAGGAACCACTCGTGCTCGTCGGAGGTGTGGTTGACCACCAGGTCCATCATGATCTTCAGGCCCAGGTCGTGCGCGGCGGCCAGCAGGGCGTCGAAGTCCGCCAGGGTGCCAAAGTCCGCCATGATGTCCCGGTAGTCCGAGATGTCATACCCGTTGTCGTCGTTGGGCGACCGATACACCGGGCACAGCCACACCACGTCCGCCCCCAGCTCCTTGAGGTAGGGAAGCTGCTGGGTGATACCCGGGATGTCCCCGATGCCGTCGCCGTTGGAGTCCCGGAAGCTCCGGGGGTACACCTGGTACACCACGGCGTCGTGCCACCACTGCCGGTCCTGGGTATTCTGCTGCTTCTTGTCGCGCGTCACTGCTCTTCGGTTCCTTTCTCCTGCGCCTCGATCTCCACCAACACGCCGTAGTGGTCCGAGACCACCGGCGATCCCACCCCGTCCAAGACCACCCGGTGCGAGCGCACCGGCACCGGGTGGTTCACCAGCGCGTAGTCGATCCGCGCTCCCCCCTCGGCCTGCTCCCAGCCCACGATCCTTCCCGGGATCGTGTCGTGCCCGGCCACCTCCCGAGCGCCATCGCGGGCGTCGAGCCAGCCGAGGCCGCGCACCAGGGAGTAACCCTCCCCCTCCACCGTGGTGGGGTTGTTGAAGTCCCCCAGCACGCAGATGCGCTCCCCCGCGTGTTCCTTGGCAAACTCCTCCACCGCCCGCCACTCGCGGGCAAAAAGCCGCTGCCCCTCGAAGGACCACCAGGAGAAGTGCCCGGAGAGCACCCACCCCCACCCCTCCACCGGCACGGCCAGGGCCACGCGGCGCCGCACGTCCTCGTAGGCGTAATCCGCCAGCACCACGGCCCGGGCCCGAGCGCTGGGGCGGGGCTGCACCCGGCGCCGCACGAGCACGCCCACGCCCTCGTCGTACTTGCCAAAGCCCCAGTGCGCCTCCGCCCAGTAGCAGTGGTACGGCTCGCCCAGGTGGGCGCAGGCCGCCGCGAGCGCCTGGGCGTAGTTATCCGCCCCCACCGCCAGCGCGCTGGGGCCGCAGAAGTATTCGGAGCGCCAGGGCACCCCGCCCTGGAGCTGGTTGGCCTCCTGGAGCGCCACCACGTCCACCGCCTCGGAGACGATGAGCCGGGCGGTGTCCATGATCTTGGCGGGCTGATCCGCCTCGCACCAACTGTGCGCGTTGAGGCTGAGGAACTTCACGGGCGGGTCTCTCCTTGGGGCGGCTACACGACGGCGGGAAAAGGGGCGGAGGCGGGCAAGGGCACCGTGTGCCTTATTTTCCGACGCCTTGCCCGCCTCCGCTGACCACAGTAGGTGCGCCGGGCGCCCCGCACGGGGCACATCCGCCACCACGCGGGGGCATCCGTGCCACAACGGCGAAACTTATGCCGCAATCGTGGCAGGTCCCCACTATCGGTTCCACGAAGCCTTAAAGTGAGCCTGAAAGTCCTGCAAGGAAGAGGTATGTGACCATGATGGAAAAAGTGCAGAGGTTCGGCAGCGCCATGCTCGCCCCCGTGCTGCTCTTCGCCGTGGCCGGCCTGGCCGTGGCGCTGGCGATCATCGCCCAAAACGAACAGCTCCTCGGCGGGCTGGCCGCCCCCGGCACCGCGTGGAGCAACTTCTGGCGCGTCTGGGAGTCCGGCGCCTGGACCGTGTTCAACCAGATGGAGCTGCTCTTCGTCCTCGGACTGCCCATCGCCCTGGCGAAGTCGGCCAACGCCCGCGCCGTGCTGGAGGCCGCCCTGCTCTACCTGACCTTCAACTACTTCGTGGCGGGCTTCCTCGAGGTCTTTGGCGGCTCCTTCGGGATCGACTACGCCGCCGAGCCCGGCGGGGAATCCGGCCTCAAGCTCATCGCCGGGATCAAGACGCTGGACACCGGCATCCTGGGCGCCATCTTCATCTCCGCCGTGGCCGTGTGGATCCACAACCGCTACTTTGACAAGAAGCTGCCCGAGTTCCTGGGCATCTTCCAGGGCAGCCAGTTCGTGTACATCGTGGGCATCCTCGTCATGATGCCGCTGGCGCTGATCGTGTGCCTCGTGTGGCCGCAGATCCAGCTCGGTATCTCCTCCCTCCAGGGCTTCCTCGTCACCTCCGGCTCCCTGGGCGTGGGCGCCTACACCTTCCTCGAGCGCATCCTCATCCCCACCGGCCTGCACCACTTCGTGTACTCCCCCTTCGTCTTCGGCCCCGCCGTGGTGCCGGAGGGCATCCAGGCGCACTGGGTGAGCAACCTGACCACCTACGCCGAGTCCAGCGCCCCGCTCAAGGAGCAGTTCCCCGGGGGCGGCTTCGCCCTGCACGGCAACCCCAAGGTCTTTGCCCCGCTGGGCATCGCCGCCGCCTTCTACACCACCGCCAGGCCGGAAAAGCGCAAGGCCACCCTGGCCCTGCTCGTCCCCGTGGTGCTCACCGCCATGCTCACCGGCATCACCGAGCCGCTGGAGTTCACCTTCCTCTTCATCGCCCCGCTGCTCTTTGCCGTGCACGCCGTGCTCTCCGGGCTGATGACGGCCATCATGTACCAGCTCGGGCTCTCCGGGAACATGGGCGCCGGGCTCATCGACGTGGTGGCCCAGAACTGGATTCCCCTCTGGGCGCAGCACCACGCCACCTACCTCATGCAGATCGGCGTGGGCCTGTGCTTCACGGTGGTCTACTTCGCGCTCTTCCGCTTCCTCATCCTCAAGCTCGACCTGAAGACCCCGGGCCGCGAGGAGAACAAGGACGTCAAGCTCTACTCCAAGCAGGAATACCGGGAGGTGAAGAAGAACGGAAAGATCGGCGCCGCCTCGGGTGCGGACGACGCCTCGGAGGCCGCCCCGGGTGCTGCCTCGGATGCGGGCTCGGAGACTGCCTCGGAGGCGCCCGCCGACGACCCCTACTCCCAGCGCGCCACCGATTTCCTCCGGCTCCTCGGCGGGGCGGACAACATCGCGGACGTGAACAACTGCGCCACCCGCCTGCGCGTCTCCGTGAAGGACCCCGCCTTGGTGGCCGACCCCGACTCCTTCAGCGAGGCCGGGGCGCTGGGGCTGGTGAACAAGGGCACCGCCGTGCAGGTGATCGTGGGCATGGACGTGCCCCAGGTGCGCGACAGGTTCGAGGGGCTCATGGCGCACGCATAAAAGAGCGCCATCACGCCCGGCGTTGCTATGCTAACCGGGCAGAATGACGCCGCACCGTGGGAGGACCGATGAACCTAGAAAGCATCGTGGCCTCCACCCAGGGCTCCTGGAACGACACCGAGCGCGACATCCTCTCCTACCTGCTCGCCCACCAGGAGGAGGCCAGCGAGGCCTCGGTGCAGTACATCGCGCAGCGCACCTACACCTCCACCTCCTCGGTCATGCGGCTGGCCAAGCGCCTGGGCTTCTCCGGCTTCGCGGAGATGAAGTACTTCATCCGCACCTCCCTGCGCGAGGCGGAGCACCGCCCCGCGCCCGACCCGATCGCCCTGCAGCGCGACGACGTCCTGGGCACCCTGACCCACCTCGAATCGCTCTCCCTCGGCCCCATCGTCTCCCGGCTCTACGAGTCCAGCGCGGTGTACTGCCTGGGCACCGGCTCCTCGCAGCGTCTGGCCGCCTCGGAGTTCGCCAAGTCCCTCATGGCCAACGGCAAGCAGGCCACCGTGATTACCGACCTCACCGAGATGCGGGTGAGCCTGCCCATGATGCGCCCCAGCGACACCCTCGTGATGATCTCCCTGGCGGGCACCAACCCCGACTTCGTGGACATCCCCCGGGCCGCCACCCTGCGCGGGGTGCCCACCCTGGCCGTGACCAGGCTGAGCAACAACCCCCTCGCGGCGGCCTCGCGGTGGAGCCTGCACTACTGCGCTAGCGCGATGAACCCGCCGTGGCACGTGGGCGAGTTCTACTCGCTCATCGGGCTGAACGTGGCGCTGGACTACCTCATCCGGGCGTACATGGGGCACCGCCTGCGGGAGGAAAGCAACGGGGCGTAGGCCGCTCCCTCCCGCGCCTGTGTGCAGGCCATGCGCCCACAGCCGAAGGCGGTGGTCTCGTCCTCTCCCGGGCCGAGCACGGAACCGGATATATAATCCAGGCGTAGAGGAGACGCCGGCCGCGCGAGGGAGGAGCACGAGCATGAAAAGCATGGGGGACCTGCCCTCCCTGGAGAACGCCCGCATCGCCAATATGACGTTCTCGGGGAAAGATCTCCCCAAGCTCATCGCAGACCACTCGGAGTTCCGCAACGTCACCTTCGAGCGCTGCAACCTGATGAGCGCGGGGTTCATCGACGCCGAGTTCACCAACGTCTCGTTTTTATCCTGCGATCTCCGCAAGGCGGCCTTCCACGCCTCGAACTCGAACGAGTGCGATTTCCGGGGCTCCGACCTGCGCGGGGCCTACCTGGGAGGAAAACGAGAGGACTACCTCCACCAGGAGGGCGTCCTGATCGACGAGACCACCCGCTTCGACTACGAACCCTCAGAAAACTCGGTGCGGATATTCTTCCTTCCCCGGCGCACCCAACAATGAGGAAAGCCTCCCACCGGAGAGGGAATGCCTTCTCCGGCGGGAGGCTCGCGCTGCCTCGCCCCTAGTGGTGGTGATGCCCACCGGCGGCGGGCTCCTCCTCCTTGGGCTTTTCCACCACGGAGGCCTCCGTGGTGAGCACCATGCGCGCGACCGAGGCCGCGTTGACCACGGCGGAGTGGGTCACCTTCACCGGGTCGATGATGCCCTGCTCGATGAGGTTGCCGTACTCCAGGGTGGCGGCGTTGAAGCCTTCGCCGTTGGGGCGCTCGGCGGTGCGGGCCACCACCACGGCGCCGTCCAGCCCGGCGTTCTCCGCGATCCAGAAGGCGGGCTTCACCAGCGCGCGGGAGAGCGCCAGCACGCCGGTCTTGGCCTCTCCGTCGAAGCCCTCTGCGAAGGCCTCCAGCTCGTGGGCGATCTGCACCAGCACGGAGCCGCCGCCGGCGATGATGCCCTCCTGCACCGCGGCGCGGGCGGCGTTGATGGCGTCCTCCACGCGCAGCTTGCGCTCGCCCACCTCGGTCTCGGTGGCGGCGCCGACCTTAATCACGGCCACGCCGCCGGAGAGCTTGGCCAGGCGCTCCTCGGCCTTCTCCTTGTCCCAGGAGGAGTCCGTGTTCTCGATCTCGCGGCGGATCTGCTCGCGGCGGTTGTCCAGCGCCTCGGCGGTGCCCGCGCCGTCCACGATCACGGTCTGATCCTTGGTGATGGTCACGCGGCGCGCGCCGCCGAGCACCTCGGTGCCGGACTCCGCGAGGTTGATGCCCACCTCCGGGTCCACCACGGTGGCCCCGGTGACCACGGCGAGGTCGTCCATGAAGGCCTTGCGGCGCTCCCCGAAGTACGGGGACTTCACGGCGGCGACCTTGAGGGTCTTGCGGAGGGAGTTGACCACGAGGGCCTGCAGCGGCTCGCCCTCGATGTCCTCGGCGATGATGAGCGCCTGCTTGCCGGATTCCGCGATCTTCTCCAGGATCGGCAGGAAGTCCGGCAGGGAGGAGATCTTGTTGCGCACCAGCAGCACCACGGCGTCCTCGAGGATGGCCTGCTGGGCGTCGGTATCCGTGATGAAGTACGGGGAGAGGAAGCCCTTGTCAAAGGACACGCCCTCGGTGACGTCCAGGGAGGACTCGATGGAGGTGGACTCCTCCACCGTGACCACGCCGTCCTTGCCCACCTTCTCCATCGCGCCGGAGACCATCTCTCCGATGACCTCGTCGCGGGAGGACACGGTGGCCACGTTGGCCACGTCCTTGGCGGCGGAGACCTCGGTGGCGCGGGCCTTGAGCTCCTCGACCACCTTCTCCACGCCCGCGGCGATGCCCCGGTTCAGCTCGATGGGGTTGGCGCCCGCCGCCACGTTGCGCAGCCCCTCGGTGATGAGGGCCTGGGCCAGCAGGGTGGCGGTGGTGGTGCCGTCGCCGGCGATGTCGTTGGTCTTGATCGCCACGGACTTCACCAACTGCGCGCCGAGGTTCTCAAACGGGTCCTCGACGTCGATGTCGCGGGCGATGGTCACGCCGTCGTTGGTCACGGTCGGGCCACCGAAGGCCTTGTCCAGCACCACGTTGCGGCCGCGCGGGCCGAGGGTGACCTTCACGGCGTCGGCAAGCGTATCGACGCCGCGCAGGATGCCCTCGCGGGCCTCTTGGTCGAATGCAATCAGCTTTGCCATGCTTCTTCAGGCCCCTACTTGGCTACCACGGCGAGGACGTCGCGCGCGGAGAGGATCAGGTACTCCTCGCCCTCGTACTTGATCTCGGTGCCGCCGTAGCGGGAGAAGATCACGGTGTCCCCCTCCTTGACGTCCACGGGGATGCGCTCGCCCTTCTCGTCAAAGCGACCCGCGCCGACGGCGATGACGGTGGCCTCCTGCGGCTTCTCCTTGGCGGAGTCCGGGATCACCAGGCCGGACGCGGTGGTGGTCTCCGCCTCCACGATCTGCACCAGGATGCGGTCCTCAAGCGGGGTGATGTTGACGTTTGCCACTGTTATTCCTCCATTGGAAGTGCTCAATTGATTGTGCCGGTTGCGTACGTCCAGCACAGCCGTCGTCGCGGGTGAACAACTGTGTGTCTGACAACCTGCCTGGCACTCTACCCCCGCGAGTGCCAGCGTTCAACCGTCCGCACCCCCGTTTTGGTACCAAAGTAGCCCCCATGCGCTAGAGTTTGAAAAAACCATTTGAATGACAGAAACGGTGTTCGCCATGACCGCTACGCCACAGAACCAGCCGCAGGAGCTCCAGCGGCAGCTCACCAACCGTCACATCCAGCTCATCGCCATCGGCGGGGCCATCGGCACCGGGCTTTTCATGGGGTCCGGCAAGACGATCTCCCTGGCGGGCCCCTCCATCCTGCTGGTCTACGCCATCATCGGCACCGCCCTGTTCCTCTTCATGCGCTGCATGGGGGAGCTGCTGCTCGCCAACCCCCACTTCCACTCCTTCTCCGACATCGCGGAGAAGTACCTGGGCCCCTGGGCGCGCTTCGCCATGAGCTGGACGTACTGGCTGTGCTGGATCGTCACCGGCGTGGCGGACCTCGTGGCCATCACCGGGTACTTCCGCTTCTGGTGGCCGGACCTGCCCAGCTGGATCCCCATCCTGGGCACCATCGCCCTCCTCTTCGTGCTCAACGCGCTCACCGTCAAGGCCTTCGGGGAGACGGAGTTCTGGTTCGCCCTCATCAAGATCATCGCCATCGTGGCGCTCATCGTGCTCGGCGTGGCGCTGATCTGCCTGGGGCACACCAACGACTCCGGCTCCACCGCCTCCGTGAGCAACCTCTGGGAGCACGGCGGGGTCTTCCCCAACGGCTTCGGGGGCTTCGTCACCGGCTTCCAGATCGCCCTCTTCGCCTTCGTGGGCGTGGAGCTGGTGGGCACCACCGTGGCGGAGACCAAGGACCCGGAGACCGTGCTGCCCAAGGCGATCAACGCCATCCCCCTGCGCATCGTGCTGTTCTACATCGGCTCCCTGGCCGTCATCATGATGGTCACCCCCTGGAACGAGATCGTCCCGGAGAACTCGCCCTTCGTCACCATGTTCGCCCTCACCGGGCTGCCCGCGGCCGCCACCATCGTCAACCTCGTGGTGATTACCTCGGCGGCCTCCTCCGCCAACTCCGGCATCTACTCCACCTCCCGCATGGTCTACGGCCTGGCGCAAAGCGGCGACGCCCACCGCGTCTTCGCCAAGCTCTCCCCCCGCCAGGTCCCCCGCAACGCCCTCACCCTCTCGTGCATCTTCCTGCTCTCCGCTCTCGTGCTCATGGCCACCGGCGACGGCGTGCTGGAGGCCTTCACCATGGTGACCTCCATGTCCGCCACCCTCTTCGTGGCCGTGTGGACGGCGATCGTGTGGTCCTACCTCCGCTACCGGCGCCGCGAGCCCGATGCCCACCGCGCCTCCCGCTTCCGCACCCCCGGCGGGTCCACCACCGCCGTCGGGCTGCTGGTCTTCTTCGCCCTCATGTGCGTGGCCCTCTCCCTGGCCGCGGACACCCGCGGCGGCCTCATCGCCGCCCTCGTGTGGGTGGGCGCGGTCTGCGCCGTGGGCGTGGCACGGGAACGCAGGCGGGGTTAAGGCGAGGAGGGCTGTCCCCTCTATCTCAAGCTTCCCCCAAACGCCTCTGCAGAGCCCCTAGCGCCCCGCCGCGCTGCGCCACAGCGCGTATTCCTCCGGGTAGTCCTCGCAGTAGGCCCGGGCCGCGCGCACGACCTCGGCGGCGGCCCGCTCGTTGGCCTCCGTGGCGTCCTTCCCGTCGGCGCGCACGCACACCACGTCGCCCCGCAGGGCGGCCGCCGGGTCCGCCAGGAAGGCGGGGTTGCCGGTGGCCCGCCGGTTCTTCGCCAGGGAGGCCGCGGGGTTGGGCACGCCGCCCTCCTCCACCGGGTAGGCCAGGTAGGGGGTGGACTCGTCCAGCGCCACGGGGATCGCGGAGCCCTCGCGCAGCTCGCCGAGCGCCACGGACACCGTGCGGAGGGTGAAGTCGGGGGTGATGAGGATTCCTTGCGTCACCACCTCAGAGTAGATCCCCGGCGGCGCCCCCACCAGGGGGTCCGCCAAGATTTCACGCGCCGTTTACCCGGCGTGTACCAGAGGCACCTCCACGTCCAGGGAGGGATCGGTTCCCACCCCCAGGCCCGAGGGGCGCGCGCCCTCGTGGATGAGCTGCGCCGCCACCGTGGCGATCATCAGGCCGTTGTCCGTGCACAGCGCGAGGCTCGGCACGCGCAGCTCCACCCCCGCCGCCGCGCAGCGCTCCCCCGCAAGCTCCCGCAGGCGGGAGTTGGCCGCCACGCCGCCGCCCAGCAGCAGCACCCCGGCCCCCACGTCGCCGCAGGCGCGCACGGCCTTCATGGTGAGCACGTCGCACACGGCCTCCTGGAAGGAGGCGCACACGTCCTCCACACAGATCACGCGCCCCTCGCGCTCCGCGGCCTCCACGTAGCGGGCCACGGAGGTCTTGAGCCCGGAGAAGGAGAAGTCGTGGCGGTGTCCGCGCTGCTCGTCCACCTTCTTGGTCAGGCCCCGGGGGAAGGCGATCGCGGCGGGGTCGCCCCGGCGCGCCAGGCGGTCGATCACCGGCCCGCCGGGGTAGCCCAGGCCCAGCAGGCGCGATACCTTGTCGTAAGCCTCGCCGGCGGCGTCGTCGAGCGTGGAGCCCAGCTCCCGCATGGGTCTGCCCACGGCCTCCACCTCCAAGAGCTGGGTGTGCCCCCCGGAGACCAGCAGCGCCACGGAGTGCGGCAGCGCCTCCCCCTCGAGGTTGGCCACCGCGACGTGCCCGCCCAGGTGGTTGACGCCGTAGAAGGGCACGTCCCAGCCCGCCGCGTAGGCCTTGGCGGCCGACGCCCCCACGAGCAGCGCCCCGGCCAGCCCCGGCCCCACGGTGGCGGCCACGGCGTCGGGCCGCGCGATCCCCGCCTGCTCGAGCGCCTGGCGCATCACGGGGACCATCGCCTCCAGGTGCGCTCGCGAGGCGATCTCCGGAACCACCCCGCCGAAGCGCGCGTGCTCCCGCATGGAGGAGGCCACGGCGTTGGCGAGCTGCTCCACGCGGCCATCCTCGTGCAGACGCACGATCCCCACGCCGGTCTCGTCGCAGGAACTCTCAATGCCAAGGATAATCATGATGTCCTCACAGTAGCCTCACGCATCATCGTGTACGCATCCGCCCCGGAGGGTTGGTAATAGTTGCGGCGGATACCGGTGATGGTGAAGCCGCAGCTCTCGTACAGCCCGATGGCCGGGGCGTTATCCGTGCGCACCTCCAGAAACACCGGGGCGCTCAGCAGGTCCGCGGTGTGCAGAAGCTGATCCAGCAGGGCCCGCCCCAGGCCCCGGCCCTGGCAGGCGGGGTCCACGGCGATGGTGTACACCTCGCACTCGGGGTGCTCCTGCGGCCCCAGCACCGCCAGGCCCGCATACCCCACCAGCAGCCCGCCTTCCTCCGCGCCCACGTAGAAGGACGAGGGGTGCGGGATCTCGCGCTCGAAGGCGGCCTGCGGCCAGGGGCTGTCCCCGGGGAAGAGCACCCGCTCCAGCTCGGCGCAGCGCGCGGCGTCGGCCACCTCTAGTTTCCGCAGCCCCACCACGTGTTCACCTCCGGGATGGCCGGGGAGCGCGGCACCGGCTTGGGCTCGGCGGCGTCGGGACGGCGCAGGTACAGCGGACGCAGGGGCTCCGGGTCGGCCGCCAGGTCTGCCACGGCCACCAGGGAGGCCGCCGTGGGGGTGGCGTGGCCGCGCGGGAGCACGCGCAGGGGCTCCGGCAGCGACTCCCCCAGGTGCTCGGGGATGTTCACGCGCTCCGGGGCGAGCGCGGGGGCCAGCGCGGCCGGGGCCACCACGTCCGGCCCCTCCTCGCGGCGCCCGTGGCGGTACGTGGCCCAGTACACCTCCCGGCGCCGGGCGTCCGTGGCCACCAGGGCCGCCGGGCAGTCCCGGAGCTGGTATCCGATGGCGTCCAGCGTGCATACCCCGTGCACCGGCAGGCCGAGGGAGTGACCCAGCGCCTCGGCGGTGACCATGCCCACGCGCAGCCCGGTGAAGGGGCCGGGGCCACAGCCCGCCACCATCGCCTGCACGTCGATCAGGGAGAGGCCCTGCTCGCGCAGCATCTCCTGGATGGTGGGCACCAGGACCTCGTTGTGGGCGCGCGTGCCGCGCACGATGCGCTCCGCCACCACGGCCCCGGTGGCGGCGTCCACGAGGCCCGTCACGAGGTCCGCGGTGGCGGTATCAATGGCGAGAACTAACACGCAGCCAAGGATAGCGCGGCGGGAGCGGGCGCCCCATGCCGCGCCCTACCCCAGCAGGCGCTGCCCCACGTAGGCGTCGCCCTCGCGGATGCCGGGCGGCACCAGGTACAGCCCGGTGGCGGTGTGCTGGAGGTACTCGGTGAGCAGGTCCTCGGACATGCGGGCCAGCACCGGGATGAAATTCGTGCGCGGATCGCGCACGTAGGCGATGAAGAAGAGCCCGGCCTGCAACCGGCCCAGCTCCGTGAGGCCCTCGGTGTAGTTGTAGCCCCGGCGCAGCATCCGGGCGCCGCCGTTGTGCTGCGGGTGCACGGTGGCAAGGTGCGAGTGGGCGTCGATCCGGCCGTCGCCAAAGTCCGGGGCGCTGAACTCCTCGCCGCCGGACATCGGGCCGCCGCCGACCTTCTCCCGGCCGATGATCCGCTGCTGCTCCGAGAGGATCAGCTCGTCCCACACCTCCATCATCATGTGGATCTTGCGCACGCACAGGTACGATCCCCCGGCGGCCCAGGCCCCGGCCTCATCGCCGGGCTGAATCCACAGGTGCTTATCCAGCTCCGCCTGCGGGTCCTCGGCCTTGATGTTGGCGGTGCCGTCCTTGAAGCCAAAGAGGTTGCGCGGGGTCTCCTGCTCCGTGGAGGTGGAGGCGGTGCGGCCGTAGCCCACCTGCATCCAGCGCACGGAGGCCGTGCCAAAGGCCAGGCGCTTGAACTGGTGCATGGCGTGGAGTACCACCATGGGGTCCTCCGCGCAGATCTGGATCACCAGGTCGCCGTGGGAGCGGTCCTCGTCGATCTTCTCCGCCGCCATGCGCGGTATGCCCTCGCGCAGCGCCGCCGGGCACTTGTTGGCCAGGCCGAAGTCCTCCCGGAACAGGCTCGCGCCAAAGCCAAAGGTGACGCTCAGCCGCGCCGCGCCGAGGCCCATAGCCTCGCCGGTATCGTCCGGGGGCACGTCGTCGCGGGCCTTGGGCGCGTTCACCGGCTCGCCCGCCTGCATCCGCTCGGCGGCCAGCGTCCACGTCTCCAGCAGCGCCACCAGGTCCTCCCGGCGCGTGGCCACCACGTCGAAGGCCACCATGAGCATCTGCTGCTGGGCGGGGGTGAGGATGCCGGACTGGTGCTCGCCCCGGAACTCCACCTCCCCGCTCAGCGACGCCCCCTCGGCCGGGGCGTGGCGGCCCAGGGCGAAGCCGCCCAGCACGCCGCCCGCGCCCACCCCGGTGCCCAGGAGCATGGCGCGGCGGCTGATCTTGGCGGTCATCGGACGATGGCCTCCGTGAGCGTGGCCAGCGGCACGCGCAGGGCGTCCACCCGGTCGGATAGCTCCCGCCGGGCCTTATCGTCCAGGGAGTCGTAGGAGGCGAAGCCCTCCCCCTCGCGGTGGGAGTCCAGGGCGGCCTGCAGCGCCTCGAAGCGCGCGGAAATGGTGCGCGCCAGCTCCTCGTCGCCTCGCTTGGCCAGGTCCTCCACCGTCCCATAGGCCACGCGCGCGCCCTCCAGGTTGCCCTGGAAGTCGTAGAGATCGGTGTGGCTAAAGGCCTCCTCCTCGCCCGTGATCTTGGTGGTGGCCACCTCCTCCAGCAGGCCGATGGCGCCGTTGGAGATGTCCGCGATGCTCACGGTGAAGTCCGGGGAGTACACCAGGTCGTAGAGCTCCTGGGTGTTCTCCACGAGCTTGTCCGCCAGCTCGGCGCGCTGGGCGGGGTCCAGGGCCGGGGCGTCCTGCGGGCGCCACAGGTCCTTCTCGATGCGGTGCCACCCCGTCCAGGGGCGCGCGTCCGTCTCCTCGGAGGCCTGGTAGTCCGCCTCCCGCTCGTCGAGCGCGGGATCCAGGTCCCCGAAGGCCTCCGCCGTGGGCTCGATCCGCTCGTAGAACAGGCGGGCCGGGGCGTAGGCCGCGCGGGCGGACTCCTCCTTGCCGCCTCGGTAGTCATCCGCGAAGTCCTGCGTGGCGGCCAGGAGCTGCCCCACCTGATCGCGCACGTAGGCCGTGTAGTTGGTCACGGCGGCGTCGATCAGCTCCTGCTCGTCGCCGGAGACCTCCACCGCCTCGCCCTGGGTGACGGTGAAATCGCGCTCGTCCACCAGCGCCCCCACCATGTTCTTCTTGCAGGCGGTGACGTAGCTGCCGGGCTCCAGCAGCACCGTGTAGTCGGTGTGGGTGCCCGGCCCCAGGTTCTCCCGCTCGCCCACGATGCGCAGGCGATCCTCCGCGAGGATCTCGAACTCGTTGCGCACCGTGCCCTCGTTGCTCAGGGCAAAGGTCACCCGCCCCGAGGGCACCTCCGAGGCGGAGACCTCGCAGGTATCGTCCGTGATGCGGACGTCAATGGGCTCCCCGGCCGCGCCCTCCGCCTCGGAGGTGCCCTCGGGGTTGTTGGCCACGCAGGCGCTTAGGGCCACGGCGGGAACCAGCACGCAGGCCACACGAACAAGCTTCATCTTTACTTAACCCTCTCTACTTCACTGACGGAGCCGCGGGTGCGCTCTCCGGGTTCTTCTCGACGCCGCCCTTCGCAGCACCTGCTGCACCTGCGGCGTCGGCACCGCGGGCGCGCTCGGCGCTGCCGGGGCCGCCGCGACGGCCCCGCTGCTGGCGCCACAGCAGGGGCAGCACCGCGATCAGATAGGCGCACCACCCCACCACCTGCACCACGGTGGGCGCGAGGTTGACGTTGAACATGGCCTCCGCCAGCACGAACCACCAGGCACCGGGGTGCACCCCCGGGATGTGCCCGTCAAAGTAACCGGAGAGGTCGTAGGCGCTAGTGCCCCAGCCCGGGATCACCCCCGCCTCCTGGAGATCGCCTAGGCCGTAGGCCACGATCCCCGCGGCCACCACCAGCAACAGGTAGCTGGTGAGGCTGAAGAACCTGCCCAGGTTGATCCGGGCGGTGCCCCGGTAGATCAGCCAGCCGAGGACCACCGCCACCGCGAGGCCCGCCACCACGCCCGCCGTGGGCTGCCAGAGCCCGCCGCTGGCGGTGGCGCGCACCGTGGCCCACACGAACACCGCCGTCTCCAGGCCCTCGCGCCCCACGCTGAGCGCCGCGATCCACACGATTCCCCAGCCGGAGGAGCGCGCCAGCGCCGCCGCCGTCTGCGTCCGCAGGTCCGCGCTCATCTCCCGGGAGTGCCGCCCCATCCAGAGGATCATCCAGGTCAGCATCGCCGCCGCCACGAGGGACAGGACCCCGCCCAGGATCTCCTGGGCCTGGAAGGTCAGGGTGTAGGGGCTCCACGTCATCAGCGCGCCGACCGCCAGGGGCACCAGGGCCGCGATCCCCACGCCCAGCCACAGGCGCGGGAGCACGTCGCGGCGCCCCATCTTGACCAGGCTGGTCACCAGGATTCCCACGATGAGGGACGCCTCCACGCCCTCGCGCAGGGCGATAAGAAAATTAGCCAGGAACAACTCGCCATCCGCCTTTCCCGGCGCGCACGGCTTGTGTTTTTCACGGCATGAGGCGCGCCACGGGGCCGCAGGGATACAGTGATTCGGCCCTCTCCACCCGAAAAAATTAGCCTTGCTTTACCTATCCGGTCAATGGCCTTACCCCGCTCCATACCCCCGACTGCGCCGCACTTCACAGGCTCCTCCGAGCCACGCCCCGCGCTAGAAGTACGACCAGAACCGCACCACGATGGCCACCCCGATCGCCGCGATCCACAGCAGGGAGATAGCCGCTTTCCAACGATCCAGGCCGCGCACCCACCCCGCCCCGGAGCCGCCGTAGGTGCGCAGGTTGAAGGCCGTGACGTACACAAAGAGCACGATGCTTAACGCCCACACCCCCATGCAGTACGGGCACAGGGCGCCTATGACGTACACCGCCTGGAAGAACAGCCAATGCACAAAGAGCACCGCGAAGGTCATGCCCGCCTGGGCGCCGAACCAGAACCACCCCGCGAAGCGCCCCCCGGCGGCCACCGCCGCCCCGATGAGGGCCACCAGGCCGAAGCCCACCAGGCCGATGATGGGATTGGGGATGCCGAAGGCCGCCGCCTGGAGGGAGCGCATGACGTTGCCGCAGGACACCACGGAGCTGAGGTCGCAGGTGGTGGTGTAGGTGGGGTCCTCCGCCAGCTTCATCTTTTCCACCATGATGATGCCGGAGAGCACGATGCCGAGGACACCGCCCACCACGTACAGCCAGCCCCAGCCCGGTGATGGGGCGGCCCCCCGCCGCTCCTCGCGTGCCTGCGCCACCGCTTCTACCATGTTGCGCCCCTTCGAAGGTCCTCGCGCGCCACGCCCTGCGCCGGGCGCGACCCGCTATTGCGTCACCCCCATACTAGGCCCCCTCGCGGCGCTGCCACGATATGATCCTAGCCTCAGAATCCGGGTCCTCCTCCACCGCCGTGGTGCGGTCCATCCTGACCAGGAGGTACCCGCCCGCGAGCTGCTCCACCAGCCCCTCGCCCCACTCCGCCACCACCACGGCGGTATCCAGCTCGGAGTCCAGGTCGAGGGCGTCGAGCGCCCCCACCGGGTCCGTGGCGGGCCCCTCCCCCAGCAGGCGGTAGGCGTCCACGTGAATCAGGGAGGGGCCGCCCTGCGGGTGGCGGTGTTCCCTGGCGATGGTGAACGTCGGGGAGGTCACCCGCCCGCGCACGCCCATGCCCCGCGCGATCCCCTGGGTCAGGGTGGTCTTGCCCGCGCCCAGGGGGCCGTCGAGAAGCACCACGTCGCCCGCCTCCAGGCACTCCCCCAGGAGCGCCCCCAGCTCGCGGGTGTCCTCCGCCTCCTCGCAGCGGCGCGACCCCGCCGCCGGAAAACCCTGCTTCATGCCCCTACTCTCCCTTTCCCACGTACACTCGCCGCGTGCGGCCCCTCGGGGCGCACACGACCTCGTAGTTGATCGTCCCGGCGCGGCGCGCCAGCTCCGTGGCGCTCATGCCGCCCCGGCCAAAGATCACGGCCTCGTCCCCCGCCGCCACGCGGTGCTCGTTAGCCCCCAGCCACACCACGAACTGGTCCATGCACACCCGGCCCACCTGCGGGTAGCGCCGCCCGGCCACGGCGACCTCCACGCACCCCTGGAAGGAGCGCGGCAGGCCGTCGGCATAGCCGGCCGGAACCACCGCCAGGTAGCCGTCGCCCGGCGCGCGCCAGGTCAGCCCGTAGGACGCCCCCTCGCCCGCCCGCACCGGCTTGACCACCAGCACCCGCCCCACCCAGGACATCGCGGGGACCACGCCGTGCTCCACCCCGGCCACCGGCTCCAGCCCGTACAGGGCGAGCCCCACCCGCACCATCTCGTGGCGCAGGTCCGGGCGGGTCAGGGCCCCCGGCGAGTTGCACAGGTGGTTCACGGGCACCTCCAGGCCGTGCTCGCGCGCCGCCGCGATGGCCCGGCGGAACCGCTCCGCCTGGGCGTCGGTGGCGGGATCGTCCGGGACGTCCGCGCTGGAGAGGTGGCTCATCAGGCCGGTCACCCGCACGCGGGGGCACCGCGCCAGCAGGTCAAAGACCTCACCCCACTCGGCGGGGTCCACCCCACTGCGGTGCATTCCCGTCTCTACCTTGACGGTAACCTCGGCAACCTCGGTGACCCCGCTGCGCTCCTGTGCACCCTCCGCCGCGGCGACCACGGCCCGCGCGTGCGCCAGCGAGGGAATGGCCAGGCGGATTCCCCACCTCAGGGCCTCCGGGAGATCCTGCTCGGGGGACCACAGCCACGCCAGGATGGGGGCCTCGATGCCCGCCCGGCGCAGCTCCCGCGCCTCCCCCAGGGTGGCCACCCCCAGCTCCTGGGCTCCGTTGGCCAGGGCGATGCGGGCAACCTCCACCGCGCCGTGGTTATAGGCATCGGCCTTCACCACGGCCATGAGCCGGGCGGGGGCCACCCGCCGGGCGATCTCGCGGGCGTTATGCGCCAGGGCATCCCTATCGATGCGGGCGGTGAGCAGGTCCATGAGCACCCATTCTGCCACTGCCCCGGGGCGCGGCGACGCGCGCCCGTCCTCGGGTGGCGAGGGATTTACTCCACCGTCACGGACTTGGCCAGGTTCCTGGGCTTATCGATGTCCTCGTTGCCGCACTCCTGGGCGATGTAGGCGGCGAGGAACTGCAGCGGCACCGTGGCCAGCAGCGGCTGCATGAGGGTTGAGGCCTCCGGGAGACGAATGAGCCAGTTGGCAAAGGGCTCCACGGCGGTATCGCCCTCCTCCGCGATCACGATGGTCTTGGCGCCGCGCGCGCGGATCTCCTGGATATTCGAGACCACCTTGGAGTGCAGCAGCTTGACCCCGCGCGGGCTGGGCACCACCACGACCACCGGGAGGTCCTCCTCGATCAGGGCGATGGGCCCGTGCTTGAGCTCCCCGGCCGGGAAGCCCTCGGCGTGGATGTAGGCCAGCTCCTTGAGCTTCAGCGCGCCCTCCAGCGCCACCGGGTAGCCCACCCCGCGCCCCAGGAAGAGCATGGTGGGGATGGCGCCCAGGGTGGCGGCGATGGAACGGCACTGCTCCGCGGCGGGCAGCAGCTCCTCCACCTTGGCCGGGATGCCCTCCAGGGCCTCCCAGATCTCCTTGATCTCGTCCGGGTACTTGGTCCCCTTGGCCTGCGCCAGGGCCAGGCCAACGATGTAGTTGGCGGCCACCTGGGCCAGGAACGCCTTGGTGGAGGCCACGCCGATCTCCGGGCCCGCGTGGGTGTACAGCACGGCGTCGGACTCGCGCGGGATCTGGGAGCCGTTGGTGTTGCACACCGCCAGCACCTTGGCCCCCTGCGCCTTGGCGTAGCGCACGGCCTCCAGGGTGTCCGCCGTCTCCCCGGACTGGGAGACCGCCACCACCAGCGTGCGCGCGCCCAACACCGGGTCGCGGTAGCGGAACTCGCTGGCCACCTCGATCTGCACCGGGATGCGCACCCAGTGCTCGATGGCGTACTTGGCCAGCAGGCCCGAGTGGTAGGCGGAGCCGCAGGCCACCACGAAGATCTGGTCCACCGCGCGCAGGTCCTCGTCGGAGAGGTTCTGCTCGTCCAGCACGATCCGCCCGTCCTGGAAGTGCCCCGCCAGGGTGTCCCGCACCGCCGCGGGCTGCTCGTGAATCTCCTTCATCATGAAGGAGCTGTACCCGCCCTTCTCCGCGGCCTCCAGGTCCCAGTCGATAGTGAAGGGGCGGCCCTGGGCCTCGGAGCCGTCGAAGTTCAGGATCTCGTAGCCATCCTTGTTGATGATCACCACGTTGTCCTGATTCAGCTCCACCGCGTCCTTGGTGTGCTCAATGAACGCCGCCACGTCAGAGCCGAGGAACATCTCCCCCTCGCCCACGCCCACGATGAGCGGCGTGGAGCGACGCGCCGCGACGATCTCCTCCGGGTGATCCGCGTGCAGCACCAGCAGGGTAAAGGCCCCCTCCAGGCGGCGCAGCACCTTCAGCGCGCTGGCGCGCAGGTCGCCTGCCGTATCGCCCTCGTTATAGGCCAGGGCCACCAGGTGCGCCGCGGTCTCCGAGTCCGTCTCCGAGGCCATCTCGATGCCGTGCGCCTCCACCTCCTGCCGCAGCGGGGCGAAGTTCTCGATAATGCCGTTGTGGACGATGGCCACCTTGCCGTCGTAGGAAAGATGCGGGTGCGCGTTCTCGTCCGTAGGCCGCCCGTGCGTGGCCCAGCGGGTATGGCCGATGGCCGTGGTGCCCCGCAGGCCGTCCTCGCCGATCTCCGCGATCTTATCCTCGAGATTGGCCAGCTTGCCGGCGCGCTTGGCAAAGTGCAACTCGCCGGCATCCGCGACGGCGATGCCCGACGAATCATAACCGCGATACTCCATGCGACGCAGAGCATTGAGGGCCAGGCCAAGCCCCTGACGGTTGCCGACATATCCTACGATTCCACACATAGGCGCCAGGATAGTGTACGGATCAACCGCGCACCATCACCGATCTCCCCGCGCGGCCTATCGACGCCCCAGCGGGGCCGCGCCGGGCCCCGTCCCCGCCGCTCAGCGCCTCTATTCCCGCTGGTATTCGGTTGGATATTCGGCTGAGTATTCGGCGCGGCGGGGACCGGGCAGGTAACCGGCGTGCCCGCCCCGGGACGGGAGCGTCGGACGGGCTTGGGTGCGTGTATCGCGTGCGCTTTGCCCGGGGCGCTCTTGTGCGTGGGCTGGTATGAACCGGCTTGGCTGCCATTATCAGCGCGTGTACTCGGTGAAACTGCTGGCGGGTGGGTGGCCGGGTTGCCGGTGAAACGCTGGCGGTTGTTGGCCGGATGTTGGTACTGGATGTCGATAGTTGGTGGCGAGCGAGTGGCGGATAAGGGCCCGCCGGGCCGGAGGAGTCACGATGACGGCACCGTATTTACTATCCTGTTAGGCGTGTCTGAGAATCTGAATAAACACCTCCCTAAACTCGCCAAGCGCGGCCCGCACCGCGTCCTGGTGGGCGATCTTGCCTACGCCGGGCTTCCCGGCAAGGTGTACACGCCCGCCGAAGGCAACGGGATTCCCGCCGTGGCCTTCGGGCACGACTGGTTTACCGGCATCAAGGCCTACCACGTCACCCTGCGTCACCTGGCGAGCTGGGGGATCGCCGTGGCGGCCCCCGATACCCAAACCGGCATGAACCCCGACCACCGCAGCCTGGCCGCCGACCTCACCACCTGCCTGCAGATCCTCGCGGGCGTCAAGCTCGGCCACGGCAACGTGATCGTCTCCCCCGGCAAGCTGGGGCTCGCGGGCCACGGCATGGGCGCGGGGGCGGCCATCCTCGCCTCCGCCGGGGAGGAAAAGGTGCGCGCGGTGGCCTGCGCATACCCCGCCATGACCTCTCCCTCCTCCGAGGAGGCCGCACGCGCCGTCTCCGCCCCCGGCCTGATCCTCGGCTCCGGGCGCGATAACCTCGTGGAATCCGGCAACCCGGCGCGCGTGGCCCACAACTGGAAGGGGGACGTGGCGTACCGGGAGCTGGAGAAGGGAACCCAGCAGGGCTTCAGCGAGGACACCGTGCGCAAGCTGCTCGTGGGCGCGAGTGGACCGCAAACGGGTGCCAAGGAAACCGCTCGCGGGTTAATCACGGGCTTCCTTCTCCACCAGCTCGCGGGGGAAAAGAAGTATTCCGGCTTTTCCGATCCCGAGGCCACCGCCAAGAAGGTGGTGTCCTTAAGCTCCGAGGAGATAGAGGAAAAGGCGTATCGCCACCGCAAGCTTTCCCTGACCCAATAATCGCGTCCCTTAGTTTTTGAGTTTCTCTTCAGCACCCCCTGCACAGGTCCGTATTCGCGCCCGTGCGTCCGCGCGCGGAGTTCCGCGTGGATGTCTGCGGCCTCCATGCGGACCCCATAGCGCGGAGCCTGCCCTCGCAGCGCCTTGTCCTCCTGCCGCTGCGCGTCTCGCCTTTCCATCTCGCGTCGGCTTTCCTCCAGGGCCACCTCGAACTCCAGCATGCGCTTTGCGGCTCTCTCCCGGAAATTACGCGCAAATTCCTCGAAATCCATTTACCACGTTCCTGCCTTTCGTGCCCCGACCGTGCCGGGACGCTCCTCCTGCTGTCCATTCCCGCCGTCCGGGTCTCCCTGTTCCCGCGCGCCCGCGTCGCCCACGCCCTCCGCGTTATCGGTATCGGCCGCGGCGTCCGCGGGGGAGACTCCGAGGTCCGCCTCACCCACCAACATATGCTCGGGCGGATCGCCCCCAGGGGGCGAGGCCGGGGGCTCTTCGCCCACCGACGCCTGCTCGGGCGAATGCTCAGACGGCTGCCCCAGGTGAGCGAGCTTCTCCGCCGGTGGCTCGGGCTCCGGGACCGAGGCCAGGTCCACTCCGGGATCGATCGGAGCGCCCTGCTGTGGTTCGGCAGGCTCAGTACCGGCGGGGTCGGGCGATTCGCACGGCGGTTCCGGCGTTGTGGGCGGTTCCGGCGAGGAAGGCTCCTGCGGTGGGCAGCTATCCGGTTCCGGCGGCGCTGGCCGTGGGGGTGCCTCCTCGACGCACTCCGCGTTCTCCCGCGTGCTCCCCAACGTATCCGGGACGGGCGGGATCGGCTGCTCCGTTTGCTCGGACGAAACCGCCGGGCTCTCGCAGAGAGTATCGCTTGCCTGCGGAGGACAGGGCGGCGGGCCGTCCGCCGGAGGAACCGCCGACTCCACGACCTGAGCGATCCCTTCCACGGCGCCTCCTACTATCTCCGCGCCCAGCCTCGCGCCGTTGAGTATCGTCTCCATCCCCGCCGCGCCGGCGCCAGCAAGCGAGCCCACGATGCCCTCCATGCCGCAGGGTTGCCGCTCCCCGCAGGAAACCGCCTCCGTGGTCACCTGCGCCGGAGACACCGGGGACGGGGGCGCGGGAGACGGACCAGCCTGCGCTGGGCTCACCGGGGCGCAGTGGGTGCTCCCTGCGGGGGTCGGGCTGGTGTTCGGGCGCTCGCCCCTCGGGGGAACGGAGCAACCCTCCTCCCGCGCCGCATGCCTTGTCTGCGGTTCGGCTTCCCCGGACGCTGCCGGTGAGGCCTCCTCCGACGCGGCCGCCGGGGCGAGGCGCGGTTCCGGGCAGGCCGTTTCCGGCTGCCCAACCGGGGTACGCTCCGGCCCGGCGGCGGCAACCTCCACGCCGGGTGCGGCACCCGATCCGTTTCCAGGCGGGACGTCGGGCGGCGGGGCGGGCGGCGTCGGGGAGACTCCCGCGCTCGGTGTCTCCCGTTCCACCGGAGGGCACGACCTCTCCGCGCGTGCGGGCTCCACGGCGGCGGGCCCGCAGGGCTGCGGCGCCTCGCATACGGTAGACACCCTCCTTTCCAGCTCCTCCATGCACCCGGCCAGGGCGCCGTCTCGCTCCCGGCATAGCTCCATCACCGAACTCCCGGCCTGATCTATGACGCTTGCAGCCATCCCCAGGGCGGAGTTGAAGGCGGCGGCCTGCTCCGGCCCGGCCTGAGGCGCGAGGCATCGGAGGTGGTTACTCAGGGCCGTCACATTCTGGGACAGCGCCGCGAGGATCTCCGACGCGGCGGTATCCGAGGTTGCGCAGATGTCCCTCATCGCCTCGGCGGCCTTCTCCGCCTCGTGGGTGAGCTGCTGGGCGTCCTCGCGGTTCTGCCACCACTCGCGGATCCCCTTGCCCAGGGCGTCCCCGATCAGGCCGAAGGCCAGGTGCTGAAGAACCTGCAGCAGCCCGCCGAGCCACCCCTTTCCGAGCCTCGACGTATCGGTGACGCCCACGGCAAACCCCAAGTGCTGCCCAATGGCCCCGGGATCGATCCCCGCCGCCCCGCCGAGAGCTTGCTTGATCTCCTGAGGCCGTATGCCCGGCCCCGCATAGCGTCCCCCGGAGGCGTGGCGCAGTTCCTCCACGGCGTCGCCGTACGCCTGCCCCTCCGTCATAGCAGCGTCCCCCATTCGGCGGCGTTCGCGCGGTCCGTTGCCTCCACCCGTGCTATGTCCTCCAGCGCGGAGTGAAGCATCCGAGACAGGCCCCGCATCCTTTGTATCTCCGCAGCGTGCAGGCGCACATAGGAGTCCGCGAGGCGACGGCCCTGCGCGTAGAGCGCCCCTCCCGCGACGTCGAGAGACAAAGCGGGCGGCGTCTTTTCGTGCTCCCGCAAGCGCTCTTCTAGCTCCGCCAGGCCGCGCCGCAACAGCGCGCCGGCGGCCTCCGGCGCAATGGATACGTCCCCCATGAGAACCCCCTCGGGCTGGTTGTGTGAGTCAAAGAAAAATACCTCTTTATCCTTTGACTCCGCCCGGCCCCCGCCGGTTCCCCAATGGCGGAAATACCCGCTACACCGCCGCGACCACCGCCGCGAGCTGCCCGGCGACCTTGCGGGCCTGCTCCTCCTCGGCGGCCTCCACCATCACGCGGAACAGTTCTTCGGTTCCCGAGGGGCGCAGCAGCACGCGCCCGGTCTCGCCAAGCTCCTCCTCGGCGGCCTCGATCGCGGCTTTCACCTGGGGGTGCTGCGCGATCACGCTCTTGTTGGACACCGGGACGTTGATGAGGACCTGCGGCAGAACGGTCATCACGGAGGCCAGCTCCTCCAGGGTCTTGCCCGTCTGCGCCATCCGGGCCATGAGGCTCAGGCCGGTCAGCACGCCGTCGCCCGTGGTGCCGTACTCCGGGATAATGATGTGCCCGGACTGCTCCCCGCCCAGGCTCAAGCCGGAGGCGTTGAGTTCCTCGAGCACATAGCGGTCGCCCACCTTGGTCGGAACCACGTTGATCCCCTGCTCGTCCATCGCTAGGCGCAGGCCGAGGTTGCTCATCACCGTGGACACGAGGGTGTTCTTTTTCAGCTCGCTGTTATCCTTCATCGCCACCGCGAGGATCGCCATGATCTGATCCCCGTCCACCACCCGCCCCCGGGCGTCCACGGCGAGGCAGCGGTCGGCGTCGCCGTCGTGCGCGAGTCCCAGGTCCGCGCCGTGCTCGAGCACGGCGCGCTGCGTCTGCTCGATGTGGGTGGAGCCGCAGCCGTCGTTGATGTTGTAGGCGTTGGGCTGGTGATGGATGGCGATCACCTCGGCTCCGGCGCGTCGGTAAGCCTCCGGCGCGATCTCCGAGGCCGCGCCGTTGGCGGCATCCACCACCACGCGGATGCCGCCGAGGTCGGCCTTCACCGCCTCCCTGAGATGCGCGAGGTAGCGATCGTGAGCGTCCGTGGCCTCCTCGATCACGCGCCCCACGCCGTGCCCGGTGGGGCCCTGCTCGTCGAGCCCCGCCATCACCGCCTCGATCTCATCCTCCACCGCGTCCGGCAGCTTGCGCCCACCGGCGGAGAAGAACTTGATCCCGTTGTCCGGCATCGGGTTGTGCGAGGCGGAAATCATCACGCCCATGTCCGCGCCGTAGTCGTCCGTGAGGAAGGCCACCGCCGGGGTGGGCACAACCCCCACGCGCAGGACGTCCACCCCTCGAGAGGCCATGCCCGCCGCCAGCGCGGCGGCCAGCATCTCCCCCGAGACACGGGGATCGCGCCCGACGATGGCCGTGGGGCGCCGCTTGGAGGACTGCTTCTCGGCCGTGAGCACCTGCGCGGCCGCCGCCCCCAGCCGCAGCGCCAGGGAGGCCGTAAGGGTTTTGTTCGCCAATCCGCGCACGCCATCAGTACCAAAAAGTCGAGTCATGCGATCCATTATGCCCGGTGCCCGCCGCCTGCCCGCCAACGCCCCACAAACGGCAAACGCCGCCTTCCCCGAAAAGGGAAGACGGCGCCAGCGCGGTAAAACTTAGCGCTTGGAGTACTGCGGGGCACGACGTGCCTTGTGCAGACCGGCCTTCTTGCGCTCGACGGCACGAGCGTCACGGGTGAGGAAGCCAGCCTTCTTCAGCGCCGCGCGATCCGCCGGAGCGTAGGCGTTCAGCGCGCGAGCAATAGCGAGGCGGAACGCACCGGCCTGACCGGTGGGGCCGCCGCCCTTCAGGTTGGCCTGGATGTCAAACTGGCCCTCGCGGTCCAGGAGCACCAGCGGGGACTTCACGGTCTGCTGGTGGATCTTGTTCGGGAAGTAGTCCTCGAGGGTACGGCCGTTGCACACGAACTCGCCGGTGCCCGGCACCAGGCGCACGCGCACGATGGCGCGCTTGCGGCGCCCCACGGTCTGGATCGGGCCCTCGACGCCGACCTGCTCCGCCTCGACCTCAACCTCGGTCTCGGTCACCAGGTGATCGCCGATGGTGTTGGTGAACTCCTCGGTGGCCGCCGCGGCAGCCAGATCCTCGGCATCCGCCACGTTGTTCTCGATGTTGTTGTTCGGCTCGGTCACTGGGCCACCACCTTGATCTCGTAGTTCTCCGGCTTCTGACCAGCGTGCGGGTGCTCATCGCCAGTGTAAACGTGCAGCTTCTTGATGGAAGCGTTGGACAACTTGTTGTGCGGCATCATGCCCCGGATGGACTCTTCGATGGTGCGCTCCGGGTGATCGGACAGGGCGCGGCCCAGGGTCATGGTCTTGAGGCCACCGGGGTAACCGGAGTGGCGGTAGCGCAGCTCGCGGTCGCGCTTGTTGGAGCTGACGGCGACCTTATCGGCGTTGATGATGATGACGTGATCGCCGCAATCGACGTTGGGAGCGAACTGGGGCTTGCCCTTGCCGCGCAGCAGGTTTGCGGCGTGGGTGGCAAGACGACCCAGGACCACGTCAGTGGCGTCGATGACATACCACTTACGGGTGATGTCACCGCTCTTCGGGTGATAAGTAGACACTTAAGTGACTCCTTGAAGGTCTTATCTACAGGACTGCCGGCCAACAAGTGCGCCCTGCGATGATCACGGCGGCCGGTGGAGACCCGAGATCACGCATACTCGCACAGCACACAGAACATCTATCCTACGAGACACCGGGGCACGAACAAAACCGCAGCGGCACGATCACCGTACATCGCACCCGTGCCTGCCCCGCGATGACAAGACCCCGCCGCTGCGGTATTGCTCATTGCCGCGCGACCGCGGCCTTATTCACACAACCCAAACACACACCGCCTCGGCCTACCCCCACGACGCCGCGGCGGCGCGGTTCACGTCCGCCATGCGGTCGTTGCCCTGGGTGACGGTGCGGGAGATCGTTTCCAGTATCTGGTTGAGATCCTCCGCCGAGCGGTCCCACTTTTCCTGGGCCGCCTGGTACGCCACGGCGGAATCGCCTTCCCACGCCGCCACCATCGGTTGCAGCAAGGCCTTGAGCTCCCCCAGCAGCCCGTTGATCCGGCCGGACGTGGCATGAATATCCCCCGCGGCCGCCTCGATGGCGCCAAAAGAATACTTAATGTGATCCACTGTTCCTCCTAGAGAGCCAGGCCCGATCCACCGACGGAGCTGAAGGCCTGAGCGTTCTGCGCCTCCATGTCCTCGAAGTGGCGAGCATTGGAACGGATATTCTCGCTGATAGACCCCAGCGCCTCTCGTAGCTCACGGGCCGAGGTATTCCACCGCTCCATGAGCGCGTCAAAGCTCACCTGCGCGCTGCCAGCCCAAGAGCCGCGAACGCCGTCCACGACCCCTTGCAACCGCGTGAGCTCGGACTGCACCTGACTGTTGGTATCGTCCACGCGGCCTGCGGTGGCCACCATGACGTCGGCCTCTGTTCTAAAAACACCTGACATCGTTCCCCCTTTACGTATTGCTCGAAACCAATATGCGGAAGGCCGCTGCCGCGACCCTCCACTTATCTTTGACTGCCCCACCCCGCCTCCGGTTCCCTCCCGCCTTAAAAAGCCGCCGCAAAAATCGATGCATTCGCCCAGCCCGCTACCGGAGCCCCACGGATTCCTCCACGATCCGGCACGACGCCTTCTGCACCACGGTGGGCCTGCCCTTGGTATGGCAGCCCACGCTCATGTGATGGCCGGATTCCACCCACGTACTCCACTGCACCTGAGAACCGTCCCCGGGGTCCTCCCGATACCTCATCTTTTGCCCCTCCTCCCGTGGGGGTTCGGGCGGATCGAGGTCGCTCAGCGTGGGATCGCCCCCGACCTCGGCGGCGACCTCGCGCAGCACCTCACCAGGTGGCACCGAGAAAAGCGGGTCCGCCGATACGAGGATGCGTAAATCCGCATCGCGCCCGGTCAGGATCGCCACGCCCTCGGCTAGGTCCGCCCGAAAGCCCTCGGGGGTCGAGACCCTTATGTCCCCCACCTCGTGCACCACCGCCGGACGCTCAGCGCCTTCCTCGCTTTGTTGTTCGCCTTCCTGCGCCTGCGGTTCCGTGTAAGACACCGCAGGCTCCCCCTCCCCTCCCGCCTGCGGCGCGATGCCCACGGCGGTGCCGTCACCCAGGGACCACCACGAAAGCCCCGCCACCGCCAGCACCACCCCCACCATCGCGGCGTGCCACCACGTGAGCCTTAGCCACGCGGTTCTCCACCACGCGCCCTCGCCGTTGCCGCCCGCGTGGCGGTGCCGCGGCCCCTCTCGGGGCCGGGCCAGCACGTCCAACGGATCCCCGCGCCGCCCCGCCCCGGACGCGCGTCCCTTCTGTTCCTCTTCCGCTACTGAGGGCTCGGTTTCCTCCCCGCCGTCACCCATCAAGCCTGCGGCGCGCAGGGCCTGCGTGACCGCGGCGGCCACCTCCTCGTTCTGCGTCTCCGCCTGCACCTCCGCCTGACCGCGGTCCCCCTCGCAGAGCGCCTGCGCCTGCTCCACCAGGGCGCCCAGGGCCCAGGGTTCCCGCAACACCGGCGGCACCAGGTCGTAGCGGTAGACGGTATCCGCGCCCTCAAAGACCGTGGCCTCCTCCAAGAGCGTCACCACGAGCTTGGTCATTCTTCGCCCTCCTCCACGCGCGCCACCTGTATCACCTCGGCCTCCGCCCCCGGGGACGACCATCGCCCCCTCCCCGGCGGCTGAGGCAGCGGCTTCATCCCGCAGATGGCCCCCTCCTCCTTATCCGCGTCGAGCAGCAGCACCACCGGCATTTGATCACGCAGCGCAGCCAGGAAAGGCTGATACAGGGCCCTATTAATGCCACCGGATTTCTGCGCTACCACGAGGTGCAACCCCACGTCACGGGCGTGCGGAATAAGCGGAACGAGTTCCGCGAGGGCTCCGGGGTCCACCAGGTCGGCGTCGTCTACCACCACGTATATCTCCGGCCCCTCCCACCACGCGCGCTCGCGTAGCTGGGCGGCGCTCACCTCATGCCCGGGTATCCGTTCCCGAAGGGTCGCAGCGGTGTTCCGCAGCGCCTCCGCCGTGCCGGGCGCGGAGGCGCTGTACGCGGCCAGCATCTCCTCCGGGACCTCGCCCAGGTGTGCGCGCCGGTGATCGACGAGCACGATCCGCGCCCACCGCGGCCCCTTTCCGCCGATTCCCGCCATGAGCGTGCGCAGCGCGGTGCTCTTGCCCGAGCCGTGCGCGCCCACGCACAGTACGTGGTCCTGCCACCAGTACACCGGCTCCATGTGCACGCCGCCGATCCCCACCGCGCATCCCCGCCCAGGGGGAAGCTCGGACAGCGGCAGGGAGGAGGGCAGCACCTTCAGGGAGGGGACGGGCTCCTGATCGGCCGCCGCCGTGGTGATGTGCGCAATATCCTGCGGGGAGCACATGCACCACAGCATCTGTTCCCCCTCCTGAGTGATCCCCCGGCCCGGGCGCGCGGGAATCTTCTGTTGGGCCTTGCGGTCGATCAGGGAATCCATCGCCTCGCCCAGCAGCAGTTCCAGGCGGTAATCAATAAGGTCCCGGATCGCGGGGCGCAGCACCGTCCACCGTTGGGTGGAGATCATAACGTGGATGCCGGCGGCCGCGCCGTCGGCAACCAGGCGCGCCACCCTTTCCACCTCCTCCTCGCAGTCGGCCACCAGCCCGTGCCAGCCGTCGATCACCACGAAGGTGTGCCTGCCGTCGTCCGGCTCACCGGCCTCCATCAGGGCCGTGACCTCGTCGAAGATCCGGTGCACCCGCCCCAGGTCCTTCCTTCCGGCCACACCGGCCACGTGGGGCAGGCGCCCCAGGACGCTGTGAGAATCCCCCGCCATGTCCACCACGTAGAACCGCACCTGGGACGTCGTGTGCGTGGCCGCCAGCGAGGCCACGATGCTCCCCAGCGCCGTGGACTTGCCCGATCTCGGGCCTCCACACAGGGCCACGTGCCCGCCGCCCACGGTGAAGTCCAGCACCAAGGGGTCCTGGCGCTGGTGATAGGGGCGATCAATCACTCCCACCGCAGCCCGCAGGAACCCCATCGGCTCCACCACTCCGGCGAGCTCCACCGAGTCCGGCAGGGGCGGCAACCAGAGGGTTCGGGCGCGGCTGCCGCGCTTCTTCGCCGCCTCGCACGCGGCGTCCACCACGGCGTCGAGAAGCGTGCGCGATCCCTCCTCGCACACCGTGGTGCGCGCGCTATCGATGTCGGACCAGCTCCGGAAGGGCCTCACGCCGTGGTTTCCGCCGCCTATCTCCCGGCAGTGTATGACCGGGCCGGACACGTACGCGGCCTGGAACCCCACCACGTCCTGCGGCCCGGCCTTGATAAAGCCCATGCCTGGCACGGCCGGGAGGTCGTGGGCGTCCGGCACCCCCAGCACCTGCCGCGATTCCGCAGCCGAGAAGGTGCGCAGCCCGATGCGGTAGGAAAGGTGCGAGTCGAGCCCGCGCAGGCGCCCCTCCTCCAGCCGCTGGCTCGCGAGAAGCAAATGCACGTGGAGGGAGCGGCCGAGGCGCCCCACCGCCACGAACAGATCCGCAAAGTCGGGGTGCTGCCCCAGGAGCTCGGAGAACTCGTCTACCACTATGAGCAGCGCCGGCATGGGATCAAGATCGTCCCTCCCTGCCCGGCGCGCGGCCTCGTAGTCGTGCACGTTGGCAAAGTTTCCGGCCGCCCGGAGCACCTCCTGCCTGCGGTTCATCTCCCCCGCTATGGCGTCGTGCATCCGCTCCACCAGCACGGATTCCTGTTCCAGGTTGGTGATGACCGCAGAGGTATGCGGGAGCCGATCGAGCCCGAGGAACGTGGCACCGCCCTTAAAGTCCACCAGGATCAGCGTCAGCTCCTCGGGGCTGTGGGTAGCCGTCAGGCCCACGACCAGGGTGCGCAGCAGCTCCGATTTTCCCGATCCGGTGGCCCCTATGCACAGCCCATGCGGCCCCATGCCGCCGTGCGCCGATTCCTTCAGGTCGAGCCATACGGGGGCACCCGTGGCGGTGTGCGCCCCCAGCGGCACGGTCAACCGGGTTGTCTCCGGCTCGCTTCGCTCGGCCCACATGGTCTCCGCAGTGAGCGCGTCGGCATCACCTATTCCCAACATCTGTAGGAGATCGTTCGGCGTCCTTCCCGGCATCGCACCCTCGGGTCCGTCCGGGCGATGATAGGGCGCCATGCGCCGCGCCAGGGACTCGGCCTGGGCCTGAGTCATGCGGTCGGGCGTGCCGATTCTTTCCGCCCCCGCCGCGGTATGCACCACGATCTCGCCGTCGAGGTGCAGCGCTAACCCCTCCTCCTCGGCGCGCCGCCGGATGAGCCCGCCGCCCGCCTCGGATACCTCGATGACGGTATCAGCCTCCGGGATATTCGGGCAGTCCTCCCCCGTCACCGCTACGCGGTACGCCGCGCGCTCGGGATGCCGGGTGTGCGGTAGCCACTTCAGCCACTCCCAGCCTTCCTGGCCCGGCGCGGCGCTCAGCCCCACGGTCTCGGGGCCGTGCTGGAATACCAGGCCGCTCAGCAGGGCCCGCGCGCAGTCGAGGGCCCCTCGCCCCGTCACCGAGACGTAGCGGAAGGCCCGCAGTTGGATCACCACGGGGCTGTCGGCGACGGTGCTCACGGCCCGTACCGTGCTGCGCAGCGAGATAGCGCACACGGGGTCCAGGTCCTCGGTCGCGCCGGGATCGCTCACCTCTATCGGGGTGCACAGGGCGGTTGCGCCAAGGCCTATCCGCACCTCCAGGGCGTCCTCGTCATCCCGTTCCTTCTCCCACATGCGCTCCCGCCCCACCATGGCCCACAGCTCTCCGGGAGGGGGATACCGATGCGTCTCGTTTGCGCGTTGCGCCTCCGCGTTGTCCGCTGCGGCGGCCCGAAGCTGCCCCACATGCCTCAGGTATGTGCGCCGCGTATCGTCCGCGTCCTGACCTCCCTGCGGGGAGAACATCATCAAAAATCCCATCGCCGCCATGAGCGGCATGACCAGCATCATCGGGTTGACCGTTCCCGAGGAGAGAAACATGACCGTGACCATGGCGGCCATGGCCGAGACCATCACCACGGGCATCAGGAGCCTCAACAGCGACGTCGCGGCGGGCCGGTGCGCCGCGGGAACCGGGAGCGCCTTGAGGGTTCCCTCCGGCCGCGGCGGGGCCGGAACGCGCCCGCCCACGGCCCGATACTGCACGCATAAATCCGGTGCCGTGGTCGCATGAGTCGCCTCCACAATCCCCCCTTGCACGCCCGTGAGCTGGGCCTATCCCTCGCCCACGACCCCCTGCCGTGGACATGCCTCACAGAATAGTCCATGATGGAGTCATATGTTGGAAGTGCCCGACTTTCGGGGGTGGCACGTCAGGACTCGGGGGAGTTGATTTCGCTCATGGCCGTCGACCATATGCTCAGGCTGCGGGTGCGCATGCAGGCTGGTTCCTATCGCCGCGAAGCGGACATTGCGTTTCCGGAACATTCCACGCTCGTGGAGTGCCTCTCGGAGCTGCTGAGCCTGTGCGACGCCCCCATGCTCACGCGGCCCTGGCAGGCACGCAGCGGCCTCGGGAGGGAGATCGACGCCACCGCGCCGCTTTCCCGCACCGGGCTCCACGACGGCGATACCCTCCTGCTCATTCCCCGCCAGGAATCTCCGCCTCCCGTGGTCCGCGACGCCACGGAGGCCCTCGTCGAGGCGGCCTCCGAGTATCGCGCCGTCACGCCCGATCGGCTCAGCCACGCCTACGCCACCACGGGCCTCATCGCCTGCGCGGTGTTGCTTTCCCATTGGATTCCCCCGTGGGCGTCCTTCCTCCCGCCCCTTGCCGCCGCGCTCCTGCTCACCCTGTGGGTGCGCCCCATGCCCGGCGTCATCGCTTGCGGCATCGCCTGCGCCGGAGCCGCCGGTTTCCTCTGGGTGTACCACAGCGCGCCGCCGGGCTGGGTCCCGTACGCCGCGCTCTCCGGCCTCCTGTCGGCGGGAATGGCGCTGGTGCTCTTCGCGCTCTCCGCCTGCACGCTGCCTCCGAGGGCCGTGTGTGCCGCCGCCACGGCCTGCCTGCTGGGGATCAGCGCCCCGATCCTGTGGTGGCTCACCCATCACCTACCCGGGGTGGCCGCAGGAGTCATCCTCCTTTCCTTTCTGCTTCTCTTCCTGGCTCCGCGCCTCGCCACCTCCCTGGTGGGGCTGAGCCCGCCGAGGATTCCCTCGGCCGGGCAGGATTTGGGGCTTGCCGACGCCCACCCAGCCCACGCGGAGCGCCGGGCTCGGCGCGCGCAGCGCCTCTACGAGGGTTTTCACCTCGGGATCGCCGCCGCGCTCTGCCCCGCCCTGCTCTGCCTCGGCCTCGCCCCGGCGGCCTCGGCGGGTTCCGCTCTGAGCACCGTCCTGGTCCTCGGCGTGTCCCTCGTGAGCGGCATCCATGCCCTCATGCATCCGCACCCGTACGCCGTGTGGTCCCAGGTATGCGTCTCCCTCAGCGGAATGGTGGCGGCGGTCGTCATGGCGCATGCGCACGTCGCGTCCGAGGTACTCGGCTTCCTCCTGGTGGCGGGGTGCCTGAGCGTTCCGTGGTGGCTGAGCATCGTCCCGCCGCCGGAGCCCACCCAGATCGTGTGGTGGGAGCGCCTGGAGTCCCTGGCGGTGGCGGCGATCTTCCCGCTCTGCCTGCACCACATGGGGTTCTTCGCTCTCATCAGGGGGCTGGGATGATGCCTCCGTCCTGGCACTACCTCGGACTGGTGGGCGTGCTGTTCGCGGCGCTGATCGCGGCGGCGCCCGCGCTGCACGCACGGGAGGGGTGCGCGGGCGGCGTCCCGGCACCGGGCCCCACGGCCCCTCCCGCCACCGTCTCGAATCACCTCTCGGGGCGGGGTGTCACGGTGGCCGTCATCGATACCGGGGTCACGCCGCATCCCCAGCTTGCCGAGGTCATTCCCGGGTCCGACTTCGTCTCCCCGGAGGACCCCGCGCCCCTGCTCGACTGCGACGGCCACGGAACGATCGTGGCGGGCCTTATCGCCTCGCGCGACGCCGGCGTGGCTCCCGGGGCGGCGATACTCAGCATCCGGCAGACCACCACGGCCCCCGCCCCCTCCGGGGAGGACCACGCCCGGGGCACCCTGTCCTCCCTGGCCAAGGCCATCGAGGAGGCCGTGGATCGCGGCGCCCGCGTCATTAACCTTTCGGTAGTCGCGTGCCTGCCTCCCGAGCGCGCCCGCCGCCTCGATGCCTCGGAGCTGGACGCCGCGCTCGATCGCGCGGAGCGCAGCGGCACCGTGGTGGTGGCCGCCGCGGGCAACCGCTCGCCGCAATGCGAGGAAGCGTCGGTGGTGTACCCGGCCTACTCCCCCACGGTGCTCTCGGTCGGCGCCCTGGATTCTCCCCACGACCTCGCCGCCTATTCCCTGCCGGGTGGCCCGCTGCGGCTCGCCGCGCCGGGGACGGTACCGGCGGGGCTCAGCCCCACCGGCGAGGGGTGGGTCAGCGCGGTGGGGGCGCCGGACCCCTCGGGGTTCGTCGCCTCGCCCCAGGGCCTCATCGGGACCAGTTTTGCCGCCCCCATCGTGTCCGGGATCGCGGCCCTGGTGCTGGAGCGCGCCCCGCACTACAGCCCCGCCGAGGTGCGCACCCTCCTCCTCGCGGCGGCCCAACCTCCGCACGGCGCGGTAACGCCCCAGGCCGTCCTCACCTCGGCCCTGCCGCCCCCGCCGCCGCCTCGCCCGCACCCCTCCGTGACGATCCCGGGGCCTCCGGACCGGCGGACGCGCTCGCGACTGCATGCGGTGCTGATCGTGCTCATCGTCGCCACCGTCGGGACCGCAACGGCTCTCGGCGTCACACGCCGACACAGGCCCGGGGGCAGTGTCATAGCCACGGCGAAAAAACTCCGGAGGGTTTAGCCCTGCGCCGCAGCCTCGTCCCGGGACGCCACGGTGAAGCGACGACCCGCGTGGCGGGGCTGCTCGATCTCGTCCACCGCCGCCACCGCGAAGTCCTCCGCGGAAACGAAGTCGCCCGCCGGGGTGTCCAGCCCCACCTTGTACTCGCCGGTGCGCGCCCCGGGAGCGATCATCGGGGAGGGCGCGATCATGCTCCACTCCAGACCCTCGGACTCGTGATATGCCTGGTGCACCGCGGCGAAGGCCGTGGCCTCGGGCAGGTACTCGCTGGGAAAGTCCGGGCTCTCCAGGAGCAGCCCCTCCCCCGCCTGGAGGGCTCCGGCCCCTCCGATCACGATGAACCGGCCCCGCGGGCGGGCTTCGATCAGAGCCCTATGCGCCGCCACCGCCGCGTCGTAATCGTCGCGGCTGGCCACGCTGATCACGGTGACGTCGCCGCCCTCGATCACCTCCTTCACCGCGGGGGTGTCGGAAAAGTCCAGCGCCCGCGCCCCCGGCTGCGAACCGGACCGGGTGTAGCGGATGACCTGGTGCCCACGCTCCTCGGCCTCGGCCGCGAGGGCGGAACCCACCATGCCTGAGGCTCCGATAATGGAAATGTTCATAACGCTGCTCCTTTGCAGTATGGGCCGCTGCGGGCCTTGCGGAATTCGATCCACCGCCAATACTATTTATTAGTAACTGATTACCTCAACGTAACCATAGGAACGGGCATGCAACCTCACTCCGCCCCGAAGGACAACGCCCCCTCGGCTCCCCCGTCCGGCCAGCACGGCCAGCACGACCAGCAGCCGGACATCCTCAACAAGAACTGCCCCTCCCGCACGGTGCTGCGGCACCTCACCGACCGCTGGACCCCCATGATCGTGGCCGTTCTTTCCCCCGGTTCCCCGGTGCGTTTCAAGGACATCCGGGCCGCCGTGCAGGGAATCTCACCGAAGGTGCTCACGGAGACCCTTCGCTCCATGGAGCGCGACGGATTGGTGCACCGGGAGGTCACGACCAGCATTCCCCCGCGCGTGGACTACCGCCTCACCGATCTCGGCTCCACCATCGTTACCCCGCTGGCGGCGCTGCGCGAGTGGGCGGAGAGCCACGCCGATGAGGTGGAGGCCCACCGGGAGCGCTACGACCGCCGCCACGGAACCCCCTAGCGCCGCGCGCCCCAACCATCCCAAACCCACCCCAACCGCCCCACCAGCCAGTCTCCCCGGCCCCGCGCCTACCGGCCTCCCCGCAGCACCTCATCCCGGCCCAGGGCGCTGCCCTCGGGCAGCAGCGCCAGCGCCGGCCACCACCCCGGTATCGGCTCCGGCAGCCCCAGCGCCGCGAGCGCCTCGGCGTTGTCCACGCGGTGCCGCACCCCGTGCGGGGTGACCACGTGGTAGCCAAAACCGGCGTCCACGGCCACCGCTCCCCGCAGCTCCGAGGCAAAGGAGTCCGCCACCATGAGCCGGGCCGCCGCCTCCTCGGCCTCGACCCCAGCCTCGTCGCGCCCTCGAGCCCCACCGCCCAGGGCCTCAGCGGGGGCACTCCCGGGATCGCCCAGGCCGCCCGCCGCCACGGGGAGGTCCGCGGGGACGCGCATAGACTCCCCGGACGCGGGGCGCCCCACCCCGCCCTCGGCGCCGATGGAGCAGAGTTCGGTCTCCCCCGGGTCGAGCAGCCTCGCGCCGCGCTCGGGCAGGAGCAGCCCCTGCGGCATCTCCGGGCGCGCGGCCATCTCCGCCTGCTCGCCCGCGCGGCTTGCCGCCCCCATGTCCCTGAGCATGGTGGCCTGGAGCTCCGTGATCGGGCGCGCCCCCTCGGCGGTGGCGGCCCACCATTCCTCCCCGGCGCGCACCACCTCGGGCAGGGGCACCGGAAACGCGATGGGCTCGCGCTCGGCGATCCCCATGAGGACGGGGGCCGGGGGCTGCCACATCGGCGTGCGTTCGTCGATGCCCATGCGGCGGCGCACGATGAGCCCGGCGGGGTCGTCGGGAGGCGGCAGCGCGCGGCGTCCCCGCGCCGTCACCAGGTATTCCGTGGGCGTGGAGACTTCGCGCAGCACCACCGCCTCGTCCTCGGCCAGCGGGGCGGGGCTGGTGCCCAACGCCACCAGCACCCGGTCCGGGGTGGTGCACACCGACCAGGTGCGCGCGCCCTCCTCCGGGTTGTGCGCGGCGATGAGGCCCGGGGCGTCGGGAATGCCCAGGGGGTGCCCGTGGCGCAGCCCGGCCAGCGCCTCGTCCCCGATATCGGCGGGTTCGGCGGGCTCCCCCAGGACGAGCCGGGCCGAGGCCAGGTTCGCCACGGGGTGCACCTTCTCCCCCTCCCGGACGTACAGGGCCCCGCTGGCGGCGCGCAGCAGCGGCTCGTCCTCGCCGGGCGTGGGCTTGGGGTCCAGCGCCGCGAGGAGCCCCGCCCCCATCACCAGGAGCAGGGAAAAGACCGCGCCCAGGGTGGCGGCGCGCTGGCGGGTGCGCAGCGGGTCGTGGATCATACGCGCGTCCCCGAACACCAGGCCGTGGTACATCCTGCGGGTCAAAAAGCGATGACCCGATACCTGCGCGTGAGTCGTGGGCGTGAGCAGGCCCCGGTGCTGCGACATCCCCCCGTATCCTTCCCCCGAAAGTCCCCTGTGCTCACCCCATCATAGCAACCGACCCGGCCGCGCCCACCACCGCAAAGCCCCCGCCGAGCCCCGCATGCCCCCGCTAGAAAACCAGCACGGCCGGGAGCGGCCTATTCCTCCACCCGGGCGGGCGCCCCGCCCTCGGTGATCTCGCCCTGCACGGGCCAGTTGGCGTCGTTCTCGGCATCCTCGCTGGGCACGTCCGCGCGGTTATTCGGCTCCGTGGGGCGGTGGAAGTAGGGCTGGTTTTCCTCCTCCTCGGAGGTCGCCACCCCGGCCTCGCCATTGGTGGGCACCGGGTACAGCTCGTCCAGCGGCTCCGGGGAGTTGCCCGGCTCGCGCATCTTCTCCAGCTCCGCGTCCGTGAACGCCTCGTTGACGGCAAAGATCGCCACGTTCTCCTCCGCGTACACCGGCGTCACGCCGGGCGTGTGCCACAGGCCGTCCATCATGCGCTCGTTGCGCGGCTGGGACATCCAGAAGTTCTCCGGGGAGATGAAGATGTAGTTGACGCCCATGCGCTCGGCGGCCTCGTCCACGTGGTTGCGCTCGTTCGGGGCGCCGGGGTTGCCCGCGCCGAGGGCGTTGGGCCACCAGTAGAGCAGGCGGGTGTCGGAGTCCTTGAAGTCGGTGGGCCAGTCGTAGTGGCGCATGACCGTGGGCAGCGAGTTGTAGGCGTACATCCAGCTATGCCCGTCGGCGGGCTCGCCCATGATGATTCCCTCGTAGGCGTGGGGCTGGCGGGCCAGCCACTCGAAGGCGCGCAGGTCCACCTGGCTGACCATGCGGTCATCCACCCGCGAGGAGTTGATGGTCCACTCGGCCCCCTCCTCCATCTGGGACCACAGGTTGGCGTACATCGCCAGCCCCACCGGGAAGGCCAGGATCACCGACGCCACGGCGGAGCCCACCGCCCACTTCTTCACGGGCGCCAGGCACACCAGGCGGATGAGCACGGCCACGCCGATCCCGGCCGCGGCAAAGACCAGCATGGCCACCGGCAACACCAGGCGGTGCGCCATGGAATAGTGCAGGTCGCCGATGGCGCCGAGCGCGTCGCTCCAGAAGCCGCCGAAGGGGCGTAGGGAGTTGACCGCCACCGCCACGGAGAACAGGTACAGCAGCGGGGCCCAGAGGTTGCGCCGCCACCCGATCAGCGCCACCGCCCCGATCCCTGCGGCCCAGAACACCCAGGTCAGGCTCATGCCCTCGAAGGCGTCCACGTGGCGGGTGGTCATCCCGAGCACCTTGGCCCAGGCCTCCCCGTAGGAGATGTCCTCCTCCCCGGAGAAGGCGGCCACCTCCCCGGTGACCTCGGAACCCACAAGGATCTGGGGCAGCAGCAGGACCATTCCCGCCGCGCCCACCGCGCCAAGCAGCCCGACGTCGCGCAGCCGCACCGTCAGCGCCCGGCGCGCCCCCTCGGCCCTGCGCGAGGGCACCCACAGCAGCCAGCACAGCCACCACAGCAGCAGGGCGACGACCACGATGGTCACCGCCGAGGGGTGCATCTGGGCCACGCCCATCAGCGCGGCCGCCGCGGCGTAGCCGAAGCGGGGGTTGCTGGGCACGGTCATGAAGAGAGCGATGACCACGCCGGTGAGGGAGACCGCCGCCACGTAGGGCCAGGCCCCCACGTAGCTTCCCACCCAGTAGCCCGCCGGGGCGCCGAAGATGAGCAGCCCCGCCAGCGCCGCCCCGAGCTGCCCGGTGATGGAGCGCAGCCCCATCATCTTCCAGGCGAGAAGCGCGACGGAGAGCGGGAAGCCCACGCCCGGAATCACCGCGCTGGCCACGTTGACCGCCTCGATCGGGGAGACCCCGGCGATCTGCGCGATGAGGTAGGTGCCAGCGTGCCACCCGCTGGGATAGAACATGGTGGCCTGCGTCTCGATGTTGTGCAGCTCCCCCATCCGGGTGGGGGAGGCGATGCCGGCCTCCATGATCCACCGCACCACGTTGGCGTGCCATTGCACGTCCCAGCCCTGGAACACGTTGTTGAGCCCGTCCGGGGCGCGCTGGATGAACTCCAGGGACTTCCCGATGATGACGTGCGCGCCGAGGATCACGCCGAGGGCGGGCAGGACCCAGGCCGGGTCCAGCAGGCTGCCGCGCCGCCCGCTCGGATCGGTCCACCACTCCCGCAACGTCCGGCGCTGCTCCTCGGGGCGCGCGGGTGCTGCCACCGCCAGGGCCGCCGGGGCCGCGGGCGGCAGCGCCCGCCGATACACCGTGGGGTTGGGATCCATCCCGGTGGCCCTGGCCAGCCAGGTGGCGTCCCCCAGAATGTCCGCGTTGGCGGGCAGGTGCGCCACGGACACCGCCAGGTCGCACCCCCGGTCGCGGCGGGCACCCGCCCGGCCCCGGCGGCGCAGCCCCAGGCCGCGCAGCCACTCATAGCCGTAGCGCCACGCCAGCGCCAGGACGAGGAAGAGGACCCAGATCGCCGCGATGGAGATCACGTCGTAGCGCCACGGGGTCAGCCCGATGAGCCACGCGGCGAGCCCGTAGACGCAAAAGCTCACCGGCATCGCCGCCGCCGCGGCCCAGGGGGTCTTTAACCCGGAGGCCCAGCTCAGGAGGAATCCCGGCAGGGTAAAGATCAATACCGCGAGGTACGCGATCTGGGCAGTATCCATTGAGGGAGACCTTAGGATCCTTTCTAGGTCTAGTGGCAACCCCTAAAGTGTATAGGCACCCGGGTCACCCGGCGAGACCGGCGCACGGCGATCCCTGGTGATGAGGCTGCGCGCGGCCAGCTCCCTGTCCTCGGGATAATCCACCCCCACCAGGCTCAGTCCCCGCGCCGCCGCCACGGGCACCCGCGAGGACCGCGTGCGCTCCCCCAGGAACTCCCCCGCGCGGGCGGGCGGGAACCGCCCCTCCCCCGCCGCGAGGCAGCACCCCACCAGGGCCCGCACCATGGACCAGCAGAAGGCGTCCGCCACCACCTCCGCCTCGTAGAGCTGCGGCTCCAGGGCCGTGGAGGCGTCCCGCCAGCGGAACACCTGAAGATCGCGCACCGTGGTGGCGTGGGGCTTGGCCTTGCAGAAGGCCGCGAAGTCGTGCAGGCCCAGCAGCCGATCCGCCGTCTCCTGCATCACCGCGAGGTCCACCGGCTTGGGCCAGGCGGTGGTGTCCCGGGCGCGCGTGGGCAGCGGCCCGGGGGCCGCCGTGGTCACCCGGTAGAGGTAGCGGCGGCGCAGCGCGGAGAAGCGCGCGTCGAAGCCCTCGGGCGCGAAGGAGCACCCGCTCAGCCGGATGTCCTCGGGCAGCAGGCGGGACAGCCGACGCACCAGCCGGGCGGGGTCGCCTCGCAGGGAGCGCTGCTCCAGGCAGCCCTCGGGGACGTCCGCGTGCGCCACCTGCCCGGCGGCGTGCACCCCGGCGTCGGTGCGGCCCGCCACCGTCAGCGCCACCGGGACCCGCAGCACCAGGGCCAGGGCCTCCTCCAGCACGCCCTGCACGGTGCGCAGCGCGGGGTCCTTCTGGCTGGCCCAGCCGTGGAAGTCCGTGCCGTCGTAGGCGATGTCCAGGCGCAGCCTCCTCGTGTCCGTCACTTGCGCCACCACCCGGCGGCCAGGGCGAGCAGCCACAGCGCGGGGGCGTCACACGCCATGCGCTGATAGTAGCCCACCGGGTTGTCGTAGCCGGTGCCGAAGGCCGCGGCCACCACCAGCGCCGCTCCGAGCGCGGAGAGCGCCAGCAGCGGCCAGGTGGCCGCCGCGAGGGGGCCGCCCATGAGCGCCTTGGGAACGCCCTCGGGCCGGATCAGCGCCCGACTCCGGCGCGCGGTCACCGCCGCCACCGCCATCGCCGCCCACAGGCAGGCCAGCGAGCCCGCCAGCAGGCCGTAGTGGAGGCCGGGGCGCTGCGCGGCGTCCACGGGGAGCGCCACCACCCGGAGGAGACCGGACAGCGCGATCGCCGCGCCCACGGCGGCGGCCCCGTGCCACTGCGCGCGCAGCCGGGCCACGAGCGATCCCGCGCATATCAGCGAGACCGCCAGGGCCGCCCCGCCGATCACGAACCACAGGTGCTGCGGGCTGCACGCCACACGCGGGACGAAGAAGTCCTCCACCGGCGCGCAGCCGCCCAGGCCGAGGTCGTCGATCATGTTGAGGCGGGGGAGATACTCGCCGCGCCAACCCACCGCCGCCACCGCCCTGCCCGCGTACCACGCGGCGAGGCCGATGAGGAGCATGAGGGCCGGTAGGCGGAGGGCTTGACGTGGGGCTAGGCGTGAGGCTGCGCGCTTCATAGATAGCAACGCTACCGCACGCCCGCCACGCGAGAGGGCCGGGGCGGAAGGCGCGTCACGCCTGCTCCGCCCCGGCCCTGAGAACCGAGTTGGTCGGGAGATTACTTCTCCTCGGTGGCCTCCTCGGCCTTCTCCGCAGCAGTCTCCTCGGCCGCTTCCGCAACCTCGGTCTCGGCCTGCTTGGAGGCCGCCGCGCGGGTGGCGCGGGTGGCCTCGGTGCTCACGGTCTCCTCGACGACGAGGGAGATCTGGGACATCGGGGCGTTGTCGCCGCGGCGGTTCTCCAGCTTCACGATGCGGGTGTACCCGCCCTCGCGGCCCTCGAACTGGGGGGCGAGCTCGTTGAAGAGGTGGGCCACAACGTCCTTGTGGGGCACCTTCTTGAGCACCTCGCGGCGGTCCGCGACGGTGCCCTTCTTGGCCTTGGTGATGAGCTTCTCCGCGTAGGGGCGGAGCATCTTGGCCCGTGCATCGGTGGTCTTGATGGCACCGTGCTCGAACAGTTGCGCAGCCAGGTTAGACAGAATCTTTCGCTGGTTGCTGGCAGAACCGCCGAGCCGTGCGCCCTTCTTCGGGGTAGGCATGAATAACTCCTCGTGTGAAAATTGAGTTGAGCGGGCGTCTTACTCGTCGGAATCTTCCGCTTCGTCATCCACGAAGTCGCCGGTGGCGGCGTCGTAGCCCTCGAGCACCGTCGGGTCAAAGTCGTCGGGGGCGTCCTTGAGCGTCAGGCCCAGGTTCGCCAGCTTGATCTTGACCTCGTTGATCGACTTCTGCCCGAAGTTGCGGATGTCCAGCAGGTCCGACTCGGTGCACTCCGCGAGCTCACCGACGGTGTGGATCTCCTGGCGCTTCAGGCAGTTGTACGAACGAACGGAGAAGTTCAGGTCCTCGATGGGCATCCCGTAGGCGGCCATGAACTCGGACTCGCGCGGCGAGGGGCCGATCTCGATGCCCTCAGCGGAGGTGTTGAGCTCGTGCGCGAGGCCGAACAGCTCCACGAGCGTCTTACCCGCGGAGGCCATGGCGTTGCGCGGGGTGATGGAGTTCTTCGTCTCCACGTCGATGATCAGCTTGTCAAAGTCGGTGCGCTGCTCCACGCGGGTGGCCTCGACCTTGTAGCTGACCTTGAGCACCGGGGAGTAGATCTGATCCACCGGGATACGGCCGATCTCTCCCCCACCGGTGGGAGCGGCGGGGACGTAGCCGCGCCCGCGCTCCACGATGAACTCGATCTCCAGGCTGCCCTGCTCATTGAGGGTCGCGATGTGCAGATCCGGGTTGTGGATCTCCACCCCGGCGGGGGGCTGAATGTCCCCCGCCGTGATCTCGCCCTCGCCCTGCTTGCTCAGGTACATCACCACGGGCTCCTCGGAGTCCGAGGAAAGAACCATGGACTTGATGTTCAGGATGATGTCGGAGACATCCTCCTTCACGCCGTTGATGGTGGTGAACTCGTGCAGGACCCCGTCGATCTTCACGCTGGTCACCGCCGCGCCCGGGATGGACGAGAGCAGGGTACGACGCAGCGAATTGCCGAGGGTGTAGCCGAAGCCCGGCTCCAGCGGCTCGATGACGAACCGGGAGCGGGACTCCTCCACGACCTCTTCGGTGAGGGTGGGTCGCTGGGAAATAAGCATGGGACTCTCCTTTGGCGCCCGCTATTTGACGCCGGTAGACGGAAAGGGATGGATAACGAGCGTGAGCGATTACTTCGAGTAGAGCTCGACGATGAGCTGCTCCTGCAGCGGCACGTCGATCTGTGCGCGCTCGGGCAACTGGTGCACGAGGATGCGCAGGGTATCGGGCACGACCTGAATCCAGGCCGGCACGACGGCGTCGGCAAGCTGCTCCTGGGCCTCCTCGAACCACTGCATCTTGCGGGAACGCTCGCGAACATCGATGATGTCGTAGCGCGAGACGCGGTACGAGGGGACGTCGATCTTCTTGCCGTTCACGGTGAAGTGGCCGTGGGAGACGAGCTGGCGGGCCTGGCGGCGGGTGCGCGCCAGACCGGCGCGGTAAACCACGTTGTCCAGGCGGGACTCCAGCAGGATGAGCAGGTTCTCGCCGGTCTTACCGGAGAGGCGGTTGGCCTCCTGGTAGTAGCGGCGGAACTGCTTCTCCATCACGCCGTAGGTGAAGCGAGCCTTCTGCTTCTCCTGGAGCTGGAGCAGGTACTCGGACTCCTTGATGCGGGCGCGGCCAGCCTGACCCGGGGGGTAGGGGCGACGCTCGAAGGACATGTCGCCGCCGACGAGGTCAACGCGGAGACGACGGGACTTGCGGGTTGCGGGGCCGGTGTAACGAGCCATAGTTAGTTACCTTTCCTTTCCCTTAAACGCGACGACGCTTCGGCGGGCGGCAGCCGTTGTGCGGGTGCGGCGTCACGTCGGAGATCGAGTTGACCTCGAGGCCGGCGGCCTGGAGGGAACGGATAGCGGTTTCGCGGCCCGAGCCCGGACCCTTGACGAACACGTCGACCTTCTTCATGCCGTGATCCATCGCCTTGCGGGCGGCGTTCTCGGCGGCCAGCTGCGCGGCGAACGGGGTGGACTTACGGGAGCCCTTGAAACCCACGTGGCCGGAGGAGGCCCACGCGATCACATCGCCGTTGGGGGCGGTGATGGACACGATGGTGTTGTTGAAGGTGGACTTGATGTAGGCGTGGCCCTGGGCCACGTTCTTCTTGACGGCGCGGCGGCCAGAGCGGCGGGCGCCAGAGCGAGTCTTCGGAGGCATAGATTACTTCTTCTTTCCGGCGATCGTCTTCTTCGGACCCTTGCGGGTGCGGGCGTTGGTCTTGGTGCGCTGACCGCGAACGGGCAGACCGCGACGGTGACGCAGACCCTGGTAGCTTCCGATCTCAATCTTGCGGCGGATGTCGGCCTGAACCTGGCGGCGGAGGTCACCCTCCACCTTCCAAGAAGCCTCGATCACGTCACGCAGAGCAGAAAGCTGCTCGTCGTTGAGGTCATCGGTGCGCAGGTCGGGAGAGATGCCGGTCTCCTCAAGCAGCTTGGCCGAACGGGCCGGGCCGATGCCGTAGATGTAGGTGAGTGCAACCTCCATGCGCTTGTTGCGCGGGAGGTCCACACCAGCAAGACGTGCCATGTGGCAGTACCTTTCCGGTTGTTACGGTGGTTTTCTCCCCGCTCGCCCCTGCCACGCGGCGCTTTAATCCGGTCCGTGCCCGGACGATGGGCCGTGATTCGCAGGGCTTCAGCCACCGTGGCCGAAGGTTTAAGCAGCGTTCCGGGCGCGATGGCCTCGGGAAAGCCTGGAGCGAGGAGGCGAGAAATTACTTGTAGCGGTAGACGATGCGACCGCGGGAGAGGTCGTAGGGAGAAAGCTCCACCACGACGCGGTCCTCCGGCAGGATACGGATGTAGTGCTGGCGCATCTTACCACTGATGTGGGCGAGAACCTGGTGGCCATTATCGAGCTCGACCTTGAACATTGCGTTCGGCAGGGGCTCGATGACCCGACCCTCCACCTCGATGGCGCCTTCCTTTGCCATATCCTCCAACTCTCCGCTGACATTAGGTGTACGCGATCACGCCCGCCCGGCGCGACGGCGTCGAGCGCAATAAAGGCATGATCGCTGCTAACTGTACACTCAGCCTCCTTGGGGATCAAAAAAGGCGAGCGGGCGCAACGCCCGCTCGCCTCTCGCCCTCCGGGTTCCGCGCCCGGGGCACACGCTTAGTACACGTAGACCATGTCACCGATCTGAAGCTGATCGAAGTACTCCACCGCGTCGTCGTGGTTGAGGTGGATGCAGCCGTGCGAGAGCAGCGAGGTGTTGCCCTGGTGGAAGGCGATGCCGTTGTTGGTGAAGTACACCGCGTACGGCATGGGGGCCTGGTCGAACTCGTAGGAGACCTCGTCCTTGACCTTGCGGTTCACGTAGAAGGTGCCCGTCGGAGTGGCCGTCTCCGGGGACGGGGCACCGGCGGACATCGGAACGGGGCCGTAGGTGACGGTGCCGTTGTCCTGCAGCCACGTGCGGTTGCCCTGCAGGTCGATGCAGGCGCGGGCCTCCGCCGGGCAGGGGGTGGAGGCAAGGTCGGCGGCGCGGGCGTCGGCCTGCTGCTGGGCGGCCACGCGCTCGGCCTCCGCGCGGCGCGCCTCCTCGGCCTGGGCCGCCTGCTCCGCCTCAAGGCGGCGCTGCCCCTCGGCCTGGGCCGGGTCCTGAGTCGCCTCCGGGGTGGGGGCCGCCTCCGGGGCGCTGCTGCCCTGCTCGGTCAGGCCCGGGAAGGCCGTCTCCAGGGAGCCGTCCAGGAGCTGCAGGGCGGGATCGGCCAGCTCCGGGGGGAGCTGACTGGCCTGCTGGTGCAGCGCGTCGCGCACCTGGGCGGCCTGGGACTCCAGGTCCAGACCCGAGGAGGCGGGCACGGGGGAGGCTTCCGCCGCGGACGCGATCGAGGGGGAGGCGAGGAGGGCACCCGTCGCGGTACCAGCGGCAGCGAGGGAGGCCGCCCGACGCCGCGTGGCAGAGGGCTTAGCATGGCGGGGCTTGTATGACATGACCGCAAGTATAGCCCGCCCGCGTGGGGAAACGCTATTGCCCCGCGGGGCGGGGGGTGAGGATCCTCGGCCCCTCGCTCGTGGCCGCCACCGTGTGCTCCCAATGCGCGGCCCAGGAGCCATCGGCGGTGACCACCGTCCAGCCGTCGTCGAGCACCTCGTTGTCCCAGCTTCCCAGGGTGAGCATGGGCTCCACGCACAGCGTGGTCCCCTCCTGGATCACCGGCCCCTTCCCCGGCTTGCCCTCGTTGGCCAGGAAGGGGTCCTCGTGCATCGTGCGGCCGATGCCGTGCCCGCCGTAGCCGTCCACGATCCCCAGCGCCACGCCCCAGCGCTTCTCCGCCCGCCGGGTGGCGGTTTCCAGCGCGTGCGAGACGTCCGTGAGCCGGGCGCCCGGGACCATCGCCGCGACCCCCTGCTCCATCACCCACCGGGTGGCGTCGTTCAGCGCCGCCGCCTCCGGGGCCAGCTCGCCCACGCCGAAGGACCAGGCGGAGTCCCCCACCCAGCCGTCCAGCGTGGCGCCGCAGTCGATGGAGACGAGGTCGCCGCTTTTGAGCACCGTCTCCTTGCCTGGTATCCCGTGCACGATGACCTCGTTGACCGAGGCGCAGATGGAGCCGGGGAAGCCCTGGTACCCGAGGAAGGTCGGATAGGCCCCGGCGTCCCGGATCACGGCCTCCGCCACCGCGTCCAGCTCCAGGGTGCTCACCCCGGGCTTGGCGGCCTCGCGCACCGCGCACAGGGCCCTGCCCACGATCTCCCCCGCCGCCTGCATGGCGTCGAGCTCCCCCGGGGTCTTGCCCGGGATTTTCCTCTTGCCCCTAAAACCCATGTGTTCTCCCTTTCTCTCGCGCTCCGGCGCGGCGCCGTCCGGCTGTACGCATCGGCGTTGCACATCCATAAAAAAATCCCCACGCCGGAGCGTACTCCGTCGCGGGGGTGCTCGTGGCCCGGGGAGGGCTACTCGCCGGCCTTCAGCGCGGCCAGCGTGCGGGCGTTGATCTCCTCCACGTCGCCCTCGGCCTCCACGGTGATGATGTCTTCGCCGTAGTGCTCGATGAGCGGGGCGGTCTCGTCCCGGTACACCTTCAGGCGGGTGCGGATGGTCTCCTCGTTATCGTCGGCGCGGCCACGGGCGAGCATCCGCTCCACCACCACGTCCTCGGAGACGCGGAAGTTCAGCACGCCGTCGAACTTGAGGCCCTTGCGCTCCAGCAGGGCGGTAAGGATCTCCGCCTGCTCCACGGTGCGGGGAAAGCCGTCCAGCAGGAAGCCCTCGGCCGTGTCCGCCTCGTCCAGGCGGGACTCCACCATGCGGGCGGTCACCTCGGTGGGCACGAGCTTTCCGGCGTCGATGTATTCCTTGGCCTCGATGCCCAGGGGGGTTCCCTGGCCGATGTTGGCGCGGAAGAGGTCTCCGGTGGAGATGTGCGGCACGCCCAGCTTCTCCGAGAGGAGCGCGGCCTGGGTGCCCTTGCCAGCACCGGGGGGTCCAAGAAGTACGAGTCTCATTTGAGCAACCCTTCGTAGTTACTTTGCAGAAGCTGGCTTTCGATTTGCTTGACGGTGGTCAGCGCCACGGACACGAGGATGAGCACCGCCGTGCCGCCGAAGGCACCCATGCCCGCGCTGCCCTGCTGGCCGATGCCAAACTCCAGGGCGATGTTGGGAAGCACCGCGATCACGCCGAGGTAGATCGCACCGACGAACAGCAGGCGGTTCATCACGTAGGCGAGGTACTCCGCCGTCGGGCGGCCCGGGCGCTTGCCCGGGATGAAGCCACCGTACTTCTTCATGTTATCCGCCTGCTCGTACGGGTCGTACTGCACGGAGACGTAGAAGTAGGAGAAGAAGATGATCAGGGCGAAGTACAGCACGATGTACTGCCAGGAGGAGGGGGTCTGGAGCACCGAGATGACGTTGCGCTGCCACCAGTTATCCGGCTGCCCCGCGCTGCCCGAGTACACGATCTGGGTGATGAGCACCGGCATGTAGATCAGGGAGGAGGCAAAGATCACCGGGATCACGCCCGCCTGGTTGACCTTCAGCGGCAGGTAGGTGGAGGAGCCGCCGTACTGGCGGCGCCCCACCATGCGCTTGGCGTACTGCACCGGGATGCGGCGCTGGCCCTGCTCCACGAACACCACGCCCACCACGAGCACGATCACGGCGGCGATCACCACGGCGAGCATCAGGCCGCCGGAGTTGTTGAGCACGGAGAGGCCATCGGTGGGCAGGCGGGTGGCGATGCCCGCGAAGATGAGCAGGGACATGCCATTGCCCACGCCCTTCTCCGTAATCAGCTCGCCCATCCACATCACCAGGACCGCGCCGGAGGTCATGGTGATGACGAGCACCACCAGGTCCCACACGGTGCGGTCCGGCACCAGCACCTCCACGCCCTGGCCCAGGAGCTGCTGGCGATCCGCCAGCGCCACGATGCCCGCGGACTGCAGCAGCGCGAGCGCCACCGTGAGGTAGCGGGTGTACTGGGTCATCTTGGCCTGGCCGGACTGCCCCTCCTTCTTGAGCTGCTCGAAGTGCGGGATCACCACGGTGAGGAGCTGCACGATGATCGACGCCGTGATGTAGGGCATGATGCCGATGGCAAAGACCGAGAGCTGCAGCAGCGCGCCGCCGGAGAACAGGTTGATGAGCGAGTACACACTCCCCTGCTCCTGGGTGAGGTCGCGCAGACGCCCGCTAATCTGCGCGTAGTCCACTCCCGGCGAGGGAATCTGCGCGCCAATGCGGTACAAGATGATCATCGCGATCGTGAAGAGAATCTTCCGGCGAAGATCAACATCCTTAAAAGCCTGGATAACGGCGGACACTTATCCTCCTGGCCCCACGCGCGCTCGCCGCTGGGCGATCGAGCACGGCAGAGGTTCTATATCGTTCCAGCCCCTACGCCCCGCATGCACGCGGCCAGGGGCGCCGGACACAATTGACTACACCACCTTACCAGCCTCCCCGGCTTTTCCCATCCCGGGGTGGGGCGCCTAGCCCCTTGGTTCCGGGTCCGACGAACGCAGCCCGGCCCACAGCAGCGCCACGATCCCGGCCCCCACGGCGCCGAGCGCCACGGCAAAGAAAACATCCTCCCCATCCGCGTTCCCGGCGGAGAGCCCCGCCGCCAGCCGCGCCCACCACAGCGCCAGGCCCGCGCCCAGGGCAAAGCCGGTGAGCACGCGGGGAGCGCTGCGGCGGAAGAACAGGGCCACGCCCACCAGCGTCACGCCCGCGCTCGCCAGCGAGAGCCCGCGCAGCAGCGGGGCCTCCCCCTGAAGGATCAGCGCGGAGAGGATCTCTAACACCAGCGCGATCGCCAGCACCGCGCCCGCCAGGTTTGCCCATCCCTTGATGCTCATGGGCCTGAATCTACCTCGCGCGGGCGCGGCGCGCAGCGCCCCCAACGTCCCGGGCACCCCCGCTCCCCCGGCGCCACGCTTAAGCTTCTCGACGCTCACCGCGCCCTCACTGCCCCCCTGACCGCCCCTCTCGGAGCGAGCATAGCAAAGCCGGGCCCCAGCGCCGAGAGGCGCGGGGCCCGGCTGGGCCGTCAAGCGGTAAAAACTACTTGGTGGCGGTCACGGAACCGCCGGCGGCCTCGATCTTCTCCACGGCGGACTTGGAGAACTTCTCGGCGGTGACGCTCAGCTTCACGCTGATATCGCCGGTGCCGAGGACCTTGACCGGCTGCTTCGGGCGCACGAGGCCCTTGGCGGCGATGTCGGCCACGGTGATCTCCCCACCCTCCGGGAAGGCCTTGTTCAGGTCGCCCACGTTGACCACCTGGTAGTAGACCTTGTTCGGGTTCTTGAAGCCCTTGAGCTTCGGCAGGCGCATGTGGATCGGCATCTGCCCACCCTCGAACGCCGCCGAGACCTGCTTGCGGGCCTTGGTGCCCTTGGTACCGCGACCGGCGGTCTTACCCTTGGACGCCTCGCCGCGACCCACGCGGGTCTTGGGCTTGTTTGCACCCTTGGACGGGCGCAGATCGTGGAGCTTGATGATATCGCTCATGTGTTATCTACTCCCCTGCCACTTCTTCGACAACCACCAGGTGGCGCACCATGTTGATCTGGCCACGCACGGCGGCGTTGTCCTGCTTGATGACGCTGTGGCGGATGCGCTTGAGGCCCAGGGCCTCAAGGTTGGCCTTCTGCTTCGGGTTCGCACCCACGATACCGCGAATCTGAGTGATCTTCAGTGCCATTATTAGGCCTCCTGTCCAGCGCGGGCGCGCAGCATACGGGCGGGAGCGACCTCTTCCAGGGTCTTGCCGCGACGGGCCGCGACCTCCTCCGGGCGGACGAGCTGCTTCAGGCCGTCCACCGTGGCGTGCACAACGTTGATGGCGTTGTCGGAGCCCAGGGACTTCGAGAGGATGTCCTGCACACCGGCGCACTCCAGCACGGGGCGGGCGGCGCCACCGGCGATCACACCGGTACCGGGGGCGGCGGGCTTGAGCATCACGCGGCCGGCGGCGGCCTCGCCGATCACCGGGTGGGTGATGGTGCCGGCCACCATGGGCACGCGGAAGAAGTTCTTGCGAGCCTCCTCGGCGCCCTTCTGGATGGCGGCGGGAACTTCCTTGGCCTTGCCGTAGCCCACGCCGACCATGCCCTGACCGTCGCCCACGATCACCAGGGCGGTGAAGCTGAAGCGGCGACCGCCCTTGACCACCTTGGACACGCGGTTGATGGTCACAACGCGCTCGATGTACTTATCGCGCTCGTCGTTGTTGCCGCGGCGGTCGTTGTTGCGCCCGCCGCGACGCTCGTTGTTGTTCTTCTTGTTCTCGTCGGCGGAGCGTCCGCCGTCACGCCGTTCACGTCCCGGCATTACGCGATCCTTCCGTTGATGTTCTGCTGGGTGGCAATCATTAGAACTTCAAACCACCTTCGCGGGCTGCGTCGGCCAGCGCGGCAACGCGGCCGTGGTACTTGTAACCGGCGCGGTCGAACACGACCTTCTCGATGCCGGCCTCCTTGGCGCGCTGGGCGATCAGCTCGCCCACCTTGGCGCCCTTGGTCTTCTTGTCGCCCTCCATCGCCCGGATCTCCGGCTCGATGGTGGAGGCGGCAACCAGGGTGTGGCCGATGGTGTCGTCGATCACCTGCGCGTGCATGTGACGCGAGGAGCGGTGCACCACCAGGCGCGGCGCCTCGGGAGTACCACGCAGGTTCTTGCGAACGCGGAAGTGACGGCGGGCACGGGCGGCGCGGCGGCGCGAGGAGATGTCCTTGCCCACCGGCGTACGCTTCTTGTTCTGTTCTGCGTTGTTGCTCATGCTTACTTACCCGTCTTTCCGACCTTGCGGCGGATCTGCTCACCCTCGTAGCGGATGCCCTTACCCTTGTAAGGATCGTCCTTCCGCAGACGACGGATGTTCGCGGCGATCTGCCCAACCTGCTGCTTGTCGATACCGGCGATGGAGAACTTGGTGTTGCCATCCACGGCAAAGGTGATGCCCTCCGGCGCCTCGATGAGGATCGGGTGGGAGTAGCCCAGGGCGAACTCCAGGTCCTTGCCCTTGGCCTGGACGCGGTAGCCCACGCCGAAGATCTCCATCTTGATGGTGTAGCCCTCGGTGACGCCGACAACGCAGTTGTTGATCAGCGACCGGGAGAGACCATGCAGGGCACGGTTCTTGCGGTGATCGTCCGGGCGGGATACCACAATCTGGTTATCCTCCACGGCCACGGAGATCGGGGCGGGGACGTCCAGGGACAGCGTGCCCTTGGGGCCCTTGACCTCGACGTGCTGGCCGTCGATCTTGGTTTCCACACCGGACGGAATGGCGATGGGAGCCTTACCAACTCGCGACATTGCTTATCACTTCTCCCTTTACCAGACGTAGGCGAGGACTTCTCCGCCTACGCCCTTCTCGCTCGCCTGGCGATCGGTCAGGAGGCCCTGGGAGGTGGAGATGATGGCCACACCCAGGCCGCCAAGGACCGTCGGCAGTTCGGTGGACTTTGCGTACACGCGCAGACCCGGCTTGGACACGCGGCGCAGACCGGAGATGGAGCGCTCGCGCTGGGGGCCGTACTTCAGCTCGAGGGACAGGGTCTTGCCGACCTTGGCGTCCTCGACGGTGTAGTTCGCGATGTAGCCCTCCTGCTTGAGGATCTCGGCGATGTTCGCCTTGATCTTGGAGGACGGCATGGACACGACGTCGTGGTGCGCGTGATTAGCGTTGCGCACGCGCGACAGCATGTCCGCGATAGGATCAGTCATGGTCATAAAGCGACCTATAGCCTTTCTCGTTGCGGTTCCCTAACCCACCGGCGAGGCGTTCTCCGCGTCTCCTTGGGCCACTTGCGCTCTCCCCCGCTCAGTAGCGGGGGCTGCTCGCTGCCACATCACACGCGGTGCGCGTACCCGGCGAGGGGCCTACAACAAAGTAGGTGTTCGATGTATGTATGGAGTATCGCGCCCCGCGGGCACACGGCCGACGGCGCGCAGAAGTCCAGCGTTTAACTGTACCCACCTCGCCCATCGGAGCCAAATCCCCCTAGTGTGGATGCCCATGAGCACCCGCACCCCGCGCGTTTCCGCCCTCCACCTCTCCCCCGACGCCGCCGGGAGCCTCCGCGCCGAGCGCCGCGCGGCCGACGTCCTGGCCGAGGAGGTCCTCACCCTGCGGCTCGATGGCCGCCGATCCTTCCTCATTCCCCGCACGCCCGGGCACGACGTGGAGCTGGCCCACGGCTTCCTCTACGCCCAGGGCCTGATCCGCGACGCCGCGCAGGTTCGCGAGGCCCGCTACTGCGCCGGGGCGCAGGGGCCGGAGGGGTGCAACAGCTACAACGTGCTGGACCTGCGCTCTACCCGCCCCACCGCCAGCGCCCCCGTCCCCGCCGCGCCGCAGGGTGCGGGGGCGGCAACCATCCCCGAGCCAGCCCTGCGCGCGCTCCTTGGCCTCCTGCCCGCGCTCCCCTCGGGCGGCATGCTCCGCGCCGCGATCCTCTCCCCGGAGCATGAGGGCGGGCCCCGCCTCCTGCTGTCCCGGGAGGACGCGCACGCCGCCAACGCCCTGGACAAGGCGGTGGGCGCCCTGCTGCTTCAGCGCCGCGTGCCCGCCACGGGGCTCCACCTCACCCTGAGCTGCCCGCCCACGCTCGACCTCGCGCGCCGCGCCTCGCGGGCGGGCCTCAGCGGCGTGTTCTCCCCCGCCCCGCCCACCGCCGCCGCGGTGGAGCACGCCCGCGCCCACGGGCTCCTCCTCGCGCGGGCGGGCGGGACCCCGCAGCGGCGGCCCGTGGTGCTCTACTCGGGCGCGCCCTCCGGCGGGGCATAGAAAAAAGGGCGGCCCCGGTCCACCCGGGGCCGCCCTGCGCGCGGGCCCTCCGCCCGCCGTGGGGTCCTAGTGCAGGATGCTCTGGTCGCCCGCCGGGATGCTGCCGCAGGTGCTGGGGGCGGGCTTGCCCTCGAAGCGCTCCCGCATCCACTTAGCCGCGTTCACGTACCAGGTGATGCCGCCGGTCACGTGCGGCACGGGGTGCTCCTCGTACTGCACGGGCACGCCCGCGGCGCAGTACTTGTTCGCCAGGGCGCGGGAGTCGTCGGCCACCATCACGCCGTCGCCCGCCTTGCCGATGCCGCGCTGGAGGTCCACCGTGCCGATGGCCTCGCCGCCCACGCCCTGCGTGTAGTAGAAGGGGACGGTCGGGTCCGGGCCGATGCCCATGTTCACCTTGCGCACCACGTCCACCAGCTCCGGGATCGAAGCCGGGTCGCGGTACTCCGGCTTGACCAGGGACTCCCAGGTCAGCCCCGGCGCGGAGCCCACGACCTCGGCGATGGAGGCGTTCTCCACGCGCTTGAGCATCATCTGGCCGAAGTCGTTGAAGTACTTGGCCAGGTCCACCCCGTAGGCGCGGGAGAGCCCCACCACGGCCATGAGCTGGATGGGCGCCCAGTAGGCGGAGCCGCTGACGTAGCCGATGTTGTTGATCGGGTTGACCAGCACGCCGCCGGTGGCCGCGCCCACGAGGTTGTCGTTGATCTCCGGGGCGTAGGTGGGGGCGAGCTGCGCCGCCCAGTTGGTGGCGATCGCCCCGCCGGAGTAGCCGAACAGGCCCACGGGGGCGTCGGCGGACAGGCCGGTGTCCGGCACGGCCAGCGCGGCGCGGATGCCGTCCAGGGCGGTGGTGCCGTACTCCGGGCCCGCCACGAAGTTGGCGCTCTGCCCCTCGATGTCCGCGAAGGCCACGGCGTAGCCCTGGGCCAGGAAGGCCACGACCTCGGCGGCCTCGGCGGCGCCGTAGCCCATCGTCCCCATCGAGATGTCGCCCGCGACCGCGCGCGAGGGAGCGTGGTTGGGGTCCAGGGAGTCGTAGATGGAGTGCATGGACACGAGCTTGCCGTTGCTCGGGGCGGTGGGCGCGAGCACGGAGGTGATGCCGTGGGTCTTGTTGCCCTGGGCGTCGGTGGTCACGTAGCGGATCTGGGTGACGTCCACCGGGGTGGGCAGGCCCAGGGCGTGGTAGGGCAGGTGGCGCACGCCGAGCACCTCGCCGGGGTTGCGCCCGGAGAGGTCCTCGTGGTTTTCAAAGAAGCTGCGGTCGCTCTGCACCACGGAGGAGCCGCCCAGCGGGGCGCCCTCGTGCGACCCCTCCACGGAGGGAAGGGCCACCGCGGGTGCCGCCGGGAGCGCCACCGTCACTGCGGTGAGGAAAGCAAGCAGGCGAGTGCTTTTCACGTTTACCATCCAATCTTTTTCCACGCGTGTACCGGCTATCGCCGAGGCCCCGATCCATCAGGGGAAATTCAGGTGAAGTATAGCCAGGAGATATTTTCTCCAGAAATCATAACAAATTCTTGTTGCGCATGTTACTTGTGTGACTAGTGGGATGTAACGGACCCACGCCGACCCCTCCCCGAAAGGACAGACATGACCCAACCGATCCTCCCCAAGGCCGAGGCCGCCGCCCTGATCGACGCCCGGCGCATCCGCACGGGCACCGCCTGGGCGGACCTGGCCCGGCTTATCGATGCCCCCGTGGTATGGACCACCGCCGCGCTCCTCGGGCAGCACCCGCTGGGCGCCGAGCAGGCCGAGGCGATCGCGCGCCACCTCGGATTCGAGGGCGCCGAGCGCGCCGCCCTGGTGGAGTCCCTGCGCGCGCAGCCCACGCGCGGCGGCGACCCGGCCGCGAAGAACGACCCCACCATCTATCGCCTCCACGAGGCGCTGTCCGTCTACGGGCCCGCGCTCAAGGCGCTCATCCACGAGGAGTTTGGCGACGGCATCATGAGCGCCATCAACTTCCAGGTGGACCTGCGCCGCCGCCCGGACCCGGACGGGGACCGCGTGGTCATCACCCTCGACGGCAAGTTCCTGGACTACCGCTGGTAATCCCCTCCCCCAGATACGGCAAAGGACCCCGGCGCGAGCCGGGGTCCTGCAACGCTCAAGAGCGAGTGCTAGGCCTCCTTGGCCTGCATCTTGCCCTCGCCGTCCTTGAACGGGAAGCCCAGGAGGCGCAGGAGGGAGCGACCCTCCTCGTTGTTCGTGGCGGTGGTCACCACGGTGATGTCCATGCCGCGCGGACGGTCAACCTTGTCCACGTCGATCTCGTAGAACATCGTCTGCTCGGTCAGGCCGAAGGTGTAGTTGCCGTGGCCGTCGAACTGTGTGTCGGAGAGACCCCGGAAGTCGCGGATACGCGGCAGCGCCACGGTCAGCAGGCGATCCAGGAACTCCCACATGCGGTCGCCGCGCAGGGTCACCTTGGCGCCGATGGGCATGCCCTCGCGCAGCTTGAAGTTGGCGATGGACTTGCGGGCGCGGCGGATCTGCGGCTTCTGGCCCGTGATCAGGGTCAGGTCCTCGATGGCGCCGTTGATGAGCTTGGAGTCGCGGGCGGCGTCGCCCACACCCATGTTCACCACGATCTTGGTCAGACCGGGGATCTGCATGACGTTCTCGTACTCATACTTCTCGTTGAGCTTGGCGCGGATCTCTTCGCGGTAGACGGTCTTGAGCCGCGGGGTGTAGTTCTCGCTCATTAGATGTCCTTCCCGTTGCTACGCGCGATGCGGACCTTCTTGCCGTCCTCGTCGAAGCGGTAGCCGACGCGGGTGGGCTTGCCCTCGGAGTCGAGCACCATCACGTTGGAGACGTGGATGGGGGCCTCCTGGGTGACGATGCCGCCGGACTCGGCGCCGCGCTCCGGGGCGGAGTTCGCCACGTGCTTCTTGATGCGGTTCACGCCCTCGACGAGCACCTTGTCATTCTTCGGGAAGGCCTGAATGACCTTGCCCTGCGCGCCCTTGTCGGGCCCGGAGATCACCTGGACCATATCGCCCTTGCGGATCTTCACCTAGATCACCTCCGGTGCCAACGACACAATCTTCATGAACTTCTTCTCGCGCAGCTCGCGGGCCACCGGCCCGAAGATGCGGGTGCCGCGCGGCTCGCCATCGTTCTTGATGAGCACGGCGGCGTTCTCGTCGAACGCGATGTAGGAGCCGTCCGGGCGACGGGTCTCCTTCTTGGTGCGCACGATCACGGCCTTCACCACTTCACCGGCCTTCACGTTGCCGCCGGGGGTGGCCTCCTTGACAGTGGCGACGATGGTGTCGCCAATGCCAGCAAAACGTCGGGTGGAGCCGCCGAGCACGCGGATGCACAGGATCTCCCGGGCACCGGTGTTGTCGGCGACCTTCAGACGCGATTCTTGCTGAATCACTACTGGTCTCCTGACCTGGTTTCATGTGCGCCAGATTTCCGCCCTGCGCGCACGCGGTCTACGTACATATCGCGCCATGCACTCCGCCTGCTCCGGCGGGCGACGAACCATGTGGTCGAAGGGTCTCGGCGAGGGGGCTCGGAACGCACCCCCAGGCCGACCTGCATACGCAACCTGCACATTAAAACACCAGCGCGGCGGCGGAATCAAATCCGCGTCACGCCTGCTTCTCGGCCACCCGGGGGTCCACGGTGAGCAGGCGGTCCCCGTGCTCCACCTCGGCGGGCAGGGCCAGCGCCGGGTTCACGGCCCCGGTGCGCTTGGAGTTGGACACCACCACCGGGGTGGTCAGCTCGTAGCCCGCCTCGCGGATCGCCGCCATATCGAACTCGCAGAGCAGATCCCCGGCGCGCACCTCGTCCCCCTTGGCCCTGTGCGGGGTGAAGTGCTGCCCCTTGAGGTTCACCGTGTCAAAGCCGATGTGCATGAGCACGTCCACCGGCTTGCCGTCGGCGTCCTGGCCGCGCACCGCGAAGGCGTGCCCGGAGGGGAAGGCCACCACGACCTTGCCGTCCACGGGGCTGTACAGCGCGCCCACGGTCGGCTCCACCGCGGCGCCCGCGCCGAGCTTGCCCGCCGCAAACATGGGATCGCTGACCTCGGAGAGCGCCACCGCCCGCCCGGTCAGGGGGGCCACCAGGTCGATGGCGCCCTCCGCCGCCCGGGGAGCCGGATCGACACCGGCCCCGGTTCCCCCCGCCGCAGGAGCGGCGGCAGCCCCCGCGCCCGCGGCGTCCGGGTCTATCGAGCCGCGCTGGCGCACCAGGTAGCGGCCGTAGAACCAGGCGGCGGCGAAGGCCAGCGCAAACACGAGCACAGCGCAGAGCAGGAACTGGCCCCAGTCGTTGCGGCGGATGGAGACCACGCCGATGAATCCCGCTGCGCCCAGCGCGGTGGCCTTGACGTCGAGCAGCGCCACGAGGGCGCCGCCCACCGCGGCCGCGCCCAGGCCCACGAAGAACGGCCAGCGCAGGCGCAGGTTCACGCCGAACACGGCGGGCTCGGTGATGCCGAACAGGGAGGACACGCCGGTGGCACCGGCGAGCCCCTTGAGCTTTTCGCCGCGCGCGAGCGTGTAGACCGCGAGGGTGACCGCGCCCTGGGCGATGTTGGCCATGGAGGCGATGGGGAAGATGAAGGAGCCGCCCTCCGCCCAGAGCTGCATCTCGAAGGGTGGGAAGGACTGGTGCAGGCCCGTGATCACGATGGGCGTGTACACCAGGCCGAAGAGGAAGCCTCCCACCGGCCCGGCGAACTCGTAGCCGGAGGAGAGCCCGGCCCCGAGGGCGTCGCCCAACCAGCGCATGGCCGGGCCCACGGCCACGAAGGTGGCAAAGCCGGTGAGAAGCAGCGAGAGCAGCGGGGTGAGCAGGAAGTCCGCCGTGCCGCTGAGCCGCTTGTGCAGGAACTTCTCGATGGTAGCCAGGAGGTAGGAGACCACCAGCACCGGCAGCACCGTGCCCTGGTACCCGGCCTGGGCTACCTGGAGGCCAAAGACGTCCCAGTACGTCATCGTGCCGTTGGAGACGGTCTCCGCAACCTCGTAGCCGCTGACCAGGGAGGGCATGACCATCGCCATGCCCATGCCCGCGCCCAGGAACTCGTTGCCGCCGAAGCGCTTGGTGGCGGTGAAGCCCACCAGGATCGGCAGGAAGGCGAAGGGGGCGCTGGCCAGGAGGTTCACCAGCTCCGCGAAGCCCTGAAGCTGCGGCACGCTGTCCACCAGGGCGGTGCTCGCGGGGTCGCTGGTGTCCTTGGCGGTGAGCACGTTGTACAGGGCCATGAGCAGGCCGCCGCCCACCAGGATGGGAATGAGCGGCACGAAGATGTCCGCCAGCGCCTTCACCGCGCGGGTAAACCAGTTGCCGCCCCGGGTGGCCACGTCCTTGAGCTCCTCGGTGCTCACGGCGATGGACTTGGAGGTCAGCGAGTCCAGCTCCGCGAACACCGTGTCCACGTCGCCGGGGCCCACGATGATCTGGAACATGCCCCCGGAGCTGAAGGTGCCCTTGAGGTCGGGGTCCTCGTCCAGGGCGGCCGTGTCCACGCGGCCCTCGTCCTTGAGCACCATGCGCAGGCGGGTGGCGCAGTGCGCCGCCGCGACGATGTTGTCCTCGCCGCCCACCGCGTTGAGCACGCGCCCGGCGACCTTGTGGTGGTCCATGTGTGTTCCTCTCGATTGTCAGGAAAACGTTGTGTTAGCTCATAACCTCGGGCCGCGCCCAGTCCCCGTCGGGGTAGGCCTGCAGGCTGGCGGTCGCCGCGCCGTCGGCGGCGTAGATCTCCACCGCCGCGCCGTCGAGGAGCACCGTCAGCTCCCCCGGCCCGGCGCGGAAGGTGCGGGTGTCCGCCGCGTTGCCGTCGCCCCGGTCCAGCCCGCGCACCGCACCGCCCAGGCGGCTGACGCTCAGCGCCCCCGCCTGGGCGTCGTAGCCCAGCCGCACCACCTCGGCGCCGGTGGCGTCGCGCAGGGCGATCCGCGCGTCGCGGTCGCCCAGGCGGGTGGTCCACGCGGCCCCCTGCGGCGCCAGCGGCTCCTGGTAGAGGCGCCCGCCGCGCAGGGTCACCCGGCGCGGCACGGTGAGCATGTGCACCCAGCCGTCGCGGGCGGTGGGGGTGTCGTCCCGGCCGGGCATGCCCATCCAGGCGAGCATGATCGCCTCTCCCCCGGTACTCCCCGGGGCGGCGATGAGCTGCGGCGCGTAGAACTCGTGGCCGTAGTCCAGCTCGCTAAAGCCCCGGGTAACCTCCAGGGTGGTGCCGCGCAGGTGCCCCACCAGGTAGCCACAGCGGTCGGGGTCCGCCAGGTGGGTGAGAAAGACGTCGGGGTTTTCCGGCAGCATCTCCTCGACCTCGTCGAGGCCCTGGGGGCAGATCACCAGGACGTCGTACTCCCGGCCGTCCTCCTGATCCACCATGCGCAGCAGGTTCGGGCACTCCCACATGTAGCCCTCGGGGATCATCAGGGGGCTCTCGCCCTCGCGGGCGCCAGGGGCGACCACGCAGCTCAGCTCGCCCTCGAGGTCCCAGGAGCGCAGGTCATCGGAGGCATAGAGCACGGCGGTGCCGGTGGCGTCGGCGCGCTGGGCGCCCAGGATCATCCGCCAGGCGCCCTCGCGCTCGGGGTGGGGGGTGATGTGGGGGTCGCGGTAGTGCCCGGTGTATCCCGGGGCGGGGCCGTCGATCAGCGGGTTGGCGGGGTCGCGCCGGTAGGACTCCGGGTTGCCCGGCTCGCCGCTAAACCGCACGCGGTTTTGCGAGGGGACGCGGCGGCCGCCCTCCTTGAGGTTCCCGGTGTAGAAAAGCTCCACCCCGCCCCCGGGCAGCGGCACGGCGCAGCCGGAGTAGCAGCCGTGGCGGTCGTAGGGCTCCACCGGCTCCAGCACGCTCCGGCCCTCCTGCGGGCGCCAGGCGCGCTCGCCACCGGTGGGGATCCGCGCGTAGCCCCAGCCGGTGCGCTTGGGGGTCTCGGGGAACACCGGGTCATACTGGTAGTGGACGTGCAGCGCGCCGTCGCTCAGGAACACCCCGTTGGGGTCGTTGAGCCGGCCGCGCCGGGGGGCGATGTGATAGGCGGGACGAAGATGTGGACTCGTCATATCCCTGAGTCTATCCGAGAATATGTCTGTTGCTGACCGATTACTTCCGTATATTGGTTCCGTATCCTCCCGTTAGCCTTGTTCCCCGAGAAAAGCCAGGAGCCCGACCATGATTAGCGTGTACGGCGAGGGGCTCATCGACCTCGTCCCCCAGCCCGATTCCGCCGCCGACCCGGCGCTCGCCGCCCTGCGCCCCGCCCTCGGAGGCGGCCCCTACAACGTCGCCGTGGCCGCCGCGCGCCAGGGGGCGTCCGTGAACTTCCACTCCCGCCTCTCCACCGACGCCTTCGGCCAGGCCCTCGCGGACCGCCTGCGCGCCGAGGGCGTGGGCACCGCGCACCTGCAGCGCGGCCCGGAGCCCACCACCCTGGCGGTCAGCGCCCTCGACGCCTCCGGGCAGGCCACCTTCCGCTTCTACAACGAGGGCACCGCGGATCGCCTGGTGGCACCGGAGGCCGCGCCCGCCGACGTCGCCTGCTTCGGCACCTGCTCGCTGGCCTGGGAGCCCGGCGCGGGCCGCTACGCCGAGGTGCTGCGCTCCCTCTCCGCCCGAGGCACGCTCATCGCGCTCGACCCCAACATCCGCCCCTCCTTCGCCACCGAGGCGCACCGCGAGTTCCTGCTCTCGCTGCTGCCACACGTCACCGTGCTCAAGCTCTCCGAGGAGGAGGTGGAGTTCTTCGGCGGGGAGGACGCGCTCGCCGCCCCCGTGGTCGTCACCACCTGCGGCGGCGAGGGCCTGCGCGTGCGCACCGCCGCCCTGGAGCTGCGCGTGTCCTCCCCCAGGGTGAGCGTGGTGGACACCATCGGCGCGGGCGATACCGTGATGGGCACCCTGTTGCGGCTTATCGACGCCGCCGGGCTCGGCCCCGCCGAGGTCGCGGGGCTGGGCGAGGAATCCTGGCGCGAGATGCTTCAGACCTGCGCCGCCGCGGCGGCGATCACCTGCTCCCGGGCGGGCGCGCAGCCGCCCACCCTGGCGGAGCTGGGATAAGCCGGGCAGGCCTCCCCGCGACGCGACGAGGGCCCTCCCGGAACCGCGAGACGGTCGTCGCGCGGTTCCGGGAGGGCCTTTGCTTAAGGAAGGCCGCCGGGCTAGTCGGCCTTCTTGATCACCACCTCCACGTGGCGCTCGCGCGGGGCGGAGCCGTAGTTCTGCCGCCCCACCGGCTCCCACGTCATCGAGGAGCCGCAGCGCACCCGCTGGCTGGTGTAGTCATCCATGATGAAGCCCCAGGCCAGGGTGCCCTTTTCCCCAGGAAGAAGATCGTAGGGGCCGAGGTTTTGGCCCAGGGACCAGAACATCTCGCGGTTGTACTCCCAGTCGTACTTCTTCTTGATCTCGTCGGTGAGCTTCACCGTGAGGGAGGCGGACCACGTCCACTTTTTCTTCTTGGTCTCCTTGAGCGTCTGCTGCAGGGGAATCACGCCGTCGGTGTCGTTGAAGGAGGACTGCTGCCCCTCCACGTCAAAGTGCGTGTCCTTGAGCACCACGTACTCGCGCACCTGCCCGCGCTGCACGCACCGGCTTCCCGGCTCCGGGCCGCGCTCCTTCTCCTTCAGCCGGGGCACCGGGGCCCAGCTCTCCGGGGTGCGCCCCACGGAGAAGTCCTCGGCGGCCAGCGCCGCCGGGGCCACGCCCGCCAGCAGCGACGCCGAGGCCACCAGAGAGGCCACCGCCGTTACCGTCTTGCCCACGCGCATGGGGATCACGCCTTTCCGTTAATCGTCTGCGAGCCGGGGCCGCCGTCGCCGCCCTTGCCCCACTTGTCCTGCACCGGCACGTAGTTCTGGGTGTAATCGCCCTCGGCGGTGGTGCGGTGCCACACCACAAAGCGGGTGCTCGGCCCCTTGCCGTGGTACGTGCCAAAGTACGGCTCGGTGCGCCACAGGTGCGTCTTCTTGTCGCAGGTGCGCACGCGGCCGATGAACTCCTTCATGTGCACGCCGTAGTCCGCGCGCACGGTCTCGCCCGGCTTCACCTTGATGGGGCCCAGCTTGTCGCCCACCGCCCACTCGGAGGTCTCCACCACGCCGTAGCGGCTCTTGAGTCCCTTGAGGAACACGTCCCAGGTGTTGCCGCTGCTCATCGCCTTGACCGACTCGTTGACCCCCTCGGTGACCTCCAGGGAGTAGCTGATCTCGCGATCCGTCGTATTCGTAAACGAGGTGGTCCCGTTGTAGCGGTCCCACTCGTCCACGATCCACTGCTCCCAGGGGTGGCGCTTGCCGTCCGTGACGGGGTTGCAGCTATCGGTGTTCACAAAGGTGGAACGGTGCTCGTTTTGATCCGGGGAGATCTTCTCCGCCGCGGCGGCGGTGCCCCCGCACATGGTGCTTAAGGCCACGCCCAGGCCACAGGCCGCCGTGATCAGCTTCTTCTTCATCTCCGTGTTCTCCCTACTCCCGCGTGCTCGCCGGGGCGATTAGGCGTCGTTGGAGCGCATGGACACCTTGACGTGGCGCTCCTTGGGGATGGTGCCGTGGAAGGGGCGGCCCTCGTTGACCCAGGTGCCGCCGGAGCAGCGGATGTGGGTGCCCTCGAAGGTCTGGTTGAGGAAGCCGTACTCCAGCACGCCGGTGTAGCCAGGCTTGACCGGGTACGGGCCGAGCGTCTGGCCCACCTCCCAGGTCTGGGAGGACTGGTATCCCGCGTTGAAGGTCACGTGGAAGAGCTTGAGCAGGTCGAAGTCGATGGAGCCGCCCACGTTCCAGGACTTGGTCTTGCCCTCCTTGAGGGTCTGCGTCAGCGGCAGGTTCTCGTCGTTGTAGTTGGCCACGGTGGCCGTGCCCTCCACCTCGAAGCTGCTGGAGGTGATCTTCAGGGACTGCCCGCGCTGCCCCTCAATGGAGCAGGACTCGCCCACCTTGCCCGGCACGACCTTCTGGGCGGCCGAGGCGGCGGGGGCACCGGCGATCACGCCGGCGGTGAGGGCCGTGGCGGCCAGGGTGGAGATGATCTTAGAGCGCATGACGTGGCCTTTCTTTCAGTGTTACGGGCGAGAAAAGCAGGGGTTCGCCCGGTGTGCGCCGCCGCCTTCGGCCTCCCACGTCGGCCTTTCGCGTCAACATCGCACCTTGGAACTGCCTGCAAAGAACTTACGGGTGCAGTATAAAACCCTAAAACACATCTTTAATAGGGGAGAAAGTTCACAGGGGTAGCGTAGTTTTTCTCACACGCGCAAAAATACATAGTGGCACTTTCGGATAAACGGACCGCATGCTGCGCGTTTCCCCGCCGTTTACCCACATCGCGGCCCCGCCCGATCCACATAAAAGATACTTTCGTTCACACCCGTTACACCCCTCCCCTGTGCCCCACCCCGCCTCACCTCCCCAGCGCCCCGCCACAGCGCCCCGCCACAGCGCCCCGCCACAGCGCCCCGCCACAGCGCCCCGCCACAGCGCCCGGAAGCCTGCGCCCGATGCAAGGCTCCGCCGCGCCTCTCAACGCCCCTCTCCTCCCCAAGACCCGGGCTAAAAAAGGAGCAAGGCCCCTCCCTGCCTTAATCGGCCGGGAGGGGCCTTAACATTCTTCTACCCGAAGAACCCGAGCTGGCCTACTTGGCCTTCTCGATGATCTCCACGAGGCGGAAGTGCTTGTCCTTGGACAGCGGTCGCGTCTCCGCGATGCGCACGAGGTCGCCCACGCCGGCGTCCTCGTTCTCATCGTGCACCTTCACCTTGGAGTTGGTGCGCATGATCTTGCCGTACAGGGCGTGGCGCTTGCGGTCCTCGAGCTCCACCACGATGGTCTTCTGCATCTTGTCAGAAACCACGTAGCCGGTGCGGACCTTCTGCGCGCCCTTTTCCTTCTTGGTCACGTTTGCCTCACTCATAATTAAGCCTCAGCTCCCGGGACGACGGACAGGCCAAGCTCGCGCTCGCGGATGACGGTATAGATGCGGGCGATGTCGCGCTTGACCGTCCGCAGCCGGCGGTTGTTGGTCAACTGGCCGGTAGCCATCTGGAAGCGCAGGTTGAACAGCTCCTCCTTGGACTCGGCCAGACGGGTCTCAAGTTCCTCCACGGAAAGCTCGCGGAACTCGTGTGCGGGGGTACCGGTAGCCATTAGAACTGGTCCTCCTTAGAGATGATGCGAACCTTGCAGGGCAGCTTCTGACCGGCACGGCGCAGCGCCTCCACGGCGGTGGCCTTGTCCGGGTAGCTCATCTCGAAGAGAACGCGGCCCGGCTTGACGTTAGCCACCCACTTCTCAACGGGGCCCTTACCGGAACCCATACGCACGCCGAGCGGCTTCTGGGTCAGCGGGCGGTCCGGGAAGATGTTGATCCAGACCTTGCCGCCGCGCTTGACGTGGCGGTTGATGGCGATACGCGCCGCCTCGATCTGGCGGTTGGTGATGTACGCCGGCTCGAGGGCCTGGATGGCGTAGTCACCGAAGTTGATGCGGTTGCCGCCCTTGGACACACCGCGACGCGTGGGGCGGTGCTGGCGACGGTACTTCACGCGCTTAGGAATAAGCATTGCGTTTAGCCCTCCTGCTTCTTCTCAGCGCGGTTACGGCGCTGGCCGCCGCGGCGCGGACGACCGGCGCGGTCACCACGGCCGCGACGCTCGGACGGTGCGTTCAGCTCGCTCTCGCGGCGCCCGCCGACCACGTCGCCCTTGTAGATCCAGACCTTCACGCCGATGCGGCCGAAGGTGGTGTGCGCCTCGTGCACGCCGTACTCGATCTCCGCGCGCAGCGTGTGCAGCGGAACGCGGCCCTCGTGGTAGCGCTCGGTGCGGGACATCTCGGCGCCGCCGAGACGGCCGGAGCACTGCACCTTGATACCCTTGACCTGGGGCTGACGCATGGCGGACTGGATGGCCTTGCGCATCGCGCGGCGGAAGGCCACGCGGTTGGCAAGCTGATCCGCCACGTTCTGCGCCACGAGCTGGGCGTTGGCGTCAACGTTCTTGACCTCAAGGATGTTGAGGGCCACCTGCTTGCCGGTGAGCTTCTCCAGGGACCGCCGGATGCGGTCGGCCTCGGAGCCGCGACGGCCGATGACGATGCCCGGGCGGGCGGTGTGGATGTCCACGCGGACGCGGTCGCGGGTGCGCTCGATCACGACGTCGGCGATGCCGGCGCGCTCGATTCCCTTAGACAGGAACTCGCGGATCTTGATGTCCTCGGCGACGTAGTCCTTGTACTGCTTGTCGGCGTACCAGTGGGACTTCCAATCGGAAGTGATTCCCAGCCGGAGGCCGTGGGGGTGAATCTTCTGGCCCACTACTTGGCCCCTTCCTTCTGGCTCTCGACAACCACGGTGATGTGGCTGGTGCGCTTGCGGATCTGGTAGGCGCGACCCTGGGCGCGCGGCTGGAAGCGACGCATGGTGGGGCCCTCGTCGGCGTAAGCCTCGGAGATCACCAGCGTGCGCGGGTCCAGACCAAAGTTGTTCTCAGCGTTCGCTGCGGCCGAGGCCACGACCTTGGCCACCGGCTTGGCCGCGCCCTGCGGGGCGTACTTAAGAATGGCCAGGGCCTCGGACACGGACTTGCCGCGAACGAGGTCGATCACGCGGCGAGCCTTCATCGGAGTGACGCGAACGTAGCGCGCGGTGGCGCGTGCGGAGGTGATGGTCTCACTCATCGCTTATCGACGTCCCTTCTTGTCGTCCTTGACGTGACCCTTGAAGGTCTTGGTGGGCGCGAACTCGCCCAGCTTGTGTCCGACCATGGAATCGTCGATGAACACCGGCACGTGCTTGCGGCCGTCGTGGACGGCGAAGGTGTGGCCGATGAAGTCCGGCAGGATGGTGGACCGACGGGACCAGGTCTTGATGACCTGCTTGGTGCCCTTCTCGTTCTGAGCATCCACCTTGTTGAGGAGGTGCTCATCGACGAACGGGCCCTTCTTCAGGCTGCGTGGCATTGTGACTTACCTCCTCTTAGCGCTTCTTGTTGGACCGGCGGCGACGCACGATCATGTTGTTGGAGTAACGGTTCGGGTTGCGGGTGCGGCCTTCCTTCTGGCCCCACGGCGACACCGGGTGGCGGCCACCCGAGGTCTTACCCTCACCACCACCGTGCGGGTGGTCAACCGGGTTCATCACCACACCACGGACGGTCGGGCGCACGCCCTTCCAGCGCATGCGGCCGGCCTTGCCCCAGCGGATGTTGATCTGCTCGGCGTTGCCCACCTCGCCCACGCTGGCGCGGCAGCGGATGTCCACGCGGCGGATCTCGGAGGAGGGCATGCGCAGCACGGCGTACTTGCCCTCCTTACCCAGAAGCTGGATGGACGCACCGGCGGAGCGGGCGAGCTTGGCGCCCGCGCCCGGCTTCAGCTCCACGGCGTGGATGGTGGTACCGGTGGGGATGTTGCGCAGCGGCAGGTTGTTGCCCACCTTGATGTCCGCGTTCGGGCCGGCCTCGACCATCATGCCCTGCTTGAGGCCCTTGGGCGCCACGATGTAGCGCTTCTCGCCGTCCACGTAGTGGAGCAGGGCGATGTTGGCGGTGCGGTTCGGGTCGTACTCGATGTGAGCGACCTTGGCCGGGATGCCGTCCTTGTCGTTGCGGCGGAAATCGATCACGCGGTAGCGGCGCTTGTGGCCGCCGCCCTTGTGGCGCGTGGTGATGTGGCCGTGTACGTTACGGCCGCCGGTCTTGTGCAGCGGGCGCAGCAGGCTCTTTTCCGGCTTCGAGCGAGTGATCTCGTCGAAGGTGGAAACGGAGCTGAAGCGGCGACCCGGAGTTGTCGGCTTGTACTTGCGAATAGCCATAATGTGTCCTTACTTCCCGGCACCCTTAGGCGGCCGAACCGCCGAAGATGTCGATGGAGTCGCTGCCCTCGCGGAGGGTGACGTAGGCGCGCTTGGTGGCCTTGCGGCGGCCGAAGCCCGTGCGGCTGCGCTTGCGCTTGCCCTCACGGTTCACGGTGTTCACCGAAGCGACCTTGACGCCGAAGATCTCCTCCACGGCTTGCTTGATGTGGGTCTTGTTGGCGTCCGTGGCCACAAAGAACGTGTAGGTGTTCTGTTCCATGAGGCCGTAGGACTTCTCGGAGACGACCGGCGCGAGGATGATGTCGCGCGGGTTCGCGATCTTAGCCATTAGTTCTCCTCCTTCTCCGCAGCAGCGTCGCTGGAGCGGTTGATGAAGCTGTGCAGAGCCTCCACGGAGAACACAACGTCATCGGAGTTGAGCACGTCATACGTGTTGAGCTGCTCCGGGGTGAGGATGTGAACGTTGGGCAGGTTGTTGGCGCTGCGCTTGGCGTTCAGGTCCTCGCGCCCGATCACCAGCAGCACGCGCTTGCGATCGGTGAGGCGCTCGATGAAGGCGCGGGCGGCCTTCGTCGAGGGCTTCTGGCCCGGGACGAGCTCCTCGATGAGGTGAATGCGCTCGTTCGAGGCGCGGTTGGTCAGGGCGCCGCACAGGGCGGCGGCCTTCATCTTCTTGGGCGTGCGCTGCGAGTAGTCGCGCGGCTGCGGCCCGTGCACGGTGCCACCGCCGGTGAAGTGCGGCGCGCGGATCGAGCCCTGGCGGGCGCGGCCGGTGCCCTTCTGGCGGAACGGCTTCTTGCCGCCGCCGGAGACCATGCCACGCGTCTTGGTGGCGTGGGTGCCCTGGCGCTTGGCAGCAAGCTGCGCGGTGACAACCTGGTGCATCAGAGCCACGGAGGCCTCGCGGTCAAAGATCTCCGCCGGCAGCTCCACCTGGCCGTTGGTCTTGCCGTCCGCGGTGTGGACGTCCAACTTCAGAGTGCTCATGCCTATGCACCGCCCTTCACTGCGGTCTTAACGGTGACGATGCCGCCGCGGTTACCCGGGATCGCTCCCTTGATAAGCAGCAGGTTGGCATCGGCGTCCACCTTCTGAATCTTCAGGTTCTGGGTGGTCACGCGGTCGGAGCCCATGCGGCCCGCCATGCGCTTGCCCTTGAACACGCGGCCCGGCGTCGCGGCGCCGCCGATGCCACCCACGCGGCGGTGAGCGGCCTGGTTACCGTGGGCGGCACCCTGGCCGGCAAAGCCGTGGCGCTTCATGCCGCCGGCAAAGCCCTTGCCCTTGGTGATGCCGGTGACGTCAACGAACTCAACGTCGTTGAAGATCTCCACGGTCACGTCCTGGCCAACCTCGTAGCCGGAGACGTCGTCCATGCGGATCTCGGTCACGTGGCGGCGCGGGGTGACCCCGGCCTTCTTGTAGTGCCCCGCCTGCGGCTTGTTGACCTTGCGCGGGTCAATCTCGCCGTAGGCGATCTGGATGGCGTTGTAGCCATCGGTCTCGGTGGTACGGATCTGGGTGACCACGCACGGCCCGGCCTCCACGACCGTCACCGGGACAACCCGGTTCTGGTCATCAAAGACCTGGGTCATGCCGAGCTTGGTGCCCAGAATGCCCTTGATCTCGTTTTCACTCATTAGTTCTTCTCCGCCAAAGTTTGTCGTCGATCGTCGATCACTGGATGTTCACATCGACGCTGGCCGGAAGGTCGATGCGCATGAGGGCATCGACCGTCTTCGGCGTCGGGTCGAGAATGTCGATCAGGCGCTTGTGCGTGCGCATCTCGAAGTGCTCGCGAGAATCCTTGTACTTGTGGGGAGAACGAATAACGGCGTACACGTTCTTTTCGGTGGGCAGCGGCACGGGGCCGATGACGCGCGCACCCGTGCGGGTCACGGTCTCGACAATCTTGCGTGCCGACGCGTCGATCGCCTCATGGTCATAGGCCTTGAGCCGAATGCGGATCTTTTGTCCCGCCACGCTTATCCTCTTCCTCGCTCGTCCCACATCCACCGGGTCTCCCCGGCGCAGCGGTGGGAATTAGCTTCCTGATGTTCTCTATAACGTTGTCCCAGGCCCGGGGCCAGCAGGCGCAACGCCAGTTTCTTACTTGACCGCCATGACGTCACCGGTGATTCCGTACGGGCTTGCATAGCAAAGGCACCGCAGTTCACCAGCCGCTCGGGATCTGGTCAAGCCGTAAGGAACACAGGGCCTTCACGGGGAAAGCGTGGTCCTTGCGTACTGCCGCTGTTTATTTGCCATGCCCCTTCTCCGGTTTCCACTCTCGGGAATGCCGCGCCTGAATCCGGCCGACCTACCCCGATCCTGGAGCCTTCCTTGCGGCCTCCGCCCGGGGGCGGCTCCGCAAACAAAGGTGTCATGTTCGCCTCACCATCGGCGCGCCTCTCCCCGCCGCACTCGGAGCGCGGGCACGGAAAAACGACGCCGTGTTAAAGCAACCCTGGTATTAAACCACGCTCCCGGCCCTGATGCAAACTTCACTTTTCCCGGCCGTTTACCCTGCTGAGCAGGAGCGGAGTTGCTTTCCCCACCCATATTGATAGGCCAACCCCCTATTGCTCGCCCGGCATCGTCTATATACTAGCGGCCGTACCTTGCTGGCCATATCTATAAGAAGGAGCATCATGGCTGAGAAGAACACGAACACGGGTGCCAAGAACAACCAGGGCAACCCCAACAAGAACTCCTCCACGGAGGTGGCTCGCAACGATGCCCTGAGCACCGAGCATGGCCGCACCGTGATCGAGGACCAGGTGGTGGGCAAGATCGCCGGCCTGGCGGCCCGCGAGGTCTCCGGCGTCCACGCCCTCGGCGGCGGCGGCGCCCGCATGCTGGGCTCCATCCGCGAGTCCTTCGGCGCCTCGGAGAACGTGCAGCAGGGCGTGGACGTGGAGGTCGGCGAGAGCCAGGCCGCCGTGGACCTGTCCATCGTGGCCGAGTACGGCGTGGCCATCCACGAGCTGGCCGAGGCCATCCGCCGCAACATCATCAAGGCCATCGAGCGCATGACCGGCCTTGAGGTCACCGAGGTCAACGTGACCGTCACCGACGTCCACCTGGATGGCGACGACAACGAGGAGTCCAAGGAGCAGCCCTCCGAGGACGCCCCCCGCCGCGTCCAGTAGCGCCTCACCGTTTCACCACTGATCTCTCGCACGCCTAGGAGGCCCGCCCGTGTCCGTTACTGATCCCCTTCCCTACGAGGACGCCGAGGAGCTGGCGCGCACCCTGCGCTCCGTTCCCGGCGTGGCCGATCTTCACTCCGGGACCTTCGGGGAGGCCTCGCTGCTCTATCCGGGGCAGCGCGTGCGTGGTTTGCGGCTACGCGAAGGCTCCCGCCTCGAGGTTCACCTCGTGGCGGATCTGGACGCCACCGCTAATCTGCACCACCTGGCGGAGGAGGTGCGCCGCGTAGCCCACCGCGCCACGGGTTTTGCCGTGGACGTGGTGATCGCGGACGCCGCCTCCCCCGCCGCATAGGGCGCACCCCGCCCACCGGCCGCTTTTACACAGACGCTACTGAAATCGAGGAAGATTTCAATGAATAACATGACCCTCATCGGCATCGCTTTCGGCCTTGCCGTGGCCCTCGCCACCGCCTTCGGCGGCTTCGGCGGCTTCGTCGCCGCCCTGATCTTCGGCGCCCTCGGCGGCGTCGTCGGGGCGCAGATCGAGGGGCGCATCGACCTGCGCGCCTTCTGGGATAGCCTGACCTCCGGACGAGGTGGTAGGGGGTGAGCACCGGCGGCCGCATTTTCATCACGGAACGCGCCGTCTCCCGCATCGTCGCGGCCGCTGCCAGCTCCGTGCCCGGCACCACGCAGGTGGGTAAGACGCTCGACCGGATCGCCGCGCGGAGCTTTCCCCGCTACGACGTGCTGGTGGACGCCGATCGCGGCGTGGCCTCCATCGAGGCCCTCATCGCGGTGACCTGGCCCGCCCCGGTCACCCGCGTCGCGGAGGAGGTGCGCGCCACCATCACCGATTGGGTTACCGGCATGACCGGCCTGCGCGTCACCCACTGCAACATCGTGGTGGGCGCCGTGGTCAAGGGCCAGCAGCGGGTGACGGCGGAGCTTATCGACGCCGCCCCGGATCTCCCCTCCCTGCGCCCGGTGACGGTGCGCGAGCCGAAGGCCGTGCCCCCCGCCGCCATCGCGGAGGGCCCCAGCCGGGTGCGGTTGCGCCCGGTCACCGTGGCCTCCGAGGATCGGCCCGCCCCCGAGGTGGTCGTGGCCCCGGAGACCCCGCTGGCCCCCATCACCGTGGCCTCGGACGACCGCCCGGCCCCGGAGGTGCGCACCGCACCCGAACGCCCGTTGACCCCCGTCACGGTCACCCCGTGGCACCCGCTCAGCCCTGCGGCACAGGACAAGAAGGGAGAACGTCGTGTCCGATAAACGACGCCCCGGCTACGGCCAGGAGCCCAAGGCCTCCCCCGCCGCGCGCTGGGTATCCATCCTGCTCGGCCTCGGCTTCATCGGCCTCGCCGTGGTGGCGGGCCGCGAGCTGTGGCTGCACTACACCGAGGAGGCGGACACCCAGAGCTGGGTGCTGCCGCTCATCGACAACCTGGCGCAGGGGTCCTTCCAGCAGTGGATGATCCCGGCCTCCATCGTGGCCGCGCTGGTGGGCCTGGTGCTCGTCCTGGTGGCGCTCAAGCCGCGCTCGCGCGGCTACCTGCCCCTGGAGTCCGAGGTCTCCCTGTGGGCGCGCCCGGTGGACATCGCCCGGTACACCACGGCCACCGCCAAGCGCGTGCCGGGGATCACCGCGGCCTCCACCCGGGCCCGCAAGGGATCGGTGCGGCTGCACGCCACGGCCACCAGCGGCGATAGCACGGTGGAGCAGCGCGTGCACGAGAGCGTGCACCAGAACCTGGACCCCCTGGTGGGCAACACCATGAACCTGAAACTCAGCATCGATAACTCCGCCGGAGGTGAGCAGAAATGAGCCGTGCGCTCTCCGCTATTGACAGGATCATCCTGATCCTCCTCGGCCTGCTCTGCCTCGCCGGCGGGGCCTGGGGCATCGGCTCCTGGCTGCGGTTCGAGCCGGTGCAGCGCCTCACCGAGCGCCTCGACGCCTCCGTGCTCGACGGCGCGGAGGCCTCCCCCTGGTTCCTCGCGGCCCTGTGGGGCGTGATGATCCTGGGGGCCCTCCTGGGGCTGTGGTGGATCGCCGCCAACCTGCGCCGCCGGGGCTTCAACCGGCTGCGCTCCCAGGCGTCCAGCGCGCACGGGTCTATCGACATCAGCATGGCCCGTATGGCCTCCGCCGTGGACGAGTCCCTGGAGGACGTCACCGGCGTCACCCGGGTGCGCCACAAGGCCGCCATGGATCGTTCCCGGCCCACCATCGCCTGGACGATCCGCGCGGAGGCCACCACCGACCTGGTGGAGCTGCGCGGCGCCATCGAGCGCAACGAGGAGGATCTGCGCGCCGCCCTGCCGGGGATCGACGTGGACAGCGTGTACAAGATCAACCTCGCCCCGGTGGCCTCCTCCGCCTCCTAGAGGCGGTGGGCCCCGGCGATTAGCTGAGCGGGAGCAGGGCGTCAACGGCGCCCAGCTCCCGTTTTTCTGTGCCGTCGCGCAGCCGCAGCACCAGGGGCTCCCCGACGGCCCCGGATTCGATCCGCTCCCAGCGCAGGCGGGTGTGGCTCACGCTGCGCCGCTGCTTCTCGTAGAGGTGGATCGCGTGCCCGATCACCGCCAACCCGCCGCCATGAAGGCGGCAGGCGTAGGCGGCGTCCCCCAGGCTCCGTCGGCTCAGCCCGCCGAGGTCGCGCGGGCGGCCCGCCAGGGCGTCGATGGAGCGGATGACCCCCAGCCGGTGCGGGATGCCCTCCTCGTCCCCGAGGATCAGGGGCGCGCCCACGCGGCCGCTCAGCAGCTCCCCGTAGGTCCACCAGGTGGGTTGTCGGCGCGGATCGGGGTCCCGCACGATCACCGCGCGCTCCCCCGGGTGGATGCTCACCAGCTTCTCGGGGGCCGTGGTGCGCACGAGCACGGGCTCCTCGCCCACGGCCACGGGGTGCTCCCGCAGCAGCGCGCGCAGCTCCGCCGCCACCTGCTCGTCCTCCGCGCCCCAGCCGATGCCCCGGTTTTCGAGGATCCCCCACAGCTCCGAGAGCGCGAGGTCCGGCTGCGCCTCCCAGGCGTCGCGGAGGAGGTCGAGCAGCGGGGCGATCCTCGTGGGGTCCTTCATCGGGTGGGCGTCCTTTCCGGGGTCGGTGTTATCCCATGCGAAAGGGGCCGCCCCTCCGGGTGGAGGAGGCGGCCCCTGCGTGCGCCTATGCGCTCAGGCGGTCAAGTATTACTTGATCACCTTGGTCACGCGGCCGGCGCCCACGGTGCGGGAGCCCTCGCGGATGGCGAAGCGCAGGCCCTCGTCCATGGCGACGGGCTGGATCAGCTCGACGCGCATGTCCACGTTGTCGCCCGGCATGACCATCTCGGTGCCCTCGGGGAGGTGCACAACGCCGGTCACGTCGGTGGTGCGGAAGTAGAACTGCGGGCGGTAGTTGTCGAAGAACGGGGTGTGGCGGCCACCCTCGTCCTTGGACAGCACGTACACGGAGCCCTCGAACTCGGTGTGCGGGGTGTAGGCGCCCGGAGCGATGACGACCTGGCCGCGCTCCACGTCCTCGCGCTTGATGCCGCGAAGCAGCAGACCGCAGTTGTCGCCGGCCTCGGTGTAGTCCATCATCTTGCGGAACATCTCGATGCCCGTGACGGTGGTGTGCGTGGACTTCTCCTTGATGCCGATGATGTCGACATCCTCGTTCAGGTTCAGCTTGCCGCGCTCCACACGACCGGTGACCACGGTGCCGCGGCCGGTGATGGTGAAGATGTCCTCGATCGGCATCAGGAACGGCTTGTCGGTCTCGCGCTCCGGATCCGGGATGGAGTCGTCGCAGGCCTGCATGAGGTCCACGATGGACTGGGTCCACTTCTCGTCGCCCTCAAGAGCCTTCAGGGCGGAGATGTGAACGATCGGGGCCTCCTCGTCGAACTCCTGCTCGGCGAGCAGCTCGCGGATCTCCATCTCCACGAGCTCGATGATCTCCTCGTCATCCACCATGTCGCACTTGTTCAGGGCGACGAGGATGTAGGGCACGCCCACCTGACGGGCGAGCAGCACGTGCTCGCGGGTCTGCGGCATGGGGCCGTCGGTAGCGGCAACCACGAGGATAGCGCCGTCCATCTGGGCGGCACCCGTGATCATGTTCTTGATGTAGTCGGCGTGGCCCGGGGCGTCAACGTGAGCGTAGTGACGCTTCGGGGTGGAGTACTCGACGTGGGAGATGTTGATCGTAATGCCACGCTCCTTCTCCTCCGGCGCCTTGTCAATGGCGTCGAAGGCGAAGGCGGTGTTCTCATCCGGGTACTGGTCAGCCAGCACCTTGGTGATGGCGGCCGTGGTGGTGGTCTTACCGTGGTCCACGTGACCGATGGTACCGATGTTGACGTGCGGCTTTGTACGCTCGAACTTCGCCTTTGCCACTGTATGTCCTCCTGGACTTCATGGTGGCTACGACTCTCGCAGCCACATATTAACGGGAGCCACCTCCGCGCGGAGCGAGAGGGCTCGCGCAGGGCAGCATTTACACAACGTGCCAGTTACTTGATCCTAGATTTATGCGCACGGAATATCAAGCCAGATCCGCGCCCACAAACCGCATCGGGATGCGCCCCAGGGGCCGTAACGGCCGCCTGCGCACCCGCCCCGGGCGGATGAACAGGGGGCCGCTACGGCACGACCCCGGGACCCTCGCCGGCGGCACGCGCCCCGGCGAGGAGCAGCGGCAGTGATGGTACCCGAGGGCACCTCACCGCCTGAGCGCGGGGCTACTTGTTGCCGTTGCGCTCGTCAATGATCTCCTGGGAGACGCTGGAGGGCACCTCGCCGTAGGAGTCAAAGACCATGGAGTAGTTGGCGCGGCCCTGCGTCTTGGAGCGCAGGTCGCCCACGTAGCCGAACATCTCGGACAGCGGCACCTTGGCCTTGACCAGCTTGGCGCCCGCGCGATCCTCCATCGCGGAGACCTGGCCACGGCGGGAGTTGATGTCGCCGATGACCTCGCCCATGTACTCCTCGGGCGTGGTCACCTCCACGGCCATGAGCGGCTCCAGCAGCACCGGCTTGGCCTTGGCCACGCCCTCCTTGAGGGCCTGGGAACCGGCGATCTTGAAGGCCATCTCGGAGGAGTCCACCTCGTGGTAGGCACCATCGAGCAGGGTGGCCTTGACGTTCACCAGCGGGAAGCCCGCCAGGAAGCCGTACTGCATGGCATCCTGCACGCCGGCGTCCACGGAGGGGATGTACTCCTTGGGCACGCGGCCGCCGGTGACGGCGTTCTCGAACTTGTAGATCGCGGACTCGCCCTCCTCCAGCTCGTCCTCCGCCGGGGCGTAGGGCTCGAAGGCCATGATGACCTTGGCGAACTGGCCGGAGCCACCCGTCTGCTTCTTGTGGGTGAACTCGAGCTTCTCCACGGCCTTGCGGATGGTCTCGCGGTAGGCCACCTGCGGGGCGCCCACGTTGGCCTCCACCTTGAACTCGCGCTTCATGCGGTCCACGAGCACGTCCAGGTGCAGCTCGCCCATGCCGCCGATCACGGTCTGGCCGGACTCCTCATCCAGCTCCACGGTGAAGGTGGGGTCCTCCTCCGCGAGCTTCTGGATGGCCACGCCCAGCTTCTCCTGGTCGGACTTGGTCTTGGGCTCGATGGAGACCTTGATCACCGGGTCCGGGAAGTCCATGGACTCCAGGATGATGGGATCGCTCTGGGAGCACAGGGTGTCACCCGTGGTGGTGTCCTTCAGGCCGATCACGGCGTAGATGTTGCCGGCGTGGGCAAAGTCCACCGGGTTTTCCTTGTTGGCGTGCATCTGGAAGAGCTTGCCGATGCGCTCCTTCTTCCCCTTGGTGGAGTTGAGCACCTGCTCGCCCGGCTCCATCGTGCCCGAGTACACGCGCACGAAGGTCAGCTTGCCAAAGAAGGGGTGCGCGGCGATCTTGAACGCCAGCGCGGACAGCGGGGACTCGTCGGAGGGCTTGCGGGTCAGCTCCACGGACTCGTCGCCCACCTTGTGGCCGTGCACCTCTCCGACGTCCAGGGGCGTGGGCAGGTAGTCCACGACGGCGTCGAGAAGCGGCTGCACGCCCTTGTTGCGGTAGGCGGTACCGCACAGCACCGGGTAGATCTCCGAGGCCACGGTCATCTTGCGGATGGCGGCCTTGATCTCCTCGACCGTCAGCTCCTCGCCGCCGAAGTACTTCTCCATGAGGGCCTCGTCGGACTCCGCCACGGCCTCCAGCAGCTTCTCGCGGTACTCCTCGGCCTTCTCCTGAAGATCCGCGGGGATCTCCTGGTACTCCGGCTCCGCGCCGACCTCGACCTTGCCCGGCCACACGATGGCCTGCATGTTGATGAGGTCCACCACGCCGTCGAAGTCATCCTCCGCGCCGATGGGAAGCTGGAGCACCAACGGCTTGGCGCCCAGGCGATCCACGATGGTGCCCACGGTGTAGTAGAAGTCCGCGCCGAGCTTGTCCATCTTGTTCACGAAGCAGATGCGCGGCACGTCGTACTTGGCGGCCTGGCGCCACACCTGCTCGGACTGCGGCTCCACGCCCTCCTTGCCGTCAAAGACGGCCACGGCGCCGTCGAGCACGCGCAGGGAGCGCTCCACCTCCACGGTGAAGTCCACGTGGCCCGGCGTGTCGATGATGTTGACCTGGTGGCCCTCCCAGAAGCAGGTCACGGCGGCGGAGGTAATGGTGATGCCGCGCTCCTTCTCCTGCTCCATCCAGTCGGTGGTGGAGGCGCCGTCGTGCGTCTCGCCCACCTTCCGGTTGATGCCGGTGTAGAAGAGGATGCGCTCGGTCGTGGTGGTCTTACCGGCATCGATGTGCGCCATGATGCCGATGTTGCGGACCTTCTTGAGATCCTTAAGCACTTCTTGTGCCACAGTCATACCCCAACTTGATTGTTGTGGCCGCCGCCGCCACGCCGCCGGGATCGACCGGGGCGCGGCACGCCAGCGTGCCGGGTGGATAATTCTCGTTCAATTGTGCCATTGTTTGCCGCCGCAGGCATGGCGAGCGGGGCGCTCGCGCGTCCCCCGCCGCGCCGCCTGGCGACGCCGCGTAAGAAAAGGACGACCCTACGCGGCCATCACGCGCCCGGAACGCCGGTGCGGCCGCGCGCACGCGCGGGCCGACGCACCGCGCCGCGGGGGTGATGCTGCGAAAGGGGCCGTCCTCATCTCTATGGCAACGCTCGCCGTGATTACCAGCGGTAGTGGGCGAAGGCGCGGTTGGCCTCGGCCATCTTGTGCGTATCCTCGCGGCGCTTCACGGAGGCGCCCAGGCCGTTGGAAGCATCCAGGATCTCGTTGGCCAGGCGATCCATCATGGTGTGCTCGCGGCGCTGGCGGGTGAACGTGACCAGCCAGCGCAGGGCCAGGGTGTTGGAGCGGCCCGGCTTGACCTCCACCGGGACCTGGTAGGTGGCACCGCCCACGCGGCGGGAGCGAACCTCCAGGTCGGGGCGGATGTTGCCCAGGGCCTTCTCCAGGGTGCCCACGGGATCGGTGCCGGTCTTCTCGCGGCACTTCTCCAGCGCGCCGTAGACGATGCGCTGGGCGGTGGACTTCTTGCCGTCAAGGAGAACCTTGTTCACCAGCTGGGTGACCAGCTCGGAATCGTAAACCGGATCCTTGATAATCTCGCGCTTCGGTGCTCGGGACTTACGCATGGTGCTTTACTTCTCCTTCTTCGCGCCGTAACGGGAACGAGCCTGCTTACGATCCTTCACACCCTGCGTATCGAGGGCGCCGCGAATGATCTTGTACCGCACACCCGGGAGATCCTTCACACGACCGCCGCGCACGAGCACCATGGAGTGCTCCTGCAGGTTGTGGCCCTCACCCGGGATGTAAGCGGACACCTCGATGCCGGAGGTCAGGCGCACACGCGCGACCTTACGCAGAGCGGAGTTCGGCTTCTTAGGGGTGGTGGTGTACACACGGGTGCACACGCCGCGGCGCTGGGGAGAACCCTTCAGCGCAGCGGTGGCCACCTTGGTGGACTTGGAGTGGCGGCCCTTGCGGACCAGCTGCTGAATAGTGGGCATAAACCATCCTCGGTTGAACTGAACAGTTTTATGGCAAACATGCAAAAATAGGGGCTCTTCTCCGGGGCCCTACCGCACGTCCGCCTCCGACCCACGATGGTTGCCAGCATTGCGTGCCGACGCCCAGGGGCCAGGGGGATTGTCCCGCATACACGGGAGACTCAGTTAAGGCTACACCTCGGCGGAGGGGGTGGCAAATGAGGCTGGGGAGGGGTGCGGGGAAACTTCGACCCCCGCCGCGCGCAATATAATTGGCATACATCACGCCCCCACCAGCGGAGGTACCCCGGCCATGAGGAACTACACCCTGCGGCTCGTCACCGCCCCCGTGCAGCGTGGCGCCTGGGACGCGCACTACGGCTTCCTGGACGCCGTACCGGGGGCGTCCCTTCTTGAGAACCCGGCGGCGCCGGAGATCGTCCTTGACCTCGACCCACGATCCGGCCACGGCAAACCGCCTCGCCGTGGGCCTGGCGAACCGCCTCGGCCTGGACGTCATCCGGGTGTCCGTTACGGCCGAGCACCCCGGTGAGCGTCTCGCTGGTGGATCGCTCGCCAGCGGGCCGTGAGGGCGCACCGCGCCAACCCCTCATTCGGGGCCCGTACCCCACCGATACTCGTCCCTGCCCTGGAGGAGCCGCTGATACACCTCCTCGCCCAGGTATTCTCGCGCCTCCCGTGGCACGTAGCCCCAGCAGAATCCGCCGTTCGGGGCGATGAGCGCCGGCTCCTCGTGCCCGGGTTCAAGGGAGCCGATCTCCTCATGGAAGTGCAGCGCCATGAGCATCGCCGGGTCCTCCTCCACCGTGGCGCACCTCTCCCAATACCGCCGCCACTGCTCGTCGGTGAGCTCGATGCGCACCACCGTCCCATCCGCACCGCGCCAGCGCAGCGCCCCCTCCGCGGTGAAGAACTCCCCCTCCGGCACCGCCGCGCAGAACCGGCGGCGCACCTCCTCCACGCTCATCCCTTCCCGGTCTTCTTGAGACATTGCCGTCTCCCCTTCCAATCCGACATATCGGGGCCATGTGTCCGGTTATACTCTGTCCACGCCCCTCTTATCTGACATATATGGCAGATATGTCAGATAAGGCCCTCTTGATGCTGTGAGCAGCCCCCTCTTGGGTGAAACCGTTTACGCGCGGTACACGGTAGACCGATGCCCGAGATCAAGCACCACGATCACCACCGTGTGATCCACGATCTCAGCCACCAGGCGGTAGTCGCCTACTCTCCACCGCCATAAGCCCGATTTTGTGGCTACGAGGGCCTTGCCCCGCGAGCGGGGATCATCCAGCGCCGCCACTTCCTTCAGAAAGTTACGCACCCGCACCTGAACGGGCTTGTCGAGTTTACGGAAGGCCTTAGCGGCCCGCGGTGTAAACTCAATCCCCCAAACCACACTCCACCTCTAGCTGATCGAGGGAAATAGTGCGCAGGTCACCGCGGCGAACCGCCTCGGCCTCGGCCCTCAGGGTATCAAGATATTCCTGCTCATCGAGGTATCGATCCACCGCCTCGCGCAGATAGAACGCCACCGGCCGCCCCGTGGATCGCGCCAAGGCATCAAGGCGCGCCTTCTGCTCCTCATCGACGCACAAAGAGATAACCGCACTCATAAGGACATATATACACCGGGACGCACCCCACCCCGGAAAACTGAGCCCCAACCAAGCCAAAGGCCCGCCCCTCCCCTCTCGGGAGGAAGCGGGCCTTATAGCCGCAGGGGTGTCACACCCTACATGTCGAACGCCTCGTCCAGCGGCACGGAGGCGCCGGTGAACTCGCCGAAGCCGTCGTCTCCGTAGATGGCCTCCCCGTAGGTGGGGATGGCATAGGCGGCGTTGCGGGCCTCCTCGGTGGGCGTGACCGTGATGTTGCGGTAGCGCGAGATACCCGTACCGGCCGGGATGAGCTTACCGATGATCACGTTCTCCTTCAGGCCGATGAGCTTGTCGGAGCGCTTGTTGATCGCGGCGTCCGTGAGCACGCGGGTGGTCTCCTGGAAGGAGGCCGCCGAGAGCCAGGACTCCGTGGCCAGGGAGGCCTTGGTGATGCCCATGATCTCGCTGCGCAGCTCGGCGGGGTTGCCCCCGGCGGCGAGCGCCTCCGCGTTGGCGGCCTTGGCCTCGGAGAGGTCCACGAGGGTTCCGGGGAGGAACTCCGTGGAGCCGGAGTCGATCACGGTGCCGCGCCGCAGCATCTGGCGGATGATGATCTCGATGTGCTTGTCGTGGATCGCCACGCCCTGGGTGCGGTACACGGCCTGCACCTCGTCGATGAGGTGCTTCTCCACGCCGCGGCGGCCCAGGACCTCCAGCACGTCGTGCGGGTCTGCGGGGCCGCGCAGCAGGCGCTCGCCCACCTCCACGTGGTCGCCCTCGCGCAGGGCGCGCTCGATCATGGCGTCCGGGTTGGACTCCATCGGGCGGCGCACCTGGGCCAGGCCCTGGCGCTTGGAGAGCTTCTCGTACACCACGTTGTCGCCGCCGTCGTCCGGGGTGATGGTCAGGGTGTAGAAGTTGCCCTCGTCCTCGAGGTGGATGGTGCCCGCCACGGAGGCGATCGGCGCGCGGTTCTTGGGCACGCGGGCCTCGAAGAGCTCCTGCACGCGGGGCAGGCCGCCGGTGATGTCGCCGCCCACACCGCCCTGGTGGAAGGTACGCATGGTGAGCTGGGTGCCGGGCTCGCCGATGGACTGCGCGGCCACGATGCCCACGGCCTCGCCGATGTCCACCAGGTGCCCGGAGGCCATGGACTTGCCGTAGCACTTGGCGCACACGCCGGTGGGCGTCTGGCAGGTCATCACGGAGCGGACCTTGACCCACTCCACGCCCGCGGAGACGAGCCCCGCCACGGTGGCCTCGGTGAGGTCCGCGCCGGCCTCGAGCACCACGGCGCCCTCGGCGTTGGTGGCGTCCGTGGCCAGCACGCGGCCCGCCACGGAGGTCTCCACGAACTCGTGGGCGCGGTAGCCGGACTCGGTGCCCGGTGCGGCCACCGCCACGGGCACGCGCACGCCCTGGCGGGTGCCGCAGTCGTCCTCGCGGACGATGACGTCCTGGGCCACGTCCACCAGGCGTCGGGTGAGGTAACCGGAGTCGGCGGTACGCAGGGCGGTATCGGCCAGGCCCTTGCGGGAGCCGTGGGAGTTGTTGAAGTACTCCAGCACCGAGAGGCCCTCGCGGAAGGAGGTCTTGATCGGTCGGGTGATGTAGTCACCCTTGGAGTTCACCACCATGCCCTTCATGCCGGCCAGGGTCCAGATCTGGCGCATGTTACCGGCGGCGCCGGACTTCACGATCATGGGGATCGGGTTGTCGTCCGGGTAGAGGTCCTCCACGGCCTCGCCCACCTCGTTGGTGGCGGCCTGCCACAGCTCCACGAGGCGGTCGTAGCGCTCGCGCTCGGTGAGCGCGCCCTGCTGCCAGTACTTGCGCTCGATCTGACGGGCCTCGTCCTCGTAGCGCTCCAGGATGTCCGTCTTGTTGGGCAGCACCAGCACGTCGGACATGGAGATGGTCACGCCGGAGCGGGTGGCCCAGTAGAAGCCGGCGTCCTTCATCTTGTCCATGGTCTGCGCCACGGTGATCATGGGGTACTTGGCGGCGAGGTCGTTAATCACGTCGCCCAGCAGGATCTTGCCGGAGCCGCCGCCCTTACGCACCATCACGCCCTCGAGGTAGGGGTAGTCCCAGGGCAGCAGCTCGTTGAACATGATGCGGCCCAGGGTGGTCTCCGCCAGCCATTCCTGGCCGCGCTCCCAGCCCTCGGGGAACTGCTCCACCTCCACGTCCTCCGGGGGACGCAGGTGGGAGATGCGCACCTTGATGGGCGCCTGGAGGCCCAACACGCCGCGGTCGCGGGCCATGATGGCCTCCGCCATGGAGGTGTACTCGCCCTCCGCGGGGCGGTCCTCGGTGGCCGGGGTGTAGCGGCCCTGGCCGCCGATCTCGTCCTCGCCCTTGTCCATGGTCAGGAAGTACAGGCCCGTGACCATGTCCAGGCGCGGCATGGCCAGGGGCTTGCCGGACGCCGGGGAGAGGATGTTGTTCGAGGCCAGCATGAGCACGCGCGCCTCGGCCTGGGCCTCGGCGGACAGCGGCAGGTGGACGGCCATCTGATCGCCGTCGAAGTCGGCGTTGAAGGCCTCGCAGGCCAGCGGGTGGAGCTGGATGGCCTTGCCCTCCACGAGCTTGGGCTCGAAGGCCTGGATGCCCAGGCGGTGCAGGGTGGGGGCGCGGTTGAGCATCACCGGGTGCTCGGAGATGGCCTCCTCCAGCACGTCCCACACCTCGGGGCGCTGGCGCTCCACCATGCGCTTGGCGCTCTTGATGTTCTGCGCGTAGTCGTGCTCCACCAGGCGCTTCATCACGAAGGGCTTGAACAGCTCCAACGCCATGAGCTTGGGCAGGCCGCACTCGTGCAGCTTGAGCTGCGGGCCCACGATGATCACGGAACGTCCGGAGTAGTCCACGCGCTTACCCAGCAGGTTCTGGCGGAAGCGGCCCTGCTTGCCCTTGAGCAGGTCGGAGAGGGACTTCAGCGGGCGGTTGCCCGGGCCGGTCACGGGGCGGCCGCGACGCCCGTTGTCGAACAGCGCGTCCACGGACTCCTGCAGCATGCGCTTCTCGTTGTTCACGATGATCTCGGGCGCGCCGAGGTCGATCATGCGCTTGAGGCGGTTGTTGCGGTTAATCACGCGGCGGTACAGGTCGTTGAGGTCCGAGGTGGCAAAGCGGCCGCCGTCGAGCTGCACCATGGGGCGCAGCTCCGGGGGGATCACCGGGATGGCGTCCAGCACCATGCCGGCGGGGTCGTTGCCGGAGCGCTGGAAGGCCGCCACGACCTTCAGGCGCTTGAGGGCGCGCATCTTCTTCTGGCCCTTGCCGTTGTTGATGATCTCGCGCAACTGCTCGGCCTCGGCGTCGAGGTCAAAGTTGCGGATGAGCGTCTGGATGGACTCCGCGCCCATGCCGCCGGTGAAGTAGTCCTCGTAGCGGTCCACCAGCTCGGCGTAGATCGTCTCGTCGATGATCATCTGCTTCGGCGCCAGCTTGATGAAGGTCTGCCAGATCTCCTCGAGGCGCTCCACCTCGCGCTCGGCGCGCTCGCGGATGTGCTGCATCTCCTTGTTGGCGGCGTTTTGCACCTTGCGGCGGGCATCCGCCTTGGCGCCGGCGGCCTCCAGCTCGGCCAGGTCCTCCTCGAGCTTCTGCGCGCGCTCGGCGATCTCGGACTCGGCGTCGGCCTCCACGTCCTTCTTCTCCAGCAGCATCTCCGCCTCCAGGGTGGACTGGTCGGCGTGGCGCGCCTCCTCATCCACCGAGGTGATGATGTTGGCGGCAAAGTAGATGATGCGCTCGAGGTCCTTGGGCGCAAGGTCCAGCAGGTACCCCAGGCGGGAAGGAACGCCCTTGAAGTACCAGATGTGGGTGACGGGTGCGGCGAGCTCGATGTGGCCCATGCGCTCGCGGCGCACCTTGGACTTGGTCACCTCCACGCCGCAGCGCTCGCAGATGATGCCCTTGTAGCGCACGCGCTTGTACTTGCCGCAGGCGCACTCCCAGTCCCGGGTGGGACCGAAGATGCGCTCGCAGAACAGGCCGTCCTTTTCCGGCTTGAGGGTGCGGTAGTTGATGGTCTCCGGCTTCTTCACCTCGCCCTTGGACCAACGACGGATGTCGTCAGCAGTGGCTAGGCCAATGCGAAGCTCGTCGAAGAGGTTTACGTCGAACACGTAACTCCCTTTCCCCTCCCCTGGCGGGAGGGATTGAGATGGCGGATAAGACTTAAGGGGTCTGGTTGTGCTTAGGCGATGTCGGCATCGGAGCGCTCGTCGCGGGACAGGTTGATGCCCAGCGAGGTCGTGGCCTCCATGTCGTCATCGGAGCCGGAGAGCTCCATCGGCGTGCCGTCCGCGGAGAGCACCTCCACGTTCAGGCACAGGGACTGCAACTCCTTGAGCAGCACCTTGAAGGACTCGGGGATGCCCGGGTCCGGGATGTTCTCGCCCTTGACGATGGCCTCGTACACCTTCACGCGGCCCATCACGTCGTCGGACTTGATCGTCAGCAGCTCCTGGAGGGTGTAGGCCGCGCCGTACGCCTGCATGGCCCACACCTCCATCTCGCCAAAGCGCTGACCACCGAACTGCGCCTTACCGCCCAGCGGCTGCTGGGTAATCATGGAGTACGGGCCGGTGGAGCGGGCGTGAATCTTCTCGTCCACCAGGTGGTGCAGCTTGAGCATGTACATGTAGCCCACGGACACCGGGTACGGGAAGGGCTCGCCGGAGCGGCCGTCGAGCAGCATCGTCTTGCCGTTGCCGTCCACCATGACGTCGCCGTCGCGGTTGGGGCGGGAGTTGGCCAGCAGGCCCGCCACCTCGGTGTTGGTGGCGCCGTCGAACACGGGGGTCGCGGTGAGCGAGCCCGCCGGGACGTCGTACAGCTCCTTGGGGAGGGTCTTGAGCAGCTCGGCGTTCTTCTCGTCCTCCGGGTCCACCTGCCAGCCCGCGGCCGCCAGCCAGCCCAGGTGCGTCTCCAGCACCTGGCCGATGTTCATACGGCGCGGCACGCCGTGGGTGTTCAGGATGATGTCCACCGGGGTGCCGTCGGCCATGAAGGGCATGTCCTCGGGCGGCAGGATCTTGCCCACCACGCCCTTGTTGCCGTGGCGGCCGGCCAGCTTGTCGCCGTCCTGGATCTTGCGCTTCTGCGCCACGTACACGCGGATCATCTCGTTGACGCCGGCGGCGAGGTCGTCGTCGTCCTCGCGGGAGAACCGGCGCACGCCGATGACCTTGCCCGTCTCGCCGTGGGGCACCTTCAGGGAGGTATCGCGCACCTCGCGGGCCTTCTCGCCAAAGATGGCGCGCAGCAGGCGCTCCTCCGGGGTCAGCTCCGTCTCACCCTTGGGCGTGACCTTGCCCACCAGGATGTCGCCCGCGCGCACGTCCGCGCCGATGCGCACGATGCCGCGGTCGTCGAGGTCGCGCAGCACGTCCTCGGAGACGTTGGGGATCTCCCGGGTGATCTCCTCGGCGCCCAGCTTGGTATCGCGGGCGTCGATCTCGTGCTCCTCGATGTGGATGGAGGTCAGGATGTCCTCCTCCACCACGCGCTGGTTGAGGATGATGGCGTCCTCGTAGTTGTGGCCCTCCCACGGCATGAACGCCACGAGGAGGTTGCGGCCCAGCGCCATCTCGCCGTTGTGGGTGCCGGGGCCGTCGGCAAGCACCTCGCCGGCCTCCACGCGCTGGCCGATCTTCACCAGCGGGGTCTGGTTGTAGCAGGTGCCCTGGTTGGTGCGCTCGAACTTGCGCAGCATGAAAGTATCGCGCTGGCCCTCGTCGTCCATGATGGTGATGAAGTCCGCGGAGACGTTCTCCACCACGCCCGCGCGCGGGGCGATCACCAGGTCGCCCGCGTCGTAGGCGGCGCGGTACTCCATGCCGGTGCCCACCAGCGGGGCCTCGGAGCGCAGCAGCGGCACGGCCTGCTTCTGCATGTTCGCGCCCATGAGGGCGCGGTTGGCGTCGTCGTGCTCCAGGAAGGGAATCATGGCGGTGCCCACGGAGACCATCTGGCGCGGGGAAACGTCCAGGTAGTCCACGCCCTGGGCGGTGCTCACCTGGATGTCCCCGTCCTTCACGCGCACCTCGATGCGCCCCTGGGTGATGTTGCCCTCGGCGTCCACCTCGGTGGAGGCCTCGGCCACGGCAAAGCGATCCTCCTCGTCCGCCGTGAGGTACTCCACCTCGTCGGTGACCTTGCCGTCCACCACCTTGCGGTAGGGGGTCTCGATGAAGCCGAAGGGGTTGACCCGGGCGTAGGTGGCCAGGGAGCCGATCAGGCCGATGTTCGGGCCCTCGGGGGTCTCGATGGGGCACATGCGGCCGTAGTGGGAGGGGTGCACGTCGCGCACCTCGATGCCCGCGCGCTCGCGGGAGAGGCCGCCGGGGCCCAGCGCGGAGAGGCGGCGCTTGTGGGTCAGGCCCGAAAGCGAGTTGTTCTGGTCCATGAACTGCGAGAGCTGCGAGGTGCCAAAGAACTCGCGGATCGCCGCAGAGACCGGCCGCACGTTAATCAGGGAGGTCGGGGTAATGGACTCCGCGTCCTGCGTAGTCATGCGCTCGCGCACCACGCGCTCCATGCGGGAGAGGCCCACGCGCACCTGGTTCTGGATCAGCTCGCCCACGGTGCGCAGGCGGCGGTTGCCAAAGTGGTCGATGTCGTCCGTCTCCACCGGGATGACCTCGCCCGTGGGGGAGGTCATGGTGCGCTCGCCCGCGTGCAGGCGCACGAGGTACTCCAGGGTGGTGGCGATGTCCTCTTCCGTGAGCGTCATCAGGCCGTCGTGGTCCCCGCCCAGGCCCAGCTTGCGGTTGACCTTGTAGCGGCCCACCTTGGCCAGGTCGTAGCGCTTGGCGCGGAAGAAGGCGTTGTCCAGCAGGGACTGCGCCAGCTCGCGGGTGGGCTGCTCGCCCGGGCGCTGCTTGCGGTAGATCTCCAGCAGGGCCTGGTCGGTGTTCTCCACGCCGTCGTTTTCCAGCGTGGACATCATGATCTCGGAGAAGCCAAAGCGCTCGCGGATCTGCTCCGTGGTCCACCCCAGCGCCTTGAGCAGCACGGTGACCGGCTGACGGCGCTTGCGGTCGATGCGCACGCCCACGGTATCGCGCTTGTCCACGTCGAACTCCAGCCAGGCGCCGCGCGAGGGGATCACCTTCACGGAGTGCAGGGGGCGTTCCGTGGACTTGTCGATGGTCTGATCGAAGTACACGCCGGGAGAGCGCACGAGCTGCGAGACCACCACGCGCTCCGTGCCGTTCACGATGAACGTTCCCTTGTCCGTCATCATCGGGAAGTCGCCGATGAACACGGTCTGGGACTTGATCTCCTGGGTATCGTTGTTAATGAACTCAGCCGTGACGTACAGCGGAGCCGAGTAGTTAATGTCCTTGTCCTTGGACTCCTCGATGGAGTTCTTCACCTCTTCGAAGCGAGGCTCCGACAGGGACAGCGACATGTTGCCGGAGTAATCCTGAATCGGAGAGAGTTCATCGAGAATATCCTCAAGACCACTGGTGATGCGCGCCTCGGGGCCGCGCTCCTCCTGCTGGCGGGCGCGCCACTGCGGCGTGCCAACGAGCCAGTCAAAGGAATCACGCTGCACGTCAAGGAGGCCCGGGATCTCAATAGGCTCCGTGTACTTAGCAAAGGAGTAACGCTTCGGAGCTCCGGGGGTATCGGCCACTGACTTGGTCTGGCGGGAGACTGCCAAGATGGGTCCTTCCAGCACCTCACGCGGAGTGCCGGTTGCATGGGCCAACAACCGTGCACATCCGCTGGTAGTTTTAGCATTTTCACTGCTGTGGACACCCGCCCCAGATAGCACAAAATCACCTTGTCAAATTGGCTTTTCAAAGCCAAGCGATCAAGGTTACGGTGTGTACCGGAGACGGATTCCAGCGCAACGAAGTAGCCTATACCACTTTCAGCCCGCGCGCAAGGTCACGTTCGGCCCATGCGTATCGACGCCGCCCGCCGGGCGCACGCCGCCCTCAGCGACGCCCCGGCCGCAGGGCCCCGATCGCGCCCAGCGCCACGAGCGCGACCCCGAGGCCGATCCCCGCCCAGGACCATACCCCCACGCGCGGGCGATCCGCCACTCGCTGCGCCGCAGCGAGAAGTTCCTCGGACTGCTGGGGTTCCAGCCTCCCGTCGAAGGCAAGGACCTGCTCCCGCTTGGCCCCGTCCGCGGTGCCGTAGTAATCATCAATCTTCTCCCGAAGATCCACCACCAGGCCGGAGGCACGATCCACATAATAATCCCGCGTGGCGGAATGGAACAGGAAGCCGCGCCCGTCCTCCCCCTCCCCCGCCTCCGGGAAGTCCGTGGTATTAAACACCCCCGGGTACAGCCGGGCCACGTTGGTGGGCTCGATCACCTGGCGGAAGTGGTAGACCTCGCGCCCCTCCCGCTCCTCGACGCCCTCGAAGCTCGCCGGGGCGGTGCCGCGCAGGGTCTCATCGAACACCTCGTAGCCCTGCTCTTCCACGGGCGAGGGGAACTTCCACCACACCCCGGGCGCCGCCACCTCCTCCGTGGGGCTGGCGAGCTGCTGGCTCAGCACCGCGGAGCCCGTGCCCCGCCCGGTCACGCGGTCCACCCCGTAGCTCCACACCTGGGCGGAGATGAGGCGCTGCGCCTCCTCCTGGCGGCTCTCCCGCAACTGCGTGGTGCCCACGCGGGTCATCACCGTCTCTTCCGAGGAGGGCTCCTCCAGCGTGAGGTGCGTCTGGCGCACCACCGGGGTGGTCACCACCGGGCGGTTCGAGTCCGCCAGCACCATCGACTCCGCGGCGTCGTCCCGCACCGTCCACGTCAGTTCCCCCAGGTCCAGCGGGAGGCGGCTATCCTCCTGGATCACCCTGGGCGCCAGCGCCCCCGCAACAAGGAGGGCCGCGCCTACGCCCATGAGGAGCACGGAGACAACGCGAGAGGTTGGAAGCATGACCACGATGGTACCCGCTGGCTGCCCGCCCCCGCGTCGTGTCCTCGTGAGGGACTCGTAAAGGTTCATCGGGGGTGGGGGCGCGCCCTGCGCACAAGGGAAGGCCCCCTGCGGGGTTATCCACCAACCACATGGGGCCTCTCGCCCATTCACAGCCCTAGGCACCGCCGAGGCGCCCGGCCACTGTCACTCCCCTAGATCTGAGAGGGCATGCCCTCCTCGAACACCAGGGAACCAGACGGAATCGCCTTAATCGAGCGACGCGGCGTCTTCGGGGCCACGGCCTTACCCACCTCGGGAGCACCCTCGGTGACAACCGTGACGTTCTTGTCCTTCTTCGCCGCCTTGACCTCATCGGACGGGGCCGGCTTCAGCACATCCTGCGCCGTCACCGTCTGCGCCTCATCGTTGATGTCGTGGTGGACAGCCACCACCTCACCATCGGCGTTACGCAGCGTCTCGAAGGCAACCTGCTCGGAGCAATCGCCATCGGTCACCGCGATCGGGACATTGATCTGACCGTTGGCCACCTGCGGCACGAACGTCACCTTGGCGGTGGCACCCGTGGACTCGCCGGAGGCCTTGCACATCAGCTCGGCAGACAGCTCGTACTTCTTACCCGGAACCAGGTTCTCGAAGCTGACCGTGTCCACCACCGTCGCACCGGCCACCAGGGCACCGTGATCCTCGATCGCAGCGTCCGTGGTGATCTTCGGCTCGGGCTTACCAGGCTTGGCCGGCTTAGCCTCGGGCTTCTTACCCGGCTTGGGGCTGACGTCCTTGGCGGGCTGCTCAGGCTCCTCGCCCGGCTTCGGGGTCGTAGCGTGAGCAGGATCCACATTCGAATCCACCTTCTCGCCCGGCTTGTGCTCCTTGCCATCAGCATCCGTCCACGGAACCTCATTGCCATTCTCATCCACCGGAACACCAGAAGCCTTCGCCTCATCAGCATGCAGCTTCCCAGCCTCCGGAGCCTTGATCTTCGCAACAAAGTTCACCGACTCACCAACCTTGATGTCCTGCTTAGCAGGAGTAATCTCACCAAGCTCGATACCCGCGGTATCCGCATCCGTCAGCTCATCAGCAACAGACACATCCTTCAGATCCAGACCACCAGTGTTGGTCACCACAAAGGTCACCGTCAGCTCCTGATCCGCATCCTTAGCAACAAACGCCTTCGAGGAATCCTGAGCATCCACCACACCATCAGCACCAGGCTGATCCTGCGGCTTCTCCTCACCGGTGAACTCCTGCGTACCGATGTACTTCTTCAGCTCAAGCTTCGGAGTACCCGGGGTCTCCTCAGAGTTCACGGTCTGTGCGGCATCGTTGATGTCCTTGTGCTCCGCGATCGCGTTCGGCTTCGAAGCATCCGGGGTCTCATTGCCCTTGGCATCGACAACCTTCGAGGTCAGCTCCTCGAACGCCACCGCAGACGACACGTCCTTGGCATTCGCGTTGAACGTGATGTCCACGTCCACGGAACCGTCAACGGACTCCGCGTCCGAGGCCGGCGTGGTGAACGTCTTCTCACCGGAACCGATCACTCGGCTCTGGTCATCCTTGTCCACCATCTGAGCACGCAGCGTGTACTCCGTGCCCGGCTTCAGGCCCTCGTACGAGACCGTATCCACGACCTTGCCGCCCGGGGCGATCTCCATCGTCTTCGGATCCACCGACGTCTTAATCGACGGCTCCAAATCAGACGGCTCCGCAGGCTCGGAGGTCACCGACGTCGTCGGCTCCTCCGTCTCCACAGGCTCCTGGGAAGAAGGCTGCGGCTCCGGCTTCTTCGAAGACGGCGTGGGCTCATCGGAAGAATCATCCGACGGGTTGACCACCGGGTTCTCCGGCTGCTCCGACGGCGGCACGGACTCGGACGGCTTACCGGGGTTCGGCTTGGTCTCGTCCTTGACCTCGTAAGTCACCGTCTGCTTCGCGTCGTTGATGTCCTTGTGATCCGCGATCACATCACCCGAAGGCTTCGAACCATCAGTCAACTCCTCAGCACGATGCTCCTGAGCCTTCTCATCAGCAGAGGTCAGCGTCTCAAACGCCACCGCAGAATCACCAGACTCCAACAAGCCAGCCTTCAGCGGAATCTCCACCACCACAGAACCAGACACAGAACCATCATCGTTCTTCACGAACTCATCCAGACCAGACTCATCCGCCGTAAAGGTCTTCGAACCCGTCGCACCAGCAATCTCAGAAGAATCAGACTTCTTCATCAACTGCGCATCCAACGTGTACGAAGCACCCTCAACCAGGTTCTCCACCGTCACCGTGTCAAACACCGTCTGATCCTCGTCGGAAGCGAAGGCCTCAACCTTGCTGTCCTTATCAACCGAGGCCGAGGTGGCAATCTCCGGCGTGAACTCAGGCTCGGTCACGGTGTGAGCCTGATCCTCCTGAGACTCAACAGGCGTACCAGGCTCCTTGACAACAGGATTACCCTGCTCATCAACCTGCGGCTTGCCATCCTCATCGACCGGGGTGAAGCTCGTCGGCTCACCCTCCTCATCAACAGGAGTACCAGCAACATCAGCCTTATCCGCGTGCAGCTTACCCGCCTCCGGCGCCTTCAGATCGCCCACAAAGACCATCTTCTCGCCCACCGGCAACAGCTTCTGCTTCTCAGCATCCACCGCATGGATATTGCTCACCT